>CBFHKV010000040.1:0-1223 GCA_965656505.1 Burkholderiaceae bacterium | reverse complement strand
TTTGGTCAGACATTCCCAGCCTGGTTCGGCACGATTGGTCTGTCGCTCTACACGCTGTTTCAAGTCATGACGCTAGAGAGTTGGTCAATGGGTATTGCTAGGCCGGTCATGGAAACATTTCCCTACGCCTGGCTCTTTTTTGTGCCCTTTATTTTGATCGCGACTTTCACCATTCTCAATTTGTTTATTGCGATCATCGTCAACGCCATGCAAACCTTCTCTGACCAAGACCATGCAGAAGAAGTCGCTCAGAAACAAGCGATGGACGACGAGAAGGATCACGCTCTGGCGCAACAGTTAAAAGCGATTGAGCAAGAGCTGCGTTTGCTGCGCGAGCAAGTAAATCGTAAGTAACGCCCCAGGCTCAAGGTCCGGGCTTGCGCTCAAGGATTGACGCTTTGGTCTTTGACGTTTTGTTTGTGATCTTTTGTTAGTCTTCTTTTGAGCACAGCACGGTTTACCACGCTTGGTTACACTGTAAGACGCGTCAGCACACGATCTAGGATCAAAAATTACGTCATGGATGAACTGAAAAGCACTTTCGAAAATTTTTGGGTGGTAGTCAAGAGCGTCTGGAATACAGGGGCCATGGGCCACTCTTTGACCGAGATATTGACAGCACTCCTGATCTTTTTGGTTTTTTTCGTGTTTCGTGGACTCTTTCGAAGGTTTGTCCTTACCCTTATCGAGCGTTGGACGTCTAAAACAGAAAACACTTTTGACGATCAGTTGAGCAGCGCTTTGTCGTCGCCGTTGCAGTTGTTATTTACCGCGCTCGGTTTGTTTTTTGCCTTTCAATCGATCGATTTAGAGGGCGAGCTAGAAACCTTATCTGACAATATCGTGCGAACCGTGGTCACGGCGGCGATCTTTTGGGCGTTCTACAACATGATCAAGCCGCTAAGCGGCAGGTTGCATCGTCTCGAGGGCGTCTTGACCGCCGAAATGCTCGGTTGGCTGATTACGGGCATCCGTTGGGGCGTTGTGTTTTTGGGTGTCGCGACCGTTTTGCAATTGTGGGGTATACAAGTGGGCCCCATTCTGGCCGGTTTGGGCTTATTCGGCGTTGCCGTTGCTTTAGGCGCTCAAGATTTGTTCAGAAACTTGATTGGGGGCTTGTGCGTTTTGATTGAAAAGCGCTTCAAGGTCGGTGACTGGATTATGGTGGACGGTGTGGTGCAGGGTACTGTCGAGCATATTGGTTTCCGATCAACCAAAGTGAC
>CBFHKV010000039.1:0-1531 GCA_965656505.1 Burkholderiaceae bacterium | reverse complement strand
GTTGTGATCAGAAACGCGCTGTTGCCTTCTTCGCCTTGCCGGAGAATCACATCGCCTGTTTTGAATTTTTCTGTCTTCATTCTTTCCCCTAAAAATTACCTGGTTACTCTCCATGTGTAACCAAGACACCACATGCGGCCACGGTGTGTTTGTCCGTGAAACTTATCGGGTGTACGTAGCACGACTCCATGCGATCCGGCCCGAGCATCTCGAAATCATACGTTCCATCGTAGTCAGCCATGACGCCGGTTTTCATGTTTGCCCGAAAAGTACCCACAAGAGGTTCCTCGTGTTTTATTGCCTTAACAGTACCTGCAAAATTTTGACCCTCAGCCTTTTCAATGATGAGGGTGAAGTCTGCTTTGATGAAACTGGCTTCACTGTCCTGTTCTGTGGCGAGTCACTTTCGCCGCCCACCACGGTGACGTTGGATGCACCTTTCCAAGTACCGACGATATCTTCGGGACTTGCTTGTGCAATGGAACACCCAAGCACAAAGCAGCTTGAGATTAAAAACTTATTTGTTAGAAACATCCAATAATCCTCTGGTTTTACTAGTGGTTCGGCATTGAAGTAGGTGGTCTGCAAACTTAAAACTTGTAGCCCAAACCCACCAAAACGTTGTAGGCACTTGAAGTGGGTGTGGCCGTTGTTCTGCCACCGACGCCATCGGTGTAGGTGGCGTAAAGGTCAGCTTGTGAATAGGCTTGGTAGTTGGCTTCCACAAACGCGTAAAGTCCATTGAAAGTACCTGCTGAAATCATCTGCTTGTATCCCAATCCAATCAAATAACCATCAACACGGTTTTTGTTCGAAGGCGCTGAGCAACAGTTGTTCTGGGCGTACTGAAGCTGTTGACTGGAGTAGCCCAATTTAAGATAGGCCAGTTTTGTGTCGTCGATGGCGTAGCCTGGTGACAAAAACAGATTTATTCGATTTGAAATTGTTAAGTGATAATCAAACACCTGCCCATTATCCGAGTCTGCGTCTGAAATACCAGCGACACTGGTCTCTTGCGGCAGTGCGGAGTAATCAATACCAACACCGAGCTTGTAACGATCACTAATTTCAAAGGTGTAACCAAGACCGATAACCAATGGCATGCTGTCTGAATTGAACGAGGCGTCTACGCTATTTCCGGGCGTGCCACCGGTGTTGGTACCGACCATTCCAAAGGACTCTTCACGGGTATGCTCATAGCCCGTTGAAACTTGACCGTAGAATCCAGTGAATGCAGATTGCGCGACAGCTGAGTGGGCGACTGTGCCTAGCGCCATGACAGCGAGTACAGCGATTGGTTTGGCAACGTTCATGAAGCATTCCAATAAAAGTGCCGCCGGTATGCGACGGTATCGTCTAATCGCATCGATAGGGATTTGAAATACCTCTCAAAGTGCCCCCAATGGCTTTTAAAACATGCCGTAGCGGTATGCCCCAAGCTTATCCAATTCGAGTTCTTTTTCTTCAGGCGTCATGCTCGCCCACCGTTGCTCTTCTGCAGCCTTTGCCGCTTCATTGGACTTCTGCCAGT
>CBFHKV010000038.1:0-2007 GCA_965656505.1 Burkholderiaceae bacterium | reverse complement strand
GGCATCAACCTATTGGCGATCGGGGTTTAGGGGTGCGACAGCCTAAAATGTTGGTTAGACTGCGTGAGTTGTCATCAACATGACATGGCACATTTTTGAATTGGACGTATTTTCGCATATGGACGCCCTGACCCTGACAGTACTGTTTGTCGCCTTTTTGTTGGCAGGTGCGACCGTACGCTTTTGGTTAGCCCGGCGCCAAATTGCGCATGTGACCCAGCACCGGGATCGGGTCCCCGCTGCCTTTTCAGAAAAAATCCGGTTATCTAGCCATCAGCGTGCAGCCGATTACACCGTGCAACGTACCGAGTTGAGGATAACGCAAGGGCTTATCGATGTCGCCATTTTGCTAGGGCTCACCGTTGGCGGCGGTTTGGCTTGGTTGGATGCCCTTCTTATCGGCTCGATAACTGATGACTTGTGGCGCCAGGTGGCGCTAGTGGTCATTGTGGTTGCGTTTCTATCGGCTATGCAATTGCCCTTTACGCTTTATCGTCAGTTCAAGTTAGAAGCCAAATTCGGTTTTAACCGCATGACATGGCGTCTGTTTCTAGCGGACAGCTTTAAAGGACTGTTGGTGGCGAGTGTTTTAGGTCTGCCACTGCTGCTACTCATTCTGTGGTTAATGAAGACCGCTGGTGATTACTGGTGGGTCTGGGCATGGGCAAGTTGGGCAGGTTTTAACCTCTTGATCATGTTTATATTCCCAACTTGGATTGCACCGCTTTTCAACAAATTCACACCCCTGACCGATGCCAACCTGAAAGATCGTATTCAGGCGCTAGCCAAACGCTGTGACTTTGCCATTCAGGGTCTGTTCGTGATGGATGGTTCTAAACGCTCGGCTCACGGCAACGCCTATTTCACGGGTTTTGGGAAATCCAGACGGATTGTTTTTTTCGATACCTTGCTGTCTAAACTGTCCCCCGAGGAAATCGAGGCGGTACTGGCTCACGAGCTTGGTCATTTCAAACACAAGCACATCATCAAACGCTTGGTCGTTTCATTTGTTGCCTCACTGATCATGTTTGCTGTTTTGGGCTACCTGTCTAATCAAACTTGGTTTTACGAAGGACTAGGCGTTACCCCACACGCTTTGGCCAGTAACGACGCCATGGCGCTGTTGCTATTTTTTCTGGTGGTGCCTGTCTTTACCTTCGCTTTAACCCCTCTAATGAGCTGGCTGTCCCGTAAGGATGAGTTCGAAGCCGACCGATTTGCCGCTGAACAAAGTGAAGCCTCACAACTCGTGTCTGCCTTGGTCAAATTATTCGATGACAACGCCGCGACTTTGACACCCGATCCGCTGCATTCGGCTTTTTATGACAGCCACCCACCCGCAAGCATTCGCATCAGTCAGCTAGTGAGCGCATGAGCGAACCGACGACTAGCGCCCGCGTTATCGGTGCACATGGCCGGCATTACATTGTCGAGCTCGAATCAGGCGAGATACGGCGTTGCTACCCCAAAGGCAAACGCAATGAGGCGGCGGTTGGCGACATTGTCGACGTCGCCCTTGATGGAGAAACGGAGGGCTTTTTACTCGCCGTCCATCCAAGAAAAAATTTACTTTACCGTTCAGATGAGTGGCGCACCAAACAATTCGCCGCCAATGTCGACCAGCTGTTGATCGTCGTGGCTGGCGAACCACCGTTTTCTGATGACCTTTTGGGGCGTGCCTTGGCCGGCGCATGGGCAGCGGACGTGACGCCAGTCATTGTGCTCAACAAAGTTGACTTGGTCGCGGGACTTGAACATGCCCGTGAGCGGCTTCTGCCCTATGTGGCACTTGGCGTACCAGTGATTGAGCTTCAAGCCAAGGATCCGGTGTCCCTTAACAAGCGGTTATTGCCTGTTCTGAACAACAAGACGAGTTTGTTGTTAGGCCAAAGCGCCATGGGCAAATCAACCATCCTGAACGCGCTTGTGCCTGAAGCACAGGCTTTAACGCAGGCGCATTCGGTCGCCCTTAATGCTGGCAAGCACACCACGACAACCACCCGCCTA
>CBFHKV010000037.1:0-2623 GCA_965656505.1 Burkholderiaceae bacterium | reverse complement strand
CTGGTGATCACGCTCGTATGGATCGGCTTTGTGATGTGGCGATTACGTCTGCATCCAAAGATGGCGTGGCGTGGCGCACTACTTTGTGCCGCAGGCTTAACAAGCACTTGGATTTTGTTGGTACTGCTGTGGTTACCCACTGTGGATTATGTGCGCAGTTACCGACCGATGTCGGCAGATATACAAGCCGTTCTTGAACAACAACAACGAACCACAGGAAGCATCCCCTGCCTACAGTCCACACAACTCTCACTTGGCGCCCAAGCCTCACTGTACGTTTTTGACGGCATTAAGGTCACGCGCAACCCTGAATGCTCGTTGATACTGCAGCAAACCACCGCCGAGCGTCTGCGCTTAAGGCAAGCGGGCTTTGACACCAATGCGCGTACGTTATGGACGGGCTCTCGTGGCGCTGATCGCTTTGATCGCTATCGGATCCTTGAAATCGTGCCCGCCCAATGACAAAGACGGCAACAACATCTGCTGCGCGGCCGGGAGGCCATCCACTTAAAGGTATTCTCAAACAAAGCTGGCCTATTCTGGTCAGCCAATGGGCCAGCATCTCCTTCGGTGTCTTAGACACGGCAATGGCCGGTCACGCCAGTCCCACAGACTTAGCCGCACTCGCCTTGGGCATTGCGATCTACATCACGGTCTTTATTGGGTTAATGGGTGTCATGCACGCCTTGATTCCCATACAAGCACAATCTTTCGGCGGTAAACGCTACGGCGAGATCAGTGAGTCATTCAGCCAAGGACTCTGGGTTTCTTTGATTTTGTCGGTGTTTGGTGGTTTTGTCCTGAGCTTTCCTGATGTTTGGTTATCGCTCTCAGGACCGGTTGATCCAGGCGTGCGAGAGAGCTTGGGCAACTATCTCTTGGCGTTGTCTTTCGGCCTTCCCGCGGCCTTGATGTATCGCGCGATTTATTCCTTAGCCAACGCGGTCTCTAGGCCCAAGATGATCATGATGATCAATCTGGTAGGTATCTTGGTCAAGGCGCTGCTCAATTGGATCTTGATCTTCGGGAATCTCGGTGCGCCCGAGCTCGGCGTGGTGGGCGCTGGAATCGCCTCCACACTGGTGTTTTGGTTAAGCCTCGGTATTGCCACTTGGTGGATTTTGCGTCAACCCTACTACAAGCAATTTAATCTTCGCTGGCGCCGCCCCAACCTGCGCGGCATCACTGAAATACTGAGGCTTGGTTTGCCAATGGGTGCCTCTTATGTGGTCGAAGTCGCAGCCTTTACGTTCATGGCGCTATTCATCGCCCAAGAAGGCACCACGGTCATTGGCAGCCATCAAATCACATCGAACTTGGCCGCGTTCTGCTTCATGATGCCATTGGCGATTGGGATATCGACAGCATCCCAAACCGCACAAGCCCTAGGCGCTGGTGATTCCGAATTAGCACACTGCACTGGGATGACGGGTATCGGTGTCGCAATGGCGGGCGCGCTAATGACCGCCTTGGTGTTGTATTTTTTCAGGGAAGAGATAGTATCGGTCTACACCAGCGATCCGGCGGTGGCCGCCATTGCCCTATCGCTTCTGGTTATCTTGCCTTGGTTTCACGTCATCGATGCCATGCACTGCGCCAACGTCTATCTGTTGCGTGCACACAAAATCGCCATGGTGCCGCTGATCATGCAGACAGTCACCCTATCGGTGATTGGACTCGGTGGCGGTTGGTACCTGGGTTTTGGTCCGGGCAAAGGCTATCTAGAACCGCTACGACAGTGGATTTTGGCGGATGCGCCGGCTGGTGCCGGCACAATGTGGCTCATGGCCGCCGTTGGTCTCGGCTCCTCATCAATCCTCTTGTTCTGCTGGTATCACTATATTGTGAGACACAAACCGAGGCGGCGCGCCAGACGCTTGGCACGACGGGAGTCACAGGCGCGGTCTTAACCTGCGCCAAAACTGAGTGCTCGTGGCCTAGACTTTGATAAAGTGCTCGCGGTAGTAGCGCAGTTCCTCGATAGACTCGTGAATATCGGCCAAGGCTTCGTGTTTGCTGTGTTTGACGAACCCTTTTAATAGCGCCGGTTGCCAACGGCGGGCCAACTCCTTGATGGTGCTCACATCAATGGTCCGATAATGAAAATAGGTTTCTAACTCAGGCATATAACGGTACATGAAACGACGGTCTTGGCTGACCGTGTTGCCGCACAGAGGTGATTTCCCCGGCGGCACGTACTGCGAGAGAAACGCAATCATTTGGGCTTGAGCGTCTGCCTCACTCAGGGTTGACGCTTTCACCTTCTCGATAAGGCCACTTTTGGTGTGGGTTGATTGATTCCATTTGTCCATGGCAGCCAACAATTCGTCCGATTGGTGGACCACCAGCACAGGCGCTTCGGCCACAATCGTCAGATCCGGTTCTGTCACCACGGCAGCGATTTCGATGATCCGCTCCTTTTCCGGGTCTAGACCGGTCATTTCCATATCAACCCAAACCAGCCGCATGTCTGATCTTGCGGCACTGGCGGGCTCGGATTGACTTGTGGGCGTTTGGTCTGTGTTGGCGTTTGGACGTTGCGTCATGGCATCAACCTATTGGCGATCGGGGTTTAGGGGTGCGACAGCCTAAAATGTTGGTTAGACTGCGTGAGTTGTCATCA
>CBFHKV010000036.1:0-2972 GCA_965656505.1 Burkholderiaceae bacterium | reverse complement strand
TTGGCTATAACCCCGAGCGCAAAGTCGAACGGGCCTTGGCGCAGGCGTATCCGGGTCTAATCGAGCAGATGATGGATGGGTTGCGTGAGGAGCAGTTGCCCTGGGCCACTGAGGTGGTCAGTGCCTTCGGCAAAATCCGTGGATTTGGCCACGTGAAAGAGCGCAACTTGGGTGTGGCAATGGCTGAACTTCAACGCTTAGCCCGTGGCACGGCCATTGAACCAACCGTTGATCAATTGGCAGGACAGCTCACGCCCCTGTTAGGGCTGGATCAAGCGCAACGAACCGCCTCTGGTGTGCAGGCTTGACGCTTCTGCCTTTTGCAGCCGTTTCCTGAGCACAGGGTCAGCCCCCCCCCGAGGTTATCGGTCGACGGCAGGTGTGACAACGCATGTTTTGCCTTACGAATTTGCCTAAATCACTAAAACCCGCTGCCACAGCGCCTTTTGGGTCGGTCTGGCGAATGACTCACAACAGTTATCCATCGTTGTGCGCGCTCAATATATACCCAAATAATGTGAGTCTCGATGAGGGTTGACTAGCCCCCATTCCTATCCTGTTCGACAATCATTTAAGAAGTTGTCCTCATCTCTTTCGAAAGAGATGTCAAGGCAATGGTTTTAGTCAGGCCTGTGCCCTCGCAAAGACACCAAGCGGTCGTTCTGTGGATTGTTAACGCTAGTCATAAAGTTGAAATGACTTTTGACGATACGCTATGGCAAGTTGCTGAAAAGAATGATTTCAAAAGTGTCAATTTCAACACCCGATAAACATTGAAACCAAGTTTTACTTTTTTTTCGAAGGGTTTGGAAGGGAAAAAATCCTTAGATTCAAGTACGAAGTGCAACACGTTTTAAAGACTGGTGAAACACTTCGTGCGGCGTTTTAAATCCTAATCGTTTTCGTAGTCGGTGATTAATAAGATCTTGGATCATTTTAAGTTCAACCGTGGTCACGGACGACAAGGGTCTTTTTTGGGAATGTACTGGCGCAGTAAGCCGTTGAAGTTTTCATTTGATCCGCGTTGCCAACTGGCATACGGGTCAGCAAAGTAAGCCGTCGATTTCAACGCCTCATCCACAGCAGCATGATCCGCAAACTCTTTTCCATTGTCATAAGTTACTGTTCTGACGCGCTGCGCCAAAGGGGTCAGGCTTGTGATGATGGCCTGGCTAACCAAGTCGCCAGTTTTGCGAGTAACGTGTGCGAGAACGGCAAACCCGCTTTTGCGCTCAACGAGCGTCACTATCGCTTGCTTGTGACCCGCATCTATCACGGTGTCGCCCTCCCAGTGGCCCACTTGACGGCCAGTATCGTGGCGTTCATGGACAAATCAGCATGAGGTTCGGGTTCTAGCACCACTTCATAAGACCCTCAAAGGCCTTGGCCCTGTGACGTCTGGGTCACCCATATCTTGCGGCTAAAGTGAGTTAAAAGGCTGAAGCGGACATGAGATAATGCAGACTAGACATTCGGACACACTCACCACGCCAGCCAATTAAACAGCGCGTCCCACTAAAAGATAAAACATTTACGATTCTAAGGTCGCACAGACCCTAGAATCGACTAAAGCTGCGTTGAGTGCATTCCCCTATATTGATCTTGCCATCCTTTTCGGCTCAATGGCCAAAGGGGCTCAAAGACCAGACAGCGATGTTGATGTAGGTGTGCTGAGCCCAAAACCATTGGATGCTGATCAGCGAATTGAGTTAATAGATGCGTTGGCACTCGCGTTGGGCAGACCTGTCGATCTAATCGATCTTAAATCAGCAGGTCTACCCATACTTAACCAAATACTGAAACACGGATTACGCATCTGCGGGTCAGACTCGCAGATGGCTAATCGGGTCTACCAAAACCTGATTGACCGAGCAGATTTCCTCCCTTTGCGCAACCGAATCTTAAAAGGACAACAAGACGCGTGGATGTCGAAATAATTACTCAAAAACTGGCCTCATTTTCTAGATGTGTACAACGCATATATAGCGATTGAAAACCGTGTGCCCGCCAACGCTCGAGCAGCTTGAGCAAGATATCGACGCACAAGATATTGCCACGCTTAACCTTTCAAGGACGGTTCAATTAACGGTTGACATAATCTCACATCTGCTTATTTCCAATCAGGCCCTAGCGCCACAAACCATGGGGGACAGTTTTTTGGGGATGGAAAAGCTCGGCGTTTTGGACTCAGACTTAGCGTTTCGTCTAAGAAAAGCAGTAGGATTTCGTAACATTGCAGTCCACAACGATGAGAATATCCACTGGGCTGTTGCCTATAGCATCGTGACCGAGCGTCTAGGTGATTTCAAAGCTTACGCAAGTGCTGTGCAAGCTTGGATAGATAAAGCATCATCCTAATTGTCTTATTTTGGTACTGCTCACTATTCAAGCGTGCCCTAGAAAACCTGCTGAGCCGACGACGTAAAAAACTGTTGTCGTGTTTTGAGGGGGAGGCAGATTCGATCCGCGCTCTTCGCGGCGTGGATTATCAACTGACGTGGGCAGTCGAAGTGCTGGAGGGCTGAGGGGTTTCAAACAGTGAGTCGTGTTCAGCAGCAGTACCGCGATGAGCTAGCCCGATGCATTGATGCGAGGTAGCCGCACAGAACAAACCCCACTGACCGATTACTTGATAGCCAGGCTGATTTGCGTAGGCGTGAAGTCAAACACGGCGCGCCACGTTTGGCCGGTCTTGATCGGTGGGGCATCGGTCCATGTGCCCGTCGTGATGACATCGCCCGCACCTAGTGCTGGCGCACCAGGGCAGGCGGCTAACACCTGACAGACATGAAATAACGCATGCAAAGGGCTGTCCAGCACGTTGCCGCCTTGGCCCTCATGAACTTTGACGTCATCACAAAACAGCGTCACGCTGGATGCGGCAAGTCGGTCAGCGAGATCTTGGGCATCAGAAGCCAGATCGCCAACCAAGGTTTTCTGGCCGATCCACAATTGGCCGTGCAAGCCACTCT
>CBFHKV010000035.1:0-3289 GCA_965656505.1 Burkholderiaceae bacterium | reverse complement strand
GAGAGCCACGGTGTGAAGGTCTTTATTGACCCTAAAAGCTTGGCTTATCTTGAAGGCACGCAGCTTGACTATGCACGCGAAGGTTTGAACGAAGGATTTAAGTTCAGTAATCCTAACGAGAAAGCCACTTGTGGGTGCGGCGAATCGTTTACGGTTTGATGATTTGACGCAAGATAACCACTTCGAACTGTTTGGTTTGGCACCTGGCTTCGATATCGATCTAAAGACGCTTGAAGCGCAATGGAAGATCCGGGCGGCTCAAGTCCACCCGGATCGCTATGCCAGCGCTGGACCGGCAGAAAAGCGTGTGGCCATGCAATGGAGTGCGCGTTTGAACGAGGCTTATCGTGTCTTGCGTGACCCTTTGCAACGGGCTAAATACCTTTGTGAGCAAGCGGGCCAGTTGGTCGGCGAGGGTTCAGGCCACGCCGTCGATATAGCCTTCCTGGAGCAGCAAATGGCTTGGCGTGAGCAGTTAGAAGCGGTGGAGTCGAGCCGCAACTTGCAAGCGCTGTCTGCGTTTACCGAGCAAGTGTTGGCGGACCGCCAGGGTCGCATCGATCAAATATCGGCTCTTTTCGAACAAAAAAAATGGTCAGATGCGGTCGAGCGTCTGCATGAGTGGATGTTCATCGAAAAATTTTTGCAAGAGATACAGACTGTCAAACGCGCGTTGGCGTCAACGGAATAAAACACATGGCATTGCTACAGATTTCGGAACCGGATGCAAGTCCGGTGCCCCATCAGCGTAAGATCGCCGTCGGCATTGATCTGGGGACCACCCATTCGCTTGTCGCGGCCGTTAGGCACAGCGTGGCCGAAGTACTGCCCGATGAGCAAGGCGAGCCTTTACTGCCCTCGGCTGTTTATTTCAGAGCGCAAGACGACGTTTTGGTGGGGCGTGCTGCCTTGGCCTATCAAGAGTCCAACCCCATGGATACGTTGGTCTCGGTCAAGCGGTTGATGGGAAAGTCACAAGCCGACGCTGCCCAAACGGGTATGCCCTACGCGTTTGAAGCCATGGGCAATAGTGTGGCGATCGTCACAGAAAACGCGACGGTCTCACCCGTGAAAGTATCCGCTCAAATCTTAAGGGCTCTGAGAGAACGCGCACAAGCGACCTTGGGCGACGATCTTGTGGGTGCCGTGATCACGGTGCCGGCCTATTTTGATGATGCGCAAAGACAAGCCACGCGGGACGCGGCGCGCCTCGCGGGTTTGAACGTCTTGCGTTTGTTAAACGAACCCACCGCCGCAGCCATTGCCTATGGTTTGGACAATGGGTCCGAAGGGGTCTACGCGGTTTACGACCTTGGTGGCGGTACATTTGATCTCTCCCTGCTGCGCTTGACGCAGGGTGTGTTCGAAGTCATTGCCACGGGTGGTGACACCGCGCTAGGTGGTGATGATTTTGATGAAGTGATCGTGCAACATATTTGCCAATCACAAGGCATCGATCTCAGTGGCTCACCGCAGCAACAGCGTCATCTCTTGATGGCGGCCAGGCGTTTGAGAGAGCGGCTGTCTGACGAGGTAACGGCCACAGTATCGACGGGTGTCGAGGGTCCTTTGTCTGAGATATCCCTTTCTCGAGCAGACTTTGAAATATTGGCAGAACCATTGATCGCACGCACGCTGCAGTGTGCCGAGCGCGCCTTCGAGGATGCCAAACTGGCCAGTGAGTCAGTCAATGGCGTGGTCATGGTGGGTGGGGCGACTCGCATGCCAGTGGTTCAACGTTTGGTGGGTACTTTTTTTGGGCAGGAGCCATTGATCAATCTCAACCCCGATGAAGTGGTTGCGGTTGGGGCTGCCTTGCAAGCCAACCTACTGGCAGGTAATCGACGCCCCGGAGAAGACTGGTTGCTGTTAGATGTCACACCGCTTTCGCTGGGTCTGGAGACCATGGGCGGTTTGGTGGAAACCATCGTGCCTCGCAACAGCACTATCCCCGTGGCGCGAGCGCAGGAGTTCACAACCTACAGAGACGGGCAAACCGCATTGGCGGTGCATGTCGTACAAGGTGAACGCGACTTGGTCAGCGAGTGTCGCTCACTGGCCAGATTTGAGTTGCGAGGCATTCCACCCATGGTCGCTGGGGCTGCCCGAATCCGTGTGACGTTTCAGGTCGATGCCGACGGTTTATTGAATGTCAGCGCTCAGGAGCAATCAAGCGGTGTTCATGCCGAAGTCACTGTTAAGCCTTCTCATGGTTTAACCGACGAACAAATCACAGGCATGTTGCAAGACAGTGTTGCACAGGCCGATCAAGACGCCCAGTGGCGCATGTTGCGTGAAGAACAGGTCGAAGCGGGACAGCTACTTGAGTCTATTACGGCAGCACTCGAGCAAGACGCGTCTTTGCTAAGCCCTGAGGAGATCGGTGCGATTCGGGCGCAAATGACACAGACCCAGACCGCGTTAGAGGGCACCGATATCGACGTTTTGCGTCAAGCGGTGAAAGCATTGTCTGCAAGCACTGACGACTTTGCGGCAAGACGCATGGATCGCAGTATCCGGCAAGCGTTGACGGGTCGCACACTTGACGAAATCTAATCCCCATTACAGAAGATAACCCAGAGCAACCATGCCAAAAATTACCGTACTACCACACCCTGATTTGTGCCCGGCAGGTCAAGTGATTGAAGACGCGCCCGTTGGCGAATCCATTTGTCGGGTTTTACTAGATCATGACATTGAGATCGAACACGCTTGCGAGCTTTCTTGTGCTTGCACCACCTGTCATGTGGTTGTTCGTCAAGGATTCGATGCGCTCGAAGAGGCCACAGACGCCGAAGAAGATCTCCTTGATCGTGCATGGGGTTTGGCACCCACCTCGCGCCTATCTTGCCAGGCCATGGTCACTGAAGCTGACTTGACCGTAGAAATTCCGCGCTACACCATCAACCACGCCCGCGAACAGCACTAATCAAAGCGTTTACCCAACGCCACGTTTACCCGATACACTGCAACCTTGCGGTGTCGTGTGGCAGCGATCATTAAAATCAGATGTCGCTCAGACCAGTATGAGAAGTGACGACAGACCGCTGACGAAACGATGTGTGGTGATCAGCAAATGACTTTACGGTTTTCAGCAAATCTTGGATTTATGTGGTCGGACTTGCCGTTGCTTGAACGGCTAGAGGCTGCTGCAGCCGCTGGTTTTAAAGCGGTTGAATTGCACTGGCCTTACGATACGCAAGCGCATTTGGTTCGTGAGCGTTGCGAGCGTCTGGGCTTGCGGCTGTTATCGGTCAATACCCCTTTGGGTGAGCGGCCTGGCGATGGG
>CBFHKV010000034.1:0-5966 GCA_965656505.1 Burkholderiaceae bacterium | reverse complement strand
GAGGGTCGACCACTGCATCGGTGTCACTACCCATGCGACAAGTACCAATCGGGTGATAAATGGTTTGCCCATTGGCACGGGCAAAATGCAGCCACTCTGAGTCTGACTGAACATCAGGACCAGGGCTCATCTCATGATCAATGTAAGGCGCAATAGCGGGCCGACGCATCAAATCACGGACGATTTTCATGCCATCAACCAAACACTGAACGTCTTCCGGTGTCGATAGGAAATTGGGACGAATCGCCGGGGGGTGTTTGATATCAGCCGCTTCAATGTGAATACTGCCCCGAGAGGTGGGTCGCAAGCCCGTGACACCCATGGTCATGCCGGGCTTGGTGTCTAAAGCGCGCACGGCCGCATTGGCGTAACTGGCATGCATAAAAAAGCACTGGATATCAGGGGTCAGCGCCTGAGGCCTCGATCGAAAAAATCCGTGCACCATGCCGGTTCCCAGTGTCAAAATTCCGCGCCGAGTGAATGCATACTGAAGCACCGAACGCAACAAGCGCCAGCCCCGCGTGGTTTCGTTCAAGGTACTCGCGTTTTTAACCCGCCAGTTCATCCGAGTCGCGTAATGATCGATATAGTTTTCACCGACTTGCGCATTAGGATGCACAACCTGAATACCAAGGTCTTGTAGCCTTTGCGGATCACCGATGCCGGATGCTTCCAGTAACTGTGGCGACTGAACAGCGCCAGCGCACAAAAGAACACTGCGATTGGCACGTACCGTTATCCGTTCCCCTTGCCTCAGGTAAGTCACGCCGGTGCACTGCTTGCCTTCAAACACCAGTTTGACGACAAAGGCCTGTGTCACCACACGCAGATTCGGACGAGCCAAGGCCGGCTTCAAATAAGCATCATGGGTGCTCCACCGCTGGCCATTTTTTTGAGTGACTTGGTAATAACCAAAACCATCCTGCTCGGCACCGTTGTAGTCTGGGTTGACAGCATGGCCGGCCTGTACAGCAGCATCCATCACCGCTGAAGCAATGGGCACCCGCTGGCGGACCTGATCGACGTGCATGGGACCATGCTGTCCACGCGCGCCGGTCGCAAAGACGTAGTTCTCCAGCTTCTTGAAGTAAGGCATCACCGTGCCTGCCGACCAACCGGTCGCACCACGATTAGCCCAATCGTCGTAATCGCCGCGTTGACCGTGGACATAAATCATGCCGTTAATCAGGCTTGATCCACCCAAACCGCGCCCCCGCGGTATCGCAATTTTTCGTCCTAGGACGTTGTCTTCCGGTTTGGATTCAAACCGCCAGTTATAAGTGGGATTGACAAGTAGCTTGCTGAACCCGGCGGGTATGCGAATCCAGGGACTGCGAGGTTCGCCGCCCGCCTCTAACAATAAAACGTTGGTCCGCCCATCGGCAGACAATCGATTTGCCAAGACACAAGCTGCTGTTCCACCGCCCACAATGACATAGTCGAACATAATCCGCTTACTCAGAAATACCCATGAAATTTGCCATGAGCGCCACTTGTGAACGCAACATGGGCAAGCCAAAGTGAATCTTGCAACCCTTGGACTGCGCTTGACTCAACAACGCCGTCATCGCCGGTTTCATGATGATTTCGGCAACCACTTGACCCTGCATTAGCGCTGATGTGTCTACCGGCAAGGGGTCTGACGCGGCCATTCCCAAAGAGGTGGCGTTAACGATCAAATCATAGCCAGTCGGGTTGTTGCTCACAGGCTCGGCTTTGAGATCAGGGTGCCCTTGGTGCAATCGCTCAATCAGATGGCGCGCTTTGTCTTCGCTGCGGTTGTGTACGCCCAAAAATGCCGGCTTCTCCTCAGCTAGCGCAAAAGCAATGGCGTTGGCGGCACCGCCCGCACCGAGGAGCAGCACACGCAAACCTTGAGGAGCAATCCCGTTGGCATGTAATCCCGCCACAAACCCTTTACCATCCAAGATTTCACCGACCATGCGTCCATTCGGTTCACGACGCACCACATTGACGGCACCAACCAAGCGCGCGGCATCAGAGACCTCGTCGCAAAGCTTGGCCATGGTTTGCTTGTGGGGCACCGTGGCAATAAATCCTGCAAAGTTTTGAATGTGGCGCAAAGACTCAAACCAATTGGCCAAGTCGGCCGAACGCACGCGCATTGGCACCAACACGCCATTGAACTGGCGCTCACGCATATAGGCATTCAATAACTGCGGCGTTTGCACTTGCTCGATGGGATCTGCCACGATGGCGTAGAGACGCGTTTTTCCATCAATTTCAATGTTTGTATTCATCGCCTGACTCATCTGTTTGACTCATCTTTATAGACCTAGGTTAGCGGTCAACCAGGGCTGCTGATTAGGCTCTTCATCATCACAAAACCCGACACCACGTCAGACTAACCCATATGACGCCCACCTCGGTCTGATTTTAAGTGTCATCCCAACGGGGTAAACGTGCCATTGCATCAACGGGTGGGCTCTCAAACTTGATTCTTATCTGTTTCGTTGCCACCGCCAACACCGGCGTAGAAGATGGCATTCACTTGATTGGCGGTTCGGTCATCGTGGCACCCACCAGTGAAATCAGGGCTCAAGCCCAATCCGAGGTCGACGAGGTGATTTTCTGTCAGACAGACCTGGCCCTAGGCGACACTTTTAAGCAGAATGTCTTCAAGCTCGCGGCACACCGGCGGCCAGAGCTCTATCAACTGATAATCGACAGGTTGGGTTCAGGCGAACCCTTGGGCAAGCCTCCAAAGGATTGAAGTCACGCCCCTTGGAGCGCGGTGAATTGGTACAGGACGTCTGGATTGTCTACGAGGATTCGTTGGCGCAAGGCGGGGGTAAACCACGTGTCGACCAATTGAAGCAAGCGCACCGTGTCTATCGACCTGTAAGGTTTCACGGGCGGGTCGGTCGACGGACGACCTTGATGCTTGGGGGTGTGGGGCCAATCGCTGCCCCACACCAGCCGATCAGGATTGATTTTGGCGAGCGTTTGGGCGAGCAGTCCCAAACGCTCATCGAAGGGGTCATTGGCCAATCGATACGTGCCGGAGAGTTTGATCCAAGCTTGACCAGAAGCCAGCAAATCAAAAACCGACTGCGTGGCCTCGTCCACAATGCCATCCAAACCAAGTCCTGCAAAGTGGTCAAACACAACGGGAACCGGCAAAGCCTGAAGCACGTCTTTCGCCGCATGGATGGTTTGCCGATCGACAAACAACTGCACATGCCAGCCGTTGCGCTCGCATATCGCACTCGCTGTGTTGATCCGATGCAAGGCTTGAGCCAATGACGAACCTGTTAAGCTTTGCAAGTTGACACGCAATCCCCGCACACCCTGGGCATGCAAATCGTCGATTTGACGAGGCGTTGCCTCACCATCCAGAACCGCGACCACCCTGCCCTGCAAACCGGCCTGCTCTAGGCGTGGCACGGCGTCTAGTGAGCAGGCGTTATCCGTCCCAAATATGCTGGGCTGAACAATCACGGTTCGATCGATCCGTGAGCGTTGCATCATGCCAATGAGGTGATCGACAGTTGCGGGTTGAGGCGTGTAACTGCGAATCGGCGTTAGCGTGTAAGCATCAAAAGGCCCTATAACGTGCACGTGGCAATCACAAATACCGCTTAACGGAATCTCATCATTTTTCATTTTGCGCCTCACAATGACTATCGTCACCAGGTGTAACCATGTGACCCTCACGAATTTTTAGGCAACGATCCTTTAGATAACAATGCTTCATTATCCGGTTTGGTTCGTTGTTTGACGGCAAACCAACAACACTTTACCGTACTAGCCATTTATTCAAACATAAAAAAGCTGAGGATGTGCTGAGGGCCGTACGCGCCAGTCATTTTGACTGTTGCGCTGGGTTCATGACTTGCTAGCATCAACCCCGAGTGGGTTTGCCCTCCAAACGCTCTTGTCCATATGGAACGCTCTCATGAAATCATTTGTTTCTTTTTTTGTTTTATTGCTATGCCCGGTATCGGTTTGGGCCAATCAAGCTTGCTACCCCGACGTTGACCTTGATCGGCCCCAATTCACGATCGGTTATGGCAGTTTGATGGAAGACAAATCCAGAACCCGTACGACACCCAACACGGGCCCTGCGGTTCCCGCGATTGTTAGCGGATTCAAACGCTCCTTTAACGCATCAGGCAGTTCCGTGGGATTCAGCACGACTTACTTGGGCGTTATCGACCAAGCGGGCGCCGAAATCGCTGCTGCGGTCTATCAGGTTCTTGAGCCAGGCGACATCACCGCAACGGATAAGCGAGAATCGAGTTACTGTCGATTTGGTGTATCTGCCGAACAAATCGAGCTGCTAGATGGTTCCGAAGCACCAGAGGACGGACAGTACTGGATATACGTCAACCGGCCAGACTATCGCGCACCACCGTCTGAGCGGCTGCCATTGGTGCAGTCATACATCGATATTTTTTTGACTGGCTGCCAACAACTGAATCAATACGCATCTACATTTGACGGCGACTTCGCCGTGGCTTGTATCAACACCACAGAAGGTTGGTCCGAGCATTGGGTCAACGACCGACTCTACCCCCGCCGGCCCTTTATCTATCAACCCAACGCCCGCTCTATCGATCGTCTATTAAACGAGCACGTCCCGGCATTCAAGTCTATTCGGATCGAGTAGGCCAATCCGCTTAGACAGGAAGTCGGTTCAACAGACGACCCTGTCATATACAGACGAGAGCGAAGTGGTATTTGGTAGTGTCGTTACAAGCTGGCTGGCGTATGGCAGCGTGCTTCAACAAAACAACGTGACTTAAAGCTGGCTATCAGTATTCACTTTATCAGTTTGTGGATGCTCAACGTACAACACGACCGCTACTTCCTGTCCTGCCACGAAGCGTTGCATGCGACAAACGATGCCAGGGTGTTTCATGTCAGGTTCATATGGCAATCCGAACCTACCCATCCTTAAGGCCTCGAGCACCATCGAATCGTTGATCTGTCTCTGTCGCATACGTTGTTGAGCATGCTTGGTAAAACCACAGTGGCGGAATCCTTTGCGCACCGCTGTATGAACAATTCAAGCTGACGATCGGATGGAAAACTCAAAACATTTACCTATTATTTAGATAGGTTGATTTATGCTGTATTACTTCAGCAGTTCCACAAACAGGTCCTCAGCAAAACATCACATCGGCGCGTATCGGCTTGCTAGCCATTGTCTAGCCGGTGCGTCAATTGTGGTCACATGACCTAGCATCACTGGCGGCAACCATTGAGCGTGTTAACGCTGATCATGACTATCGGTTTTCTGCGACGGCTGCTTATCAGGACATTGTGCTGCAGCGACTCAGAGAGCTGCGCGAAACACCGGTCTCGGGTATTCAGACGGTGGGCGAGTTCGTTGAAAGGCGTCTTGGGCATGTCATGGCCACGGTTGATGCCACTGTCAAACGCCTAGACTCGTTGTCCGAACGAGTTAGTCGGGTCAGTGACTTGTTGCTCACGCGCGTGAACATCATGAACGAACAACAAAATCAGCGGCGACTATAAAAGCTCACCCGTGACCAGGCGTTGCAACTCAAACTGCAGCAAACCGTCGAAGGCCTATCGATTGCAGCCATCTCGTATTACCCAATTTTTCTGATTTATTACTTGGCCAAAGCAGGTAAGTCTGTCGGTGTATTGCCGGTTTCACCAGGGATTATTGCAGGCGTGGCGATCTCGCCCGTCGTCATTGGTGTCTGGCAGGTTGCGTGTCGTATTCACCGGGCGAAAGCCCAGGAATAAAGTGGCAGGAACCAAAGCGGCACTCGGCGCCGTTCTGAATGTCGGTTAAACTATCGTTCTTTATTCAGAGGCCCTCTAGCTCATGCTTGGTTAGAGCAGCGGACTCATAATCCGTTGGTGCGGAGTTCGACTCTCCGGGGGGCCACCAAATTCCACATCACTCTAAATCAGTCAATCGAGTTTTGTTGTTCACGGTCTGACTGCGCCAAAAAATTCAGGCCTAT
>CBFHKV010000033.1:0-9613 GCA_965656505.1 Burkholderiaceae bacterium | reverse complement strand
CGTCCTTCCCAGTTTGTGAGCCATGACCGATTAAATAAACGCTTGGCCGACATGGCCAAGATCGGCGCCACGCATGGTGGAGGCGTCAATCGCGCAGCCCTCTCGCCTGAGGATGGCCAAGCACAATTGCAACTAGTGCAATGGGCGACCGATCTCGGGCTGACGGTCACGCGTGATGCCATCGGCAATCTGTTCCTACGACTCGAAGGGACGCAGCCGGATTTGCCGCCTGTCGTTTCTGGCTCTCACATTGACACCCAACCCACAGGCGGCAAGTTTGACGGTATTTATGGCGTACTCGCTGCCTTAGAAGCCGTGGAGGCGATTGTGGCATCTGGTGGCGTGGTGGCTCGGCCAGTTGAAGTCGTTGCGTGGGTTAACGAAGAAGGCTCACGTTTTGCACCAAGCATGATGGGCTCAGGCGTGCACGCTGGTTTGCGCAGCCTAGACGCCGCGCTCGATCTCGTGGATGTCGACGGGGTGTCGGTGAAGGAGGCATTGCAAGCACTCGACCCCTTGTTTGAAGCCGTCGATGAGCGACCGCTTGGATTGCCTTTTCACCGCTACGTGGAGACGCATATCGAGCAAGGACCTGTTTTAGAAAAAGACGGCTTAGCGATTGGCATCGTCACCGGCATTCAAGGCAAACACACTTTCAGGGTCACGGTGAGCGGTGAGGCAGCCCACTCCGGCACTGCCCCCCACAAAACCCGAAAGGACGCATTGCTCGCCGCGGCAGGGATGATCACAGCGCTCTCTGGGGCCTTTGTCGATCCCGACGACATCACCCGATTCACCGTCGGTCGACTGATCGTTGAGCCCAATGCGCCTTCGGTGGTGCCCCAGCAGGTTGTTTTTAGCGTTGATTTACGGCACCCGGATCAAAATTATCTTGAGCAGATAAGCCAGTTAGTCCCAGAAACGTGTCAACGACATGCCGGCCCTTGTGGCGTTCACGTCGAACGCTTGTATACCGCCAATCCCATTGAGTTTGATCCACAACTCCAAGATGACATCGAAGCCGCAACGCTTGCCTTGGACATGCCGCACGTTCGTATGCTCTCATCGGCGGGACACGATGCCGGTCCCATTCAAAGCAGATTTCCCGCAGGGATGATTTTTGTGCCCAGTGTGGGCGGCGTCACGCACAACGAAACCGAATTCACCCACCCTGAAGACCTCACCAAGGGCACTAAGGTGTTGGCTGACGTGCTGTGGTCCCTCTCAAAAGAGGGTCTACCCGCGTGACTTAAAGCCAAATCAAACGCAACGGATGCTGTCTATTGTTCAGACAGTACCCTGTCGTCATACCGTCAGCTTCCGAGTTCTGCAAATTGCACGGCTAAATTGGCTTTTCTTTCAAAACCGAACCCTGGCGTATCTGGAATCGTTGCCATGCCGTTCTCGATAACAGCGCCGTCCTGGAATCCGCCCATCGGCTGAAAGACACCGGGGTAGACCTCACAACCGCCCAACCCTAAACCAGCGACAATGTGAAAGCCCATGAGTTGGCCGCCATGAGGATAAGCGAATTTGCGGTCGTAGCCATTTTTTTCCATCTCAGCGATCATGGAGGCGTATTCGGTGATCCCGTAACTTAAGCCCGGATCCATCTGGAAAATATCTTGGTTGGGTCTCATGCCCGCGTACATCACCAGATTCTTGACGTCTTGGCGCGAGAATAAGTTTTCACCTGTGGCCAGAGGCCCTTTATAAGCTTCGACTAACTGGCGATTAAGGTCGTAATCGAGTGGATCACCCGCCTCCTCGTACCAGCGCAGCCCAAACGGCGCCATGGCTTGACCGTACTCAATGGCTTGGTCGAGGGTAAAGCGACCATTGGCATCGACAGCTAGATTTTCGCCAGCGCCCGCAATAACAAGTGCTGATTCGATGCGCTGAAGATCCTGATCTAAAGGGGCGCCAGCGATTTTCATCTTGAACATCGTGAAGCCGCTATCTTGATAACCCTTTAACTCATTCTGTAGGGCTTGGGCATGCTGTCCCTCATAGTAATAACCGCCGGCCGCATAAACGGAGATCTTGGGTATTGCAAGACTACGGCCGAAGTGGCGGGCGATAGTGATCGCCGCGGGCTCATCCTCGAGTTTTGCGTTCAAATCCCAAATCGCTATTTCCAAGGCACTGGCCGCATGTGCTCGATCGCCATGACCGCCGGGCTTTTCATTTTGCATGGCACATTTCAATACACGAGAAGGACACAGTCTTTCTGTCTCTGGATTGATCAATGACTCAGGCTTTGCGCTTAACAAACGTGGAATCATCCGTTGACGCAAAATGCCACTCTGATCAAAACGACCAATCGAGTTAAAAGCCAAACCGATGGCTGGCTTGCCATTGATGACCTTATCGGTAACCACCGCCACAACCGAAACGGTGTGAGTAGAAAAATTAACCAAAGCATTCGAGATATTGCTCTTGAGCCGAACGGGCTGCTCGAGGATTTTGACGATTTTCATGTTGTCTCTAAAAGCGATGAGGGTGTGCCTTATTCTTTTAGTTTACATGGACGGTGTCACTGACAGGACACTGACTCACGAAGGTAAAAGCGGATCGCGCACTTCTTTCTAGCCGAGCCTTGTATCCATACATTAGCCACGTCCTACCCACCCTCTTTCTTTGGTTGGCCGGCGCATCAAAGCCTTTGAAATTTTCGCTACACGTGACCACACACGATCTGCAAGTATTTGCAAGTTTAGTCGTACTGACTGACGTTAGCATTCGCCTAACGGAGACGCTCTAGCATAAGCCGTCCAAACGCCATGCACTGGCCAATAGTTTGTCTAGCGTTACTGATGTCTTGCTTCAACACGTATGGGACAGCAGCACTGCAACGAATCGAAACCCCAAAGCCCTAAAAACAGTTTTACGGAGAAGGAAATCAAATGAGAACAATGAAAACGTTTTTTTCTATTGCACTGGCATCGGTCGCATTGACATTGGCCGGTGGCGTTCATGCCAGCGAAAAAACCTCGATGACAGGCGGCGACTTTACTTTGGTGAATGCCAAAGGCGAAACCGTTGACCAAAATATTTTGAAAGACCGTCTAACCCTGATTTATTTTGGCTACACCAGTTGCTTGATGCAATGTCCCCCAACGTGGATAACGCTTGATGCGGTCATGAATGAATTGGGACCGAAAAACAAAGACCTGCAAGTACTTTTTGTTTCAATTGATCCAGCGCGTGATACGGTTGAAAACATCGCTGAATGGCAAAAAACATGGCCTAATCTAACCATTTTGACGGGTTCAGCTGAGCAGATTGAGAGCATGGCCCACAACGCATTTCATATTTTTTACGCCAAGAAGCCGATGCACGCCATGCCGTTTGCCAAAGAAGAAATGATGCGGATTTTTAAGAAGTATGAAAACGACAAGCGCGTCAAATGGGATGCCAATAACGCTGATAACTATTACATGATGGATCACACGACCCAAGTTTTTTTGAAGGGTCGGGATGGCAAGTACATTACTCACTTTGAACTTGAAGAGCCAGCGCAGGTTTATATTGACATCATTAGCAAGCAGTAGGATCTAAACGGTACTGATCTATGTTCCAACATTAAAAATTAAAGTACGACCCGGCCAACCTTTATCCGCTTGATCAGTTTTTGAGTTTCGCCCTCAAATGGTGATATAAACAAGTGGATAAAGGTTTCTGGATTTAACGTTGAACAACCATTCTCTAGATCATTCGGCAAATCAAATCACCATTGCGGTCGGTGCCTACGATCGGACGGCGGCGCTACTGGATGGCTCCGTCCAAGTCGAAGGCTTTGACACAAATTTTATGACGGGTGATTTAGAAGACGTTTTTGCCCAAGCTTTCACTGCCGCACCATTTGAAGTCACGGAGCTATCATTCAGTAACTTCTTGATCTCTAGCGCCCGTGGCACTTGTCCCTACGTGGGGCTACCAATTTTTCCTTCTAAGTCGTTTCGACATTCGGCCATCTATATCCGATCGGACGCCGGCATCAAGTCACCGGCCGATTTGCAAGGCAAACGCATCGGCACCCGCGAATATTCCAACACACTGTCGTTGGTTGTTCGCGGCATTCTTGCCGATGACTATGGTGTGTCACCAGGGGCAAGCAATTGGTTAATTGGTGATATTGATCACGTCGAGAGACAAACGATCGACAATAAAAATTGGCCCGCTAATGGTGTATCAATTCAGGCCGTCGTTGGACGTTCTCTCTCTAGTCTGATGAAGGCAGGCGAGTTGGACGCCTTGATAGCCTACTCACCACCCGAGCACTTCGGCAGTCGACCTGACATGGTTCGACTTTTTCCTCAATGGCGATCAGTCGAACATTGCTACTTCCAGCGGACAAATGTATTTCCGATTATGCACATCATGGGTATTCGCCGTGATGTGCTGGCGGCTCATCCCACACTGGCTGGCGCATTGGTTGAAGCATTCAACCAAGCGAAACAGCACGCCATGGCTCAGTTGGCCGTGCACCAGGCGCTACCTGTGATGCTGCCTTGGATGACAGCGGAAATGGAAGCCACACAGTCCCTGATGGGTCAAGATTTCTGGCAATATGGCTTGGAAGCAAACCGTAACGTGCTCGAAACCCAGATTCGTTGGTCGTTTGAGCAGGGACTCATCCCCCAGCAACTCAAACCAGAGGAACTATTTGTTCCTGCGTAAGTCTTATCGCTCGTTTGCGGTTCTGATTTGTGGTTAGCATTCGAGATTGTTTAAACGCTGCGCTTAAACGGCGAGTACTCGCTCAGAATAAACACCACGGCAATCCATTTCGTACTCGAGATCGACAACCGGCGGACGGTTCAAATGCCACGTCAAACCGCTTCGCATCGCACCACGCCGATCAATCTCTTCAGACATCAGCGCATAGATGTCGTGGACGGTATAAAGCTGAGTCACGGTGACGTCTGACCACTCGAAACCGAGTGCACGCATGCGGTTTTCCATTTCACCCAGGACCCAGCGAGCTTTGTTTCTCAACCCTTCTGACGATAGGTCTTTGAGAGAAACAATGTGGTCTTTGTAATTGCCCTTGCCTTCCGGTGCTTCGCCGCTACCCGCAATCACAAAAGAAGGTGCTGCATAAGGGTCTGGAACCGTATAAGAAAAAGCATAGAAGCCAGGCTCTTGGGGTGGATCGTTTACCGGACAAACGTTGCTTCGTGCAACCGGGTTATTGGTGCCATCAAACAACCCCCAACGCTCTAGGGTGCCGACGTACGCCTTGTTAAACACTTCAAACCCGGCCTCATCGAACGGCTTTGGCGAGCGCAACTCACAAGCACAAAAGGCCGTTAATGGTCGACCAGCCGCTTTAAGGGTCTCTTCGATCAAACGAAAGCCCTCGGCTAGCGGAACAACATTCATAAACCGAACGCGCTCGATCCGAAACCCGGGCTCGGCTGCAACGCCTGCCGAGTACTGAAAAACGCCGGGAACGAAACGATAGTTACCTGGACCGAAGATTTGTGCTTGTGTCATGATCAGTTTTTTAGTGAGTGGGTAGCCTTACCGGAAATTGGATAGTAAGCCTTTTTCGCACGGGTCTCCACTTTTTAACGGTCACGCCACCGTGTGTCCGTACCTAGATGAAGATTCGTAAATTAGTTGGATATTTTGTTCGCCAACGATCGCAACCGATTGCCGAAAGCACCGAAAGCACCAAAAGCACCGAAACGAACGTAACTCTCTTGTGTAGAAGCTCACCTTGAGGCATTTTGCGAGTCGCGACCATCTGCTCGCTAAAATCATGCGGCGTTGCTTTGAGGATTTTGCACAACACTTGGGTCAGGCATCAAAGGCAGGACCATCCGATGATCTTGGTGCCATGGAGTCCGCGTATATGAACTACGCTGACCAAAAGCCCTTAGAGTACCGATTAATTTTTGGTACACCCTGGCCAGATCCTGCTGATCATCCAGAATTAGTGAACCACGCTGTACACGCTTTTGATTTATTGAGACAAAATCTTTTGAAACGAAATGCTGGATTATCTGAAAAAAACGCTCTGATTTACAAGCACTCTTTATATGGTCAGCCTTGCATGGTTTGGCAAGCATCAAACACGCTAACGTCATGCAACACCTGGTGCTGTCCAAAGACGTTGAGAATGAAACACAAAACCATATGCTCGCAATGATAGGTTCAGCCTTGCGCGCTGATACGAGTGAGATCGATTAGCCACCTCCCAGACCTCTGCTTTTGGCGTGTCAGCAGCGGCAACGAAGTGGATGTGCTTTTTAAAGTTGGCGAACGCTTAACGCCCTTGAAATCAAGTCTGGCTGCAAGTTGGTGAGACGTTGACCCTAAAATCTTAGCAGCGAATAATGGATGCAGCCCACGAGAAGCCCAAGCCACTGGTTGCAATAATGGCGAGATCGCCTTGTTTGAGCAGTCCTCGTCGATGGGCCAGTGCCATTGAAAAAAAAGCATCAGCAGGACCGATATGACCAAATTCAGAAAGTGATACAAACGTATGATCTGTGGGCATTTCGATACTGGCCATGATCCCGTCGCGCAACGACTTTTTGATTTGATTCATGACGATGTATTGCATGTCTGACAAGGGATGCCCTGAGCGTTTGGCGGCCAATTTAATCACCGATACATATTCTTTCAAATAGACCTTGTTCACCAACTCGGCAAACTTTTCCGCATCAACACGCGAATAGTTTTTCTCCCATTGATTGAAGCCTGGCGTAATCGGCAATCGGGTGCCGCCGGCTTCGATCCTCAGCAGATCCGCGAGCTGGCCATCGGTGTGTTCAGCAAAACTAAGAAACTGAAAACGCGGGTGATTTTTTTTAAGGACCACCGCAGCGGCACCGTCGCCGAAATAAAGCAAAGGGTGGCACTCGGGAATTTGTGTTGAGACCACGCGGCTTAAGGTATCAGCACAAATCACAAGCGCGGTTTTGATCGACGCGTCGCGATCCATCAACCCACCGACGATATTGCACGCCAGATTCCCACCGGCGCATCCATTTCGAACTTCAAAGGAATAGGCATGGTGACAGCCAAGATCACGCACGATAGCGCTTGATGGACACCAAAAGCGGTAGTCATAATCGCCTGCTGACACAAAAATCACCAGATCAATTTCTGAACCGGTGAGGCCGGCATCATCAATGGCCTCTTTGGCTGCGCTGAGTCCCATGGACAAGGGGTGTTCTGTGTCATCCGCGACATGAATATGTTCAAAACCAATGCCCTGGGTGAGCCGCTCTACAGGAATATTCGCTTGCTCAGCCAGCGTCTGCGCTGATACGCGTCGCTTCGGTGCGTAAGTGCCAAAGCCGGCAATGCCCAACGCCACGTGACCCCGGTGGTGATCGAGAGGAGGTTTCATGGAAATCTCTAGTATTTAAAAGGTTAGGGAGTCATTACAGAAAGCCGAGACCAGCTTACACCACGATACGCCAAGTAGTCAGAAGGCGTGTTACTTCATATGGGGCCGCCAAACAGATCAGTCGTTATGCGTCAGCCAAACGGACACGATATGCTAGGATTGTTCTAACCATTGATTTCTGGCTGGTTAATCTTTGTGGTCAATAGTTAAATTAACTGCTCAGCTCAAATATGAGGTAATGTAATTACTTGTAGATAAATTCATGCAGCCTTGAAAAATAAATTCGCACCCAAAAAAAAGGTAAGTGATGAGCTTAAGAACTCTATGTGCAGCACTGTTTATCTTTACAGGTATCTTGACGGCTCAAGCAAACGAAGTTGTTCAGGCGAGCTTTGTAAAAGAGACGTTGATACTCGAGCAACGTACAGTAGTGCTCGAACATCACACCAATATCCCAGACGGTGAAGTTGGTCATGCCTTGTATTTTGAAGGGGCTTTGTACGATCTTCAAAGTGAATACGTAGGTATCCTCTACGGTTCGACCATATCGATCGACGTAACCGACGATGCCGGTCATCATGAGGTTCGACACCGAGAGCTGATCTTTGTCGTAAATGACCACCAGATTATCACTGAGGGTGTTTCCGGCTACGCTGAGGAAGTGAAGTGGGGTAAACAAAGCACTGAGTGGCATGCCCTTGATTTGGGCATCATAGGCGGTACCGGTAAATATCTCGGTGCCTTTGGAACAGTCACAACGAAGAAACGCAAAGACAACGTATTCGAACATACGCTGCACATTTATAAACCATTACTACCCGAGTGATACTCGCTCAGTGCTAGGCCAACCACTCGAGTTTCTCAAGCGCGATCCTTCAAAACTGGTGAGATTTTTATGTGTACATTAAGGACGATAGTAACTAAGTTGATTGCGATATCAGCACTTTGGGTTGCAATGCCTGCTTATGCAACTGATATGGTTGGCAAATGGGTAGGCGTGGCAAGTGTGGCAGTGATTGGGCCTAATCCCCATCACAACACAACCGAAGTTAACGAGATTCGATTTGCTAACACCGAATTTACCTTCATCATAGACAAACAACAGGGTCGTAATTTTTCTGGATATCGATTCTCAAAAAATGGTTTCAAGGACAACTTCGTCGGCGCTTTTCGAGCAAACATGAAAAGCGGTGTTATTTCCGATTCCGATGGCACACGCGCCTTCGACATGGTGAACGACAATCTGATGGACAGCTGCTATACGCACACAGTTGCGGCGAACGGTAAAAGTACTGTCGCTGAGTGCAATGAACTTAGACGACAGTAACGTTCAACTTAGTCACTACCTCAAACCATTAGGAACGGGGTTTGATTGACTAAGTCCATTGGTTCATTAAGTCTAGGCGTCGGCTATCGGGTGTTTTTTCAGATTCAATTGAGTCGATTCCCTTAGATCTGCGCGTTCAAGCTCGTCTTCTATTGCAAAAGCCATCGTGGGGTTTACTTGCATGAATGCCCACACGATAAAGTCCCAGACAATTCCTACGTCACCAAGCAGGTCATTACTAAATATCCGCTCAAGGCCGGCCACAACACCTTGTGCAGATTTCAATCGGTATGCGCCGCGCACCCGGAAGACCTCTCCCATGTTCTCATCAATCTGTCGGGCTTTAATAGACCAGTGAGTGCCATTTGAGGTGGCGTAGACTTCCCAACGCCACTCATCACCAGCCATATACTGGGGTTGTACAGGGAAGTAAAGACATTTGAAGCACAGTTGGCGGCTCAGGCAAAAGACGGTGAGCCGCCATTAATTTTGAATGCCTTCATTCTCTCACCTACAAAGTTCAGCGATTTGCTAAACGTCGGTGACCCGAAGAAAAAAGCAGAATTAGAAGCACGTAACGTGCTGTTTATGGATGACGGGGGCGCCGCGTATCTGACCAAAATGTTTGAAGCAATCATTTAGCATCAAAGCTCTTGCCGCCGCTGCTAGTGGCCCGCGCAAGCAAGGTGTGTATGTTTCTCAAAACATGAGGCGTTTTACAAGAGCCACGTAGCTATAGCCCTACCAGGGGCTGGGGGGTGGTCCAGGCACCCGGGTACCCCGGCGGACCTTCGCTAATGCGGGGGGCGTGCAATCGATCCGCCGCCCAAGGTCGTCAAAACCCTGATCCCTACCGCCCGACAAATGGCATACTGAATGGCATACAAAAATAAAAAGCGCCCCGAGAGGCGCATATT
>CBFHKV010000032.1:0-12040 GCA_965656505.1 Burkholderiaceae bacterium | reverse complement strand
TTAAACGACCGACTTTTCTGTTAATCCGTAGGTCACTGGTTCGAGCCCAGTTTGGGGAGCCAAAAAACTTCAAATAAATGGGCCAATTAACGTCTTGGTGGCTTTTCAAATTCTATAGGTTATCCCGTAAGCTCACGAAACGTGATCATCAGACGGTCCGCCGAACCGACGATACATCTCTTGTTGTTCGTATTTTGGATTTGTATTGTTTCAACAAATTCTTTAAATACGTAGTGTCCATCAATATCCCTGGGTGGACAGGCGTTTTCGTCGGCGATGCAAATCGGCCAATCGTTAGTTTGATCAGGCATCAAGATCTTTTAGACTTTTACTGTATGGTCGCGTAGCATTGTTCTTCGCAGCAATATCAATGTTGTGTTCAATCCTGTTGATACGTTCCGCTTGTAAAAGAAGGACCTTATCGACAATCTCAGTTCCAGCTTTTGCGGGCGTGCCACAATTAAAGGGAGGTTGCGGATCATATTCAAGAGCCAGTTGAATTCTTTTCGCGACATCTTCTCCGGCAATTTCTGCAGCGAGTGTCAATGCAAAATCAATTCCAGCCGTGACCCCCCCGCCGGATAAATGATTACGATCTCTGACGACGCGTTCATTAACCGCTTGCACACCAAATTTTTCAAGATAGCTGCTCCACATCCAATGGCAGGCACTCTTGTAGCCGCGCAGCAAACCTGCAGCAGCAAGGATTAGAGATCCATTACACACTGACGTAATGTATTTTGCATGTTCACTTTGATGAACCAGGAAATTTAGCGTTTCTTGATCGATCAATTGTTCGTTAATACCAGAGCCGCCAGGGACACACAGCACGTCTAGCTGAGGGCAGTCAGCGAACGTTGTTGTAGGGTTTATCGTAAAACCAACATCCGTTAAAACGGGATCGTTTGATTTCCATATCAAATGGACCTTAGCCCCCGGGATTCTACTTAAAACTTGAGCGGGACCCGTCAAATCGAGCTGTGTGAGATTTGGGAATAATAAAAATCCGATATTGATTGACATATGCGTTTATAGATTCTTTGTGTAAATGACAGACTTTGAAATTGCCGGCTTTGTGATAGATTATGACTCGAAATGTCAGAATAATGTAACTTGCAGTTAAGTGCGCCTGACTTCTGCTAACTCCCACAAGGATTTTTGAGTCTGCAGAATTGGTCGTGATATTCCATCAACTTATATTTTTTGGTGCGAGATAAAACGCACTAATGCTATCTACGCGTCATACGACGCGATCTCCGAACCCGCAAGACACAAACTGCCTCTGGCGCCAATGCTGTTCAGGTGGCGCGCTACGAGGTCAAGCGTCGCTTGGTGGTCAAGCATATCGGCAGTGCCCGCGATGAGGATGCGTTAGCGTTTTTGCTGTCTGAGGCTGAGCATTACATCCAGTCACACGATGTGCAACCAAGTTTGTTTACTGCTTCCGAGCCACAAAGCCAGTTGGTCGATTTGTCGAAGCTGCGCTTGGTGGACATCACACACAAGTATGCTCGCCGCGCGTTGTTGGCTTGTGCTGATTTATGCGGTTTAGGCGAGTTGCTGGTTCTTTACCGTGACTTGGCGCTTATGCGCATCATTGAGCCTGCTTCTAAGCTGCAGACGATTGAGCTGCTCAGGCAGTACTTTGAGGTGCCGTCGTAAAAGTCGGCATTCTTGAAAAAGTCTTCTGTTAGTTCTGGTGCGTCGTCAGGATATTTCCGAGTGGCGGGCGTAGAGCGCTTTTTCGCGGTCATTTCCTTTCCTCATACGAATGATGCGACGGGCCTCGCCGGCAGGTGTCCATACCAAAACGACCAATCGAGCATCCAACCATCCTGCGGTTATAAATCGATCTGCTTGGTATTGGAATCTGGTATCTTGATTTTTTGCATGCCACAATCTCTAGCCTGACGCGCTTCAAATGCAGCGCACTGCGCATCATGTTTGAACCCGCGAATACCTCCCCTGACTGTTCCTGGTTCGCAGCGACGGTATAGGTCTTCCCAACACGCTGGTAACGGCTCGCTATCTGGCGGGGCAATCCAAAGCCGGTACAGTAATCTTTTTTGATCAGGGTCTTTGTGATCTGTGAATTCTGTTCGCGAATGCAGAGTCACGTGGCTATTAATGATTTGTAAGTCACCTGGCTCCAACCACATCTCAAACGCAATGTCAGGACGACGCATCACTCGATCAAACTGCTCAAGCGCGGCATAGTGTTCAGCGCTCAGTTGCGGAGCCCCTTCAATTTTCTGTGCACTTCGCACACGATTCCAGTTCCAACGCCCAAACCACTTGTCGTTTTGCACTGAAAAAACAGGCTGCATCACAAAAGGGCCTTCGTCGGGTGATTGCTCGCCTTGACGACTAAACGCAATCGGCTCATACAACCATTTTGCCTGTTCTGGATATTCGCGCACCATGACATCGTGCCCAGCCATCGAACTGCTGATGATTGTTTTGCCACCCGAGACGGCTTTATTGAAACAACTCAGAAAAACAATATCAGACGAGTCGGTATGAAAATCAAGATTTGCATTCGAAGAATAGCCTCTTCCAGTACCTGTGCGATAAGACACGCCGGCATCTCGGACCGCTGAAATATATTGCGTTTCCTTGCCCTGTGGCCGTGGCACGCCAGCATGCAAGCCGAGTCCCCAGGTCAAAATCTTAAACTGATGTGCGGTCAGTTTTGAACGAGGCAAGCCCTTGATTAAAGCAATACCTCGGCGATGTTTGACCTCTTGCAGCGCGGCGCTCAGAAACGCTTTGGTCCGTGGCCATATGAAGTCTTCTCGCCTATAATCAAATAAAGTCTTGTCGGGGTCTGCAACAGCCGTAATTGTCTTAATCATTTCCAGACGAGCTTGTTCGTCAATGCTCAATATCCAACTTTGATCCCGTTGTAAATCAGCGGCACGCCAATTTGAAGGGTGTGTCAGTGACGGCATATTAGTTACCCTGCGTGGTGGCTCAATCTTTAATCTTAAATTAGAAAAAATCAGGGTACCAGTACATTGTTGATAGAAAATAATTGTTAGTACGGGTGACAAAAAAATGATCTTATCTTAATCGTGGCTTGTCTGAGTTAGCTGCGTCAAGGCAGCATTGATAACAGATACTTTGGTGGCGAAACGACTGAATTTGCGTTTTTACAATCCGCAACGCGTCAAGAAGCTGACACGCAAACCAGAAATTGAATTGGCGCTTCGTGCTTAAGAAACTCTCAAGCCAGAGGCCCACCAACACCAGCGATTACTCCCACCTAGAACCACCACTGCAGGCTGGCCTGTAGCATCTGGCTGTTCGATTGGTTGGCTAGGGTGGTCGAGTACACGAGGTTAAAACGGCTGGAAGCATCTAGGCTCGCTCCGATACCCACTTCAATGACTGCCGAGTTTCTTGCAATCGCCGCTGACGAGACGGTAAAGTCCGGGCCCGTAGCAAACGCCAGTGTGGTCGTCGGCGACAAATCACCCCAGGCGCGTTGCCAGCCCATCGACAGGCTTGCCTGCCAGTTGGTTTGTTCGGCTTGCCACTGGTGACTCAACCTCGCACCCAACGTACCAAACCCCGTGCTCGCGTTAGTAGCTTGCCCCTTGAGACCAGCCTCGGCCCCCGTCTCCCCAAAGTTCGAGGTATTTAGCCAGATTTGGTTGACCTGGCCAAATGGTGAGACGGTGGTGTGGTGGTCTTCTTGTTTGTTGATCGTGATCGGGCTGCTTAAGTCTGCAAATAGCTGCGTGGACCTTGAGGCCACCGTGCCATTGGCATTGCCCAGATCATCGAACGGCAAGGTGCGGTTTACGTTCGCCGTGTACCACGACTGCACTGCGCCTGCGTTTAGCCGGACCTTGTCTTGACTGTATGTACCGTACAGCATCACGTGATACCCACTGGTATCAGCTTCACTGGCCGCCACCGTGGTGTTGGTCATGCTCGCTGAGAAACCGCCACCGAGCCTTAAGTTCGGTGAGAGTTTGTGATCAATACCTAGAATGAATCCAACACTGTTGTCAGTAGCCTTCTGTGCATTGGTATCCGCACTGAACTTGTCCCAGTTGCCATAGGCTTGCGCCCAGACCGTGTTGTCCGTGTTGGTGGAGTTATTGGTCTGGCCCACTTGCTGCAATCGAGTCGACTGCGCGGCATCGAGCCAGCTGTCCTGCAGTCGCCAGTTCACCACTTGCGCCAACAGTCGGCTGTTGTAGATCAGCGCCGCCTGGTTGGCACTGTAGATCTCGCCTGACCAGTCCTGATACCACCCGGGCAATTGACTCGGACTGTCGTTTAAGAGCACATCGTTATAGGGCTCTGCCCCCGAGGTCTGGCCATCAATCGTATGGGCCACTGCTCGCTGGTTATTGGTCTGCGCAAAGGTGGCCATCGGCGCCTGGTTGCGCTCAGCCACCACCCCGAGCTCACCACCGGCACTGATAAAGTCCAGATCAATAAACGTGTAGTTGGTGTGCAGGTTGTCAAATGTACCAGTCAGTGTCCCAGCCTGAAGCATTGGGTAGAGTCTATCCAGATACACCCCGTCTTCTGCCGACAGCTCAAAGACGGCCCCCGCATCAATCGTTGCCGTGCCCATGACCACCACCAGGTCACCGTTCTGATCAGCATCGATCTCATACAAGTAGGTTGAACCAGATGCAAGAGACAAGTCACCATCAACCGTCAATGTTCCGACCGAATTACCAGGTGAGAGCACACCTGCCATCACAGTGTTACCCGCTGTGCCAATCCCCTGCAAGGTCCCTCCTGAGGTCACCGTCAGATCTGAGCTTGCAATCGAGCCATTGACCCGAAGTACCCCGCCCGTAATCGTTGTGTCCCCCGTGTAGGTGTTGGTGCCCGTCAGTGTCAACATCCCCGCACCGGCTTTGCTAAACCCGCCAGTGCCTGAGATGTCGTTGCTCCATACCGAGTCGTAACTCTGTGTGTCAACAGCGAAGATTTGAGCAAATATCGGCGCTTGACCATCGACCAAAGAAGGATGGCCAAATTGGATGGGGCCGCGCACGGCAAGACCAATGTTGATCAAGCCGTGGCCAAACTGACGAATAGATTCAGCATCCGAGTTGCCAATTTCAGAGGCGTTTGTCAGCAGCACCTCAATGATTTGGCGAGCAGTCATGTATGGAAAAGCTTGTTGTAAGACAGCTGCCGAACCCGCTACGAAGGGAGCAGCCATCGATGTGCCTGACCATCCTGCGGAAGCATAGGTGTTCATTGGCACTGTTGAGTAGATTTCAACCCCCGGTGCTGAAACGCACCAGTTGGCTGCCAAGCCGCACTCGTTACTAAAATCGGCAAGAGTCACAACACCCGTGCGTTCGTTAACATCGACTGCAGTCACCGCAATTAAGCTGCCAGCAAGACCCGAAAAGTCAAAATCCTTGACCTCGTCAAACGGCAATTGACTTGCTGCCCAGGTGTTGGGGTTTTGATCGTCGGCATCAGTCGAGTAGACACGATAAATCGCATCAGTGGGATTGTTGGTGTAACCAAGTGCTGTGTTTGTCGGAGTCAGCAAAGGGACCATGCCGTAACCCGCCGGAACGACTGAAGCATTCGGTTGCTTGATTCGGTTATTACCCGCAGAAAACACCATCACAACGTCATTGTCTGCCAGTGTTTGAACACTTTCAACGTACTCCAGAATTTTGTCCCCGAAGTAAAACTGGAACTCGACTACCTCATAGTTTGGATTTGGACTTTTATCAGAATAAACCGGTTCGGGCGCCGCACGTGGCCCAAAACTGCCATTCATGACCGAAACATCGGCATCTACCAGTTCTTGAGCCCAATCGTTCGACTGGGGATAGCCTGGCCTGCTAATAGAAACAACACTTGCAAGTGACGCATCAAACGCCACACCGACCATGCCCACGTTATTGCGTGCAGCCGCTGCAACTCCCATCACGTGCGTGCCATGATCTGGAAATTCGGGATACCCAGGCGCTGGAAACGGCGGCACTGGATCTGGCCAATAGGTCCTCCCAGCAAACTCAGGATGACTAAGCTGAGCGCGAACATCTGCGATACCTAATTTGACGCCTGCACCGGTATAGCCTAGGTCCCAAGCGTCGACTGCAAACGTGTATTTCAGACCCCAGTTACGGTAATATTCCGGTGTTAAAAAATCCGATGATGTTATCTGCGCATCTGCAACTGTGGCAACCGCAATTAAAGGGAGGATGAAGTAGGCTTTCCGTTTAAAAAACATCACTGGCAGACATAACTTGTCAAGGCTTAACCACACAGAAACGCCAAGACATGCGCCTAGCGGTAAAAATAACACCGGTTTATTTGACCAGTTTTCTGCGACTTAAAAACAGACAGAAGCTGTTTTCAAAGAAAATCTCCGGTGAATAATACCTATTTAGCGCAAATAGCTTAACCTTAGCTTCTAAGGGATTACCCGTACACTCAAACAGCAGTTCAAATTAAGTGGCGTTATGGTTGCGCGCGCTTGCGACTGTAAAGAAAATAGAAAATCGCAGTAAACAAAAGCCATACGGCAAATAGCTGATACACCGTAGCGCTCAAGTTAAAGACCAAGTAAAAGCAGCTCGCTATGCTCAGCACCGGGATAAGCGGATAAAACGGGGTGCGATAGCCAGTTGGCTGCCGTTTAAAACGACTGCGCAAGACAATCAGCGCAATGGCCACCGCAATAAATGTCACTAACGTCCCAAGACTGACCATGCTCCACAGCATGTGACTTGGCACCACCGCCGCCAACGGCGTGACGATGATGGCTGACACTAAAACACCTGTGCTCGGACTGTGACTGTGTGGATTAATTTTGCCGAGGGCAGAAGGAATGATCTTGTCGCGCGCCATCGCAAAAAAAATCCTTGACTGTCCATAAAGACATACCAGCGTCACGCTAAAAATCGACATCACTGCACCTGCGGCCAACACCCCAGCAAGCCACGGTTCAGCGGTGGCGCGCTGCAAGATCATCGTTAGACTGCCTTTGTGACCCGAAAAATCACCAGCTGGCTGTACGCCAAGACTGCTGATTGCAACCAGCACATACACCGCTGTGACCACTAGCAAGGCGGCGATGATGGCTAAGGGGATATTTCGCTGTGGGTTGATTGCTTCCTCGCTGGCATTGACTACCGCATCAAGTCCAATAAAACTAAAAAATACAATGGCAGCAGCAGCCCCAACACCCTCAACCCCAAATGGCATGAAAGGTACAAAGTTTTGCTGCTGAAAAACCAAGAGCGCCATCAGAACAAACAAAGCCAGTACACCAAGTTTTGACAAGGTCAGGATTGCGTTGACGATGGCCGACTCACGTGAGCCGCGTAACAATAGAATCGTGCACATCCACACAAGGACTACCGCAGGCAAGTTGATGTAGCTCTTACCGCTTAATACCCAGCCATCAGGACCGTCCAGAAACGGTGAAGTCCGAATAGCCATCGGTATTTGCTGGCCAGTAATGATGGTGATCAAGTCATTTAAGTAGCTACTCCACCCCACTGCCACAGCAGCGCCCGCAATTCCCCACTCGAGCAGCAAACAGGCAGCCACCACCATAGCAGCACCCTCGCCAAGCGTCATGTAGGCAAAGGTATAAGAAGACCCAGACACCGGCAGGGATGATGAGACTTCGGCATAACAAAGCGCTGTCAATGCGGCAGTCACGGCAGCCAACACAAACGATAGCACTACGGCAGGTCCCGCGATCGGCACGGTTTCAGCCAATGCAAAGAAAATCCCGGTGCCCAGCGTACTGCCCACGCCCATGAGCGTGAGTTGAAATAAAGTTAGATTTCGCAACAATCCGCCAGCGGCATATTTGTTGTCAAGCGAGGGTAGGGCTTTACGTCGCAGAAGTTGACTCAGCATAGCGGGTAATCTACAGAAATAGCCAAAGCACCACCATGCCGTTAAAGACTCAATTCGCGTGCTGTTTGACTATTTCATGATTTATCAAAAACACGTTATTGTAATTGACTCAGCACAAGTGCAAACCCCGTTAACACCCGAGGGCACTATCCCACCTAGAACCACCACTACAGGCTGGCCTGTAGCATCTGGCTGTTCGATTGGTTGGCAAGGGTGTTCGAGTAAACGAGGTTAAAACGGCTGGAAGCATCTAGGCTCGCTCCGATGCCCTCTTCAATGACTGCCGAGTTTCTTGCAATCGCCGCTGACGAGACGGTAAAGTCCGGGCCCTTAGCAAACGCCCACAAACAATAGCCACACAGCAAACAACGGGCAAACCGTGGCACTCAAATTAACCAGCAAATACACGCAGCTAGGGATGCTGAGAATTGGCACCAGGGGATAAAAAGGTGTGCGATAGCCCGTTGGCTGCCGTTTGAAACGACAGCGCAAAACAATCAACGCGATGGCCACGGCAATAAATGTCACCAACGTCCCAAGACTGACCATGCTCCAGAGCCTGTGGCTAGGTATGACCGCCGCCAATGGGGTCACAATGATGGCTGACACCAGGACACCAGTGCTTGGGCTGTGGGGGTTAATCTTGCCAAGTGATTCGGGGATGATCTTGTCCCGTGCCATGGGACAGAAGACCCGCGACTGACCATTGAGACATAACAGCGGCACACTAAAGATCGACACCACTTCACCACCTTAGTCATTGCCCATTGCTTGTCGACGGTTCAAAATGCTGACAAGATTGTGGTGATGGATCACAGTAAAGTGGTCGAACAGGGTAATCATACTGAACTTCTTACCAAAAGGGGCGCGTATGCCGCCCTCGATCAAATGCCGTTTTGAGAGAACTAACAGGATACTTATCATGTCTGAACACGCCGTCACGCTGTCTCAACAAATAGCCGAAGCGGTGTTAAAACGATTTGGAGAGCGTGTCAATGTGCCCGAAGGGCTGACGGGCGGCGAAGAATTGCTACGCATGCTCGAGCATAGTTCGCATCGCAAGTGGCAGACACAAGAGCTTGATGCTGAGTTGCTTGCGCTCTTATTTGCTTGTGCCTTGTCCGCCCCTTCAAAATCCGATCTTCAACAGGCCGATATCGTGCATGTGGAGGATCGAGCGAGTGTCAAGGCGATTGCGGACCTCATTCCAGATATGCCGTGGATCAACGACACCCCTGTTTTTCTGGTGTTTTGTGGGAACAATCGTCGTATCAGACAAATTGGGGAGTGGCGCGGTAAACCTTTCGTCAATAATCACTTGGATCACTTTATGAACGCGGCAGTTGATGCGGGTATCGTGATGACGCAATTTATTCGAGCGGCTGAAGCGGTTGGTCTTGTCACGGTGCCGATTAGTGCGGTACGGAATCATCCCGCGCAAACCAGCGCTATCCTGGGCCTACCAGATGCCGTCTTTCCTGTGGCAGGTTTGTGTGTGGGATATCCGCTTGAGCCTGGCCGCATCATGCCGCGCCTGCCAACGGCCGTCACCGTCCACGTCAATCAATTCAACGAGTCAGGCTTAAAAGAGCAAATCGATCTCTACGATGAAAAACGTCATGCCCTGTTTCCCTTGCGACGCCAACGTTACGCAAAAATCTATCCGGATGCGGCATTCAACGGTTGGTCCGAAGACAAGGCGAGACATTACTCGCAACCAGAGCGCGCGGATTTTGGCGCATTTATTCGTAGCAAGAAATTCACCTTGAAATAGTCATGAAGTCGGAGAAAATGATGTCTGAGCAAAACAGTTTTAAAAACATCAAGACTCACGTCCCTCATCAAAATCAAAATGCCAAGGCGAGTCTAGAAGACCAGGTGACACAAGAACTTCTCGATATTCAAACACTTGCCAGACTGGCAGGCCTAGAGCGTGCACTTGAGCGATTTCCCGACGATCTTCAGACCGCGGCACGTACGGCACTAAAAGTGCGCGCATCTTTTCAGACCTCTTCGGACAACACGGCTGAAGTTTGGCCTGTCATGCAGGTGAAGTCATGAAACATTGGATGACCGTATCGCAAATTAGTCGTGGTTATGCTGCCGGGACCTTGTCACCCGTGGCGCTAACAGAGGCGTTGCTTGAGCGAATTCAAGCGAATGATCCTCAATACCATGCCTTTATTCACTTTGATCGTAAGGATGCGCTTGACCAGGCGATGCACGCTGAGAAAGCGTGGCGTGCCGGTCGAAGTCTAGGCGCCTTGCACGGTGTGCCTGTTGGAATCAAGGACATCATTGACATGGCAGGTCAAACCACCTCTTGCCATTCAATCGTGATGCGTGCCCACATCGCCCGCGAGGATGCCTCAGTGGTATCGGCATTGCGTGCTGCAGGCGCCATTATGTTTGGCAAGCTTTCATTGCATGAGTTCGCCATTGGCGGACCTTCCTTTGATTTGCCGTTTCCGCCTGCCCGTAACCCTTGGAATATCAACCATCATCCCGGGGGGTCCTCTTCGGGCTCGGGGACAGCATTGGCGGCGGGATTTCTGCCGCTAGCGCTCGGTACCGATACGGGTGGTTCTATCCGTCATCCCGCAGCGGCTTGCGGTTTGGCTGGACTTAAACCGACGTATGACCTGGTGTCGAGGCGCGGCGTATATCCGTTGGCCATGTCGCTGGATCATGTGGGTCCGATGGCACGGACAGTCGAGGATGTCGCACTGCTTCTCGATGTCATGGCGCGTACTTCGTCGTCAATCACGCATCCACGACCCCATTCCTACACGCGGGACCTTAAGCTTGGCGTCAAAGGATTGCGAATTGGTTTCGTTCGCCATTTTCATGAACAAGACGACATTGCCGATCCGGAAGTGACACTCGCGCTTGAGCAAGCCTGCGAGGTATTTCGTTCCCTAGGCGCAGAGGTGCGTGATATTCACTTACCGAGTTTGCAGGCGTTTGGGGCAGCCCAAAAAGTCATTATGATGGCCGAGGGTTGGGCTGTTCATGCGCAAGATCTTCGAGAGCGCCCTGAGGATTATGCACAAATGTCCAGGCGCAAGCTGCTGTGTGGTGCATTTCTCGGGGGTGGTGACTACGTGCAAGCGATGCAGTGTCGAGGTGAGCTCATCGATAAGGTGAATCAGGCTTTTGGCGAGGTTGATTTGTTGCTTGCCGCAAATTCTTTCGAAGCGGCATGCCGAATTGATGATGTATCAGAAGTTGTGAGGACCTACACGAGACAGGCGCGCGTGCCTTTTAATTTAACGGGTCACCCTGCGCTTGCGGTCATGAACGGCCTCTCGCAGGCAGGTCTACCCTTGTCATTGCAGCTGATTGGGAAAAACTTTGATGAAGTGACCTTGCTGCGTGCCGGGGCTGCCTTTGAACAAGCAACCCCTTGGCACACAATGCATCCTGAGCTGTTAACAACTTAGTCACATCGGCCCAACATATGAAGGACGATTTTTGAGCCCTCAGCGAGGGCACAAAGCTAGCTGAAAGCGACCTCGCATGGCAATTATTTTATGCCGCATTCAGGTGCCAGTATCAAATTCTCGGCCGCGACGAATTTCAGTCCTGCGCGAATACGCGCTGAATTGTCCCGGTGTTTCAATGTTGTGTGAGCCAAGATCTAACACGCCCAGCATTATTATTTTATCGGAAGGTTCCCATTCGTGTGCAGTCAACTGATACACAAGAGGAGGGGGCCATAATCCATACCACTTCTGCGCAAGCAGATTTCTCGGATATGGACCTATTCAAAAAAAGTGGACAAATTCTGTCTCTAAAGTATGCTTTTACTTTAGGAAATGAAAATGACAAAAGCTATCAGTCCCCAGAAGAAAAAGGAATGCATTGATTACGCCCTTGCTCATCCTGAAATCGGTACAGCTAAATTGGCTGCTGACTTTGGGATCGGCCACTCAACATTATCGGGTAGGTTGAAAAAGGCTCGGTAGCAGGGCGTTCAAGGTGCCTCACGGTCCTTAACTGCTGATCAATAGCGCATCAAAGACCTTGAAAAAGAGAATGCTCATCTGCGCGAGGTCAACGAAATCGTAAAAAAGGCGCACGTGTACTTTGTCAACAATCCAAGTCGATGAGGTACACGTTCATGGCGCAGCATCTCAGTTCGTATCGCGTACCCGCGCTGTGC
>CBFHKV010000031.1:0-14638 GCA_965656505.1 Burkholderiaceae bacterium | reverse complement strand
AAACCCGTCGTTTTCTAACTGGATTAAAAACTCAGTCCAAGTCACTCTCATTGGCTGGGGGAGGCGCCCTGGCACGGAGTCATCTCTAAACTTAGCACAAAAACATGACTTGCCATATCTGGCCTTAGAAGACGGGTTTCTTCGATCCTATGGCACGGGGGAGCAATATCCGCCGATAGCGCTGGTACGCGACAATTGTGGGATTTATTACGATAGTCGAAGCGCCAGTGATTTGGAAACGATGTTGTGCTCAGATATCGATTTGCTGGAGACTATTGCCAAAAACGGTTCTTCAGTTCTTGAATCAGATTTGGATGTGGCTTTCGAGCGGATTGTTTCTGAGGGTTTAAGCAAATATAACCACGCCCCACCCATTGACGTGGCCAAGTTCGAACCCAGTGAAATTTTGAGTGAAGCTCAGGATGATTCATCTGCGGGGGTGGGCAAACGCATCCTTGTGGTTGATCAAACGGTGGGTGATATGAGCGTGGTGTGTGGTGGCGCTGATGACGACACGTTCAAAGCCATGCTTAAGGCCGCTGTTGGTGAGCATCCGAATGCCACGGTGTTTGTTAAAACACACCCCGAAGTCACCTCAGGTCGCAAAAGCGGGTACTTAAGCTCAATGCTGGAGAAAGGTGCTCAGTCTACTCATGGTTTTGATTACTCTCGTGTCGTTCCTCTACGAGAGGCTATTGAGCCTGCGAGCCTCATTCATGCCATGGACCATGTGTATGTCGTGAGCTCCACCATGGGTTTTGAGGCGCTGATGCATGGCAAACCGGTGACGTGTTTTGGGGTGCCGTGGTATTCGGGTTGGGGGGTAACAGATGACCGGCAGGTCTGTGTGCGCCGTAACGACAATCGCAACCGTAACCTCAACCGAAAACGATCTATCAAAGAGCTATTTGCTGCTGCCTATGTGGCCTACACGACTTACCTGGACCCGTTAACGTATGACCGGGGGTCGATTCACCATGCCATTGACTGGTTGGTTAATCAGAAAGCCATGGGCAAATTTCTTCACGGTCAGAATCTGACGGGTAGGGTGTTTGTTTACGGATTCCAACGTTGGAAGGCCTACAACCTAAAAGCCATGTTGGCTTTAAAGCCAGAGCAATTGATTTTTGTGGATAGTGCCACGGCATTAGACTCGCACTCACCAGCCAGTGGTGACACCGTGTTGGTTTGGGGCGCCGATATGCCTGCTGCTTTAGGCGAGCCGATGGCTCGGCTAAAGCAGCAGGATGAAAACGAATTGGAAAGCGCCGATCTTTCTCATCGGGGTTTGCGAGTGTTGCACGTAGAGGACGGATTTTTAAGGTCAGTAGGCTTGGGGTCTGACATGATCAAGCCGCAGTCACTGGTGTTTGACACCCGAGGTCTGTATTTTGATGCCAGAAAACCCTCTGACCTTGAATATCTCCTTCAAAACACCGCCTTCTCTGAAGAAGAGCTTTCGCGTGCTGCGAATGTTCGACGCCTGATCGTTGAGCATGGCTTAACCAAATACAACCTAGAAGTTACTAGCGGTGTTGATTGGCAAAGAGATGGTCAACGAGCAGAGCAATACTCAAGTGCCTTAAAAAGTAATCAATGCGTCATTTTGGTACCTGGTCAGGTCGAAGATGATGCTTCAATCCGCTACGGCTGCATTGATGTGCGAACCAATTTGGACCTGATTAAGGCGGTTAGGGCATCAAACCCTGATGCGTTGATTGTTTACAAACCTCACCCAGATGTGGTCAGTGGTAATCGGTTGGGAAAGTTGCACTCTATCAACCTTAAGAATTTGGTTGATCATGTAGAGACTCGCGCTTCTGTGATTGACTGCATTGCGGGCTGCGATGAGATTCACACCATGACGTCATTAACCGGTTTTGATGCGTTATTGCGTGGCAAACGAGTGGTTACTTATGGTCAACCGTTTTATGCGGGCTGGGGGTTGACTGAAGACCGCTGTATCGATGGGCCGGCCTTTTCTAGACGAAACAGGCAACTGACAATAGACGAGCTAGTGGCTGGGGTCCTGTTGCGATACCCAGTCTATTGGGATTGGAACTTACGGGGCTACACCAATTGCGAAGCGGTGATTCAGCGTTTGATTGAAGAACGCACAGCCCTTCAAGCGTCTGGAACGCTTGAAGGGCTGCGCAATGGCCGGGCATTGCGAATTTGGCGCAAGTTGCGCATCTTGACGAAGGCGTGGACCACTCGACTTTGAGTGAAATAGGTTCGGCTATTTGTACCGGCGACCTTCCTGATAGCCGTGATTCAAATAGTGATAAGCAGGATCCATGCCTGCATTAGCCACATCTGGGTGCAGCTCGAGGTATCTGGAAAGTTCGTTTCTGTTTCTTTAGCCTGTGTTAGGTGTATTGTTTGCCGTGCATTCAAAGTTTGGTTCTTCACTCGAGTCTGAGTGCTTTGTGACGCTTTGGCCTGCCAGGATGCAGAGCACCTGGCAGGGGATACAACAGGGTTATTGATGGCGCCCGAGCTTGCCTTCAATTCGCATGCGCAAGGCATTGAGTTTGATGAATCCAGCGGCATCGGCCTGATTGTAAGCACCACCATCGTCGTCAAATGTGGCGATTGCCTGATCAAACAGGCTGTCAGCTGAGTCACGTGCCACGGTGTAGACGTTGCCCTTGTAGAGCTTGAGCCGAACGTTGCCGTTGACGTGTTGTTGGGTTTGATCAATCAGGGCTTGAATTGCGAGGCGTTCAGGAGACCACCAGTAACCGTTATAGATCAGGGTGGCATAACGCGGCATCAAGTCGTCTTTGAGGTGGGCGACTTCGCGGTCTAGGGTGATGGACTCAATCGCGCGATGGGCTTTCAAAAGAATCGTACCGCCCGGTGTTTCGTAGCAACCGCGTGACTTCATGCCCACATAGCGATTTTCGACCAAATCCAAACGGCCAATGCCGTGCTCCCCACCAAGGCGGTTGAGCGTTTCAAGCAATGTCGCTGGGCTCATGGTCTCGCCATCAATGCTCACGGGGTCGCCGTTCTTGAATTCAACGTCTATGTACTGCGCCTGGTCAGGCGCAGCTTCTGGGGAAACCGTCCAACGCCACATGGACTCTTCGGCCTCTGCCTTGGGGTCTTCTAAATGACGTCCCTCAAAGCTGATGTGAAGCAGGTTGGCGTCCATGGAGTAGGGCGCACCGCCTTGTTTGTGCTTCATGTCGACAGGAATGTTCGCTGCTTCGGCGTAGGCCAATAGCTTTTGTCGGGAAAGCAAATCCCATTCGCGCCAAGGCGAAATGACTTTGATACCCGGCTCCAACGCGTAGTAGCCGAGTTCAAAGCGCACCTGATCGTTGCCTTTGCCTGTGGCGCCATGAGAAACGGTATCTGCCCCGACCTGACGGGCGATTTCAATTTGGCGTTTGGCGATCAAGGGACGCGCGATCGATGTCCCTAAGAGGTATTCGCCTTCATACACCGTGTTGCAGCGGAACATAGGAAACACATAATCGCGAACGAATTCTTCACGCAAGTCTTCGATAAAAATGTTTTCTGGTTGGATACCCAGTTGCAAGGCTTTTGCTCGTGCGGGCTCGACTTCCTCGCCTTGCCCAATGTCTGCGGTAAAGGTGACCACTTCGGATTGATACGTGTCTTGCAGCCATTTGAGGATGACAGAGGTGTCTAGGCCGCCGGAGTAGGCCAATACGACTTTGTTCGTGTTGCTCATGGATAACCTTGAGAAAAAAATAGTGAGTCACGGGGAGCAGATAGGGGAGCTATCTCTCCCGATAGTGTCTGTCATTTTAGCGCTTGTGCGCCCTAGACTTCGCCAAGCACGAGAAACTCCATGAGTGCCTTTTGGGCGTGGAGTCGGTTTTCTGCCTCTTCCCAAACCACACTTTGCGGACCATCGATCACTTCGGCGGTGACTTCTTCGCCGCGGTGCGCTGGCAAGCAGTGCATAAAAATGGCATTGGGCTGGGCTTGTGCCATCATGTCTTGATCGACACACCAATCCGCAAAAGCGGCTTTTCTGGCTTCATTTTCGGCTTCGTAACCCATGCTCGTCCACACATCGGTGGTCACAAGATCAGCATTCTGGCAAGCTTTGATCGGGTCATCGAATGATTTGTAGACGCCAGATGAGACCCCACGTAACCGCTCTGGATCGAGACGGTATCCCTCAGGCGCACTAAAGTGAAGGGTGAAGCCCAACCGTTCAGCGGCTTGAATCCACGTATAGGCCATGTTGTTGGCATCGCCAATCCACGTCACGATCTTGCCTTCTATTGACCCTCGGTGTTCGATGAAGGTGAACACATCAGCGAGAATTTGGCAGGGATGATGCTCATTGGTCAAGCCGTTGATGACCGGTACGCGCGAGTGAGCAGAAAAAGCCTCGATGCGTGATTGTTCAAAGGTTCGGATCATGATCAGATCGACCATTCGTGACACCACCCGGGCAGTATCTTCAATGGGTTCTGCGCGGCCAAGCTGCGAGTCGGTTGTCGTCAAGTGGATGACGGCACCGCCCATTTGGTACATGCCCGCTTCAAAAGAGACGCGTGTACGGGTGCTTGCTTTCTCAAAGACCATGGCCAAGGTCATATCGTCTAACGGCCGGTAAGGCTCGTAACGTTTGAACTTATCCTTGATGATTCGAGCACGGTCGAGCACGTGAAGTAACTCGTCTCGGCTCAGGTCGTTGAGCTGCAAGAAATGACGGATATTGCCTGCATCGGAAGGGCTTTGACCGCTTTGCTGCAAAGTCGTACTCCTTTGTCCTAGGGTTTTTGAACCAAAAAGTCTTGGATCAGTGGGATCAGGATATCGAGCAACTGATCCGCTTCTGCTTGGGATAGGATAAGCGGCGGCAAGAGACGCACCACTTTATCGCGTGTGACGTTGATAAGGAGCCCTTGCGCCAAGCATTGCGAAACGAGGATGCCACAAGGCTGCTGTAGTTCGATGCCAATCATCAGCCCCTGACCACGGATCTCTTTGACGCCAGGGTGTGAACCCAACACGTCTTTGAGTCGCGCTTGCATGGCCGAGCCAATCGTTTGTGCGTGTGTCAGCAGGTCATCTTTTTCCAGCGTATCCAACACGGCCAGGGCCGCCGCGCAGACCAATGGCCCACCGCCAAAGGTGGTGCCATGGTGTCCCGGCTTGAGAATACCTGCCGCTGGACCACGAACCGCGACAGCGCCAATGGGGACGCCGCCACCCAATCCTTTGGCTAAGGTGATGACATCGGGCAGCACGTCAGACCACTGGTGCGCCAACCACTGACCGGTGCGTCCAATGCCAGATTGGACCTCGTCAATAATCAACAACCAGTCACGCTCATCGCACAATTTGCGTAAGGCTTGGATATATTTCACATCGGAAGGCCGGATCCCGCCTTCACCTTGCAAGACTTCCACCATGACAGCCACCACATCAGGGCATTGATCTCCTGCGGCAGTGACTGCCTCAAGATTGTTGTAGGTCACTTGTATAAAACCTTCAGGCAACGGCCCAAAACCGGCACGTGCTTTCTCGCTACCGGTGGCGGCCAGTGTGCCGAGCGTACGGCCGTGCCAAGAAGAGTCCATGGTAATGATGGTGGGTACTTTTATGCCTTTCAAGTGCCCGTAGAGGCGAGCAACTTTTATGGCGCCTTCGTTTGACTCCGAGCCGCTATTGCTAAAGAACACCTCAGTCATCCCTGACATTGCGCAGATGCGTTGCGCTAAAGTCTCCTGCAAGGGTATTTCGTACAGGTTGGATGTATGAATCAAGCGGTGAGCTTGTTCGCTGATCGCATTAACGAGAGCCGGGTGGGCATGACCGAGGCACGACACACCAATCCCAGATAAGCCATCTAGGTACCGTTTATCGTTTTCGTCCCAAAGCCAAACCCCTTTGCCATGGGTAAATGCAACGGGTAAGCGACCATAAATCGGAGAAAGTGCAGAGCTCATGATGACGATTCCAGACGGCGTGGGGATTGAAATTAATAATAAGCCTCAATCATATACAATCCATGCGGTGATCGTGCGAATCAATGGGTCAGTTGATGCACTGATTCGCCACCGAGATTGTTCAATGAGCCCAACCCCGACCTACTTTGTGATATTTGGTGAAACCGTGCAAGGGCAGCGATTCCGTCCTAGCGATTGGGCTGAGCGTTTGGCTGGCGTTTTGGCTCCCTATCGCCCAGCGGGTGTCGCGGGTGGCCATATCTCTTTCTCACCTTACGTGGTGCCACGACAAATCGATGGCGTCAAAGCCGTGGTCATAGACCAGCGGTTACGGGACATTGAGCCGCTTGCGTGGAAGTTTGTGCATGACTTCGCCCAAGATAATCAGCTCAAAACAGCGACTGGGGCGCTTGAAACCATCAAACGGGCGTGATGAGTGCTTTGCCTGCGAAATAAGCGTCTAAGTTCTGCATCACCAAATCCAGCATGGCTTGGCGAGTCTCAACAGTAGCGCTCGCTTGGTGGGGCATTAAAACCACATTTGGCCGTGTTTTAAGCGCATCCGGAACGCGGGGTTCGTTCTCAAAAACATCTAAGCCCGCGCCGCCGAGTTCGCCCGACGTTAACGCTGACACCAGCGCGTTCTCATCGATGACGGACCCTCGCGCGATATTGATGAGGATGGAGTGTGGTCCGAGTGCCTGAAGCACCTCTGCGCCAATCAATTGACGGGTTTGGCCGCCGCCCACCGTGGCAATGACTAAAAAGTCAGACCATTCGGCCAGCGCCACGAGTGTTTGCATGTAGCGGTAACTAACATCGTGACGTTCGGTTCGGTTGTGATAAGCCACCACCATATCAAATCCGATGCCGCGCTTGGCAATGGCTAAGCCAATACGGCCCAATCCCACAATCCCCAGCTTCTTGCCACTCACGCGCGTGCCCAAGGGCAGCATGCCGTCTTTGTTCTCCCAACGGTTGGTTCGAACGAATTGATCACCTTGCGCAATGTGTCTTGCGGCAGCGATCAATAGACCCCATGCTTCATCAGCCACACAGTCGTTGAGCACATCCGGTGTGTTGGTTACCACGATACCCTTGGCTTGAGCCGCTTCGATGTCGATCGTGTCGTAACCAACGCCCCAGTTACAGATCAGCTTTAAATTCGGTAACTGTGCCATGGTTTGGGCGTCACAGCCATGCACCGCCGAGGTCACCACCACTTCAATATCAGCGGCTTGTCTGAGACACTCGGCGCGATCGGTCGCTTGCCAAAGGGCAATGACGTCGTATTGGTCGGTCAGGACGTTGTCGGCACCGGGCGAGCCGCCTAGGGAGCCAATTTGAAGGATGCGTGGTTTGCTCATCGTCTGTAATTCTCAGGAAGCATTGTTTAAAGTCTTGTATAGCATGCCGGTGGCCGATGGTGGGACGTCTAAAACAAAAACACAAAAGCCCCGATAGGGGCTTTGGCCGGTTTGTTAAATACAGGTTTGTTTGACGCATACCGACATAGGCAGTGGTCGTGTCAGGCAAACCGACCGATCAGTGCATTGTGGATTTTGTTACGAAGTGCTTCGATCGAGATGTCAGTGACTTTGAACTGGCATCATCCGATTGCAACACCAATCCTGGTAGTTAGGCAATGGCCTTAACAGCAGCGTTCAGGCGGCTCTTGTGACGAGCGGCTTTGTTTTTATGGATGATTTTTTTGTCAGCCACACTATCGATCACGCTTGCGGTCTTGCGCAAGGCCTCATTGGCAGCGTTTTTGTCGCCTGCGGCAATAGCCGCGCGAACGCGCTTAATGGACGTGCGCAACATCGAGCGCAGGCTGGAGTTATGCATGTTGCGCGCCACAGATTGACGTGCGCGCTTACGGGTTTGGGCGGTGTTTGCCATGTTTCTAAACGTACCTTGTTTTAATCGGTGAAAATTAACCGTTCATTTCTGTGAGGCGAAATTGCGTACGGATTAGGCTGCCGGCGCTACCAACACGCTCGATGGCAAAGTCGATAACTTTGTTGCCATCACGGTTTTCGCGGTGCCATCGTACCTTCAACATCGAACACAAAAACGGCCTTTGTTGCACGGCTAAATAATAATGAAAACTTGAACCTCAAATTAGCAGTTTGCGCTGCTGTACAGAATCAGTACTCAATCCGTATCGAATTTGACGCTCAAAAATTTTGCAAGTCAATGATATTAACATGTTTATCATCACAATCGTGCGTCAGATTCAGGTGGTGTATCAGGTGGTTTATCCGTGCTTGGTGGAGATTTGCGCTGGAAATCGGATGGACGCATCCCAAATAACCAGAGTGTGCCTAAATAGGCGACAAAAGCGCTGCCAAGTACCAACACCAACCAGCCCCCGCGTGTCGCGATACCCAGAGACGGGTCGGTCCAAGTCACGTCTGCGCCAATCAGGAGGATCACGCCCGCCATCACGGCTAGCGCGAGTACTTGTCGCCCAAGGAAAACCGGCCAACCACGCTGGGCTTGGTACACGCCGCGGCGGCGCAGGCCGATAAAGAGCGCCGTGGCATTCATCGTCGCGCCCAAAGCGATCGCCAAAGCAAGACCCGCGTGAGCCAGACTTGGTACCAAGAAAAAGTTCATTACTTGAGTGGCAATCAGCACGCCAATCGCAATTTTGACCGGTGTCTTAATGTCTTGTTTGGCATAGAAGCCCGGCGCCAGGATTTTGACCATTAACAGACCTATGAGCCCCACCGCGTAAGCCATAACGGCTAACTGGGTCTGTTGCACATCGGCTGCCGTGAAAGCGCCGTACTGGAACAGGGTTGCCACCATCGCATCCGCTAATAAAATCATCGCCAATGCCGCTGGCAAGCCCAGAAGCAAGACCAATCGCATACCCCAATCGAGTAATCGGCTGTACTCGTTGTTCGATTGACTCGCGTGCGCTTTAGAAAGGCTGGGTAACAACACCGTGCCCAAAGCCACACCAATCAAAGCGGTGGGAAATTCCATCAGGCGATCTGCGAAGGATAGCCATGTGACGCTACCGGGCGCCAGCCACGTGGCGATATTGGTGTTTATGAGCAAGGAGATTTGTGCCACGGACACACCCAGGGTCGCCGGAACCATTTGGCGCAGCACTCGGCGCACAATCGGATCACGGGTGCTTTGCGATAGATTGCCCGACAGGCGAGGGCGTAGGCCCAATCGGGATAAGGCCCACCACTGAACGGCGAGTTGGGCCACACCACCGATCATCACACCAATGGCCAGGGCGTAAATGGGCTGTTCTAAGTGCTCAGACAAAAAGACACTGGCTGCGATCATGCTCAGGTTGAGCAAGACCGGGGTGACCGCAGGGACGGCGAACTTGCGCCATGTGTTCAATACGCCCGAGGCAAAAGACACCAAGGACATGCAAATAATGTAGGGAAACATCACCCGAGTCATCCAGACCGCCGCGTCAAACTCAGAGGCGCGATCGCCCGTGCCCATGCCGCTCGCAATGGCGAGGACAACGACAGGGGCACCAATTATGCCAATCAGCGTGATGAGGGTGAGTGCAAGAAACAGCGTGGAGGCGACGCGATCGATCGTTTGGCGAACAACGGCCATGTCACTATTGTTTTCTTTGACCTCGCCCATGATCGGGATAAAGGCTTGAGAAAAGGCACCTTCTGCAAATAGCCGTCGCAATAAGTTGGGAATCCGAAACGCAACCCAAAAGGCGTCTGTGAGGGCACTGACACCAAAGGCACGAGCGATGATGATGTCGCGCGCCAAACCTGTGATTCGCGACAGCAGCGTGAAAGTGCTGACTGTCGCGGCCGAGCGCAAAAGACTCATTTGGGTGGCATGCGAATGGCGCCATCTAGTCTGATCGTTTCCCCATTGAGCATTTCGTTTGAAATGATTTGATGGACCAATTTGGCGTAGTCTTCAGGGCTGCCGAATCGCGACGGGAAGGGAATGCTTGCCGCTAGTGAATCTTGAACCGCTTGCGGCATGCCAAACATCATGGGGGTCCCAAAAATGCCGGGGGCGATCGTCATGCAACGGATACCCAGTGGGGCTAAGTCACGGGCCACGGGTAGGGTTAAGCCGACTATCGCGGCTTTTGAGGCGGCGTAGGCAGCCTGGCCAATCTGGCCGTCGTAAGCGGCCACAGATGCCGTGTTGATCAACACACCGCGTTCACCGGTGTCCTCAGGGGTATTGCTTTGCATGGCTTCGGCACAGAGCCGAATCATGTTGAAACTGCCGACCGTATTGATCATCAGCACTTTTTGAAACATATCGAGCGGGTGTGCGCCATGTTTGCCCACGGTACGGGCAGCGGGTGCGATTCCAGCGCAGTTGATCAGTCCAAACAAAGGGCCCAGCGCGGTCGCCGCTTGAACAACGGCTTTGGCATCGGCTTCTTGGGTCACATCACAATGCACATACGTCTGATTGAGTTCGTTGGCGAGCGCTTGCCCCGCTTCGTCTTGCAAGTCCGCCATGACCACTTTGGCGCCGTGTTCAGTGAGCATTTTGGTGGTGCCAGCGCCCAGCCCAGAGGCTGCACCAGTAACAATAAAGACTTTATCAGCGATCAACATACAAAAAACTCCTTCAATCAGGGTGTGGTACTCGGCATTCTGATGCCCGTGCAAGCATTTTACTGATCGAGTGCCTCGAGTACGCGCGCGCGGATCTCATCAACCGTTCCAACACCACTGATTTTTCTATAGGCCGGTGTGGCTGAATCCTGCGCTGCCCATGAGGCGTAATAGTCAACAAGCGGCCGCGTTTGCTCGGCGTAGACCGATAGACGGTGACGCACCGTTTCCTCTTTGTCGTCATCGCGTTGCACCAACGGTTCGCCCGTTTCGTCATCTTGGCCGGGTACCTTTGGCGGATTAAAAGTCACGTGATAGACCCTGCCACTCGCGGGATGCACGCGCCGTCCAATCATACGCGCGATGATGTCATCCTGGGGCACATCGATTTCCACCACAAAATCGAGTTTGATATTTGCTGATTTCAGCGCATCGGCTTGCGGAATGGTTCTTGGGAAGCCGTCAAACAAGTAGCCGTTGACACAGTCCGCTTGATTGAGGCGGTCCTTGACGAGTCCGATGATCAAATCATCTGACACCAAGCCGCCGGCGTCCATGACCGACTTTGCCCGTAAACCAAGCGCCGTGCCCGCTTTAACGGCGGCTCTAAGCATGTCACCGGTTGAAATCTGTGGAATATTGAAATGTTGGGTAATGAAACCAGCCTGCGTTCCTTTTCCAGCCCCTGGGGGGCCGAGCAATATCAGTCGCATGTGCACTCCTTTTTATTGACGTTCTCGCACGTGATTCGATTATGCCGCTTCGCATCATGAACGCGTGGCTGGTTTATAACGCGAAAACTCTAATGTTGCGATTTAAAAATCTGCTGAGCTTTGAGCAGGTCTTGCGGCGTATCGATGCCGCCCGCGCTAGGCTGATCAATCAGATGAACCTTAATTTTGAAGCCATGTTCGAGTGCGCGCAACTGTTCTAGCGATTCGGTGGCTTCCAGTAAGCCATGTGTCAGTAGGGGGAAAGCCTGAAGAAAGCAAACGCGGTAGGCATATAGACCGATGTGGTGCAAAACGGTCGCACCACCCTGAGGACTGCGCGCATACGGAATCGCTGCCCTGGAAAAATACAACGCGTGGCCCTGGGCCGTGCAAACCACTTTGACGATGTTCGGGTCTGAGGCCGTCTCTTCAGGCCCCATTGGACTCGCACAAGTGGCGATATCAGCCTCGGTGTCGGCTATTAGGGCATGGGCAACGGTATCAATGACAGCCGGATCAATCAGGGGTTCGTCGCCTTGGACATTAACCACAATATCTTCGGGTGCTAATGCCAGTAATTTAGCCGCTTGGGCCAAACGATCTGTCCCTGTGGCGTGATCAGCATGCGTCATGATGGCGGCAAAACCATGCGCTTTTGCCGCGACCTCGATGCGTTCATCGTCCGTGGCAATGGTGATGGATTGGGCCTGGCTGGCCCGTGCCCGCTGAGCAACGCGCACGACCATCGGCACACCAGCCAAATCCGCCAGCATTTTTCCCGGTAGGCGGGTAGAGGCCCAACGGGCTGGAATAATCACGTGGAATGACAAAATGAGAGTACCCGTAATCAGCTGTTAGCGGTGACTTAACCGGTGGCTTCGTCAAACGTTGCCGCCTGGGCTTCAACCATAATGGGAATGCCATCCTCGATGGGATAAACCAAACGATCGGCCCGACAAATCAGACCGTTTTTGTCGGGCGCCATTTGGAGCCTTCCCTTACAAATGGGGCAAACAAGAATGTCCAGTAATTTGTGATCCATGGCTATCACCGTTAAACCTTCGGCAGTTGATGTTGCAACCAAGTCGTGATTGCTTGGCTAGGCCAGTCGATACTGAGTTGCGCAACCCAAACACGTGGGTCGTCATGCGTCGCATATTTCACCGCATCTTTGGCTGTCATTAGTATAGTCGCCGCGTCAAGTTTGGCCAGCAGCGGTGGACTCAAGACGGCATGATCGGCTAGCGCCAGTGTTTCATCCATGGTTAGACCTTTTTCTTTTAGCGTGTCAAAGAAGCGTTGTGGCACGCCGATCCCAGCCAAAGCAATCGTTTTGGCCTCACTGGCTTGTATGTGTTGTGCCATGGCGGTTGCGTCAAGTCTGACCCCAGTCGCAGGACAAAAAAAGTGTTGCAAATCAACCGAAAAAGGGAAGGTGGGTGGTCGGTTCGGGGGTGGTCGGTTCGTCGCGCCGTCATCGGCGGCTTTTGCGCCTCTTTTGAGAATGAGATCGACGCGTTGGCGACGAGCGCTGGTCTCACGCAGGGGGCCTGCAGGCAAAGTCGCGCCGTTACCAGTGCCACGCTCGTCTTCGACCATGATTTCTAAATCACGAGCCAATGCGTAATGTTGCAGACCATCATCACTAATGATGATGTCGATCGCTGGATCAAAGCGAAGCAGTTCGCGCACGGCGGCGGATCGATTGGAATGCACCGCAATGGGCATGCCCGTCATGGCTGCGATCATGGCGGGTTCATCGCCAAACACTTGCCAATCCAAGTCAGTCCCTTGTCCCGTGGCAGGCAGTGTTTTGGAATGAGAACCATACCCTCGGCTAACGAGTCCAGGGCGCCAGCCACACGCGCTTAATAATTGAGCCAGTTCGATCGTGACGGGTGTCTTACCCGTACCACCGACGTATAGGTTGCCCACCACGATGACGGGCACCGGTGCCTCATAGGTATGGCGCCAACCTTGCCGGTATAGCCAGGCATTGATACTAACCACGGTTGCATAACACCAAGCCAAAGGCAGGGTCATGGCGTACCAGAGGCCTTTTCGCTGCCACTGCTGGCTTAGCCAGGAGACCAATGCGGCGGGCCAATGCACGACTAATCGCTGACCTGAGCGGCCAGACTGACCTTGTCGATCCCCGCCAAACGGGCGGCTTGCATGGCAGAGACCACCGATTGGTGGGTGGCGCTCGCATCTGCCCGAATCACAACGATGGCGTCGCGCTGTACCTCCTGCAAGCGGGAGAGCGCAGCCACCATGTTGTCGATATTGGCCACCTCTAAGACTTGCTGATTAATGGCCACGCGGCCATCTGCCGAAATGGTGAGTGTGATCGCCTGCGCGACCTCCACGTCAGATTGGGCTTGCGGTAGCAGGATATCAAGGGCTCTTTCTTGCGTGAAAGTGGTTGAGACCGCCAAAAAGATCACGATGACGAGCAACACGTCAATCAGCGGAATGAAGTTGATGTCCGGAGAGTCTTCGTTGAATTTGGCGCGCAAATGCATGGCTGTACGCCTTAAGGGTGAATCTGCTGAATTAAAACGCGGGCGGCTTGTTCAATTTTCAACAGTAAGTTGTTAACGTGTACGCGAAACAAACGATGGGCAATGGCGGCTGGTACGGCAATCAAAATGCCAAATCCAGTGTTGTACAAGGCGATCGAAATCCCGCGCGCAAGCTGACCTGGGTCAGTGCCGCCGGGTTGATAGGCGGCAAATATTTCAATCATGCCAATGACCGTGCCAAATAGACCCATTAGCGGCGCAATGGTTGCGATCATGGCTAAGGCTGGCAAAAAACGCTGCATGTCGTGGGCAACGTCAGCCCCCGTTTCTTGCGCACGGTGCCTGATTTCATCGGCAGGGTGGTGGCGGTTGCTCAGAATGGTGGTGAGCACCCGGCCGGATAGGTACGACTCGGAGAGTTTTTCTAATGCATCAGGCGTAACCGCACCGCCACGCAACAGTCTTTGTGCTTCGGCTGACACGCTAGATGGGCACACACGGCTTTCACGCAGCGCCAATAGACGCTCAAAAATAATAGCCAAAGCGACGACCGAAATAAAAAGTAACGGCCAGATCGGCCAACCCGCTTCAGCAATGATTGCTTGCAAAATATTTCGCCTTGATTTGAAGTGACTTAAACGCAAGCGCTATGGTACGGTTTACGCCTGTCCGGTGGCAAGCACAAATGCGCCGGAAAACTATCCACAGTTTCTGTGGATAACTTGGATAAAAATACAAAGATATCGCCGTAGCCCCCATCTGAAGGTACTTTGCTCAAAATTTGACCATCAATCGGTATAAATTGAGAAAATTTATAAAAATCAATAACTTATTATTTATATTTTTTATTCAACATTAAATTATTTACG
>CBFHKV010000030.1:5676-15655 GCA_965656505.1 Burkholderiaceae bacterium | reverse complement strand
GATCAATCAAGGCCAAGCAATCGATCAATTTTTTAAGTCCGCCGCGGTCTACACATCAAATGGCTTTGATTCTTTATTGGTTCTCTTTGACAGTGCGATCACCTATCGAACGCGCTATCAACGGCAACAAGATATTCCGAGGCTCCTTGACTTGCTCATGACCGACATCACCAACCCCAGAAGTTTGACAAGCGCACTAGAGGCTTTGGCGGCCGAACTCGCCACGTTGCCCGCCGGGCAAACCTTGTTTCCCGCTTTCCCGACTTTGAGCTTTGATGCGGACAACATCAGCGGGATGCTGTCGCAAGTTGAGCAAGTGATTCACTTTGGGTTCGAGGCGTCTGATGAAATCGGTCAGCGCTTTTTCTCGCATGTCAAACAGCAGCACTTTGCATCATGAAGCAAATTACTGTCCAACACCAAACACGTTATGACTACAGTCAGGAGGTGTTTCTCGCGCATCATTTGGCCTATTTAAAACCTCTGGAAAGTCCTTGGCAAAAGGTCTTGTCGCACACGCTTGATGTCTGGCCGCCGTGCGAGGATCGAACCGAACGCGTTGATGCCTTTGGTAACGCACGGACATTTTTTGGCTTGACCACACCCCACCGAGAGTTGATCGTTAACAGCACGAGTTGCGTCACAAAACGTGATCGCTACAAAGGCTTTGACCTATCCAACACCCCGCCGTGGGATCAAGTCAGCGCGCAAATGGCCTACGGCCTGGAACAGCCCTTTGTGGCCGCTTCTGAGTTTGTTTGGCCAAGCCCCTTTGTGCCTTGGTTGCCTGAGTTAAAAGATTACGCCTTGCCTTCTTTCCCAAAAGGGCGGCCACTGGCAAGCGCCGCCATGGCGCTCTGTGAACGCATTTATAACGACTTCAGCTACATCGCAGGCGCCACTGAAATTCACACGCCATTGGCACAAGCATTTGCCAATCGTCATGGCGTATGTCAGGACTTCTCGCACATCATGATCGGATGTTTGCGCAGCGTCGGTCTGGCTGCCCGCTATGTCAGCGGCTATCTTTTAACCTCACCGCCCCAGGGGCAGCCCGATCTCAGAGGCGCTGATGCTTCGCACGCTTGGGTCAGCGTGTATTGCCCACAAGTCCCCGGACAGTGGTTAGAGCTTGATCCAACAAACCAAACCATTGCCGATTGCAGTCACGTGAACGTTGCGCAAGGGCGTGATTTTGGCGATGTTTCCCCGCTACGGGGCGTGATTCAAGGTGGCGGCCAACACACGCTTTCAATCGCTGTTACTACTGAATGGTTAGACGTCTGATCAAGCACACTAAGCATTGATTTTCTCTTGATCGTATCCGCGCTTTACAACCATTCTTCGGCTGAATAATGCGTTGGCGATTGGTTGACACGCGATTATGATGACGTAACTTAAACGTCATCACCAAACGCCATCACCGTTGGAGCCGTTAGCCCTTATGAACCCGTTAGAACACGAATTGACATATCCCTTTGAGGATCGATTGCCCAAACCCGGTCAAAGCATCGAGGTCAGACCTGGGGTGCATTGGTTAAGAATGCCCCTTCCCTTTGCTCTGGATCATATCAATCTATGGCTAATAAAAGATGTGATTGACGGTCAAGAAGGTTGGACAATCGTTGACTGCGGCATCGCCAAAGACGACGTGAAAGCCTTGTGGGAAGAGATTTTTACCAATGTCTTGCAGGGCCTGCCTGTACTTCGCGTGATTGTGACGCATATGCACCCCGATCACATTGGCTTAGCCCATTGGCTTTGTGAGCGCTGGCAAGTACCTCTCTACATGAGCATGACGGACTACATGACTGCCCGCCATTGGTCTAGCAATAACGCAGGAAGCGCCGCTGGCGGTGAAAATGCCATGCGTCACTTTTATCAGCATGGGATGCGGGACACCGAATCGCTTGAGAAGATCCGAGGTCGGGCGAGCTATTACGCCAACATGGTGCCGGCGGTACCCGACCAATTTGTCCGCTTACAAGGCGGTGATTCGATTGTTATTAATGGCATGTCGTGGCAGTTGATTGCTGGCTTTGGTCACGCGCCCGAACATTTGTCGCTCTATTGCGATGAAAACCAAGTGTTGATCTCCGGCGATATGGTGTTGCCTCGCATCTCAACCAATGTCAGTGTGGCCAACTATGAGCCGCTAGGTAACCCACTGCCTGCTTATTTGAAGTCACTAACGGCTTACGAACCCTTGGCCACGGACGCCTTGGTGTTGCCGTCACATGGCAAACCGTTTCACGGCTTACATGCGCGTATTGCTCAACAGCATGCCCACCATGAGGAGCGATTGGCCGAGGTCTTGGCGGCCTGTGACACCCCTCAAAGTACTGCTGACATTATTCCGATCATGTTTAAACGCGCCTTGGACCTTCATCAAATGACGTTTGCCATGGGCGAGGCCATCGCTCATCTGCACGCCCTTTACTTCGACGGCAAACTAAGGCGTGTGATTGAACCAGACGGCCTGATTCGGTTTGTGCGTGTATGACACACGATCCAAACACCCGACTGTTACACATCGGCAGTGCCCCGTTTAACGAGGACACACAAACTGCGGGCGTGAGCGTACCGTCGGTACGTACCAGCACCGTTCGCTTTAAAAGCATGGGCGTACTCGATCAAGCCCAGCAACGTAAAGCCACAGGCGAAAGAGCCATCACGTATGGCATTTCTGGTCTGGATACGCACCGCGCCTTAGAAGACGTTTTTATGCTGCTTGAGCAAGGCACCTATTGTGTTTTAAATCCTTCTGGGCTGGCCTCGATTCACTTGGTTTTTATGAGCGTTTTGCAAGCCGGTGATCACGTCCTGGTTTCGGACAATGTTTATGGCCCAGTGCGCACCATGAACGACACCCTGCTTCGACGTTTGGGCATTGAAGTGGGTTTCTTTTGTCCGGCGCAGGATGATATCGCGTCTCTTATCAAACCCAATACAAAGATGATGTATGTCGAGTCGCCTGGCTCGTTGCTCATGGAAATGCTCGATATGCGCGAGCTCGCGCGTATCGCAAAAGCACATGGCTTGGTACTCGCCACCGACAACACGTGGGGCTCGCATATCTATCAGCCCTTGGCGTTAGGAGCAGACATTTCTGTGGTGGCGGGAACCAAATATGTTGGTGGGCATTCGGACCTGTTACTCGGTGCCGTTGTTACCAACCGTGACGACTTAGCCAAGCAAATTCATAAAACCCAATACGCCATTGGGAACGCTGTCAGTGCCGACGATGTGTGGTTGGCCCTGCGTGGGGTCAAAACCTTAAGCGTGCGTCTCAAACAACACACAGAAAACGCCATGGCGGTTTGCGAGTACCTCAATCAGCACCCCAAAGTTAGCCAGATTTATTTTCCCCCGTGGCGCGATGACCCTGGGCACGCCTTATGGCAACGCGATTGCCATGGCGGCAATGGCCTATTGAGTGTGCGGTTAACCGCGTCCGCTGAGCAAGCAAAAGCCTTTGTCGATCAATTGACCTTGTTTGGGATTGGCTTTTCTTGGGGTGGTTTTGAGAGTTTGGTGCAGTGGGTTTCACCTAACGCATTACAAGGCCATCGTTATTGGACGCATGGTGATCGCGCCGTGATTCGCCTGCATATTGGGCTGGAGTCAGTGCAAGACTTGATTGACGATCTCGATCAAGCCTTCGAAACCTTGCCCTAGCTCGGTTGCACACAAACTTATTCAATGACGGCCAAATCAACCTGTCACTGGCTTCGCTTGACCAAGCTATCGGCCACATCGATCATTTCTTGATAGCCACCCGCCTCTGAGGGTGATGTCAGGTAACGGCCGTCTACTGCAATAGAGGGCGTGCCTTGTATCCCATAGCCTATGGCTAATTGGTCAGCGCGCTGGATTTTGGAATTAACCCCAAATGAATCCATGGCCGCAGCCAATGTGGCCGGCTCGACACCTTGGGTTTCGGCCCAATCGAGAATGGCGGGTTGTTTGAAAATCCGTTTTTTGTCTTGGTGGATGGCCTCAAACACCTTGGTGTTCAAGTCGGTCCGGCCAATGGCTTCTAACGCGTAGAACAGCTTTTGCAAAGGCTTCATGGCCGCGTTAAATGCCACTGGAACCGAATACATCACCACATCGGATGGGAGTGTTTTTTTCCAGTCTTCCACCATAGGCTCAACGATGGCGCAATGCGGACAACCATAAGAGAAAAACTCAATCACTTCCACTTTGCCGGGCTCGGTTGTTTGAGGCGGATTGACATTGACGTACTGATTAGACGATTGCGCTGAAATAGCGCCGGATACGGTCATCAAGCCAACGGTCAACATTGCAGACATGATCTTAAACATGACAAACACCTATAAAAAATATTGGGTTAGCACCAAGACAGGCGCTCAACACGATTGTTTATGACAACTACTGCCGGATAACGTTCGCTGTTATCTGCTCTTGGGCCAATCTGGCTCGGGCTTTATTCATGTCGTCGAGCTTTGCAAAGGGGCCGACTCGCACGCGGTTTACTTGTAGCCCGTTGACCTCGGCTCGCTGAATCTCGACCGGCAGACCCAACAGTAACATTTGGGCGCGCACCGACTCGGCGTCCTCGAGCACACTAAAAGCCCCGACCTGCAGAAAATACGTTTTACCATCCGTTGCCGGTTTTGGTGCGGGCTCGGGGGCTGGCGGTGGTGGCAAGGGCGGTTTCGCCTGCTCTGAGTCTATCGGCAACGTGGCAATCAAGTCATCAAGTTGGTCTTTTTGAGCTGGCGCACTAGGGGCAGCGGGTGCCAAACCTGCATTAGGGTCTGGTGAGCGCCGAGGATCCATCGGTGAATCGGCCGCTGATCGGCTGGCCTTATCGACAAATGGCATGGGCGAATTCATCACGAAATAGACCACGGCGGCGGCAGCGCCAAGCCCAATGACCAAACCAGCCATTAGCCCATAAAAGGTGCTGCCTGTACGGCCACTTGTTTGACGTTTTTGCTTTCCCATGGCTTATCTTACATCCGTTCGGGTGCGCTAACACCGAGCAAGCTCAGCCCATTGGCAATGACTTGACGGGTCGCGTCAGCCAACCTGAGTCTAGCGGCCTTGATCGCTTGGTCTTCCACCAAGACACGCTCAGCGTTATACCAAGCATGAAAATCAGCGGCGCAATCACGTAACCAAAACGCCAGTAAATGCGGCGACAAGTCGCTGGCTGACTGATGAATCATGCCGGGAAACTCGGCGAGTCGTCTTAGTAGTTGATGCTCGGTGGGCGCGGTCAGACATATCGCTTCGCTTTGCTTTAGCGTGGCCTCAGGCACACCCCCTTGGAGCAACATGGAACAAATTCGCGCATGTGCATATTGGACGTAATACACCGGGTTTTCTTCTGTTTGTGAGCGCGCTAAATCAACGTCAAATACAAACTCCGTGTCCGCGCGTCTTTGGATGAGGAAAAATCTGACGGCGTCTCTACCGACCCAATCAATCAAATCACGCATGGTGACGTAACTACCTGCACGCTTGGATATTTTGACTTCTTGCCCCTGGCGCACCACTTTCACCATCTTGTGCAAAATGTAGGCAGGGTAATCGCGCGGAATAGACATGTCCATGGCTTGAAGGCCCGCGCGGACTCTGGCAACTGTCCCGTGGTGATCACTGCCTTGAATATTGATCGCCTTTTTAAACCCTCGCTCCCACTTGTTAACGTGGTACGCCACGTCGGGCACGAAATAGGTGTAACCGCCATCCTGCTTGCGCATCACGCGGTCTTTGTCATCGCCTGTCTCTAGACTAGTCGTTCGTAACCAAAGGGCACCACCTTCCTCATAGGTGTGGCCACGTGCCGTGAGGCGACTCACGACCGCATCGACCTGACCGGAGGTATAAAGCGAGCTTTCTAAAAAATAACGGTCAAAAGACAAACCAAAAGCCTGTAAATCCAAATCTTGTTCGCGTCGCAAGTAAGCGACGGCATACCGTCGCACGGCATCTAGATCGTCTAAATCCTGTTGCGCAGCAACCGCGTCGCCATGATCAAGGGTGATCGTGCGTCCTGCCATGTAGTCATTGGCAATCTCAAGAATATAGTCGCCCCGGTAACCATCGCTTGGGTAAGTGTCGCTATCAGGCTCAATCCCTTTGCCTCTGGCTTGCACACTAATGGCTAGGTTATCGATCTGGTTTCCCGCATCGTTGTAATAGAACTCTCGACTGACCTCATACCCATCGGCGGCAAGCAGTCGACAAATGGCGTCACCCAATGCCGCCTGTCGTGCGTGCCCCACATGCAAAGGCCCGGTTGGATTAGCAGAAACAAACTCTACCAGCACCTTGCCCTGCTTTGCATCCCCATGACCGAATCGAGTGGTTTTATCGGCTACCTCATCAAGCACCGCAATCAAAGCCGCCTGTGACAAAGAAAAATTGATGAATCCTGGCCCAGCCACTTCCGCTGAAGCCACAATTGGCGTGACGAGCGGGTCAGCCATGATTGCATCAATGATCTGCTGGGCTAACGCTCTGGGCGGTTTACCCACTTGCTTGGCCAGTTGCATCGCCAGGTTGGTAGCAATATCACCGTGAGCTGCCACCTTGGGGCGTTCCAAGGCGATCGAGGGGTTTGCTTCGGGTGCCAACGCTACACAGACTCGTTGGAGGGCGGCTAATAAGTGACTAGATTGCTCGGGGAGCATAGAGACAACCACAAAAAAATGAAAGAAAATAATGATAGCCTGTTTATATAAAAGGCTGTGGTCCAGGCAAACGTGTTTTTTGAGAGTGGGCCAAACCAAATCCGATGGAGAAAACAATGATAGTGACGTTTACCAGCAAACTTGACGCTGATGTCATCATGATGGACGATCAGGCCAAACTGGTTTTAGGTGCGGCTGGAAAGGATGTCAGCCAAGGCGTGCCCGAGCGCGGGGTGTTTTCTCCAGAGCAGCTAACCGAAGCGATTAATCGCCTCGAAAGCGCTGTGGCGGCAGAAAAACCCCCTGCCGAAGAAGAGGATCATGATGACGAAAACACGAAAAAAAAGGACGTCGTTTTATTAGCTCAGCGGGTCTATCCATTGCTAGCGATGCTAAGGAACGCCAAGCAAGGTGATACCAGTGTGATGTGGGAAACAAGTTCCGGGTGGTAACTTATTGTCGACACCGTAACAGCGACATGCCCGTGCAATGAGACAGCACCACAAATCCAAATCACAACGCTGAAGCACAAATCAAAGGCCATACCCGCCCACTCATTCTCTTTTGCCGTTCTAATGAGGACAAAGAGGTGAGTTTGGGGCGAGGTCCTTACTGGCGATGATCTTGATGATCAGATGTCGATATTGGCCGCTTGGAGAGCATGCGTCTCGATAAACTCCCGACGAGGCTCCACGTGATCACCCATCAACGTCGTGAAGATGGCGTCTGCACCGATGGCATCCTCTATTTGAACCCTTAACAGACGTCTCGCTTCGGGGTTCATTGTGGTTTCCCATAGCTGCTCGGGATTCATTTCTCCCAAACCCTTATAGCGCTGCTTGCTAACGCCGCGTTCCGCCTCGGCGCGCAACCACGACATAACTTCACCAAAATCTCTGACTGCCGCCTCTTTGCGTTTGTCGCCTTCACCGCGCGCAATCACAGCACCCGGACCAATAAAGTCTTTGAAGGTTTCGCTACTGTTTCGCAAAACCTCGTAATCGGCACCCGCTGCGAAATCTTGATCAAAGTGACTGGCTCGAACATTGCCGTGGTGCTTACGCAAAACAACGACTCGGTGTTTTTCCGTTTCTTCATTGAATTCTGCACGCACCTCAACCGATCCAGGCAACATCGGGTCATCTAATTTTTCAAAAAGGGTGGCTGCTGTCGCTTGGGCGGCTTGCGCCGAAGACAAATCAAGAGGGATACCTTGCACGAACGCATGCAATGTTGCCTCGTCCTTAAATCGTGTCAAGCGACTCACCACAGCCTCTGCCAAGGCAAACTGTCGAGCCAACTCACTTAAGGCTTCGCCTTCAATCGGATCAGCCCCTTCTCTAGGCACTAATACCGCTTGTTTAAGCGCAAGCTGCAGCATGAATTGTGTTTCTTCAAGTTCGTCTTTCAAATACCGTTCTTCCCGACCCGCTTTCACTTTGTACAGCGGTGGCTGAGCGATATACACGTGGCCGTGCTCAACGAGTTGAGGCATTTGTCGATACAACAAGGTCAATAGCAACGTCCGGATGTGAGCGCCATCGACGTCGGCGTCAGTCATGATAATGATTCGGTGATAGCGTAGCTTTTCCAAATTGAAGTCAGGCCCGATGCTCGTGCCGAGTGCTGTGATCAGCGTGGCGATTTGATCGCTTGCCACAAGGCGATCAAATCTTGCCTTCTCGACATTAAGCACCTTACCGCGTAACGGCAATATGGCTTGAAATTTACGATCCCTACCTTGTTTTGCAGAGCCACCAGCCGAGTCACCCTCAACGATGTATAACTCGCACAAAGCCGGGTCTTTCTCCTGACAATCGGCAAGCTTGCCTGGCAGACCAGCGCCTTCCAATATACTCTTACGACGAGTCAGTTCACGAGCCTTGCGAGCGGCTTCGCGCGCGCGTGCTGCCTCGACGACTTTGCCACAAACGATCTTTGCCTCTGTCGGGTTCTCTAACAACCAGGTATCAAGGGAACGTGCCACAGCGTCTTCTACCGCGGGTCTGACTTCGCTAGAAACCAACTTGTCTTTTGTCTGGCTACTGAATTTTGGTTCGGGCACTTTGACCGATAGTACGCAAGACAATCCTTCGCGCATATCGTCACCCGTGGTTTCCACCCGTGCTTTCTTGCTTATTTCGTTATCAGCCACATACTTGTTGATAACGCGTGTCATCGCCGCACGCAATCCCGTCAAGTGCGTGCCACCGTCACGCTGTGGAATGTTGTTGGTAAAGCACAAAACTTGTTCGCTGTAACCATCGTTCCATTGCATTGCCACTTCGACACCAACGGTTGCCCCACCAGCGTTAGATTCGGTGCTGACCGCAAAAGGGTTGGCGTGCAAAGGTGTTTTGGTTCGGTTGATGTATTGCACAAAACCACTGACGCCACCGGCAAAAGCAAAGTCTTCTTCTTTGTCTTGTCGCTGGTCAACGAGCTTTATTTTGACGCCGTTATTAAGAAATGAAAGTTCGCGCAGTCGCTTGGATAAGATTTCATAGTGGTATTCCACATTGTTGAAAATTTCTGTATCCGCAAGAAAATGAACCTCGGTGCCTTGGCGCTCTGTCTGGCCGGTCACTTTTAAAGGTTCAATCCGCTCACCGTGTCGAAACTCCATCTGGTGACGTTCGCCATTGCGACGGATCGTCAGTTTCAACCATTCGGACAAGGCATTCACGCAAGAAACACCAACGCCATGCAAACCACCAGAAACCTTGTATGAATTCTGGTCAAACTTACCGCCGGCATGCAATTCCGTCATGACAATCTCAGCCGCGCTACGGTTGAATTCGTCATCTTTGTGGATGTCTGTAGGTATACCCCTGCCGTTATCGGTGACCGATATCGAGTTGTCAGAGTGAATAGTGACGACAATTTCATCGCAGTGACCTGCGAGGGCCTCGTCGATGGCGTTGTCCACCACTTCAAAAACCATGTGGTGAAGACCTGTGCCATCCGAGGTATCGCCGATGTACATGCCAGGTCGCTTTCTTACCGCCTCCAGACCCTTGAGCATTTTGATCGAGTCAGCCCCATAGCTGCCCGACATTGGATCGCCGTTAGTCGTGACTTCGTTGGTCTTGTCTTGGTTTTCTGACATGTTTTAAATCCGCATTGGCATGACGACATATTGGAAAGTGCTGTCATCAGGCAGGGTGAGTAAAGCTGACGCGTTCGAGTCCGGCATGACCGACCAACGAATGGTGTCCTCTTTTAAATTTGATAAAAAGTCCAACAAGTAACTGACATTAAATCCTACGTCCAAGGGTTCCTGGTTGTAATCAATATCAATTTCTTCTAGT
>CBFHKV010000030.1:0-5579 GCA_965656505.1 Burkholderiaceae bacterium | reverse complement strand
CGCTGCAATGTGCAAGACGATGGCCGTCGGTGGCGACCGCTCTTAGCGTATCCGGTTCAAACACAACGAGCGTGCCGTTCAAATAATAACGAATGTCTTGTTGCGCCATGGCGAAGTGTGTCATCGCAAACAAGTGCTTAAGCGTCTTCTGCGTCATGGTAACGCTAACAACAACGGACTCGGGTTCGGACAACGTCGGGAACTCGCTAGCGCCGAGTGTTTGCAAAGCGAAACGACTCTTGCCTGCCTGAACAGCGAGTTTATTGGCGCTTTGTGACAACGTTATCTCACCGGTGTCCGGCAAAGAGCGGAAGATATCGAGCAATTTGCGTGCCGCCACGGTTAGTGAGACATTAGAGTCATCAACACCGAGGTCTGAGGTGGTGGTGATTTGCACTTCTAAGTCGGTGGCGATCAAAGAGACCCGCGAGCCCTCTTTGCGCAACAAAATGTTAGCCAGGATTGGCAGCGTATGCCGTCTTTCTACGATCCCTGCAACCGTTGTTAACGGCTTGAGCAACGTGTCCCTGGGGGCTTTGATCAGTTGCATCTGTTATCCCTTTAGTGTTTGTTCGAGCACATGAAGCGTATGGTTTAAGTCCGCTTGTTTATGACGTAAATCCGTTATTTTTCTTACTGCGTGTAAAACCGTTGTGTGGTCTCTGCCACCAAACAAATCGCCAATCTCCGGCAGGCTCTTGTGTGTGAGCTCTTTGGCTAAGTACATCGCAACCTGTCTTGGCATGGCGATATTAGCCGGTCTGCGTTTCGAGTACATGTCCGCCACCTTAATCTTATAAAAGTCCGCGACCGTTTTTTGTATGTTTTCTACGGTGATAAGGCCTGTTGAGACCGATAAGAGGTCTTTTAACGCTTCTCGGCATAATTCTACGGTTAGCTCGCTGTTGCCATGAAACCTTAGATAGGCCAGAACTTTGTGTAGAGCACCCTCTAATTCACGCACATTGCTACGGAGGTGCTTGGCAATAAAAAAAGCGACCTCCTCGGGCATAACAACGTTTTCAACCTCTGCTTTGCGCAACAAAATCGCGACCCGCATTTCAAGCTCTGGGGGTTCGATGGCAACAGTCAATCCTGAATCAAAACGTGAAATCAGGCGCTCATCAATGCCTGAGAGCTCTTTGGGGTAAGTATCACTTGTGATGATAATTTGTTTTTTTTGCGCGACCATTGCCTCAAACGCATAGAAAAACTCTTCCTGCGTTCGGCTCTTGCCAGAGAAAAACTGGATGTCATCGATAAGCAAAAGATCAAGTGAGTGGTAGTAGCGCTTAAACTCGTCAAACGCTTTGCGTTGGTAGGCCTTGACCACATCTGAGACGTATTGGTCGGCGTGGACGTAACGCACGCGTGATTGTTTGTTAACACCCATCATGGCGTTACCAATGGCGTGTATCAAATGCGTCTTGCCCAGACCCACGCCGCCATATAAAAAAAGCGGGTTATATGACGTACCTGGATTCTCTGATACTTGAAGCGCGGCAGCTCGAGCTAGCTGGTTTGCCTTACCGGTGACAAAATTATCAAATGTTAGATAAGCGTTCAGGCGCGATCGATCTGTCGATGGAACGATCGCCGCTGTTAATGCTGGGTCTGAGGCTGCTGGCTCACGATTGGACAAGGATGATTGGCCAACGGCTGAATTGGCTGAGGCCACGGTTGGCGTCTCAGGCTGCCCAGCTCCGGCGGAAATACTAGCAGCCAGCTCAAAGGTCAAGGACGTCTTTTGACCAAACCAAGCTTGAGCCAACTCTTCAAGGCGGGTCGAAAAATTTCGTTTCACCCAATCGAGCTTGAATCGATTAGGCGCAGTCATCCTCAAGCTACCCTCAGAGGCATCGTAATCGATGGGTATGAGGGGCCTGATCCAAGCGTTGACCTGCTGCGGAGGGAGTTCCTGCTCTAACTGAGAGAGGCAGGATTGCCAGAATTCTTCCATATCGCTCGATTTTAAAGTTCAATTCTACATTGGCTGAGCCTATGTTATCCACAGGCCTTGCATTTAAAGTTTCTTTCATTTGACTTATGCATTGTTTTTTGATGGAATAGAGGGCTTTCCCGAATTTTTCTGGGTTATTCCAAATGAAACGTACTTACCAACCATCAGTTACCCGCCGTAAACGCACCCATGGCTTCCGTGTTCGCATGAAGACTCGGGGTGGTCGTGCCGTTATCAATGCCCGTCGCAGTAAGGGCCGCAAGCGCTTGGCAGTTTAATTACTGACTCGCGTTGACCAAACGGTAACCTTTGCGCGCGGTTACATATCGTATCTTCGCATTAATTATTTTTTTACAGCGAACTCATTATTTCGAGTTCGCCATTTTATGTTGAGCAAAGTTTAGCTTGGCGTTAGTACTTGTGTTTTCATTCCATTCGCCATGTGGCAATGCTATTCTTGGCACCAAACACACTGACCAAGCCAAACCAAATAAGCATTCATTCTCCAATGACTGAAAACGTCACGTTTGGGCGTTCAGCCAGGTTGCTGGCGTCTGAAGATTTCGCCGCCGCCCTTAAAAAGAAACCCGTCGCCCGCGGCGCGTTTGTTTCACTACACCTGGCCAGGGATCGTACGGCGTCGGCGAGGTTGGGGGTGATTGTGCCTAAACGACTATTACGGCGTGCCGTTTCTCGAAATACCACCAAACGAGTGTTACGGGAAAGTTTTCGTTTACAACGAAGCGCCTTGGTTTCTGGCAAGTACGTGCTTCGATTAACAAAGTCGCCCCCCCTTTGTTCCCTCACCCATCTCAAAACACTGATTCGCCTAGACGCCGATCGCTTGATCACCCAATGTAGCGAATTATTTCGCGCTTCAAAACCATGAGTTGGTTTCTAGTTAAACTGATCAGGTTTTACCAGTTTTTCATTAGCCCCTGGATGGGTAGCAACTGTCGTTTTACCCCAACTTGTTCCGAATATGGCATCACAGCGCTTAAACGTTGGGGCGCTTTGAAGGGCAGCTGGCTTGCGATTCGCCGCATTTCACGTTGTCATCCTTGGTCTGAAGGTGGTTCCGATCCGGTTCCGTGCCGGTTAGACCCCAAACATAAGCCTTGAATAACGCTAAACTGCGTACCTCAACTGACTTTCACCCACAGATTAGGTAGAAATGGATATCCGCCGCACAATCCTTTTGATGATTTTCGCTTTTTCTTTATTGATGCTTTGGAACAACTGGCAAATGCATCAAGGCGGAACATCGCTCTTCGGCGAAACGCCGACTCAACCCTCGGGTGATCAGCCGCAGCCCACATCGACAGCCAATGATGGCCAAGGCACGGTTCCATCTGTTGCCCCAGGCTCGGGGCAAACGTCGGTCGCACTAGCCGCCGCCCCGGCAATTCCACCACCGAGCGAAACCGTCAACATCACCACCGACGTGTTGAACCTGACATTCGATCTTAACGGCGCGCAGATTATTCGAGCCGAATTGTTGAAATTCCCGAGCAAAGATCAACCCAATGAGCCCGCCGTCTTGCTGCAACAAGACGCCAACGGTACGTACGTGGTTCAAACCGGTGTTGTTGGTGCACCAGAGGGGCAAAGTTATCCCACGCACCTAACCCCTTTTAGACTCGTGACAACGGAGACAAATCTTGTTGGTGATACGTTACCGGTGACTTTTGTAAGCGAATCAAACGGGGTTCGAGTCACGAAAACATTCACGTTCGCGCGTGGTGAGTACGTTATTGATGTTGATCACAAAATTGAAAACCTAACGGAAGAGACGATCGCGCCGTCCGTCTATTTGCAAATAACACGGGACGGACAAGACCCCCAAGACACATCAAGTTTCTACCATACGTTCACGGGACCCGCGATCTACTCTGAGGAAGAAAAATTCCAGAAAGTTTCCTTCTCCGATATTGAAGACAAAGATGGGGCATTCATTAAAACGGCCAACAATGGTTGGTTCGCAATGATCCAGCACTACTTCGTCACCGCTTGGGTGCCACCCCTGGGCGCTGAGCGTTCTTACGACATGGTCATGCTCGGTGAAGACCTCTACGCCGTCCGTAGCATTGAGTCAGCAGGACGTTTGTTACCTGGTGCCTCCTCTGATGTGCCATCGAAACTGTGGGTTGGCCCTCAAGATCAAGGCGCACTGGAAAAATTGGCGCCCAGCCTAGATCTGGTGGTTGACTACGGCTGGCTCACCATCATCGCAAAACCCCTATTCGAGCTCATGACTTGGATACATACGTTCGTGGGTAATTGGGGTTGGACCATTGTTTTACTGACGGTTTTGATTAAAGCTGTTTTTTATCCACTATCGGCAGCCAGCTACCGATCGATGGCAAAAATGAAGCAATTTGCTCCGCGCTTGAAATCTCTTAAAGAGAAGTTTGGTGATGACAAACAGAAGTTAAACACTGCCATGATGGAGATGTATCGTGCAGAAAAAATCAATCCCTTGGGCGGTTGCTTACCCATTCTGATACAGATACCTGTTTTCATCTCTCTTTATTGGGTGCTCTTGGCAAGTGTTGAAATGAGGGGTGCGCCTTGGGTTTTATGGGTAACAGACCTTTCTGCTCGCGATCCGTTTTTTATCTTGCCCGCCGTGATGATGGCAACAATGTTCTTGCAAATGAAGCTCAATCCAACACCACCGGATCCGATGCAAGCAAGAATCATGATGTTAATGCCGTTGATTTTTGGCGGTCTAATGTTCTTTTTCCCAGCAGGCTTGGTTTTGTATTGGTGCGTCAATAACATCTTGTCCATCGCGCAGCAGTGGTACATCACCAATAAAATGAAAGAGGCTGCCAACCAACCCCATCGCTAATGATCAAACATGACAATGCTCCCATCGCCGCCATTGCCACGGCACCAGGCCGTGGGGGCATTGGTGTTATCAGGATTTCTGGTAATAATTTGCTTGATTATGCAACGAAGTTACTTCAATACGAGCTCAAATCAAGACACGCGCATCACTTACCTTTTTTAAGTGAAACCGGATCTGTCATTGATGAAGGCATTGCTATCTTCTATCAAGCACCTCACTCCTACACTGGTGAGGATGTCTTAGAGTTACAAGGCCACGGTGGAACAGCTGTTATGCAGCGCCTGCTGGATTGCGTTCTGGTTTCGGGGAAGCCGCTGGGCATGCGGTTAGCTCAACCAGGCGAATTCTCTTTGCGAGCATTCTTTAACGACAAGATTGATTTGGTGCAGGCAGAAGCCATAGATGACCTAATCAATGCAAGCTCACATGCCGCTGCTCAAGCCGCAATTGAATCGCTACAAGGTGCTTTCTCGACTCAAATTCACCGGCTTAGCGCCGCGTTGATTGAATTGCGAACACTTGTTGAAGCCACATTAGACTTTCCTGAAGAAGAAATTGATTTCATTGAGAAATATCAGGTCCATTCACGTCTGATCGCATTGATTGCTGACATTGACGCCATACTGCACACTACCGAACAGAGTCAATTTTTGTCTGCTGGTTTAAAAATTGCTTTGGTCGGCGCACCAAACGTTGGCAAATCTAGCCTAATGAATGCAATTTTCAGTGAAGATATCTCTATCGTGACGGAAATTGCCGGTACCA
>CBFHKV010000029.1:0-17497 GCA_965656505.1 Burkholderiaceae bacterium | reverse complement strand
GACAACGCGTTTGGCAGTGGTACAGGGCTCAATTTCAGTGTCAATACCAGCCAAGATAGGCGTACGTTTGTTTTATCGCACACGGATCCCTATTGGACGCTTGATGGGGTAAGTCGCACGACTTCTGCTTTCTATAGAACGGTTACCCCTAGCTTGAATAACCCTGGTAACTATCAAGTGACATCAGCCGGTGGTGGCCTGCGGTTTGGTGTGCCGATCAGCGAACTCCAGCGTGTTAGTCTCGGCGTGAACTTCGAACATGATTCGATTGGGCTCTACGACGATTCTCCGCTTGCCTATGAGCAGTACGTCACTGAGTATGGCGAAACAACCAATTCAATCATTTTGAATGCCGGCTGGTCGAGTGATACCCGCGACAGCTTGCTATACCCCACAAAAGGTAGCTTTGCGCGCCTAGGTGCTACTGTTGGCACCATGAGCTTGCAGTATTACATGTTGAGTGCTCAATACCAGCATTATTTCCCGCTAGGCAGGAATTACTCGTTGGCCTTTAACGGTCTGTTTGACTATGGTGATGTCTATGCCAGTGACAAACCGTACCCGATTGTCAAAACGGTCTACGCCGGTGGTATTGGGACTGTTCGCGGTTACTTGGGTAACTCCCTTGGACCCAAAGACCCCAGAACGGGCACCTTCTTAGGCGGCTCCAAACGGGTTGTGGGCAATCTCCAGCTCTATTTCCCTGTGCCAGGTATCCAACGTGACGAAACACTGAGACTGTTTGTTTTTGCGGACGGCGGTCAGGTCTACGGTACGGATGCACAAGGTAATGACAGCAGCACCATTGACCTCGGTGACTTGCGTTACTCTACTGGTTTTGGTTTGGCCTGGCTATCGCCCCTAGGGCCCTTGCAATTGGTCTATGCCAAGGCGCTAAACGCCAAAGACGGCGACAGAGAACAAGTTTTCCAGTTCCAAGTGGGGACCACATTCTAAACGCCGGTGGCAACAATAAGTTGGCATAATAGGTGTGTGAATTGGCAATGATTAAATACAAATGGTGGGTAGAATATGTTGGAAGTTAAAAGTCGGGGTGTGAGTTTGAATAAGCGTTTGACGGTAATGATGGCGGCATCCATGCTGTTGTTTGCGGTTGCAAGTGTCAACGCGGTCAGGGCACAGACCGCTCAGGAAGAAGCCAACAATGAGCGTGGCTCCAAAGTCGGGTTTGTGAATACCCAACGCATCCTGCGCGATTCGGCGCCTGCCAAAGAGGCACAAACTCAAATCGATGCTGAGTTTGAAAAGCGCAACGAAGAACTCCAAGAACTCGTCGCAGAGCTGCGTAAACGCGTGCAAGCCTTTGAGAAGGATGCGCCCGTATTGGCTGAAAGCGATCGTAACCGCCGGCAGCGTGAACTCGGTAACTTGGATGCCGATGTTCAACGCAAGCAACGTGAAATTCAGGAAGATTTTAATCGACGACGCAATGAGGAGTTTGCGATCATCATCGATCAAGCCAACGCCGCTATCAAGAAAATTGCTGAGGATGAGAACTACGATTTGATTCTTCAAGATGCGGTGACTGTCAGCGATCGAGTCGATATCACTGATTCCGTGATCGAAGCGCTCAATAAAGCAGCCGATTAAGCGCAAGGTTCGGTAAGACAGCCATGCCCTTGATTCTGGATGCCTCATCTGCGCCGACACTGAAGCAATTACTCAAGGCGATTCCAGAGTCTGAGGGCTTGGTTTCTGTTGTCAATGATGGTGAGCGTTTTAGTGATAGTCATGTCATTCAAGGCATAGGTCCTCTGCGCTCAGCCTCACCCGCCGAAATATCGTTTATTGTCAGCCCCAAGTACCAAAGCGATTTGGCGGCAACACAGGCAGGTGCCGTCATCATGACGCAATCGCTTGAGCAAGCTAACCAGTCGGTGTGTCAGGCGCAAGGCTTCGCTACCGTGGTTTGTCCCCAACCTTATTTACTCTATGCACTGGTTGCTCGCTGGTTCGATCAAGCGCGTCAGCCCGCATTCGTGCCCGGAATACATCCGAGCGCTGTGGTAGACCCGACAGCACAAATCGATGCTTCAGCTTGCATTGGTCCTTATGTCTGCGTCGGCGCTCATACGCGCATCGAGGGCAAAGCCCATCTGCAGGCGCAAACGGTCATCGGCCGTGACTGCGTGATCGGTCAGGCGAGTATTCTTTACCCCGGGGTACGTTGTTACGACCGCGTACAAATGGGTAAAAATTGCTTAATTCATTCTGGCGTGGTATTAGGGGCTGATGGGTTTGGTTTTGCACCCAACCCTGCGGCTGCACCTGGCGCATGGGGCAAAATCGCCCAACTCGGTGGAGTAACCATGGGTGACGATGTTGAAATTGGTGCCAATACAACCATTGACCGCGGGGCGTTAGATGACACCGTTATCGGCAATGGGGTGAAACTTGATAACCAAATCATGATTGCCCATAACTGCCAGATTGGTGATCACACCGCCATGGCGGCTTGTGTGGGTATTGCGGGCTCCACGCGTGTGGGTGAGCGCTGTACCATCGGCGGGGCTGCCATGCTGTCTGGTCATTTGACTATTGGTGACGATGTCCATATTTCTGGTGGCACTGCAATTACCACTGATCTAGAGACACCCGGTCGCTACACGGGTGTTTTACCCGCGGCTCCTCATGCCGAATGGCAGCGTAATGCAGCGGTCATGAGCCAGTTATCAGCATTAAGAAAACGGTTACGTCATCTAGAGCGTGGCTAAAGCCGCTATGCTAAACCGTTGGCTTTGTTTGAATTACAGTGGTCGCAAATAGTGCGATTTACGCAATTTAGGGACACGCATGCAACTCGACATCAAAGGCATTCTCGATCAAATCCCGCATCGCTATCCGATGCTTTTGGTGGACCGTGTGATTGACATGACACCTGGAAAATCGATACACGCCATCAAAAACGTGACGATCAATGAACCCTTCTTTACGGGTCATTTTCCCCATCATCCAGTCATGCCGGGTGTCTTGATCCTAGAGGCGATGGCGCAGGCTGCGGCCATTTTTTCTTTTGCAGACGAAACGGGATTGAAAGCGGCTGATGAAGAAATGCTGTACTACTTTGTAGGGATCGATGGCGCTCGGTTTCGCCGACCCGTGGTCCCCGGGGATCAGTTGCATCTTGAGGTTGTGGCCGAGCGGTTGAGTCGGACCATCTGCAAATACCAAGCATTCGCCAAGGTCGATGGTCACGAGGCGGCATCGGCCAAACTCATGTGTGCCATTCGTCCAGCGAGTGCCCAATGACAAGCCACATTCATCCATCAGCCTTAGTAGATCCACAAGCCAATTTGCACGAAAGCGTGACCGTCGGTCCCTATGCCATTATTGGTCCCAACGTCAGCATCGGTGAAGGCACGACAGTAGGCGCCCACTGCATCATTGATGGGCACACACAAATTGGTCGAGACAACGTTTTTTATCGCTTTTGTAGTATTGGCGGTATGCCTCAGGATAAGAAATACGCCAACGAAGCCACGTGTTTGGAAATAGGCGACCGCAACATGGTCCGAGAATACGTCACCATGAATACCGGTACAGTTCAAGACGTCGGTGTGACGCGTGTCGGATCGGATAATTGGATCATGGCGTATGTCCACATTGCTCACGACTGCCAAATCGGTAACCAGACGATATTGGCCAACGGCGTTCAGATGGGCGGGCATGTGCATATCGGCGATTGGGCGATTGTGGGTGGCCTGGCGGCTGTCCATCAATTTGGAAAAATTGGCGCCCACAGCATGGTGGGTGGCTCGAGTGCCTTGCATAAAGACGTACCACCGTTTGTCATGGGTTCTGGCAATCCTTGCGTGCCCGTGGGTATTAATGCCGAGGGATTGAAACGTCGTGGTTTCTCTCCTCAAGCCATCGCTGCGCTAAAGGACGGTTACAAAGTCCTGTATCGACGTGGCCTGACGCTCGAGCAAGCCCGTGAACAGTTGCGTGAGCGCCAAAACCTCGATGCCGATAGCGCACCCGTCTTGGCAACACTGTTGGCGTTTTTGGAGGGCAGTGATCGGGGCATTATTCGCCCATGACCGTCAAACTTGGGCTCGTGGCTGGAGAGCCCTCGGGTGACTTGATTGCCGCCGAGGTGCTAGAAGGCCTGTCTAAGCAAGAGGCCGGACTACAAGTCAGCGGTATTGGTGGTCCTTGTCTAGAGGCCGCGGGTATGACGATCTGGGAGCCCATGCATGCCTTATCCGTATTCGGTTATGTGGACGCCCTCAAACGGCTACCCAGCTTGTGGTCGATCTATCGTGGTGTGTCTAACCGCTGGCTGAAAGACCCTCCCGATGTTTTTTTGGGTGTTGATGCGCCTGACTTTAATTTGCGTCTAGAACACAAACTGCGCCAGCGAGGTATCCCAACCGTTCATTTTGTGGGTCCCTCCATCTGGGCGTGGCGCTATGAACGGATTCACCATATCCGGCAGGCGGTCTCTCACATGTTGGTTCTCTTTCCCTTCGAAGTCGAGATCTATAAAAAAGAAGGGATACCGGCCACCTATGTGGGTCATCCACTGGCTGATGCGATTGCGCTTAAGCCTGATCAGTATGGGGCTCGGGCTGCACTTGGTCTAGATAAAGAAGCAAAGGTGGTTGCCCTGCTACCAGGGAGTCGATCGTCCGAAATTCGTTTGATGTCGCCGCGATTCCTGCAGGCCGCTCAACAGTTGCTGGCAAGGGATCCGTCACTGACCTTTGTGGTACCGATTGTGAACGAAGCGCGTCGGACCGAGTTTTTGAAATGGCTTGACGCTTATCCCGTCAAAAATTTAAAAGTGTTCACGCCGAGTGATGTCGATAAGGGAATAGGCAGGCCCATCTCTTGGACCGTACTCGCGGCTTGCAATATGGCCATGGTTACCAGCGGCACCGCGACACTTGAAGCCGCTTTGTTTAAACGGCCGATGGTCATCAGTTACGTGCTTTCGCCTTGGATGCGGCGCATCATGGCCTGGAAATCGGGTCAAGATAAGCCCACCTTGCCTTGGGTGGGCCTGCCAAACGTGTTGAGTCGTGACTTCGTGGTCCCAGAGCTCTTACAAGAGGACGCCAGTCCAGAAGCTTTGGCGCAAACGTTTTTTGAATTGTGGGAAGATCACGATAGGCGCGTAGCCATACAGACCACTTTTACAGCGTTACACCAAACCCTGCGCTGTGGAACCGCACATCGGGCCGCTGAGGCAATTTTGAAGGTATTGGAGGGTAAAACGTGATGTTCAGCGATGACGCACGGTTTGGCCATGTGGCCGGTGTCGACGAAGCGGGTCGGGGGCCTTTGGCCGGCGCTGTCTACGCAGCAGCGGTCATTTTGGATCCCATGCGGCCCATTCAGGGGTTAACCGATTCAAAAAAGCTATCTGCTCGCCGACGTGAATCTCTGGCTGTGGAAATAAAAGCAAATTCACTGGCATACGCAATCGCTTGGTCTACGGTGGCCGAAATTGACTCGCTCAATATTTTGCAGGCCACTTTATTGGCCATGCAAAGGGCCGTGAGACAGTTATCAACCACACCAGATCTCGTGCAAGTCGACGGCAATCGGGCGCCCGTCTTACCCATGAAGGTAGAAACAATCATTAAGGGTGATTTAACGGTTGCTGCCATTTCTGCGGCCTCCATCCTAGCCAAAACCGCGCGTGACGCCTCAATCCTCGCGTTACACGATACCTACCCAGACTATGGGTTTGCGCAACACAAGGGTTATGGCACGGCTCAGCACTTGGCATGTCTGAAGGCACTGGGACCCTGTCCAGCCCATCGGCAAAGCTTTGCACCGGTGCGCCAAAGTCTGACGCCGAGTCAACCGTGAAAGAAATCCAATCACGCGCCAACCCGTTGTTTCGGGATTTGCAACGTCAGTTTCGTCATGCTGGCAAACCCAACCAGACGCTCTGGCTTGAGGGCCCCCACTTGTGTCAGATGTGGCTCAGTCATCAAGACTTGCCTGACTGGCTCATTTTTTCTGGCTCAAGTGCGCAAGACCGAGAAGTCCTCTCATTGCGAGAGCGCGTACCGGTAGCACAGCAGATCTGCTTGACCGACGCGCTATTCAAGGCCATCAGCACCGTGCCTTCCCAGCAGGGGGTGCTCATGGTGGCGCCAACCCCCGCAAGCGCCACGGCCATCGACTGGGGCCGTGGCGCCGTCGTACTCGATCGGGTTCAGGATCCCGGTAATGTAGGGACAATGTTGCGCACGGTCGCCGCGGCTGGCATCACCCAAGTGATGTGTTCTCCGGCAACAGCCGCCTGTTGGTCCCCTAAGGTTTTGCGGAGTGCGCAAGGCGCTCACTTTGTGTTGAATATCCACGAGTCGATTGACTTGTTGTCTATGTTGACCAGTGCCAAACAGTCGCCGGCCTGTTTATCGATCGTGGCAACCAGCCTAGAAGCCACTGAGTCATTGTTTGAGGTCGCGCTACCAAAGGCAGCGATTTGGCTGTTTGGTCATGAGGGGCAGGGCATTGCCGATGAGCTTTTGTCACTAGCCGATCGACGTCTACGTATTGATCACGCACAGCCTGCGATTGAATCACTGAACGTGGCCAGCGCAGCCGCCATTTGCTTGTTCGAACAATATCGACAGCATCGTTGAGGTAAATAACAGCAGGCTTCAGCATACAGATTTGGAGCAACTTCGGCCATGCCAATCAATAGCCTGTATGTTGATCTAACTTGATCTCTTGCAAGATGGTGGTTGAAATCTCTTCGATCGACTTGGTGGTGGTTGACAAAGAGGGGATAGATTCGATGCGCATCAGTCTCTCGGCTTGCGCGACCTCGTGGCGGCATTGAGCCAGACTGGCGTACTCACTGCGTGGACGGCGTTCGTGACGCACTTCGGCCAACCGTTCGGGTTGGATGGTTAATCCAAATAGTTTGTCACGGAAGGGTTGCAGGGTTTTGGGTAGCGTGCCACGGTCAAAGTCTTCAGGAATCAAGGGGAAGTTGGCCGCCTTGACGCCATATTGCATCGCCAAATAAAGACTAGTGGGCGTCTTACCGCAGCGCGATACACCAACCAAAATAACATCGGCTTGGCCTAGTCCTTTAACAAATTGACCATCATCGTGCGAAAGGCTGTAATTGATGGCATCAATCCGATTACGGTATTTCTGGGAGCTGCCACCCTTGTGAGACTTGCCGACCGAGTGACTCGATGGGATGCCTAAATGTTGCTCAAGCGGCTCGACAAAGCCGGCAAACAAGTCCAAGAAAAGGGCGTTAGCGGTCTTCACCCGGGCCGATAAAACCGGATCAACCAAAGTGGTAAAGGCAATCGGTTGCCCCTCCTTGCTATTGGCCACATGGTTGATACGTTGAATAACGGCATCGGCTTTTTCTAGGGTGTCCACGAAGGGAATGCGGACTTGCTTAAAAGGCACTTCTTCGAATTGTGAAAGCACCGAGTGACTGAAGGTTTCCGCGGTGATACCGGTCCCGTCCGAAATAATAAAGACCGTTCTTTGCATCTCTTGCGGGTTTTTGGCTACGGTGGCGTTCGAATCGTTCATCGGGGAAACAGTCCTCAAGGGTCTTGGGTCGGTTGTACAATGCAGTGCAACATGAAGACATTATCAACCTGACATAAACAACCTAGCATTAACAATCTAACTTTACCTGTTTCCTGCCTCGGACTCATCAAGAGGCTTCTTGTTCGACGTTGTATGGTTCTGGACTCGCGGTTTCGGCGTCCTGGTTCACTGAAGTCCCTTGATAGCAGTTAAGGTAGTTGGGGTGCCTTTTCTTCCCAACAGAGGCCGGTTCGGTCAGTGTATCGCCCGTGACATCGCGCGGTGGGCGAGCGTTGACCAAACTCGCTTTCTATCTATCGTAAAAGGGTGACTTCATGTCATATGTCTTACCATTTGATCAACTCCGGATGACGGATGTTGATGTTGTTGGGGGTAAAAACGCGTCTTTGGGCGAAATGATCAGTCAATTGGCTGATGCTGGTGTCAGGGTGCCCGGTGGCTTTGCGACCACGGCTCAAGCGTTCAGGGATTTTTTGGCTCAAACGGGCTTAGACAGCAAGATTGCTGAACGCTTATCGACCTTGGATGCTGACGATGTTCGCGCCCTGGCGCAAGCTGGCCAAGACATCCGTCAGTGGATTGAAGAAACTCCTTTGCCAAGTCAGCTCGACCAAGAAATCCGTACCGCATTTGCTGAGCTCGACCAAGATGGTAAGGGCACGTTCGCTGTGCGTTCTTCGGCAACAGCTGAAGACCTGCCAGATGCCTCGTTTGCTGGGCAACAAGAGACTTTTTTGAATGTTGAAGGCATCGACGATGTCATCGACAAGATCCGTTTGGTGTTTGCCTCGCTCTATAACGACCGGGCCATCTCTTATCGGGTGCACAAGGGCTACGCCCACGCTGAAGTGGCGTTGTCAGCCGGCATTCAACGCATGGTGCGTTCCGATATGGGCAGCGCCGGTGTCATGTTTACGATTGACACGGAGTCAGGCTTTTCTGATGTGGTGTTTATCACCTCATCGTATGGTTTGGGCGAGACGGTTGTGCAAGGCGCGGTTAACCCGGATGAGTTTTATGTGTTCAAGCCGACATTGGCGGCAGGGCATTATCCCATTGTGAGTCGTCGAATTGGCTCGAAACTCCTCAAAATGGAGTTCGATGCGACGCGTGAGAGTGGACAAGCAGTTCGTACCGTCGATGTGCCAACAACCGAACGCAACCGTTACTCATTGAGTGATGCCGATGTGATCGAACTTGCTCGCTACGCCGTCATCATTGAAAACCACTACAAACGGCCGATGGATATTGAGTGGGGCCGCGATGGTCTCGACGGTAAAATCTACATTCTCCAAGCACGTCCCGAAACCGTGAAGTCGCAGCAAGGGCAGCACGACGTGCAGTTGCGCTATCGCTTGAAGGCGACTGGTGATGTGGTGGTCACGGGTCGAGCCATTGGGCAAAAGATTGGCTCGGGTCCGGTTCGAGTGGTCGCTGACGTCTCTGAAATGGATAAAGTGCAAGTCGGCGATGTGCTTGTCACCGACATGACAGACCCCAATTGGGAACCCGTCATGAAACGGGCGTCTGCGATTGTCACCAATCGAGGCGGGCGCACATGTCACGCGGCTATCATTGCCCGCGAACTGGGTATTCCTGCTGTGGTGGGCTGCGCCGAAGCCACCGATCTCCTCAAAGAAGGCCAAGCCGTCACCGTGTCATGCGCGGAAGGTGATGAAGGCCGAATTTATGATGGTTTGATTGATACCGAAGTGGAGGAAATCCGACGCGGGGAGATGCCAGCCATTGATCTGAAAATCATGATGAACGTGGGTAACCCCCAGTTGGCCTTTGATTTTGCGCAAATACCTAACCATGGCGTGGGTTTGGCGCGCTTGGAATTCATTATCAACAACAACATCGGCATTCACCCCAAAGCGGTTTTGGATTATCCCAATATTGATCATGATCTAAAGCTAGCGGTTGAGTCAGCGGCTCGTGGCTATGCTAGCCCTCGCGCGTTTTTTGTCGAGAAGTTGGCTGAAGGCATGGCCACCATCGCAGCGGCATTTTCCCCGAAATCGGTCATCGTGCGGTTATCCGATTTCAAGTCGAATGAATATCGCAAATTAGTCGGGGGTGCGCGTTACGAGCCAGAAGAAGAAAATCCCATGCTCGGTTTTCGAGGTGCTTCGCGTTACTTGGCCGACGATTTTGCCGAGTGTTTCCGGATGGAGTGCGAGGCCATTAAAAAAGTACGCAACGAAATGGGTTTGACCAACATGGAAATCATGGTGCCCTTTGTCCGTACGGTGCCTCAGGCTAAGCGAGTCATTGATTTATTGGCTGAGCATGGCTTACGACGCGGAGAAAATGGCCTACGAATCGTGATGATGTGTGAGGTGCCATCGAATGCGGTTCTGGCTGATGCGTTCTTGGCTTATTTCGATGGCTTCTCGATCGGCTCAAACGACATGACGCAATTGACATTGGGGCTAGATCGCGACTCAGGCATGGAACTGCTCGCGAGCGATTTTGATGAGCGTGACGACGCGGTCAAATTCATGCTCTCACGTGCAATCAAGGCCTGCCTAAAATCGGGTAAATACATCGGAATTTGTGGGCAAGGGCCTAGCGATCACCCAGATTTCGCCCAGTGGCTCAAGGATGAGGGCATTGAATCCATGTCCTTGAATCCCGATACAGTCGTGGAAACCTGGAAAAAACTGGCTAGCCATTAATCGGATTTAGTTAGTTACTCAGATTGGCGACGCGTGTCGTGTTTCATGATTCTTTCACGCTCGCGTTGCCAGTCTTTGTCAGCCGCCACGTTGCGCTTGTCATGCTGTTTTTTGCCTCTGCCCAAGCCAATCTCTAACTTGATGCGTCCGTTCTTGTAATGCAGGTTAATGGGTACGAGAGCAAAGCCCTTCTGTTCAACCTTGCCGATTAATTTGGCAATCTCTTCGCCTTTAAGCAGCAACTTTCTGGTTCGTGTTGCGTTGGGCAAGATGTGGGTCGATGTGGAAGAAAGCGGGCTGATATGCATGCCCAACAGCCACAATTCCCCTTCTAAAATAACAACATAGCTTTCTTTGAGTTGGGCGCGTCCTGCCCTGATGCCCTTGACTTCCCAGCCTTGTAGCACCATGCCAGCTTCGAAGCGCTCTTCAATAAAGTAGTCGTGAAACGCTTTGCGGTTTTCTATGATGCTCATAAATACGTTAGATCTCGGTTGAACCGTTAAAATCTAATCATTCTAGCGATTTGTGTGATGTGATGCATTCAATTGAACGTTCTGTTTTGGTGCCGTACAGCGCGGCACAAATGTTTGAACTGGTAGCTGGTGTCGAAAAGTACCCTGAGTTTATGCCTTGGTGCGGCGGCAGTTCGGTAAGCGAGAGCGACGAGAGGGGCATGAAAGCGTCTGTGACGATTGCCATGGCCGGTTTGCGTCAAACCTTTACCACTCAAAATACCCACACCTACCCAACATTGATTGAACTTGAGCTTATCGATGGACCATTTTCTGACCTGCATGGATGTTGGGCTTTTGTGCCATTGTCTGATGAGGCTTGCAAGGTGGTATTCACTTTGCGCTATGCCTTTTCAAGCCGCACGCTCGAGAAACTCGTCGGTCCAGTCTTTAACCGTGTCGCCAATAGCTTCATTGACTCCTTTTCAAAACGAGCCGACGTTTGCTATGGAAGCGGCTCGAGCGTAGATGCCCGTCAAAACCCATGACCGAGCCAATATCAGTGGTTTATTGTCCGGCTCCCGATGAAGTTTGGCAAGTTAAGCTACCGTTCGATGCATCTTTAACGGTTGCGCAGGCGGTCGAGCGTAGCGGCGTATTACAAGATCACCCGGCGCTCAGCAATGAACCACCGTCTTTCGGGATATTTGGGCAAGTGTGTTTACCTGACCGTGTGTTGCTGCCCGGTGATCGTGTCGAGATTTATCGTCCGCTTTTCTTCGATCCCATGCAGTCTCGTCGTCGTCGGGCGGCACACCGTTTGGCTCAGGCAAAAAAAGCAAAGAAACCACAAGCGGAAAAACAAAAAAGCGAAAACATAAAAAGATAATTAAAAAAGAAATCTCGTATAAGTAGGTATCCTTCATCAATCGAATGCCGCGGAGACTTGCCACATGGAAGACCACGTTATCTTTGAAACCCAGCCTTGCCAAGACGATAAAGTGGTGGGTATTGCCACCTTGAATCAGCCCAAGTTACTTAACGGGCTCTCACTTGGCATGACGCGCCTGTTGCACCAGCAGTTGGAACGCTGGGTAAGCGATGACAGCGTGGTCGCGGTGATCTTGAAAGGCGCCGGTGAGAAGGCCTTTTGTGCCGGCGGTGACCTGCACGGTCTTTATCACGCGATGAAGGCACACGAGGGCCAAACGGCGCGCGAAAACCAAACCGTGTGCGACTTTTTCGCTGAAGAGTATGCCTTGGACTATTCGATCCACACCTATCCCAAACCCATTGTGTGTTGGGGAGACGGCATTGTGATGGGTGGCGGTATGGGCCTCATGGCGGGTGCTAGTCACCGGGTGGTCACAGAGACTTCCCGCTTGGCAATGCCGGAGATCAGCATTGGTTTGTTTCCTGATGTTGGCGGCTCATGGCTTTTGGCCCGTGCGCCGGGTCGTACGGGTATTTTTTTAGGGCTGACTGGGGCATCACTCGGTGCATCAGACGCTATTTTTGCAGGCATGGCCGATTACGCGGTTTACCGGGACCAGTGGGAGGCGTTTCTAACCGCTATTCGTGACCAAACCTGGCACAACCAATACGCCGACTTTCAGACCATGACAGCGGTGCTGCAAAGCTTGACTTCACCAACACTTTCACCCGGACCGCTACGCCAACACTTCGATCTGATACAAACGGTTTGTCAAGGCTATGAATTAGAGGAAATCGCCAAGCGTGTTAGCGCCTTGGCCGACCACGAAGACCCTTGGTTGGCTCGGGCAGGGAGTACCTATCAGGCTGGGTGTCCCGCCACGGCGCGTCTGGCTTGGCTATTGTGGCGATGTGCGCGGCAACTCTCTTTGGCTGAAGTATTTCAGGTCGAGTGGGGCGTGGCAATCGAGTGCGCGGCTCAAGGCAATTTCCAAGAGGGTATACGGGCGATGCTGATCGACAAGGATCGTCAACCGCGCTGGAACCCCGTCAGCTTAAGTGAAACTTCGGGTGATTGGAACGCACCGTATTTCGCCATACCAATAGATGACCCTTCACACCCCTTAAAGCACTTGGGTCAATGATCAAAGTCTATTTTTTCGGTGTCTGTGCGGGAACGACCGAATAGGGCAGTGCCCACGGCGTGAGCGCAGGACCGTCGATTGCAGCCGCATGCAAGAGCGCTTCTTGTGGTGCTTCTGTTAAGGCTTGCGTGTGCTTCAAGGGCGCCTCATACAGTATCCAGGTGCGTTCGTTGTCATGCGCCATGCTGATGATCCGACCGCAGGGGTTGGGACCCTCACTGGGACAAAAGATGTCGTCGCCGAGTTTGACATGGGTGTGACCACCGTTGAGGACAGCCAGTTGCATGCGTCGTTTCACTGTGCCCCGATAATGCGCTCTTGCAACCACTTCTTGACCTGGGTAACAACCCTTGGTGAAGCTAACGCCTTCGATGAGGTCTAAATTGACTGTTTGCGGGATAAAGAGGTCTTGTGTACCGGCTTCGATCCAAGGCATGCCGGCTTGTAAGTCCATGACGTGCCAAGCCGCCTGATCGTCAAGCGTGACCAACGCATCGCCGAGCGTGTGTATCAGGGCATCACTTTGTGCGTTGTCAGCGATCCACCAAAGTCGCGTCATTGCCGGATCCGCGCAGGGTGCGACTACCCAAATGCCGTCGTTGGCCGCCACGCTTGCCCAAACGTTTTTTGGCAGGGGATGATTCAGCACCTGTTCGGCTCGTTCTAAATCGCTGGTTGCCACGATGATGCCTGACACAGTTTGGGCTGTTGCCTCAAGACTGACTTTGCTTCTTAAGACAAACATTTTCAGTCGCTTTAAAAAAGCGGGTAACACATCGGTCCTCACCAAACCGAGCACCACATTTTCTGATTCTGTGGGAGCTAAAACCGTGTTGGCGAGTAATCGACCTTGCGCCGTGCAGTAGCCCGCGAATGCGGCCTCGTGTTTTTCAAGTCGAGCCACGTCTTGAGTCAGCTGCGACTGCAAAAAAGTCAGCATGTCTTGGCCTGACGCTGTAAAAACCGCCAAATCCAAACCAACGTAACGAGTGAATAACGCGCTGGAACTTTGCATCATCTTTTCCCTAATTTATGAGGTGTCTTGCTTTTGTGTTTGATCGCTTATTGTCGTTTTAATCATAACAACAGGCGTCGGCAACACCGCGAGTGCTGCTTCAACACCACGGGTATTGAAGCGACGAAGCCTGCGTTGTCTACATTTTGCGCTGAGCCAATCTCAGCCCTTGATCTGCCACTCTAAACTGCCACGTCTTGGTCTGTTTCCATTACACTTCTAAGCCATGAGATCGATTGTTCATACTTTTCTGTGGTTGCTGTTGATCGCGGTGTTAGCGCTGGCTGGGGCTGGCGTGTTTGCTTATCACTGGGTACACAAACCCCTGCAGTTACCTGCGCAGACGGTTGACGTGCGAGTGCCCGCTGGTGCAAGCCCGCTGCAAATCGCACGTCAAATGGTCGACGAAGGGGTAGTGATACCCCCTGAGGCTTTTGCCTGGTTGGCACGATTGACCAAACAAGATCGCTTGATTAAGGCGGGTGGTTATCAGATCAGGGAAGGCGACAGCCTCTGGGATATTGTTCAACGCATGGCAAGTGGCGACGTCAGCCACCGTCGCGTGGCATTTATTGAGGGCTGGACGGTCAAGCAGATGATGGAAACGGTTGCCAAGCACCCTGATATTGACCAAACCATCGATTCAGAAATGATGGCAGATCAAGCCGCCTTAGCTGACCATTTGGGTATCGAGCAGCCCTACGTTGAAGGTTTGCTTTTCCCCGACACTTATGTCTTTGCTGTGGGTACGCCAGATCACGAAATCCTAAAGCGTGCTTATGATACGCAAGCCCAGTTGTTGGCCCAAGCTTGGGAAAATCGAGCGGATAACTTGCCCTTAAAAACACCTGAAGAGGCCCTGATCTTGGCTTCTATCGTCGAAAAAGAAACTGGCCAGCCGCAAGAGCGCGCCACCGTGGCTGGGGTCTTTATCAATCGCCTGCGGGTTGGCATGCCGTTACAAACGGATCCGACTGTCATTTATGGCATGGGTGATCGGTACAAAGGCCGTATACGTAAAGCCGATTTGCAGCGAGATACCCCTTGGAACACCTACACGCGGCCTGGATTACCACCCACACCGATCTCGAGCGTCAGCCGGGCATCACTTGAGGCAGCTTTGAATCCCGCCACGCACGATTACTTTTACTTTGTTGCCAAGGGCGATGGCACGAGTGCTTTTGCAAAAAACTTGGCTGCGCACAATCGCAATGTGCGACGCTATATTTTGAATAGACCATGAAGCCAATCGATACCTCGCGGGGCTTGTTTTTGACGCTTGAAGGCGTCGACGGTGCCGGCAAGAGCACCCACGTGCAATGGGTCAGTGATTACTTGAGTGCGAGTGGGGTCACGGTATGCCGTACGCGCGAGCCGGGTGGCACACCATTGGCTGAAAAGTTACGCGAGCTGTTGTTGTCTGAGCCCATGCACTTAGAGACTGAGACATTGCTGATGTTTGCCGCGCGCAATGAGCACCTGCGTACAGTCATCGAGCCGGCGCTGGCCGCAGGCCAATGGGTGGTTTGCGACCGATTCAGCGATGCTTCCTTTGCATACCAAGGCGGTGGACGTGGGTTGGGGATGGCGCGCGTGGCCACACTGGCCGATTGGGTGCACCCAGGGTTTGGTCCCGATCGAACCTGGCTGTTTGACGTTCCTTTGGCCGTTGCCAAACAACGTTTGTCCGATAGCCGGGAACCAGATCGCTTTGAGCAAGAGCAGGCTGATTTTTTTGAACGCACCCGAGACGCTTATCGGTTTCTGGTGACGCAAGAACCTGACCGATTTGAAGTCGTTGATGGTACACAGAGTATCCCCACCATCCGGAGCGCTTTGAAGCAATCGCTTGATGGCCTATTGAGTGATCGGTATCAACCGGCGCCTCATAAGTCATGATCGGTACTTTCTTACCCTGGCAAGAAGCACTGGCCAAGCACTGGCTCAGTCGACAAAATGACATGCCACATGCCTTGCTTGTGCACGGGCTCAGTGGTATCGGCAAGCGACAATTCGCTCTATCCATGGCTCAGGCCCTTTTATGCGAGAACCGTGTGCCAAACAGCACCGACTTTGCCTGTGGGACATGCGATGCCTGTCATTGGGTGGAGAGTGGCAATCATCCTGACCTGATGCGCGTACGTCCCGCGGCGCTAGCGGCCCGTGAAGGCCTGGCGCTCGGTATATCAGGGGCAGAAGCATCGGGGGCAGCTGGAGAAGCCGAGTCAACTGCTACCGCAAAAAAGAAACTGTCTGAAGATCTCCGTGTGGATCAGATTCGCGCACTTGAACCTTGGTACCACCGGGCGACGCACCGCGGGCGGTTGCGAGTCGTGGTGATCTATCCCGCTGAAACCATGAACACGGTGACCGCCAACGCGCTGCTAAAAGCATTGGAAGAGCCGCCACCGGAAACCCTTTTTTTTCTGGTGACTGATGCTCTGGATCGCTTATTGCCGACGGTTTTGTCACGCTGTCAAAAGCTGACGGTCCCGTTCCCCGATCAGGCTCAAAGCTTGCGTTGGCTTGAACAAGCGTCACTTGACAGGGCGGATCAATGGCTCGCTGCAGCGGGTGGTGCCCCCTTGCGGGCGTTGGAGATGTCGCAACAGCAAAACCAACCCTGTCCGTCTTGGGCGGTAGATTTGATGGAGCAGGTTATTCAACCCAATGCCATCTCGGTCGGTCAGTTGGCTGATGAGCTGGCCAAGCAACCCGCGGTAGAATGGTTGCGTGTTCTGCAGCGGCTAAGCCTTGATGTCACCTTGGCCAATGCCGGTTTGACTGTGCGTTACTACCCCCATTTATCGACGGCGCTACAACAACGCGCTAAGCAGGGGTCTTTGGCTCACTGGTCAGGGTTGGCAAGCTGGATCGGGCAGCAAATGCCACTGGCGACTCACCCGCTTAACGCCAAATTATTTGCGCACGCATGTTTACAACGTTTTTGTGACAGGCCTTTATGACTGTTCTGATTGATTCCCACTGCCACGTCAATTTCGAGGACTTGGCCACCGATTACCCTGCGATTGTTAAGAAAATGACCGCGAACCAGGTTAGGGGAGCCTTGTGCGTGAGTGTCAATCTGCGGGACTGGGATGCCATGATGCAAATGGTCGAAGCGCAGCCAACGCTTTGGGGCTCGGTGGGGGTTCACCCAGACTATGAAGACGAAGTGCCGCCAACCGTTGAAGACTTGGTGTTGCGCAGTTCGCATGCCAAAGTGGTGGCGATTGGGGAAACGGGTCTGGACTACTTTCGGCTCGAAGGTGATTTGTCTTGGCAGCGTGAGCGGTTTCGAACCCACATACTCGCCGCGCGCCAAACCGGTTTGCCACTGATTGTCCACACCCGACAAGCACCCGAAGACACGATTCGACTTTTACAAGAAGAGCGGGCGCAAGAAGTGGGTGGTGTGATGCACTGCTTCACCGAGAGCTGGGAGATGGCACAAGCGAGCATGGCATTGGGGTTTTACATCTCGTTTTCTGGGATTGTGACCTTCAAAAATGCGCGCGAGCTGCAGGAAACGGCAACCAAGGTGCCACTTGATCGGTTGTTGATTGAGACGGATTCGCCTTATCTGGCACCTGTGCCTTACCGAGGCAAGCGCAATGACCCTTCTATGGTGGTTCATGTCGCAGAAAAAATTGCCGAGCTAAGGGGTATTTCAGTTGACGAGGTCGCTCAAGCATCGACAGA
>CBFHKV010000028.1:0-19519 GCA_965656505.1 Burkholderiaceae bacterium | reverse complement strand
TCCGCTAAAACCTGATACATGCCTCTGAGCATGGCTGCAGTGGCGCCCCAAATAAAAAACCCGTCCCATTGAAGCGAGTAATAACGGCGGACTTGTCCGTCCGGCAAAAGCGCCTCGTGCAAGCGATAATTACGATGGTCTGTTAAGTGAGCAAGCGGCACTTCAAAAACATGGGCAACCTCGAACGTATCGGGTGATAGCGTAAAAGTCGGACGAACCAAGGCGGTAACAGGGGTGATCGCAAACCCTGTCCCCGTGAAGTACCGAGGCAAATGTCCCAATACGTCGAGGTGCTCAGCCACCAGTCCAGTTTCTTCTTCGGTTTCACGTAACGCAGTCGCTATTGCATTCACATCGTCGGCCTGCACCCGACCACCAGGAAAACTAACTTGTCCTGCATGATCGTACAAGTGATCCGTGCGTTGCGTGAGCAACACGGTCAGGCCCTGCTCTCGCATAACCAAGGGCACCAGTACAGCCGCCTCAGTAAGCGGCCGGTTGAGAACGGGTTTCATGAACGCGCGTTCATCGGGTAAGAGCAAAGGACGCTCGATTTCGGCGCCTAAGACCTCTCGCACAAAAGCCGGCTGCAGGTGCAAGCTCGGCACCACGCAGAACTCCGCATCTGAAACACGCCAAGGCTGTGTTTTCGGGTCAAAGCTGGGTCTAACGATTTTGCGGGGACGTGGCTCGGTGGGGGTGTTCATGATGTCAGTGACGAAACTAAGGCATGCGGCAAAGGCATGCGGGCTCGGTGTCTATACAAAAAAGCACCCTAAGGGTGCTTTTCAAAGAACAAGTGTCAGTCACGCACAAAAGTCAGGCACGAAATTCAGTGTGTGACACATCAGGCCTATTTGCGTCGAATCAGCTTTTCTTTGATACGTGCCGATTTACCTGAACGATCACGCAAATAATACAACTTGGCTCGGCGTACATCACCACGACGCTTAACTTCGATAGAAGCGATCTGTGGGGAATAAAGTTGAAATGTTCTTTCAACCGACTCGCCCGAAGAAATTTTTCTCACGATGAAGGCAGAGTTTAAGCCGCGGTTACGACGCGCAATAACTACGCCCTCGTAAGCCTGTACACGCTTGCGAGCGCCTTCAACCACGTTAACGTTAACAACGACGGTGTCACCAGGCCCAAACTCGGGGATGGTCTTGCCTTCAGTCAGACGAGCAAGTTCTTCTTGCTCTAATGTTGCGATCAAATTCATTTTATGGCTCCGTGCATCTTGCTCTCAGCGATCGTAACGGCTGCCTTTTTAATAAAGCAGCCTACTTTTTTGACTGTGATTTAAACCATTTAAATCACAGTTGCTGGGCAGAGGATACAAATGACTAACAATTGTAGCCTAAATCTTGTTGCCTAAATTTTGTTACCTAAATCGGCATTAGTACATTCGTGATCTTAAACCCGACCATCTAAAACCCGACAATCGAGCCTAGCCACATCAAGCCTGGCACCAAGGCCGCCCAAAAGAGCACCAGTGCCACATCAGATCGCATGGCTTGTGCATCCCGCTGGGCTTTTGCTTCATGACGCAAAATCACGGGGTTAATCATGGTACCTGTCTGTGTGAATGCAGTCATGTTTTTGCTCCAGTTATTTGATATCGATATTAAATACTGTACATGAATACAGTACTGTATGCAACAACAGTTATTGTTCTGGTTGTGCGAAGGTCTTTCGTTGGTCAGAATACGACATCGCCGGCGAAGCAACGAGCCATCGAATATCCAATTTACCCTTAACGGAGAAAGTTTTAATGAGCACGCCTTTTACTTCCAGCCATGCGCTGCTTCAAGTCTTGGCGTTCGCTGGGGTGGATCGGGTCTTTCTGGTACCTGGTGAGAGCTATCTCGGGATACTAGATGCCTTGGTTGACTTTCCAAATATAGATACAGTGACTTGCCGTCACGAAGGCGGTGCCGGCTTTATGGCCGTTGCGGATGGTCGCCTGACCGGCCGGCCTGGTGTCGCGATGGTTAGCCGCGGACCTGGTGCGTCACACGCTGCCATTGCGGTGCACACGGCGCAACAAGACGCCGTACCGTTTATTTTGTTGGTCGGTCAGGTCGCTGAGAAAGATCTCCGGCGCGAAGCGTTCCAAGAAATTGATTATCAACAGATGTTCGGGTCTATTGCCAAGTGGGTCTTTGAATGTCGCAAACCAGAGGAGCTCGCGCAGACAGCTGCCAAGGCCGTCCGTATTGCCACTGCCGGGGCCTGCGGTCCAGTGGTTATTGTTTTGCCTGAAGATATTCAGCAACAAGCGGTCCCCGCTCCCACCTTTAAACAGCAGCGCCAAATTGCTGGTGTTCCCGCACCCGAGACTTTGGCGACACTCTCAGCACAGATTACCGCTGCTAAGAAACCATTGATTTTGGCGGGGGGCTGCTTCGAGCGAGCCGGCGGGCGCGAGGCCCTAAAGGCGTTTGCGGAACATTTTCAGGTGCCCGTGGTGGTGACGTTTCGGCGCCAAGATTTGTTTGAGAACGACCATCCGTTGTACGGCGGCAATATGGGCTTGGCCAATCCCGACGACCAGATGGCCTTACTCGCCGATTCTGATTTGGTTATTGCTATGGGGACAAGATTGGGCGATATCACCACCCAAAACTACCAGTTCCCGGCGTACGGGCAGGCCGCCCAAACCCTGATTCACTGCTACCCCGACAGTCGGGTGATTGGTTGGGATACCGAAGCCGATTTCCCACTCGTGGCTGATCCGATTGGACTGGCCAATGCTTTGGTGGCGCATACGCCCTCCGCCAAGCCTACTGACGCCGCTTGGCGCGAGCGTTGGCTCGCTTTCCGAGAGGCTTACATGAATTGGCCGCAACAAACGGCCACCGACGGGGTCGAATTCAGTCAAGTCGTGAAGGCCGTCATGGATGGTGCCAAAGACCAAACGACCATTTGTTTGGATGCGGGTACTTTCGCTGCACCGGTTTACCGTTACGCGCCTTTCACGGCGGGGCGTCGGTTGATGTCACCCCTAGCCGGCGCCATGGGCTACGGCGTCCCTTCTGCACTCGCTAGCGCCCTCAGAGATAGCCAACGAGAAGTGATTTGCATGGTCGGCGATGGCGGCATGCTCATGACCGGCCAAGAGATGATTTTGGCAGTTGAACGAAAATTACATATTATTTTTATTGTTTCAAGCAACCGCACCTATGGCTCGATACGCAAACACCAGGAAGAGCATTACCCGGACCGCACCAGCGGCACCACATTGTTCAACCCAGACTTTGTCGAGATGGCCAAAAGCTTTGGTATGCCGGCGATGCGTATCGAGACACTCGATCAGGTCGAGGTCACCATTGCAAAGGCACGCGAATTGGAAGGTCCTGTGTTGATTGATGTGAATACCAGTTTAAAAGGCGTCGTCAAAGGCGTCGGCTAGGCACTGCACGAATAATGAAACGGGACCCTCGTCGCCTTTGTGTACGAGCCCGTTGCCTCTGTATACAATCGTCTCGAACGATGATCCAAACACTCGAAATGTATAAAGGGAAGCCCGTTCATGAAAAATCAAAACACCGCACAAAGCAAGCGAAGTCAGTTTCGTCAACGCCTCGCCGAGCCGGGGCTCATTGTGGCGCCGGGTGTTTTTGAAATGATTTCAGCACACTTGGCTGACCGTATGGGGTTTGATGCGCTTTACATGACGGGTTACGGTACCGTGGCTTCATACCTCGGGATTCCCGACGCCGGATTGGCAACTTACACCGATATGGTGAATCGCGCAGGCGCAATGGCGCAAGGTACAGAGACAGCCCTGATTGCAGATGGCGACACGGGTTATGGTGGCTTATTAAATGTGGCGCACACCGTCAACGGTTATGAAGCCGCCGGGGTGACTGGTATACAGCTTGAGGATCAAGAGTTCCCTAAAAAATGTGGCCATACGCCTGGGCGTCGAGTGATTGCGATGAAGGACATGGTCAAAAAAATACAGGTCGCTTGTGAATCCCGAGACAGCAAAGACTTTTTGATTGTGGCGCGTACGGACGCGCGAACCACACTTGGCCTAGACGAAGCGTTGCGCCGGGCAGAGGCTTACTGCCGTGCCGGTGCAGACATCTTGTTTATTGAGTCACCCGAGACACCCGAAGAAATGGCGAAAATCCCACAAACATTCGACGTGCCTGTTTTAATCAATGTCGTGGAAGGTGGCCGCACGCCGTTGTGTTCGAAGCAAGTACTCGAAGAAATGGGCTTCAAGATAGCCATACATCCCGCAACGGGCTTTTTGGCCATGGGTCAGGCTCTCAAATCCGTCTACGGTGCACTCAAGCAAGAAGGCAGTTCGTTAAGCGTGACTGACCAACTGTATAACTTTGAATCTTTCAGCAAGCTGATGGGTTTTGAGGCTGTTTGGGCATTCGATCGCAAGCATGCCGATGACTAAAGCACTCAACCCCAAACGGTGATCGATTTAATTCGGTGGCACTTGAACCTGGGGCATCCGACGCAACAGAATGCCAGTTTTACGTTGCACCCAACGCGATTGGCGATTGAGGTCATAGCGCCTAGGTGCCGGCAGAATAGACGCCAACCACGCAGATTGACGTGCCGTCAATCGGGCAGCGGGTCGGTTGTAGTAATGTTGAGCGGCCGCTTCAATACCAAACACCCCAACCCCCCATTCTGCGACATTCAAGTACAACTCCAAGATACGTTGTTTATCCATCACCGCCTCAATCATGAGGGTAATGACCACTTCTTGGGCTTTCCTGACATAACTGCGGTCGGATGAAAGGAAGAGGTTTTTTGCCAGTTGCATGGTGATGGTTGACCCTCCAAAACGCACCTCACCCGTCTCAAAGTTCGCAAGAAACGCGCGTTCAATGGCTTCCCACTCAATGCCTCGGTGATCCATAAACCCGGTGTCTTCTGCCGAAATGACAGCCCGCTTTGCATAGGTTGATATGTCTTGGTAAGGCATCCAAATTTGGGCAACGGTTTTGGGTGGGTCAAGGTTGGCAAGGCGTCTCTGTTCGGCTTGAATGAACGCCGTTGTCTGCGGATCAAACCAACGAAACCAAACCACCTGAGTGAATACCGCCACTTGATACAGCAACAGCGCTGCAAACCCAAGCAACAGGGTCCATTTGACCCAGTAGCGCCAACCAAATATTTTCGCGCGTCGTTTGATCGCCCTCTTATTTCTACTTTTTTTGGTACGGCCCATCAGTTCTGATCGACCACTAAGGCCTTGGACATCAGACTCTCTCGCTCCCATGCCAATAGCGCCGCCTTGGTCTGACTACCCCACCGAAATTGACCGATGGCGCCCGTGGCTTGTACCACTCGGTGGCATGGCACCAGAAACCCAATACGATTTGCCGCCAAGGCATTACCCACTGCTCGTGCGGCGGTTGGCCGGCCCAGCCGTTGCGCGAGTTCCGCGTAGGTGACCCTCTCACCAAACGGCAAACGGATGAGGGCACGCCAGACCGCACACTGGAACGCTGTGCCCTCTAAAGATAATGGCATGGGGCAATGGCCTTCGAAGGCGGCACCCAATAGTGCAGCGGCTTGTGACTGGCTAGAAATCAGGCGCGCTGCAGGATAAGCAGTCGCCAATTCATTTAGTGATGTTCTCTTATTTGTCGCGGCAAGTGCCAACGACCGGATGCCTTGCTCATCCCAAGCCACTAGGGCCGGGCCAACAGGACTTTGGCCCCACCCATACTGCATGGCATTGGTGCCGCTACCGGACTCAGTATGCTCACTGATCTGAGAAACCCTACCAGGGCCATCAAGGTTAATGAATGTCGTTGCCATGGCAGCGTAATTCTTCCTATGCTTGGTCCGAGGATACCCGTAGGCTTGTTCGAAAAAGTTGTCGTGCCAGCTTTGTATCTTTATATCGTTTCTTAGTCTCATTCTCGACCTTGGAAACGTCACAAATCACGCTACAGTCACTGCCTTAATTGCCATCCTAACACTCGCATGACGGATCGACAAAGCGAAGCGTAGCCGCCTAAATATTTAGCTCAACAGTCAAATCAGACAGATTCGCATGCCTTGGTCAGGCGCAGAGCCACCAAGAGTGCCTTGGCGAGATACAAGACAATCAACGTTCCCACCAAGTCACCGATAAACATGGCTATCAAGCTGTCACGAAAGACGTCCACCTGACCGGACAAAGAGAAATGTATGTTGTGTAAGATGGTCGTAAAACTGGCTGCCACGACACCCAAGATGAGTAACTTCGAAGCCGATAGTCCCACCAAATCGGCGCGCACACCAAAACAGTAAGCACATATCAGCAGGGCGAGCGTTGGTGACAAAGCAGAAAGCGTCGAGATAATTAGGATCTCACTGACGTCGATGTGTCCCATCACAAAGACACAAGTCACTATACTGCCTGCAAATATACCCATCGTACCAACCCAGCCGAACATCAACACCGCAAGCATTCGTAGGGCTGCTGGCAGGAAAATCCAACTGACCTGCTCAGAATAGGCCAATTGATCAAACAACCAGTCGTTTAACAGAAATAAACCTATCCATAAAAGCGTAATGCAGGCGCCTTGGACTGCCATGGTCATTGGAGCTACCGATGGTGGGCGAAGGGATGCAAACACGCTCAGGTTCGCCGCGCCGCTTCTAAACATTGCCCAAAGGCAGCAAAATACTCATCGGTCTTCTCTGTGGGCATCACATACTTGATGCGAGTATCCGTGTCATCAACCTTTAAGGCCAAAAGACCTTTAGAACGCAACGATTTCAAGCGCCGGTGCAACGTCGTTGGCGAAACATCAACGGCCAATCGCATGGCCTCAAGGACCGTGACACGATGATTCTTGTGCCAGGCCGCTGCCAAAGCGTGCAAAAGTCGCTCTTCAACTGGATCGATGGGCGGGAAAGTCGGCAATTCGCGAATAGCTTGAACCAGATTCAAGAACCGCACATAAGTAGCAGAGGCTTTAACGTCAGTTTTCATTTGGTTTCCTAAACGCAAATATGTTTCACGTGGGTAAGGATAGTGTTAATTTTAATCAATTAATTTTCAAATGTTAGGAAATAAAGCCATGAGTGAAACATTCGCCAAAGGCCAAGCTTTGGACATATCCGAGTCCGTTATTCTCATTGCGGGTGCGGCCAGCCTGGTTGGCTCGCACACCGCTGACCAACTGTTGGCCGCTGGGGCCAAAGAGGTCATATTGCTGGATAATTTTTCGTTTGGTTCCGCTGACGCGATCAAGCATTTAGAAAATAACGCTCGCGTGCGCATGGTCAAAGCCGACTTGATGCGCTTGCCTGAGCTAATTGAAGCCACACGCGGGGTTGATGGTGTTGTACAGTTAGCCGCCTACATGACCTTAGGCTTTTCACAAACACCCTGGAATGCCGTGGACGTCAACCTTCGTGGAGTTCAGAACCTCCTTGAAGCCTGTGCCATCAATGGGGTTAAAAAAGTGGTGTTTGCTTCTTCCAACGCGGTTTACGGTTACGGCGAAGGGATCAAAGGGGCATTACACGAAGACCTTAGCTTTCACTCCAAGGGGGCCCCGCCGTCAGCCATTTTGTATGGCGCCTCTAAAATCATGGGCGAACAATTGTGCCGCACTTACTACCAACAGCGCGGTTTGGACTATCTGGTACTACGCTACTCGACCGTATACGGCGAGCGTCAGCATTACCGAGCAGCCAATGCGCTCTACATCATGGATACGTATGATCAGGTCAAGGCGGGAAAGGCGCCCGTTATGCCAGGCGATGGCACTGAAACGAAACACTTCGTGTATGTCACCGATGTCGCGCGAGCCAATGTGAAGGCACTACAAAGTGAGACCACGGATACAGCCATGAATATTTCAGGTCCAGCACCTGTGACCACTGGGGAGCTGGTTCAGTTGGTCTTGGCTTACTGCAAAAGCGAATTAAAGCCTGAGAGGCGACCCGACCCACCCGGAAAGGTCCGTCTGACATCTGGCGGGGCATTCCACATCCCACACGACAAAGCGCATACGGCCATTGGATGGCAGCCAGAGGTGGCCATGCCAGAGGGTATTAAAAAACTACTGCAATGGCGCGAATCCGTCGACCGCCTTTAGCTCAGCCGCTGAGCATGAAATGTATTGAAAAGGAATGCAAAGACCATGACATCCAAATATCTGGTGCGACAGGCTGATGTTGAGCACTATCACCCTGCAAATCACACGGAAACCAGCAACCAACGATTGATTTCCAGGCATAACGTTGGTGCCAAACAAATGGAGGTAATTCTCGGCACTTTGGGGCAGTCAGGTGGCGCCTTGCCCCATTCGCACCCAGGTATCGAGCAAGCCTGTTATTTGCTTGAAGGCACGGCTCACGTTGAGGTTGAGGGCGAGTCGTTTAATATGTCACCGGGTGACACGTGTTTTTTCCCAGCCGATAGCCAACACCTGTTTCAGGTCACCTCGACCACACCGGTAAAACTGCTAGTGATCTATAGCCCACCCTACGAAGAGAACTCTGATCGCGTCAGGCGCTAACCCGCCTGCTAAAGCGTTATGACATCACCCCCGGTGCGGCTTGCAAAGGCATGCCAACCAAGGGTTGTTTGATGGCCGAAAGATGATTGCATCCGAAACCCAAGTCCAAGTCCAAGTCCAAGTCAAAGTCCAAGCCCAAGCCCAAGCCCAAGCCCAAACCAGTCAGTCGGAACCAAAAAATAACTCGCCGGTCATAAAAAGACTGCCAAAACATCTTGCAAACATTTTTGTAGATTTGGCGTGTGAGTTCTTTTGTGTGAAATCTTTAGCTTTGCGGGTTTTGAACAACTGAAATGTTTCACAAACCCCTAAAACCTTGACCTAAATCAAGGGTTTTCACCAACGGTTTTCTTACAATGGCTGCGATGGGCTTGACACCGATTAACGCTTGCTTAAATCAGTCGGTGATTTGCAGGTCCACGTGACATTCGGAGCCTTTAATGGAACTTGATCCTCTCTTCCTATCGCGCCTGCAGTTTGCTTTTGTGGTTTCCTTCCACGCCATTTTCCCAGTATTCACCATCGGATTAGCCAGTTACATCGCTGTCTTAGAGACGCTGGCTTGGCGCACAAAAAACCCGCACTGGGAGCGACTGGCAGGTTTTTGGATCAAGATTTTTGCCGTGGTGTTTGGCATGGGTGTCGTCTCAGGCTTAGTCATGGCCTTTCAGTTCGGCACCAACTGGAGTAATTTTGCTTATACAGCATCCAACTTTTTAGGGCCGATTCTGGCTTACGAAGTAGTAACTGCCTTTTTCTTGGAAGCCGCCTTCCTGGGTGTGTTGCTCTTTGGTCGCAACAAAGTACCGCCAGGTTTGCACCTGCTGTCGGCTTACATGGTTGCCATCGGCACCTTCATTTCGTCTTTTTGGATTCTGTCAGCCAACTCGTGGATGCAAACGCCTGCTGGCGTTGAGATGCGCGATGGCATGATTCATGTCACCAGCTGGGCGCAAGCCATCTTCAACTCGTCTTTCCCGTATCGTTTTGCGCACATGGGTCTGGCGTCGTTCCTGACCGGTGGTTTTGTGGTGGCTGGTGTTTCGGCCTTGTATATCTTGCGCGGCCACGCGGTTGAGACTGCTTCTAAGGCCTTAAAAATGAGTTTGGTTTTACTGGCTGTTATTGCACCATTACAACTGTTTGTAGGTGATGCGCATGGCCTGAATACGCTTGAAAACCAGCCCGCCAAAGTGGCGGCCATGGAAGGTGCCTGGGAAACCCAGTCTGGCTTACCACTCCTGCTGTTTGCTATACCCGACCAAGAGGCTCAAACCAATCATTTCGAAATCGGTATCCCAAAGTTAGCAAGCTTGATTTTGACTCACTCAACGGACGGAACCATCACGGGTCTTGACGCTTTTCCTAAAGAAGAGCAGCCGCCTGTCTTTATGGTTTTTTGGAGTTTTAGGGTCATGGTAGCCATCGGCATGTTGATGATTGCGGTGGGTCTGTGGGGTGCTTTTAAAGTTTGGCGCGGAACGCTGCTTGATTCCAAGCGTTATCTGAGATTGCTGACCTTCATGATTCCTGCGCCTTTTGTTGCTGTGTTGGCGGGTTGGTTTGTCACCGAAATCGGTCGTCAGCCCTATCTCATCTACGGCATGATGACAGCTCAAGAAGCTCTCACACCTAGCTTAGAAGGCTGGATGGCGTTGCTGACTTTGATCGGTTATGGGGCTGTGTATGCGGTGGTCTTCACGGCTGGCGTCTACTTTCTGACCAAGTTGGTGAATAAGGGCATTACTGATATCGAACCCGCCGGATCAGATACGGGACGTCCAAAACGCCCACTGTCTGCCGCTGACCCAAGTGGCACATCACAGCCCGCGACCACCCCTTCGTTCTTTAGCGCTTAAGGAGCCCACTATGTATGACTTCACATATATCTGGGTAGGGATCATTGGTTTCGGTGTGCTCATGTATGTTCTCGCTGACGGTTTTGACTTGGGGGTCGGCATCTTATTTCCGCTAGCCCGCGACGAGAACGAACGAGACATCATGATGAACACGGTGGCCCCTGTCTGGGACGGTAACGAAACGTGGCTGATCCTTGGCGGTGCGGGTTTACTGGCAGCCTTTCCACTGGTGTATTCGGTCTTCTTGCCAGCGCTCTATATCGGGGTCTTCCTGATGTTGGCCGGTTTGATTTTTCGTGGCATCGCGTTTGAATTCCGATTTAAAGCCGAACCTGGCAAAAAAGGCATGTGGAACGTGGCGTTTAGTGTGGGTTCTTTGGTTGCTACCTTTGCTCAGGGTGCTGTCGTCGGGACATACATTCAAGGTTTTGAAACAGAAAACTTCCGTTATGTCGGTGGTGCTTTTGATTGGTTGACACCCTTCACGGTCATGACGGGGTTGGGTATGGTGGTGGGCTACGCGCTGCTAGGCGCCACGTGGCTTATCCTAAAAACTGAAGGTCTGTTAAAGGCTCAGGTTCGGCAGTGGGCCTTGCAGCTTTTACTCGGCATGATGGGATTTTTTGTAATCGTCAGCATCTGGACACCAATGATTGACAGCTACGTTTACGAACGCTGGTTCGGTAACGTGACCTGGCTTTGGATCATGCCCGCGCTAACCCTGGTGGTTGCCGGCTTTTTATGGCGGTGGATTCGTAAGGACTACGATGCCTTGCCGTTTATCGGTACTATCACCCTGTTTGCTTTGTTCTACGCGGGTTTGTTGTTTAGTAAGTGGCCGTATGTTGTGCCGCCCAATTACACTTTCCATGACGCGGCCTCAGCACCTGAGAGCCAACTCTTTTTACTCATTGGCATATTATTTGTGATTCCGTTTGTGTTGATGTATACAGCATGGACTTATTACGTTTTCCGAGGAAAGGTCACAGCATCGAGTGGATACCACTGATACCCTACCCCTGACGCCACTGCCACAGGGGCCGGCGTCCGAAAGGGCGCCGGCCTTGTTTTTGAAGTCACTAAAAGAAGACGCCAAACCCGAATTGCGTTGGGCTGCGGCCGCTTCTTTGCTGGGTGTTTTGGGGTTGGTCTTATTTTGTCTGCCGATCGCCTGGCTCATCAGTGCAGCGATAGATGCAACGACACCACCCATCTGGTGGTGGGCCATGGCACTGTCAGGGCTTTTGGTGAGGTACGGGGCGCACCTACTTCGTGACCGAATGGGTCAGACCTTGTCTGCCCGCATTCGATCCCGCCTGAGAACCCAATTTCTAGATAGTGCGACCCAACTTGGACCCTTCAGCCTCTCCGCGCAAGGCAACGCGGCTTGGTGGGCACACCAGTATCTCGAACAAATTGACGCCTTACACGGTTATTTGGCTCGATACCTTCCTGCCCGCTTGGGTGCCGTGATCGTGCCACTGACCATTATTGCGATCGTTTTTTCTGTCGACTGGGTCGCCGGTCTCTTGCTATTACTCGCCACACCCATTATTCCCGTCTTCATGGCTTTGATTGGCTGGGGAACAGAGAGCATCCATCAATCGCAGCAAGAGAAACAAGCGGCCTTGGCTGGCCACTTGCTAGAGCGACTCGAGGCGTTACCGTGGTTACGTCGCCAAGGTGCCGTTGCGCAAACCGCTGATGATGTTGAATTGGCAGCTGACCAGTATCGACGCGTATCCATGCGCGTTTTGCGGGTCGCGTTCTTATCGTCGGCCACGCTGGAATTTTTTAGTGCCGTCTCCATTGGGTTACTGGCTATCTACATCGGCTTTTCTTTGGTTGGGCTATTCTCGTTCGGCCCAGCAACATTGATGACTTTGTCTAGCGGATTGTTCATGTTGCTACTCGCGCCAGAATGTTTCTTACCATTGAGACAAATGGCGCAAGCTCACCACGACATGGCTGCCGCTAAGGCAGCCGCCCAAAGTCTCACGCCTTGGCTAATCGAGCCCGTCGAACCGCTCGATTCGCACGGGGCGTCGAATCGAGCGGAACCCTGCGATCGACCGAATCAAAACTGTCTGGTGATAGATCAGGTGTCTTTTCGCTTTGACGACCAATCCGCATGGGCCTTTAATGACCTATCCTTAATCATCAAAGAGGGTGAAATTGTTGGGATATCAGGACCGAGCGGAAGCGGAAAATCAACCTTACTGGCATTGAGCGCGGGCTTTTTATCGCCCATCCAAGGTCAAGTGGCACGCGCCTCAGATTGGTCATGGCTTAACCAAAGACCCTACTTATTTCACGCAACACTTAGAGAGAATCTGCTGCTTGCCCGGCAAGACGCCGTGAATGACGCTGAATTGATCGCCGCACTCAATGATGCCGGCTTGACTCTGCCGGACGCATCACTACCAGACGGTCTGGATACGCCAATCGGTGAACAAAACCGTGGGGTCTCGGGTGGCCAAGCGCAACGTATCGCTCTAGCACGTGCCCTGTTAAGCGGTGCTCGGTTGTGGATTTTGGATGAGCCGACCGCTGCCTTAGACGAAACCACGCGCGATGGCTTAATCAAGACCTTGGTCGCCCTTGCACGCAAGCGTCAAGCGGCGGTCTTGATGGCCACACATGACAAGCGTTTGCTAGATGCTTGTGACCGTGTCGTGACCTTGGATCCGTTAGCGAATACCGTCACTTCGAAAGAGGTGACTCGATGACGCCTTGGTCATATCTTTTTAGGATTTACCGCTCGCGCGCGCCTTGGCTCACCGTCAGTTTTCTGTGTCTCACCGTGACGTGGTTAGCTGGTGCCGCTCTTTTGGCAGTCTCTGGCTGGTTCATCACAGCTTGCGCGATGGCAGGACTCGGGTTGATTTTGAATCTGAACATTTTTACGCCATCTGCTGTTATTCGAGGACTGGCGATATTACGTACGGTCGGTCGTTACACCGAGCGAGTCATCGGGCACGAAGCCATCTTAAGGGTTTTAGCTGATTTGCGATCACGGGCCTTTCGAGCCGTTGCCAATCAACCCGCCAAAGCCCTTGATCAACGCCGCTACGCAGACTTGGTGAATAGATTGCTAGCGGATGTCGAAACTTTGGACGGCATCCCCATCCGAGTCATTGGTCCGTTTTTTTCAGCCTTATTAACGCTCATCGGCGTAACCGTCATCAGTGCCGTTTGGGGTAACGCCATGATCGCTGTCACCGTCAGCGCTGGCGGACTGATCATTTTCGCGGTGGCGTGGTGGAGTGCGCTAAAAGGGCGCGAACAATCCAGGCAGTTGGTGAAGAAGCGAGCCGAGCAAAGAATCGCCACCATTGATCATCTGGCGGGTATGGCAGAACTGATTGCCAATAAGCAGGCCATTAGAAGCGCCAATCGATTGCATTCGATTGATTCGGATCAACTGCATCGCGTTTCCAAACAAGAAATTGTCGCTAGTCTTGGGGAGCACTCGGTGCAGGCCTTGACCGCGATGATGACACTGACCGTACTGTTTCTGGCTTGGGGTGCCGTTGATGCACCGATTCTGGCCTTGTTGGGCTTGATGACGCTGGGGTTAAACGAGGCCTTGGGCACATTACCCGGCGCCCTTTGGCGAGTTGGCGAATCAGAGGAAGCCGCCATCCGGCTCCAAGAATTGGAGTCCAGCCACGACAACGCCCTTGCCTACCCTGAAACTGACTGCCCTGTCGATGCCCCCACCCAAACCAAAGTCTTGAGCCCAACGCTGCAGATCGACTCTCTCGTTTGCCAACGCCAACCCAACCAGCAGTCTGGACTCTCACTTTGCATACAGTCTGGTCACCCACACGTCATTTATGGCAAAAGTGGCAGTGGTAAAACCAGCCTTTTAGAGACACTCGCCGGCGAGCTTGAGCCTGTGAGTGGCGATGTGTGGCTCAATGATCAAGAACTGTTGAACTTACCCGATACGACTCGCTACCAGCGGGTGGCCTTTTTAGGGCAAGGGGATCTACTGATCAATCTCAGTATCAGGGAATTTATGTCCCTCGGACTGACCCAGACCTCAGATGAGCAGATCAAGCAAGCCCTGTCTGTGGTTGATCTTGGCGACACGCTTGAACAAACGCCAGAGGGGTTGGACTACAGCCTGGGTGTGCGGGGCAGTCGAATTTCTGGTGGACAAGCCAGGCGACTGCAGTTGGCTGCATTGCTCCTTAAGCATCCAGAGGTGGTGCTACTTGACGAACCCTTTAGGGGCCTAGAAGCACCCCTAGTGCAGTCGATTATTCACAAGATACAACCGTGGATGGCCGATAAGTGTGTGGTGTTTGTTACCCATGACCCAAGCGCGTTACCCACTGCCTGGGCAAGAACACATTGGCCGCATGAGTCACGGTTAGCTGAAGTCGATCTGCGTTCAGACCAAACCAATCACCACGTCACGTAACTTGATGGCGGTTTTGCCTTCTTGAAGATCCGCCGCTGATTGAAAGGTGATGCGAATCATGGGCCTTTGATTTGCCCATTGGCGCCACAGAATCGATGAACCAATAATGGCGGCCGCCAAGGGAATGAACCATACCCAAGCCAAGTTGCGTTTGGGTTTTTCACTGACAGCTGGCAAGGGCAGTCCCCGACTGCGGGGATGATTGTCTGCCCCTGTCTTCATGGGTGTCGCCAAGCCGTGTGTCGTCGGTGACCGGCCCAACGCCAAGCCAGCCGGGGATCAAAATTAAGTGCGGCCAGCATGGTCAAAACCACCACGCCACCAAACGCGGCGGCACCTGCACCGGGCTCAATATCGAGCAAACTGCCGAACTTACCCAAGCCTGCCAACAAGATCACCACAAACACATCAAGCATCGACCATTGCCCAATGAATTCCACCAAATGGTATAGCTTGGTGCGGCGCTTCAAGTCTTGAGAGGACCGGATCTGCGTCAGATAAACCAGCGTCGAGAGCAAAACGATTTTGAACAAAGGCACAAACACACTGGCAATAAACACCACCAATGCAATGTCCCAAGAACCCATACTCCAGAGCTCGATGACGCCACCCATGATGGTCAAACGGCTATCGTTTCCAAGGGCGCTAATGCTCATCACTGGCAGGAGGTTGGCGGGGAAGTACAACAAGACCGCCCCAACCAGCAGCGCCCAGGTTTTATTAATGGCTGCCGGCGAAGGCGCCGGCAGTGGCGGGACCGGCGGCACATCGAGACCCATGTCAATGGCCATGTGACGAATTTTTCTGCCACTTAACCGGGTCAGTGCCGTGATTAACAACGCCGCCACAACCGTGGCAAATAAGCCAATGCCCGGCGTCAAACTCGCCAAGTCAACCAGTTTGACGATGGCCACCAAGGCACCAAGCAGGAAAACCGGCACCATGCACCATGGTTTGAGGTGATCCAATGCATTCAGTGCAGGCTCAAAAAATGACGGTAGACGACCCATGGCCAACGGCACAAAAAGCCACAACAGCAACAACAGATGCAACACCGGCAACAAAAAACCCACTAGAAAGGTCAGCACCGCCACTTCCGGGTAACCTGCCGCCCAAGTCACCGCAACCGCGTGTAAAAAATTTGATGATTGAGCAGAGCCTTGAACAAATAGCGTGGCCACCGGAAAAATAAAAGCCAACGCCAAAACAATCAGGGTCGCAATGACCACCGCAATCCAAGCCATTGGCGTGAAATAACTGTAAGTTTCCAGCACACCATCACAGCGTTGACACCGCGACCACTGATTGGGCTCAAGCGGCGCGCGTTGATAGAGGGCGCCGCACTGGTGACACGTTAGCTTCACAGGTAATGGGAGGTCTGACACGTTAGCTATGACTCTCAAGACATTCAAATGCAGAATTTCGCAGTGGCCATCTCAGCAAAGGGAAGACCCCACCTGCGGCCTAGTGTATTCGATGCCACAGGCTCGTGACGGGTCAAACACAACAAAGGACTAAGTACACTAAAACCCAAAATGCCGTTGAATTCTCTGCGCCACCACGGAAGAAGTGCAGAAAAATCCGCCCTTTCAGGACCCGCAATGAAATTACCCAACCACCAACTCACCATGACGGTTTTGATGACGCCGGACACCGCCAATTTCGCAGGCAATGTCCACGGCGGGACGATCTTGAAATTGTTAGATGAAGTCGCATATGCGTGTGCAAGCCGATAAGCGGGTTGCTATGTGGTGACCTTGAACGTCGAAAACGTGACCTTTAGAGAGCCCATTCATGTTGGAGAGCTGGTGACGTTTTTGGCAAGCGTCAATCTCACCGGCCGCACATCCATGGAAATTGGTATTAAGGTACTGGCAGAAAACATCCGGACGCAGGCCGTGCGGCACGTCAACAGTTGCTTCTTTACGATGGTGGCGGTCGACGACAACCGAAAGCCCGTGCCGGTGCCCACCTTGACACCCACGACTGATGACGACATCCGCCGGCATCAGGAGGCTTCTAAGCGCCGCGAGCAACGCTCACGCCCCTAGCCACACGAAAATTAGCGGAATCCACAAAGAAGCCAACACCACTTGCAGTGCCAAAGCGAGTCCGGCGTAGGCGCCAGCCTGAGGGTTCACCTGAATAGCACGTGCCGCACCAATGCCGTGTGAGACCGTACCGAGTGCAAAGCCACGCTGTGTCCAACCTTCAGGGCGCTGATTGACCCGTACCAAAGTAAACACAAGACGTCCCAGGATTGCGCCAATCAAACCACTGAGCACAGCGAAAACGGCGGCCAATTCAGGGATGCCACCGATCGTTTCAGCCAAGCCCATCGCCACGGGTGCCGTCACCGATTTGGGAATCAAGGACCAAGCGACGCTCTCGGGCAACGCAAGCAGTCTTGCCAGACCATACGCACTAAGCGCACTGACCGCACCGCCAAGAAAGCCGGCTGCGATCAAACGCCAAAAGTATCGACGCAACTCGACTCGTCGTTGCCATAATGGCCAAGCCAAGGACACCACAGCGGGTCCCAACAAAAAGTGGATGAATTGCGCTCCAGAAAAGTAGCGTTGGTAAGGCAGATCCATCCACAGCAGCGCCATTCCTAAAACAACAATCGACCAAAGCACCGGATTAAGCCATGGCGATTGACCGCTGCTCTGATAGATCGTGGTGAAAAAAAGGTAAACCACGAGCGTGGCTGTCAACCCAAACAAAGGCGTTGTCGCCAAATAGGTCCATAACTCGACAAAATCAGTCATCGCGGTCACTGCCTTTGGATAGACCTGCCAGCACACCAACCGTAACCACCAAGCCAAGCACCGTAGACAGCACCAGAATAAGCAATATCTGCCACCAAATAGGCGCCAATACGTCAAGGTGAATGATCACGCCCACACCCACCGGCACGAATAACAAAGACAAGTTAGACAATAGGAAGTCTGCGACTGCAGCAACGCGTTCGCGGATCCAAGTACTTGCCAACGCAGGCCATAACAGCAACAAACCCATCACGGGACCGGGTAAATTCAGCGGCAAAACCAAGGCCAAGGCTTCGCCAAGGACTTGGAACAACAGCAACACGGTGAATCCGATTAAGGCCAGCATCTCGATTCCTTCAAAAACACCCCAAGGTTTAACCTGTTCGTAAAAGCATGGCAGGGTTCAAACGCATTTGTCGCCATAAATAGTAAGCGCCAAGTCCCAGGCAGCAAATGCTGACGCCAAACGCGGTCGCCACCCCGGTCCAATAAAGCCCCATGGCACTGATGTCCAAACGCCATTGCAATAGGAGTGTCGCCAAAACACTACCAAACAAAACCGCAAAAGCAGCGGTCACCACTGCGATCAACGCATATTCCCAAACCAAGACGCGCACCAACAGGGTGTGTCTTGCACCTAGCGCGTGCATCACGGTCGCATCATAAAGCTGACGGGTACGGCTCGCCGCCACAACGCTGGCAAGCACCAACAGGCTTGCCGCCAGACAGACCAAAGCAATCGCCACCAACCCCCCGCTCGCGCGTGCCAGCAACCCACGCGTCTCTCGCAAGATCGATTCGGTACGGGCGGTCGCAATGTTTGGCGCCACTTGCGCCACCCGATCTTGAGCCAACACCGCCTCGTCGGCGGATAACCAAGCGGCCCCCACATAACGGGTAATAAATGGGTCTAGCGCCCCATCGCTGAATATTGCCTCTAGCCATAAACGAGCCTGCATCCGCGGTTGTGCGTAAATCGCAACCAACTCGGCTTCCAACCTTTCGCCGAGGATTTCAAAGGTCAAGCGGTCACCAATCTGTAAACCCAACTCGTCGGCTTCTCTGTCTTCCATGGCAACCAACGGCGGACCCCGATAATCCTCAGGCCACCATTGACCCCTTTGAATCACAACCTCATCAAAATTTCCGCGTGGGTCACTAAGCTTATGCTCATCGCGTGATTCCCGTAGACGATCCAAGTCGTCGCTGCGGCCAAGCTCGTCATCGTTGACCACGATCAAACGGCCGAGCACGAAGGGCGCGGTTTTAAGCAACACCGTGTCGGCTGAATCATTCAGTGCATCAGTCAAAACAGGCACTTGATCGGGTTGGATATCGTAAAAAACCATCGCAGGTGCCCGGACCGGCACGGTCTCATTGACCATACGCAAGAGGGTCATTACCACCAACGTGCAGGCCACCAAAAGCGTTAAGGCTGAGCCAAGCGAAATCAGTGCCATTCGCATGGGTGACTGCGGTTGCTTTAGGTTGGCTAACGCCATTTGTAAAGCCAGCGGCAAAGAATGGGCGCCCTGCAAACGGGCTGCCGCTAGACTGAGCAGACGCGTCAACAGCCCCAATACCAACAAAAGAAGGCACACAGCGAGCACAAACGCCATGCCAAATCTGGGGTCGGGTAGCACCAAGACCAATAAAACAATCAGCGTGACACCCGCCAAAAACGTACCCTGCTTAAAGTGTCCCGACGGTTTTAATATCTGCCCTTCTAGCCCCCTAAACAATGTCGCGGGTGAGACCGAGACGGCACGACCCACAGCAGGCAAGGCAAACACCAAGGCCACCAAAATGCCGAACAACCACGCCACGATGCCGGGCTGCCAAAGGCTGAACAGCAATACATCTAGGGGCAGTCTGTCTGCGACCACGTTGGCTGCACCAATGGCAACCCCAAGACCGATCACCACACCCATTGAACTCGACAGCACCGCTAAC
>CBFHKV010000027.1:16342-20920 GCA_965656505.1 Burkholderiaceae bacterium | reverse complement strand
CACCGCTAACATCAGTACTTGTATAAGCACAAAAATCGCCAAGCGCCGATCGCGCATACCCAGCGCCCTGAGCGTGGCCAAGCCGGTCAATTGCCCATCCAAGTAGGCCTTGATGCTGTTAAAAACACCCAACCCACCGATAAATAAAGCAGAAAAACCCACCAACAAAAGACCTGAACCGATTTGACTCAGGACTTCGGTCATGCGGTCGCTACGCTCATCAAAACTTCGCACCTCGGCAGGCATGTCAGGGAAAGCGCGCAATAGCGCATCCCTGAATTCACCGGCAGCGCCCGGATCGATACCGGGCAGGCGAACCCTATAGGCGTACTCCACGCGACTAAACGGTTGTATCAAGCCCGTTGCGGTCAAGGCATCGCTTGAAATCAAGACGGGCGCTGCGCCCCAATCGGCCCTCAAGCTGCGGTCGGGCTGGCGCTGAACCACCGAACGCACCGCCAAGGTCAGCTCACCAATCGACAATGGATCACCCACGGCCAAATTCAAGCGCGTGGCCAAAGCAGCATCAATGGCGACACCCCACTGTCCATTGCGGTTTGCCAACAGCGTGGATAGCGGCTCCTGAGGGTCAAGCACCAGCTCACCATACAACGGATAAGCCGCATCGACACTGAGTAACTCAACCAGTTGCGAACGACCCGTTGCTGTCACCGACATGGTTCGTAGCTCAGTGACTCGGGATACGGTTCCTCGCTCCCGAACCCAAGTCAGCAAGGTCTCTGGTAAGGGCTGTTGCGCTTCGATTTCGACATCACCACCAAACAGCAGACGCACATCGGCTTGCAAGGCATCGGATACCTGCTTATAAAGACCTCCGCCGGCGGCCACCAGGCCAACCCCGAGCACGAGACTGGCCACAAATATCCAAAGGCGCCGACCACTGGCTCGCAAATCACGCCAAGCGAGATCAATCAGAAAGCGCATGATCACCCTTATCGCCTGGCACAGTCACCGCTGCAGGTAATTGACCTTCATGGAACTGACCCTCATGCAGGCGCAACACGCGTTCACAACGGTTCGCAAACGCCATGTCATGCGTGACCAGTACCAACGTGGTGTTCAGTTCCCGATTCAAACGAAACAACAACTCGCGAATGGACTCAGCCGTTTGCTCATCCAAATTACCGGTTGGCTCATCCGCTAGCAGAAGCGTTGGGCGATGCACCAGCGCGCGGGCAATGGCCACCCGTTGCTGCTCACCCCCCGACAACTCACTCGGACGGTGATGAGCCCGTTCCAACAAACCGACCCGGCGCAGCATCTCAGTGGCCGCTTCGCGCGCATTCGGTGCATCGGCCATTTGCAAAGGCAGTGCCACGTTCTCTAACGCGGTCAGACTAGGCAATAAATGGAACCCCTGGAACACGATGCCGATCTGGTCACGCCGTAAATCAGCCCGTTCATCGGCGCTCATCGCCAACAGATTGATGCCGTCGATCTCAATCGTTCCTGCATCTGGGTTTTCCAGACCGGCAAGCAACAACAGTAGCGACGTTTTACCTGAACCGGAAGGTCCCGCAATCGCGACAGTAGTGCCCGCCTGAATCTGCAACGCCACATCGCGCAACACAGTGACAACCTTGTCGGCAACACGGTAGCTCAGGCAAAGTCCTTTGGCTTGTATCAAACAATGGGATGGCGTGGACATAGGTCTGCTTTATGAAAACGGGAAAACGGAATGGTCAATCGGCCATGATAGAACAGGAGAGCAACGCTCGGGGCTTAATGACTCAGTCTTTGACTGAGATCTAAAAAGATGACCCGGGTTCACGCAAAAACGCCAGCTCCTCGGTGCTGCTTGGGCGACCAAGAATGGCGTTGCGATGCGGAAAGCGTCCAAAGCGCGCAACAATGTCCTTGTGCCGTCGAGCAAACCGCAATGTATCGGCGTCGGTGAACTGTTCAAACAAGGGCAAGGCCGAGTGCTGCACACGAATGTCTTCGCTGTGCATCATGGGCATCAGCATGAATTTACGTTTATGAAGCGATGAGCACGACTGTAACCAGCCACGTTCAACGGTTTTTTGAGAAAGGATCAAAGCCTGCCCATCGCCTGCAAAGGCCTTTGGTGTATCCCGATAGATGTGTCGTGTGAATTGATCAAGCAGCAAAATCAAAGCCAAGCAATCGGCTGTCTCCTCGCTCCAAGCGGTCAAACGACCAACCAAAGCGTCTTCTACACCATCACCAAACTGCCAGGCAATCAAATCGTCAAACACATGGCTTTTGATGAACCATTGTTTTGGTGTGCTGTGCTCAAACCAGAAATGCAAAATGGCTTTAGGGTCATGGTTAGGGCTAGGATTAATAGCCGCTTGGTTTTCAGTCTGGGGGGCCATGGTCAGATTTTTCGCTCGGATACGTTAGCCATTGGTCGTTACCGTTGACAACATCAAGTGTCGCCTAACGCAAAGACGTCTCAAAGGTACTAGTCCACAAAAGGCTAAGGGGTTTTGTGTGCGAGACAAATTACTTTGCTTGTGCCCTCTGATCTCCGCCAGTGCATTGATTGTTATCGGTCACGAGGCGCGATTAACGTCCAGACAGGGGGCTCTCATCGCTCATGACTTGGGTCAATGATCGCATAGATGTAAACCAAATTTTGGGGTCGGACGGCTTAGGCTTGGCCTAGCTTTTGGCAATAGCCAAAACACGTTCGCGTATTATTTCTTGCGGGGCAATACCAATTTTTATGACTTTCAATCAGCATACCTGTCAAAGAACGCTTTTCTACAACAATCAGTCCATCGTCTACGCATGGGTATCTGATCAACCTTACCGCAGCTTTCATTTAAGCGAGCAAGCCTAACTAACGGACTTGGCTTAGGCCACTTTGCAGCGCGAAGTGGCGCGACCGCCTTCCAATTAATCTTCATCGTCGCCATTGACAATGTCCGGGGTCACGGCATCCAAGGTGTTCACGGTCGTTTTGACCGCATACACGGTGGCGGTACCCACAGCATCGGCGACAGCGACCACCGTTCCGCAACCAGACAACACCAACAACATCAACAACAGGGCCGAGAGCGTCAGGTAGCGAGTCGAGATATTGACTTTGGTTTTTAAAGGCAGTTGACGACGAGACGATTGACGACTAGGTGTTTGACAACAAGGTGGTTGACAACAAGGTGGTTGACAAACTAAGGGCATAGGTTCCTCTGACAAGAATCGTGCACCAGTCAATGGTGCAGCGCCGTTGCGTCGACTTTTAACGCTTAAGTCAACACAAACAACCCGCGCATCATCGCACGAACTCGCGTCACTTGCTTAAAAACTGTAACCAGCGGTTGGTGGTGTGCTCACGAATCTTGGCATCGACAGACCATTTCCGACCACCCGTCAAAACAAAACTCAGGCACATAAACGCCCAAAACAATGGGTACTCCCAACCACCATAGACCGTCTGCAAGGAGCCATTGATCATGATGTCGTTGGCGTGGTCTGCCCAGGTAAAACCCGCCAAATAGTGGTAACCAGAGAACAAGGCCGTCAACAAATAGACCGCTGTGCCGACCGCTGCGACCCGCGTGAACAAGCCAAAGGCAAATCCCACAAAGGCAGCGAACTCACAAAGGCCTGCCAGCACAACAAAGCCAACGCCCATGCCAAGACTCGCAAAGTACTGAGTGACATCGGCCAATGCCACCTGCCCCAACAAGCCAAACTTCTCGGCGAAATGGTGGATAAAATCCAGACCGATATAAATGCGAATCAAGGCCAGCTGTAGATCAACGATATTGTTGTATTTGCTTGTCATACCAAACATTGACCAATGACCCGAGACGTTATTCGTCGAATTAATCCAGACGGGCGTTTTGGGTATACGCGAGCACAGCTCGGGTCATGTCTTTGCATCCCATATCGCCGCCAAACTCCTTGGGGCGCAAGCCACCATCAGCAAACCCATCGGCCACGGCCTGTTCGATGAGTCGACCCGCCTCTAGCATCTTCTCATTGCCATGTTGCCAGCCCAACCAATCGAGCATCATCGCACCGCTCAAGATGGCGGCCAATGGATTGGCTTTGTCTTGGCCCATGATGTCGGGTGCGCTGCCATGCGCTGGCTGAAACAAGCAATGGTGATCGCCGATTTCAGCGGACGCCGCCATACCCATGCCACCCACGAGACCACCAGCCAAGTCCGACAAAATATCGCCAAACATATTTTCCATGACTAGCACATCAAACGCCCAGGGTTTTTTAACCAACTCTAAGGCTTGGGCATCCACATAGGCATGATTCTTTGTAATGCCAGGGAATCGGGCAGCCCGCTCGTCAAATATCTTCCTAAAAAAAGCAAACGCATGAAAGACATTGGCCTTATCCACACAAGTGACCATGCCCTTGCCCCCGTTTTGCTGTCGACGCTGTGCCAACTTAAACGCAAAGTCGCTCACGCGTTCGGTCACAGAACGCGTGAGCCGCAGAATTTCTCTGGCTTCATCGGGTCCCGTCTCGGGGCTGCGGTTATGAACCGCAGCGGTATAAAACAGCCCTTCGGTACATTCGCGAATGATCACCAAATCGATATTGTTGGCTTCTTCATCAAGCAATACC
>CBFHKV010000027.1:14310-16246 GCA_965656505.1 Burkholderiaceae bacterium | reverse complement strand
GCAGCGGTATAAAACAGCCCTTCGGTACATTCGCGAATGATCACCAAATCGATATTGTTGGCTTCTTCATCAAGCAATACCCGCGGGGCGCCTTTATAAGCTTTAACAGGCCGCACCCCTGCATAGAGCTCAAACCGTTCACGCAAGCGTAAGTGAGGCGCAATCTCGGTGCCATCGGCGGCACGAATAGCGGGCAATCCAATAGCCCCCACGAACATGGCATCGGCTTTGCCCGCCCTTTCTTCACCATCTATTTCGATATCACGACCCGTTTCGCGGTAGTAAGTGGCACCAGCATGAATCTCGTGTTGATGCAAAACGAAACCACCGATACGCGAGCGCGCCGCCTCAATCACGGCAAAGGTCGATGCCGTGACTTCAACACCAATCCCATCTCCCGCGAGAACAGCAATTTCAAAACGATTCTGCGACATTATTCTTCCTTGTTCCTGCAGCTTAGGGCAAGACGGTTTTAGCCACCTCAGCTGTACTTAATACGTTCAAGCGCTTTTTGGCAGCGCGGTGCCGATCATCGAATCTCGCGTCACGAGTTCGGCGAGTGCCTCTTCACTCAGGTGCTCGGTACCGGGTGGCTGATAAGGCAGCACCAAAAACCGCAAATCGGCGGTGCTGTCTGATACCCGCACCTCGACATCCTCTGGTATGTGGGTACCAAATTCGGCGAGCACTTGACGGGGCTCAGCCACCACACGGGATCGGTAGTCGATGGACTTATACCAAGCAGGCGGTATGCCCAACAGCATGCGGGGATAGCATGAGCAAAGCGTACAGACCACCACGTTATGCACCGAGGGCGTGTTTTCTAGAACAACAACATCCAACGGCGTGGAGACATCGAGACCGAACGTTTCATTAATGGTTTTGAGTGGCTCAGCAATCAGCTTCTCTTTAAAAACTGGGTCTACCCAGGCCTTGGCAACGATCTTGCTCCCAATCATGGGCGTTAAGCTGTCTTGATAATCAATCTGCCGGTGCAATTCGTCTGCCGTGATGATGCCCTTCTCGTCGAGCAACTCACGAATAGCGGTTTGCAATAAAACCTCGTAACGGTCGTAATGGTCTGGGTCATCTGGTGCAGGCGGCGCATGAGGGTGACCATGATCGTGATGATCGTGGCTGTGGTCGTGGTCATGACTGCTATTGTTTGGTTGACTCATTTTTTACTCCGAGATGGGATCAATCCAGTGGTCATAAATATCGGCCACCACCGTATCGTTCGGACTGCCGGCGTATTCAGGCCAAACATCTTTTTGTTTGAACCGTATGCGGTATAGCACCCGCATGGGTAAGCCCGGCTTGTGAAAGGCCAGTAACGAGGGATTTCGGTAGCAACCACGTACTTCCATGATCTCACCCTTGACGCCTCGCAAAAAGTAAGGCGTTCGGCAATGTGCCTCAGGTGGCTGCTTGCGAACAATGACTGGCGTACCCTCAGGTAACGCTTGACCAGGACGAGGAGGCATGGCGCTCATAAGGACCCCGTCTCTTTGTAGCGTTCCCGCAGAACCGCTATGCGATCTTCGATCTCCTGCGCTGAAAGCAATTGCTGCTCAATCACGAGATCGCGTACCGCACGGATCCACTTGTCGTAGTACAACATGCTGCGATAGTCCTCTTCGGTATTTGACTCGATCGCGCGGCGCATCGCGTCGGAGGTAAAGGCGTGAAGTTTTTCACCTGTCAGTAATTTCTGCAGGGCATCGACTCGCTTTTCGTGAAGGGTGGTGGGGTGTTCGTCCAAACAAATCGGACCGCCTGGCTGCCCACCCAGATCATTGACTTTTCTATCAGACACGTTTGACTCCCGTTGAACCAGTTAAACGGATTGTTTCTGACAACGACTATACCGGTTTGGCGCGCCTTGTTGGATGCATTTTTGACTGAAAAATTCTTTGCTATGCTAACGCGTGTTCTT
>CBFHKV010000027.1:0-14210 GCA_965656505.1 Burkholderiaceae bacterium | reverse complement strand
CGACTATACCGGTTTGGCGCGCCTTGTTGGATGCATTTTTGACTGAAAAATTCTTTGCTATGCTAACGCGTGTTCTTTCACTTGCATCCTTTCACTTGCACCCTTTCACTTGCATTCATTCACTTGCGCCTTTGAACTTTGAATTTAGGGTGATGGACGCCTTGGTTTGAGGATCGGTTTGTTTTGGTATTCTTCATCGGGGTGGCATGCGCCGAGTCGCCCTCCAGACTCACTCCCAGACACCCTTCCAAACCGGTTTCCAGAGTCCCCTTTTGTGCATACGTGGCCGTGACAAGTGAATTTTCTGATCGGTGGGCTGTCAACCGAACGAATGTATTCGCAGGAACCGCTAAAACAACCAACACAACCAACACAACCAACACAACCAACACAACCAAGACGGTCTAGCCCGCAAAACAGCCCGCAAAAAGGAGTTTCATGGAACAAGTCAAGCAACCCGTCCTACGCGATATTGTGCTCGTCGGTGGGGGGCATAGTCATGTGGGTGTGCTGCGACGTTTCGGAATGAAACCGATGCCCGGCGTGCGCTTGACCGTGGTCTGCCGTGACACGCACACGCCCTACTCGGGCATGTTACCCGGCTATGTGGCCGGGCACTACGGCTACGATGAAGTCCACATTGATTTACGGCGCTTGGCAGAATTTGCGGGGGCGCGCTTTTTTAAAACCGAAGCCGTGGGCCTGAATCGTCAGGCGCATGAGCTCCTCTGCAGTGACCGCCCACCTATTCGTTACGACCGGCTCTCGATCAACATTGGCTCCACCCCTAAGCTCAATGACGCGGGCGGTGCCAGCGACCATGCCGTTGCGGTCAAGCCCATCCATCAATTCAATGCGCGTTGGCTGGCTTTGCTGGCCCGAGTGCAAAACCAATCCGGACCCATGCACATTGCCGTGGTAGGCGGCGGCGCTGGCGGCGTCGAGTTACTGCTCGCCATGCAACATCGTTTGCGCCAAGAACGAACCACGCTGGGCCAAGACCCTAATGCGCTGAAATTTAGTTTATTCACCCGCGGCGCCAGTATTTTGCCGACCCATAACAGAGCGGTCCAGCGACGCTTTACCCGCACACTCCAAGAACGCGGCGTGGCGCTACATGTGAACTCAGCCGTTCAAACCGTTGACGGGGCTGGCCTCAAAACCATTGACGGTGCCTATCACCCTGCTGATGAAGTGATTTGGGTTACACGGGCCGGTGGCGCGAGCTGGCTCAAGGAAACGGGGCTGGCACTTGACGCAGATGGTTTCATTGAAGTGACCGATACCCTTCAAACCGTCACCGATCCGGATATTTTTGCCGCGGGCGACATTGCCGCCATGGTCAATCACCCCCGTGAGAAAGCAGGGGTTTTTGCGGTGCGCCAAGGGCCGCCACTTGCGCGTAATTTGCGCCTATCCCTTGAGGATCAACCGCTTCGTGATTACCATCCACAACGCCGGTGGCTGGCCCTGATCAGCACAGGCAACCAATATGCTGTTGCTTCGCGTGGCGGCTTTTCTGCGGCCGGCGCTTGGTTATGGCGCTGGAAAGACCACATTGATCGGCGCTTTATGGCGCGCTTTAATGACTTACCCGCAATGGAAAGCACGGCTTCCAAACTGCCTCGATCCTCTGTGGCGTTAGAAGGCGAAGAAGCCCAGCAAGCCATTTCGGCAGTTGCCATGCGTTGTGGCGGTTGCGGCGCAAAAGTGGGCGCTTCAACCCTATCCCGGGCACTGGGTGCGCTGCGCCCCATCGAGCGCGATGATGTGGTGATTGGCTTGCATGCCCCCGATGATGCCGCGGTGGTGCGAGTGCCCCCCGGCAAAGCCATGGTCCACACCGTGGATTTTTTTCGTGCGTTTATTGATGATCCTTATATCTTTGGGCAGATCGCTGCCAACCACGCACTCGGCGATATTTTTGCCATGGGCGCAGAGGCACAAACGGCCACGGCCATTGCCACCGTTCCCCAGGGCCTTGAAGCCAAGGTCGAAGACACGGTTTTTCAAATGATGTCTGGTGCTCTCGACATACTGAACGATGCCAACTGTGCGCTTGTTGGGGGACACACGGGCGAAGGCCAGGAGTTGGCCTTGGGCTTTGCCATCAACGGCCTGATTGATGATCGGGTAGACAACATCATGCGCAAGAGCGGCATGCGCGCGGGCGACGTCCTCATCCTCACAAAACCCATAGGCACGGGCACGCTGTTTGCCGCCCACGCGCGACTGCAAGCCAAGGGGCGCTGGATCGATGACGCCCTCCAATCGATGCGCCACTCTAACCGGCTGGCCGCAGGTTGCTTGCGTCAATTTGGCGCGACGGCCTGTACCGACCTGACAGGTTTCGGGTTGTTGGGACACTTGGTTGAAATGACTCGACCTTCAGGCGTGGATGCCAGCCTCAATTTGTCAGCCTTGCCCATTCTAGATGGCGCCGAAGAAACCGTGGCTGCCGGCATTTTGAGTTCTTTGCAGCCCGCCAACATCCGTTTGCGCCGTGCGATTCGAAATGCCGCACCCATGGTTAACCATGCCCGCTATCCCTTACTGTTTGATCCACAAACAGCCGGCGGCTTATTGGCCAGTGTGCCTGCCGACCAGGCCGATGCCTGCGTTCGAGAACTGATCGCTTTAGGCTATCCGCACACCCGCATCATTGGCGCCATCCATCCACAGGGCGATGCGCTTGAGCCAATCGAGCTTAAGGCATAACGCTTTGAATGACCGACAACAAAGCGGCTTGCTCGGCAGCCGGGGTATGACGTGGTGCCAGGGCATGGCACCAATCGGTCAATGTCGCATGAAACACCGGATCTTGCTCGACACGCCTCATCAACAGAGCCAAGGCCGCCGAATCACCTGCAGGGAAAAGACCGGGATAGTCTTGCCCGAGCAACCCCGTGTTACCCGGGATGTCGCTTGCGATAACGACCAGGCCTGCCACGCAGGCCTCAGAGACCACGTTGGCACCCCCCTCCGTCACAGAACTCATCACCATCGCGTGACTTCGCGCATACAACCGTCGAATCGCACCTTGAGAGACCTCACCAAGCCAGGTATAACGTGCGTTGTCGCGCATTTCTGTTTTGGCGGCCAGCGCCCACTCTGGCGTGTGCGCACGCCCCGCCTGAACAATCTGTATGCGCGAGTCGACCGGCAACAGCCGCGCTGCTTCGGCAGCACGCAGACTGTCCTTTTCTTCGCGCAAATGGCCCACCACACAAATCGTAACGGCTCTTGCGCCTGGTCTGCGATAACTCGGTGGCAAGGGTTGTGCGGATTGGTAAACCGTATGCAAAATGCGGTGATAGACAGGCGCAATATCGTGGGCAACGTGATGGTGCAGCCCAATCAATGCGCTGGCATAATCCAAACTAGCGGTGGTGGTTTCTGGGTGCGAATGCTGAAAACGGTAGATGTCTGTTCCCGTGAGCACGACAACCAAGGGTCGTTGCGGATACCGCCGGGCAAATGCGGCGATGCTGCTGGCACTGCGCCAAGCATGCAGGGCAATCATCAAGTCAAACGCGGGATCATCAGCCTGCCATTGCTCGAGTACCGCGACGTCATGACCCGCCTCGCGCAGCAGCCTCGCCCATCGCGTGGCCGTTGCGCGGTTACCCGCACGCGAGCGGGGCGCCGCTGGGGTGACCAGCGCTATTTTCATAATCCATCACCGTGAAGGAGACCGTCATGATTACCACACCATCCACTCATCCATTGCCCTCCGCGATGTTGATTGCGATGCTCGATGACGCCCGTCAGCGCACCCTGGCGCTCACCCAAGATCTGCCGCTCGAACGCCACCTCGGCCCAAAGCTTAGCACCGTCAACCCCCCACAGTGGGAGATCGGGCACGTGGGATTTTTCCATGACCATTTTGTCCTGCACAAGCTCTACGGCATGCCGGACTACCAAATCCATGGCGCCACCGCGCTCTACGACTCCATGGGCGTGGCGCATGACGATCGTTGGACCCTGGGGTTACCGAGCATGGCCGATACGCTGAACTACTTACGCACCGTTCGCGACGCCATGGTGGACCAGTTGTCGGACGGCTTAACCGACTCCACCACGAGCTACGTCTGGCAATTGGCCACCTTTCACGAGGACATGCACGGCGAGGCTTTTGCGTACACCCGTCAGACGTTGGCCGATCCCATGCCCACAATCGCCTTGCCGGCAGAGGGCTTAGGCGCTTGGGAAGCCGGCCCTTTAGATGGCGAAGTCCATGTCCCGGGCGGTGAACACACGCTAGGAGCCGATGACACCGTGCCGTTTCGTTTTGACAATGAACGCATGGCCCATGCCCAGGTTTTTGACCCATTCACCATTGATCGAGCACCCGTTACCAACGCCGCATTTGCCCGCTTTGTTCAAACCGGTGGCTATGAAAACCCGAGCTATTGGTCAAGTGCTGGTTGGGCTTGGCGCCAAGACAAAGCGTTGAGCGCGCCAATCTACTGGCGCCAAGGGTCAAACGGCTGGGAAATTCGCGTGTTTGACCGTTGGCAACCGCTTGCGCCAAATGTGCCTGTCAGCCACGTCAGCCTGCACGAGGCCAATGCCTATTGCCGATGGGCCGGTCGACGGTTGCCGACAGAACTCGAATGGGAAGTCGCCGCGAGTCGGCAGGTCGATGGTCAAACACTGAGCCCACAAAAGACCCTCTACCCTTGGGGCAACACACCCGGTGACGTATCCATGGCCAATACAGATGGCTATCGGGTGGGGTGTGTCGATGTCGCCGCCTACTCAAACGGCGATAGCGCTTTGGGTTGTCGTCAAATGCTCGGCAACGTTTGGGAATGGACGGCAAGCCCATTTGCCCCTTACCCTGGATTTCGCGCCGATCTGTATGCCGAATACTCCGAGCCTTGGTTTACCGACGGGCGCTTTGTGCTTCGGGGCGGCTCTTGGGCCACGCGCCGTCGGTATTTAAACAACAACACACGTAATTTTTTCCCACCTGAACGCAATGACATCATCGCTGGGTTTCGCACCTGTGCGCTTTAATACAAGCACGAACAACCTTAAGGACAATTCATGAAATCATTTATTTCCGCGCTCGCTCTCAGTCTTGGTTTGGCCGCACCGGTCAGTGCCGATGTCTTTGTTTTTACCGCCATTCCTGATCAAGACGAAAGCCAACTCCAAGAGCGCTTTGGGGCTATTGGCGAATACTTATCTGAAGCACTCGACATGGAAGTGCGTTACGTTCCCGTCAAATCATATGCGGCAGCTGTGAGTGCCTTTCGAAATAATCAGGTGCAATTGGCTTGGTTTGGTGGCTTGTCTGGCGTTCAGGCACGCGCGCGGGTACCTGGTTCCAAAGCACTGGCCCAAGGGGTTGAGGACCAAGCCTTTTGGAGTTATTTGATTGCCCATGAAAGCACGGGACTCGAGGCCGGCGACGAGATTGATGAACGCATGCGCGGCATGACGTTTACTTTCGGCTCAAAAAGCTCCACGTCTGGTCGACTCGTGCCGGAGTTCTACTTACGCGAGCGTTTTGGTCAGGCGCCCGACGAAGTGTTTGAGCGCGTCGGTTTTAGCGGTAGCCACAGCCGGACACTGCGCTTGGTCGAGAGCGGTAGCTATCAGGTCGGTGCCATTAATCATGCGGTTTGGCAGCGCGAGCTTGACGCCGGCAATATTGATACAGATGCGGTCAAAGTCATCTGGAAGACTCCAACCTATCCCAACTATCAGTGGAGCATTCGCGGTGATGCCGATGAACGTTTTGGGGAGGGTTTTACCAATCGCGTACAAGCGGCACTCTTGGCCATCGACGATCCCGAATTGCTGGCGCGCTTTCCACGCAGCGGATTCATACCTGCACAAAATCAGGATTACGAGTCCATCAAACAAACGGCTCAGGCGGTGGACTTGATCGACTAATGAGTGCGCTCACTTTAGACCAAGCCTATGCCGATTATGGCGGCGCTACCGTGCTCGGGCCGATTGACTTAAGGATTGAGCCGGGCGAACACGTGGCGCTTGTGGGTCGCAGTGGCGCTGGTAAATCCACCTTACTGGCCCTACTGCATGACCGAATGCGCCTTGATATCGCGCTTATGCCGCAAGCCCTGGGGTTGGTCGATACGCTGAGCGTTTTTCACAATGTCTACATGGGACAGCTCGCAGCCCATTCGAGCGCGTATAACCTCATCAATCTGGTTCGGCCATTTCGCCGCCAAGTCCTGGCGGTGACGGCGGTACTGGAAAGTTTGGATATGGAAGACACCATTTGGGCGCGCACGGGTGAACTCTCAGGTGGTCAACGACAGCGCGTGGCCGTTGCGCGCTCGCTGTTTCAAGGCGGTGAAGTGCTTCTGGCCGATGAACCCGTCTCGGCTCTTGATGGTCCCCGTTCAGAGGCCGTCATGCAAGCGCTCACCTCACAGTACAGCACCACTGTCATTGCCATGCATGACCTCGAATTGGCCCGTCGTTATGCCGATCGACTGATTGGGATTCGCAACGGAACCATCGCACTTGATTCACCGGTCGACTCGGTCAGTACAGACGCTCTCGATGCGCTCTACTAAGCACGCCAACCGTCGATGGAACGCGCTATCAGCACCGCTGGTACGCACAAGCCTATGGCTTATCGGCATTGCTTTGATCTGCGTCTGGATAGCCGATTTCCAGATTCGCGCGATCTCTCCTTGGGAGGAGCTTGGGCGTTTTGCCCGTGGTTTGGTTCAGCCTGATTTCTCGACCTTTGACACGGCGATTGTCGCCTTGGTGCGCACGATCGCTTTTGCGTTCTCTGGGGTCGGCATTGCGGCCATTTTAGGGTTGGGCTTGGCCCTGATTTTTCATTACCGTATTGTGCGCACGGTGTGCGCCTTCGTTCGAGCCATTCATGAGCTGTTCTGGGCGTTGATTTTTTTGCAGTTTTTTGGACTACACCCGCTCACCGGTGTTCTGGCGATTGCCCTGCCCTACGCCGCGACATTTGCCCGTGTTTACAGCGAAATTCTTGAAGAGGGTGACAATCGCGCCGCTCAGGCGCTGCCGGCTGGTAGCGGCGTGATTTCTACGTTTTGGTATGCACGTGTTCCTGATCTTTGGGTGCACCTCACGAGCTACACCAGCTACCGGCTTGAGTGCGGAATGCGATCGAGCGCTGTGCTTGGGTTTGTCGGCATGCCTACGCTGGGGTTTTACTTGGAGACGGCCTACAGCGAAGGACTGTATGGCGAAGTCGGCATGTTGTTTATTTTATTTTTGTTGTTGATCGCCAGCCTCCGGCTATGGGTACGCCCAAAACTTGCGGCTGTTTACCTGCTTGCTGCACCTTTTTTTCTGGGCACTGGCTTACCCATCGTCTGGGGCAACGCGACCCGGTTTCTGACTGAGGACATCATTCCCGCACCGCTTCGCAATGGGGAAGGCTTGGCCGGTCTTGGTCCCTGGCTAGGCGATCTGCTGTGGCATCAGGCGCTGCCAGGCATTGGCACGACCCTTGTCTTGACGCAAATTGCACTGGTCGCCACAGGCATCATTGCTTTATTGAGTTTCCCGTTGATTTCTCGACTGTTTGTTAACCGAGCCGGCCAAGTGGGCGGTCACGGCTTTTTGATTATCGCGCGCTCTGTCCCAGAGTACTTGCTCGCTTATATCTTGCTGCAGCTCTGGGGGCCTTCCATGCTGCCAGCAGTCGTTGCCTTGGCGATTCACAACGGTGCCATTATTGGTCACTTGCTTGGCCGCCAAAGCAACAATCTTATGCTCAGACCCGACGTCGTGGCGGGCTTTAACCGCTACTTCTATGAGGTCGTGCCACGACTTTACCGATCGTTTTTCGCCTTTTTGCTCTACCGCTGGGAAATCATCATGCGTGAGACCGCCATCCTTGGCATATTGGGCATTGCCACGCTTGGTTTCTACGTCGACAGCGCCATTCAAGAACTGCGTTTTGATCGGGCCATGATTCTTATTTTTATAACCGCCCTACTCAACATTGGCGTCGATGCGGTCGCACGTGCTATTCGTCGGCATTTGCAACTACGTACCACGCCAACCGCTCAGATACCCGACACGCCATAACCCAAACCACCAGCACCATAAAACCTCGAGGTTCATTTGTTATGCCCACGCCAAACGCCCCGACTACCGTCACCGCTGATCTTGAGCAAGCACTCGTTGACGCACTCCACCATCCATATCACAGCATCTCGTCGGCTTGGCTCTACGACCAACGCGGCTCCGAGCTTTTTGAAGACATCACCCAACTCCCCACTTACTATCCAACCCGCACTGAGATCGGCATTTTTGAGGACAATTTGGGGGCGATTGCCGCAGCGATCAGCAGTGACAGCTTGGTGGTAGAGCTCGGTAGTGGCTCAAGCCGCAAAACAGCGCCGCTATTGAATGCCCTGAACCGACCCGCTGGGTATGTACCCGTCGATATTTCGGCTCAGTATCTGCACCAAGCTGCCGCTGAACTAGCCAAACAGTTACCAAACATACCTGTCTTACCTCTGGTGGCTGATTTCACAACCGCGTTTTCGTTGCCGCCATCGCTACCGGCTCATACCAACCGGCTGGGCTTTTTCCCCGGCTCAACCATTGGCAATCTCACCGCCTCGGGAGCCGAAGCACTGCTTCGTCACTGTCGGATACTTCTGGGCGATGGCGCTGACTTCCTAATTGGTGTGGATCTGGATAAGTCGCCAGAAATCCTGATTCCCGCTTACGACGACCCAGAAGGCGTCACGGCTGAATTCAATCTCAATTTACTGACGCGGATAAACCGAGAACTCGGTCTTGCAATCAATCTTGAGGCGTTCGCGCATGAGGCGCGTTATTTTGCCGATCCTGCGCGAATTGAAATGCATCTAGTAGCCACTACCGATCAAACAATAGAAGTTGCCAACAACACTTACACGTTGGCCGCCGGTGAAAGCTTACACACCGAAACATCACACAAATATTCGGTTGAGGGTTTCGCACAGCTCGCCGATCGCGCGGGCTGGCAGTTAACTCAGCATTGGTGTGACGCAGAAAAACGCTTCGCCGTCCTGCTGCTCAAGGCGGTTGCCAAATGACCCGCTAAAACCACACACCATGACAAAACCCGCCCGAGCCCGTATCAAAGCATGCGAGCACTGCAAAGGAGAGAGCACCACCTTATACCGGGTCGTTGCTGATACGGCCAGCACTTGGGTACTGATCTGCAATGCGTGCCGGACCCAGGTCGAACATCACCCCTCGTACCGCTATGGCGGCACATGGAAAGCACACAAGCGGCATTGAAGACGGCGCCAAAATCTAACGTCACTGACTCGTCAGTACTTCTGTTGCGTCAAGCGACCGATCCAATTCAGTAAAAACCTGTCAACAGTCGAATTAACCGTCAGTCCAACGCGCTCTTGAAACGATTTACGGTTTAAATATTGCAAGTGGTACAGATCAGCTTCTTTGGCCCGTGACGTCAAATACTCATCACTGGTTTTTAGTTCATCGACCAGTTGATTCTCTAAAGCATTGATACCCAACCAAACTTCGCCGGTTGCCACTTTGTCGATGTCCAATTGCGAGCGATAACGGGCGACAAAATTCTTGAACTGTTGGTGCGTCACTTCCAAGTCTTGCTGGAATTTTTCACGCCCCTTGTCCGTGTTTTTGCCGAATACGGTCAAGGTCCGCTTGTGCTCACCAGAGGTCAGAACCTCAAAATCAATCTCGTATTTATTCAGCAAGCGGTGCAAATTGGGCAGCTGTGCCACAACACCAATGGAGCCCAACATGGCAAAAGGTGAGCTGATTATTTTGTTACCGATACAAGCCATCATGTAACCACCACTGGCTGCGATTTTGTCGATGCAAATCGTCAGGGGTATGCCGGCTTGACGGATGCGCACCAGCTGCGACGATGCAAGCCCATAGCTGCTAACGAGCCCACCACCGCTCTCAAGTCGTAACAACACTTCGTCATTGGGTGTTGCCACGCTCAATAGCGCCGTGATTTCATTGCGCAAGCTATCTGTGGCGGAGGCTCTTATGTCACCTTCAAAGTCCAACACAAAAACGCGCGACCGGCCGGTTTTGTTTTGTTTTTCTAACTTCACCGTTTTGAGTCTGTCTTTGATGAGTTTCTTGGTGTGTTTTTTATCCAAAAGCGACAGCTCTAAACGCTGCTGAAGGTTCAAGAAAAAGTCATTTAGCTTTCTCACGCGCAGTTGTCCCGGCAACCGTCGCCCTTTTCGGCGGATGGCGGATACCGCACCAAAAACAATCACGATAGCGACTGCCACCGTGCCAACTTTGGCTAAAAATTCAAGATAGTTTAGAAAGATTTCCATGCGGGCATCCTTAGAGAACAAAAACACAATGAATGACACTGTGGGTTAAACAGGCAATGCGCTTATTAGACGGGAGATGGCGCCAAAGTCGATAAATCGCACAGCCAAATCAAGGGTCAAACCAACCAAGGGCTAAACCAAATAAGGATCAAACCAGCGGCACGTCTGTCCAACTGGTGGTGTAGTTCGGCGATTTGCGTTCTTGCTTCATTTGCCAACCCGAGCACTCGCCCTGGGTTGACACATTGACCGCGCCACGCCCGTAGCGGGTATTCAGCGTATCGAGGGCAGCCATCAACTTGTGGTCGTCAGCATGCGCTGTCGCCAACAAATCCCCTTGCTGGTGTGTGACAGGACTGATCTCGCTCAGCATGATGCCGGCCTTTTTGTACTGATACTCGGGCTTGAACATGCGCTCACACAAAAAGGCAGCCCACCGATTCACTTCCAAAGAATCATTGGTCGGGTACGGCAGTGGCACGGCCAAGCAAGGCGCGTACTGGGGCAAATGCTGACGAAATCGGTTGGTGGCTAAAAAGACCTGTACGACCGACGCTTGGCTCTGTTGTGCACGCAGTTTGGCGCAAGCATTGGCCACGAATGTCGACAATGCTTCTTTCAAAACCGGTAACTCGGTCACCATGCTTCCAAACGAGCGGCTAGAGACGATCTGTTTTTTATCAGCGGACACTTCTTCCAACTGAATACAGGGCGTTTCTTGCAATTCACGTTGCGTCTTTTCTATCACGACACCGAATGCCGCTCGCAACGCTGGGGTATGGGCCTCACGCAAATCCAAAGCGGTGGTGACGCCATGATGTGCCAAGCGCTCAGTGAGCCGACGCCCGACGCCCCACACTTCTTCAACAGGCAGGCATTGAAGCAGATTGGCTTTCTGGCTATCTGTCAATGCGTTGTAGTTAAAAACACCCTTGGACTTGGGGTGCTTTTTTGCCACATGGTTGGCTAGCTTGGCCAAGGTTTTGGTTGGTCCCACGCCTACACAAACAGGCATGCCTGTCCACTTACCCACGCGCGCTCGCATAGCGTAGCTGACGTCACGCAACTCAGGCGTACCCGTCAAATCCACAAAGCACTCATCAATGGAGTAAACCTCACACCGCGGCGAAAAGCCCCTTAAGATGGCCATCACGCGGTTGGACATGTCGGCGTACAAAGCATAGTTGCTACTCAAGGCCAGGATGCCATGCTCTTGAGCCAGCGCCTTGCATTCAAACCAAGGTTGGCCCATTCTGATGCCCAGTGCTTTGACCTCGTTGGAGCGTGCGACCACGCAACCATCATTGTTAGACAAAACGACCATCGGCACCCGTGCGAGATCCGGCCGAAAGACCCGCTCGCACGACACGTAAAAATTATTGCAATCCACAAGGGCTAAGGCTGGCTGACTCGTTTGCGCCATGGCATCAATACAACTTGTGCAGATTGCGCGTGACCACGCCCCAAATCAACAATTCCTCACCGTCCTTGACCACGATGGGTGGGTACAGCGGGTTTTCTGCGAGCAATTTGACTACCCCACCACGACGGTGAAGGCGCTTGACCGTGTAATCGTCGTTCAAAACGGCAAGCACAATGTTCCCGTGCCTGGCCTCAATGGAACGGTCCACAATCAATTCATCACCCTCGTAGATGCCAATGCCATTCATTGAGTCACCCTTGACTCTGAAGATGAAGGTGGCCTCCTTGTTTCGAATCAGGTGTTCATTCAAGTCAAGGCGTTTGCGCGTGTGATCCGCCGCAGGAGAAGGAAAACCCGCCCGGACGGTCCAAGCGCACATCTCGAGCCATACCTTGGCCTCAGAGACAAATAACGGTTGCGGGAGGAAAATGTCAGCTTTTGTCATACCGCAAATATACTGTACATTTATACAGTACCTCAAGTACCCATACCGCTGCGCACCTAAAACTCCAGAGAAGCCCAAAGCAATAGCGCCGCAAGCCGGCAAACCATCAAGGCGCAACGCTGTTCTATCAGGCTGTTGATACGCTCTATTGGCGCGCCTTCACGGGCAGCAACGCAGCCCATGCCACTTTCGCCGCAAATGAATGGCTTTTTGGCTTTATGTCCCCTACCCACAACGTGACAGCAGCCGGTTCGAGCTTGTGCCCCCTTAAACTGCGGTGCAAGACCTTCCCAAAAGACAAATACCTGATTTATCCTAAGACATAAGCATTCACCCGGCGTGACTCGTGGCGACGCTTTGCCAATACAACGAACATCGCCTGCCCAAACCGAGAGGCCCCATGTTCAAAAAAATTCGCGGCACTAACCGTATGGGCTGGACTGCTCATCGTTGCCACCTTCTGCGTGGGTACGGCTTCGGCAACCACGTACAAAGCCTCGATGTATGGCTTAGAGGAGACCGTTGACTCGGCAGACCAACGAAAACTGCGCAAAGCGTTTGATGAAGTCAACGACCGAGAATTTGTTAAAGCTCGCTATCAATTCCAAAGCCTAGCCCGGTCTAACGAGAGCGTGAGGCCCTTCTGGCAGTCAGCGATGTATCTGGCCCGTTCGCACGCCGATCTCTGTGAAAGCTGGTGGCTTGAGACGTTCAATCAAGGCATTGATCACTCGCTATCTCAAGCAGAGCTTCGGTACCTCATGCCGCTTAACCGGCATGCCGAATGTATCGACTCGATGGCCAAAACGCTCAAAAAAGTGAAGTCGCCCACGCCGTCTCAGGCCGCTTGGCTCTGGCAACAGCTACCCGAGGTCGCCAGATACTACATCCCTGCCAGCCTCACGTTAGCCAAGGCCTATCGTGAAGAATTTGGCACTGAGCCAGACCTAGAGAAATCCGCCCAGTGGTATCTCGCAACCTTAAGAAACGAGCAGATGATCGGCTTTACAGCAACCAGAGACGCCATGTTGAGCTTGTCCAACATCCTGTTCACGCTCGCCCAAGAACAGCAGTCGGTCGATCCCATGGCAGCCGAAGACTTGTACCGCTTAAGCTATGCCTATGCTGTACGGGCCAGTCAAGGCGACCCAAATTCCTATTTGGTCACCAGCTCGCAAGAAGAAAGCCCACTCACAACAGCAGACAAAGAGAGGCTTATCGAACAAGTGCAAGCGTGCCTGGTTGAGCCTATTTCGCAATGTGAATTTTATGCCTTACCCGTCGGTCTCGATCTGGAAACCATCCTGCCGACTTACTTGCCCCGCGACCGTGTTATTCAATGGTTACTCACAGGCCAAACAGACAAAGCGTTTGAATCGGCCAAAGCCGAGGCCCGAATCAATATACCGACGGCTTGGGCGTCTCAGCTGTATACGTCGCTTTTGACGCAGCGATACGACGAAGCCCTATTCAGACTGAGTTATCTGGCCTTTGAGGCCGATGGCCTGGAAAACGACTTGATCGTGCGCTCAATATCATCAGCATTGATGTAGGTGCCAAACCAATCGGGAGACAATAAACCCTTTAAAGTACTCTTACCCGAACCGTTTGGTCCGGCAAAAACTCGCAAACGTGGTGTGTGCATCGAATTACGAAACCTTTCGGTATCGTTTCGTACCAGGTGTAACCGGCATAGGCGGTTCTATTTCCTTGAGCACGCGGATCGAGCCATCTGCGTGACGCTCAATGACCTTTCCGTTAACAGCTTTGACAACTTTGCCGCGCGTTGTGAGGGCTTGGGCATGCGCAAGCCTGAAGGCCTACTCGGCCAACTCCGGAATCATGGCCTCTAGATACAGCATTTCAGCTTCAGACAGCTCTCGCTTTGGTTCAGTCACGGCCTAGATCCTAATAAAGTCAATCTGTCGCTGAACAATATGATTTGGTGGGCGGTACAAGGTTCGAACTTGTGACCCCTGCCGTGTGAAGGCAGTGCTCTACCACTGAGCTAACCGCCCCC
>CBFHKV010000026.1:8529-21591 GCA_965656505.1 Burkholderiaceae bacterium | reverse complement strand
ATGATGGTAATACCGGTTGTGGCGTCACCAGCTTGGATGGCCCGTTGAATCGGGGCGGCCCCGCGCCAGCGAGGCAATAGACTGGCGTGGATGTTCAAGCAACCGTGGCGTGGCAACGTCAAGACCCACGCCGGCAAGATGAGGCCGTAAGCAGCCACGACCAATACGTCTAAGTCCAGCGATTCTAAGCTGGCCCTGGCGGCTTCAGCATCTTCGGCCCAACGGCCATCAAGGCGCAGGCTACGTGGCTGTAGCACGGGAATGCCGTGTGCCATGGCGCAAGTTTTAACTGGGCTAGGCGTCATTTGCATGCCCCTCCCCGCAGCCCGATCGGGTTGCGTGAGCACAACCTTGACATCGTGGCCTTGATCAGCGCTGTGCGCCAAGAGGGCCTTTAAGGCCGTCCGAGAAAACGCCGGTGTGCCAGCAAAACCTAGATTCATGATGCGTTCCGAGCCGTGTCAGGGCAGTTCAATGCCGTTAGTGTAATCAGTTGTGAGCGCCATCCTGACGATTTCAAAATGATACAGAAGGGGGGGCTAAACTGAGAGCCAAGTCGGACGTTTTAAATCAAAAAAAGAGGTTAGTGCCCATGGAAGTGCTTTTAATGGAATGGTTTGCATCGTTGGGTTGGGAGGATGTCCCCGCCTGGGCACACGTCGCCGTGCAGGCCGTGGGCATCTTAATCATCATCGTCGTGGCACTGATTGCGCGGGGTGTGATGCGCCGGGTGCTAGCCACGTTGCATAAACGTTTGCAGGCCAGGGCCACTGACGTAGAAGAGAAAAAACGCATTGACACCCTGGACCGGATTTTTCAGTACATCTCGTCAGTGGTCATCATCCTACTTGCGGTGATGTTTGTGATGGGCGAGATTGGTTTGTCGATTGCACCCTTTTTAGCGGCTGCTGGTGTGGTCGGTATTGCCGTGAGCTTCGGGGCACAGAGCTTGGTGAAGGATTACTTCACGGGTTTTGTCATGCTCTTAGAGAATCAGATTCGCCAAGAAGACTTTATCGAGGCCGGGGGCAAGTCTGGCACGGTTGAGGAAGTGACCTTGCGATACGTGCGCTTGCGTGACCTTGAAGGGGCGGTTCATTATGTGCCCAACAGTCAAATCACCACGGTGACCAATCGCACTCGCGATTTCGCGTTTACGGTGGTTGAGGTCAGCGTAGCGCATGACACACCGCTTGAGCAAGCCTTCGAAGTGATTAAAAAGACCGCGGACACGCTACAAACCCGACCTGACATGGCTGGTAAGTTTTTGGGTGAAACGGAAATGTTCGGTGTCACACAGATGGCCGAAGGCATGGTCACCATACGGATCCGGGTCAAAGTACGGGCTGGCGAGCAGTGGGGTATTCAGCGGGCCATGCTTGGCGCACTCAAACCCGCTTTACAACAGGCTGGCGTTCAGTTGGCGTTGCCGCAACGCGTGGTTCGCACCATTGGAAGCGACTCAAGCCAATGAGGTGGCTTGTTCGCGCTTTTGTTTGGTCAGTTTGGTTCGGATACGCGACTGTTTTAAGGTCGAGAGTCGTTCGACAAAGACTTTGCCATTCAGGTGATCAATTTCGTGTTGAATGCAGACGGCCAATAAGCCGTCTGCTTCAAACGTTTGTTTTTGACCCTCTTCATCAAGCGCGGTGACCTTAATCGCCGAGGCGCGTTTCACCTCGTCATAAACGCCCGGCACGGACAGGCAACCCTCTTCGTAGGTTTGTAACTCGTCGCTGGCCCAAACGATCTCTGGGTTGATGAGAACCCGTAGGTCGGTTTGATCCTCAGATAGATCGATCACAATGACACGCTCATGCACATCGACTTGGGTGGCTGCCAAACCAATGCCTGGTGCTTCGTACATGGTCTGGGCCATGTCTTTGACCAATTGCTTGATACGTGCGTCAACCGCCTCAACGGGCTTGGCGACTTTGTGCAGCCGCGGGTCAGGGAAATGAATGATGTTTAACAGTGCCATGGGTTCATTTTAAGACACCCCGGGATGAAATTCATTAATTTTCTGTTTTAGGGAGATAGTCCGAGCCAATGAGCCAAAGCCGCAAGCAGCAGCGCCAGCAGAACAATCCTGCCGGGCCCGGCCCGACCGAGCATTAACCAAGCGGTACAGATCAGGACGATCACCACGTCGGACACGCCGCGTAGGCTTGTTGAGACGATAGGGTCTATCCAGGCAGACGCCAGCACGCCGACAACCGCGGCGTTGATGCCGCTGAGCACCCATAACGCCCGTTGATTGTTTTGCCAATATTGCCACCACGGCATGAGCCCAGCGACCAGTAATAATCCGGGCAGAAAAATCGCCACCAGTGCCACGAGTGCCCCAAGCCAGCCGGGTGAGGCGGGGTCTAGGGCACCCAACCAAGCCGCAAAAGTAAACAAAGGACCGGGTACGGCTTGTGCCAAGCCGTACCCCACCAGGAATGTGTCGTTGGCCACCCTGCCGGTGTCTACGACCGCACTTTGCAAGAGCGGCAAAACCACATGTCCGCCGCCAAACACAAGTGCACCCGCGCGATAAAAGACGTCAAACAGTTGCCAGATCGGTTGTGATGTCGGTTGCACGTCGATCAACCAAGGCAGGACCAGTAACAGGCTCGCCGCGAGGGCTAAAAAAATGGCGCCGAGCGCTCGATGGATATCGTGGCTGATGTTGCGATTGAGTTCCCGACTCGCGTTGTTTGAACTCACGAAGGTAAAGGTGCTTTGTTTGAGCAACAGCCCACCGATCAGGGCGCCAAGGGCAATGGCGCCAATTTGTCCCACCCAGCCGGTTAGCCACATCGCCACCGCAAATCCGCCGAGTGCCAGTAAACGGGTGCCCGTGGTGCGGCACATGGCTGACCACATGCCCCAGACCGCGTGCGCGACAATGACCACGGCGACAAGCTTTAAGCCATGAAGCGCAGAAAACGTGCCGTCGCTTGCCCACGGCAAACCGTAAATGGCCAACAACACAAGGACCAAGGCCGAGGGTAAAGTAAAAGCCAACCAGGCAGCCAGCGCTCCGAGCCAACCTGCGCGATGCAACCCAATCAGAAACCCAAGCTGGCTAGAAGCGGGCCCGGGCAGCACTTGGCAAAGTGCAAGCCGAGAGGCGAACTCGGCCTCGCTTAGCCATTCACGCTCCACCACAAAGGCTTGCCTGAAGTAACCGATGTGCGCCACTGGACCGCCAAACGAGGTCAGGCCCAAGCGGCCAAACACGCGCAACACCTCAACCCATGACATAAAGATCCCATCAATATTGACTTGCCTTGATTATGCGTCAAGATTTCGTGTTTATTGTTTCAGTCAGGGGCAAGCGATTGAGCGAGGTGTTGGGTGAAGCGTTGGGCGAGACAACCACAGGTGCATCGTTCAGTACGGAGCGAATGGCTTTGTTACGCCTGCATTTGGAGCCGGGTGTCGCGCCGACGGTGGCAAGACAGCTGTTTGAGGCCTTTGATCGCCCGAGTGATGTGTTGAGGTGTTCGCCGCGCGTTTTAAGTCGCTGGTTGTCGTGGCCCGTGGTGCAGCAGCTCTGTCGGGCGCCTAGCGCGTTGATCAAACAGGCCATGCAGCGCACCGAGCACTGGGCCGAGCGCGAGGGTTGTCAGTGGTTGACTTGGTTAGATCCCGCGTATCCGGCGGTGTTGCGTACGCTCACTGATGCGCCAGTGGTGTTGTACGCACAAGGCAATCTAGCGGTTCTTGGGCGACCGGCGGTCAGTATCGTCGGGGCAAGACAAGCCACGGCAGCAGCACGCGCTTTGGCTCAGCAATTGGCGCTGGATTTGGCCCGTGCTCATTGGACGGTGGTCAGTGGGCTGGCGGTGGGCATTGATGCCAGTGCCCATCGGGGGGCGCTTTTGGCGGCGCGCCAGACCGGCCGTGCGTTGACGGTGGCGGTGTTGGGCACCGCACCGGATCGCTGTTATCCGGCCATGCATCACGGATTGGCCGCAGACATCGTGGCGCAAGGTGGATTGTTGTTGAGTGAGTTTGCCTTGGGCACGCCGACAGCGGCGCATCACTTTCCAAGGCGCAATCGATTGGTGGCTGCGCTAGGCCGCGCCACGGTTGTGGTACAAGCGCAGGCGCGTAGCGGCTCATTGATCACCGCGCGTTTGGCCAATGAGTTCGGACGTGATGTGTTTGCAGTGCCGGGGCGACCCGGTGATCCCTTATCCGCTGGTTGTCATGCATTAATCCGTCAGGGAGCGGGTCTGTTGGAGGGGGTGGACGATTTGTGGCAAGGCTTTGGTTTGTGATGATGCGATACACCCATCAATAGCCATCGCGGCAGACTTAGCGCTGCCCGAAGAGCGCCGAACCGATACGGACCTCGGTTGAGCCTTCGGCGATACCTAGCGCCAAATCCCCGCTCATGCCCATGGAGAGTCGGTCCAGTGAGATGCCTTTGATGTTCTGGCGCGCGGCTTCATCACGGTAAGTTCTCAAGCGTTTGAAGCAGTCGCGCACCGCTTGCTGGTCAACGGACAAGACGGCAAGCGTCATCAATCCGCGCACCCGCAGCGTATCGAATTCGGACAAGGTGTGGAGAAAGTCAATCAGATCAGCCGGATCCAGCCCAAACTTGCTTTCTTCGGGTGATGTTTTGACTTGCACCAAGACGTCTAGGGTGCGGTTGGCCGCCTTTAAGCGTTGATCGAGCGCTTGGGCCAAAGACAGGCGATCAAGAGACTGGAGTTCAGCGGCGTACTTGGCGACTTCTTTGGCTTTGTTGGTTTGGACATGACCAATCACCACCCACTCAATGCCACAGTCGGCGAGTAGCGGGGCTTTTTGCGCGATTTCTTGCAGGCGGTTCTCACCGAAACGCGTGAGCCCCAACCCAACGGCCTCCCGAATGACGTCGGCATCGAAGGTTTTGCTAACGGGTAACAGGGTCACCGCTGCCGGGTCGCGGCCCACGGCTTCGCAGGCGGCACGGATGCGGTCGCGTACGGTCTGCAAGCGCGCAGCGAGGCTGTCTGCGCCGGCGTTGGTTAGAGGGGTTGGCGGCGTTAGCGGGGTTGGCGAGATTGGTGTCATGGGCTTCACCAAAAAAGGGTGATGAGTCAGGTCGTTTAAAACAAACGTGGTCAAGCGTATCATTTGAAGCAAGGCTTTGGTGAACCGGCTGTCAAGAACTGGCAACCAATCGAAATCAAAGTGAAAAGCAAAGGGAGATCAAAGGGAGGCTGATGTTTGCGCTTGAGGAACCCTTGGCGTTTTTACCCGCGACCTTGTTGTCGTTGGCGATCGGTCTGTTGATTGGTGCCGAACGGGAGTGGAGTCAACACAGTCGAGAGTCGGAACGCTTGATGGCGGGTATCCGTACCTTCGGTCTGTTGGGCTTGGTGGGCAGTTTGGCCGTGGTGCTGTCGCAAGGATTGCACCCCTGGGCGTGGGGATTTGTTTCCGCGGGTGTGATGGTATTGATCGTTGCCGGCTATGTTGCCGAGGTACGCCAGACGGGTGATTGGGGCATGACCACCGAAATAGCCATGCTCTTGACGTATTTGCTCGGCTCACTCGCAACCATGGACCACATGGTTTTAGCGGCAGCCTTGGGGGTCGTGGTTACGGCGCTGCTGAGCTTAAAAACCGTGCTTCACAAGCAAGTGCATCGGCTACAAAAAAAAGAGCTTTATGGTGCACTAAAACTCTTGTTTATTTCGGTGGTGATTCTGCCGTTGTTGCCCAATGAGTCCATGGGACCATTGGATTTCTTCAATCCGGCTGTGGTCTGGTGGATGGTGGTGCTGATCACGGGATTGGGATTTGTGGCCTATGTCGCGATGCGGGTCATGGATGCCAGTAAAGGGCTGTTGTGGACCGCTTTGTTTGGCGGCATGGTGTCGTCAACGGCCATGACGCTGACGCTATCTCGCTTAGCCAAGCGCATGCAAAGACCGGATATTTTGTCGGCAGGGCTTTTGCTGGCCTCGGCACTGATGTTTCCGCGGGTGTTGGTGGAAACGGCGGTTTTGGCAAGACCGGTGTTTGCTTTGCTGCTCTGGCCCTTGCTCGCTGCCATGGCGTTTTATCTGCTTGGGGCGGCGTGGCTGGCGTGGCGTGGTTTGCATCGCTCAGGCCATGAGCCGGCGCCCGCTGACGAGGTGGATTTATCGATCAACAACCCATTTGAAATCTTGCCTGCCTTACGATTCACCGCCATCTTGGTGAGCATCATGTTTTTTGTGGAATTGGCCAACGAGGGGTTTGGGGATGCGGGCATCTATCTATCTGCTGCAATTTCTGGGGCCGCTGATGTGGATGCCATTTCCTTGTCGTTGTCGCGCATGGCAGCCGATGAAGGGTTGGCCAATCCTGTCGCGGCGCGCGGCATTTTGATTGCGGCATTGAGTAACAGTTTGGTCAAGTTGGCATTGGCGGCATTCATTGGCGGTTTGCCGCTCTTGTATCGCACCGCACCGTTTATGCTCTCAGGCATTGCGGTGGCTGCGATTTGGTTGTTCTAGTGCTTGATTGTGGTGTCCTGCGTGCCACAATAGCGCATGGAACTTCGACAACTGCGATATTTTGTGGCGGTCATGCAAACGGGAAGCATGGGACGGGCGGCGCGCTCGCTCGGTGTGGTCACGTCAGCGCTTAGCCAACAGATACAGCGCTTAGAAAGCGAGCTCTCGACGGTGTTGTTGACGCGCTCAACACGTGGCGTTAAGCCGACTGAGGCGGGTCTGGCGTTTGGACGCCAAGCCCAGCTGGTGTTGCGCCATGCCGATGAAGCAGTACGTGCGGCACAGCAGGCGCGATTGTCGGGTCAGGTCAGCGTGGGGTTGACCTCCACCACGTCGTCGGTTTTGGCGGTGCCTTTGCTGCGGGCAATGCGCCAGCAATACCCGGACGTTCACCTGCAATTGGTCGAAAGCTTGTCAGGCGACTTGGTGAACCAACTCAATGCCCGTCAAATGGATTTGGCGATCGTGTTTCAGACCGGCGACCGGGGTCGTTGGGACAGTTCACCGCTGCTAAAGGAACGTTTGTTTCTGATGGGTAGCCCAGCCTTGGTAGGTAACCTCGGTCAAAACCGCTTGACATTGAAAGCCTTGGGTGATTTGCCGTTGGTGTTGCCAGCGAGTCGTCACGGGCTACGAGCCGTGCTCAACGCGGCGTTTGAGCGCGCTGGGGTGCGTCCGAATATTGTGGCGGAGGTCGATGGCTTGGCGGTGCTCATGGACATGACGCGTGCGGGACTAGCGGCAACCATCCAACCGGGTTCGGCGCTTGCTCGTGCCGGCGATGCCGCCATCGAAGCCTTGCCTTTTACACAGCGAGACTTGGTCAGGCCGAGCTTTATCGCAAGCCTGCCCGAGGACGAGCTATCACCGGCTGCGTTGGCGACCAAGCGGGTCATGGAGGAAGCGGCCATGCGCGCGGTACAAGAGGGGCAGTGGCCCGGCGCGCATTAAGTTTGGCACCGCGCAGTAACCTGCTCGGCACCCTTTTTTTTAACCCTCTTTGACATCACTTCTGCTAGTGTTCACGTTTGCTAAACACCCAACCGGATTTTAGGGGCTGGTGTATAGCTATCATGTGGCGTACATTGATGAAATAACACATGATTTGGATTAAAAGATATGTCAAAACGATGGGATGTCATTGTGGTCGGCGGGGGAAACGCGGCGTTATGCGCAGCATTGACGGCCCGCGAAGCAGGTGCGTCGGTGTTGATGCTCGAGGCCTCACCCTTTGAATGGCGTGGCGGCAATTCGCAACACACGCGGAACTTACGTTGCATGCACGACGGCCCAGAGGACGTGTTGGTTGATGCATACCCCGAAGAAGAGTTCTGGCAAGACTTACTAAAAGTGACCGGTGGTTTAACCAGTGAAAAGTTGGCACGCTTGGTGATCCGTGAAACCTCGCGTTGCCGAGGTTGGATGCAAAAGCACGGTGTGCGGTTTCAGCCACCGTTGTCTGGCGCGTTGCACGTGGCGCGGACCAACGCATTCTTTATGGGTGGCGGCAAGGCCTTGGTGAATGCGTTTTATCGAAGCGCAGAAAACCTCGGTGTGGATATTCTGTATGAAACACCCGTTGATGACATTGAGTTTGATGGCGCACGTTTTGTAGCGGTGCGTTCGGGCGACCAGCGGTTTGAAGGCAATGCCTGTGTCTTGGCTGCTGGGGGTTTTGAATCAAACCGCGAGTGGTTGCGTGAAGCCTGGGGACAGAACGAGCGTGGCGAGTGGCCGACAGACAACTTCTTGATTCGCGGCACGCGTTTCAACATGGGTGATGTGCTCAAGGTCATGATGGACGCAGGTGCCGAGATCATTGGCGATCCTTCGCAATCGCACTGTGTGGCCATCGACGCCAGGGCCCCGCTTTATGACGGCGGCATTTGTACCCGCATTGATTGCGTGTCTTTGGGCGTGGTGGTTAATCGCGAAGCAGAGCGCTTTTACGACGAAGGCGAGGACTTTTGGCCCAAGCGTTATGCCATTTGGGGGCGTTTGGTGGCCATGCAACCCGGTCAGATCGCCTACTCGATCATTGACGCCAAGGCGATTGGTCGCTTCATGCCGCCGGTGTTCGAAGGCACAGTGGCCCATTCCATCGAAGAGTTGGCAGAGAAGTTGTCACTCGATGTGCCAACCCTGGTTAAAACGATCGAGGATTACAACAAGGCTTGTGTCCCGGGTACGTTCAATCACACGGAATTGGATGACTGCCATACCGAAGGTGTGACGCCTGCCAAGACCCATTGGGCTTTGCCATTGGACAAGCCGCCGTTTTATGCCTATGCCGTCAGACCGGGCGTCACGTTCACTTACATGGGTCTGAGAACAGACGAGAAGGCCAGCGTTTTCCTCAAAGGGCAGCGCAGCCCCAACTTATATGCCGCCGGAGAAATCAGTGCGGGCAATGTGCTCGGCAAGGGTTACACCGCGGGTGTTGGGATGTCGATTGGCACGGTATTCGGGCGTATTGCCGGCGAGCAAGCGGCACTGTCCGCCTTGGGCAAACAAGCAACCCAACAGCAATTAGCAGGAGTAGAACATGTCGTCGCTTGATACGTTGACAGAACAAGCCATCGAATGGCACGACAAGCCTTTGTCAAAAAACGAGAAAGAAGTCTCGCGCATCATGACGATTTGTAACGCCTGTCGTTATTGCGAGGGATTTTGTGCGGTATTTCCGGCGATGACGCGCCGCTTGTCTTTTGATAGCAAAGCGGATCTGAATTACCTGGCTAACTTGTGTCACAACTGCGGTGCTTGTTTGCACGCTTGCCAATACGCGCCGCCCCACGAGTTTGGGGTCAATGTGCCACAGTCAATGGCCAAGGTGCGCAAGGAAACCTATGTGTCATATGCCTGGCCAGCGCCATTGGGGCGTTTGTACGAACGCAATGGCCTGACCCTGTCGTTGGCAACCGCGTTTGGTGTGATTTTGTTTTTGATTTTGGCGTTGATCTCGCAAGGCACGCTTTGGCATGAACCACTTGCCGGCGACTTTTACGCGGTGTTCCCACACAACACCATGGTGGTGATGTTTGGCAGTGTGTTTGGCTTGGCCGTGCTGGCGTTGGGCATCGGGGTGGTGAAGTTTTGGCGGGACGTGCGCCCGGGTGCGGCCACCACGCCGGCGGTGACCGAGGCCACGATGAATGCCTTGCAACTAAAATACCTCGATGGTGGCCATGGTTTGGGTTGCAATGATGAAGATGACCGTTTTACTCACCGCCGACGGGTGTTCCATCACCTGACGTTTTATGGCTTTATGTTGTGCTTTGCCGCGACCTCGGTTGCTACCATCTATCACTATGTGTTCGGTTGGGAGGCGCCTTACGGTTACACCAGCCTGCCAGTGATTCTTGGCACCGTTGGTGGAATCGGTTTGTTGATTGGGCCTGCAGGTCTCTTTTGGTTGAACAAGCATCGCGCCCCATTGCATGGCGATCCAAGTCAACAGACCATGGATCGAGGCTTCATCGCCTTGCTCTTTTGGGTCAGTCTCACAGGTTTGGCGCTTTTGGTATGGCGTGATACGTCAGCCATGGCGCTACTGCTCGCGATTCACTTGGGCTTTGTGATGGCCTTCTTTCTCACGTTGCCTTACAGCAAGTTTGCCCACGGCTTCTATCGCAGTGCCGCGCTCTTGAAGTGGTCGATTGAGAAACGCCAACCGAATAACTTGGGTCTGGGGGCGGATTAAAAGTTTGGCTTAAGAACCAATAGCCGTCGTTATTTGTCCCTGCTCAGACAAATAACGACGGTTTTTTATTATTTGGCGAGGTGACCCGGGTCGTGAGTGTGTGCTGCCCAATGGTGTGACAACAACAAGAGCACGAGAGAGTCTTCGTCGTGCGGGAAGACTGGCGACCCAGACCCCTGATGGGGAAAAGCCGTTATTGCTTTGGCTTTGATACCCTCTCCTGAAATGATTCAAAGGTTATGTGCGAGGTGGTGTCAATCTGTCTTCAACGATGGCGTAGCAGGTGCTACGGCCACTCGCATCGGATTTCTTCAACACATTGCGTGCCAATAATTCGGTAATGTCGCGCAGGGCAGTGTCCTGAGAGCATTTGGCAATCGCCGCCCACTTGCTACTGGTCAGTTTGCCGTCAAAGCCATCAAGCAATTTGTTGAGCAACTTGATTTGACGTTCATTGAGTGGCATACCGGCACAGTGCTGCCAGAATCGTGCTTTTGTTAGGACGGTGCAGTGTCTCTTCGGCGCCCTGAAGGGCTCGCAGCAGACAGGCCAGAAACCAATCCAGCCAGTCGATGACATCAAGGTCACCCTTCTGGGTGGCTTGCAGACGATCGTAGTAGTCCTTGCGTTCACGTTAAATCTGTGCCGACAGACTGTAGTAGCGCTGGGCTGAGCTTTCTGCATTGAGCCGATTGGCCGCAGGCGCCTCGTAGTGAACCTTTGGACGGTGCGCGGGACCGGAAACGACTTGCATAGGGCCTTGCGCATCGTCGCGCCAGTCACCGATACGGATTTTGCTAAGCCCGCTGTAGCCAGTAGGAAACATGGCTGCATGCCAGCCAAACAATCGTTGCGCAGTTAGTGCCGAGTCATATCGCTGGGTGGCATCGAGCACCATTTCTACCACGCCATCGATCTGTCGGTCAGTAGGTGACAAAGCGCCAATGTCGACTCCCAAGCGCTGGGCAATCGAAGAGCGTACCGATTCGGGGTTAAGTGTTTCACCTTCGATTTCGCTGGTCTTAAGCACATCCTCGGTCAGGACACGCAACGTGGCCTGATCACGCAGATCCACGCTCAGGTCGTGCATACGACCTAGCAGGTGCCCTAGCGCCAACATCCGTCGAAAAGTTAAGACAAACGCTGTAAAAAGTGCGGCGAATAGACAGAATATTCGCCGCACGGTTGAGGGTTCGTAAGCCTATCTGTTTCAAGTCATTGAGGCTCGCCGACAAGAGCCTGCGCTCAATCACTCGGTGGGAGCCCGCATTTCAGCACCCATTGGAAGATGACCATGGGATCGTTTTGTTGGTCGTTGCACGCCAGCTATATTTATCATTATCCCTAGCAAAAGCATCATGCGACCGATCTTGAAAGTCGAATCAACGCTAGCCGACCCTAATCTCAACAAACCACAACAAACCACAACAAATCACACCAAACCACGATCAATTGGAGCGACTGCAAGTCATCGACTACCCCTTTGTTCAACACATTAAGTCTCTGGTAGCCGATGCTTGGTGGTGCCTTGACACCACCGGTTCAAACGACAGTCTAACGGTCCTGAAGGCAGCGAGTGGTTCGCTGATATTTTGCCGTAAATCACGGTGACTTTTACCGTTAAGCAGCGAAACGCTCAACCGTACCCAACGCTCCCATGCCTCAATTCTAGGTACTTCGCGTAAAAATTCGGCTTTATAGTCCGCGGGATAAGCTCACTTGGATCTCGCTCGCTACACGCGAATGACAATGCAATCGCATTGACAATGACAAGGCGAATGCATTACCATGGCCGCATTACACAATTCGCACAGGAGCACGCTATGGCCGCCACCCTTGAAGCTGAATCCACGCTGACCGATCGTTACCAGACCACGGTGCCGGAAACGGTTCGCCGCGCGCTTCGCCTGTGTAAGCGCGACAAGATTCAGTACGTCATCCGCCCCAGTGGCGAAGTGGTGCTGACACGCGCCAGTGATGCAGAGGCCGACGATCCGGTGCTGGGTCAGTTCCTGGGCTTCCTGGCCCACGACATCGCCACCCATCCTGATCGCCTGCAATCGGTGAGCAGCACGTTTGTCAAGCGCGTTCAGGCGCTGGTCGGTGAGGTGAAAGTGGATCTGGATGCGCCCTTGTCGGCAGACGATGAATGAGGGTCGCCAAGCCTGCTCCACTGGCCATCCACGGCTGGACGGTGTTTGCGCACCCGCTGTTCATGACGCAAGTCGAAGCCTTGCTGGAGCAAGTCGAGGCGCTCAAGAAAAAGAACCCGACGGGCTACGTCAAGAAGAACACCACCAAGCGATTGGCCGCCATTGCCCGCCTTGCCTTTGATGTCATCCCTCAGGACCCCACCCGCTCTGAATACCGACAGGGGGGCACCCTGGGCGATGATCGGAAACACTGGTTTCGCGCCAAGTTTTTTCAGCAGTACCGGCTGTTTTTTCGGTACCACGCTGCGGCCAAGATGATCGTCTACGCCTGGGTCAATGATGATGACACCAAGCGAGCCTACGAAAGCAGCGACGATGCCTACCGCGTCTTTCGCAAAATGCTCGAGAGCGGCCACCCGCCTGACGACTGGCATCAACTGCTGAGCCAAGCCGAACTTCAGGGGCATCGGCTGCAGCACATATTCAGCACTCTCCGCAAATAAGGTCATTCACCACGTCTATTTGGCGAGTTCCGCTTGGCTTCCATGGCAAACAGCGCGTTCATGGAGGCCTGACATCACCTGCGGAAGGAAACAGACTTGGACGGACAATCCCTATCCTAAACCGAACGGGCAAGCCGTGATCGAATTTGAAGAACAGTCTTCGAGGCTGGTCAACTGACACTTCTCAGCCGGGCTTCACCAAAATTCTCAAG
>CBFHKV010000026.1:3305-8431 GCA_965656505.1 Burkholderiaceae bacterium | reverse complement strand
GAAGTTTCAGTAGCTGACCGATCAAGATCTGATCAAGATCGTAAAGGACCGTTAATTATTGTCACTGCCTGAATTAATGTCCGTCTTGGACAAAAAAAGGGCCCGGAGATCATCCGAGCCCTTTGCGGTATTTGGTGGAGCCGGGGGGAATTGAACCCCCGTCCGCAAGTCCTCCGCAGGCAGTTCTACATGTTTATTCGGTTAATTTGGATTTAACCTCCGGGGTGGTTTACCGACAAACCGTCCTTCGGCGATTCACGTAATTTTAAGACGCTACCGTGTGACCCGGCAGAACCCGATTCTTTGTAAATGACGCTGCTGTGGTTTTACCCACCTAACCCAAAGACAAATCAGTGCAGCGGCTCACCGCTTAAGCGGCCAGAGCGAAACGCTCGTCGTTGGCGTTTATTGGTTTTCCAGTGGATTTACGAGCGAACTGGTGCTCGACATGCCCTGCTCTGTTTCGCGACCCACGTCGAATCCGGGTCGGCCCCATTAACTGCATTGTAACGGTCTTTAAGACCACACGATACACAAATGGTTCAGCACCACCGACACCACCGAAGTCGGTCTTTTGGGTAAGCTGATGCCAAGAGCCTTATTCGTTATCTCAATTTTGGAAGCAAAAAGTGAAACTACACGCCAGCGAACTCGACGCCAAGCAAGCCTACAAACTCATGACCGCCGTGGTCGTGCCAAGACCAATTGCGTGGGTCAGCACCCTGTCGACAACCGGTGTGGCCAACCTCGCGCCCTTTAGCTATTTCACCAGTGTGTCTAACAAACCCCCGATGGTCGGCATCAACATCGGCCAAGAGTACGAAGATCGCAAAGACACCGCTCGCAACATATTGGACACCAAAGAATTTGTGGTCAATATCGGCAACTTTGTGCAAGTTGATGACCTGCACGCCAGCGCTGAGCATCACCCACCCGAGGTCAGTGAAATCGAATTGCTGGGCTTAAAAACCGTGCCCTCGGAACACATCGCGGTGCCGCGATTGGCCGACGCACCCGTACAAATGGAATGCCGCTTTGAACGCATGATTCCTTTTGGTACCGCAGGCTCAGAGTTCTACGTTGGCGAAGTCATCGCCTTTCACGTACGCGACGACCTGATCAACGACAACAAGATTGACTCGGTGGCGCTAGACCCCATTTGCCGCCTAGCCGGGCCTTTCTACGCCAAGCTCGGCGAAATCGTCAGGATGAAGTCCAGAACAAAGTAGGCATGGCCAGCGGCCGAACGCAGTGCGGCTTGCCAGCCCGTCATGGCCCTTTTAGTGCTCAGGGTTCGGGGGTTCGGGGGTTCGGTTTTCTGGGCGTGCTGAATCTAGGCTGACGCGACGCAAACAGACCTGCGGCGCAAAGCCGTGTCACGGATGGCTCGCGCCATCCGAACCATGCCGCCCAACGCGGTTCGTTTAAGAATCGCATGGTTTACCGAAGCAGAATGGTTTACGATAAACAGATAAGGCACATCAACAGTACGGGCTGTTAGTAAAAACGTCATTAAAACCAACACCAAAACCATCACCCATATCGACTCTAAAACCGTACCAGACGTTTTAAACGTCCTTAACCGTTGATACGTTCACTTGCCATCACTCAACACACCGCCGCATCTCTCGAACACTTGGGGCCCCAGAAATGAACACCATCACCGATGCCAAGCACTTGGAACAGCACACGTCGCTAGACATGTCGAACTTTTGGATGCCGTTTACCGCCAATAAGCAATTCAAGGCGGCGCCGCGAATGTTTAAGAAAGCCAAGGGCATGTACTACACCACCGTGGATGATCGCCAAGTGATTGACGCGGTGGCGGGTCTTTGGTGCGTCAATGCGGGTCATGGTCGTCAAGAGATCATTGATGCCGTGACGCAGCAAATGTCAGAGATGGATTACGCGCCAACCTTCCAGATGGGCCACCCATTGGCGTTTGAGGCCGCGACCCGTTTGGCACAAATCATGCCTGAGTCGATGGATCGGATTTTCTTTACCAACTCGGGTTCTGAGTCGGTCGACACCGCTTTAAAGATTGCACTGGCTTATCACCGCGCACGCGGTGAAGGCCAGCGCACGCGTTTGATCGGTCGCGAGCGGGGTTACCACGGTGTGGGTTTTGGTGGGATATCGGTTGGTGGCATTGTCCCCAACCGAAAGGCGTTTTCAGCCAACATGATTCCCGGTGTGGACCACATGCCCGCCACCCTCAACATAGAGAAAGCCGCTTACAGCCACGGCCAACCCTCATGGGGTGGCCACCTGGCCGATGAGTTAGAAAAGATTGTTGCTTTGCATGACGCGTCAACGATTGCGGCGGTGATTGTCGAACCGGTGTCGGGTTCGGCGGGTGTGTTGTTGCCACCCCAAGGTTATCTAAAGCGTTTGCGTGAGATCTGCACCAAACACGGCATTTTGTTGATTTTTGACGAAGTGATCACCGCGTTTGGCCGCTTGGGCAAGGCCACTGCCAGCGAATATTTCGGTGTGAAGCCTGACCTGATCACGATGGCCAAGGCGATCAACAACGCCGCGATCCCCATGGGGGCGGTGGCGGCTCACCGTGATATTCACGATGCCATTGTGCACGGTGGACCGGCCAACGCCATTGAGCTTTTTCATGGTTATACCTACTCGGCTCACCCTGCTGCCGCAGCGGCGTGTATCGCCACCCAAGACATCTACGAGCGCGAGGCACTCTTTGAGCGAGCTGCCGCCATGGCACCCAAGTTTGAAGCAGCCATTCATAGCCTCAAAGGCGAGCCACACGTCAAAGACATCCGTAACCTCGGTCTAGTTGGTGGCATTGAGCTTGAATCCCGAGAGGGCGCCCCAGGCACACGTGCCTATGACGCTTTCTTGAAGTGCTTTCAAAACGGCGTCATGGTCCGCTTCACCGGCGACATCCTCGCTTTCTCTCCACCGCTCATCATCGAGGAGTCGCACATCGACGAGATCTTTGAGACGGTCAGGAAGGCCATTCGCGAGGTGGCGTAATCAGTTAACCAATACGGGTTCGCAGTCTAGGGTGTGTTGTTCGTTGTAACCACTTTGTGTTGTTGGTTTAAACATGATTCGTATCGTTTTTGCCTGTAATTCGTCAATACTCAAAATTTCAGGCAAATCCTATTTGTGCTTTCAGGCGAGTTGTAGACACTAACCCCACGTGCCCGGGTCACATGACCGGGTTGGTGGTCAATGGTTTGAGAAGGTAAAGGCGTGGGAGAAGGAGGTTGGGGGGCGCTGATGCTTGGATGGTTGGTTGGCGTCACTGCTCATTTTTTTAGCGGTGGATGTCAAGACCCATTTTTTTCAGCGCCGTGATGATGAGCAGTTGGCAAGAGCAGTCTGTGTTGAGTGCGAGAGCGCTCGAAGGCGTTGCAGGCAGCCATGGTGTCAATGGTTTTATCAAGGTCCTCGTAGTCAAAGGCTGCCGTCCAACCCTGTATCCACTGCATGGCGTCCAGAAATGGTTTTGGGTTGCCTTCGCGGGTCAGTACTCGAAGACAATCAAGATAATCTTCTCGAAAGAGCGTAGGCACAATGACTCGGCACCGGTTGACAACCGAAAGCTCTGCGTTCATGACCAGTCTGGCCAGACGCCCATTACCATCGGTAAACGGGTGAATCTCTGAGACCATGAACATAGTAAATAGAGCCCTGGCCAAGCCAGCTGGCACCGTCGGTAAAATCCTTGAGGCCTCAATCAGCGTGCCTCTGACCAAGCGTGGTGCCACAAACAGGGTATTGCCAGCCCGATTGACCTGAGTCTTGAATTGGCCCGGCATGACCTCTGGGCGCTCTCGCATTTGATCGGCATGGCGATCACGTAACTGCTTAAGCACCGACTCCCCTGTGCTCATGTTCTGATTGGCCCAGCCAGGATCAGTGGCTTGCCGGAAAACGCCGACAATGTCATGCGAGTCTTTGGTGCGTCGCTCACGTCAGCTGGGCATAAGCGCAATCATCGTCGTTATACTCTTGAAATGCTGCGGCGACCTTCTTTGGGCCTGCAATCATCGATACCCATTGGGGTTCATTTGCTGCCAGCGCCACGCGTCAGTGCACATGTCATCAATGCCCAGCTTGGCCTGCCAACTCAGCACCTTCATCGCCAGAGACGGGTCGGCGTAACAAACGGCCGCATCACCCGGGCGTCTGCCTGTCACCTCATACCGAACAGGCTTGCCAGAAGCTTTTTCAAAAGCAGCCACCAACTCCAACACACTGTACGGTTGCCCCGTGCCGAGGTTAACTGTGAGTGGACTGGTTAAGCCATTTTCTCTGAACGTTTCTAGCGATCTCAACGCCGCCAAATGACCCGCGGCCAAATCTTGCACGTGGATGTAGTCACGCAAGCCCGTTCCGTCAGGGGTGGGGTAGTCATTGCCAAAGACAGAAAGCTTTTCGCGAAGACCCATGGCTACTTGAGCAATAAAAGGCATCAAGTTGTTGGGAATGCCATTTGGGTCTTCGCCGATCAGCCCTGAAGGATGCGCGCCCACCGGATTGAAGTAGCGCAACAGCGCCACTTGCCATTTGGGGTCAGCCGCACACAAATCACGCAAAATGTCTTCCACCATATGCTTGGTGCGCCCATACACGCTCATGGGCAACAAAGGCGCATCTTCTGCATACTGACCACTGCCTTGATCGCCGTAAACCGTTGCCGAAGAAGAAAACACCACGGTGTAGACGCCAGCCCTTTGCATTTCTTCAAACAAAGACAAGCTACCCGATACATTGTTGTCGTAATAGCGGGCTGGTTGAGACTGAGATTCACCCACCGCCTTCAAAGCCGCAAAGTGAATCACCGCAGAAATCGGATAGGTTGCAAATAACCCCCGCAGTGCCTCACGGTCACGGACATCAGCCTGTACCAAAGGCACCGTCCGCCCAGTGATCTCTTGCACCCGTTCAAGGCTCTTCAAGTGACTATTTGACAGGTTATCCAACACCACCACATCGAGCCCAGCCTCTAAAAGCTGCACCACCGTGTGTGAACCGATATACCCCGCACCACCAGTCACCAAAATAGTCATTGCGCCATCCTAATAAAACACAAACAAACGGTGGCATTTGCCCCAAGGTTCAACCAAACCCAACTCGAAGCAAAAACA
>CBFHKV010000026.1:1086-3295 GCA_965656505.1 Burkholderiaceae bacterium | reverse complement strand
CAAAAACATCTAGCTGCAAGCACCTAAGTTTATGCCATCGTGCCGCCCGAGCACCTAAACCACCAAAAGGCATGAAGGATGCAAACCCAAACTAATCCAAACCACACCAAACCAAGCCCGCCACCCAAAAGTTCCGACATACAATCAGACCAAGTATTTGTTTAATGCTCGGATGTGGCTACAAAAGGCCTAAAACCCAAATCACCAAATCACCAAACCAACCAAGCAACCAAACCACCAAACAATTGAAGCCAACATCGTCATCACAGCCAAACAACCTTGAAACGACTCTTTGACTTTTGTGTCGCACTAGTAGCCAGCGTGATGCTGCTATTGCCCATGCTGCTAACGGCTCTGGCCGTCAAGCTCACCTCGCCAGGCCCGATCTTGTACTGGTCTAAAAGGGTGGGGCGCCACAACACGCTATTCGAAATGCCAAAGTTTCGCAGCATGAAAACAGACACGCCAGCCGTGGCCACCCACCTGCTCAGTAACCCCGACGCACATCTGACCCCCATCGGCTCATTCCTTCGTAAATCCAGTCTAGATGAGTTACCCCAGCTTTGGAGCATCTTGGTGGGTGACATGAGCCTGGTTGGCCCCAGACCCGCACTGTTTAACCAAGACGATCTGATCGAACTGCGAACCAAAGCCGGTGTTAGCAACTTGCGTCCAGGGCTGACCGGTTGGGCGCAAGTCAACGGCCGTGACGAAATACCGATCCCACAAAAAGTCGCCTACGATACACAATACCTAAAACAACAGTCCATGGCCCTTGATATCAAAATACTATGTCTCACTGCCCTTCGCGTCTTACGGCGCGATGGCGTCGTGCACTAAAGTGTTGCACTGAAAACAAAAACCGAAACCAACCATGGCAGAAAAGAAAGCCCCCCATTTAATCAACCCCATACTGGCTCTGCCGCGACCCGTGAAACGGGTCGTGGTGTTGTTACTTGACGCCATCCTTTGTGTAATGACCGTTTGGACGGCTTTTTTCTTAAGACTCGATGAATGGGTGCCCTTGTTTGGCGATCCCTTTTGGCGGGCCGATCTTGCTATTGGCGTGTCATTATTGTTTGCCCTGCCTTTGTTCATCACCCATGGCTTTTACCGTGTGATTTTTCGTCACGCCAACTCTATCGCTATCAGTTTTGTGATGAGAGCCTTCGTGCTTTATGCCTTGGCTTTTGGTCTGGTCATATCAGTCATCGGCATTTCTGGAGTGCCTCGAACGGTAGGAATCATCCAACCCATCTTGTTGCTGCTGGCAGTGGGCTTTTCTAGAGGAATTGCAGCCTATTGGCTGGGTGGTGCCTACCGTGACATCCTAAAGCGACTGAACCTGCCCAAAGTGTTGGTTTATGGGGGCGGTGTGGCAGGCAGACAGTTATTAAACGCCATGACCAATAGCCACGAGATGCGGGTGGTTGGCTTCTTAGATGACGACCCAAGACTACAAGGCCAAACTCTCAATGGTCTGCCAGTTTACAAACCCGCAGACCTAGGCAAGATCGTAAGCGAGAAGGACATATCAACGGTTCTACTGGCATTACCCTCAATTTCAAGGCATCGGCGTAACAAAATCTTGTCAGAAATGAAAGCCGCCAAAGTGGCGGTTCGCACCCTGCCAAGTGTCACCGACCTTGCACAGGGCAAAGTAACCGTTTCAGACCTACGTGAACTAGACATTGAAGACCTGCTCGGCCGAGACTCCGTGCCACCCAACCTCGACTTGCTGGGCAAAACCATTGCGAACAAAGTCGTGCTCGTTACCGGTGCCGGTGGTTCGATCGGTAGCGAATTATGCCGTCAGATCGCGGCCATCGGTCCAAACAAACTGGTGTTGTTCGAACAAAGCGAACACGCCTTATATCAAATCCATGCCGAACTCGAACATCGACTAGAAACCCAATCTACTGAACTAATTGCCCTTCTAGGCTCGGTTCAAGATAAGCGTCACATGACCGAAGTCATGGCCACCATCAAACCCGACACGGTCTATCATGCCGCTGCCTACAAACATGTACCGCTGGTTGAACACAATCCCACTGAAGGGCTAAAGAACAATGTCTTTGGCACACTCATCACGGCGCAAGCGGCCATGGCCGCCGGCGTCACGGATTTTGTATTGATTAGCACTGATAAAGCCGTGCGCCCAACCAACGTGATGGGGGCGAGCAAACGACTTGCCGAGATGGTTCTACAA
>CBFHKV010000026.1:0-1073 GCA_965656505.1 Burkholderiaceae bacterium | reverse complement strand
GCAGAAACAATAACCAGCACCAGCCCCAACACCAACACCCGCCTATCCATGGTGCGATTTGGCAATGTTTTGGGGTCTTCAGGATCCGTTGTCCCAAAATTCAGAAAGCAAATCCATGACGGTGGCCCCGTCACCGTCACGCACGCAGAGGTCACGCGTTACTTTATGACCATCCCAGAAGCTGCACAGCTCGTCATCCAAGCGGGCGCCATGGCCAAGGGCGGTGATGTTTACGTATTAGACATGGGCGAACCCATCATGATCTTTGATCTGGCCAAACGCATGATCGAACTCTCAGGTTTGACGCTCAGAGACCCAGACAACCCAACGGGCGATATCGAAATTCAAGTCACCGGACTTCGCCCCGGTGAAAAACTTTATGAAGAACTTCTCATCGGTGACAACCCCCAGACCACCACCCACCCCCGAATCATGCGTGCCTCAGAAGAGTTTCTAACCTGGCCCACGTTGCAAGACAAGCTAGAAACTCTTCAGCAGCACCTCGAAAACGCCGACCCCGCTGCTGTCAAAAAGATGCTGCAAGAGTTGGTGTCGGGGTATCAAACACCATGACCGCTTTCATGTCATCAATCGCTGGAAAATGTGAAAAGTAAGTGCCTGATTTAACAGCCCCCCTTTAACAAGTCTAAGAAAAAAGCCCCAATTCTGGAAAGAACAAATGTTTGTTTTGTCAAAGCTCTTTTCTGCGGTGACCCAACCGATGTTTTGGTTTGGCTTGTGGTGGCTGGTGGCGCTAGTCTTGTTGGCACATCGACGGCGTACGGCAACGGTGATGTTATGGATTGGGTTGGTGGTGATGGTGCTGTTGGGGTTTCAGGCTTTTCCGGATGCGTTATTACGTCCACTAGAAAACCAATACTCAGTGCCAGATCCCACCACGATTGGCCATTACGCTGGGGTGATCGTGCTTGGTGGCGCGCTAGGGCATCCCGAAACCTTTAAAACCCATGGTCAAGTGCCACTCGGAGAAGCCGCTGAGCGCATGACGGTTCCAGTGAATCTTTTGCGAGAACACCCGCAGTACGAACTGGTGTTTACCGGTGGTGAGGGGC
>CBFHKV010000025.1:0-22349 GCA_965656505.1 Burkholderiaceae bacterium | reverse complement strand
CTTACGTTACCAAACGTCATACTTTGGTTTCTGCTAGCGAAGGTCTAACCGGCACCTTTGATGCCTTTAGTACTGACCTGCAAGCCGCGCACAAGCTGACCTATGATCGCGGTGGTGTTTACTTGGATGTATTTTCGTTTACAACTCAGGATGTGCAGGCTTCTATTAATCAGTTAAGCGCATCATTGCAGCAAACGCTTGCCATCCAAACCGCCACCTTAGTTAACAGTTTGATGTATGACTGTGAGTTTTTTAATGCGCAGGGTATCTGTGTGTCTGTGGGTGGCCGTTATACGTCGGCTAACGGAACTTCGGCCGACGATGCGGCAGCGACGGTGGTGGCTGCCTACCAAATTAATAAAAATTGGCGTGTTGGTGCCTACATAGACCAAATGGTGTCTAACAACTCAGCAGAAAATTTGGTCGATTTGAGTACTGATGTACCTTTGATTGGTATTTTTGGGGTGTGGCAAGCACGTCCCGATGGCTTGGGATTGGCCTTGAAAGTGTCAGCCGCTTATGGCCAACAAAACGCAACATTGACACGTCCGACAGTAAATGGCACTGAGCGTGGCAGTGGCACGTCTAAGTTAACAGGACAAGGCGTTCAGTTGTTGTCAACTTATGGGTTTGCGCTGAGTCCGCGTACGATTGCTTCACCATATATTGGTTTGCGTTATACCAAAGGTGACACACAAGGCTACAGCGAGTCTGCCTCAGATGTAGTTACCGCGCCCTTATCCTATGGTGGGTTAAACAACGATCTGGCCACTGTCTTGTCTGGGGTGGGTATTCGTCATCAGTTCTCAGATTCATGGACAATTCGGGCGAGCGTCGGGGTTGAAAGCGACTTGAATCAAGCCAACGACACTTTGACCATTCAAGGGTTGAATGGTTTGGCAGACTTAAATTTTAATGCGAACCCTGTTCGAACCCGCGCCACACTTAGCGCAGGCCTGTCATACGATGTCACAAAAACGCAGCGAATCGCTTTTAATTACCTCTTTCGTCAGTCCCCTTACGAGGGAATCAACACGCAGTCGGTCTTTTTGAATTACAGCTTTGGGTTTTGATTCGGATAGGGTGAAACATTGGCCTTGTGTTCAGCGTCCGTGCGTTGAGCACGATGCTCACCGATAGCTTGGCGGGTAATCTGCACAGATGACCGGAGGAGCAAGCCCGCCATGGCGGTGGCAACGATCAAGTCAGGCCAAGCGCTGGTGGTGAAGCGATTTATTCGTGTAATAACCGTGTAATTAAGAGATTAAATTAAAAGCAAGCGCTAAGTGCTTGCTTTTAAAGTAACTTTGGCTCCCCAAACTGGGCTCGAACCAGTGACCTACGGATTAACAGTCCGGCGCTCTACCAACTGAGCTATTGGGGATCAGAAAGAACGAGATGATATCACTGAACCGTGATGCCATGCAAATTAGCGTCACCCATGTCTTAGGAACAAAGTGTTACCGATGTCTCGAGTCCGAACACATGTGGTGACTGGTGCCGATGAGAGGAGTCGAACCCCCGACCTTCGCATTACGAATGCGCTGCTCTACCAACTGAGCTACATCGGCTTAGAGCGAAATTCTAGCAGAATACACATTGGGCGTGATTGTCGTCCCGCCTGCGCCAAGATCTACGCCATTGATATTGCGTTGTATAAGAAAGATTATGCAGCGGCCAATGCCGTGCCTTGATTCGGTTTGGGTAACCGATAGGACAAAATAGCAGCCATCATTAGGAGTACGCCGGAGGCACCAAAAGCCACCCAGTGCGTACCGAATGCCTCATAGCCCCAGCCACCAAGCCATGAGCTGACCGTAGCACCCAACTGATGCCCTAAGTACCCCCAGCCATACAGCACCCCTACCAGTCGAACACCATACACGTCAGCCAAGATCGCCGAAGAGAGCGCGATACTGCCTGCCCAGACAATGCCACCAATCGACGCGGCCAAGTACAGTTCCCAGTGTGTCCCTACTAGGAGCAGCGCAAAAAAGCCCAAACCACGCACCAAGTAGATAATTGAGAGCAGGTTACGTTTCGGTAAGTGATCGGACATGCGCCCCAATAACACCGTACTGAATATAGCAACCAAGCCAATCAAGCCGATACCGGTTGAACTCGTCATCGCATCATAGCCATGATCCATCAACATAGGCATGCCATGCGTACCAAGCAAATTCATACTGAAACCACAAGCAAAAAGACCCAGACAAATTTGCCAAAAAGGTCGCGTTTTGAGAGCTTGTGTGAAGGTGAAAGTGCTCTCAGGTCTCGTTGGTGTAGGACGTGAAGCCCCTGCTTTACTGCGCGCCAATACCGTATCTGTCTCGGCCGGCGCATCCTCGCGTAATACGAACAATGCCACGGGCACCGTGAGCACCGTAAACAACACGCCAAACCAAAGCATGGTGACCTGCCAGTTGTAACTTTCTATCGACCAAGTGAATACTGGGGTCATGACCGCGATACCGGCCATCGATCCTGTTGATAGAAAAAACAACGCCATACCCCGCTGCCGCGTAAACCACCGGGCAATAATTGGGGTGAGTGCCACTGGGCTCGTGAATGCCAGCCCCGTTGATAACAACACACCATAGGCCATCAGAAAAGACCACGCCGAAGTGGCGTACACCGTCCAAATGATTGAGACTACAACAATGGCCGTACCTAACAAAAGCACAAACCGAGTGCCTCGCCGATTCACCAAGTACCCGGCGACCGGCATCCCAATGCCATAGAAAAGCATGCCGACCGCAACGATGCTTGATAGCAAGCTGCGGCTGAAACCCAAGTCCTCAGTCATGGGTAAGAAGAATGGCCCGATACCCATCCGCATACCCACGGTCAGTAAGGTCACAAATGTGGCTGCGGCCACGATTGTCCAACCGTAATACCATTGTCCGAATTTGCTTGTTACCAACACGGCCCCTTGAGTGACTTACGCTTGCCACTAAGATCAATTAAGCGTCCATATTAATACCAAAGACAACCGGATTGAACAAGCGCATGTGCTGACCCGCTAAACCATACTTTGATAGGCTAAGGTTAGGGATCCAGCGACAGGCTAAACAAAAAAGGAATGATCAATGCTTCTGGTAGAACCCGAGTGGCTAGCCAGCCGTTTGAAGGATACTTCGATACGCATTTTTGACTGCACGACACACATGCGTGCGCAGCCGGTTGGGCCCTCACGTATCGATTCTGGGCGCCCTGAGTTCGAGGCGGGTCACATTGAAGGTGCACAGCACTTGGATATGGTCGAGGATCTATCTAGCCCCAATACAGCCTATGCATTCGAGATGCTCAAGCCGGCGTTATTCACTGCACTAATGCGAAAATTAGGCGTCAATAACGATGATCATGTGGTGCTCTATGGCCGCAGCGCGTTGACCACGATTACCAGGGCGTGGTTCGTTTTTTACGCCAATGGCCATCAAAGCATCAGCATCCTCAATGGCGGGTTCAACGGATGGGTCGAGGCAGGCTACCCGTTGGTCACCACGATTAACGAGCCACTGGATAGTGACTACACACTCACATCCCATCGGCCACCGGCTGTTGTCGACATCGAGACGGTGAAAGCGGGTCTTGTTCAAGCCAAATTGGGTATGCCACGCCATCAGCTGGTCAATGCGCTGAGCCCTGAACAGTACCGGGGCACCGGCGGGGCTCACTATGGCCGCATTGGTCGTATACCAAGCAGTCTGAATTTACCTGCTCGTCAATTATTTGACCTCAAAACCCAGCGCTTTAAGCCGATTGACGACATCCGGCAGTGCTGGAGGCAAGCCGGTTTAGATCCCCGTCTAAAGACGATCCACTATTGTGGCGGTGGCATTGCAGCCAGCACCACCGCCTTCACCCAAGCCTTGCTCGGACACGATAACTGGGCGATATACGATCGGTCCCTACTTGAGTGGTGCCATCAATCCGACACGCCAATGGTGACGGACATGACGGACGTGACGGATTGATGTTGAGACACCGACAAGCTGTGGATGTGCGACTGTGGGATATGAGACTATATTCAGGAGCCTTGCGACTTCTCCGTCGTTTCATACACCATCCCCTGCCCTGTTGCCTCTTTCACTTTGAGGCCTGGCACTAAAAAGCCCAGTACGTAGCAAACGAGCAGAATGGCCAATCCCAGAAGGTCTGTTTTTAACCCAGGGAAAATCATCAACCCGCCCGCGACTAACAGGCCAGCGCGAAGCGGCATCGCGATTGAACCCACGCGGTACAGATAGCCCTCAAGAGCCGATGCAAGAATCCACATCGCAGCGACTGCTGTTAAGGCAGCTTGGATAATAGGCCCCCAGGCCCCTTGCATGATCAAGGCGGGATTCACCACGAACATGAAGGGCAGGATAAACAACACACTGCCCAATCGCATCGCGTACAAGCCTGTTGTCCAAGAATTCGCGCCAGCAACGTTGGCGGCCGTTATGGCCGCCAACGAAACCGGTGGTGTGATGTAGGACATCATGCCCCAATATAGAATGAACAAATGGCTCGCTAACGGGTTCAAGCCCGCTTCTACGAGGGCTGGCGCCAACAAGATAGACAAGAAGATATAACAGGCGCTAACGGTCATCCCCATACCGAGAATAAAACTGGTGACCGCACCGGCTATTAGCATTAGCGGAATGCTGCCACCCGCGTATAGCAAAAGCTCGCGCGAAAACGCACCGGCAACGCCCGTATAAGACAAACCGCCTACCACCAAACCAATACCGGCAAGAATGGCGACCAAGTTCGCTACACTCACGCTCAACTCCTTAAGCAATTCTAAAAAGCGTGCAAGGTTGAGTCGGTGGCTCTTCTTTACCGACGCGATGAGTAACAAAACAACGGTCGCGTAATATGGCGCATAGGTTTCTAGTCGCATAAACAGCAACATGTAAATCAGCATGCCTAGGCTAAACAAGTAAGGCCAGCCATCTTTTAAGACGGGTATCAATTTGGGAATTTCTTCTGGTGGCAAGCCCTTCAGCCCCCGTCGTGCCGCATAGTTGTCGACTTGAAACAACAAAGCCACGTAAAAAAGAATGGCCGGCAGGAAAGCCGCGATCACCACATCAGCATAGGGAACGCCGAGGAATGAGGCCATGATGAATGCCACCGCGCCCATCACCGGAGGCATCAGTGTGCCACCGGTAGAAGAACAGGCTTCGACTGCGGCAGCGTAATGAGGCGGATAACCGGTGCGCTTCATCGTCGGTATCGTAAACGCACCCGTTGTCAAAATATTTGAAATAACACTACCCGATAAGCTGCCCATCAAGCCGCTTGAGACCACGGACACTTTGGCTGGTCCGCCACGGCTGCCTCCCATCAAGGCCGTTGAGAACTGCATAAAGAAATCGCCCCCACCCGTCACGGTCAGCGCAGCGCCAAAAACCACAAAGCCGATAACTAAGTTGGCAACCACTTGCATCGGGATGCCGATGATACTTTCCACGCCCATCACGTGAGCACGAATCGTCTCACCAACCGTATACTGGGTACCCCATAAAAACCCTGGCATGTAATCGGCGTATATTGGGTAGGTACCAAACAATAAAACCACTACCAATAAAGGTGTGCCGCCACAGCGTCGCACACCTTCGATCAGCAATAACAATAAAACACCCGAAGCAACTGTTGCCTCGGTCGGCGCCGAGTAATCCCAACCCTCTTGAATGATCGATAATCCATTGATGCCCAGGTAAATGGTGCAGATCAACGCGACCGCACCCAGCACCCAGTCATACCAAGGTGTTTTGTGCTTGGCCGCAAGCGTCATGGGGTAGATCAAAAAAGCCGCTGCCAAGAAAATACCAATCAAGTAATAAAGAAAGGAGTTCCCGAGCGGCGTAAAACCAAACGCGCGTATCGTAAAGGTTTGATTGATAGCCATCAATAAACCAAGTGCGCCTAGTGACAGGACAGCCCAGTAGGTGACACCGCTCAAACGACCGACTTTCGTCGTTTTCTCCTCGTGGGATTCCACCACGTTTACTTCTGCTGTCATGAGTGCAAACTCTTAAAGGGAGCCATTAGATAGTGGCGGGGGAGAAAAAAGACTGCCCCAAGAACGTTTAAGGGCAGTCTTTGATCTATTGCAATCACTTACTTCAATGAAGCCAGGGCAGCCGTGCGATTTTTTTGCCACAATTCGGCGTATTGCTCCTCGGACAGATCCTTGCCTTCAGCCATGGTTTCGTCCCAAGCGGCACGCAACGCATTCAAGCGAGCCAAGCGAGCTTGGTTCCACTGCTCAGCCTCATCGGTCCAGATACCCTTTTCCTTCAAGTAACGAACCGCACCCTCATGAAAAGGAGCGTCGGCGGGCGGGATACCTGACATCTCAAGGTTCCAGCGCGGCATGACTTTTGTGGCGCCTTTGTACATGTCGTAGGTTTCGTCCATAGCCTTCATGAAAGCATAGACCTGATCAGCATCCATGTCCGCACGTACCGTCATCACGGGATAACGGTACGCCATGATGTTGACAGGCTTCTCTTCGCTGATGCCTGCACCCACCGTTTCTGAGTTGGGGCCAAAGAAAGGTGCAATGGCTCGCATACGATCCCAGCCTTCTGTGTTGTCTGGCGAGGCTTCGAGCCAAGTGATACCACGTGGTGATTCCGCAAGTTCGTACATTTGGCTAGGCGTTGTTGTGGTGCAAGTAAAGTCTGACTGACCCTGGGCGATGGAGCTCATGGCTGCGCCGTAAGTTGGGAACATCACCACCTCAACGTCGTCGAGCGTGATGCCACCAAAGCCAATATAAGCCTCGCACTTCACGTTGACCGATGGGTTACCTGCGACAAGCGCCATACGCTTGCCTTTCAAGTCCGCAAACGATTCGATGCCCGCATCAGCTGCTGCAGGCAAACCAAAGGATGCTGGACGACCAGCCAAAACGCGGATGTCCTGTGGACCCCAGCGTTTTTTACCGAAGTCTTCTGTACCCTCAGCGGCAAAAAAAGCCTCCGTTGCCAAGAAGCCAATATCAGCACGTTTTTGCAACACAGGTTGCAAACGACCAATGGATGAACCAGATGGCTGAATACGCACCTTGGTACCGTACTCACGGCCCATGGCATCAGCCATCGCCGAGGCTTCCGCATAGCCTGCAGAGCCTACGTCGTATGAACTCCATGTCATTGTTGATGGCAATTTTTGAGCCACTGCTGAAGAGCCAATGGCCATGGCAGCACCGGCTGCCAGAATCGCAGCGTATCGGTTAAGAGCGAGTTTGTATGTTCGCATGAGCGAGCCTCCTTTTTTATGAAACATTTGAACGTGCCGCCCTTATTTTTTAGGGCTTTGTACGCTCCCGGATTATGACTGATTTATAAACGCAGCTTGTAACTAGTTTTTGAAACGTTCACATTTGAAAGACTACCGTGACTGACAGCGAAAACCTATCGGGTTTTCACTATGACGGGTATATTTAACCAGCTCAAGGGGGCGTGCGGCGTCTACTGCTTCGTGCTTAACCCCTTGGGCAAGGGAAAAACGACGTTCTCGGTCAGGCCGTCCATGGCGCGCACCGACACGGCGCCGAACGCTTTCAATTGTTCGATGACTTGGGACACAAGAATTTCAGGCGCTGATGCACCGGCTGTGATGCCCACGTGCTGTTTACCCACAAGCCATTCCGGCTTGAGCGCTTCAGGACCATTGATCAAGTAAGCTGGCACGTTAAGTCGCTCAGCCACCTCGCGCAGTCGATTCGAATTCGAGCTGTTTGGGCTGCCCACGACAATCACCAGATCACATTCTTTGGTCAACAATTTGACGGCGTCTTGCCGATTCTGCGTGGCGTAGCAAATATCGCTTTTTTTGGGTTCTTGTATGTTAGGAAAGCGTTCGCGCAATGCTGCGGCAACTGCCGCCGCATCATCAACTGAGAGCGTTGTTTGAGTCACAAAAGCCAGTTTGTCAGGGTCACTAACCACGAGGTTTTGTACGTCTGCAACCGTTTCAACCAGATACATGCCATCGTCAGTCTGCCCGAGAGTACCCTCAACCTCTGGATGCCCCTCATGACCGATCATGATGACTTCCAAGCCCGCGCCTCGCATTTTGCTGACCTCAACATGCACCTTTGTCACCAAAGGGCAGGTGGCATCAAAAATGTGCAAACCTCTCTCTTTGGCTTCGTTTTGTACCGCTTTGGAAACGCCATGTGCAGAAAAAACGACAATCGAGTTACCGGGAATCTCATCGAGTTGTTGAACAAAGACCGCGCCCTTGCCTCTCAAGTCATCAACAACGAACTTGTTATGAACAATTTCGTGTCTCACATAGATAGGCGCACCGTGAATCTGTAGGGCCCGCTCTACGATCTCAATGGCGCGATCGACACCGGCACAGAACCCCCGGGGTTGCGCCAAAACGACATCAGCACCTGTCATGGGTTGCGTTAAATCAACGACCGACTGTTTCATCAAATCACCCCCAGAAGATCGACGTCTAAACGCAATGCACGTCCAGCCAGCGGATGATTAAAATCGAACAGTGCTCCCTCATCCGTCATTTCTTTGAAAACGCCTGAGTATTGGCCGCCATTGGGCGCCGTGAATGAGACCATATCACCAGACTCAAACTCGGTATCTTCAGGCGCATGCTCTCGTAGCATCGTGTGACCCACCAACTGGACCAACTCAGGGTTGCGCTCCCCATAAGCTTGTTCGGGCGAAAGCGACACGCTGAAACAGTCACCCTCGACGCGATTCAGAAGGACTTGCTCCATACCGGGTGCCCACTGACCCACGCCAAGTTGAAGCGTGCCTGGACGGCCATCGAAAGTATCGATAAAGACTGACCCCTCGCCGGGCCCGCTGGCCACAACGATCCGGTAATGCAGCGTTAGGTAGGAATTAGCCTGGACAATTGGCGGCGTCTGTGTGGAATCGGTCATGGAATCGTGTCACTGTTCTGGTTGGATTACTCACTATTCTAAATCGACCATGATGACTTTGCGAGAAAGCCTGACACAAGAGGAGCGCCCGCGTGAACGACTGGCCCGTTTAGGCGCCCAGTCACTCACCGATGCGGAACTGTTGGCCCTACTGATCGGCAGCGGCTTTCGAGGTCGACACGCCATCGCTGTGGCGACCGACATCTTGGATCAATGCGGTGGGCTCAGAGGTCTGCAGCAACAAAACGTGCAGCAACTGAAAACAAACAAAGGATTAGGGCCCGCACGCGCGAGCTTGCTTACCGCCGCATTTGAACTGGGAACGAGAGCCAGTTTGTCACAACTCAAGCTGGGTCGGTCACTCAACGGCTCGAATGAAGTCAAGCAGTACTGCCGCCGTTTACTGTCGCACCTGACCGTCGAGCATTGTGCTGCCTTACTGCTCGATACCCAGCACCGGTTGATCCACTGTGAAGAGGTTTCGCGCGGCACACTAACCCAGGCACCGGTGTATGTGAGGGAGGTCATCAAACTCGCGCTAAAGCACCACGCAAGCGGGTTGATATTGGCACACAACCACCCGTCCGGCTTAGCCAGACCCAGCGCTGACGACCTCGAGCTGACCAAAGAGTTGGCGCACGCTCTTCTATTGATTGATGTGATTCTGTTGGATCATTTGGTGGTCGCCGGTCCGCAAGCTGTTTCGTTAGCGGAGCTCGGCTACCTTTGAGTCAACAGTGGTAACAGTGATTAAGCCCGCTCAAAAATTGCAGCAATCCCTTGACCCCCACCAATGCACATCGTAACTAAGGCGTATTTACCCTTAATGCGATGAAGCTCATGGATCGCTTTGACGGTCACGATCGCCCCAGTGGCGCCGATTGGGTGACCTAACGACACCCCACTGCCATTGGGATTGACCTTTGCGGGATCAAGGCCTAATTCTTTACTCACCGCGCACGCTTGTGCGGCAAACGCCTCATTGGCCTCAATCACGTCCATCTGCTCAAGCGTCAGGCCGGCCCGTTTAAGAACAGCCTGCGAGGCAGGCACAGGCCCGATACCCATGATTTCAGGGGCGACACCGGCGTGCGCGTAGGCAACCAACCGTGCCAAGGGCTTGGCGTTAGATGATTTCAGTGCCTCGCCACTCATCAACATCACCGCGGCCGCGCCGTCGTTGATGCCTGAGGCATTACCCGCTGTCACGGTGCCGTTTTCTTTCATAAACACCGCACGTAACTTACTCAAACTTTCGGCAGAAATATCACGACGAGGGTGCTCGTCGGTATCAAAGATAGTCTCGCCTTTGCGACCCTTTATCACCACAGGCACGATTTGATCCTTGAATCGACCCTCGTCCCAGGCTTGGATCGCACGACGATGGGATTCCAATGCCAGGGCGTCTTGATCTTCTCGCGTGATCTCAAATTTTTTGGCCACGTTTTCTGCGGTGACACCCATATGCATCCGCCCAAAAGGATCGGTTAGCGCAGCCACCATCATATCGGTCAACTTGGAATCACCCATACGGGCACCAGCGCGCATGGCCTCTGACAAATATCCTCCACGGCTCATATTTTCTGCACCACCACCGACAGCCATTTCGGTATCGCCCAACAATATCGACTGTGAGGCTGACACGATGGCCTGCAACCCAGAACCACATAAGCGATTCACATTAAAAGCTGCGGTCGTTTCGGGTAAGCCGGCTGAGAGCGCCACCACACGCGACAAATACAGGTCACGGGACTCCGTGGGCACCACATGGCCAAACGCCAAATGACCCACTTGGTCGCCGACCGCACCGCCTTTTTCAAGCACGGCCTTAACAACCGTTGCGCCTAGATCGATGGGTGGCACGTCCTTAAGGCCGCCACCAAAGTCACCGACGGCCGTTCTCGCTGCTGCTGTGATCCAGACTTCGCGCATATTTCGCTCCTTTCGTTACACCGCTTTAATTGTTTAATGGGGGTGAGGGTCGCCACTGAGCCACTGCATCACCCTACCGCATTGGTCTGACGGTTACATTTGGCGTAAGCTGTAATAATCTCATTGCAACAACCCCATGACCAACTATGTGATTAAGCATAACCCGACCTTAGCGCAGGAACCACAGGCATGACGACACCTTATTCTATTCTGGATCTTTCTCCAATTCCTGAGGGCGCTGACGCTGGCGCCGCCTTGCGCCACTCACTGAGTTTGGCGCAACATGCTGAAACCTGGGGATACCAACGCTATTGGATGGCAGAACACCATAATATGGTCGGTAATGCGAGCTCGGCAACGGCCGTGGCGCTGGGGTACGTCGCTGGCGGCACGCGCACGATTCGAGTCGGTTCAGGCGGCGTGATGCTGCCAAACCACGCCCCGTTGGTGATTGCCGAACAGTTTGGCACCTTGGCCTGCCTGTATCCGAATCGTATTGATTTGGGCGTTGGGCGCGCACCAGGCACTGATCCACAAACCGCCCGAGCGCTCAGGCGTGACCTGCAAACATCAGGCGATGGCTTTGTTCAGGATGTGTTGGAGTTGCGTGAATATCTGAGTAGAGACGCACTTCAAGCCCCAGTCAAGGCCATTCCAGGTGCTGGCACAGAGGTGCCTATATGGATATTGGGCTCAAGCCTTTATGGTGCTCAACTTGCTGCTCATTTAGGCCTTCCCTACGCGTTTGCCTCACATTTCGCGCCTGCGGATTTGTTTGATGCATTGGCTATCTATCGCAAAACTTTTAAGCCATCTGAGACCTGCCCTGAGCCTTATGCCATGGTGCTCGTAAACGTGATTGCTGCCCCGACAGATGAAGAAGCCGCGTTTTTATTCAGCACTGTTCAGCAACATTTTGTTCGCATGCGTCGCAATACCCGCGGGAAACTGCCACCGCCCATTCCTGACATCAATCAATTCTGGGATGAGCATGAGCGCCATTTTGCTCAGCAAATGCTTGCGTGTTCGGTCGTCGGATCTGCGCAAACGGTCAGTGATGGCTTCGCGTCATTGCTTGAACAAACGCAGGCCCAGGAGTTGATGCTCGCTGGCCAAATCTTCGATCACGACGCACGTTTACGATCCTTCGAAATAGCGGCCTACGCCATGAGAAATCTCACTCAGTCGGCTTTGGCATAAATGTAATCTCTACGCCAGGGATAGGCTAGATCAGTCGGGTGATCGAGCTCGTCAGCACGACCACTCTGGGGCAAATGCTGGCCTAACACCTGGTACAAAGCAATCCAGCCGTTTTCAAAGCCCGCAGCGCATCCCGCAAGATACAAACGATAGGCGCGCAGGGCTCGCTCTCCTCGCTCACCACTGAGTGTTCGCCGTGCGTCATCTAGCTTTGCTTCCAGGGCATCGCTCCAAGCCCATAACGTTCTCGCGTAGTGAGGTCGTAAATTTTCAACATCGACTGATTCAAGTCCACCGTTCGCCATATGCGTCATGACGTGACCAATATGAGTCAACTCCCCACCCGGGAAAATATATTTTTCGATAAAGTCACCCATACCGTGACCCAGCTGAGCATTATCAACCCCACCAGCCGTAATGCCATGGTTCATCACCAAGCCCCCAGGCTTGAGTAACTTCCGTATTCGAGTAAAGTACTCGTTCAATTGAGCGCGGCCAACGTGCTCAAACATGCCCACGGAGGCAATCTTGTCAAAGGGCTCGGACGTATCTAGCTGCCTGTAGTCCAACAAAGACATTGTGACTCGACCACTCAGACCCTTTTCCTCTATCAGTTTGTTAACGTGCGCATGCTGATTTTTCGATAGCGTAATGCCAGTCGCATTGACACCATAATGCTCAGCGGCCCAAAGCAACAGCCCACCCCAACCAGCGCCCACATCGAGGAACCGCTCGCCAGGCTGCAGACGGAGTTTTTTGCAAATGTGGTCGAGCTTGGCCTCTTGCGCCTGGGCCAATGTCATATCCGGCTGCGAGAAATAAGCACACGAATAGACACGGTTTGGATCAAGCCAAAGAGCGTAAAAATCGTCAGAAAGATCATAATGAAATTCGATTTGCTTCGCATCACGCTCAATAGAGTGACGCCAAACCGACAAGAGGCGCTTAACCAAAGCACTGAACGCACCCTGACGGGCCGCCTCAACAGGCGATTCCGGGAGCAATGCAGTCGCAGCCGTCATCAACTCACGCATGGACCCTTTGATATCGATCCGTCCCTCGACATAATCCTCGCCGACCTTGCCAATGTCACCCGCTGCTAGATTTTTTAAAGCACTGGTTGTTTTGGCGACGAATTCGATCTGCGCGTTTGGCGGACCGATCCACTGTCCGCTCGGCATTTGCAAGCGTACCCCGACGGGAATCGACACTAATTTACTCTCAACAAGGTTGGTTAACGGACTCAAGGCAACCTCCTTATCTTCTCTTTTTAATAACTAAACTAAAATTTATCGGAAATTCGACGTCGAGGAAAGGTTGCGTTTTGGCGAAATACTTTTTGGACGCAGACAGCGTGACAAAATGACGTCATTTACGGAAAAATAGGATTGTTTAAGCTGGCAGCTTGCGATAACCGACGGTTTCACGCTAATATCACGTTCTTGGTGTTTAGTGGTTCGACTTTTAAAGCGCCGTTGTACGCGTCATTGTGGTTAAAAACGCATGATGGCGTACTAAACATTCGCCTAGCGGGAGTAACCACGACTCGCTGGTTCAGACAATGAAGCTAAACAGTTGAACGATAGGCGCGAAACACAGGCGGCGGACAAAAGGCGTGTTAACGCGCCGCACGATCACATAATTTTTTTGAAAGGTGTAGCCATGGCACGAGTATGCCAAGTAACTGGTAAAGGCCCGATGTCGGGCAACAACGTCTCCCACGCGAACAACAGAACGCGTCGTCGGTTTTTGCCTAACCTGCAGTCGCGGCGGTTTTGGGTTGAGAGTGAGAACCGCTGGGTTCGCTTGCGCGTTAGCGCTAACGCTCTGCGCACAATTGATAAGAATGGTATCGATGCAGTTCTCGCCGAAATGCGTGCCCGCGGACAGGTCGCTTAACCAACAGCGCCCCATGACGGCAAGCAATCAGGACAAATGGAGGTTAAATAATGGCTAAGGGTATTAGAGAAAAAATCAAATTAGAGTCGACCGCTGGTACGGGTCACTTCTACACAACGACAAAAAATAAACGCAGCACACCGGACAAGCTCCTGATGAAGAAGTTCGACCCTGTGGCGCGTAAGCATGTCGATTACAAAGAAATCAAACTGAAGTAATGCCATTCATGACATCAGCCCCGAATGTTTTCCTGGCGGGTGACTGGTTACTGTGACATAACGGTTTGGTTTTAAAAAGCTGAGTCTGCTTTGCAGCCTCAGCTTTTTTTATTCAACACGCCAACACTTATAATCAGATCAGGGACGAAAGCCCACCCTATCAACTTAGATGTGACCAATGACAGCGAACAACACAACCCTGCAGACCCGATACGAACCGAACGAAGTCGAGGCCTTTGCTCAAAAAACATGGCATGAACAAAACGCCTACCTGGTTAATGAGGCTTGCGTAGATGCCAAGGGTGCGCCAAAGCCAAAATTCTATGCATGCTCGATGTTGCCCTATCCAAGCGGCAAACTACACATGGGTCATGTTCGCAACTACACCATCAATGACATGATGGCACGGCAATTGCGAATGAAGGGCTACAACGTCCTCATGCCTATGGGTTGGGACGCCTTTGGAATGCCGGCTGAAAATGCCGCGATCAAATCAAAAGTATCCCCAGCGCAGTGGACTTACAACAATATCGCTTACATGAAAACGCAGATGCAAGCGATGGGGTTGGCCATTGACTGGTCGCGCGAGATGTGTGCCTGCGATCCTATTTACTACAAATGGAATCAATGGCTGTTTCTCAAAATGCTTGAAAAAGGCATTGCGTATCAAAAGACACAAGTCGTTAACTGGGATCCTGTTGATAATACGGTGTTGGCAAACGAACAAGTCATTGATGGTCGAGGTTGGCGCTCGGGTGCCTTGGTTGAAAAGCGTGAGATTCCGGGTTATTACCTGCGCATCACTGACTATGCCGAGGAGTTGCTCGACAGCGTCAAGCACAAACTTGACGGCTGGCCAGACCGTGTTCGAGCCATGCAGGAAAACTGGATTGGCAAAAGCGAAGGGGTACGGTTTGCGTTTACCCACGACATCCGAAACACAAAAGGTGACCTCGTTCAGGAAGGCAAGCTGTTTGTCTTCACCACACGGATCGATACGATCATGGGCGTGACCTTTTGCGCCGTGGCTGCTGAGCATCCCTTAGCCACCATGGCCGCAGCTTCAAACCCAGCGCTAGCCGCCTTTATCGAGCGCTGTCAACAAGGCGGGCAAACCGAAGCTGAATTAGCGACTCGCGACAAAGAAGGGATGGCAACCGGCCTGACGGTCACACACCCCCTAACTGGGCAAGCCATTGCGCTTTGGGTAGGCAATTATGTCCTGATGAGTTACGGCGACGGCGCCGTCATGGGCGTGCCTGCTCATGACGAACGCGATTTTGCATTTGCCAACAAGTACAACCTACCGATCAAACCGGTTGTGCAAGTGGGTGATGCCAAATTCGATGATAAAGAATGGCAAGATTGGTACGCCGATAAAGTCAACGGTCATCTGATTGACTCGGAAGAGTTCACTGGCCTGAGTTCATCGAAGGCCATGTCGGCTATCGCCCAAGCCTTAGAGGACAAATCAATTGGACAACGGCAAACGACTTGGCGCCTGCGTGACTGGGGCATCTCCCGGCAACGCTATTGGGGCACACCCATTCCAATTATTCACTGTAAGGACTGTGGCGCCGTGCCTGTTCCTGAAAAGGACTTGCCAGTCAAATTACCCGAGGATTTGATTCCTGATGGTTCTGGTAATCCTTTGGTGAAGCATGAAGCGTTTCTTGCTTGTGAATGTCCGAGTTGCGGCAAACCCGCTCGGCGTGAAACAGACACCATGGATACCTTTGTCGATTCATCCTGGTATTTCATGCGTTACACGTCGCCTGGCAATGACTTGGCCATGGTCGATCAGCGCAATGACTACTGGATGCCGATGGATCAGTACATTGGGGGCATTGAGCATGCGGTTCTTCATTTGCTGTACGCCCGCTTTTGGACCAAAGTCATGCGGGATTTGGGTTTGGTGAAGTTTGACGAACCGTTCACTCGTCTTTTATGCCAAGGCATGGTTCTGAACCATATTTATTACGACAAAAATGAGAAAGGCGGCATCGATTACTTTTGGCCCGAAGAAGTCGAAAATACTTATGATACAAAAGGCGCCATTATTGGTGCCAAACTAAAAGACAGTGGACGCGAAATCACCTACGGCGGTGTTGGCACCATGTCCAAGTCAAAAAACAACGGGGTTGATCCGCAGTCTTTGATCGAAAACCAAGGCGCTGACACTGCCCGACTTTTCGTTATGTTTACAAGCCCCCCTGAGCAGACCCTAGAATGGTCAGACTCTGGTGTTGACGGTTCGTTACGCTTCCTCAGGCGCCTGTGGAACAGTGCGGTGAGTCACCATACCCAAATCAAACCCGAATCCACTCAGGCCAAGGCTGGTTTTGTGGTTCGAGAGGTCAAGGAGAAGGCGCTCGGTGACTTAAGACGCGAGCTGCACACCCTATTGAAGCAAGCTGATTATGATTTCGAACGTATTCAATACAACACGGTTGTTTCTGCTTGTATGAAGATGCTCAATGCGATTGAAACCGCCAAGCTGGCAAGCACCAGTAATCCGAGCCCGATTCAAACGCAAGTGGTGACTGAAGCGTTCTCGATTATTCTGCGGGTGCTTTACCCCGTCGTTCCCCACATCACTTGGCAACTTTGGCGCGATTTAGGCTTTGCTGCCGTGTCTGGGGACATACTAGACGCGCCATGGCCAACGGTTGACCCATCGGCGCTAGAGGCTGACTCGGTTGACTTGGTGCTACAAGTCAATGGCAAGTTACGCGGTCAATTAACAGTCGCTGCGAAAGCTGATAAATCAGCCATTGAAGCGTTAGCTAAGGAACATGAAGCCGTGACCAAACATCTCGAGGGACGTGAACCCAAACGGATTATTGTGGTGCCGGGCAAACTTGTTAATGTCGTCGGTTAATTAGTAACCAAATCGTCGGATTCATTGCATCAAAAGACGGCAACCATGGGAGACCAATTATGTCTTTATACAGCGCCAGTCGTCGGGTTTTTGCTTGGCTAACGGTCGGTTTGACGCTAGCCGTGTCTGCTTGCGGCTTTCAGTTACAGGGGGCCAGTCCGTTGCCGTTCGATACCTTGTTGGTATCGGTTCCTGAAAACTCGCAGTTTGGTGCAGATTTGCGACGTGCCATCCGCGCGAGCTCACCGGACACCGTCATTCTTAACGATCCAACAGAGCCTTACGAAGCACAACTCCAACAGATCAGTAGTACCCGGACCTCTCGACAAGTGTCATTGAATGCCCAGGGTCGTGTGGAAGAGTATGAACTCAACTTAACGTATATTTTTAGAATTGTTGATGCCAATGGGAATGTTATCTTGCCTGCGACAACACTTAGCGTGGTACGCAACCTGCCCTTTGACGATCGAGTAGTCCAGGCCAAAGAGGGCGAGCAGGCCACCTTGTTTGGGCAAATGGAGAACAGCTTAATTGCTCGCATCATACGGCGCATCAGCGCGCCCGACATTGAAGACCGTTACCTCGCCCTGAGCGCCACGAAGACCTCAAAGTCCAATGCCACGGGCACGCCCTGACCGATGACTACTCATTCCATTCAGTCCACGCTCGCACCAGCCATCCCAGCGAAGGAACCTTTGCCAGCGCTCTGTGTGGTAATCAGCAATGAGCCGTTACTGATTTTGGAAACCGTGGATGCTTTACGCGAACGGGCACGCAATGAAGGGTTTACCGAGCGCCATCATTTTGTCATGGAAGCGACCAGTGACTGGAACGCCCTGTTAACGATCGGCGGTAGTGGCTCCTTGTTTGGTGATCGGCAATGGATTGAAATCGCGTTACCTGGTGGCAAGCCCGGTAAAACCGGTGCTGACGTACTGGTGGCATTGGCTCAAAGCGTGACCCAACCTGTGGCCGATGAAGTCATGACTGTCATTCGATTGCCGGCGCTAGACCGAGCAACACGGGAAAGTCGCTGGGCCAAAGCCTTGTTGGGCAAAGCACGCGTCATCGAAAAAGCCGACATCAACCGCCAAGCCCTACCTGACTGGATCAGCCAAAGGCTAGCCAGTCAGGGGCAATCACTGCCCGCATCAACGCGCCAGTGGTTGGCAGACCGGGTCGAAGGCAATTTGCTGGCTGCCCATCAGGAAATTCTAAAACTTGGACTGCTCTACCCTGAAGGTGAGATCAGTGAGAGGCAATGTCAAAGTGCCGTCATGAATGTCGCGCGCTATGACGTTTTCGCGCTCAGAGATGCCATGCTTGAGGGTGATACCCAACGCATGCTGCGTGTGCTCAATGGTTTGCGAGCCGAGGGCGAACCACTGCCGCTAGTCTTGTGGGCCCTGAGCGAAGAAATCAGGTTACTACAGCGGGTTAGCCAAGCAGTCGCTAGCGGACAATCGACTGCAGGGGCACTCAAGGCGGCAAGGTTATTTGGTGCCAGGGAAAACAGAGCCCGTCGAGCAATCGAGCGAGTGCCTCTGAAACGTTGGACGCGAGCAGTTCAGCACGCGCATGATGTCGACCGTCTGATCAAGGGCATACCCGTTCCAGAGCGAATGTCTGATGCTTGGGAGGAAATCGCGCGACTGGCTTTGGGCATTGCTGCCTCACGAGCAGGCTAAACTAGTGAATTCTCGGTTGTTGCGTTCAAACGTCACGTAGGACGCTCCCGATGACACAGGTACCCTTTCAATTTAAGCGCCACAAACGAACCATGCCAACTTTAGAAGAAACCGTTAAAACGATTGGTCGGCAAGCCCGACTCGCGTCGAAATCCATCATGACGGCTTCCGACCAGCAAAAAGCAGCCGTTCTCAATGCGATGGCCCAAGAAATCGATATTTCGCATGAATCCTTGATTGCTGCCAATCAAAAAGACCTGCAACAAGCGCAATCTCGTGACCTATCAAGCGCCCTACTTGATCGCCTGACACTATCACCGAAGTCACTGCAATTGATGGCACAGGGATTGCGTCAAATCGCGGCCATGCCAGACCCTGTGGGAAGCCTTGGACCAACCATCGTGCGCCCTAACGGCATGCAGGTAGCCCAGATGCGGGTGCCGCTCGGCGTCATTGGTATCATTTATGAGTCTAGGCCTAACGTCACGATTGATGCGGCTGCACTTTGCATCAAGTCGGGTAATGCCTGCATACTGCGCGGCGGTAGCGAGGCATTTCATAGCAACATGGCTTTGGCCAAAATCGTACAAAAAGCGCTCTCACAAGTCGGGCTACCCGAATCGGTGGTGCAGTACATTGAAACAACTGATCGAGACGCCGTGGGTTATCTCATCACCCTAACCGACGATATTGATGTGATCGTGCCACGTGGCGGCAAAAGTCTGATCGAACGCTTGCAAACCCACGCACGTGTGCCGATGATCAAACACTTGGATGGCAATTGTCATGTCTACATTGACCAAGCTGCTGACCCAGAAAAGGCGCTGCGCATAGCCATTAATGCCAAGACTTATCGTTATGGTGTCTGTGGTGCCATGGAAACCTTGCTGGTTCACCAAGCCATTGCCCCCGCTTTCATGCCAACCGTTTGTGAAGCATTCAGCGAGCTCGGCGTACAACTTCGGGGTTGTGAAAGAACCCAGGCGCTTGTCCCAACGGTGCTTGCTGCTTCTGAGCAGGACTGGGCTGAAGAGTATCTGGCACCGATCCTGGCCGTGCGTGTCGTGGATGATTTAGAAGCAGCCATGGCCCATATCGCGCAGTGGGGCTCCGGTCATACGGATGCCATCGTCACCCAAGACCTATCCGCGGCAAATCAGTTTGAAAAAACAGTCGATTCGAGCTCGGTGTACGTGAATCTGCCCACCTGTTTTGCGGATGGCTTTGAATATGGCCTCGGTGCCGAGATTGGCATTTCAACCAACCGCTTGCACGCCAGAGGGCCCGTTGGACTTGAGGGTTTGACCACCTTAAAGTGGGTCCTGCGTGGTGAGGGGCAGATTCGTGGTTAGCACGCGGCTTAAACTCTCGAGGAGTCAGTGAATGCTCTGGGTTAAGACCTTTCACATTTTGTTTGTCGCCTCTTGGTTTGCCGGTTTGTTTTATTTGCCTAGGATTTACGTCAATATCGCGCAAACCGATGACGCGGCTGTAAGGGTGGCCCTGCTCGGTATGGCTCGTCGCTTATACCGTTTCATGACGATCTTGGCTTATCCTGCCATCGCCTCCGGACTGTGGCTGTATCTTTACTACCGCATCGGTTTCAGTGGCGATGCCATCTGGATGCATCTCAAATTGACTTTGGTGGTCGTGGTTTTGATATATCACTTGGTTTGTCGCCACTACTTGGTGTTGTTTGAGCGTCAACAGAACACCCACTCGCACGTTTTTTATCGTTGGTTTAACGAAATCCCTGTGCTTATGTTTTTAGCAATCACCGCGCTAGTCGTTATCAAACCGTTTTACTGATGGCTGGCAAAAGCAGGCAAGCGCACACTGACTAACAGTGCCTGATGGCCTCAATGATTGCCTCAAAAAGTTGACCCCCCAATGACTGACACCCCGACCCCCAAAAAAACGCTTTCAATCAAGCCGCGAACTGCCGCCGAGACCACCAGGCCGAGCAAGAAAAGCGGGGCACGTGCACACCAACAAGCCCGTCAAGCTGCCGAACAGAAAAAAAAGTCACCCGTCTCTGAGCGGGTCATCACGAGCACCGATACGGCCAGAGCCACACGACATCGAGGCGCTTCAGATACAGAAATTTTTTCAATTTTTGCCCCCTGCCCGCGCGGACTGGAAGAGGTCCTGCATGCTGAATTAGCAGGCCTGGGTTTCTCAGCGGTAACCAAAGGACGAGCGGGTTGTCACTTCAAAGGCAATTGGCGCGCCATTCAAGAGGCTAACTTGCACAGCCGCCTGGCAACCCGAATTTTGGTTCAATTGGCTCATCGTCCTGTCAAAACCGAAGCCGATATCATGGCGCTTGCCTTTGATACCGAATGGGAGCGTTGGATCGGTCCAGAGATGACTTTGCGGGTTGATACCTCTGCCATCCACAGCCCGATGAAGAGTTTGCAATATTGCAACCTTGTCGCAAAGGATGGCATTTGTGATCGCATCCGCAGTCGTGAAGGTGCGCGCCCCTCAATTGACACGGTCAGACCTGATGCACGTGTTCATCTCTTTCTCTCTGACACCACTGCTACGCTTTACCTCGATACGAGTGGCGAGTCGCTCTTTAAACGTGGATGGCGTTTCGATAAGGGCGAGGCACCTATTCGAGAAAATTTGGCAGCGGGGCTGCTCGCTTTGGCCGGCTGGCAACCTGAGATACCTCTACTTGATCCATTCTGCGGTAGCGGTACCATCCTCATTGAAGCCGCTTGGATGGCCCTGAATATTCCACCGGGTATCAATCGTCCGTTTGGTTTTGAGCGACTGCGTCACCACCACATGAGCGCTTGGCAAGACATCAGGAAAGAAGCCACCGCTGCCATCAAGCAAGAGCCGCCAGCGCCACTGTTCGGTAGCGATATGAGCCAAGCGGCGATCGAAGCCGCGCTTTCAAACAGGCACCGCGCTGGTTTGGCCGAAGAAACCATTGCCTTTTCGGTGGCCAATGCCTGCTTCCTGACTGCCCCCCTTCCCCATGGGATGATTATCACCAACCCACCTTATGGCGAACGCTTAACCGCTCAAGCCCCTTGGATGAGCCAATGGGCCGCACAACTCAAGCAGTCTTATACCGGCTGGTCTGTCTTTGTCATTAGCGATGACACCGGTCTGCCTGGTCAGATGCGTTTAAAGCCCCGGCTAAGAACACCGGTGTTTAACGGCGCCCTCGATTGCCGGCTCTATGCCTTTGAAATGGTGGCTGATAGCTATAGGACGAATTAAACGAATCAAGTAAAGCGTCAGCGAATCATCTTAGCCACCGTTGCGAACACACCACACAATGGTGTTGTTAATACGCACTAGCTTCTCGGCTTGCAGATCTCTAGGGTTTTCCCTATAATAAGGGTATTCCCTTAAAGAGATAACCCTTAGTCGGAGAAATTCATGGGTCAGAAAGCCAACACAAATACACCTTTTACTCATCTTGCTGACAGACTCGAATGCGAGTTAGTTGAGCGTGAGTTACGCAGTCAAGCGCAATGGGCTGCCGCCTGCGCTGTCGGGCGATTCTTTAAAAAAACATTTAACCAAGCGCGTGCGGTTTTGGCCGATGCTGCCGAGTTGCGAAACACGCTGAATAAGAGCCAAAAGGGCGC
>CBFHKV010000024.1:18468-24464 GCA_965656505.1 Burkholderiaceae bacterium | reverse complement strand
GTCTTGCCATGATCCACGTGACCAATCGTGCCAACGTTTACGTGGGGCTTGGTACGTTCAAACTTGCCTTTTGCCATGATATTCCTCTCGCTATTTATTTGCTACGGGCCGCGATGATTTCATCGGCCACATTTTTTGGTGCTTCCGCGTAATGCTTAAATTCCATCGTGTAACTCGCCCGCCCTTGTGTCAGCGAACGAAGGTTTGTGGCGTAACCAAACATTTCCGCCAATGGCACTTCTGCACGAATTGTTTTACCGCCACCGACCATGTCGTCCATGCCCTGAACCATGCCACGTCGTGAGGACAAGTCGCCCATGACCGTACCGGCATAGTCTTCCGGCGTTTCTACTTCAACAGCCATGGTGGGCTCGAGCAACACAGGGCTTGCCTTGCGCATACCTTCTTTAAAAGCCATGGAGCCAGCCATGCGGAATGCGTTTTCGTTCGAGTCAACATCGTGGTATGAGCCAAAGAACAAAGTGGCCTTGACATCAACCACGGGATAGCCAGCCAGAATGCCAGCAGGCAATGTTTCCTGAATGCCCTTATCCACCGCTGGAATGTATTCACGTGGAACCACACCACCTTTGATGGAATCAACAAATTCGTAACCACCACCAGGAGGCAATGGCTCTAACTTCAGCACCACGTGGCCGTATTGACCTCTACCACCCGACTGCTTAACAAATTTTCCTTCAACTTCTTCACAAACTTTACGGATGGTTTCTCGGTAGGCCACTTGAGGCTTACCGACGTTGGCGTCAACGTTAAATTCGCGACGCATCCGATCCACCAGAATCTCAAGGTGAAGCTCGCCCATACCGGAGATGATGGTTTGACCAGATTCTTCATCGGATCGCACACGGAAGGAAGGATCTTCTTGTGCCAAGCGCGACAAAGCCAAACCCATTTTTTCTTGATCGGCTTTCGTCTTGGGCTCAACGGCCTGTGAGATCACGGGCTCTGGGAACACCATACGTTCGAGCAAGATGTGTGAATCAACGTCGCACAACGTTTCGCCAGTGGTGACATCTTTTAAACCCACGACAGCAGCAATATCGCCCGCAATCACTTCTTTGATTTCTTCGCGATTGTTTGCGTGCATCTGAAGAATACGCCCAATGCGTTCTTTCTTGCCTTTGATCGGGTTGTAAACCGTATCACCAGACTTCAACACACCAGAGTAAACGCGCACGAAAGTCAGCTGACCCACATAAGGATCTGTCATCAGCTTGAATGCCAGGGCAGAGAACTTTTCACCGTCATCAGCTTTTCGAGAGACCGGTGATCCGTCATCGAGTTCACCTTGCACTGGCGGGATATCAACTGGCGAAGGTAAGAATTCAATTACCGCATCTAACATGCGCTGCACGCCTTTGTTCTTAAAGGCGGTGCCACAAAGCATGGGTTGTATTTCGTTTGCAATGGTACGTTCGCGAATGGCTTTGTTGATTTCTTCCTCTGTCAGGTCACCCGTTTCCAGATACTTGTTCATCAACTCTTCAGATGATTCGGCGGCGGTCTCAAGCAAGTTTTCGCGCCACTGCTTGGCATCAGCCTCCAAATTCGCAGGGATATCAATATATTCGAATTTCGTGCCGTGACTTTCTTGGTCCCAGATGATGGCTTTCATCTTGGTCAAGTCGACAACACCAACAAAGTCTTCTTCGGCACCAATTGGGATAACGATAGGCACCGGATTGGCCTTTAAGCGTGTCTTTAACTGTTCATAAACCTTGAAAAAGTTAGCGCCCGTACGGTCCATCTTGTTCACGAACGCCAAACGTGGCACACCATACTTGTTGGCTTGGCGCCACACGGTTTCAGATTGAGGTTGCACACCACCAACCGCACAATAAACCATGCAAGCACCGTCAAGCACGCGCATGGACCGTTCCACTTCAATCGTGAAGTCGACGTGACCGGGTGTGTCGATGACATTGATACGGTGCTCAGGCAAGTTGTTGGCCATGCCTTTCCAAAACGCTGTTGTTGCAGCGGATGTGATCGTAATGCCGCGCTCTTGTTCTTGCTCCATCCAATCCATAGTGGCAGCACCATCGTGCACTTCACCAATTTTGTGATTGATACCGGTGTAGAACAGAATACGTTCTGTCGTCGTGGTTTTACCTGCATCGATGTGTGCAGAAATACCGATGTTACGGTAGTGCTGGATTGGGGTTTTACGGGCCATGATAATGACTTCCTAAGGTTACCAGCGGAAATGGCTAAACGCTTTGTTAGCTTCCGCCATTTTGTGTGTATCGTCACGCTTTTTCATTGCAGCCCCTCGTCCTTCAGCGGCATCTAAGAGCTCGCCAGCCAGTCTGAGGTCCATTGATTTTTCGCTGCGTTTCTTGGCAGCTTCTCTTAACCAGCGCATCGCTAAGGCCAAGCGACGAACAGGGCGGACTTCAACCGGGACCTGATAGTTCGCCCCACCGACTCGGCGGCTTTTAACTTCAACCAACGGCTTGATGTTATTGATCGCCAAATCGAACACTTCCATCGGGTCTTTGCCGCCTTTGGCTTTGACCTGCTCCAAAGCACCATAAACCATGCGCTCCGCGACGGCTTTTTTGCCGGCGAGCATGACAACGTTCATGAACTTGGCTAATTCAACGCTACCAAATTTTGGATCTGGCAAGATTTCGCGTTTGGGTACTTCGCGGCGACGTGGCATTGCTATTCCTTTTCTCAATTCAGTTGGGGCGCATAGCCCCTCGGCCTGACAGGTGACAGACCACTTACATTCCCGGTGGTTACCGGTCGGTTGCCACACTAAGAAGTGCGGCCTCTTTTTCTAGCAAGCTTTTACTTCTGCTTGGCTAACTTGGCACCATACTTCGAGCGTGCTTGCTTGCGATCCTTAACACCCTGTAGGTCGAGCGAACCGCGAACAATGTGATAACGCACGCCTGGCAAATCCTTAACACGGCCGCCACGCACGAGCACCACTGAGTGCTCTTGCAAATTGTGCCCTTCACCGCCAATGTATGAAATGACTTCAAAACCATTGGTTAGGCGCACTTTAGCCACTTTCCTCAAAGCCGAGTTTGGTTTTTTAGGGGTCGTTGTATACACGCGTGTACAAACACCACGACGCTGTGGGCATTCTTCAAGTGCCGGACTTTTACTTTTAACCGTGGCCACAGCCCTAGGCTTGCGCACGAGTTGATTGATGGTTGGCATACCTCTTTCCTATAAAACCGACAGAAATATTTCTGGTCGGCGTTCTTAAATCCGCGGATAATTTTTAGTCAACGTATCCACCCCCGGACGGAGAACCGTAAAAGAGCGGATATGCCACCGATAACACCACAAAGGACGCTTTTATCGGGTACTGCTGTCGCTAACACTCGAACTGAGAGTTCAACTCGTAAATTCTAAATTGTGAAACGCCGCTTGGTTTGTCGCTTGGCTTGTCACTCGTCTTAGTGCATAGACCTTAGAAATAACTAACTTCCAAATCACATGCCCCAGAATCACATACCCCAGAACAAAGCACGTGTTTTAAATACGTGTGTTGATCTGTCTCCATCGACAATAAGCAACAGAGCCCGAGAGCTTATCCTATGCCGTTGCGCTTGTCAAATGGCTTTCGGATAGTTTCAGTGACTTTCGGGGCTCATCTAACCCAATCTTAGGGTCAGGCTCGATGAGCCCCTATGGTTACGGTTCATTTATGCCGTCGAGTTATCGTCTGACTCTGGTAAGTCCTGAGAATCCGCATCCCCGTCCGTCACGGTTACTGGTGCGTCTTCAAATGGATTCGCCAGTGCTTTCGCCGCTTCGCGTTCAGCCGCATCGATGATGTCCTTTTCCCGGCGGGCATCATGGTAAGCCATACCTGTTCCAGCAGGAATCAGTCGTCCAACGATCACGTTCTCTTTAAGACCACGCAAATCATCGCGCTTGCCCATAATGGCTGCTTCCGTCAAGACACGTGTGGTCTCTTGGAAGGAAGCCGCCGATATGAACGAGTCCGTTGATAGCGAAGCCTTGGTGATACCGAGTAAGACGTTTTCATGCGTGGCCGGTAGCTTTTGAGCGGCTTCCATTCGATCGTTCTCATTGAGTAACTCAGAACGCTCAACCTGCTCACCAGGAATGAAGCTCGTATCTCCGGCATCGGTGATCAATACGCGACGCAACATTTGTCTAACGATGACTTCAATGTGCTTGTCGTTAATCTTCACACCTTGCAGGCGATAAACGTCTTGAACCTCATCGACAACATAGGTTGCCAAACGCTCAATGCCTTTGAGTCGCAGAATATCGTGTGGATCTGGCGGTCCATCGACAATTGTCTCTCCCTTGTTGACCACTTGTCCGTCATGCACCAATACTTGCTTCTCTTTCGGAATCAAGAACTCATGTGACACGCCGTCGAGATCAGTGATGACCAAACGCTGTTTGCCTTTGGTGTCTTTACCGAATGACACCGTACCGGTAATTTCAGCCAACAATCCAGCATCTTTGGGTGATCGTGCTTCAAAGAGCTCGGCCACACGAGGCAAACCACCGGTGATATCGCGTGTCTTTTGCGACTCTTGAGGTATGCGAGCCAAGACTTCACCGATCTGTACGGTCTGACCATCACGCACCGTGATCAGTGCACCAACAGGGAACGAAATGTTGACGGGGTGGTCGGTACCCGCAATTTTGACGTCCTCGCCATTTTCACCCGTCAGCTTGATTTGTGGTCGCTGTACTGTTTTGTTACCGCGCGTTTTAGGTGTGATCACAACCAAGGTAGACAAGCCTGTGACATCATCTAACTGTCTGGCTACCGTTACACCCTCTTCAATATTCTCGAAGCGGATGCCACCGGCGTATTCAGAAATGATAGGACGCGTCAGAGGATCCCACGTCGCTAAACGTGAACCTGCCTTAAGCGTATCGCCATCATTGACTTGCAAAGTGGCACCGTACGGTACTTTATGCCGTTCGCGCTCACGTTCGTTCTCGCCATAAATGACAATTTCACCTGAACGTGAGATAGCAACCCGCTCGCGCTTGGGGTTCGTCACGTAACGCATGGTGCTCGCAAAACGTACCGTACCAGCAGACTTTGTCTCAACGCTGTTGGCCATGGCCGAACGAGACGCTGCGCCACCAATGTGGAATGTACGCATCGTCAGCTGGGTGCCTGGCTCGCCAATCGATTGCGCCGCGATCACGCCCACAGCCTCACCGACATTAACCAAAGAGCCACGGCCGAGATCGCGACCATAGCAATGAGCGCATAGACCATGACGTGTTTCGCAGGTCAACGGCGTACGAACCCTGACTTCATCCACACCCAGTTGATCAATTAATTCGACCAGGTCTTCGTCAAGCAATGTGCCCGCGGCAATAGCGGTTTCTTGCGAGTCTGGATTAACGATATCAACCGCTGCGACGCGACCTAAAATCCTCTCGCGCAAGGGTTCGATAACCTCACCGCCTTCAACCAATGCCTTCATCGAATAACCATGGGATGTGCCACAATCGCTCTCGGTAATGACCAAGTCCTGTGTCACGTCGACCAGACGGCGGGTGAGGTAGCCTGAGTTCGCCGTTTTAAGGGCCGTATCAGCCAAGCCTTTCCGTGCCCCGTGTGTTGAGATGAAGTACTGCAACACGTTAAGGCCTTCACGGAAGTTGGCTGTGATGGGGGTCTCAATAATAGAACCATCAGGCTTGGCCATCAAGCCTCGCATACCGGCCAGCTGTCGTATTTGAGCCGCCGAACCACGGGCGCCTGAGTCAGCCATCATGTAGATAGAGTTAAACGATTCTTGTGACGTTTCTTTGCCGTGACGGTCGATGACCGGCTCAACAGCAAGTTGCTCCATCATTGCTTTACCGACTTTGTCGCCAGCTTTACCCCAAATATCCACCACGTTGTTGTAGCGCTCTTGGGTGGTCACCAAGCCAGACGAATACTGCTTGTCAATTTCCTTGATCTCGTTGCTAGCGAGGGCCAATATATCGGCCTTCACCGCTGG
>CBFHKV010000024.1:0-18369 GCA_965656505.1 Burkholderiaceae bacterium | reverse complement strand
TGACTGCATCAATTTGTCTGCAAAGATAACGGTATCTCTCAAACCACAGCGACGGAATGATTGGTTAATCAAACGCGAGATTTCTTTCTTTTTTAACGTCCGATTCATGGCATCGAAAGGCAGTCCTTTTGGCCTGATTTCCGAAAGCAGCGCGCGACCCACCGTCGTCTCGACTCGCGACAATGCCGCGATCCATTCACCCTGTTCGTCACGAGACCATTCCGTTAAACGGACAGTTACCCGACTTTGCAATTCAACTTGCTTGTTGTCGTAAGCGCGCTGTGCCTCTGCGACGTCAGCAAAGAACATGCCTTCACCTTTGCCGTTCACGCTCGACCTTGTCGCATAGTAAAGTCCAAGCACGATATCTTGTGACGGCACAATGGAAGGCTCACCGTTCGCTGGGAACAAAACGTTGTTGGAGGCAAGCATCAATGTGCGAGCTTCAACTTGGGCTTCTAGCGATAATGGCACGTGCACAGCCATTTGATCGCCATCGAAGTCGGCGTTGAAAGCAGCGCAGACCAGTGGGTGCAACTGAATGGCTTTGCCTTCAATTAAGACGGGCTCAAAAGCCTGAATGCCCAATCGGTGCAAGGTTGGTGCTCGGTTGAGCATCACAGGGTGCTCTCGGATGACCTCTTCCAGAATGTCCCACACAACCGGCTCTTGGCTTTCTACAAGCTTTTTGGCTGCTTTGATGGTTGTTGCCAATCCCATCATTTCCAACCGATTGAAAATAAATGGTTTGAACAGTTCCAAGGCCATCAATTTTGGAAGGCCGCATTGATGAAGCTTCAGCGTAGGGCCAACAACAATAACCGAACGACCAGAGTAGTCGACTCGCTTGCCCAGCAAGTTTTGACGGAAGCGACCACTCTTACCCTTGATCATGTCTGACAAGGACTTGAGTTGACGCTTATTGGCGCCTGTCATCGCTTTGCCCCGGCGACCGTTGTCAAGCAACGAATCCACGGACTCTTGCAACATTCGCTTTTCATTGCGCAAGATGATTTCAGGCGCTTTCAACTCTAACAAGCGCTTTAAGCGGTTGTTACGGTTAATAACTCGACGGTACAAATCGTTTAGGTCGGAAGTGGCGAAACGTCCACCATCAAGCGGCACCAAAGGACGCAAGTCCGGTGGCAATACAGGCAGGACCTCCATCACCATCCAGTCGGGCTTGATACCTGACTTTTGGAAACCTTCCAATACCTTAAGACGCTTGGAAATCTTCTTGATTTTGGCGTCTGACGATGTGGCTTTAAGCTCTGCGCGTAAGGTCTCAACGTCCCGATCTATATCGATTGTGCGTAGCAATTCACGCACGGCCTCGGCACCCATGAGTGCTTTGAACTCATCGCCGTACTCTTCGGTTTTAGCCAAAAAGTCGTCATCCGACATGATCTGACCACGCTTAAGTGGTGTCATGCCTGGCTCAATCACACACCATGCTTCAAAATACAAGACCCGCTCAATATCACGCAAAGTCATGTCTAAAACCATACCCAAACGCGAAGGCAGGCTCTTTAAGAACCAAATATGAGCCACCGGACTCGCGAGCTCGATATGGCCCATGCGTTCACGGCGCACCTTGGCAACAGTGACTTCTACGCCGCACTTTTCACAAATAACGCCGCGGTGCTTGAGTCGCTTGTATTTGCCGCACAAGCACTCGTAGTCTTTGATCGGACCAAAAATCTTGGCACAAAACAGACCATCGCGCTCTGGCTTGAAGGTACGGTAGTTAATGGTTTCGGGCTTGCGAACTTCCCCGTATGACCAAGACCGAATCTTCTCTGGCGATGCAATGCCGATTTTGATGGCATCAAATTGCTCATCTTGGGTGACTTGCTTAAATAGGTCGAGTAGCGCTTTCATTTATTTACGCTCCAAATCCATGTCTAGGGCAAGAGAGCGAATCTCTTTAACCAGCACATTAAACGATTCCGGCATGCCGGCTTCGATTGTGTGATCGCCTTTGACAATGTTTTCGTAAAGTTTGGTGCGGCCGCTAATGTCATCGGACTTAACCGTCAACATTTCTTGTAAGGTATAGGAAGCACCGTAAGCCTCGAGTGCCCACACTTCCATTTCACCAAATCGCTGACCACCAAACTGGGCTTTACCACCGAGAGGCTGCTGCGTGACCAAGGAATAGGGTCCCGTTGAACGAGCATGCATCTTGTCATCAACCAAGTGGTGAAGTTTCAGATAGTGCATATACCCAACGGTCACTGGTCTTTCGAACTGGTCACCAGTACGTCCATCGATCAACCAAGCTTGGGTGCGGCTTTCGGTTAATCCCATCGTTTTCGCAATGTCTTCTGGGTATGCCATCTCCAGCATTTTTGCGATTTCAGATTCGGCCGCCCCATCAAAAACAGGGGTGGCGAATGGCACACCATTTTTGAGGTTGCTTGCCAACTCCAACAGCTCATCGTCTTTCAAACTAGAGATTTGGGCACCCGCGCCTGTTTCGTTGTAAATGCGATCAATATATTGGCGTAATGCCTTGATTTGTATTTTCTTCTCGTCGCGCATCATATCTTCGATGCGTTTGCCCAGACCTTTGGCAGCCCATCCGAGGTGAACCTCAAGGACTTGGCCCACGTTCATGCGTGATGGCACCCCGAGAGGGTTCAATACGATATCAACGGGCGTGCCGTCAGCCATGTGAGGCATGTCTTCAACGGGCACAATACGAGAAACAACGCCCTTGTTACCGTGACGGCCCGCCATTTTGTCGCCTGGCTGCAAGCGCCGTTTGACCGCCAGATAGACCTTAATCATTTTGAGCACACCAGGTGGCAACTCGTCACCTTGGGTCAGCTTTTTACGCTTTTCTTCAAAAGCCAAATCAAACTGATGGCGCTTTGCCTCGAGCGACTCTTTGGCTTGCTCCAAAACCAACGCAAACTCTTCGTCAGTCAAACGAATATCAAACCACTGCCAACGGTCCAGTTCGGCCAGATACTCTTTTGAAATGGTGCTTCCTTTGGCCAGCTTACGCGGACCGCCATTGACTGACTTGCCATTGAGCATCTTTTCAATACGATCAAACGTGTCGTTCTCGACAATTCGCAATTGATCGTTCAAATCAAGCCTAAAACGACGAAGCTCATCATCAATGATTGATTGAGCCCGCTTGTCGCGAACAATGCCCTCTCTCGTGAAAACTTGCACATCAATGACCGTACCGACCATGCCAGAAGAGACTCGTAGCGATGTGTCTTTTACGTCTGATGCTTTTTCACCAAAAATAGCGCGCAACAACTTTTCCTCGGACGTCAGTTGCGTTTCGCCTTTGGGCGTCACTTTACCGACAAGCACGTCATCAGCACGGACTTCCGCACCAATATGCACAATGCCCGATTCATCCAAACGATTCAGCTGTGTTTCCGCTAAGTTGCTGATGTCCCGAGTAATTTCTTCAGGCCCTAGCTTTGTATCACGCGCAACAACGGTCAATTCTTCGATATGAATGGATGTGTAGCGATCGTCCGATACAACGCGCTCAGATAGTAGGATAGAGTCCTCGAAGTTATAACCGTTCCAAGGCATAAACGCGATCAACATGTTTTGACCCAAGGCCAGTTCGCCTAAGTCTGTTGACGCCCCGTCCGCAATCACGTCGCCCTTGGCAACCTTATCGCCACGACCAACGATAGGCCGCTGGTTGATGTTGGTGTTCTGGTTTGATCGGGTGTATTTGATCAAGTTGTAGATATCAACCCCGACTTCACCAACAACGTTCTCATCATCGTTGACACGAATCACAATACGGTCAGCATCTACGTGATCAATGATCCCGCTACGCAAGGCTTGTACCGTTGTGCCTGAGTCAACCGCGACGGTTCGTTCAATACCTGTGCCAACAAGAGACTTCTCTGGCCGCAAGCAAGGAACGGCTTGTCTTTGCATGTTCGCACCCATCAAGGCCCGGTTTGCGTCGTCGTGCTCCAAAAACGGAATCAACGAAGCCGCCACAGAGACAATCTGTGAAGGCGCCACATCCATGTAGTTGATGTTCGCCGGTGCTGTCAGTAGCGTTTCACCCGCTTGACGGCATGCCACCAAGTCGTCAACAAACACGCCTGTTTCGCTCAGCTGTGCGTTCGCTTGCGCAATGACAAAATTACTTTCTTCAATGGCCGAGAGATACTCAATTTCTTGCGTAACTTGGCTATTCTCGACTTTTCGATAGGGTGTCTCAAGGAAGCCATATTCATTTAATCGCGCATACAACGCCATTGAGTTGATCAAGCCAATGTTTGGCCCTTCGGGCGTCTCAATCGGACACACTCGACCGTAATGGGTTGGGTGCACGTCACGCACCTCAAAACCAGCCCGCTCGCGTGTCAAGCCGCCGGGCCCCAACGCGGAGACACGACGCTTGTGCGTAATCTCAGACAATGGGTTGGTTTGGTCCATAAATTGCGACAACTGGCTCGATCCGAAGAACTCTTTGATCGCCGCTGAAATGGGCTTAGAGTTAATCAAATCATGGGGCATCAGATTTTCGGTTTCAGCTTGGCCAAGGCGCTCTTTAACAGCGCGCTCAACCCGCACCAAACCTGCCCTAAATTGATTTTCTGCGAGTTCGCCAACACAACGCACACGACGGTTACCCAAGTGGTCGATGTCATCAATATGACCATGACCATTGCGCAACTGCACCAAAATCTTGATGGCCTCTAAGATATCTTCATTGGTGAGGGTCATAGGACCCGTGATGTCTTCACCGCGACCTAAGCGGCTGTTGACCTTCATGCGACCAACGCGAGACAAGTCGTAGCTGTCTTCATTGTAGAAAAGACGTTGGAACAGCGCCTCGACAGCGTCTTCGGTAGGTGGCTCACCGGGTCGCATCATGCGATAAATGGCAACCTTGGCTGCCATGGCATCTGCTGTTTCATCGGTGCGCAATGTTTGAGAGATGTAGGGGCCGCGGTCAAGGTCATTGGTGAACAGCGTTTGGATTTGCTGAATGCCTGCCGCACGAATCGCCTCTAGCATGCCTTCGGTAATCTCGTCGTTTGCCGCAGCAACCAGTTCGCCTGTTTCTGTATCGACAATTTTTGTGGCCAGAATCCGACCAACGAGGAAATCGTCAGGCACGGAAATTCTCGTGACTTTCGCCGTAGCGATATCACGCAAATGTTTGGCATTGATGCGCTTGTCCTTTTCGACAAGGACAGTGCCTTTTTTGTCGGTGATATCGAACCGGGCCATCTCGCCTTTCCAGCGCTCAGGCACAAAGTCGATGTATGCCCCTTCGGTTTGCATCTCAAACTGATCAAACTCGAAGAAGTTGGCCAAAATGGATTCTGATGACATGCCGATGGCTTTCAGCAAAATCGACACCGGCATTTTGCGACGACGATCAACTCGGAAAAACAAAATGTCTTTCGGGTCAAACTCGAAGTCTAGCCACGAGCCACGGTAAGGGATGACTCGGGCAGAAAACAGTAATTTGCCAGAACTGTGGGTTTTGCCACGGTCGTGTTCAAAGAACACGCCAGGTGATCGATGCAACTGGGAAACAATGACACGTTCAGTGCCGTTGATCACAAAAGAACCGGTACTTGTCATCAAGGGCATTTCGCCCATGTAGACTTCCTGCTCTTTGATCTCTTTCACCGTCGGTTTACTGACCTCCCTATCCATCAACACCAGACGCACTTTTGCACGCAGTGGAGAGGCATAGGTTAAGCCGCGTAATTGACATTCTTTGACATCAAAAACGGGCTCGCCCAGTGAATAACTAACGAATTCCAATCGGGCCATCTGGTTATGGCTGACGATTGGAAAAATTGATGAAAAAGCAGCTTGCAAGCCTTCGGGTTGTCTAGCCGAGGGCTGAGAATCTGCTTGCAGGAACGTTAAATAGGATTGCAGCTGTGTTGCTAATAGAAAAGGCACGTCCTGCACGTCTTCACGCTTAGCAAAGCTTTTGCGGATGCGCTTTTTTTCGGTGAACGAGTAAGGCATGAGCACTCCGACTCGAGGTTCAGGGGCCGTTAACCACGGCCCGGGGGTATACGACTTCAGGAAAGCAAACTAGACCATCTGTTGCCGACTTCGCTTTCCTGAAGGCGCAAAACCCGGAGAAACCATTCGGCATCTCCGGGCAGCGTCTTAAACGAATTACTTCAGCTCGGCTTTAGCGCCTGCTTCTTCCAACTTCTTCTTCATTTCTTCAGCTTCGGCTTTATCAACGCCTTCTTTGATTGCCTTAGGTGCGCCGTCAACCAGGTCCTTGGCTTCTTTTAAGCCCAAACCGGTCAATTCACGAACTGCCTTAATCACGCTGACTTTGTTGGAGCCGACCTCGGCCAACACAACATCAAACTCGGTCTTTTCTTCAGCGGCAGCACCACCGGCAGCACCGGCAGGCGCAGCAACGGCTACAGCAGCTGCTGTGGCCGACACGCCAAACTTCTCTTCCATTTCTGTGATTAGCTCAGACAACTCAAGCACGGTTAAACCGGCAATGGCGTCTAGGATTTCGGCTTTACTCATTTATGAACTCCAAAATTTATCAATTAACCAGGTATTGGATATCGTTACCGTCAATACCAACCCAAAAGGCCTGAACTTACGCCGATTGTTTTTGATCGCGCATAGCCGCTAGGCCTCGCACAAACTTGGTTGGTACTTCATTGAGCGTACGAACAAACTGCGAAACGGGTGCTTGCATGGTGCCAAGCAACTTCGATAACAACTCCTCGCGTGATGGCATGGTTGCCAACGCCTTAACCCCAGCGGCATCGAGTGCAACAGAGGGTAAGGCACCTGCCTTGATCACTAATTTGTCATTTTCTTTACCGAAATTGGCTAACACTTTTGCTGCACCAACGGGATCTGAGCTGATCGCGTAGATCAGTGGTCCCGTCAGTTGCGCCGATAAACCTTCATAAGGCGTATTGGCCAGCGCACGGCGCACCAACGTGTTTTTCAAAACACGCAGGTAAACGCCTGACTCGCGCGCAGTTTTGCGCAGTACGGTGACGGAAGCAACGTCCAAACCACGATACTCTGCGACGACAATCGATTGAGCTCCCGCAACTTGGGCGGTAACTTCCTCGATGACAATCGCTTTTTCTTTACGATTGAGACTCACGGTTAGAACACTCCATCAAATGATACGGGGACCAGTCCCTGTATCGGCCGAACGCGGCGCACCTGGTCGAGTTCTTTAAGAAATCTTCCATGGACGCCGTCTGCGCTGGATCCGTTTCCGGTTTTAAGGGTGTTGGCCATGACGACCTTCACACTCCAGCGGTCTTTGACAGCAGTACCGAGCTGTTAGTTATGCAGCGAGGTACAGCCCAAAGTTTGTTACTACAACGTCTACGATGACGCAGGCGCTGTTAATGAGGACACTTCAACACGGGCACCACCGCCCATGGTTGATGACACAGCACATTTGCGCAAATACACACCTTTGGCTGCGCTTGGACGAGCTTTGTTTAACGCATCTACCAATGCCGCCAGATTACTTTGCAGCTGACTTACCTCAAAAGAAGCGCGGCCAATTGTTGCATGCACAATGCCGGCTTTATCTGTTCTGTATTGCACTTGGCCCGCTTTGGCATTTTTTACGGCCTGCGCCACATCGGGTGTCACCGTGCCCACCTTAGGATTTGGCATCAATCCACGTGGACCCAGAACTTGGCCCAGAGCACCAACGACTCGCATGGCATCAGGTGAGGCAATCACGACGTCAAAATTTATGTTTCCACCTTTGATTTGTTCGGCCAAGTCTTCCATGCCGACAATATCCGCACCCGCCTCAGTGGCTTGTTGTGCTTTTTCGCCTTGGGCAAAGACCGCGATACGCAATGTCTTACCTGTACCCGCGGGCAGCACCACAGCACCACGAACCAATTGATCCGATTTCTTTGGGTCAATTCCCAATTGAACGGCGACATCAATGGATTCATCAAACTTAGCAGTGGCGCACTCTTTCACCAAACTTAGTGCCTCAGTGGCAGCGTAGAATTTGTTGCGGTCAATTTTGGCTTCGACAGCGGCCATTCGCTTAGATATTTTAGCCATGTCAGACTCCCTCAACCGTAATGCCCATGCTTCGAGCACTGCCAGCAACAGTTCGTACAGCAGCGTCTAGATCGCTAGCGGTCAAATCGGGGGTCTTTGTCTTTGCAATTTCTTCCGCTTGCTCGCGTGTCAAAGTGCCGACCTTATCCGTATGTGGCCGGGCAGATCCTTTGGACAGCCCAAGCGCTTTCTTGATCAATGTTGACGCGGGTGGCGTCTTCATGATGAATGTGAAGCTATTATCTGCAAATGCCGTTATAACCACCGGTATTGGCAGACCTGGCTCGAGATTTTGCGTTTTGGCATTGAATGCCTTGCAGAATTCCATGATGTTTAAGCCACGCTGACCGAGCGCTGGGCCAATGGGGGGGGACGGGTTGGCTTTACCAGCTGGCACTTGCAGCTTGATGAAGCCGACGATTTTCTTCGCCATGTTTTACTCCTTATGGGTGCTAACGTGATTTTCAAAAAAATCACTCCCCGGTTTTACGATCAAGTCTTTTCGACTTGGCTAAAATCTAACTCAACAGGCGTGGAACGACCAAAAATGGTAACCGCTACACGTACCTTACTTTTTTCATAGTTAACTTCTTCAACGTTGCCATTAAAGTCAGCGAATGGTCCATCTTTGACCCGCACCATTTCACCCACTTCAAACAGAACTTTGGGTCTTGGCTTTTCAACCCCTTCTTCCATCTGGGACATGATCTTGTCGACTTCCTTTTCAGAAATCGGGGTTGGTCGGTTACCCGACCCACCAAGGAAGCCCGTCACGCGTGGAATGTTCTTGATCAAATGCCAAGTCTCATCAGTTAGCTCCATTTCAACAAGAACATAACCGGGGAAAATTCGACGTTCACTGATCGACTTTTGACCACCTTTCATTTCAACCACTTCCTCAGACGGCACGAGAATTCGACCGAAAGAAGTTTGCAATGCAGCTCGCTCAATGCGTTCCAACATTGCTTTCAAAACACTTTTTTCCATGCCAGAATAAACATGGACAACGTACCATTGCTTGCTCATCGTTAGTCCCTGTTATTTCCAGCCCAGCACCGCACTGTACAACACCCATTCTAAGCTCTTATCAAGCAACCACAAGAAGATGCCCATCACCGTAACGAAGGCAAACACGATGCCTGTCATTTGGATGGTTTCTTTGCGAGTGGGCCAAACGACCTTTCGAACTTCATAGTACGAGTCTTGCGCAAATCCCAGAAAACGACGTCCGGGCTCACTAATGGCTGCGATGCCGGCGCCAGCCAACAAAGCGACAATAAAGATAGCCACACGTACGGGTGCCGCCAGTTGTGCTTCCAATACGGAGAATGCGACAATCCCCGCCACAATAACCAAAACGGCCAACAACAATTTAATGCGGTCGGTCATGCTGGTAACGGTTTGAACGCTGTTATTGGACATTAAGCAAAACTCTTATATTTTGGCGATATCTGAAGAAAGGCAATTTGTTTGTGTGGCAGGGGCAGAGGGCCTCGAACCCCCAACCTTCGGTTTTGGAGACCGACGCTCTGCCAATTGAGCTATGCCCCTATACCTCTCAAACAATTGTTACGGCACCGAAGACTATTGTTTTCGGTGCCCCCGAGCGTTTACTTCAAGATTGAGGAGACGACGCCGGCGCCGACGGTACGACCGCCTTCGCGAATGGCAAAGCGCAGACCCTCCTCCATGGCGATCGGCGCAATCAACTTGACCGTCATCGCCACGTTATCACCTGGCAACACCATCTCTTTATCGGCTGGCAAATCGATCGAGCCCGTCACGTCCGTCGTACGGAAGTAAAACTGCGGACGATATCCATTGAAAAACGGCGTGTGACGACCACCTTCTTCTTTGGACAAAATGTACACCTCGGCGGTGAACTCGGTGTGCGGCAAAATCGACTTTGGCTGAGCCAACACCTGACCACGCTCGACCTCTTCACGCTTGGTGCCACGCAGCAATATACCCACGTTATCACCCGCTTGACCCTGGTCTAGCAACTTGCGAAACATCTCCACACCCGTGCACGTCGTCTTCAGCGTGTCGTGTATGCCAATGATCTCAATCTCTTCGCCTACCTTCACAATGCCACGCTCAATACGGCCGGTCACCACTGTGCCACGACCAGAAATCGAGAACACATCTTCAACGGGCATCAAAAACGCGCCATCAATGGCTCGCTCTGGCGTTGGAATATATGTATCTAGCGCTTCGGCAAGTTTGATGATCGCCTCTTCGCCCAACGGACCCGCATCGCCCTCTAACGCCTTAAGCGCTGAGCCTGTCACGATCGGTGTGTCATCGCCCGGGAAATCGTACTTCGAGAGCAACTCGCGTACTTCCATCTCCACGAGCTCCAACAACTCAGCGTCATCAACCATGTCGGCTTTGTTCAAAAACACCACGATGTATGGCACGCCAACCTGGCGTGACAACAAAATGTGTTCGCGCGTTTGCGGCATTGGGCCATCTGCGGCCGACACCACCAAAATCGCACCATCCATCTGTGCCGCGCCGGTGATCATGTTCTTGACGTAATCGGCGTGACCCGGACAATCCACGTGCGCGTAGTGACGTGCCTCTGTCTCGTACTCCACGTGTGCCGTGTTGATCGTGATACCGCGTGCTCGCTCCTCGGGCGCGGCATCAATCGCCGCGTAGCCCTTGGCCTCGCCACCGAACTTGCGCGACAACACCGTCGTGATCGCCGCCGTCAACGTCGTCTTGCCATGATCCACGTGACCAATCGTGCCAACGTTTACGTGGGGCTTGGTACGTTCAAACTTGCCTTTTGCCATTACTCACTCCTGGACCTGTATGGAAGCTGGTAGGGTATTAACTTCTGTTTTGACTACAATTATGACTACTTTCAATAAATCGCTGCTTGTAGCCGCGACTTGTTTTGGTGCCCATGACGCGGATCGAACGCGTGACCTCTCCCTTACCAAGGGAGTGCTCTACCACTGAGCCACATGGGCGATGAGCCGATTTTTACGTCGAGCACTAGATGTTTATTAGATACTGCGTTTATTAGATACTGCTTATAAGCTACTGTTTTTTAACTTCTTTCACTAACTAAAACTTCTACTAATCGCTTGCTGCTGTTGTGCATCCTTTGTGTGGAGCGGGTGAAGGGAATCGAACCCTCGTCGTAAGCTTGGAAGGCTTCTGCTCTACCATTGAGCTACACCCGCTAGGTCGATTTCATTCCTACACAACAGCTTTTGGTGGAGAGGGTTGGATTCGAACCAACGTAGGCGTAAGCCAACAGATTTACAGTCTGCCCCCTTTAACCACTCGGGCACCCCTCCACAAGAGAACCGCAGATTATGAGGGTTATTTTATATGTTGTCAAACCAACGGCCTTAATGGACCGCTTGGTGATGTATCGCGATCCTTATACCCATTTTTTTTGATTGATCATTCAATAAGGTCTTTGAGTGCGAGCTTTTCTAAAAGCCCTTGGAATTGTTGCCAATCGTGAAATTTAAGTGTTAATTGGCCGCTGCCATTGCTTGTGGCTTTTAATTTGACATCAGCGCCCAATCTGTCTGCTAAGGCGTTTTGCATTTTTTGAATATCTGGGGTGGTTTTATTGGTTTTTTTTGTTTTTGGAGATTGGGGTTGTTGTCCCTTGTTCACGAGTCGTTCTGATTCACGCACGGAAAGATTCTTAGCCACAATTTGATTAGCAAGCTGTATTTGTTCAGCGGGGCTTAGCGCCAGTAACGCGCGAGCATGTCCCATGTCAATTTTGTTGCGCTGCAGCATTTCTTGAACCGTTGGTGCCAAATTCAGCAATCTCAATAAGTTACTCGTCGCCGACCGCGATCGGCCAATAGACTCGGCAATTTGTTCGTGCGTTAAAGCGAACTCGTCGAGCAAGCGCTTCAATCCTCGAGCCTCCTCTAAAGGATTTAAGTCTTCACGCTGAATATTTTCAATCAAAGCCATGATGGCTGCTTGCTCGTCATCCACTGCCTTGACGATGACTGGCACTTGCTCAAGGCCGGCTATCTTGGCAGCCCTTAGCCGTCTTTCGCCTGCGATGACCTCGTAACTGGCTTGATCGTCCACAATGGCTCGGACAATGATGGGTTGCATAATGCCTTGCTGGCCAATAGAGATGGCCAGTGCTTTAATACTTTCCGTCTCCATATTGCTGCGAGGCTGGTACTTGCCGGCTTTTATCAGGTTGACCGATAAGTGGGTTGGTTGTGCTTCTTTTTCATTGCCTTGTCCCAAACGGTCTAACGAATCCGTGTCTGCCCCAAGCAATGCATCGAGGCCACGGCCTAGGCCTTTCGGGCGTTTTGATCTGGTTGCCATAAGGAATCCTTTTTCTTTATTGTTCTGTGATTACGAGGTTTGTTGCTGATGGACAGCGTCACGCTCAACTCGTGCCATAAGCTCTTTAGCAAAAGCCAAGTAAGCAAGGGCTCCTCGTGATGACCGGTCGTAGTTGACGCCCGGAATGCCGTGACTTGGTGCTTCAGCCAAGCGAACATTGCGCGGGATCACTGCTTTAAAAACTTTGTCTTTGAAGTGTGTTTCAAGCTGTGCGGATACTTGTTGCTGAAGAGTCACACGTGAGTCAAACATTACACGTAATAAACCGATCAAATTCAGTTGTGGATTGATATTACGGTGTACCCGCTTAATCGTATTGACTAAATCCGACAATCCTTCTAGCGCGAAATACTCACATTGCATCGGGATAATAACGCCATTGGCAGCGGCAAATCCGTTAAGTGTTAACAAGGAAAGTGTTGGTGGGCAATCGATCAAGACGTAGTCAAACTGGTTGCCGACACCGAGTATGGCCTTTTGTAAACGTTTTTCGCGATCAGGCAAATTCACCAAGTCAATTTCTGCACCAGATAGCTCGCGGTTTGATGGCAAAACATCGTATCCGCCACTTTCTGACCATACCGTCGCTTTAGGTATGGATACTTCGCCAATCAATACGTTGTACAAATGATGTGGCACAGTTGTTTTATCAATACCGCTGCCCATGGTGGCATTGCCTTGGGGATCTAGGTCAACAAGCAATACCTTTTGGTCTTGTTTTGCTAATGCAGCTGCTAGGTTGATGGCTGTTGTGGTTTTACCTACGCCGCCCTTTTGATTGGCAATACAAAAAACCTTTGGTACGTTAGGACCTGTGGTTTGCGTCATTTTTTATTGTTCCTTTTTTAACCATACCAAACACCGGTTCGCGGCAAAATCAGGCACAGTTAACTTTTGAATAGATGTTACAAATCCAGTCGTTTTTTCGGGTCCTAATGTTTTTAACTCTGCTTCTACCTGGCGCGCTTTCATGGCTACCAAAGCACCGTTTACCCCTACATGCTGACTAGCAAAACAAAAAAAGTCATCCATTGAAGCAAATGCCCGGGATATAACCAAATTGGCATGGTTTGGCGACAGTGATTCTATTCGCGCATGCATGGCCGACAGATTGGGTAACACTAATCCGGTCGCGACAGCACGTATGAATGATACTTTTTTTTCGACAGCATCCACACAGGTCACAACATAATTGGGTCTAACAATGGCCATCACTATGCCTGGCAATCCCGCCCCAGAACCCACATCAAGTACTTTGGGAGTAATAAAATCTCGCTCTGCAAAGAAAGCATCCGTTGCATTTAAAACACTAAGGCTGTCAAAGATATGGTGCGTCAGTATCTCTCGAGGCGTTTTAATAGCCGTCAAATTATATGTGCGGTTCCATTTTTGAATAAGCCCTACATAGCTCACTAGCTGTTTAGCCGCTTTTGGTGGTGCAACTAGCTTGTAGTAATCAAAAGCCCGTTCTACCGCTTCGACCAAAAGTTGGTTTTCCGTGGTGATGGTGCCACTAAGCATCACAGCGAGATTCTTGGACGTAGGTGTCCTGTTTTTTTCAAATAAATTAAAAGATTCGTTACGGCTGCTGGCGTAATACCTGACAAACGAGAGGCATCACCTACTGACATTGGTCGATGATGTTGCAGTTTTTGTCGCACTTCCACAGAAAGGCTGTCAATTGACATGTAATTAATATCAGTTGGTATGGGTTGATCGCCAAAGGTTTTATGCCGTTCTATTTCATCACTTTGACGCCTTACATATCCTTCGTATTTGATCAGCGTCTCAACTTGTTCCTTGATCTGTGCATTTAAGTATTCGTCATCCAAACTTTCATTTCCAATGCCCGGGTCATTGGGAGACAACTTTTGCAAGTCTTCATAAGTGATCTTAGGGCGTTTCAACAAATCTGCTAGGGTATATTCACGATCCATCGGTTGCCCTAAAACGGTTAGGGCACTTTCTTTTGATACCTTGGATGGGTGTAACCACGCTTTCTTCAATCGCATTACTTCGGTATCGACCTGTTGGCGTTTTGAGTCAAAAGCTTGCCAACGGGTTTTGTCAACCAAACCAAGTTCGTAACCTAAGTCGGTTAAGCGCCGATCTGCGTTGTCTTCACGAAGGCTTAACCTATATTCGGCTCTGGAGGTAAACATGCGGTACGGTTCCGTAACACCTTTGCTAACCAAATCATCAATCATGACACCAAGGTAGGATTGATCTCTAGTCGGTATGAATAGCGATGTTTCACGTGAAACAGCAGCTGCATTTGCACCCGCTACCAAGCCTTGAGCTGCTGCCTCTTCGTAACCCGTCGTTCCATTAATTTGGCCAGCAAAGAACAAACCCTGTATTGATTTGGTTTCTAAAGAAGGTTTTAATTCTCGCGGATCAAAATAGTCATATTCAATAGCATAACCCGGCCGCACAATATGGGCTTTTTCAAGACCTTTCATTGAATGGATGATTTCAAGCTGAACATCATAAGGAAGGCTTGTAGATACACCATTAGGATAAATTTCACTCGTTGTTAGGCCTTCTGGCTCTAAAAAGATTTGGTGGCTTACTTTGTCAGCAAACCTTTGTACTTTGTCCTCGATTGAAGGACAGTAACGAGGACCGATACCTTCAATAACACCGCTATATAGTGGTGAGCGACTGAGTCCTGCTCGAATAAACTCGTGTGTTTTTTCATTTGTATGAGTTATCCAACATGATTTTTGTTCTGGGTGCATGTTGCTGTTCCCCAAGAATGAAAAGACCGGCACGGGAGAAATATCACCTGGCTGTTCTTCCAAAACTGAAAAATCAATCGTATTGCCATCAATACGAGGTGGTGTACCTGTTTTCAATCGACCCTGAGGTAACTGTAGTTCCTTTAAGCGTTGTGCTAATGACGATGAAGGTTGTTCCCCAGCTCTTCCTGCCCCATAATTTTTTAACCCAACGTGTATCAAACCATTTAAAAATGTGCCCGCAGTCAAAACTACTGCTTTAGCACTAAATTGCAAACCCAGTTGAGTTTTTACGCCCACAACTTTATCGCCTTCTACAATCAGGTCTTCTACAGATTGTTGCAATAACTGAAGGTTTGATTGATTTTCAAGCTGTTGTCTTATGGCATTACGGTAAAGCACACGATCAGCTTGTGCGCGTGTTGCTCTAACTGCAGGTCCTTTTGAACGATTAAGTATGCGGAACTGTATACCAGCCGCATCTGTTGCCATCGCCATTACGCCACCTAAAGCGTCTATTTCCTTAACCAAGTGTCCTTTGCCAATCCCACCAATTGAAGGATTACAAGACATTTGGCCTAAAGTATCGATGTTTTGCGTCAATAACAATGTTCGTGCACCACGACGGGCAGATGCTAAGCAGGCCTCGGTGCCAGCGTGACCACCACCAATGACAATGACATCAAATTTGTATAAGGAAGACATGATTTATTAGGCCCGTGTATATCTTTCAGTTTCTCTTGTAAACAACAAGGTTCCACGTGGAACATGTAAGTTTCTAGAGTAATGGCTAAACTATATTGTTCCACGTGAAACAAATGCACGTGCATTCACGTTGTGAGTAAGCCGTGTATAAGTAATGGATAGTTTGTGAATAACCTGTTAATCATTAAACAGGTCTACCCTATTGTTAATTTTAGTCTGGCCGGTACGGTAAGCGCTCTTCTAAGCGCCTGACAAATAGATTGTAAAACCATCCGGTAACAACCACAACGAACACCATCCGTGTCACTTGCATAGCGGTTACCAAGGGGACCCCTAGAGCCAACACTTTGGCAGTGATTGCCATTTCTGCCAATCCACCTGGCGCATAACCCAACCAAATCGTTGCTAGTGATAAGTCGCTAAATTTCGTAACTAAAAAACCAATGGCTCCCACAATAACCAAACTACCTAATGTATAAATCAGAACGCTGGTTAAAAAGCGAGGAGCTGTTTTGAAAAAACCCGGCCTATAACGATCGCCTAATGACCAACCAATAAGTAGTTGCCCTGCTTTTATAACCTCAACTGGCATCGCCACATGGACAAAAGACCCTGCTGTTAAGAATAGCGAAATCAACAGTGGACCAAGGACCCACGCGTTCGGTAGATCATACTTTTGAGATAAAAAACCAACTACAACAGTCACTGATACAAGAATTAGCAATTCCGTGCTAGAGCCAGATCCAATGGATAAAGCACGTAAATCTGAACCTTGAAAGTCAAGGACCTGATAAGCAAATGGTATGACAATAACTACAAGCAAGATGCGCAAACTGTGTGCACTAGCAACCAAATCTACACGCGCACCCCATCGCTCTGCCAAATTACTCATTTCACTAGAACCACCTATAGCTGCCGAAAACCAAGCTGTTTTCATCGATGTGCGGCCAAAATGCCACAGTACCCAGGTACCAAACGCGCTAAGCAAAAGTGGGATAAGCACCCCGATAGCAATCACACCCCAATGCCGTATAACCAAAGACAAGATATCAGGAGTGAAATAAAGACCAATGGAAGTACCGATGACCCATTGTCCGGCGTGTTTCAAAGCCCTGGTGCCCGCTATCGGTGCAGAAGCAACTTTTAAACTTGCCACCAAAATCAGTGGGCCCAACGTCCAGGGGAGTGGAATATTTAACCACTCAGCTACAACGGCACCAAACAATGCAGCCAAACCACCCAATACCACCCGCATAGTCAATGACTGTGTTAACACCGATTTGAACCCATCTATCCAGAACCACTTATAAAAAAACCGCGTTGTGTTTTATCGTTAACCTGTTTTAACAACACATATCGTGTTGATTCACGATCAACAGCAAGGCAGATTCAGCCTGCTACCATCCTTTGACCATACGGGTTAGGAGATCCTCTTGTACAGAGATCAATTTGACTTTGAAGTAAACAGCCAACGATTTTGGAATACAGAGGCTTCGAAACAGCTTCGGCATTCTACGCGATCCGATATCCCTTAACCTATGTTTTTGATACCAGTTGTCTTTCTCAAAAAGTTGTACCGACTTTCAGTTTCAAGTCACGCTGTTCTTTTTCTTATAGTTGTTAACTTCTTTTATATATATAGATAGTAATGGATAATACACCCTGTGGATAAGGGGGTAAATATTTATTTTACATTAAAATCAATAAGTTACGTTTGATTTTCCTTGTGTATAACCCTTGTTTAAAAAAGTGCACAATGTTGAACAACTTTTAACATTCAAGTAAGAACCATAGCTATCAACATTCTGCTAGAGGATTGCACACACGGTTATCCACAAGTCTAGTGACGGTCATTAAGCCAAAATTAGGCTATTTTCCTATACAAAAACTTGAGAAAATTTTGCCTAATAGTTCATCAGCGCTCATTTCCCCTGTGATGCTTCCAAGCGCTTGATGAGATAACCGAAGTTCTTCGGCCATCAAATCCAAGATCGTGTCATCGTTACTGGCGCAATCCAGTGCCACTAGTAAGTGAGCTTTTGCTTCTTTAATGGCAATCACATGCCGTTCACGGGCAAGCCATGGTGATTTATCACCGAGACGACGGCCAGTAAAGTCTAGTAGTGATTGTTTAAGCGCATCTAAGCCAAGATGATTGCGTGCAGAAACATAAAGACGGGTTGTTGATTTATCTGACGCGACTCTGTTTTTTGGGCGCTTGTCGACATCTAATAAATCTATTTTGTTATGTACGGTAATCACCGGCTTGTTCAATGACTGTGTGTCTTTCCAAAACGCGTTCAATACCGATTGCGTGTCGCGAGCGTCAACGATATCAAGAATCAAGTCACAGCCCTGCACGGCCCTTAGACTGCGTTCTATGCCTATTTTTTCAACGGGGTCTTCGGTAGCACGTAACCCTGCGGTGTCAACAACGGTAATGGGAACACCGTCTAACGTGAAACTTTCTTTGACATTGTCTCGGGTGGTACCGGCAATTTCCGTC
>CBFHKV010000023.1:0-25944 GCA_965656505.1 Burkholderiaceae bacterium | reverse complement strand
AAGCTACCCATACGCTCGCGCCGACCTGTCAGGATCTTGTGGGGGTAAGACTGATGGCCAACATCCCAAACAATCCGATCATGGGGGGTATTGAACACATAATGCAACGCAGTAGTCAGCTCAACAGTACCCAAATTTGAAGACAGGTGTCCGCCCGTCCTAGACACCGAGTCCAAGATGTAAGCGCGTAGCTCGTTGGCCACCTGAACCAGTTGACTCTTGTCGAGCGAACGCAAATTTTCCGGGGACTCAATCTGCTCTAAAAGACCATAAGACATCATTATTTCCTTAGTGCTCACGCCGCACCACATAACCGGCCAAATCGACCAAACAATGACCACTTGTACCAAACGACTTAACAGCCTTGCAGGCTTGGGCCTCTAGGTCCTGCGCCAACGCACGGGCTCGGTCTAGCCCTAACAAGGTCACATAAGTTGCTTTGTCTTGAGCCTCATCCTTACCCGCGGTTTTGCCAAGTGTTTCAGACGATTCCGTGGCGTCTAGCACGTCATCAACCACTTGGAATGCCAAGCCCAAAGCGTCAGCATACTGTCTTAAAGCGCTACGATGCTTAGAATCTGCACCGACAACCATGGCACCCAACTGGGCACTAGCCGACAATAGGGCCCCCGTCTTACGAGCATGCATCGAGGCGAGATCTTTCTCATGCATGAGCAAGCCTGTACTCAACAAATCAATGGCTTGGCCGCCAGCCATACCATCACTGCCGATCGCTTGAGCAAGCGTGTGCGTGGCTTGAACGGACAATGCGGGCGATATCGGCATTTCAGACAGCCACTTGAACGCTAGCGGCTGCATGGCATCGCCCGCTAACAACGCGATCGCTTCGCCAAACTTGGCATGGGTTGATGGCTTGCCGCGCCGCAAAGCATCATCGTCCATACAGGGCAAGTCGTCATGCACGAGGGAATACGCATGTATGACTTCCACAGCCGCGGCTGCCAAGTCGAGCGCCTGTCGCGACACGGCATCCGTGTGGGACTGGCAAGCTTGGGCAGAGGCATACACCAGGCAAGCCCGGATGCGCTTGCCGCCACCTAGGGCAGCCCAACGCATGGCTTCATGCAAAGGCGCTGGTGACAAATCAGCCGGTGGTAATAGCGTTTCAAGCGCGCGCTCAACACGCGTCGCATGTGCGGCCAACCATTCACCAAACGCCGAATGACGCTCGTCCAGATTCATGACGTTGAAAGGTCTCCACGATCATCCGAAGCCGCGTCAAGTGGTTTAAGCAACTCACCGGACAACACTTGCACGCGTTGTTCGGCGTTAGCCAGTCGCTCTTGACACAGCCGCGTCAGGGCAACGCCTCGCTGGTAGGCCGCCAGGGAATCCTCTAATGACATATCGCCTCGCTCCATTTTTGCCACGATGCCTTCAAGCTCGGCCATCGCCGCCTCGAAAGCTTCGGGTAAATCAACAGCGGGGGCTTCTATCTTTTTTTTGCTGGTCGCCAACACAGGCTCCTGACGGACAAGTTACAAATGTGACATCGCTCCCATTGTAGTGGATACACCGTTTAGGCATCACCGGTTCGGGTACAATTTTTGCTCAGGCGGAAGTATCCGGCTGAAATGATTTGCTTCTTCGCGCCAGAAGGTTTATTCGTTCTGGCTCTTTTTATCTTTGCGGAGGGAACCATGGCCGACCGGGGGCAAGCAGCGCAAGTCACACCCGCGCTGACGCAACTTTCACCCAAGCAGTACTTCGATACAGATGTACTGGCGCTGGAGAAAAAACTCATTTTCGAGCAGGCCTGTCAGTACGTGGGCCATGAGAAAGGCGTCCCAAACACCGGTGATTGGCGCACGTTGGCGCAAGAAGGCAATGGTCGTGTTTTGGTCAATACCCAAGAAGGTATCAAGTTACTGTCAAACGTTTGCCGACACCGACAGGCCATTATGTTGGGCGGTGAAACGGGTGATGTCACGGGTGCGCGAAATCTCGCAGGCAACTTGGCGCCGTCTGGCGGCAATATCGTTTGTCCTCTACACCGCTGGACATACACCGACCAAGGCGAGCTTTTGGGTGCACCTCACTTCCCCGAGACACCCTGCATGAATTTGCAGCGTTATCCGCTAAGTCGTTGCCACGGCTTGCTTTTTGAAGGTGGACGAGACCCTGCCCAAGACTTAACTGGCTTGTTTGAGCGCCCAGAATTCGATTTTTCTGACTACGTGCTTGACCATGTTGAAGTCCACAACTGCCGTTACAACTGGAAAACCTTTATTGAAGTCTATCTTGAGGATTATCACGTCGACACGTTCCACCCGGGTCTCGGTCGTTTTGTGACCTGTAATGACTTGGCGTGGGAATTTGCACCCTTTCATAGCGTGCAACGGGTTGGTGTTCACAAAGCCTTATCTCAGCCGGGTACGGCAGCCTACAAAGTTTGGCACGAGAAATTGCTGAGCTTTCGCCAAGGCCAAGCACCTGATTTTGGTGCGATTTGGGTAACTTACTATCCAACCCATATGATTGAGCTATACCCTCACGTTCTGGTTCTCTCCACCCTATATCCAGTTTCACCACAAGAAACCGTCAACGTGGTGGAGTTCTACTATCCAGAGGAAATCGCATCGTTTGAACGGGAGTTTGTCGAAGCGCAACGTGCCGCTTATATGGAAACGGCGGTCGAGGATGACGAAATCGCCGAGCGTATGGATGCCGGTCGCAAAGCGCTTTACGACCGAGGTGACATTGAAGTCGGACCCTACCAGTCACCCATGGAAGATGGCATGCGCCATTTCCATGGTTGGTACAACCAATTGATGGCCTCTTCAAACCGAAGCTGAAGTGGTGCTCGTTCGAGCACTCCTAACATTTGATACCCTAAGAATAACCTTGTCAGATTATTGTTGAGACGGTCTTATTTTTCTCGTCTAATATGCCGGTGTTATTTCTGCATTCTTGATTTCTGTCTAACCCATTCCTAAGACTCATCATGAAACGAATCGCCCTTTTTCTTGGCACCAACCTAGCCATCTTGATTGTGCTCGGGATCATCCTCAATATCACCGGGGCTAATCGATTTTTGACGCCTCAAGGTCTTGATATCCAGATGCTGCTGATCTTTTCAGCCATCATCGGATTTGGTGGCGCCTTTATTTCACTTCTCATTAGCAAACCGATTGCCAAATTTACGACCAAGGCGAAGGTGATTGATCCGGAAGCACCCGGCGGATCGCGTGAGACTTGGTTAATAAACACAGTGCATGATTTGGCCGATCGGGCACAGATTGGCCGGCCTGAGGTCGCGATCTATGAAGGCGCACCGAATGCTTTTGCGACCGGCGCCTTTAAAAATAGCGCTTTGGTTGCTGTTTCCACCGGCTTGCTGCAAAGCATGACCGAGGAAGAAGTCAAAGCAGTGCTGGGTCATGAGGTGGCTCACATTGCCAATGGGGACATGGTCACCCTCACTTTAATTCAGGGCGTTTTGAACACCTTTGTGGTTTTCTTTGCGCGTATTGTGGGCTACTTCGTCGATCGAGTGATTCTTAAAAATGACCGTGGACTAGGCATTGGCTATTTCGTTGCGGTTATTATTTCCGAAATTATTTTCGGTATTTTGGCAAGCATCATCGTGGCTTGGTTTTCAAGACAACGCGAATTTAGGGCCGACGAGGGTTCAGCCAGACTCCTGCAAGCCAGAGAGCCGATGATTAAGGCCCTTGCGCGTTTGGGCAATTTAACGCCGGGAGAACTGCCACGCAGCTTCGAGGCTTCCGGTATCAGTGGAGGCAAAGGCATTGGTGCTTTATTTGCCACTCACCCACCGATCGAACAGCGCATAGAGGCTCTACAAAACCTGTGATTCTGTGGCTAACTAGCGACTAGCGCTCAATTTAGGCGCTAGTTTTGCGGCAGATGCGAGCGAAACCAGGCGAGACAGCGCTGCCAACCGTCTTTGGCTGCTTTGGATTGGTAGGTGGGTCGGTAATCCGCAAAAAAAGCGTGATCAGCATCCGCATAGACTTTGATCTCACTTTGCACAGCGTACTCATTGCCCGCAGCCAATGCTTTTTGCATTTGCTTGACGTCCGCCAACGGAATACCAGCGTCTTTCTCGCCGTATAACCCTAAGACAGGGGTCTGCAAGCGTTCGGTGACATCAAGCGGATGGACGGTGTGGATAGCGCCATGGCCCATCTTGAGCCGCCCATACCAGGCCACGGCAGCACTTAACATGGGCTGGTGGGCGGCGTAACGCCACGTTATTCTGCCGCCCCAACAGAATCCAGTGATACAGACTTGCGCCAAATTACCCCCATGCAAACCGGCCCAAACCAAACAAGCATCCAAATCTTCGAGCACTTGATCGTCAGGAACCTGACTGACAATGTCACTCACGATCTGCGCATTCTCCGTGTAGGCACTTGGATCGCCTTGTCGGAAATACAACGCCGGTGCAATAGCCAGAAAGCCCTCGCGCGCAAAACGTCGACAGACGTCTTGAATATGCTCATGCACGCCAAATATTTCTTGTGCGACCAAGATCACCGGGAATGGTCCCGGTTGCTCTGGCATGGCGTAGTACGCTGGCATGCTTTCAGAGGCAACGGGCACGATGGTCCAAGCTATCTTCAAGCCCGTGGTGGGCGTTTTGATGGGCAGGTTTTTTTGTTCTGACATGGTCAAGCCCCCTAAAATTTTGTGACCCGCGATCTAAGGCCATGGTGCAAACGCATGGTCTTTGTTCAATGCGCTTGCTCCCAATTATCACCCTGACCAACCTCAGCAAGCAATGGCACACTCAATTGAGCGACCTCGCACATTAGATTCGGCAAATTCTCACACACCAATGCCAGTTCATCGGCAACGACATCTAAGACCAATTCGTCGTGTACCTGCATGACCAAGCGACTCTGCAAACCTTCTGTTTGAATCCAGCGCTCGGTAGACACCATGGCCATTTTTATCAAATCAGCAGCGGTACCTTGCATGGGCGCGTTGATGGCTGCCCGCTCGGCACCCGCACGCCGGGCGCCGCCAGCGTTAATGTCGGGCAGCCACAGACGTCGACCAAACACCGTCTTAACAAACCCTTGTTCGTGGGCAAGGGTTTTAGTGGCAGCCATATACGACGCGACCCCAGGATAGCGAGCAAAATATCGGTCAATATAGGTTTGGGCGGCATCGCGGCTGATCCCGAGGTTAGACGCCAAACCATGCGCACCCATCCCATAGATGAGGCCAAAGTTGATGGTTTTTGCTGTGCGTCGCTGGTCACTGTTGACCTCGTCGACCGACACACCGAACACTTCGGCTGCTGTTGCCTTGTGGATATCTTCCCCTTTGGCGAAGGCGTCTCTCAATCCCTTGTCGCCAGAGACATGGGCCATGACGCGCAGTTCAATCTGAGAGTAATCCGCCGAAACAATTTGACCGTCTTTTTGTCTTGGTATGAAGGCGCGTCTAATACGTCGGCCCTCCTCTGTCCGAATGGGAATGTTTTGCAGATTCGGCTCAGAAGATGACAAGCGTCCTGTGATGACCGCGGCTTGGGCATAGTGCGTGTGGACACGTCCAGTGGTCGCATTCACCATTCTGGGTAACTTGTCCGTATAAGTCGACTTGAGTTTGGCTAGCCCGCGATATTCCAGCAGCACTTTGGGTAACGGATAATCTTGCGCCAGCTTCGTCAAAACCTCTTCATCAGTTGAAGGCGCCCCACTCGCCGTCTTGCGGACCACCGGGAGCTGCATTTCATTGAACAGAATCTCGCCAAGCTGCTTAGGGGAGTTCAAATTAAACGGCTGACCCGCTAGCTCATGCGCCTTGCTTTCGAGCGCGAGTAGTTTTTCTCCAATCTCGTGACTTTGTCGGTTGAGCTCTTTGGCATCGATGTGCACACCCTCACGTTCGATAAGGAACAAGACGTCACTGGCCGCGATCTCGAGCTCATAAATGCGCTTCAAATCGTCTTCAGCCACCACTTGGGGATACAGCATCTGATGGAGCCTAGCCGTAAAGTCGGCATCTTCGCACGCGTAATGACTGGCTTTGTCAACGGCGACTTCATCGAAACCGATTTGATGAGCCCCCTTGCCGCATAATTGTTCGTAAGTGACGCCCCGCTGTCCCAACCAGCGGTGTGATAACTCGGCCAAGGCAACGCTGCGGTGCGATTCGAGCACGTAAGCCTGCAACATCGTGTCATGCGCCACCCCGCGCAACTGCAACCCCTCGTTGGCGAACACATGCGCGTCATACTTCGCATGATGCAGAAGTTTGGTTGGCTCGGCAGACTCGATCCAGGGCTTAAACAGCGCAAGGACCGCCTCTTTATCCAACTGTTCGACGGCTTCGGTCCCTCGGTGAGCCAAAGGGATGTAACAAGCCCTGCCGGGTGCCACGCATAAGGAAAAACCCACCAGTCGAGCTTGTAACGGGTTAAGAGACGTGGTTTCTGTGTCTAAGGCCACCACGTCAGCGGCTTGAACCTCGTCGAGCCAGGCCTGTGCATGCGTCATCGTCAGCACAGTCTCATAGTCGAGTTTCTCAACGGTAGGCGCCTGTACCGCTTGCATCGCTTCTGTGGTCTCGGCGTTGTTACCGACTTGGGCAATACGCGCATCCCCAGTTGGAATGCGCGCTGAGTCCCCGGTCAACTCACGCAACCACGTTCTAAAACCATAACGCTCATACAGTTGTACCAAGGTGTCCGTGTCTTTGGGCTTGGGCAGCAAGTGCTCAATGTCCTTGGCGTCCTCGGGCAGGTCGCAATTCGTTTTGATGGTCAGTAAATGACGTGTTAATTCAAATTGATCGAGTGCTTCTTTGAGATTATTACCAACGGCGCCATTGATTTCGTCAACGTGGGCCACCAAGTTCTCAACGCTACCGTACGCTTGGAGCCATTTAACAGCGGTTTTGGGACCCACCTTTGTCACACCCGGGATATTGTCAACGGTGTCACCCACGAGCATCAAGTAATCCACGATACGCTCTGGAGGCACACCAAACTTGACCTTGACGCCTTCTGGGTCCAGTTTTTCTGAATTCATCGTGTTGACCAGCGTGCAGTGTGGGGTGACCAATTGCGCCAAGTCTTTGTCACCTGTGGAGATGATGGTCTCAAGGCCATGTGCCTGGGCCAACACGGATAACGTGCCGATCACGTCGTCGGCCTCAACACCTGGAACACCGATCACTGGCCACCCCAGGGCCGCGACAGCCGCATGGATGGGTTCGATTTGTGCCGCCAAGTCCTCTGGCATCGAAGCACGGTTGGCTTTGTAGTCTGGATAGGCATCCTCGCGGAAGGTTTTACCCTTGGTGTCAAACACACAAGCGGCATACTGGGGCTGAACATCTTGCATGAGCTTTCGCATCATGTTGATCACCCCGTAAATGGCACCTGTGGCCTCACCCTGTGCATTTCGTAAGTCGGGCATGGCATGATAAGCACGGTATAAGTAACTTGAACCATCCACAAGCAATAAGGTTTTTTTCATGAGTCAGAACCTAAAGTCAACGACTGCCGTAGAGCAGACACCCCAAATTATGGCAGAGATGCTGCACGCGGCTAAAACCTTAGCGCACGTTGGCCCGGCCGTCAGCATTTTTGGCAGTGCCCGCTTGCCTCAAAACTCACCCTACTGCCTCCTTGGTCACGAACTCGGTTCAAGGCTGGCAAAAGCAGGGTTTGCCATTATCGCTGGAGGAGGCCCTGGTGTCATGGCCGCTGCCAATCAAGGGGCCTTTGAAGCCAAAGGCGTCAGCATTGGCTTGAACATTACCTTACCGTCAGAGAAAAAAAACAACCCGTTTCAGACCATCGATTTGCCGTTTGAGTATTTTTATTCGCGCAAAGCCACCTTTTTTATGCACAGCATGGCTTACATTGCCCTGCCAGGGGGCTTTGGCACCTTGGACGAGTTGTTTGAAGCCTTGACCCTTATTCAAACAAGAAAGGTCCCCGCGGGTCCCATTATCTTGGTGGGCAGCGCGTTCTGGACCGGTCTGATTGAATGGCTAAGGGCCGAAGTGCTCTCACTAGGCATGATCACACCCGCGCACCTCGATCTTTTCATCATTGAGGACGAACCTGACAAAATAGTGGAAGCGGTGTTGGCCTATGAGTATAAGCATCTAGGGCAAGCTAACCGCCCGAGCACCTTACCGCGCTAGCCCCTAGCGGTTCTGTGAGGGCTCTTGGTTCCCTCCCCCTTCTAGCGGGCTTGGCAAGGCGCTAAACTGTAAAAACAAATAAAACAAACCAAAACAACATAAATACAAAACCCAATGAAGCCACATTAACGCTCAGCGCAATAAGCGTGCCTCGCTTCATTCATGAAAGCAAAACAAGGAAAGACTCATGAATCACCCCAAGTTTCCCGCCAAGCTAAATGATTCTGCACTTTTGCGTCATCAGGCCTACATCGACGGCAAATGGACCGATGCCGACAATAAAGCCACCTTTGCTGTTGATAATCCGGCTAGCGGGCAAATCATTGCCGACATCGCTAATTTAGGACCGGCTGAGGCAGCCCGTGCGATCGAAGCGGCAAACAAAGCGTGGCCAGCATGGCGTGCATTGACAGGCAAAGCCCGTGCCGGACTCCTGCGAAAGTGGTTTGACTTGATTGTTGCCCACACGGAAGATCTCGCCACCATCATGACCATTGAGCAAGGCAAACCCCTTACTGAAGCCCGCGGTGAAGTGGCCTATGGCTCTTCATTTGTTGAATGGTTTGCCGAACAAGCGAAACGCATCATGGGTGACACCATTGACGCGCCGTTACCGAATACACGGATTTTGGTGCTTAAAGAGCCGATTGGCGTGTGCGCGGCCATCACACCGTGGAATTTCCCCATCGCCATGATCACCCGTAAAATCGCTCCTGCTTTGGCGGCAGGGTGCCCTGTGGTCCTAAAGCCTGCCGAGCAAACCCCCTTGTCCGCCTTGGCGCTAGCCGAGCTGGCAGAGCGGGCCGGCATCCCTGCGGGCGTGATCAATATTGTCACCGCCGATAGCGAGTCGTCCATTGCGGTGGGTAAAGTGCTATGTGAGAGTCCTGTGGTGCGCAAGCTCACTTTCACCGGTTCGACGCAAGTGGGACGTATTTTGATGCAGCAAAGCGCACCCACCATTAAAAAACTCTCGCTAGAGCTTGGTGGCAATGCACCTTTTATCGTCTTTGATGACGCCGATATCGACGCGGCCATCGATGGCGCCATGGCCTCCAAATATCGCAACGCGGGTCAAACCTGCGTGTGCACCAACCGCTTTTATGTCCATGCCAAGGTCTATGACGAGTTCTCACAAAAACTGGCCAAGGCCGTCGAACAACGCCTCAAAGTGGGCGAGGGATTCGAGGACGCTGTCACGACAGGTCCCCTGATTGATGAAGCCGCCATTGCCAAGGTACAGGAGCACGTCGCTGACGCCATCGCAAAGGGGGCAACCATTCTCACCGGTGGTCAAGCACACCAAAAGGGCGGCCTTTTCTATGAACCAACCGTCATCGCCAATGTGTCAAGCGACATGATCTGCATGCGCGAGGAAACCTTTGGTCCTGTCGCACCGCTGGTGAAGTTTGATGATGATGCCGATGTGATTCGACAAGCCAACGACACAGAGTTTGGTCTGGCTGCCTATTTTTACAGTCGGGATATTGGACGCATCTTTCGCACCGCCGAAGCATTGGAATACGGCATCATTGGTGTGAATGCTGGCATCATCTCCAGCGAAGTTGGTCCATTCGGTGGCGTTAAGCAGTCCGGGCTAGGTCGCGAGGGATCTGTTTATGGCATTGATGAGTTCTTGGAGATGAAGTACGTCTGCTTGGGTGGCATCTAAAACGCGCATTCGACCGGAGTCCTTCTCACACATATCAACCGACCGCGTCATACCTGACGCTGTCGGAACACAAGCACCGCTTCAAACACCGCTAGATCATCAACCAAGCCCCTGCCGAAGCGACGGCTTGGCGTATTTTAACTAGCGCTATTCTCGCGTGACATACGACGCCGCTCGTGCTCTTGTAAATAGCGTTTGCGAAGACGAATGGACGTCGGTGTGACCTCAACCAACTCGTCATCATCAATAAACTCCACTGCATACTCAAGCGTGAGTTTGATGGGCGTTGTTAAATCAATATGCTCATCCTTGCCAGACGAGCGCACATTGGTTAGCTTTTTTTCACGGATCGGGTTGACCACAAGGTCGTTGTCGCGATTGTGAATACCGATCACCATGCCCTCATACAGCGGCTCGCCCGGACCGACAAACATGCGTCCACGTTCTTGCAACTTCCAGATCGCGTAAGCGACAGCTTCACCATTGTCTTGACTAATCAACACGCCATTGCGTCGCTCGCCAACCGAACCTTCCTTGAAGGGGGCGTAGTTATCAAAGATGTGGCTCATCAAGCCGGTGCCTCGGGTCATCGTCAGAAACTCGCTCTGAAACCCGATCAAACCTCGCGCTGGGATTCGGTATTCCAATCGGGTGCGTCCCCGGCCGTCTGGTTGCATATCTTGTAAATCGCCTTTTCGGCGACCGAGCTCTTCCATCACCGCACCTTGATGGGCGTCCTCTACGTCACAAGTCAGCAACTCGAAAGGCTCACACTTTTGACCATCGATTTCTTTAAAAAGAACCCTCGGGCGCGAGACCGCCAACTCATAGCCCTCTCGGCGCATGTTCTCGAGCAAAATCGTCAGGTGCAACTCGCCACGACCCGCCACTTCAAAAATGGTGTCGTCGTCTGTGTCGCGCACCCTCAGCGCAACGTTGGCCTTTAACTCCCGGTCAAGGCGATCACGCAGCTGGCGGCTGGTGACAAACTTGCCCTCGCGACCGGCCAAGGGCGAGGTATTCACCATGAAATTCATGGTGAGGGTCGGCTCATCGATACGCAGCATCGGTAAGGGATCCGGGTGCCCTGGTTCCATCAACGTGCAGCCGATACCAATTTCCTCAATGCCGTTAATCAACACAATGTCGCCGGCAACGGCCTCTTCCACAATGACTCTTTCAAGCCCTTGAAACTTCAACACCTGATTGATACGGCCTTTGCCAATCGGCGTGTCTGGCCCAAATTGATAAGCCACTTCCATACCGGAACGAACGCGGCCACGGTTGATGCGGCCAACACCAATCTTGCCTACATAACTGCTGTAATCGAGCGATATGATCTGAAACTGCAACGGCGCTTCGATCTCGTCATTGCGTTGTGGCACGTACTGGAGAATAGCCTCAAACAGTGGGCGCATGTCACCGTCTCGAACCGATGGCTCGAGACCGGCATAGCCGTCTAGGCCTGACGCGTAAATAACGGGGAAATCAAGCTGTTCTTCAGTTGCCCCAAGTTTGTCAAACAGATCAAACGTAGCATTGACCACAAACTCAGGACGCGCGCCTGGTCGATCGATCTTGTTCACAACGACGACCGGTTTGAGGCCAAGCGCTAACGCTTTACGCGTCACAAAACGCGTCTGTGGCATGGGTCCTTCGACCGCATCAACCAATAACAGCACACCATCAACCATCGATAACACGCGCTCAACCTCACCACCAAAATCAGCGTGACCTGGGGTGTCGACGATATTGATGTGGGTATCTTCGTATTGGACGGCACAGTTTTTAGCGAGGATGGTAATCCCTCTTTCTCGCTCTAGGTCATTGGAGTCCATGACCCGTTCACTCAACTGCTGGTTGTCTCGGAAAGTACCGGATTGACGGAGCAATTGATCGACCAAAGTCGTTTTTCCGTGGTCAACGTGAGCGATGATGGCAACATTGCGCAGGGCGCGTGACATGAATATTTCCTCTTGAATAAACTACGACTGGAACGACTCAACTGCCGTTCCTTTATTAATAAACACATGCGCCAAAGATTCGGGCAAGTCTGATAGCGCTCTAACCGCGTCTAGCGGACGATCAAGTGCGCTGAGCTGCTCAATGGTCTGCGCTTGCTCTAGCGCAAACGGACCGACACTGTCACGACGCAGAGCCGTTAAATGCGCACCCACACCCATGGCACGGCCAATATCTTGGGCCAGCGTGCGTATGTAGGTCCCCTTGCTACAACTCACCTGCAAGACCGCTTGTTTCTGTGAACAAGACACCAATTCAAGCCGATGGATGGTGACTTCCCTAGGCGGCCGCTCAATCGTGATCCCTTCCCGCGCATAAGCGTAGAGCGGACGACCCTGGTGCTTGAGCGCTGACGTCATGGGAGGCACTTGACTGATTGTGCCAAAGAAAGATGGCAATACAGATAACAGCTTCTCTTTGTCAATCGCAACAAAATCATTCGCTGCTTGAGCCACCACTTCGCCTGTCAGATCGCCTGATTCCGTCTCTTGCCCAAACAGCAAGGTCGCCGTGTAACTTTTGTCGGCTTCCAACAAATGACCTGCTATTTTGGTGGCTCGTCCAAAACAGCAAATCAGCAGACCCGTTGCAAAAGGATCCAACGTGCCGGTATGGCCTGCTTTTTGTGCGCCCATTAGACGTTTGGCTTGCTGTAACGCGTGATTACTCGATACATCAACAGACTTGTCGAGTAAGAGCCATCCGTCCACCACTTGTCCGCGTCGTTTTTTCATTAAAACCCTTTATCGTGCCAAGACACGGCCAGCAATCAAGACTTTCGACCCTCAACGGGTTCGTGCTCATCTGGGGGTTCTGAATCCGAAGCATTGGCTTTATCAATAAGCTGGGACATCGCAATGCCATGCTCAAGTTGTGGATCATGAAAAAAACGCAACGTAGGTACCGTGTGTATGTGCAACATCTTAAAGAGTTGCGCATGTAGCCAACCCGCTTTCTCGTTCAATAGCTGTTCGGCCTCGTCTGGACTTCCACTCAGAACAGTAAAGTGCACCTTGGCGTGGGCATAGTCCGCTGACAAATCAACCCCTGATAGCGTGATCAGACCAACACGTTTGGGGTCAATGTCGCGTTGGATCAATACCGCCAAATCTTTTTGGATTTGATCTGCCAACCGGATATTGCGGCCACCGGCGACTTTTTGTTTATGGCGCGACATGACTTCCCCTTAGAGCGTCCGAGCTACTTCACGGATCTCAAAGACCTCAAGTTGATCGCCAATCTTGATATCGTTGTTACCTTTCAGTCGAATACCACAATCAAAACCTGACTTAACCTCTTTGACGTCATCCTTAAAGCGTCGCAACGAATCGAGTGAGCCCGTCCACTGAACCACATTGTCACGTAGCAAGCGCACTTGCGCATCACGCCTGACAAATCCGTCTGTCACCATGCAACCCGCGGCTGTGCCAACCTTAGAGATATGATAGACCTCACGGACGTCCACCATACCGATCACTTCTTCTCGTTGTTCAGGCGCCAACATGCCAGTCATAGCGGCGCGAAGCTCATCGACAGCGTCATAAATGATGTTGTAGTAACGGATATCCACACCGTTAGACTCAGCGAGTTTTTTAGCGCTCGTTTCAGCGCGAACGTTAAACCCGATGATGACCGCCCCAGCCGCGATACCCAAATTGACATCGCTTTCGGAAATGCCGCCCACGGCCGCATGCACGACTTGGACCTTAATTTCCGGTGTTGATAACTTCACAAGAGCAGTGACCAAAGCCTCCTGAGACCCTTGGACATCGGTTTTGACGATCAGGGAAAGCGTCTGCAAGCCTTCAGCTGTCGGCTCAAACATGGATTCAAGCTTGGCAGCTTGTTGCTTGGCCAGCTTCACGTCACGGAACTTACCTTGTCTGAACAAAGCAATTTCACGGGCTTTGCGTTCGTCAGCCAGACCCATTAGCTCATCACCAGCCGCCGGCACTTCGGTTAGGCCCTGAATCTCAACAGGGATGGAGGGTCCCGCTGACTGGATTTGTTTACCGTTTTCATCCAACATCGCCCGCACACGCCCATAACTAGCGCCAGCCAAGACGACATCCCCGCGGCGCAACGTACCGGATTGAACCAGGACCGTTGCCACAGGACCACGGCCTTTGTCTAATCGCGCTTCAATAACCAAGCCTTTGGCCGCAGTTTCAATGGGTGCTTGCAGCTCTAGGATTTCCGCTTGTAAAAGCACGTTCTCCAAGAGGGCATCAATACCCTCGCCTGTTTTGGCTGACACAGGCACAAACGGGACATCGCCACCGTAATCCTCAGGCACCACCTCTTCGACCACCAACTCTTGCTTCACGCGCTCCGGATTCGCCTCAGGCTTGTCTATCTTGTTAACCGCAACGACCAAAGGCACACCAGCCGCACGTGCGTGGTGGATCGCTTCTTTGGTTTGGGGCATGACACCGTCATCAGCGGCAACCACCAAAATCACAATGTCCGTGGCCTTTGCACCACGGGCACGCATGGCGGTGAAAGCTTCGTGACCCGGCGTATCCAGAAATGTCACAATGCCGCGCTCCGTTTCGACATGATAAGCACCAATATGTTGCGTGATGCCACCTGCCTCACCAGAGGCCACTTTGGCCCGGCGGATGTGATCAAGTAACGAGGTCTTGCCGTGATCGACGTGACCCATGACTGTCACAACGGGTGCACGGGGCTTGCTTTCGGCCTCTTGAGCAGGAGCCTCTTCTAAGAAAGCCTCAGGGTCATCGAGCTTGGCGGCAACCGCCGTGTGCCCCAACTCTTCAACCATAATCATGGCGGTTTCTTGATCAAGGACTTGGTTAATCGTCACCATCTGCCCAAGCTTCATGAGGTGCTTGATGACCTCTGCTGCCTTGACAGACATTTTGTGGGCGAGGTCGGCAACCGTGATGGTCTCGGGCACATGTATCTCGCGAGCCACAAACTCGACTGGCGCGGCTTCCTGTTGTGGCACGTTATTTTGTCCGCGTCCGCGCTTGCCCGACCCCCGACCCGATTTGCCTGAACGCCAACCGTCGCGCGATGATGGGACGTTTGCTTTGCCTGCAGGTTTTTTACGTGATGCGTCGTCAGACCATGTCGAAGAGGCGCCACCCGCTTTAACGACTTTTTTACCGCCGTCTGCGGCTTTTTTGTCTGCGACTTTCTCAGCTGCGGGCTTATGTAGCGTCCCCTTAATCGCATTCGGATCAGGTTCTGGTTCAGCTCGCAAGACTTTCTTGGGGCGATTGAGCATATCGCGTAATGCAGCGGCCTCGTCTTCGACACGTTTTTTAGCGGCATCACGATTGGTATCGCCACCCGCCGCGGCGGAAACCGGGCGGACCACTTTGCGGCTCGCCGCAGAAGAGGCCTCATCTTGGCTGTATACCGCTGGCGTCGCTTGCACCTTGTCGCTGTCGCTGTCGCTTGTGTCTTGGTCAGGGCTTGGGGTGACTTCACTTTGAGGCGAGTCCTCGTTTTGCCCGACCATGTCTTTATTTTGGAACTCTTTACCTATGGAGTCATCTTGACGCTTATCGCCCTCTCGCTCGCTACTCGTCGCTGACGTCTCTTGAGCCTCTTGGTCTTTGACCTGCTGCGCATCCTGGGTTGAATCTGAGGACTCAACTGCTGGCGTCTTCATGTCGGCCGTTTGCGCTTCACCCATTTGGTCAGAGGCATTAGTCGCATCAACTTGAGGCACTTGATCCGACTGAGCAACAGACTTTGCCTCGACCTGCTGGGTCGCTGATTCCGGGGGCATGTTATCTGCCACAACATCCGGATTGACCGCAGCACCTGAGTCGGAGGTCTCCACTGAATCAGCGGGCAGATCGCGTTTAACAAAGACGCGCTTCTTGCGCACTTCCACCTGAATGGTTCTGGAACGCCCACCCGCATCGGCCTGCCTTATTTCAGACGTTTGGCGACGCGTTAACGTTATTTTTTTACCTTCGGTTGCACCATGCGAGCGACGCAATGACTCAAGCAATTTGGCTTTATCGGCATCAGACAATTCGTCAGACGCAGCCCCAACAGACACCCCTGCTCCACGTAACTGCTCTAACAGCACATCGGCTGGCATTTTCAGCTCATTCGCAAACTGGGCGACAGTAATACTCGACATTAGACTCTCTCTTACCTTAGCAACGGTTTTCTGATCAACTAGACATAGAAAACCCTCTTTTGCTGGTTATCTTCTCTACTGCTCATCTTCGAACCAGCGGGCCCTGGCTGCCATGATGAACGCCGCTGCCTGTTCTGTACCCAAATCAGCCATCTCTGCCAATTCGTCGGTGGCCAGATCAGCCAGGTCATCTTGTGTGTTGATGTCATGCCCACTGAGCAGGGCGACGAGTTCCGGGGTCATTCCCTCAATATGCATGAGGTCCTGTGCCGATTCGACGCGCTCTTCCTGAACGATGGCATCTGTTAATAATGCATTGCGAGCACGGTTCCGTAGCTCGTTGATTGTGTCCTCGTCGAAAGCATCAATCTCTTGCAATTCGGCGATAGGGACGTACGCAATTTCTTCCAAACCGGTAAAGCCCTCATCAATCAAGATGTCGGCCACCTCTTCATCCACATCGAGTTTCGCCATGAATAGCTCGCGTAACCCTTGTCTCTCTTCTTCTTGACGATTTTGACTTTCTTCAGGCGTCATGATGTTTATCTGCCAGCCCGTCAGATCTGAGGCCAACCGAACGTTTTGTCCCCGTGAGCCAATCGCCTTGGGTAGGTTTTCACCGTCTACCACCACGTCCATGGCGTGACGGTCCTCATCAACCACAATAGACTCAATGTTTGCAGGGGCCAAGGCGCCAATCACAAATTGGGCGGGGTCCTCTGACCACAAAACAATATCAACTTGCTCGCCCCCAAGCTCGTTACGGACAGCGGTCACCCGGGATCCACGCATGCCAACGCACGTCCCAATGGGATCAATGCGGTTGTCATACGTCACCACGGCAATCTTGGCTCGCACACCCGGATCACGGGAAGCACCTTTGATTTCAAGCAAACCCTGCTCTATTTCGGGGACTTCATTTTCAAACAATTGCTTTATAAACTCCGGCGATGTGCGCGACAAAATCACCTGCTGCCCACGAGCCGCCCGATCAACACGCAGAACCCAAGCACGGATACGGTCACCGATACGAATATTTTCTTTCGGAATCATTTCGCTACGAGGCAAACGGGCTTCAACCTTGCCCGTTTCGATGACAGCATCGCCCTTGTCCATTCGCTTAACCGTACCGGAGATGATGGTTTCACCCCGGTCTAGAAAATCATTGAGCACTTGCTCTCGTTCTGCATCTCTGATGCGCTGAAGGATGGCCTGCTTTGCCGCTTGTGCACCAATACGACCAAACTCAACGGGCTCGAGTGCCTCTTCAATGTACTCATCGGGCTGTATATCGGGGAAAGTTTCTCGAGCGTCTGACAACATCTCTTCGCGGTCAGGCTCTTGAAGGCCGGCCTCATCAGGCACAACCAACCAGCGCCTAAAACCCTCATGATCACCCGACATGCGATCAACGCTCACGCGTATGTCGGCATCTTCTTGGAAGCGCTTTTTCATTGCCGAAGCGAGCGCCCCCTCAAGTGCCTCAAACACGACCTCGCGGCTCACGTTCTTCTCACGCGCTAATGCGTCAACCAGTAATAATATTTCGCGACTCATCGCTTCCTACCCTTGAAATCTAGTAGCGGATCTAGCTTCGCCTTGTCCACATCAGCGATCGCAAATGTGGCTAAACGAAACTCACCTTTCTTTACCTGATACTCAACAGCGAACTGTCTGCCAGTATCAGCCGTTCCTGTTGGTGCAACGCTTTGCAACACCCCTTTGAAAACTTTCTGATTATCAATGGCTTCGCGTAACCTGACTTCGACCCGCTCGCCCACAAATCTTAGAAAATCTTGCTCTGTTCGCAAGGGCCGATCAACACCTGGCGAACCCACCTCCAAGCGCCGATAGTCTATGCCTTCGACTTCATACACTCTTGAAAGCTGACGGGAGACTTGCTCGCAATGCTCGATGGCTACACCCGATTCGTGATCAATGGTGATTCGTAACAGACCCAAAGGCGCACGTTCAACATCAACGAGCTCAAGATCCATACCAGCAAGCGCCTCGCGCGTGATTTCGGCTAAGTCTTTCATACCTTCAAAAAAAAAGGGCTGATGAACAGCCCATTCGTATTCGGCGACTGATACGTCATGGGCGGCACACGGTCGATCAAAAATCGAGATGGGTACACGCACAACATCAGCATTCAAGCCCGATAATGTAACACGCTTTAGCAAATCAAAACCACGCATTAACACATGCGTAAACCTAAGGCAGACATAAAAGAATCAAGACACACTAAACTTTTATCGGCGACCTGACTTCACAAAGCCCAAACGTGACTCGTGCGCGGCAGCGCCACTGGGTTGCCAATCATCACCTCGGTTTTTGCCACCGCCCTGATTCCCACCCCCCTGGGCTCCGTTTGCGGGCCGTCGGGATTTTTTAGCGGCGCGTGGTTTTCGTGTCTGTCCGTTCGCCGTGGTTTCGCGAGACCCCGTATCAACCCCTCCTTGGCTACGACCCGGGCCGCGACCTAGTTGCTTGCCCGCTGGTTGTTTGCGGCGCTTTGTTGGATCCGTGCTGCGACGCGATTGGCCATGGCCGGCACTCCCAGTGACCGCCGAGACGGACGTCATCAATGGATCGGGAATGGCACCCGATTTTGTGCCTAGGGCGGGCTTCTTGCCGCGACCACCACTGCCTCGGCTTGGCGAATGGCGACCAGCTGACCCACGGTGCTCACTTTGCCCCGTGGTTGTGGTTAAAGGACGGTACCCCGGCGGCATGGCGCTATCGTGGCTAATCGGTTGACGCGGTGCCCTACCTTTGGCGCCAGCACCCTTTTTCTCATCCTCGTCCTTAAGCAATCCCACCTGAACCATCAAGGCATTAACGAGGTCACCGTTCATTTCCTCCCACCTTCCCCGCCTGACATGACTGGGCAACACAAGCTCCCCAAAGCGCGTTCGGATCAGACGACTTACCGTTAGCCCTACTGCTTCAAATAACCGCCTGACTTCACGATTGCGGCCTTCTTGAAGCGTGACACGGTACCAACGATTGCTGCCTTCTCCACCCAAGAATTCAACACTGCCAAATTGAGCGGGACCATCGTCTAAAGGAACACCCTTCAAGAGCTGCTCTCGGATGGCATCTGTCATCTCACCAAGCACGCGAACCGCATATTCACGCTCATTGCCATAACGGGGATGCAGCAAGCGATTGGATAAATCTCCGGAAGTGGTAAAAATCAGCAGACCCTCTGTATTAAGGTCGAGCCGTCCCACAGATAACCACTTGCCGATTTTGAGCCGTGGCAACCTGGCAAAGACGGTGGCTCTTCCTCCTGGATCGTCATGACTGACAATCTCGCCCGCTGGTTTGTGATACAGAATAACGCGCGGGGGTTTGCGCCCAACCATGCGATTCACCGGTTTACCGTTGACGCGAACAACATCCGTGCCGCCGACGCGCTGACCAATGTGCGCGGGCTCTCCATTCACAGAAACCCGGCCCGCAATAATGAGTTCTTCCATCTCGCGACGTGAACCAATCCCGGCTTCTGCCAACACTTTGTGCAGCTTGGGCATGAGCACATCACTTTGCAAATACTTGCCCAAACGCTGTGAGGTCTTAGGCGACTTACCCAGAAACGCCAAAGCGGCTGAATCATCTTCAGGTTGCACGTCGCCGGTTGTGCTTTCAGTTGTGCCCTCAGTTGTACTTTTGGTGGTCTGCTCTGACGCACGAACCACTGTGGCCTGATCAGTCGGTACGACCTCAGTCTCCTCATCCGTGGCATCAGCTCGACGACGTCGAAACGGTGTACGCAATTTGCGGGCGCGCGATTTAGGGCCAGCGCTTTTGGTCGTGCTTTTGGTTGCGCTTTTGTTGGTTTGCGCGTCCTGCGCTTTCTGTTCTTGCTTATTGTCGTCGACCACGCCGCCGTTTTCAGACGCGACGGTTTGATCGGGTTGATCGGGGTATTCGTTGGTCACTTTTGCTCCGGAATTTCAGATTCTGGGTCCGTGGGAAAGACATGTCCCATGGGATGCTCAGGCGATACATTTGCCTGAGTTTGAAGGTGTTCGACGTCCGTGTGTTCGACGTCCGTGTGTTCGACGTCCGTGTGTTCGTCACCCGCGTATTCACCATTAAGCACATCCGTCTGTTGCTCCGGCTTCTCTGGCTTGGTTTGCGCTAAGTCCATTTCAGGAAGGTATTGATCAGTCGCTTGCGTTGACTCCGTTTGCTCAATCGATGAGTCAACGTCGGCAGCAGGTTCATCAGGAACGGTCACCAGCAATCCTTCCGGCAAACCTGCCAACTCCGGACTTTCTGGGGAAAGGGGTTGTAACGGGGGCAACTCATCCAAGGCACGCAATCCCAAATCATTGAGGAATTGCTTCGTCGTGCCTAACAATGCCGGACGACCCGGCCCATCCCTATGCCCCAGGGTTTCCACCCAACCCCTTTCTTCGAGGGTCTTGACGATTTGCGAAGACACTGTCACACCGCGTATCGCTTCGATATCGGCTCGCGTCACGGGTTGCTTCCAAGCAATGATAGCCAGTGTTTCCAAAACCGCCCTCGAATACTTCGGCGTGCGTTCCGGATTGAGCTTTTCCAGATAACGCTGCATCTGCACTCGACTCTGAAACCGCCAGCCCGTGGAAATCTCGGTGAGTTCAAGGCCGCGATCTTTCCAAGTCGATTGCAACTGCACCAGCCACTCGTCGATTTGCGAAAGGGTCACTTCCTCGGGCTCAAATAACTTTTGTAGTGCCTGTTTTGGCATTGGTCCATCAGCACACAGCAGCGCGGCTTCTATGACGTTCATTGCTTGATGATCTTCCATGACCCCTCAACTAATACAGCAAAAAAAATTCATCGTTAAATTTCACTTCAAAAGCAGTGTTCATTTGGAGCCCCGCTCGCAAGATGCTATACTGATCGCATCAGACGCGGGGTGGAGCAGTCTGGCAGCTCGTCGGGCTCATAACCCGAAGGTCGTAGGTTCAAATCCTGCCCCCGCAACCAGTTTCTTAAAGGCCGACTTTACAGTCGGCCTTTTTATTTGGTAACTGACTATTTTGTGACTGACTTCTTTTGATCGCTTGCTTCGCACACTGACTTTCTATTCTTGCGTTTGCGTCTCATAACCGACACGCTCGACATCAAGAGTCACCTAATAAAAAAGGGCTATCTACCAACAGATCCGCGGATCTCATATCGAATTTGGGAAAAAACTCAACACACCGGCACAAAACCGTTTTTGGCGTTCGTGCACAATCGGGTGGATTTCTCTTTTGGGTGGCTCCTGTAGGCGCCCCTTCATGCAACCAACTTGTCACTGCTGGCTCGAACCGAATGAGCCTAGCACCAATGAAAATAATATCGGTTGACAGGTTAATTGTCTTAAATTGTTTTGGTTTGGTATCCAATCAAAGGTACGGTGCTTCGCACTGGCATAACACTAAGTACTAGGCCGACTTGACCAAAAGATTGGTATAAACACAGTGTATAACAAGCGTTGAACATCGGCAAACAATAGATGTAAATCCATGGCAATAGAAAGACTCACTGGGCCGAGCTTGCCTGCAGGCGATAGCGCTGTCCTAAGAAGGGGGCGTGTTTGAGCGCTTGTGCCATGGGTTGAGCACTTGCACTCGCCGTGACCACAAATACCCGCGAGACTGCAGGCTGTTCCTTGCGTAGCACAGCGAAAAACAACCGGCTCAGTGCCGCACTCACCTCGGTACTTAAGGCACAGCATAAGCAATCACCCTCTTGAGAAAACTCGTCGACCGTGGTTTTAATCAGACGCAATTGATTGGGCCAGCCTGCTGGCGGGCTCAAAATGGGCGCGATGACAACCAAACTCTCAAATTCGCTCGGATCGCAATCGTCTAGCAAGCGTCGCAATCTTTCCTCAGGCCCTTGACCGTGCAATACTTCAATGGGTATGCGAAAGTCCCCTGTTGATTGATGTGCTGTCTCTGCGTGTGCATTCAAAACTCAAATCTCTCTAAAGTGGTCAGACAGCGCCACACAACGCCGTCACATCGTTATATTGAACCACGTAGACACCAACCGCCAAACACTAAAAAGCGACGCATTCATGATTGAATCGACACAACAGCAACTGGTAGATGAGGCAATCACCTCGCGGCACTCCATGCGTGCCTTTTTGCCCACACCGATCCCCCGCGAAGATCTAGAGCGCCTGTTGGCCGTTGCCGCACGTGCGCCCTCTGGCTCAAACACCCAGCCCTGGAAAGCGTACGTATTGACAGGCCAACGACTGAACGCGCTGTCAGATAAACTGGTTTCGGCTTTCCTAGATCCAAATCAAGAGACCACCTTTAAGGAAGAGTATCGGTATTACCCCGATATCTGGGAATCGCCCTATATCGACCGCCGCCGTAAAGTCGGGCTTGGCCTTTATAAGTTACTGGGTTTGGGAAAAGAAGACAAAGAAGGCATGAAGCTCCAACACGCCAGAAATTTCAAATTCTTTGACGCGCCAGTGGCCATGGTCTTCACCGTTGAAAGAACCATGAATCAAGGATCATGGCTGGATTTTGGTTGTTTTTTGCAAAACATCATGGTGGCCGCGCGGGGCCGGGGGCTAGACACTTGCCCACAGGCCGCTTTAAACCGCTTTCACCCGATTCTGCGTGAACATGCCAGCATTCCTGACGCTGAGATTGTCATGTGTTGTTTGGCGCTTGGTTATGCCGACCCTAGCAAGATAGAAAATACTTTGGTTAGCGAGCGCGAGCCAGTCGCCGGCTTTGCCACGTTTCTAGACTAACAAGGCGTATCGCCGTGGGAATCGCCGCTCTTGGTCTGATCGTATGTCGACATGGACTGTCACTTCCATTCATTGCAGCCCAACCCTTTAATCATCACTCATAAGGAGAACCACCATGAGTCAACACAAAGAACTGACATCAACCGACGGCCATGTTTTTGATCTATATCTGACTCAGCCCGACGGTGTCACACAGGGTGCGGTGGTAATTCTGCCGGAAATCTTCGGTATTAATAGTCACATCCGATCGGTGGTTGATCAATATGCAAAAGCGGGCTATTCGGCGGCAGCACCTGCCTTATTCGATCGTGTTGAGCCCAAATATGAAACAGGCTATGACGCCGCTGATATTGAAAAAGGCATTGGGATCATGCAAAAAATTGCATTTGACCAAGCCCTTGCCGATATACAGGCAACGGTCTCTTACATGCGTCAGCACCACGACCGCGTCAGCGTAATCGGTTATTGCTGGGGCGGCACAATGGCATGGTTAGCCAGTGCACGCGTACCTGGTCTGGCCGCAGCCATCTGCTACTACCCTGGTGGACTAGCCTCTCAGGCTGACATCAAGCCGTTGTGTCCCGTGATGTTGCACCTGGGCAACGAGGACACTAGCCCCACCCCAGAGGCTGCACAAGGGGTCATTAACGCGCACCCAACAAGCTTGGCATACTTTTATCCGGCAGGCCATGGTTTTAATTGTGACCAACGGGGCTCTTATCACGAGGCGTCTGCAGCGCTCGCCCAAGACAGGAGCTTAAAACTGCTGTCCCTGAGTGTGGCGCGCTGGGCCGCCTAAGACGCCCTATGTCGGTCAACCTCAAGCCTGAATTGAACAGCTTGAAGAGGAACAAAGACAAACCAAGAGAATACGTCTTCGCCAACACAGACAAGTGGACAGTACGTCGCCGGCTGACCTAGACTCGATTCGAGCGTAAAACACCTTATTTCCGGAGAACGGGTATGCAAGCTGATTTAATCATCCGCGGCGGTCGTGTCATTGATGGCACTGGCGCCCCAAGCTTTGAAGCCGATGTTGCGGTTCGTGACGATCGAATTGTCGCCGTGGGTGATTTATCGGATTGGCAAGCAGGCCTGTCTCACGACGCGACCGGCAAAATCGTGGCACCCGGCTTTATCGATCCGCACGTCCACCACGATGAGGCCGTGTTAACGGATCCACTGTTGCCTTGCATGACCAGCCAAGGTGTGACCACCGTGATTAACGGGAATTGCGGGTTTTCCATTGCGCCACTGACTTACCCCAGTCACTTACCCGCACCCATGGATTTGATCGTTGAGCAGCATCGACAACGCTTCTCGACCTACCAAGACTACCGATCAGCGATTGAGCAAGCGCCGCCAGCTGTCAACACGGCCTGCCTCATCGGTCACGGCAGTCTGCGACTCAATGAGGTGAAAGACCTCAACAGACCGGCTGACAAGCAAGAACTCAAAGCCATGCAACGCGCTTTAGACCAAGCCTTATCTGAAGGCGGTATCGGCTTATCCACCGGTACGTTTTATGCGATCGCCCGGGCAGCGCCAACCGATGAGCTCATTGCCATGGCAAAAATCACCCACGCCCATGGCAAGCTCTACACGACCCATATGCGAGACGAAACCGATCTGATCATCGATGCCCTGAACGAAACCTTTGAAGTGGGCCGATCATCGGGCTGTGGTGTGCATATTTCTCATCACAAGTGCGCTGGTTTGGCCAACCACGGCCGCTCCATCGAAACACTGCCTTTGATTGAGGCGGCCATCAAAGCGCAAGACGTGGGTCTAGACACCACGCCATGGACAGCGGGCTCGACGATATTAAATTCTGGTCGTCACAAACAGGCCACGCGCGTCATTGTTTGTGAATCAGAACCCCACCCCGAACTCGCAGGACAGGATCTCGCGGTTATCGCCGAAAAATGGGGCAAAAGCCTAGAAGAGACCATTGACGCCCTGTTACCGGCGACGGGTATTTTCTTCATCATGGACGAAGCGGACGTGCAACGCATCCTGTCTTTCAAACACACCATGATTTGCTCAGACGGCATTCACAAGGGTGCCCACCCCCATCCTCGCTTGTGGGGAACGTTCCCAAGGGTCTTGGGGCGCTATGTTCGCGATGAAAAGCTCTTTTCATTAGAACAAGCCGTTAAACGCATGACCTCAATGCCTGCAGATCGGTTTGGGATCGGTTTGCGTGGTCGTATCGCCGTAGACCACTTCGCTGATATCACCGTGTTTGACGCCAACACAGTGGCGGAACGGGCCAACTTTGAAACACCCATACAACCCTCTGCCGGCATTGAAGGGGTTTTTGTGAATGGCCGTTTGGTCTGGAATGGGGAACAAAGTACTGGCAACCGACCCGGCAAGCACCTTGATCGAACCGCCCCAACACAAGTGGTCTAGATGGGACTTATCTGCATCAGCGGGGCTAAAAAAAGCGTAGGATGCCTGACCCTGATTATTTGTTGTTAAAACGACGTACCCAACCATGACAAACGACGCTTTCCTGCTTGAATTTATGTCGACCTTTCGACGCGTGCCTGATGCCCAAAAGACGGACTTCATGAGCCGCTATAACGCCAGAGCCCGTAATCCAGTGATCATTTTTGGTGTTTCCGTGTTTCTCGGGGTGTTTGGCATTGATCGGTTTTTATTGGGACAAATCTTTCTGGGGATTTGGAAGCTGATCACTGCTGGCGGATTTGGTGTGTGGGTTTTTATTGACTGGTTTCTAGTCGCGGGCACAACCCGCGATAAAAATATCGAAATAGCAAACGAAATTGCCGACAACAGCTAGGGCGTCCTGGCTGTGCAAGTTCCCTGAGAAGGGCTTCGAATTTAGTCTGCGACGCTTTAACGGTCTTTGTCATCTTCCAAAATCAAGTCGCTGGCTCGCTCGGCCACGGCCATGACCGCTGCCTGTGTATTGCCTGAGACCATGGATGGAAACACGGAAGCATCCACCACGCGCAAGCCCTCGACGCCACAGACGCGCAGGCGAGGGTCGACCACCGCGTCGGCGTCACTACCCATGCGACAAGTACCAATCGGGTGATAAATGGTTTGCCCGTTGGCACGAGCAAAATGCAGCCACTCTGAGTCTGACTGAACATCAGGGCCAGGGCTCATCTCATGATCAATGTAAGGCGCAATAGCGGGCCGACGCATCAAATCACGGACGATTTTCAT
>CBFHKV010000022.1:0-27003 GCA_965656505.1 Burkholderiaceae bacterium | reverse complement strand
TCACACCATCGGTTTGACCATAGCCGATACCGAGATTAATGGCACCTGTTTGGCGTTCTTCGACCGCCACATTGACGTCCACCTGATCGGCCGATCCTGGGACCGGTTCAGTGGTGAGGTCAACCGATTTGAAGTAACCCAGTCGTTCTAAGCGATCGCGCGATAGCTTGATTGCATCGCCGTCATACCAAGCCGACTCCATTTGTCGGATTTCTCGCCTAGCCACAGAGTCTTTGGTTCGCTCGTTACCCGTGATCTCAATGTTGCGCACGTAAACGCGTCGACTTGGATCAACAAAAAACGTCAGGCTGACGGTTTGCGCTTCGCGATCTAGCACTGGATTCGGATTGACGTTCGCGAACGCATAACCTAGACCACCAAGGTAGTCTCGAATGGCTAAGCTGGTTTCATTCGACTTGCTGCCAGAAAAGACTTCACCCGCCTTTATCTTTAACAGGCTGTTGATTTCATCATCGAGCCCCATCAAACTGCCAGCGACGTTGACCTCAGAGACGGTATAGGGTTTGCCCTCGGTTAGCGTTAATGTGATAAATATGCTTTCACGCTCAGGCGAAATCGTGACTTGTGGTGGCTCCATGCGGAACTCAAGATAACCACGGTCTAAATAGAACGAGCGAATCGTTTCCATATCCGCCCCTAGCTTTTCGCTAGAGTATCGATCTGTCTGGGTGTACCACGTTAAGAAGCCTGACGTGGTGAGCGACATGAGGTCAAGCAGATCATCCTCAGAGAAAGCCTCGTTACCGATAATGCGAATTTGTTCAATTTTCGCAATATCACCCTCGAAGATGTCGAAGTTGATACCCACCCGATTACGAGGCAACGGGGTCGTGGTTGCGGTGATTTCAACACCGTACTTCGCTTTGGTTAAATATTGCTGTTTGAGCTCAAGCTCCGCTCTTTCAAGCATCGCTTGATCAAAAATGCGTCCCTCACCAAAACCAACTTGACGCAAAGAATCGATGATTTGCTTACTTTCAAATTCTCGCATGCCCGTAAACGAGATAGCAGCAATCACTGGGCGCTCTCGAACAGACACGACAACGATATCGTTGTCCGTGCTGATTTGAACATCACTAAAATAACCGGTGCTATACAAGTCTCGGATGGTCTCGGTGGCCATCTCTTGCGTGAATCTTTCGCCGACGTTGACAGGGATGTAGGCAAACACGGTGCCCGTCTCTGTACGCTGGATGCCTTCAACACGAATATCTTTGACAACAAATGAGTTAAAAGCGAAAGCCGAACTGGCCAGAGCCATCAAAATCATCAGCAAAGCCAAGCGGGTCAAATGAACGCCTGCCAAGGCAGGGGAAAAACCTCGGCGGCTAGTGAAAAGTGGCATGCGTGGGACTCTCTGTCAAACGGACGTATGAAATTGTATCTTGCATTTTACGGGACAATAAAGCTAACTCAAAAGACGCGTCAGATCGTTAAATATCGCCAACGTCATTAATCCCCCTAAAACGACCACCCCTGCCCTTTGGCCAACCTCCAACCACTTGGCCGGGGCCGGCTTTCCACGCAGCATTTCGATGATGTAAAACATCAGATGACCACCATCCAACATCGGGATAGGCAAAAGGTTTAAGACACCGATGCTGACGCTGACAAGCGCCAAAAAGGCGATATAAGACGCCAGACCAATTCGCGCTGTCTGTCCGGCATAGTCGGCAATGGTCACCGGACCACTGATGTTTTTCCAAGAAACAGCGCCAGTGACCATTTTCCCGAGCATTTTTAATGAAAACCAAGCGGTCTCAACGGTCCGGACAGAGCCCAACCACAAACTATCGAGTGGACCATGTTTGACAGTCACCGTTGGCACATCCGTGGTCAAAGACACGCCGATACGGCCAATGGTCTCGCCTTCACCCGTCTGCTCTGCAAGCGGGGTAACGGATAGGGAAATCTTCGCGCCATCCCGATCAATAATGAACGGTAAGGTTTGTCCGGCATTGGCTTGAACCACACTGATCATCTGACGCACATCGGGTTCACGTAAATCACCAATAGCGTCAATCAAATCGCCACTTTGTAGACCGGCGGTAGCCGCGGCACCATCACCGCGGACTTGCCCTATTCGTGCCTGTCCACCGGCAAGTGACACACCTGCGGCAGCTAAAGCATCCGTTTCAGGGTCTTCACCGGCCCCTGGCAAGGTTAAACGGGTCTGAAAAGGCCGATCAAACCGGTCGAGCACGATATCAACGCTGCCGCCAGACACGCTTTGATCCAACAATTGCCAACGCACGTCACGCCATGACTGAACCGGGGTATCGCCGATTGAAACGACCCGATCGCCGGCTTGAATGCCCGCTTCTTGTGCGGCAGTGCCTGCGGGCGGTGCTGCCAGAATGGGCACAGGCTCTTGACCACCGACCCAGCTCAAGACAGCATATAAGAGCGCAGCCAAAATGAAATTGGCCATTGGGCCCGCGGCCACAATAAAAAAACGGTTGCGCACGGGCTGCTCGGAGAAGGCCTCCAAGCGCTTTTGCCCATCGGCTCCCGGCTCGGGTTCCTCTTGCATTTTGACGTAACCACCAAGCGGAATCCCCGCAACAGCCCACTCAGTACCCCGCTTGTCGAACCGTCGCCAAAGTGGCTTGCCAAATCCGACAGAGAAACGCAGCACTTTCACGCCACAACGTCTAGCTGCCCAGTAATGACCCAGCTCATGAAAAGTGATCAAAATGCCCAGGGCAACGAGAAAAGAGAGGATGGTGGTGATCATGAGTTAACCCTTGCCCGGTGAAAATCGCGATTGTTATGACAAGCTGCTGCTGCAAAGGTTCTGGCAGCACTATCACGCGCTAGCACATCGGCAAGATCATTGACCTTGGATTGTGCTTGGCCCGACTCCCAGTCTAGCGTTTGCTCAATAACTTGTGCAATTTTTAGATAAGGCAGGTCGTGCGCCAAAAATGCCGCCACGGCGATCTCGTTAGCCGCATTCAAAGCAATACAGCTTGATTGCCCTTGGCGAAGGGCATGATAGGCAAGGTTCAGGCAAGGATAGCGTTCGATCTCGACCGCATCAAACTCCAATTTACCAAGCGCCACAAGGTCTAGTCCTGCCACACCCGCCTGAATGCGTTCCGGAAAACCTAAGGCATAGGCAATCGGCGTTCTCATGTCAGGGTTACCCAACTGAGCGAGCACAGAACCGTCGTGATATTGCACCAAAGAATGAATAACACTTTGCGGATGGATCACAACGTCTATACGATCAGCTGGCATGGCAAACAACCAATGCGCCTCAATCACCTCGAGCCCCTTGTTTAACATGGTCGCAGAGTCGACGGATATTTTTTCACCCATCGTCCACGTCGGGTGCGCGCATGCCTGCTCGGGGGTGACCGATCCCAAATGGTCCAAGGGGCAATCCCTGAAAGGCCCTCCGGACGCCGTTAGAATCAAACGGTCAACACTGCTAGCCGGTGTTTGACAAGCCAATGCTCTGGACACATTCGGCAAGCACTGAAAAATGGCATTGTGTTCACTGTCAATGGGTAGCAATTCGGCGTGATTTGCTCGAACGGCCTCCATAAATATTGAGCCGGCTGCCACCAAGGCCTCTTTGTTAGCTAGCATGACGCGCTTACCCGCCTGCGCAGCCGCTAGCGCGGCGGGCAATCCGGCCACACCCACAATGGCCGCCATCACAATGTCCGTTTCACGGTCTGCTGCCGTTTGCGATAAGGCCGCTTGGCCGACCCGAATGTCAGGCATTTTGCCCTGCGCCCCAAAAGCATCACGAAAGGCCTTGGCCGCGCTATCGGTTGGCACGATCACACAATCGGCCTTCGTTTGATGCGCTTGCTCGGCCAACCGAGCCATACGATGATTGCCGCTTAGGGCATGCACTCGGAATCGATCGGGATGGCGCATGACTACGTCAATCGTACTCTGCCCAATCGAGCCTGTGGAACCCAAGATGGTGATATTTTGTTGTGTCATCAATACCAAAAGTCGTTTGTCAGGAGATAGGCCACAGGAACAACGGCAACCACCGCGTCAACGCGATCATAGACGCCACCGTGACCCGGTAACAATCGTCCTGAGTCTTTCACCCCAGCGGCGCGTTTCAAGAGCGACTCAAATAAATCACCCAAGACCGACACGGCGCCGAGTACCAGGGCACTCAAGACCAAGCCGACCCAACCCCAATGATTCAATACCTCGGCAGCGAAGCTATTGGCCCAATGAGAAGAAACCAGCATCCATATTAAAACGCCTGTTAGGCCAATCAAGGCACCTTCGCGCGTTTTGCCGGGGCTGATGGTGGGCGCCAATGGATGGCGACCGAACTGACGTCCACCGAAATAAGCAAAAATATCGGCTATCCAAACCACAATCAGCAGTGAAATCAAAGGCCACGCCCCACGACTGATCCACAGATCCGCCAAAACGCCCCAAGTGGCGTAAAGACAAACAGGCGCAAAAACAACCCAGCCCGTCAACGGCTTACTCAGGTCATGCCCGCGATAAATCATTGCGGGAATCAAGAACACCCAAGTGAAGGCGGTGATCATGACGCAGACATTGAAAAATCCACGAAAACTCGCTAGATCAATCTGCCAGTACCACCCTTGAGCCAAGGTTAAAATCAGCATCGCAACACCGCTAATCACCGCCCACAGTCGCTGTGTAGGCAGGGTTAGCCGTAGCCACTCGTAAGCGGCTATGCCAACCGCCAAGCTCAAAAACAAAAGCAATGGCCACTTGGGCTCAATGGATAACTCGACCACCAAGACTACTAACAGAATGGCAGCCGTGGTGACCCGTTTGGCTAACATGTCGCCGCAGTCTTTTTACTTTTTGTTAATTGACCGCTGGTTCGACCAAACCGTCTTTCCCTTGAGCGGTACCACTCAAACGCCGCCATGAGGTCATTTTCAGTGAAGTCTGGCCAGAGCCTATCAGTGAAGTAGAGTTCGGTGTAAGCCAATTGCCAGATAAGGTAGTTGGAGATACGCCGCTCACCGCCTGTGCGGATAAACAAATCAGGCTCAGGGGCCCAAGACATGCTCAGGTACGGGGCCAAGGTGTTTTCGTTGATAGCCAAAGGATCCTGAGCCAATTCGGGACGCTCAATCAACATGGCGCGCGTGGCTTGAAGAACATCCCAGCGACCACCGTAGTTGGCGGCCACCGTCAAATGCAGTTGTCCGTTGTGTTCGGTGCAAGACTGCGCTTGGGCAATCATGGCTCTAAGTTTCGGCTCAAACATGGAAAGATCGCCAATCACACGTAAACGCACGCCGTGCTCTTTCAACTGAGAGACCTCACGTTCTAACGCTTGCATAAACAGGCGCATCAAAAGTGAGACTTCATCGGGGGGGCGGCGCCAGTTTTCTGAACTAAAGGCAAAAAGCGTGAGATAACGAACGTCAGCTCTCAAACAGGCCTCAACAATGGTTCGTACCGAGCGCACCCCACGGGCATGGCCAGCCGTTCTAGGCAAATAGCGACTGGTGGCCCAACGACCATTGCCGTCCATGATGACAGCCACGTGGGCGGGCACGGCGCAAACTGTTGGAACCGCTTGGGTCGAACTAACGGGTTTCAAGAGACGATACCTATTAAACCTTCATGATTTCGGCTTCTTTTTCGGCAACTAACTTATCAATGTCGCTAACAAACTGGTCGGTTAGCTTTTGTATCTTGTCTTGCGCGCGTCTTTCGTCATCCTCGGAAATTTCTTTGTCTTTCACCAGTTTTTTTAGTGACTCGTTGGCATCACGACGCAGATTTCGAATGCCAATCTTGCTATCTTCGCCTTCACTACGCACAACTTTGGTTAGGTCTCGCCGGCGCTCTTCGGTCAGGGCAGGCATGGGCACTCGGATCGACTCGCCCATGGCTTGAGGATTTAACCCAAGATCCGACTCACGGATGGCTTTCTCGACAGCCGCGCTCATAGATTTTTCCCAGACTTGTACTGAAAGTGTGCGTGCATCGACCAGATTGACGTTAGCCACTTGGCTAAGGGGTGTCAATGCACCGTAGTACTCCACTTCGACATGATCCAAAATACCGGTATGGGCACGACCTGTTCTTATCTTGGCAAGGGTGGCCTTTAGGGACTCAAGCGATTTCGTCATTTTCGTTTGAGTACCGTCTTGAATAGCTTGGACGCTCATTTCTACTCCTGAACAGTCATACGTGAACCAAAGTGCCCTCATCCTCGCCGTTGACCGCGCGGCCAAGTGCACCTAGCTGATTAATAGAAAAAACCCGGATAGGTAGTTTTTGGTCGCGACATAATGCGAAAGCGGTGGCATCCATGACCTCTAAGCGACGCGCAATGACCTCGTCAAAGCTGATACGAGTGTAACGTGTAGCCGCTGAATCTTTGTGAGGATCAGCACTGTAGATACCATTGACTTTGGTCGCTTTTAAAACAATTTCAACGCCCATTTCCGCACCACGCAAAGCAGCAGCCGTATCAGTGGTAAAAAAAGGATTGCCAGTGCCCGCCGCAAATATCACGACCTTGCCTTCTTCAAGATAGCGTAGCGCTTTGGGGCGAATGTAAGGCTCGACCACTTGCTCAATATTCAGGGCCGATTGCACCCGCGCATCAACCGACTGGTGTTTAAGGGCGTCTTGAAGGGCTAAGGCATTCATCACCGTAGCCATCATGCCCATATAGTCCGCTGTCGCCCGATCCATACCTTGGGCGCCAGGCGCCACACCGCGGAAGATATTGCCACCACCAATAACAATTGCCAGTTGAACGCCAACTTTGACCACCGCACTGATTTCTTCGGTCATGCGTGCGATGGTGCTTCGATTGATTCCAAAGGCGTCCTCGCCCATTAGTGCTTCGCCGGAAAGCTTCAGTAAAACTCTTTGGTGGCGAGTAGCTGACATGGTGGATCCTTTAGGCAGATTAGGGCAGTTTTTAAGCAGATAAGAACTAGGATAAGTTTATACGATTCAATACGGTTTTATATGAGACAAAAAAAACGGACTGCCTGACATTACCGTCACAGCAGCCCGTTTTAGTGTTTGCCAAGCGACCAAAGCCACTGAGCAAACCATGTCTTACTTACACTTTCGCTATCGCTTAAGCGTTTCCGGAAGCTGCAGCAGCCACCTCGGCGGCGAAGTCAGCGACTTTCTTTTCTATGCCTTCGCCAACGATGAACAACTCAAACCGCTTAACCGAAGCACCCTTCTCCTTGAGCATCTGCCCCACGGTCTGTTTGTCGTTTTTGACAAAAGGTTGTGATAACAATGCCACTTCTTTGAGGTACTTCTGTACTGAGCCTTCAACCATTTTTTCGACGATCTCGGCTGGCTTGCCAGACTCAGCAGCCTTTTGACGGGCGACTGAACGTTCAGCTTCTTTGTCAGCTTCCGGTACACCAGTTTCATCAATGGCGCGTGGCTTGGTTGCCGCAATGTGCATAGCCAAGTCTTTACCAATCTCTGGGTCGCCCGCGAATTCGACTAAAACACCGATTTTGCCGCCGTGGATGTAACTTGCTAATGAGTGCTCAGTCGCCACCCGCTGGAATCGGCGAATGGAGATATTTTCACCAATCTTTCCAACCAAAACAGCGCGAGTGCTCTCAACGGTTCCCTCACCGAGTGGTAACGCCGATAGTGAAGCGACATCTGCAGGGTCTTGCGCATTGACCAAACCGGCAACCGATTGCACAAATCCTATGAAATCATCGTTTTTAGCAACGAAGTCCGTTTCACAATTGACTTCGACAATTGCACCCGATTGGCCATTGGCTTCGATGGTCAGACCGATCAATCCTTCTGCGGTCACGCGGGAAGCGGCTTTGTTCGCCTTACTACCGAGTTTGACGCGCAAGACCTCTTCGGCGCGGTCTAAGTCGCCATCCGCTTCGGTCAATGCTTTTTTACACTCCATCATGGGTGCGTCGGTTTTTTCGCGCAAGGTTTTAACCATTGCAGCAGTAATTTCAGCCATATTTACTCCATCCGTTTTGACGCATCGTGCAAGCACCCAAAATTCGGGTGGCTAGCAGATGGGTCATCAATAAGTCGTCCGACTCGATGGGTCGGATAAAGAACAACCTAGGCCTGCTGTTCGCCGGCTTCGCCTTCTTCTTCCAACTCGACAAACTCTTCACCTTCAGTGATGCTTTCAACCAAACCGTTCAAGTTTTGCTCACGACCTGCTAAGACAGCATCCGCCATACCCGACGCGTACAGTGTGATGGCTTTGGCTGAGTCATCATTACCCGGCACAACGAAATCGATACCGTCTGGGGAATGGTTGGTATCCACGATACCCACAACCGGAATGCCAAGCGTGTGCGCTTCGGCGACGGCGATTTTGTGGTAACCCACGTCAATCATAAAAATCGCATCAGGCAATCCATTCATATCCTTAATGCCACCGATCGCTTTATTGAGCTTTGTCATCTCACGCTCAAATGTCAAACCTTCTTTTTTAGACATCCGCTCTAAGGCGCCTTCGGCGACCATGACTTCCATGTCTTTCAGGCGTTTGATGGAGCTTTTAACCGTTTTGAAATTGGTCAGCATGCCGCCTAACCAGCGGCTATCGACGTACGGCATGCCACAACGGGCTGCCTGCTCGGCGATGATATCGCGAGCCGCGCGTTTGGTACCGACAAAGAGCACGGTGCCATTCTTTGCAGCAATCGAGCGCACATATTTGATGGCTTCAGCATACTTCACAACTGTCTGCTCGAGGTTGATGATATGAATTTTGTTCCGGTGCCCAAAAATGAACGGTGCCATTTTGGGATTCCAATAACGGGTCTGGTGACCGAAGTGCACACCCGCTTCTAACATTTCACGCATCAAAGACATCTGTTTCTCCAAGGGTTAGGTCTAGCGCCACCGCTGCACTGACGTTTGTCAGCACCCTGAGTGCGGTAGCGCGCGATTTGGCCGGATTAAATTCGGTGCTAGCATTCTTTCTGTAAACATCTAAATGCAATCTCAACCGTGTGAAAAGTCCACCGATGAATGACTGCTACAGCAAAAGCCAGACCAGAGTTATAAACGGCCATAATGTCTATTTAGTCTATTAAATCTACTAAGTCTATTGACTCTAACAAATCTAAGTCCTACAAACTGCTCACAATTCCCGCCAATACAACCCTGATATATCGGGCTGGTTTTTTTAGGAAAGCCTATAATTCTAACTGGTTTAGTAGGAACTGCTCAAGTCAAAGTCCCTTTTAGGGAACAATCGCTTGTTTTTTTACCAAATTTGCACCAAGTTCAGACCCATAAAACGCTTGGTAACCTCAAAAAGTTGAATCATTGCTTATGCCACTCGTTACCGAACCCCAAGATCTCGAAAAAATGCGCGCCGCCTGCCAAGATGCCGCGCGAGTCCTTGATTACCTGACACCCTTTGTCAAAAGCGGCGTGACCACTGGCGAGCTTGATAAGCTAACGCTGGATTTCATCACTGACGTATTAAAAGTGAAATCAGCCACTGTGGGTTATGCCCCACCGGGTTACCCCCCTTTTCCCGGGGCCATTTGCACCTCTGTTAATCATCAAGTATGTCATGGCATTCCTGGCGAAAAGGTGCTTAAAAACGGTGACATCGTCAATATCGATGTCACCATCATCAAAGATGGCTGGTTTGGTGACACAAGCCGAATGTATTTTGTCGGCGAACCTTCTGTCGCAGCCAAGCGATTAACCCAAACAACCTTTGAGTGCATGTGGCTCGGTATTGAGCAAGTCAAACCAGGTAATACCCTCGGTGATGTTGGGCATGTCATCCAAAAACACGCTGAAGGCAAAGGCTACTCCGTTGTTCGTGAGTTTTGTGGTCACGGCATTGGCACTGTTTTCCATCAAGACCCTCAGGTTCTGCATTACGGGCGACCAAAAACGGGTCAAGTGCTTGAACCAGGCCTAATTTTCACGATTGAGCCCATGATTAACTCGGGCAAACGTGAAATCCGTCAATTGGCGGATGGTTGGACGGTGGTCACGCGTGATCACAGTCTTTCCGCGCAATGGGAGCACACGGTCCTGGTAACGGATACGGGTTTTGAAGTACTAACTATTTCCGAGGGTATGCCAGCCAAACCGGCATTGGCTACCGCGCAATAGTGCCTTTGATGGCGGTCATATGGACGTAACAACCACGTTAAGCGACATTCGACAAAACTTAGCGGCTAGGCGCGAGAAAGCGATTAGCGCCTTCCGGGCGAAACCGGTCTCGGATCGTTTATTGAACGACCTTCGCCGTGCGACAGATGAAGCCCTAAGGCAGCTGCTACGCGTGTTCCCTTTACCAAAAGGCGCAGCACTTGCCGCGGTTGGGGGCTATGGACGGGGTGAACTCTTTCCGTACTCAGACGTGGACCTGCTGATTCTATTGGCCAGGCCTGCCTCGGAAAAAGAGCAAGCGATGCTCGGCGAACTCGTCGCCTCGCTATGGGATCTGGGCATTGAACCGGGTTACAGTGTTCGCACCATTGATGAGTGCTTAACAGAGGCTGAATCAGACATCACGGTTCAGACCTGTCTTTTAGAAAATCGGTTCATCAGTGGCCGTAGAAGCCTAGTCAAACAATTCAACAAAGCCATCTCAGATACGCTCGATCCGCAGGCGTTCTATCGAGCCAAGCTTGCTGAAATGCGCCAGCGACACGCTCGATACCAAGACACGCCCTACGCGCTGGAGCCCAATTGCAAAGAGTCGCCAGGCGGAATGCGTGATTTGCAGGTCATCCGCTGGATGGCGAAAGCAGCAGGCTTTGGCAATAGTTGGACGCAAATCGCACGTAGTGGTCTGTTGACCGCGCAGGAGTCAAGGGATTTGCGACGAGCCGAACTGGCCTTTAAGCGCCTTAGAATTGAAATGCATTTGCTCGCGGGACGGCGCGAAGATCGGCTCGTATTCGATATGCAACACAACCTGGCACAAGCCTACGGCATTCAAGCCTGCCACAACAGACGCGCCAGTGAAATGCTGATGCAGCGCTATTACTGGGCTGCTCGACTGGTGACACAACTCAATACGGTCTTGGTTGAGAGCATCCAGGCGCATCTGTTTCCTGCGCCCGCGGATAGTCTGAAACCACTTGACACCGAAGGGTATTTTTTTAATCGACAGTCTCGGCTGGAAATCAAAGACGAGTCTTTGTTCGAGAAATACCCATCACTCCTGTTGAAAGCCTTTTTGGTGATGCAGCAACACCCTGACATTACTGGCATGTCAGCCCGAGCGCTGCGGGCCATATGGCATGCTCGGATGCGCATTGATGCCGCATTTCGCCGCGACCCAGAGAACAAAAAAACCTTTTTGGCGATCCTGCAGCAACCCCAAGGCATAGTCCACGCCTTCAGACGCATGACCATGCTCAACATCCTGCCTCGGTACTTACCTGTCTTTAGACGCGTGGTGGGACAGATGCAACACGATCTATTTCACGTCTACACCGTGGATCAGCACACCCTGCAGGTCATTCGTAATTTGCGCCGGTTCACCATGCCAGAGCATGCTCAAGAGTACCCCTTAGCCACCGACTTGATGGCTAATTTTGATAAGCATTGGCTTTTGTATGCCGCAGCGCTTTTTCACGATATTGCCAAAGGGCGTGGCGGTGATCACTCCGAACTCGGTGCGCTAGAGGTCAGGCGATTTGCGCGGGATCACGGTCTCAGTAAAGAAGACACGGGGCTGCTGGTTTTCTTGGTGAAGCATCACCTGTTGATGTCTCAAGTCGCCCAAAAGCAAGACTTGTCCAATCCAGCGGTCATTCAAAGTTTCGCCGAACGCGTCGGGTCACTGCGGCAATTGACTGCCTTGTATCTATTTACGGTGGCAGACATCAGGGGCACGAGTCCAAAAGTATGGAATGCTTGGAAAGGCAAGTTGCTCGAAGACCTCTATCAGTTGACACGGACCGCTTGGGGTGGACAGCCTGAATCAACCAATACTGTCCTACAACAGCGGATTGCCGAAGCAACGCGTCTGACTCGCTTAACGGGCCTGCTCGATGAAAACAGGCAGGCTTTTTGGCAAAAGTTGGATGTCGCTTACTTTTTGCGCCATGAGGCGGCCGATATCGCTTGGCACACTCGGCACTTGCACTATCAGGTCAGTCCAGACCATCCCGTTGTGAAAGCACGTCCTAACGGCTCCACAGATAGTGTTCAATTGATGGTCTACACCAAGGACAAGAAAGATCTTTTTTTCAGGATTTGCGAATACCTTGGTAAACGGCAACTCGATGTCTTGGATGCTAGGGTTCACACCACACACCACGGCCATGCCTTAGACAGTTTCATGGTGCTACCTGGCAATGGACAAAAGGATCTAAGGGCATTGTGCGCCTTATTGGAGCACGAACTACGACAATACCTTGAGGTCGACAGCGGCGATCGAAGGGTCGGATCAAGCAAACCCACGGCCCGGTTCTCAAGACTTTCGCGCGCTTTTCCCGTTGCCCCCTTGGTCGAAATACAGCCAGACGAAGGCAGTCAACAATGGAGAGTAGCCATCGTGGCATCAAACAGGCCGGGCCTACTTGCCGATGTGGCGCGCGTCTTCGCCGATTTCAACGTGGCCGTACTAACCGCCAAAGTCATGACGCTCGGTGAGCGCGTAGAAGATGTCTTTGTGGTTAGCAGTGAATCACTCAATCAACCACGTACACAGCGACAGTTTGAAAGAACCGTCTCTGATGTGCTCAGTCAGGACGTTAGCCATGCCGCATAACCGAACAGGGTTTCTTTTGGTGTTGATCACCGCGCTAGGTGCCTTGATCGCTGCCTTATTCAGTCAACATGTCCTTGGCATGCTGCCCTGCGCTTGGTGTATTGTGCAACGTGGTCTTTTTTTACTGATTGCTGGGTGGGCTTTGATCGGATGCCTAGGGGTCTCTTTCCGGTTGTGGTGCCAACTGAATTGGACACTGATCTTGATCACAGCAACCACTGGTGTCGTAGCGGCTTGGCACCAACTGACTGTCGCTGCCAAAGCTTTTAGCTGTGACCAAACCCTTGCCGACCGAATCATCAGCAGCACCGGTTTGGATGCTGCAGTGCCATGGTTTTTTGGGATTTACGCCACTTGCCTAGATGCCAGCGTCAAGGTGTTTGGTTTGGATTTCGCCGCCTGGGGTTTGGGACTTTTTGTGATTTATGCGTTCTACGCACTGGTGATGTTAGGTGTAAGCGTTCGTCGCGGTTGACCGTGGCTTCTGATACCGGCGTTTCAGGGTCAACGAATCTTCAAACGAATCAGGTCCAGAATTTCAAGCCCAACAATGCTTAAGCCCGTTAGACAAAATTCAGAATATTTGAGCAACGTTCTCATGGTAGAACGAAACGAGTTGCGCGGCGTTTGCGAGCCCTAACTTTCTCATGAGGTTTGCGCGATGCATCTTGACCGTGGGTAGTGAAATGTGCAGTATTTGCGCCATTTCCTTATTAAGGTGCCCTCGCACCACCAATCTAAATACTTCAAGTTCGCGCTGTGTCAACGAGGCCATGAGTTTTAAGGCTTCCGGGTGAGAACCCTTTCGCATCATTGATCGATTTGATGGCTGCTCATGCTCGATCAACGATAAAATTGATTGAGTCATCTCCTGCATCGAAAGAGGTTACAGTAAGAAATCGGCCGCGCCCTGCCGCCACGCTTGGATTACAGTTGCTGCGCCTGGGGCATTACCAACTAAAATAGTCTTAACGGTTTGGCTCAAGTTTGCGAATTTGAGCCAAACCGTCAACACCGGACATACCATTAAATGACAGCTGGCTCACAGCGATCCGTTGCGAACCTCGCGACATGGGGTGACTCATCAAATAAAGCAAAAATGACTCAACCGTGTCAAATGACCTGATCAGAAATGCGTTTGATTTCCAACGCAGTTCAGTCGCTAGTTCGGAACACATGACGCCATTGGCGAACACAAGAAAGATTTCGACCAGCTGTACTTGAACGGCGTTAGCAAAAGACGACCCTAACGAGAGACGCACTGACATGGTGCGTTGGAAGGCTTCTGGTTGTGCCGCTGCCTGAAAAGAAACAACATCGTTCGAACGGGCGTCAAGGCCAGATTGCTCGGGCCGAAACGAATCGCCTTGCATGTCACCATCTGCTGTATCCACAAACACTCCAGACTAACTGCTATCTAAATTTTTTACCGAGTTGCCTCGACGAACTGATTAAAACCAACCCGTACATCTAGCGTAGCGATAGTAGTATTTTTGTGTATTGTTTTGCAGGTTTTTGTATTTATTAGTTATTGTTTGCGGCAAACCCTAAGTTGAACTGCAAGCCACCCCCACGCTCTTCAACATCACGCGGCATGGCAATACGAGCCAAATACTCGGGTGTGATGTCGCCGGTGATGTACTCACCTGTGAAACAGGAGGTATCGAAACGGGTCAGCGCCGGATTCAAGTCTGAGATGGCCTTTTGCATGTCCCCGATATCTTGGTAAATCAGGGAATCTGCACCAATAATGCGAGCAATTTCTTCGTCATCACGCCCGGTCGCAATCAATTCATGTTGATTAGGCATATCGATGCCATATACGTTTTGATACCGAACCGGTGGTGCTGCTGAGGCCATATAAACCTTGTTGGCGCCCGCCGCTCTTGCCATTTCAACGATTTCACGGCTCGTCGTGCCACGCACAATGGAGTCATCGACCAACAAGACATTTTTACCTTTGAACTCCAGTCCTATTGTGTTGAGCTTTTGGCGAACAGATTTTTTACGAACCGCTTGGCCAGGCATGATGAATGTTCGTCCCACATAACGATTTTTGATCAAGCCTTCACGATATTCCAGGTTTAAGCGCGATGCCAACTGCATGGCCGCAGGCCTAGACGAGTCAGGAACTGGCATCACCACATCAATATCACCTAGTGGAATCGAACGGGCCAACTTGTCGGCCAAATACTCGCCCATACGCAAACGCGAACCGTAAACCGAAACACCACTTAATACCGAGTCGGGTCTAGCGAAATAGACGTACTCAAAAATGCAAGGCGAAAACGGCACGTCCGGCCCGCACTTTTGGCTAGACAGCTTGCCATCCAACGAAATAAAAACAGCTTCACCGGGTTCGACATCGCGCACGAATGAAAAGCCAGAACCTTCTAATGCCACAGATTCAGAAGCAACCATCCACTCCGTACCCTGAGCGGTGTCTAGTTGGCCGATACACAAGGGTCGTATACCGTGGGGATCGCGAAAGGCAAGCAAACCATAACCGGATATTTGCGAAACGACAGCATAGGCGCCCTTGACACGCGCATGTAAGGCGGCGACCGCTTTGAAAATGGCTGTCTCGTCGAGGGATACGCCATTAGCCGCCCGTTGCAGTTCATGTGCCAACACATTTAACAAGACCTCGGAATCCGAGTTGGTATTGATATGCCGCTGATCAACCCGAAACAACGACTCGCGTAGTTCTAGCCAATTCGTTAGATTGCCGTTATGGGCAAATGTGATGCCAAACGGTGCATTGACATAAAAAGGCTGGGCTTCTTCGGCGCTCTCGCTTGAGCCGGCCGTTGGATAGCGCACTTGGCCAATACCACTGGAGCCAGGTAGTGATCGCATGCTCCGTGTACGGAACACGTCTCGAACCAGACCGTGCCCCTTGAACATGTTAAAGAGATTTCCTTCAGAGGTTGAGATGCCAGCAGCATCTTGTCCTCTGTGTTGCAGCAAGAGCAGGCTGTCGTAGATCAATTGGTTGACCAAGCCGCGCCCCACAACCCCCACAATTCCACACATAATTCATCCTGAGTAGTGGACTTATCGTCCTAAAAAGATCTGGTTCACCACAACGCGTGGCTTTTGTACTGCGTCAATCATTGGTCATCGTCAATTCAGTAGGGTAACCACTTGCTCATCGGTGCTGGCACCTTCTGTTTTACCTGTTGGATGACACTGACAACCTGCTCAGAAAACATCGCATTTTTCCACCAAACCTCTTGCACTAGTGGGGTATAGCCGGCAATGACGACCAGTACGAGCAATAACAAGACACCCCTAACCAACCCAAACAGGGCACCCAATCCCCGATCTGCAGGACTCAGACCCGTGCTTTTGATCATGGCCGCCAAAGCCATATTCAGCAAACCAACCGCGAGCAATGTCATGATGAATAAGGTCGCGTAGGCAATGCCTAATTTTAAATAGTCGTGTGACACCCAACGCAACAAATCCCAATCTGAGACCCCTGGCCCCCACCAGATGGCCGCTAAAAACGCCAAACCAAAAGCCACCAACGACAAGAGTTCCTTGATCAACCCCCGCCATAATCCAAGCCCCATCGAGGTGCCAAGGATGCCGAGCAAAATAAAATCAAACGCGGTCACTGCGTCGCGATAAAACCGTTGCTGTAACCAAGCGTGCGCAACCGCGTTTGTGCCGCTTGGGCTGCTTCGCGAGAACCAAATGGCCCAACGCGCAGTCGATACATCGTCTTGCCGTCTATCAAGCTTTCCTCAACAAAAGCGTTAGAAACGCCCTCGCCTTTGAGCTTGTCTTGCCGCGATCTTGCATCGGCCTCATTGCTATATGACGCAATCTGAACGACCAATTGTGTACCCGAGGGCTGGGCCTCGGGTGGGGCATTTCCTGCGAGTAAGGCCAGCGCTCGACTGCCATCATCGGTGCGGTCAGGCTCATTAGTCGCTGCGGGTGCAGGTGTCGGTGCAGCTTTGGCAGGCTGACTTGGCTTTGCAGCGACTTTTTCTTCCTTAATGGCTGGTTCGCTCGCTGCTGACGTTTGCGCTTGTTCGGTGGAAGGACTAACCGGCACCTTCGCGTCACCATCAGTTGTTGCTGACGTTGATGAAGTTGAGACCGCCGGATCGGATTGAGTCGAATCCGCTACTACGGCATCACCCATCGTGGCATCTGCTACTGGGGCATTGAGTGGTTCATAGGGCGAGTTCTTGCTAGGAATCGTGATCTCAACGCCGCTAGATATGGGCTTGGGCTCTCCATCGAGGAGTATCGGCAAAATGACAACAACAGCCAACACCAAGGCGACGGCACCAGTTAAGCGCCGTCTGGCTTTGACTCGCAGGGTAGCGGCTTGGGCCTCGCTAGAGACCGAGGGTCGCGGTCTCAACGTCTGCCGACGAGAGGATCCCGATTCTTTTCTAGAAAACAAACCCATGTCCTGACCTTGTGGATGAAAGGGTGAGGCGAAGAAGACTTAACGACGATTGACCTTCGACAAGACAGCCGCGACAGTCAGAAATGACCCAAACACTATGATTCTATCATCCGGTTTGGCAAGCTGGCAGGCGGCTTCAAAAGCTGCCTCCGGGTTCTCATAAGCATCGGCTGTGGGCGCGGGGTCCAGATCGACTTCGATTGTCGAAAGCACCGTTTCTACCCGCGCCTTCAAGTCTGTGCCAGACACTGCCCGCGCACTAGACAATGAACTGCAAAACCAACGATCGATCTTCGGTGCAAGATTTCGAATCACTTCCTCGACTGCTTTGTCGGCCATCATCCCAAAAACGGCATAGGTAAACGGATGAAATCCCATGTTGCCCAGATTTTTTTCTAAAACGGCTGCCGCATGCGGGTTGTGGGCCACATCAAGGATCACGATGGGCTGACCAGGCAGGATCTGAAACCTGCCCGGCAAGGCCGCAAGCAACAGTCCTTGACGCACGGCCTGCTGTGTCACCGGTAACAAATGACGGGTGCTCTCAAGGGCCGCCAAGGCGCCAGCCGCGTTAAGTAATTGATTGGCCCCACGCAATGCCGGATAAGCGAGCGCGTTACGTCGACCGTTTCGGCCAGCAAATCCCCACTGCTGGCGATCACCCGAATAATTGAAATCTCGACCGAACAACCATAAGTCGGCCCCAATGTCAGCCGCGTACTCAGGGACCGTCGCCGGTGGCGATGGATCGGCGCAGATAGCGGGTATCCCAGCACGAAAAACGTGGGATTTCTCCCAGCCAATCTGTTCGCGGCTATCACCTAGCCACTCCGTGTGATCCAAATCCACGCTAGTGAGCACAGCACAATCGGCGTCAACCAAATTAACCGCGTCAAGCCGTCCGCCGAGACCGACTTCAAGCACCCACGCATCAAGGGGTTGCTCGGCGAACAACAAAAGAATGGCCAGCGTCGTGAACTCAAAATAAGTCAGTGAAACATCTGCACGAGCTTGTTCCACACTCACAAACGCCCGAATCAATTGCTCGTCGGTGGCCGGTTCACCGTTCAAACGAGCCCTTTCGTTAAAGTCGATCAAGTGTGGCGAGCTATACATACCCACCCGATAGCCAGAGGCGGATAATATGGCCTCCAACATCGCGCAGGTTGAGCCTTTGCCATTGGTGCCGGCGACAACGTATTTGATCGCTTTACTTTCAAGGGGTAGTTTGTCAGCGACCAGACGCACTCGCTCTAACCCCAAATCAATATTTTTTGGGTGAAGCTTCTCTAAATACTGTAGCCAATCAGTAAGCGAGCCGGTATCGCCAGGGGCCTGGCTTATCTCGGTGCGGTCGGCTTTCGCCTGGGGTAGCGCTTTGTCAGACATAATTTGGGGCAGCAAAAAAACGTCAAATGGTTAACGTCAAAAAGTAAACATACAGTGTAGCGGTTTGATCATCCCTTGGTGGTGGTTACCCATGCCGTGTGTGACAATCCTTGCGTCTGCGCTTGAATCTTTATCACAAGCTGTCGTTTACCAATGCGCCTTTTTACCTAACCACAAAGACCATGACCTCGCTCACCCGCCTACCTTTGGATGCTCGCGCCACCTCAGTGATGTTGTTACTGTGCGTCTTATGGGGTGGCCAACAGTCAATGATTAAGTGGGTGGCCGACGATATGGCACCGACCTTGCAGATTTCCTTGCGCTCAGGCATCGGGATGGTTTTGATTGCCATTTTTATGTGGCGCAAAGGCATCTCTTTTGCCCTGCACAAGGGGCCTTGGCAAGCCGGTCTTTTGGCGGGTAGCTTATTTGCCGCTGAATTTTTGTTTATTGGGGAGGGCTTGCGCTACACCACCGCTTCTCACATGGCTGTGTTTTTATTCACTTCACCTATTTTTACGGCGCTCGGGCTTCATGTCATGGTTTCTAGCGAACGGTTATCGCGGATACAGTGGGCTGGTATCGTGCTCTGTTTTACGGGCATTGCGATTGCTTTTTTTGGAGGATTCGCTCAGCCAACGCTCAACACTGACGTCTTATATGGTGATTTTTTAGGTTTAATCGCCGGTTTTTTGTGGGGCATGACCACGGTGGTACTGCGCTATAGCCAACTTAATCAGATCCCTGCCGCTCAAACCACACTTTATCAACTTTTCATGGCTTTTATTTGCCTGTTTGTGGCGAGTGCATTCACCGATCAATTGTCAGTCAATTGGACACCCGCGGTGATCTGGTCGGTGACGACACAAGGGGTTGTCATTTCCTTTTTTACCCTCCTGGTGTGGTTTTGGTTGTTGACGCATTACCTAGCCTCTCGATTGGCTTCCTTTACTTTTTTAAGCCCTATTTTTGGCGTGACCTTTGGCGTCTTATTGCTGGGTGATCCCATGGACGGAACATTTTTAGCCGGTGCTGCGCTGGTAATTGCGGGTATTTCAGTGGTGAATTATCGGCGCCCACAAAAAAAACTTGGCGCGTCGGTTTAAAGGGGTGATGCCATGTGCTTAGCCGTGTTGGCCAGTGCGGTATTGCCAGACTGGCCGTTGATTGTTGTAGCCAACCGAGACGAATTTCACAATCGGCCGGCCGCGGTGATGCAGCCTTGGTCGCAGACCATGACCTTATTGGCGGGTCGCGACCTTCAGGCGGGTGGCACCTGGTTAGGTCTAACGACTACCGGCAGATTTGCGCTGCTAACCAACTACCGTGACCCAAGTCAGCAGAAAAATCTCGCGCCATCGCGGGGTAAATTGGTGGAGGGGTTTCTGAAGGATTCATTGAGCGCCCCAGCCTACTTAAAGCAAATTGAGTCGGCTGCACCCGCGTATAACGGGTTTAATTTGGTGGTCGAAGATGGAAAGTCGCTTTATTGGGCAAGCAATCAAGCCCAGCCTTTTTTTGCCCCCATTGCGCCTGGGGTTCACGGTTTGTCCAATGCCCTACTGGACACGCCTTGGCCTAAGACACAGAAAAGCGTGGCTGCTGTCGCCAAGCTGTTAGAACAAGACAAAACGCCGGACCCGATGGCTTTGATGGCGGTTTTGTGGGATCAGTCACTTGTACCTGATGAGGCGCTGCCAAACACAGGGCTAGAAATCAGTCGAGAGCGCTTACTGGCCAAACCGTTTATCGTCAGTCCATCTTATGGGACGCGATGCACCACGGTTGTATTGCGCCATCGAGATGGTAGTCAGTGGGTGAGCGAACACAGCTTTAATGCAGCGGGGCAATGTACGCAACGCCAGTCTTGGCGTTGTGATCACGGCCAAGCTTGGCGGCCGTGGGATGCACGCTGAAACGGAACCGCAAAAACCCGTTCTTGCGCGATCGCATAAAGCGTCTCATGTTGGTTTTGTGCGTATTCGTGTCCCCCCGTGAAAGCACCAAAGGCCGGCACCAGGCAGTAATCGGGACCCACAACGAAACAAACCAGACGCACCCGCTCGCGCGCCCTGCCCTTGATCGTCACCACGGGGTGTACGTGACCAGCTAGCGTAAATGCTTTTTCACGGGTCTGGCGATCAGCCTGGTACGCGTGACGGCACACAAAATCACCGATGGCATAGGGCTCATCTACCACCTCAATAGCCCAGTGTGGCGGCGGATCACCGGCCTTGTCGTCGTGATTGCCACGAATCAAGGTAATCGCGAGGTGGCTGTGAATTTGGCGCCAAGCAGCAATGGCAGCCAAGGTTTGATTGGCCAAATGGACGTGTGCCGAATGCAAAAAGTCACCCAAGACCACCAGCCGTTTGACCGGTCGACTAGAGAGTGCTTCGCTCAATCGCCTGAGCGTCTCCGAAGTCGTCCCTTGCGGTACGGGCTGACCCAAGCGTCGGTAGGCCGCCGCTTTGCCTAGGTGCAGATCAGCCACAAGCAAGGTGGCTGATTCGGGTATGTAAAGAGCACGTGTCGGAAGTAGCTCAACCGGTTGGCCCGCCATCTCATGGATGGTCGAGATAGCCTGATCGTCGCAGACGGTTCTACCCATTGACCTGACGCTCCAATTCAGCAACCATCCGAGCCACTCGATCCGACAGCTTCTCTGAGGAGAGTCGCTCACGCAAGCGCTGCACCATCAAAGGAAAAGCAAACGGCGTCGGGCGTTTTATTGGTTTGATCAATAGCGACATTTCGTTCAAACGTGCAAGCGTGGTCGTTAGTTTGTTTAAGTCAAATTCATGGCGCATGACTTCCTCACGAGACTGTGTCAACAGTTGATTTTGCGGATCATACTGTTTAAAGACATCAAAAAAGAGTCCTGATGACGCCTGCACTTGTTTAGCGGTTTTTTTGGCACCCGGATAACCTTGAAACACCAACCCAGCGATCCGCGCGATTTCTCGAAACCGACGTTGCGCTAACTCGCCCGCGTTTAAACATTGCGCCAAATCCGTCGTCAAATCTTCAAGACTGAACAAAGCTTTGGTGATTTCTTTGGGGACATCTAACACTTGAGGGCAAAGCATTTCGAATCCATAGTCGTTAACCGATAAGGAAAACGTCAATGGTGTGCGACTTGCTAACCGCCAGGCCAACAAACTCGACAAGCCCAAGTGCACGGTGCGGCCCGCAAATGGGTAAACGAACAGGTGTGTGCCCTCACGCGACGACAACCACTCTACGAGCAGATGGTCGGCACTCGGTCGCACCGACCAGGCGTCTTGTACGTCTAGCAAAGGTTGGATGGCTTGCCAAGCTTGCTTGGACGTCATGATGCGATGATGGCGGCGACGAGGGTTGCTCTGTGTGATGTTGCTATCCGTTTTGTCGTGGTCCAAACGAGCCAGCATGGCGTCAGCCAGGGCCGATGAAAGCGGCATGTTGCCACCGACCCATCTTGGCACGGCGGCGCGACTGCCTTTGGCACGTCTCACATACGCCACCATGTCATTGACACGTACTAGCTCAAGTAAGCGACCAGCGAACAGAAAGCAATCGCCCTTTTTTAAACGCGCCACAAAACTTTCTTCGACTTGACCGATCCGTGCGCCTGCGCCGCCCGAGGACCAATACCGCACCTGCATCATGGCGTCGCTCACAATCGTACCGATACTCATCCGGTGTCGCCGTGCCATCGCCAGGTTTGTGACACGCCAGATCCCTTGTTCATCGGGTGCCACTCGTTGGTAGTCAGGATAAGCAGCAAGCGCCGCCCCGCCGTCGCGCACAAAGGCCAATGCCCATTGCCACGCTTGTGTCGTGAGATGACGGTAGGCATAAGTGGTTCGCACTTCACGACATAAGGCGTCAGCTTCAAATCCACCACCAATCGCGACGGTCACCAAGTGCTGGATTAAAACATCCAGTGGGGCTTCAGGAGTATGGCGTGACTCAAGTTGGCGGTTTTTGACCGCGTCTTGGGCCGCGACAGCCTCTAAGATTTCAAGGCTATGGGTCGGCACCAATGTTATACGCGAGACACGGCCAGGGGCGTGCCCTGAACGACCCGCCCGTTGCAACAGTCGCGCCACCCCCTTGGCAGAGCCAATCTGAAGCACGCGTTCCACGGGCAAAAAATCAACGCCCAAGTCCAAGCTGGCGGTACAAACCACGGCTTTTAAAGAACCTTGTTTGAGCCCTTTTTCCACCCATTGACGCACTTCGGGGTCTAGAGAGCCGTGATGAAGGGCGATATCGCCTGCAAGCAAAGGTTCTGCCTCTAGTAGCGCTTGATACCAGCGTTCTGCCTGAGCGCGTGTGTTGACAAAGACCAAGCTATTTGTGGAATTAAGCAGTTCTTTTGCGACGGGCTTTGCCAGCGATAGACCCAAATGCCCCGCCCACGCAAAACGTTCCACGTTACTGGGCACGAGGACATCGATCGAGACGGGTTTGATCTTGTTGTCGCTAATCAGGCAGGCTTGACGGGGATCAATCGATCCCAAACAGAGCGTTTCCAATGCCTCGGGCAGGTTACCCAAGGTGGCTGACATACCCCAAGTGATGAGCGTTGGTTGCCACTGTGCCAACCGTGCCAATGCCAATTGCAACTGAACGCCGCGCTTGCTACCGAGCAATTCATGCCATTCATCAACAATGACCACTTGCACCTGACCCAACTGTTTTTGCGCATCTTTCTGGGTCAACAGCAGGCTCAGGCTTTCAGGCGTGGTGACCAAAACATCGGGCAAACGCTTATTCTGCCGGGTTCGTGCAGCACTGCCGGTATCGCCGGTTCGGGACTCGATTCGCCAAGACGGCACGATGGTTTGTGCGGTTTCTTGGAGCGTGGCCAAGGTGTCAGTCGCCAAGGCGCGCATGGGTGTGATCCAGAGGACTTTTAAGCCAGGCAAAGACGCCAATTGGGGCTGAAGACCAACAAGGTGCTCGTATCTTTGCAAGGCACCGAACCAAGCCGCCAAGGTCTTGCCGCTACCGGTACTGGCGTGCAATAGCCCCCAACGCCCTTGTGACATTGCTCGCCACACCGATTTTTGAAAGGCCAAGGGTCGCCAGTCGCGCTCGGCAAACCAACGATCAATGGCTGAAGCGATCGGTTTGGATACGGCCGACCTCGCCTTCACAACAGTGCCTTTAAGGTGACCAGCGAATCAGCCTCTTGAACCGGTTTGTCGGTGCGCCAGCGCAGAAGTCGCGGAAAGCGTAAAGCGACCCCGCTTTTGTGCCGAGGACTCGGCAGTATCCCCTCAAAACCCAATTCAAAGACCAGCGTGGGCTCAACGCGTTTGACAGGGCCAAACGATTCAATTGTGGATTTGCGAACAATGCCATCCACTTGCTTGATTTCCTGATCGGTTAAACCTGAATACGCTTTGGCGATCGGCACCAGTGTTCTCGGTGCGCCGGCAACGGCATCGTCCCAAACAGCGAGTGTGTAGTCGGTATAGAGGCTCGCTCTTCGTCCGTGCCCTCGCTGCGCGTAGATTAAGACGGCATCCACCGTTAAGGGTTCTAATTTGTATTTAAACCAAAGGCCTGCTTGACGCGTGCGACCAACGCCATATCTCGAATCGAGTGCTTTGATCATCAAACCCTCGACTCGCGCTTCTCTGGCTTTGGCCTGCTGCTCACGGGCTTGTTCGACGTTTGTCACCGCCACGACCGGTGACAGCCGCAAGCGTGGATCAATCGCGGTGGCACACAAGTCAACCAACCGTTCACGCCGAACTTTTAATGGCAGCTCTCGACAATCGAGACCCCCATGCTCCAATAAGTCATAAGCCATAAAGACGGCGGGATAGTCTTTTTTGAATGCTTCAGAAAGCCGTTTGCGCCCTAACCTTTTTTGTAGGCTTGCAAAGGATGCTGGGACGGTTTGCCCGTCATGCCAGACCAATATTTCACCGTCTAAAACGGTCCCCGTCGGCAGCCCTTGTGCCATCTCACTTAATTCCGGGAATTGCTCAGTGATTAATTCCTCGCCGCGCGACCATAGCCACACCTCACCATGGCGACAGACGACTTGGGCTCGGATGCCATCCCATTTCCACTCCACCTGCCAGTGATTCGATGGCTTCCACAGCTCGGCTAAGGCGTCAGTCTGCTGGCCAAGGGGTTGCGCCAGAAAAAAAGGATAAGGCTGCCCGGGCTCAATGGCTTTAAGGTCTTCATCTTTATCGGCGATCAAGGCTTGATAGCGCAAGGCACTCGGATTGTGTCGATTGTTGAGGTAACCGACCATACGCTGAGCCATTTGAGTGACTGCCAAGCCCGTGTGTTCGGCCAAAGCACGCGTGACGATCAATCGAGAGACACCAACACGGAATCCACCCGTGATGAACTTCAGGCAGATAAAGCGGGTGTCACTATCCCAACCGTCGAGTAGCCGATCGAGTTCGCTCGCTCGGTCCTCCTCGCCCACTGACTGCAGGGGCAACAAACCTGCTGTGACCCATTCATTTAAAGGGGTGTCACGCAGCGTTTGGGCACGGGGTAGCAACAAAGCAATGGTTTCAGCCAAATCACCGACTGTTTCATAGCACTCCTCAAACAACCATTGAGGCAAACCTGTTTGACGCAAAGCATATTCGCGAAGATACGCGGTCGGTAGCAAACGTTTGATTTTGCCACCGGCTAAAAAATAAACAGCCCAAGCGGCCTCGTCGGGTGCGACCGTGTCAAGATAAGCAGCGATGGCCGAGATTTTTTTGCGGCTCGACGTGGTTCGGTCTAGGGCTTGATAAAGCGCGGCAAAGGCTTTCATGACTCGAGTTCACCGTACTCGGTTTCAAAGGCTTGCGCACAGCGACCCGATTCGTTTAACCAACGGATCAGTGACGTGGCATTGCCATGGGTCACAATCACGCGAGTTGCCCCTGTGGCGTCAATGGCGCTCAACAAGGCCGGCCAGTCAGCGTGATCTGACAACACAAACCCACGATCCACTCCGCGCCGGCGTCGTGCGCCGCGGATTTGCATCCACCCACTCACCATGGCGTGCGAAGTTTCACCAAATCGTTTCATCCAAGGACTCGAAGCCGCTGAAGGTGGTGCCAGAATCAATGCCCTCTTTTTGTCCGCATCACTAACCTCGGTGACCCGGGCTGTTTTCGGTAGCCAGACACCCGATGCTTGATAAGCCAGATTCAACGCATCAAGCGAGCCATGGGTGATGATCGGTCCAATTGAGGGGTCCAAGCCCGCTAGTAGGCGCTGCCCCTTCCCAAACGCGTACGCGTACAAAAGGCTACCGATCCCTTGACTCGCGTTTTGTGCCCACCACGCATTGATGGATTGCATCACAGCGGTTTCGTCGGGCCAGCGGTAGACGGGCAGACCAAATGTAGACTCGGTGATAAAGGTATCGCAGACGATTGGCTCAAACATGGCGCATGTCGGGTCAGCGGCAAGTTTGTAATCACCGGACACGACCCAAACTTGCCCCCTGAAGGCCAAGCGCACTTGTGCTGAACCAAGGACATGACCAGCGGGGTGAAGGCTTACTTCTACACCATGGTGATCGATGGATTCGCCATAACGCAGGGTTTGCATCGGCAACGGCCCAAAACGCGCACGCAGCACGTGCTCACTGTCGGCGCTAACCAAGTAGTGGTTATGCCCGGCACGGGCATGGTCGGCGTGTGCGTGCGTAATGATCGCCCGTGAAACAGGTCGCCACGGGTCGATGTAAAAATCACCAGGCGGGCAATACAAACCCTCAGGACGGCGGATGACTAAGTCCAAATGCGTGATTTCCTTCAAAATCAACCGATTGCATACGTTACGTTTGCAGCCCTGATGACCAAAAACAGGAAAATAAGCTGTAAATCTACACAGTATTCATACGTTGCATGTGCATCGCCCTGTGCTTTAACAGGCTTTTATTCATCGATTCGCGCCTAGCGTGAGGGGCGCTTGGCAAAGCCATGACGACGACCCGCATCGTCATGCCCTAAAATGCAGCCGATAAAACCGCGCTACTCGTCCTATTAGGCTAGGACAGTTTGGCTTTGACTTGCTTAGAAATCGTCGACATCTCTGCGCGACCCGAGAGCGACTGTTTGAGTGTCGCCATGACTTTACCCATAACCGCGGGTCCTTCGATGCCACTGGCTTTGGCTTGTGCAATGGCTTCATCAATCGCTGCCAATACCTCTTCCTCGCTCGCCGCTTGAGGCAAGAATGCCTGTAAAACCGCAATTTCTGCGGTTTCTTGCGCCGCTGTTTCCAATCGACCCGCTTTTTCGTAGGCGGCGATAGACTCCCGTCGCTGTTTGATTTGCTTTTCAATGACAGCCATAACGTCTGTATCGGTCATGGTTTGACGTTCATCGACTTCTTTTTGTTTGATGGCCGCTTGTAAAAAGCGCAAGGTGGTCAGGCGGGCACTGTCTTTGGCTCGCATGGCGATTTTGACTTCGTC
>CBFHKV010000021.1:0-28410 GCA_965656505.1 Burkholderiaceae bacterium | reverse complement strand
CCCACGCGGGGACGCACGGGAGGGGCTCAAGTGGGTCACCGACATGGGATTGACGCTTTAGTATTGGCTTTGTGTGCTGCCTAATCAACCGTGATTTGACGAAGGTTCTTCGCGACGCAAGTGCGGGAACAAAATCACATCCCGAATACTGGGGCTGTCAGTCAAGAGCATGACCAAGCGATCGATCCCTATGCCGCAACCGCCGGCTGGAGGCATGCCGTATTCCAGCGCACGGATATAGTCCTCGTCGTAGAACATAGCCTCCTCGTCACCAGCATCCTTGGCAGCCACTTGCGCATGAAAGCGCGCGGCCTGATCTTCCGGGTCATTTAATTCAGAGAATCCATTGGCCAGTTCTCGGCCGGCGATGAACAACTCAAAGCGTTCTGTTATCCCAGGATGGCTATTGGATTCGCGCGCCAATGGGGAGACTTCAACGGGATAATCCACAATGTAGGTCGGTTCCCACAGTTGCTGCTCAACCACTTCCTCGAACAGCGCAAGCTGCAGCCCACCGAGCTGGGCATGGATCAAATGGGGGGCATTTAAATCGACACCCAATTTGCTAAGTGCTTGTTTGAGGCGCTCGACATCTTCAAGAGTGTCGGCCTGATATTGCGGTGCATAGGCCAAGATGGCTTCACAGATGGTCAAGCGAGCAAACGGTTTGCCGATGTCGATTTCGCGTTCCTGATAGACCAGCGTGGTGCTGCCCGTTGTGGTCTGCGTCACTTGGCGAAGCACGGTTTCGGTGAAATCCATCAACCACTGGTAGTCGGTGTAGGCCGCGTAGAACTCCATCATGGTGAACTCGGGGTTGTGTCTAGGGCTCACCCCCTCATTCCGAAAACTGCGGTTGATCTCAAATACACGCTCGAATCCACCCACAATCAAGCGCTTTAAGTAAAGCTCGGGAGCAATGCGCAGGTACATGGGCATATCGAGTGCGTTGTGATGCGTCTCGAAAGGTTTGGCGGTGGCTCCGCCTGGGATCGCCTGCAACATGGGCGTCTCCACTTCCAGAAACCCGTGTTCAACCATGAGTTCGCGCATCACCGAAATGGCTTTGCTGCGTCGCTCGAAGGTTTGTCGGGTATGTTCGGTCACTATCAAGTCCACATAGCGCTGTCGATAGCGCAACTCTTGGTCAGCCACGCCATGGAATTTGTCAGGCATGGGGCGTAAAGACTTGGCCAGGACACGAGCACTGTGGGCGTGAACCGAAAGTTCCCCCTTGTTAGTCTTAAAGACAGTGCCTTCAATCCCAATGATGTCGCCTAAATCCCAGTGTTTGAAGGCCTCATAGGTCTGCTCTCCGAGCGTGCCTTTATCGAGGTAAATTTGAATCCGTCCAGTGGCATCTTGCAACGTTGCAAAACTGGCTTTGCCCATAACGCGTTTGAGCATCATGCGACCAGCGACCATGGCAGAGTGGTTCGCTTCTTCAAGTGCCTCTTTGCTTGTGCCATCATGCAAATAATGCAGCGCATTGGCCCGGTGGGTGGGCTTGAAGTCATTGGGATAGGCAACCCCTTGCTCACGCAAGTGAGTTAACTTCTGACGCCGCTCGGTGATGAGATGGTTTTCTTCGTGGTGCGGCTGTGGATTGTCGTTGTTCATGATGGTCAGTGGCTGTGGTTACGTGCGTCATCGATGACTGTTTGTCCGTAGTCATCTCGTTTGAGAATGGCAAGCAGGTGCTCGGCTATCTCGGCGGGCGGGCTTAACACGCCTTGGGCGTGCATGTCTTCAAACCGTTGTCGTGGCGGGAACAAATGGCTCGGTGTCTGCCGGATAGTCTGTTGCATCGGGGTATCGATCACGCCAGGCGCCATGGACGTTACGCGGGTGTTGGGATGCTTCTCTAGGTTCACCACCTCGGCGTAGCGGTCCATGGCTGCCTTGGTCGCGCAATAGACACCCCAGCCTTGCGTTGGTCCGCGACCGGCACCCGATGAAATGAGCATCAGCCGACGGTCGGTAAAGTCGCGCGTGGCTTGCAAGAATTGACTGCTTAAAAAAATTGGCGTGGTGATATTGATTGCAAACGCGTTATCAATGCTGGCCCAATCGTTGTGTTGATCGGCTGGAGCCACCGGCTGCACGATGCCAGCATTGTGGATAAGGCGCGCACTCGCGACGTTGCCCGAAGTGGTCACGAGCGCTTGGCGCATTGCTTGAGCAGCGCGCTCGGTTTGTGCGCCGTCCCCTAAATCGACGGCGATCTGGGTAAGCGTGGTGCCATTGTCTTTGGCGATTGTTTCCCACTCGGGCAGGGTGTGCCTGCTCAAGGTGATCAAGTGACCCCCTTGCGTGAGCAACTGTTTCGCCATGGCCAATCCCAGGCCCTTGGTGCAGCCCGTGAGCACGGTGACAATCGATTTCGGATGGTGTGAGGCACTCATGGGTGGTCCTTTGCGAAGCCTTACAGGCCTTGTTTCAGGCTGGCCTGGATAAACGGGTCAAGATCGCCGTCCAACACCTTTTGGGTGTTGGAAATCTCAACCGAAGTGCGCAAATCCTTAATGCGGCTTTGGTCAAGCACATAGGAACGAATTTGATGTCCCCAGCCCACATCCGTTTTGGCGTCTTCCATTTTTTGTTGCGCCACCATTCTCTCTCTCATTTCGAGCTCGTAGAGTTTGGATCGCAACATCTCCATGGCTTCAGCGCGGTTGCGGTGTTGCGAGCGATCGTTTTGGCACTGAACCACGATACCTGACGGTAGGTGGGTGAGTCGTACCGCCGAATCTGTCTTGTTGATGTGCTGCCCCCCTGCGCCACTGGCGCGGTAAGTATCAACACGCAGATCTGCCGGATTGATGTCGATTTCAATCGAATCATCGACTTGTGGATAGACAAAAACGCTGGCAAATGAGGTGTGGCGACCGCCTGCAGAGTCAAAGGGACTCTTTCTGACCAGACGGTGTACGCCGGTCTCGGTGCGCAAATGCCCAAAAGCGTAATCACCTTCTACCTTGATGGTGGCCGATTTGATGCCCGCCACATCGCCATCTGACTCTTCGAGTACTTCGACCGTGAAGTTTTTACGCTCGCCATACCGCAAATATTGGCGCAAAAGCATCGATGCCCAGTCTTGCGCCTCAGTGCCTCCAGCGCCTGCCTGAATATCGACGAAGCAGTTCAAGGGGTCAGCGGGGTTGGAGAACATCCGACGAAACTCCAGCCCATCGATGATGGCTTGGAATCCGTCAGCGTCTTGTTCAATGGCCGTCAGGGTCTCGCTGTCGTGATCTGCGTTGGCCAGTTCAAATAGCTCTAGTGAGTCTGTGATCGCTTGACCGAGCTGGTCTAACGTGTGCACCACGTTCTCGAGGCTTTTCTTTTCTCGTCCTAGCGCTTGAGCACGGCTTGGCTCATTCCAAACCGTCGGATCCTCAAGCTCGGCGTTAACAACCTCTAAGCGAGCGGCTTTGACTTCATAGTCAAAGATACCCCCGGGCAGCCAGTTCACGGGCTTTGTAGTCGGCCAATCGGGCCTCGAGAGTATTGACCTGTTCTGCTTGCATAATGCTTCTCTTCGCTTTGATGAGATTAAAAGGGACAGTTTAGCCTAGGGCGATGGGTGCTTGCGCTTAGCCAGCTAAGCGGGCAAGGCCGTTTCAATGACCAGCTGTAAGGAGACGACCGATTGCCAAGTATTGATGGTTGGCCTGTAAACCGCTTGAATTCGATCCGGTAAAAGGGCGTCGTGATTAAACCAGATGGCTTCATAGCGCTGGCGGTCTCTCATCAATGAGAGTTTGAGGTGCTTTTCTGCGACCAATCGCTGCTGTGACACCGTGAACTCATCTAAAAACAGTGGTGCCGGAAATCCCGAACCCCAAACTTGCGACTGCAGCAAGGCCGCGACTTGCACGTTGGCATAACCAGACTCCAGCGAACCGTCGGTTTCAATCATGGGTTCAAAGTGCTCACGTCCCGTCAGTTCGATCACGGCCTCGCTTAAAGCGGCTTCAAATTGATCCATGCCATCGCCAGCGAGAGTTAAGCCAGCGGCCATGGCGTGACCGCCAAACTTAAGAATCAGCCCCGGATGACGTTTAGAAACCAAGTCCAACACATCTCTTAAATGAACATCGGGAATGGATCGACCAGAGCCGCGCCAATGCCCATCGCCGCCTGGTGCAAAGGCAATCACGGGTCGGTAGTATTTTTCTTTGAGTCGCGAGGCCACGAGCCCAACCACACCTTGGTGCCAATCAGCGTGATACACACAGAGTGCGGCGTTCTGTGGTTGGGCTGACGCGCTAGCCGTCCCATGCTCCAAGTCAGCAACGGCTTGCAGCGCTTGCTCGCGCATGGTGGTTTCGATTTGACGCCGTTCTTGGTTAATTTGATCGAGTTCACGCGCCAGTCTAAGCGCCTCGTCATCATCATCGGTGATCAAGCACTCAATGCCGAGCCGCATGTCAGTTAAACGGCCAGCCGCATTGATACGCGGACCCAGCGTGAATCCAAGATCAAAGGCATTGGCTTGATGCGTGTCACGACCACTGACTGCATAGAGCGCACGAATGCCGGATTGTGCTTGTCCTTGTTGAATGCGTTGTAAGCCACGGGTCACCAATAAGCGATTGTTGGCATCAAGTTTAACCACGTCAGCAACCGTGCCCAACGCGACCAAGTCCACCAGTTGATCGAGTTTGGGCTGTGGGGTGGTCGCAAAGTGATCGCGTGAGCGCAACTCAGCCCGCAAGGCAAGCAACACATAAAAAATGACCCCAACACCCGCAAGGTTCTTCGAAGGAAATCCACAGCCAACCTGGTTTGGATTGACGATGGCCAAGGCTTTGGGTAACTCGTCACCCGGCAGATGATGGTCGGTGATCAACACGTCTATGCCCAGGGCCTGTGCTGCCGCGACACCGTCAACGCTCGCAATGCCATTGTCAACCGTAATCAAGAGATCGGGCTTGCCTGAGGGGTGGGTTGCGGCCAACTCAACCACTTCTGGTGATAGGCCGTAGCCCGTTTCAAATCGGTTCGGCACCAAAAAATCGACCTCGGCGCCAAGTGCACGTAGTCCCCTCATACCGACAGCACAAGCCGTGGCGCCATCGCAGTCATAGTCGGCAATGATGAGCAAACGCTTGCCTGCCTCAATGGCATCGGCAAGCACCACCGCTGCTTGGTCAACTTGGCTCAAGGCTTGTGGGGCGAGTAAGCCAGTCCACTCAGTTTTTAACTCGGCACTCGAAGTGACCCCGCGGGCGGCCAATAACCGAGCCAGCAGTGGATGGACCCCATCCTTTGTCAGTTGTTCGGTATCTGCCCGTGGGACTGGTCGCACGTGTAATTTGGGGGATTGCGTCATTGTTTTGCCCACCATTTCATCCAGGCATTCTTTTGATCGAGGCCCAGAAGGGCTCGCCACCAGGTTTTGGGTGCACGTTGTAGTGAAACCCAGCGGTCATCACCCAGCAAGACGATGGCGGTTTCGGGGTCGGTCGCCAGCAAAGTGTTCTGTAACGCCTGCCAATCTTGAAGCCACTGGTGCCAGTCGCCCACTTTGGCGGCTGATTTGAGGTTATCGCACCACTGCACGTCTTCGACAGGTTGGGGTTGCCACCCTTTAGCACCGCCATACAGCCAAACCCCATTGATGGCTGGTCTCCCGGCGGTTTCACGCGCCTCATTGATCGGGTGCTCGTGCCAAACCATTTGCAGCTCATTGAGCAGGCGTCGCCACGGCCGCCAATCGGTACCCGTGGGCCACCAATCGCCAACATCTCGCCCACTGAGAGCCGTGGGGCTGATGACCTTGGACGGTGGTGGTAGGTTGCCTGTCACACGCCAGCGGCCCACGTCGATCGGTTCAATCGTAAAACCATCCGCACCGCCGTCAAACAAGGGCGCGGCGCCCTCGAAAAGCGCCTCTGATTCGGCGCGGCTGATCGACAAATCCGGTAAGGCAATCAAGGCGGCCTTGTCTTGACTGATGGCGGTATGGCACATGTCGGCAAGCCAAACGGTCTGCTCAGGGGTGGTGACATTTGCGAGATAAGGTCCCAAGGCACTGCCAATGGGGTGTTCGCCAAGCGTTGGGCAATGGGCCAGGGTCAGCGTCAGCCCCTCGCTGGGGGTACACCCCTGTTCTTGCCATCGCCACTGGGTTTGCGTGGCTTGACGACCTGCTAGCAGACTCACCAGCCAAGGGTGCTGCTTTTGAAGGGCTTTGGCAGTGGAGACGGCCAAGCCATCAGGCGGTAATCCCGCTTCAATCACGATTTTCATGGGTTTATTGTAGCGGTCAAGGTTGGCGTGAGAAGTCTATTCCCATGGGTGGTTAAGCCAATGCCATAATGTGTCTTGCCGCAAACAAAATCAACGGATGAATGAAACATTTTTTTGAGTGGTGGGTGGGAACCCGGTATGCGGGTCTGACACGCCGAGGCGCACGTGGGGTAGGGCGAGACAAGTTTGTCTCGTTTGTTGCCGGTATGTCCATGGTCGGCATTGCCTTGGGTGTGGCAGCCTTGATTGTGGTTTTGTCTGTGATGAATGGCTTTCAGCGTGATGTGCGTGACCGCATGCTCTCTGTCTTGCCGCACATTGAATTGTTTGTACCGGGTGCGGCGCCAGAGCGGGTTTTGCAGCGGTTTGATGAATTGGCTGAGATCGCTGGTGAGCACCCGAGCGTGACAGGGGCAGCGCCCTTTGTTGCCGCACCCGCAATCGTGATGCGTGGTCAAAATCTTCGCGGCGTCCAGGTCAGGGGAATAGACCCCCTGCTTGAAGATCGTGTGTCGTCGCTCGACTCGCAAATGGTTCAAGGCGATCTGAATTTGTTGAAGCCAGGCGGCTTTGGGTTGGTGATTGGCGATACCCTAGCAAACTTATTGAACGTGGTGGCGGGCGAGACCGTGATGGTGTTGGCGCCTCAAGGCAGCGTAAGCCCTGCCGGTTTTACCCCCCGCATGCGGCAGTTTACGATTGTTGGTATTTATCGTTCTGGCCACTATGAATACGACAGCTCTTTGGTGTTTGCCCAAGTGCAAGATGCGGCGCGTCTCTTTAGAGACACGGGCACGGCTGGGGTCCGTCTGCGTATCGAGGACATGCACAATGCCCCGCGTGTATCGCTAGAGCTTGCTGAAACGCTACCTCGGGGCGTGTTGTCGGCCGATTGGTCACGCAATAACCGAACCTGGTTTGCCGCGGTACAAACCGAAAAGCGCATGATGTTTTTGATTTTGGCGCTCATTGTGGCCGTGGCTGCGTTCAATTTGCTTTCCTCACAGGTCATGGCGGTCAAAGACAAGCAATCTGATATCGCGATTTTGCGCAGTCTCGGTGCCACACCTGGGGCCATCGCCCGGATTTTCTTGATTCAGGGCGCTTTGATTGGCATCATCGGCACCGCGCTAGGCGTCACCTTTGGGGCTTTGGTGGCTTATAACGTGGACGTACTGGTGCCTGCCATTGAGAGCGCTTTGGGCATTCAATTTTTGGCGCAAGAGATCTACTTTATTTCTAGTTTGCCGTCGGACCCCCAAATGGCTGACATGGTGCTCATCGCCGTGACTTCGCTGATCATGTCACTGTTGGCCACCCTTTATCCGAGTTGGCGGGCCTCACGGTTAGAACCCGCACAGGTGCTTCGACATGACTGATCCCGTGTTACGCGTGAGCGGCCTTGGCCGTCACTTTGAAGAAGGTGGACGCCGCGTGGAGGTGCTCAAGGATGTGCACCTGAGCGTGGTACCAGGAGAAATGGTTGCGATTGTGGGTGCTTCGGGTTCTGGCAAAAGCACCTTGCTGCATTGTTTGGGCTTACTTGACCGTCCCGACACGGGGGAAATCTACGTTCGAGGTGTGGCCGCCTCTAGCCTAAATGAACGGGCCCGCAGCGCCATGCGCAATGAGCATCTGGGGTTTGTGTATCAATTTCACCATTTACTTGGTGAATTCAATGCCTTGGACAATGTTGCGATGCCGCTGATTGTGCGTGGTTTGTCTTTGTCTGCGGCGCGACGACAAGCCCAACCGCTGATCGCCGCCATGGGACTGACTGAACGCGAAACCCACTTCCCGGGGCAACTGTCTGGTGGTGAGCGTCAGCGCGTTGCTTTGGCGCGTGCCTTGGTGACCCGTCCTGACTGCGTCTTGGCCGATGAGCCCACAGGTAATCTAGACCGTGAGACGGCGCAGCAAATGTTTGAACTCATCGCCAACATCAAAACCCAATATGGCACCTCGCTCGTTTTGGTGACACACGATTTGGCGTTGGCGCGCAAGGCCGACCGACAATTGATGATGGTCGATGGCCATTTGTCATCAGCGGAGTTAAGCGATGGAGAGACCCTGCCTGAATCCAGCCCAACCCCCACTTCTCTTTGATACGCATTGTCATTTAGACGCCGAGGTCTTTGACCCGGATCGAGCACGGGTGATCGAGCGTGCTGAGCAGGCCGGCGTGCGCGGGATCCTTATTCCAGCCGTCGATAGGCAGCATTTCACGGTGGTGCGCGATTTGGCGCACAGCATGTCAAGAGCCGCTTATGCGGTGGGCATTCATCCGTTATTCGTCGAACAAGCGAATCACGCCGACTTAGAAGTCCTCGAACAGTTTTTGCAGGATCACAAAGACGATCCGCATTTGGTGGCGGTCGGAGAAATCGGTTTGGACTTTTTTGTGCCGTCTATTCGGGAAGGACGGGCGCGTGAGAAACAAATTATTTTTTACCGCGAGCAATTGGCTTTGGCGCAAGCGTTTGGATTACCCGTGTTGCTGCACGTGCGCCGCTCGCAAGACGAATTGTTGAAGTGGTTACGTCGCCAAGCACCGATTGGTGGCTTGGCTCATGCATTCAACGGCAGTTTTCAGCAGGCGCAACAATTCATTGACTTGGGCTTTTGCCTAGGCATGGGCGGTGCATTGACCTTCACGCGTGCAAAGCAGATCCGGCGTTTGGCCACTTCACTGCCCTTATCGAATTTGGTCCTTGAGACCGACGCCCCTGACCTCGGACCGGCTTGGTTAGATAAGGGCACACGTAACGAGCCCGCCCAAGTGGCGTCGATTGCTTCGTCTTTGGCCGACCTGCGTCAAACCAGCAAAGCGGTGGTGATTGAACACACGGCAGCGGCTGCCATGCGAGTCATCCCAAAACTCAAGCCTTTGTGGGCGGCTGCAGCGGACGCTTGAAACAGTTTGGTCAGTTCCTCGCGGCATCTACGAATGGATTGTTAACTGTGCTTTAGGCATGCTCATCGTCTGAATTTTTAGACACCCTTGAGCGGCTCGTTTCGTGCACCATCTCCTTTATTCCCTGTCGTGGGTTGCCGGCGTGGTGTTCACCCACTCTTTAGCCACCTTGCCCCGTCTGTCAGATCCATGGGTCTGGGGCTGGTTCGGGGTTGGGATCTGTGCCTGTGAGACCGCTCGGTTAATAACTGGGCTTTTGCACCGCAGGCCAGCGTGGTGGTTTTGTGGTGTACGGGTTGTTTGTATGGCCTTTTTGTGTCTGTCTATCGCTGTGGCTTATACGGCCTGGCGTGCGAACAGACAATTGGCTGATCGTCTGGAACAAGCCGAAGACAACAAGGTCACGCGGGTACCTGTATTGGTTGCGGCTCTCCCAGAAAAAGTCGATGGCGGGGTTCGTTTTGTGGGAGAGATCGAGGCATTTCCTCACGCTGCGCGGTTCCCCAAGCGGGTTTTAATCGATTGGCCAGGGGCTTGTGCGGGTGACTGCACATCAGTGGCGTCCGTCGTTGTGGAACCGGGTCAGCGCTGGCGCATGGCACTACGGTTTCGTCATGCCCAGGGTCGGATGAATCCGCAAGGATTCGATACGGTGGGCTGGTTGTTTCAGCAAGGCATTCGGGCCACGGCAACGGTACGTGGCGTGCCCATTCGTTTGGCAGAGGATCACGCTTGGCGTCTAGGTCTCTGGGTGACGAAGCTGCGCGCGCGTATTCGTGGCCGAATGCTCAGGCTGTTAGCCAACAAACGCGAGGCGCCCGTCATGGTGGCCTTATCGATTGGGGATCAGCAAGGGGTCTCATCGGACGATTGGAAAATTTTTAATCTCACTGGCATCACGCATTTGGTGTCGATTAGTGGTTCTCACGTCACGCTCATCGCCGCACTCGGCGCGGCTTTGGTCAGCCGCCTATACGGCAGGCTGCGTTGTCAGACCCGACCGCTTTGCGAGTGGCTACCCAAGCGATTGGTCTTTGTCTGGTCTGCGGTGGTGGTGGCTTTTTTCTATTGTTTGTTAGCTGGCTGGGGTGTCCCTGCGCAACGCACCTTTTTCATGTTGGTTTGCGCTGCGGCTGGTTTGAGTGGGCGGCTGCCCATGACGGGTTATCAGGCGGTGGCCTTGGCGGGCTTTGTCATGACGATGCTGGATCCATGGGCAGTTTTATCGACCGGATTCTGGTTGTCGTTTGGCGCAGTCAGCGTCTTGATTGCTGTGGCCGAGCAGTCCCCGCGCTGGGCAGCAGAGACGGCGCGCAGACGTTTTGAGCGGTGGGGTCGCGCTTTGGCCTTGGCCACGCATTTGCAAGTGGTGATGACCCTGGTGACGATGCCCGTGTTGGCCTATTGGTTTAACCAAGTGTCTTTCTCTTCCTTAGTGGCCAATGCTTGGGCGATTCCTTGGGTCACTTTTCTGGCAACGCCTTTGGCGCTTTTGTTGTCAGTTGCCACACTGTTGCCGGTACCTGACCCATGGTTACTGCCGCTGGCTTGGCTGGCCCATGAGGCCCTTTTTTGGTCACTTTGGCCGGTGCGTTGGTTAGCGAGCTTTGATTGGCTGGCCATTGAGGTCAGTGCCATGCCAATAGCCTGGCTAGCGCTTGGTTTGATCGGTGTGGTGGCGACCTTGGGTTTGCCACCGTCGGTCTGGCGCTGGAGTGGTTATTTGTTGATGTTACCGGGTTTTTTATACCGGCCGTCCACACCACTACCTGGTGCTTGGCAACTCACGGTATTCGATGTGGGGCAAGGTGGGGCGGCGCTACTACAAACCCACTCGCATACCTTATTGTTTGATACGGGTTGGCGATTTGGCGATGTCGATGCCGCATCGCGTGTGATTTTGCCGGTACTCAGGGCACAGGGAATCAAACGGCTTGATCGTGTGGTGATTTCGCATCCTGACAATGACCACTTGGGTGGACTGGCGACTTTGCAAGCCGAGCGCGTCATTGGTCAGTTAATGGGTGCGGGTGTCCCCGGCGCGCAGGTTTGTCGACGCGGGCAACACTGGCAAGTTGATGGTGTTCGGTTTGAATGGATGCACCCTCAAGACGACTGTGCACAAAAGGTGCTGTCTGGCGCGGTTCGAAATCGCTGTAGCTGCGTCTTGAAAATTACGGGACGTTGGCATTCGGCGCTCTTGCCCGGCGATATTGACGAGCTTGCCGAAGCGCAAATCATCGCGATGAGTCAGCGAGAAGGTGTCAAAGAAAATCGTATTGACGTCACCCTCATGCCTCACCACGGTTCACGCACCAGTTCAAGTCAGGCATGGGTGCAGTGGCTTGGCGCACGGCATGCGGTGGCTCAAGCGGGTTGGCATAACCGGTTTGGTCACCCCCACACGGTGGCGCTACAGCGTTGGCAGCAGCAGGGCACGCGCACGTGGCAGACATCAACGGATGGCGCCATGGTGTTTGAATCCAAGTCGAGCGGCTTATCGGTGGTTTCCTTGGCTCAACAAAGGCAGCGCTACTGGCATGTCCAAGGTGTGAATCCGGTGTTCGATGCCCTAAAATGAATTTTTACGTTTTTGGCTAGCCAATCATGCTCGAACCTAGAATACATTCGATCGCCTGCGCCAATCCTGCCGGTTTGCACCGGATGGCCTATTACGAGTGGGGCGACCCCACGAGCGATGAAGTCGTATTGTGCGTGCATGGGTTGACACGTACCGGCCGAGACTTCGATGTGCTGGCCTCGCGCTTGGCCTCGCGCTTTCGGGTGATCAGTCCAGATGTGGTGGGTCGTGGCTTGTCTGACTGGCTGACACAACCGTTAGGCTATGCCGTGCCGCAATACGTTGCCGATGTGGTGACACTATTGGGTCGCCTGCAACCCAAAAAACTCCACTGGGTCGGTACATCCATGGGTGGTCTGATTGCCATGAGCTATGCCGCCTTGGTGGCGCAAGCCCAAAGCCCCATGACCCAAACGCCACCGGCCCGGTTAACGCACAACATCGATGAACCGGTGGTGCCGATCTCGCGCTTGGTGCTCAACGACGTGGGTCCACGCGTTGAGCCAGTGTCGCTTGCCCGAATCGGTCAATATTTGTCCCAAGCGTTACGTTTTGATCGGTATGAGGATGCGGTGGCCTACATGAAAGAAACCGCCGCTTCATTTGGCCCCCACACCGACGCGCAATGGGACCTCCTGACCCGCCATTACTTCGTGCCCAAAGAGGGTCACTGGGTCAAGCACTATGACCCGGCGATCGCCATGGCGTTTGCCGGTGTCAGTGAGGATCTCTTGACCCGAGGAGAAGGGCTTTTGTGGGGGGCGTTTCAGGCAGTGAAGGCACCCACCTTGATTTTGCATGGTGCCCAATCCGATTTGCTGAGCGAGCAAACCGTGCAGCAAATGTTATCGATTAATCCCAAGGCAAGACGGGTAGATTTTGAGGGGGTCGGGCATGCGCCAAGCCTCATCGTCGACGATCAGGTGCAGTCCGTTGTTGATTTTCTAGAGGAGGCCTAGCGGCATGCCAACCTGCGCGCAACAATCGCGATCTTGGCAACGCGCCGACTTACACTGCCATTCCTTTCATTCTGATGGCGTCATGGATCCGCTTGCCTTGGCACAACGGGCAGACGCCAATGGGGTGGAGCTGTGGGCCTTAACGGATCATGACGAGATCTCTGGACTGGCCCAGGCACGGCAAGCCGCTACGGCCTGTGGCTTGCCATTTTTATCCGGGGTTGAGATTTCTGTTACGTGGGGCGCGCGCACCGTCCATGTGGTCGGTCTGGGGGTTGACGAGAACAATGAAGTGCTGCAAGAAGGACTGGCAAGCGTGCGTCACGGGCGCGTAAAAAGGGCGCATCAAATGGCGGCTAAGTTTGAGGCCTTAGGTTACCCAAACGTCTTTGAGGGTGCTTTGCAGTTCGCCAGCAATCCGGCATTGATCAGCCGCACGCATTTTGCGCGCCACTTGGTCAATACGGGACAAGCCAAAAGCATGCAGGCGGTATTTGACCGATTTTTGAAGGATAACGGCCCGGCCTTTGTACCGACGCAGTGGGCCTCATTGGAATCGGCGTTGCACTGGATCAAGTCAGCCAAAGGGGTCGCTGTGATTGCCCATCCGGGTCGCTATGCGTTCAGTGATTTACAGTTCGAGGCGCTTTTCTCGGCATTTAAAGATCTGGGCGGTGCAGCCATCGAGGTCAATACCGGCAGCCATCAACCGTGGCAATTTCAAACCTATGCCGACGTGGCCAAGCATCACGGTTTTTTGGCGTCGTGTGGATCGGACTTTCATGGGCCCGGCGAAAGTCGTTGTGATCTTGGTGGGGTGCCAACGTTGCCGCCTGACTTGACCCCCGTTTGGCACTCGCCTGACTTGCAAGCGCAGCTTCAACGTACGATCGTTGACATTGAACAATGAGCGAACAAAAAAACTATTTGACCCGTGCGGGTTACGACAAGATGCGCGCTGAGTTTGCCCACCTGATGAAGATTGAACGCCCGGAGATCGTCCAAATTGTTTCATGGGCGGCGTCAAATGGTGACCGATCAGAAAATGGTGACTACCTCTATGGCAAAAAACGCTTGCGTGAAATCGATCGGCGCCTGCGGTTTTTGACCAAACGTTTAGAGATTGCGCACGTGGTGGATGTGGCCGAGCAAGCGCATCAAGAACAGATTTTTTTCGGGGCAACGGTGCAATACATGGATCAGAACGGTGAAACGTTTGAAGTCACGATTGTGGGCGTGGACGAGGTGGATCCGCTTAACGGACGTATCAGCTGGATATCGCCTGTGGCGCGTGCGTTGATGAAAGCCAGAGAAGGGGATACGGTGCGTCTAAATACCCCAACAGGGGAGCAAACACTCGATATCATCGGTGTCAGTTATCGCTAAACAATGCTCGAGGGTGGGTTCGCTATCATGTCAGCATAGCCCAACCGGCAGTCAGGCCATTGCAGCTCGAAACCGGTGTCCAGAAGTTTTTGATTGGAAAGTCGTTTTTTGCCCATCATGGGAGAAGCTGGCCCGCTTGGGGGCTCGGGTGCATTTAAAGCTTGCGCCAAGTCGCGGTAAAGCGTTTTAAGTGGCACAGGTGTACTGTCGGTGCCGATGTAGATGCCCGAATAATCGGTTTGGTTTAGCAAATGAATCACCGCTCTGGCGGCATCGCGAATGTGGATGCGATTAGCCCAGTAGTCTTCTGAAGAGGGCACGCTCGCCTGGCCCTGGGCGATTCGTCCCAATAAAGTCCGCCTCTCTGGACCATAAATCCCTGATAGGCGCAGCACAAACGCTTTTGGCCAATGGGTAAGTAGCCACTGCTCTGCACGCAACAACACACGCCCGTTAAAGCCGCTCGGCTCTGTCGGGCTGGTTTCGTTAAGCCAACCGGTTTGATCGGCTCCATAAACGGCTGTGGAAGAGACAAACAAGAATCGGGTATTGTGGTTGCCGGTTTGTTGTAAGGCCTGCACCAAGTGTTGCAGGCCGACTTCGTAGGTCAGGTGATAACTCGCTTCATCTCGCTGGTCTGGTGTTGCGCAATAAACCACATGGCTTAACCCGCTAGGTAGTTTGAGTGTCGTGCTGGGTGCGGTTAAATCGGCCGTCAACCATTGCGTGTTCGCGGTGGGCTTGTCATTTTGGGGGTGGCGACGCAGCGCCCAAACCGTTGTGTTTTTTAAGTCTGGGTCTTGTGCCATAACCTGCGCTATCTCTTTACCCAGCCCACCAAATCCGGCGATCAACCATGTCATGCGTTTTTCCTTATGGGGTCACAGCGCCGTTGGTACAAAAAATCGTTCGCTAAGCGCGGGCAGACCGATGCGTTCAAGGATAGCTTGCAGCTTGTGCGCGGCGCTTGCTTGCGGCTTGCCTTTGCGGTGAGCCATGATCAGCTCGTTTTTCATGGCGTGTTCCCAGCCAACGAGTTCGGTGACCGTCACTTGATAGCCATGCGCCTCTAATTGCAAACAGCGCAGGGTGTTGGTGAGGTGGCTCCCAAACTCACGGGTGTGTAAGGGTCTGCGCCATAATTCGCTCATGGGGTCTGGGTCGTAAGGTTTTTTATGATGACGAAGTTGTGCGGCAACTTCGGCTTGGCAGCAAGGCACAACCACCACATACTGCGCTTGTCGGTGAAGGGCAAAGTGAATCGCATCGTCCGTCGCTGTGTCACAGGCGTGCAAGGCGGTGACCATATCGACCTTAGCGGGTAGAGCCTGACTCGTGATGGCATCTCGTGCGTCCATGGCCAAGAACTGCATTTGAGAAAACCCCGCCTCGCGCGCTAGCGTTTGGGCTTTGTCGTTTAATTCCGCCCGTCTTTCAATCCCAATGACGCGAGCGCCCGGTGCTTTGTCCTTGAGGTACGAGTCCACCAAAATAAACCCCAAATAGGACTTGCCCGCGCCATGGTCTACAAGGGTGAAGTTGGGTTCAGACGCGGCTAGCGCACTGAGCGCAGGCTCAATGAGGGTGACCAAGTGGTTTACCTGCTTGAGCTTGCGGCGGCTGTCTTGGTTCATGCGCCCGTCACGGGTCAGTATGTGCAGGGCCTTTAGCAATTCAACCGATTGACCGGATTTCAGCCCCAGGTTGGGTTCTGGTTTGGGGTCTGAGCTTTTGGGGTCTGAACGTTTGGGTGCGGGTTTTGCCATGGGTTATTTTAGCCAGACGGCAGTGGTTTGCATTAAAACCCGGGCGGCAGTGTCAATTTGTCCGTTTCAGCCCGATGCACGACCCAAGGGTTTTGCGGGTCACCGGTTAAGGCGAGCCATACGCCATCACCGCTGGCTACCCAAGTATTGGTGAGACCGCCGACCACCACTTGATGGCTGACCATCACGTAAGGCCCGCCATCGGGATCAAGGTCGCGCAAAAACGCGCGCAGCTCAGCCATCTGAGCCGGTCCGGCAGCCCGATTTTGGAAGAATGAGTTCAAAGCGGGCAGGGCGGTGACCTCGCCGAGTCCAAGCAGCTCAGCGGTTTCGGTTGAGCGGCACCATTGACTCGACCATATGTGAGTGGGTTCGATGCCCAATGCCCGTAACTGACGACCAATATCTCGCGATTGTTCGCGTCCCGCCTCATTGAGATTGCGCTGGGTGTCGCAATCATTGACATCAAAATGGGCGGGATCCCCCCCTCCCGGGGCAAGGGCATGCCTGATGTGCAGGACCAAGGCGGCAGGGTCTTGGGCGGCTTGTCCTTGACTGTCGCTGTTGTCAGCCGCCCGAGCATTTGCCATCAGTAGGACACTGAGTAAAACGACTGCTAAGCCGAATGCCAGAAAGGTCAGTCGGGTGTGACCTGAGTCGCACGGTTTGTGTGCAATGGCGCTCTCATTGGCCAATGGATAGCTTTGGGTTGTCATGGCAAATTTCCTCGCGTGCCTTCTCTCAATCGATATTTACACAATAGCCTTAACCAGTACACTACGAGCTGATAGCGATACAGTCCACTTTTGTGGTTTATTTGATCATGATTGGCTCGTCAAGTTCACCTGCGACCTAGCGAGCGTTTTATAGGTGTTTGCCAGATGTCCGATGTCATTGCCTTGGTATTCGATTTTGACGATACGTTGGCCCCAGACAGCACCTCCGGCTTTCTTTCACATATCGGTGTGGATACCGCGGCCTTTTGGTCAGAGCGTGTTGATCCATTGCTAGCCAGTGACTGGGATCCTGTGCCGGCCTATCTCAGTGCGATGATTGATTTGTCGCAGTCGCAGGCACACGGTCTGATTACAAAAGCACGACTAGCGCAGTGGGGTGCTCAGCTCCCGTTGCACTCGGGTGTGCCCACGCTCTTTGATCGCTTACGGGCGGTGGTCAAAGCGGTGCACCCTCAGATGCAGCTGGAGTTTTATTTGATTTCCAGCGGCATTGGCGATGTGGTGCGACACACTTCGATTGCCCATGAATTCACCCAGATCTGGGCTTCGGAATTGGTTTATGGCGATGATCAAGGCATCAGTTTTCCTCGTCGGGTGGTGAGTTTTACCGATAAAACGCGCTATTTATTTCACATTCAGAAGGGCATTATTGGCCCAGCTTTTGAAGGCAAACCGTTCGAGGTCAATCGAAAGGTCCCAGAGGATCGTTTGCGCGTCCCATTCGATCAAATGGTTTTTGTGGGCGATGGCTACACCGATATTCCATGCTTTTCTATGGTGAGACAAGCCGGGGGGATCGCTTTTGGTGTCTGGGATCCGAGACATCGCGACAAGCGCAGTCGTGCCTGGGGGTTTATTGAAGATGGTCGCGTTAACAACCTGAATCAAGCACGCTATGACGAGGACGCTGAACTCTACCAATGGCTAGAAGAAGCCGTCATCAGTTTGGTGCGGCGTATTGCCGTTAAGGGACGCATGTATCGTGGATGAAGTCCATTACATGGGGCTGGCTTTGGCGCAAGCCCGGCTAGCCCAATCGCGAGGTGAAGTGCCCGTTGGTGCCGTTTTGATAGACGAACAGGGGCAGGTCATTGGCCAGGGAGCCAACCATGTGATTGGTTCGTCTGATCCAACAGCCCACGCCGAAATCCTGGCATTGAGAGAAGCTGGGCGAAGGCTGAAAAACTACCGATTGCCGCAAACCACTCTGTATGTGACGCTAGAGCCCTGTGCGATGTGTCTGATGGCTTTGTTTCATGCCCGCGTGGCCCGTATCGTCTATGGCGCAGCCGACCCTAAAACAGGGGCTTGTGGCAGCCGCGTCGATTTGACCACCCCGGGGGTGTTAAACCATCACGCGACAGTGCAAGGCGGCATCTTGGCTCAACCCTGCGGACAAGTGTTAAGTGATTTTTTTAAAGCCCGGCGAGCGGGCGATTTATTGACAGGATGACAGCAAGCATGAAGCCAGGCCACGCGAACGCGCACCAACCACCCAACAACCAACGCATCTACGTGATTTCACCATCAGGCGCTGTTACCCCAGAAGACAAGTTAGACAAAGCTGCGACCCATTTGACGGCCTTGGGCTTTAAAACCACTCTGGATAAGGCGGCCAAACGGGTGGAGAGTCGTTTCGCGGGAACCGATCGACAACGCGTGCAAGCGATTGGACGCGCGCTTAAACAACCGGCCGATATTGTGATGGCTTCGCGTGGCGGCTATGGCATGTCTAGGTTATTACCGGCCATTGATTGGCGTGCGGTCGCCGACAGCGGTAAGTGCTTTGTGGGGCACAGCGATTTCACGGCCTTTAATTTGGCGCTACTAGCCCAAACCGGAGCCGTCAGTTACACCGGCCCCACGGCTGCCGCTGATTTTGGGTCGGCCAGTGTCAATGATTTAACGGCCGATCTGTTTGCTGAAAGCATGCGAGGCGAGCTGGAAATCTTGAGTTTCGAGAGCGAAACGGCAGACGCCTTCGATGGCAGGGGCATACTTTGGGGAGGCAACTTAGCCATGCTGGTGTCATTGCTGGGTACACCTTATTTTCCTCGCGTGCAGGGTGGCATTTTGTTTGTTGAGGATGTCAACGAGCAGCCCTATCGTATCGAGAGAATGCTGCTGCAATTGGCCCATGCCGGTGTCTTGGCTCGTCAAAAGGCCCTCGTCATCGGACAGTTCACGGGCTACCGGCTAGGCGCCAGTGACAGGGGGTTTGATTTGCCTGATGTGTTGGCTCACATCAGGCGTACCGTAGGCATTCCGGTTGTACCGGGACTGCCGTATGGCCATTCGGCCGTGAAAGCGACCTTGCCTATCGGCTCAAAGGTTGGCTTGGCGACAGAGCAGGGGATGGCCCATCTGGTGCTTCATGGGCACTAATCGGGGCGGGTAATTTTTTGTGGACCACGATCCCGGACAGCAAGAGTAAGCCGACCAAATTGGGGAAGGCCATGAGACCGTTGAAGACGTCGGCAGCGGCCCAAACCAGATCTAGCGAGATCAGCGTGCCGAGCATCACGAAGCTGGTGTAGAGCACCCGATAGGGCACAACGGCTTTTTCCCCAAAAAGGTAGGCGGCGCACTTTTCACCATAGTATGACCACCCGAGAATCGTGGCATAGGCAAAGAAAATCAGTCCAATGGTGACCACCCAAGCCCCAACTCCTGGCAAGAGTGCCTCAAAGCTATTGGAGGTCAACGCCGCACCGGTAATGCCCGCGGTGTATTGATTGCCCATCACCAAAACGATGCCGGTGATAGAGCACACCACGATGGTGTCTAAAAAAGTGCCCGTCATGGAGACCAGTGCCTGTTCCTCAGGACGGTTGGTTTTGGCGGCGGCCGCGGCAATGGGGGCGGTACCGATACCGGCCTCATTGGAAAACACGCCACGCGCCACACCATAGCGAATTGCCAAGCCAATGGCGCCGCCAGCGACCGCTTGACCACTAAAAGCATCGCTGACAATCAACGAGACCGCTGGCCAAACCAAATCTAGATTAAGCAAAATAATAGCCAGTCCACCCATGAGATAAATCAAGGCCATCGCGGGCACAATCAGAGAAGCGACTTTGGCGATGCTGCGGATGCCACCCAAAAGGACTAGACCGGTGACAAATGTCAGGATCAGGCCAGTTGCCCAACCTGGAAACCCGAGCGTGTTGTTTAAAGCCTGCGCCACTGAGTTCGATTGCACGGAACTGCCGGTTCCAAGCGCGGCTAGCGCGCCGCACACCGCAAACATAATCGCCAAGCTTTTGAGGCCCAAGCCATGCTCGATGTAGTACATCGGACCGCCAGACATATTGCCCTTGGCATCGCGCGTGCGGAAATAAACGGCAAGATAGGCTTCGGCATACTTGGTGGCCATACCCACCAAGGCTGATAGCCACATCCAAAATACGGCGCCTGGGCCCCCTAGGACAATTGCGGTAGCCACGCCGGCGATATTGCCGGTGCCGATGGTGCCAGCCAAAGCGGTCATCAATGCTTGAAATTGCGTGATGTCACCGGGGGCATTGTTTTCTTTTTGTTTGGTGAAAGCGAGCTTGAGGGCGCGCGGTAAAAGTCGGAACTGTAATCCGCCCAAACGGATGGTGTAGAAAAGACCGGTACCAACCAAAAGAACCAGCATGACGGGTCCCCAGACCCAGCCGCTGATGAGATTGAACCAATGCGTAATGGCTTCCATTTATGTCTCCAGTGATGTTGTGTTGTGTCCTAAATGAATCACGGGCACATATTAAGAATTATTTTGTTTTTCGCTTCATCGGGTTTATCCGACAGTATGTAAAGTTCGTATTCTTTCAAGGTGTAACCAACCGCTTGACAACTCGTTCTTTACTAAGCCTCAAAGGCCCTTTTTGCTATTGGTCTTACAATGTCAACATGATCATTCTCGGATTTGAAAGTTCTTGCGACGAGACAGGCGTTGCCTTGGTGTGCACCGAGCGCGGGGTGTTGTCTCATGCCTTGCATACCCAAGCCGCCATGCATCAAGCCTATGGCGGTGTGGTGCCCGAGCTGGCCTCGCGCGACCACATCCGGCGCGTGATTCCGCTCACGCGTCAGGCGCTCACGCAAGCGGGGCTGACGCTTTCGCAAGTGGATGCTTTTGCCTATACCGCTGGCCCCGGCTTGGCGGGGGCGTTGTTGGTGGGCGCAGGCAGTGCTCGTGCCATGGCCTGGTCAATGGGTCGACCCGCGATCGGCATTCATCATTTGGAGGGGCATTTGCTATCGCCTCGGTTAGCCGAACCTAAGCCTGCCTTTCCTTTCATCGCGCTCTTGGTTTCTGGCGGACATACCCAATTGATGCGGGTTGATGGCGTGGGTCAATACGCCTTGCTGGGTGAAACGCTCGATGATGCTGCTGGTGAGGCATTTGATAAAACGGCAAAGCTGTTGGGGTTGGGTTATCCCGGTGGGCCAGCGTTGGCGCGACTCGCTGAGAAAGGCGATGAGAAACGTTTTGATCTGCCCCGTCCGTTGCTTCACCGCCCGGGGTTTGATTTCAGTTTCAGCGGCCTGAAGACCGCCGTCCTGCATCAAGTGAAACGAGCCGGTGGTTTGACGGCGCTAGACGAACAGACCTGTGCGGATTTGGCAGCGAGCACCCAAGCGGCCATCGTTGACGTGTTGATCGCGAAGTCGCTGGCAGCCCTTAAGGCGAGTGGTTTGAAGCGTCTGGTCGTGGCGGGTGGTGTTGGCGCCAATCGCCGATTAAGGGATCGACTGGAGACCCAAGCGGGCGCCTTGTCTGCGACCGTCTATTTTCCACCTGTGGAACTTTGCACAGACAATGGCGCGATGATTGCTTACGCTGCAGCCGAACGGGTCAATGCCGGTCTCGAGTCGCTCACCTCAACATCGCATGACTTTTCGGTGCACCCGCGCTGGCCGTTAACGGATATCGTTATTTAGCGCCAATCTTGGGCTCTGTGCCATTAAAGATTCGTCCAATATTGGCACGATGGCGTTGCAGCAATATCAAAGCGATAACCACCAGCGCCCATAAAACAGCGCTATTGAATGGCCAAAGAAGCCCTGAAAGAACGAAATAGTAGAAGGGTGCGAACAGCGCGGCTGCGATAGCGGCCAGAGATGACAGGCGAAAGAAAAATGCCACGATTAACCAAGTCAATAATGTCGCTGCCCCGAGGACAGGCGCCAAAGCGAGGATGACCCCAAGAGCAGTCGCCACCCCCTTGCCCCCTTTAAACCTCAAAAATACCGGGAAAACATGCCCCAAAAAAACCGCCACGGCGACCAAGGCGACCAGCGTGGGGGTAAGCGCCATTTGTAAAGCCAGCCAAACCGCCAACCAGCCTTTAAAGCCGTCGCCTAGGAGCGTCAAAACAGCGGCAATCTTATGGCCACTCCGTAAGACGTTGGTGGCACCGGGGTTACCAGACCCATAGGAGCGGGGGTCATTGAGACCGTAAAACTTGCTCACGAGCACAGCAAAAGACACCGAACCCATTAGGTAGGCCAGCGGCACAAACAGCGCGGTAAAAAGTGGTTGGTCAAGAATAGACATCATGAAAAAGCGATTGATGAAAGATTGGCAGAGTTTAAGGCAGGCGCGCACCCAGCGAAACTGGAGATAGGTACAATTGGCAAAGTCGATTGACGTGAAAAATGGTTGCAACAACATGAGAATACTGGTTTCGAATGATGATGGTTACAGCGCAGCAGGTATTGAAGCGCTCGCCGAAGCGTTGCAAGACTGTGCGCAGATCACGGTCGTGGCACCTGAAGTCAATCACAGCGGCGCCTCAAACTCACTGACCTTGAATCGTCCCTTGTCCGTCAGACAGGCTAAAAATGGTTTTCATGTGGTCAACGGCACGCCGAGCGACTGCGTGCACGTGGCGCTAACGGGTCTACTGGATTTCAAGCCGGATTTGGTGGTGTCGGGAATCAATAACGGCGCCAATATGGGTGATGACACCATTTACTCTGGCACGGTGGCAGCGGCCGTCGAAGGTCACCTGTTTGGCATTCCAGCGATTGCGTTTTCACTGGTTCAAAAGGGCTGGCCGCACTTGGATATGGCAGCGCAGATTGCACAAGAAATGGTCCGTCGGTTCATAAATGAGCCACTTGCAGCCAATGCGCTTCTGAATGTCAACATCCCTTCAATGCCAGCTGGTGATCACCGGGGGTTGAAAGTGACTCGTCTGGGTAAGCGACATGCCTCGCAACCCGTGATAGAGGGACGAAACCCCAACAATGAAAAAATTTACTGGATCGGTCCAGCAGGTGACGCGCAAGATGCCTCGGCTGGCACGGATTTTCATGCGGTGACCGAAGGGTGGACGTCAGTGACACCTTTGCGACTTGACCTTACCCATGAGCAGCAGATAGCGACTGTTGGGCAGTGGCTCTCAGCGCCAGTCGTTGCGAGACCATGAACAAGAAAACGCTTTTTGCCCCCGACCTAGACTTTAAGCCGTCTAACAGCAATACACGGATCATTCGTCCGATTAGGCGAGAGGATTCTGTGGCAACACCTCGGCCTGGGGATGTTATTGGCAGTCTTGGGTTGACTTCAGAGCGGTTAAGATTAAGGATGGTTGAGCGAGTGCGGGCTAAAGGTGTTTCAGACGAGTCGGTCTTGGGTGCTTTGGCAACGGTGGAGCGACATTTGTTTGTCGATGAGGCCTTAGCGAGTCGCGCTTACGAGGATGCGGCTCTGCCCATTGGCCATAGCCAAACCATTTCTCAACCGTGGGTGGTGGCGCATATGCTGTCGGCAGTCAACGATGTCGAGCCAAAACCGCGTAAAGTGTTGGAAGTGGGCACGGGTTGTGGTTACCAAGCCGCAGTGATGTCGAAGGTTTTCCCACAGGTTTACTCGATTGAACGGGTCCGGGCGTTGTACGATACAGCCAAAGAGCGATTACGCCGAGTCGGTTGCCGAACTCAGTTGTTATTTGGCGATGGTATGTTGGGCTGGTCGACCCATGCGCCATTTGATGCCATCGTAGTGGCGGCGGCTGGTTTGAGTGTTCCTCGGATGCTACTCGAGCAGTTGGCTGTGGGGGGGCGATTGATTGCGCCGCAAGGCCAGGCTGTACAGCACTTGATCATGGTGACGAGGGTGTCCTCAAGTCAGTGGGAACGAAAGACGCTTGATGCGGTTCGGTTTGTGCCATTAAAGCCAGGTGTCCAAGGATGATTGTTTTGGAGAATTTTATGTTCGCAGCGGTTGTACGTGATCTGACCAAAAAGGTGCGTTTGCTCATTGCGATGCTATTTGTGGTGGTGCTTGCAGGCTGCTCGGGAACAGGGATTTTTGCCCCGGTGTCGAGTTTGGGAGACCTTGGTGTCGATGGGACTTATCGGGTCCAGCCTGGAGATACGCTCTCTTCAATTGCACGTGAAACAGGTGTCAGCGTGTCCCGTTTGGCTTCTTTGAACAACATTTCCAATCCGAGTTTGATTCGTGTTGGGCAACGTCTTCGTTTGAATGGCGACGTGGCCATGCCAGCAGCAGGCAGCGGTTCGACAATGCTCAGTAGTGATATGGCGTCTTCTCGCCAGCAAACGACCAAACCCGTGGCAGCCGATACGTCACGAGCGAGTGGCGCTGATGCTCTAGGGCTGATGTGGCCAGCCCAAGGTGAAATCATTGAGACCTTTACGACGGAAAGCAAAGGCATCGATATTGCTGGAAAGATCGGTGATCCCGTCGTGGCCGCCGCAAAAGGGAAAGTCGCCTATGCGGGTAACGGTGCCCGTGGATTTGGTAATTTGATTATCTTGGACCATGGGAATAACTTCATCACTGCTTACGCCCACAACGAAAAGTTGCTCGTGAAAGCTGGTGACACCGCTGACAAGGGTAGCCAGATCGCAACGCTTGGGGAGTCGGATGCGAGCTCGCCGCGTTTGCATTTTGAGTTGCGTCGTAACGGTACGCCTGTCAATCCCATGCGATATCTGCCACCCCAACCGTAAGGGGTGGAAAAATGACACCGACACTTGTTTTTGATCTGGAGACCATTCCGGACGTTCACGGCTTAAGACAGACCAACGGTTGGTCTGATATGAGCGATGAAGAAGTGGTCAAGACAGCTCTAGAGGAACGCCAAGCCAAAACAGGCAACACCTTTTTGCCGCATCACTTGCAAAAAATTGCGGTAGTGGGTTGCGTGTTTCGTGATGATAAGGGCTTTCGAGTCAAATGCATCGGTCAGGCTGACGACCCAGAAGAGGTCCTGATCCAGGGTTTCTTTAAGACCATTGATCACTATACGCCCACGCTCGTGAGCTGGAACGGGTCAGGGTTTGATTTGCCGGTGCTTCATTACCGCAGTCTTATCCATGGTGTGGTGGCCCCGCGTTATTGGGACACCGGTCAAGACGATCGTGATTTCAAATTCAATAATTACCTGAGCCGTTACCATTCACGTCACACCGATTTAATGGATGTCTTGGCAAACTATGGCGGCCGTGCCAATGCCCGTCTCGATGACATGGCAAAGCTGTGCGGCTTTCCGGGCAAGCTCGGTATGGACGGCAGTCTCGTTGGTCAAGCTTGGCAAGAAGGCCGGCGTCAGGAAGTCAGGGCCTATTGCGAAACGGACGTGGTCAATACGTGGTTGGTGTACTGCCGCTTTCAGTTGATTCGCGGGCTGTTAACGCCTGCCGCATACGAACAGGAAATCGCCTTGGTCAAAGCGCATCTTGCGGATTTGGAAGGTGAGCACTGGGAGGTGTACTTGAAGGCTTGGTCTGACAGCGCAGCATGAGAGAAACGATACAGCTTGCCATTGAGTCGCTCGATCATGAGGCGCGTGGTGTCGGTCGAGCCGACGGTAAAGTGGTTTTTGTTGAAGGTGCGTTGCCGCTGGAGCTTGTCACGGCAGAAATTCTCCGCAAAAAACCAAGCTTTAATACGGCCAAGACGCTCTCTGTTGAGCGCAGCTCTTGGATGCGGGTAACGCCTAAGTGTCGATACTTTGGTGTGTGTGGTGGCTGTGTGATGCAACATTTGACGTCTGATGCTCAAGTGGCTGTCAAGCAGCGCTTGCTCGAGGACGCTTTTGCTCACCTGGCCGATCTTAAGCCTCAACAAATGCTGTCACCCATCTACGGACCCGACTGGGGTTATCGCTACCGCGCAAGGCTCGCCATTCGTTGGGTCAAAAAGAAAGACGCTATTTTGGTTGGCTTTCATGAGCGGCGCAGCAGTTTTGTGGCGGACATGACTTCTTGCGAAGTGTTGCCCAAAGAAGTCAGTGACTTGCTGGTGCCGCTGCGGCATTTGATTGCTTCACTTGAGCAACCGACGCGTTTTCCCCAGATTGAAGTGGCTGTTGGCGAGGACGTCATTGCCTTGGTACTACGCCACCTTGAGCCTTTGACCGAAAGCGATCGGCAGCGGTTGACTGATTTCGAAGCCACCCAGCGCATCCAATGGTGGTTGCAATCCAAAGGGCCAGATACGATTGTCTTGCTAAACGAGGCGCAGGCGGTCCCCTTGACTTATGCTCTGCCCGAATTTGATATTCGCATGCCGTTTCGCCCGACGGACTTCACTCAAGTGAATCATCAGATCAATCAAGTGTTGGTCTCGCGTGCGTTGCAACTGTTAGACGTGAAGCCAACAGAGCGTGTTGTCGACCTTTTTTGTGGATTGGGTAATTTCACCTTACCGCTTGCCACTCAAGCCCAACTCGTTTTGGGTGTAGAAGGCAGCCAAAGTTTGGTTAATCGTGCCCTGGCTGCAGCGCATGACAATGGCATCATAAATGCCCGATTTCAGGTCAGCGATTTATTTACTTTTACGGTTGATCACCACCAAAATCTTGTTAATGAAATCGGTGGGCCCGTTGACAAGTTGCTGATTGATCCTCCCCGGGAAGGTGCTTTGGCCGTTTGTGAGGTTTTGAGTCAATTAAAGCCATCAGAGCGACCCAAGCGAATCGTTTATGTGTCCTGTAATCCTGCAACATTGGCCCGAGACGCGGGGATTCTGTGTCATACGGGGGGCTTGCGTTTGAGCCAGGCCGGCGTGGTTAACATGTTTCCGCACACCGGCCACGTTGAATCTATTGCCGTGTTTGAGTGCGACAGCCACCCATAAGAGCGGCCTAACCTAGCCCATCGAGTATGCGTTGCGCTGCCGCTTTAACTTGAGCAGGTGCTGTACCGCCAACGTGCGATCGCGCCATCACAGCCCCTTCCAAGGTCAACACGTCGTGTATGTCCGCTTCGATCAAGCTGTGGAAGACCTGCAGCTCAGCGAGTGTCAAATCCGCTAAATCGCAACCACGCTTTTCACAGTTTAAGACCGCATGTGCCACAACCTCGTGGGCATCCCGAAACGGCACACCTTTTTTAACCAAATAGTCGGCCAAGTCAGTGGCAGTGGCGAATCCTTGTTTGGCCGCCTCTCGCATGGCTGCGCTATGGACCGTCACGCCTTGCATCATGTCCACAAAGATCGTCAGGGTGTCTCGTACTGTATCCGCGGTATCAAACAGTCCCTCTTTGTCTTCCTGATTATCCTTGTTATAGGCCAGTGGTTGACCTTTCATGAGTGTCAGTAAGGCGATGAGATTCCCATTAACCCGTCCTGTTTTGCCGCGAGCCAACTCGGGAACATCCGGGTTTTTCTTTTGCGGCATGATGGAACTGCCAGTGCAGAAGCGATCTGCCAAGGTGATGAACCCCACGCGCGGGCTCATCCAAAGCACGAGTTCTTCGGATAATCGGGAGATATGGGTCATGATCAACGCGCCCGCAGCACAGAACTCAATCGCGAAATCACGATCGGAAACCGCATCGAGAGAGTTTTGACAAACGCCGTCAAAGCCTAAATGGCGCGCCACGCGTTCGCGATCGATAGGAAAACTGGTGCCCGCCAAAGCGGCAGCGCCGAGCGGTAATCGGTTCACGCGCCGTCGGCAATCGATGAGTCGTTCTCGGTCGCGGGCGAACATTTCCGCATAAGCCAGTAAATGGTGTCCAAACGTAACCGGTTGTGCGACTTGTAAATGGGTAAAGCCGGGCATGATGGTATCAGCGTGCTGGAGCGCTTGTTGGGCCAGAACACCTTGCAGAAAGTCAAGCTGGATCACGATCAAGTCAATCTGTTCACGAACCCATAAGCGAATGTCGGTTGCCACTTGATCGTTACGTGATCGACCCGTGTGCAAGCGTTTGCCCGCATCACCGATGATATCGACCAAGCGTTTCTCGATGTTTAGGTGGACATCCTCAAGATCTAGTGACCATGAGAACTGACCGTCCTCGATTTCTTGTCTCACTTGAGCCAAGCCGTTTTGAATACTCTCGAGATCCGCAGGCGTGATCACACCGGTATGCGCGAGCATTTCCGCGTGGGCCAACGAGCCGTTGATGTCGTGCAGGGCTAGGCGCTGATCAAAGTTGACCGAAGCGGTATAGCGTTTAACGAGATCTGATACCGGTTCAGAGAAACGGGCGGACCACGCTTGGGACTTCTTGGCAAACTGGTCGTCAGGGGGGGGAGTGTGGTTAGTCATAATGATTTGATTATAGTGCGCGAGTTGGGGGTGCTGTCATGTAATAATCGAGTCTTGTTTTCTTTCAATGTGAAGATGCCCATGGCAGCCGCGAATGTTGCGCTGGCGCAGCTCAATGCTGTGGTCGGTGATTTTTCTGGTAATGCAGAGCAAATTGAGCGGATGGCTCGCCAAGCCGCTGACAAAGGCGCCGATGTTTTGTTAACCCCCGAAATGGCACTCACGGGCTACCCGCCTGAAGACTTGCTATTGCGTCCCGCTTTTGTAGACCAAGAGCGCTTTGC
>CBFHKV010000020.1:28766-31875 GCA_965656505.1 Burkholderiaceae bacterium | reverse complement strand
ATGTTGGAGATCTCGGAATTGACGGAGGATTTTGCCGAAAAGTACGGTTCGGTCACACCGTCAAACGTCCTCGCTTACATGGCGCAAGACTTGGAAAATCCATCGTCCATCATGCAGTGCCTGCACGCGGCACGGGAGAACGCGCGTGCTGTGCGGGGCTCGATGACAACGGATTTGTGGGAAACCGTCAACACCACTTGGTTGGACGCCCAGCGGCAAGTCGGTCAGGGCCTACTAAGGATCGCACCCACCGAGTTTTTTGAATGGGTCAAGTTCCGGTCGCACCAGACTCGCGGCGTCCATATCGGCACAATGATGCGTGACGAGGTTTATCACTTCATCCCTTTAGGAACCTTTGTTGAGCGGGCCGATAATATTGCCAGGCTACTGGATGTGAAATTTTTAGCGGCCAATGATCGCAAAGTAGACACCTTGGCCCATGCAGAAGAGTTTTATTTTTGGGCGGCCATTTTGCGTTCGGTATCGGCCTTTGAGAACTATCGGAAGGTTTATCGAAATGTCATTACGCCAGAGCGTGTTGCTGAGCTGCTGATCTTGCGCTGGCAAAACCCGCGCTCGTTGGCTGCGTGTATGGAGCAAGTTGTTGACCTACTCAAAAAAGTGCGTAACGCCCAGTCTGGTGCCACCGAATTGGAGGCGCAGGCTATCTTGAGCGATCTACGAGGCCTTGAAATTGAAGAAATATTTGAGCAAGGCGTGCACCAATATCTCACCGCGTTCATCGCCCGGATCAGTGACTTGGGCGCCAGTATCAGTCAAAACTTTCTACTGCCACTCGAGCCGCAAGCCAGTGTCGCGGACTAGCGTAGAAAACGGTTTAGACTGGTTCGCATGCAACCCGTATCAAGCGACACTGAACGCCGTCTGATGGCAACCGCCCTGGCAGGTTTGGCTGGGTTGGCGTTGGCCATTGGCCTGGGTCGTTTCTCCTACACCGCGGTCTTACCCATGATGCAAGCCGACCAAGGGCTGTCCCTGTCGGCAGGCAGCACATTGGCGTTAGCCAATCTTCTGGGCTATTTGTTGGGTGGCTTAACGGCCGCACGTTTCCGTGATCGTGCGATTGGGTGTTTGCGGTTTGCCATGGTCTTGATTGTTGTCTCGTTGGCCTTGATGGCACTCACGCAAGGGGTTTGGTGGTGGTCTCTGTGGCGACTGATCGCTGGTGTGGCGAGTGCGTGGGTCATGGTGATGATTTCAATCCTCTGTTTACCCTTGTTAAACCCACGACCTCGGTTGGCCGGTTGGGTTTATAGCGGCGTGGGCATGGGTATTTTTTTGGGTGGCTCGGCCTGCTTACTGTTGGTGCTACTTGAGCAGAGCGCCGTGTGGGCGTGGTGGGTTTTGTCGTTGATCTGTGGGGCGCTGGCTTGGGTGGTTTGGCGTCAATTAACGCCAGCGATTTCGCACCGAGACACCAACCGTCTGCGCACACCTGAATCGGTGTCAACCCGCTTTGTTGATGAGCGTCGCCTTTGGAAGTTGACCATTTGCTACGGCTTGTACGGCTTTGGTTATATCTTGCCGGCCACGTACTTACCTGCGCAAGCACGATTGCTATTAGAGGACCATTGGGCCTATGGCGTGGCATGGCCGGTGTTTGGTTTGGCGGCGCTTCTGTCGACGGGCCTGGCGGCGACGGTGGCCGATCGGCTGGGGGCTTTACCCACTTGGCTATCGGCCCATGTGTTGATGGCGCTTGGTGTGTTGATGCCGATCTGGTTTCCCCATCTGATGGGCATTGTGCTGGCCGCATTGGCGGTGGGCGGTACTTTTGTCGTCATCACGTTGCTCGCGATGCAACAAGCCCATCAGTATGGGGGCTCGCAAGCGGCACGGTGGATGGCAAGGCTAACCACCGCTTTTGCCGCTGGTCAAATTTTGGGGCCGATGGCCGTTATCTTTCTACAAGAGCGGTTAACGTTAAGTCTGATCGTGGCAGCCATTGTTCTTCTGGGAACCGCCGTTGTTTTGTTTCATCAGTGGCGCCTAGACGAGAAACCCCCCCTGCCGGCAGACAAACTGGACAGACTTGGTCGATAATCCGTGCATGAAATATTTAACAGACCTGTGGTTGTATGAGGCTGTCCGGTTGAGCGAGCAACAGTCGGGTTGGGTAGACGACTGGGCCGCTAACGAGCATGTGCTCGCTGCGGGTAATGCAACTGATGCAACCCATTCAACCGAAGCCAATGCCGATTTGAATCGGTTGTGGCAACGCGCCAAAGCCTTGGCACCAACATTAGCGCTTGAGTCTGCGGTTTCCAAGGTGCGGTCCAACCTGAAATTAAGTGCCCTTCTACTGTCGCTGGTGGCATTCGTGGTGGGCATCAGTGCCGGCTTAGCGGCCTTGGGGCCAGCACAGGACGCGGTGAATGTGATTTGGGCGCTGTTGGCATTGCTGTTGGTGCCGACGGTGTCTTTTTTATTTTGGCTGTTGACGTTATTTTTGCCGCAGGGTGGCGGGGGTCTTTTGGGCCAGGCATGGGAGTGGGTAGCGAATCGTTGGCTCAGCCACAACAAATCCGGCAAAATCGCTTTGGCTTGGCGGGCTTGGATCACCGTTGCCCAACAACGCGGGGCACAACGGTGGTGGTTCGCGGTGGTGACCCACGGCATTTGGGCGGCGTTGTTGGTTGGTGTCTTGGCGGCTTTGTTCGTGGCATTTAGCCTGCGCCAATACACCTTTGTCTGGCAGACGACATGGCTAGATGCCGATGTCTTTGTCGGGTTGGCCCATGCCATCGGCGCTTGGCCCGGCTTACTGGGTTTTGAGGTGCCCACCGCCAATACGATTCTGTTGAGCGGTTACTCGGCCATCGATACCCCTGAAGTACGTCAGCAATGGGCCCACTGGCTTGTGGGCTGCGTCATCGCGTGGGGCTTATTGCCACGTCTGGTCGCCCTGACCGTGACGCTAGGTTTGTTAAGGCATTGTTATCGGTTCAAGGGTCCCGTGCCTAGCGACGCCTATGCGTTGACTGTCATGGCGAGACTGGCAAAGCAATCACAAAAGCCCGCCTTCGACGACCGCCCAGGCCCGAGAGACGATTGGCCACAAACCCACTTTTTGCCCCAACAAGAAGGC
>CBFHKV010000020.1:5258-28668 GCA_965656505.1 Burkholderiaceae bacterium | reverse complement strand
ACAAAAGCCCGCCTTCGACGACCGCCCAGGCCCGAGAGACGATTGGCCACAAGCCCACTTTTTGCCCCAACAAGAAGGCACCGAAGCCAAAGCAGCGGTGTCGATTGAGACGGCACCACTGGATGACATTCACACCGTATTTGGTGGACAGGTTCATGCCTTGACCCCTGTTGTGGACCGTCGCTCCCGCGAACAAGTCAAAACCCAGTTGCAGGCCATGCACCCCAAACGGCTTTTGATGATTGTCGACGCGCAACACACGCCCGATCGGGGCGTGCTCAATACCCTACTTGCGCTCACGCCTCACGTTGTAGAGGCGCGTCTCTTTCTGCGACACGCTGATTCCAAGCGCAATCGTGTCACGCAGTGGCAAGAAAAACTGCAGGCCGTGGGCTTGGCCGCACCGCTCACCGTGTGGTCGGCTGCGGTTCAGTGGATGAATAGCCATGACTGACGACGCGGTTCTGCATATCGCCGTTGTGGGGCACACCAACACAGGCAAAACGTCGCTATTGCGAACGTTGATGCGCGATCGATCGTTTGGTGAGGTGGCCGATTCGGCGGGCACCACTCGATACGTGCAAGCAGCCACTGTCCAGTTAGATGGTCGTGATGTTTTGATCTGGTATGACACCCCGGGACTTGAAGACAGCATGGCCTTGTTTGATTGGATCGAACAGCTATCGCGCCCAGGCCAGCGACTTGATGGCCCAGAGCGCATCGGTCTGTTTTTGCGCGACCCCGAAGCGGCTCAACAATTTGAGCAAGAGTCACGCGTGTTGTCGCAACTGGTCAAAAGCGACGCGACGTTGTATGTGGTGGATGTTCGGGACCCGGTTTTGCCCAAACATCGCGATGAACTGGCTATTTTGCAAATGTGTGCCAAGCCGGTGCTGCCTATTCTTAACTTCACGGCTCAGCCGACAGCTTTGGCGCAACCGTGGATTGACGTTTTTGCACGCCAAGGCATCCACATCTATGTGACCTTTGACTCGGTCACGCCACCGAGCGATGGCGAGCAGGTCTTGTATGACACCCTGTCACAGCTGCTTGGACAAAACAAGGCAACACTGCAGGGTTTGAGTGCTCAAGCCCAAATCGCACGTGAGCGGCGTAGAAAAGCGGCCCTCACCTTGGTGGCGCAGCTGTGCGTCCAAACTGCCGCGATTGAAAAGACCGTGCCTGAAAATTCAGCCCAACGCGAAACCGGGCTGGCAGCAGCGCGCAAACACGTTGGTGATTTGGAACGCGCGTGTGTGGCCGACCTCTTGCGCCTATACGCGTTTGCGCCAGACGATTACACGGCAGCCGAACTCCCCGTGAGCAACGGCCAATGGCAAGCGGATCCATTTTCTAGGCAAGCCCTCAAAGAGGCGGGTTTGTCGCTGGGCAAAGGTGCTGTGGTGGGGGCCATGGCTGGTGCCGCCGTGGATTTGTTAAGCGCGGGTTTGACCCTCGGCACAGGGACTTTGATTGGGGCGGGCGCGGGTTCGCTCTGGCAGGGTGTCGGTCGTTGGGGTTCATCGCTTAAGGCGCAAATGCGCGGACACGTCCGATGGCGGGTAACCGTTGAGGTGTTGAAGGTCTTGGCTGTGCGTAACCTACAGTTGATCCATGCTTTAGAGCGACGCGGTCATGCGGCCGAGCAGCCAATCGTTAGCCAATCGCCTGTCAGTCCCACGCCTAACCAAAGCCACGGTAAGGCGACCGAATCGGTCTTGCCGTTTGATCCCATTGTTTTTGAGATGACCATGACCCGGGCACGCGCGAACCCCGACTGGGCCAATGAAATGAATCATGACCGAGCCAGGCAAACCGCGGTGCAAACGCTAACCGCAGGTTTTGAGGCAAGCACGGTCTTTCACGCCCATCACGCGTCATGAGGCAGATCGGTTACACTGGAGATGGTGTCATTTTGTTCCAGTCCACATGGCACGCTCGGGTCAGTCCTGACCCAACACAAGAGAGTGTCTTTCTCCTTGCTTCGCTTGCCCCGATTGGAGTCGCGCGCTTGCGCTGACCGGCAAAGCGATGGAGTATTAATTTGTCTTCCGAAGTAACTTTTGCCAGCTTAGCGCTGGCCGAGCCCATCTTGCGTGCGATCGCAGATGAGGGCTACACCCACCCGACCCCTATTCAAGCCCAAGCCATTCCAGAGGTGACAGCAGGCCACGATTTGATGGCTGCCGCGCAAACTGGCACAGGTAAAACCGCTGGTTTTACCTTGCCGATTTTGCAACGGCTCATCAGTAACCCCTTGTCACAGCAAAAAGTGGGCGCACCGCGGGTCTTGGTTTTAACCCCGACGCGAGAGTTAGCGGCTCAAGTACAAGAATCCGTGCGTACTTACGGTAAATATGCGGGTATCTCATCATTGGTGATGTTTGGTGGCGTAAATATCAATCCACAAATCAAAGCGCTGCGACAGCGCGTGGATGTATTGGTGGCTACGCCAGGCCGTTTGTTGGACCACGCTCAGCAAAAAACTTTGGACTTGTCAGCGGTGGAGGTGCTTGTCCTTGATGAAGCCGATCGCATGTTGGACATGGGTTTCATCCGCGACATCCGCAAAATTCTGCAGCTACTACCCAAGCAACGACAAAACCTGTTGTTTTCAGCGACGTTTTCCGAGGATATTCGGGTGCTAGCGCGTGGGGTACTCGACAACCCCGTGGAGGTGTCGGTCAGTCCCCGTAACACCACCGCAGAAAGGGTTGAGCAAAGCGTGCATCTGGTTGCCCAAGCGCACAAGCGTGATGTCTTGAGTCACATCATCCGCGAAAGTGGTTGGCATCAGGTTTTGGTTTTTACCCGAACCAAACATGGCGCCAATCGTTTGGCTGAGAAACTGGTTAAGGATGGACTGCAAGCCGCGGCTATTCATGGCAACAAAAGCCAGTCAGCGCGCACCAAAGCCTTGGAAGGCTTTAAGTCCGGCAAACTATCTGTGTTGGTGGCCACAGACATCGCGGCCCGTGGTCTGGATATCGACCAATTGCCGCAAGTGGTGAATTTCGAGCTGCCCAACATGCCCGAAGATTACGTGCACCGCATTGGTCGCACGGGACGTGCCGGCGCGGCGGGCCATGCCCTGTCACTGGTTGATGCAGACGAAATGAAGTATTTGAAAGCCATTGAACGTTTGACTCGGCAGACGCTGACACAGGTGCCAACCCCAACAGGTTGGACACCGAGTCCGGTGACGCCGCGAGAGCCCAGAGAGGCCGCACCCAGACGCCCAGACGTACGCGGTCAATCCGGCCAACGTTCCGGCAATCGTTCTCAACAGTCAAGGCTCCAAGCCAGACCGGGTGCCCGCTCGCCTTCTCGATCCAGCCCTAGAAAAGTCGCCTAAACAAAGGCGCTCGAATGCATGAGCCAATTATCTATTCCTGAGGAAGTCGCCAGGCGACGTACATTTGCCATCATCTCTCACCCAGATGCCGGTAAAACCACGCTCACAGAAAAAATATTACTGTTTGCAGGGGCCATCCAAATCGCCGGTAGCGTCAAGGCGCGCAAAGCGTCGCGCCACGCGGCCTCTGATTGGATGGAAATCGAAAAGCAGCGGGGCATTTCCGTGGCCTCATCGGTCATGCAGATGGAGTACGAGGGGTGCGTGCTAAATCTTTTGGATACGCCCGGTCACCAAGACTTCTCAGAAGATACGTATCGGGTGTTGACGGCGGTTGATGCCGCGTTAATGGTTATCGACGCAGCGAATGGCATTGAACCGCAAACCATCCGTTTGTTAGAAGTCTGTCGAGCGCGTAACACGCCCATCATCACCTTCGTCAATAAAATGGATCGCGAGGTTCAGCAGCCATTGGATGTCTTGGCTGAAATCGAATCCCATTTGGGTATGGATGCGGTGCCTTTCTCTTGGCCTGTGGGCATGGGACGATCATTTGGTGGCGTTTTTGATATTCCCAATGACCGCATGCGCTTATTCAAGTCGGGTCAATCACGGCGGGCCTCGGATGCCGACGACTTTATTGATGGCTTAGACAATCCAGCCATCAGCGAACGGTTTCCTGACACCTACGCCCAAGCCAGAGAAGAAATCTCACTACTGAAAGAAGCCTCGCCGGCTTTCGACCAGCAGGCGTTTCTTCAAGCGCGTCAAACCCCTGTTTTTTTTGGGTCGGCTATCAATAATTTCGGTGTGCAAGAAGTACTGGATGCCTTGGTGCGATATGCGCCTGGGCCCGGTCCGCGTCCAGCGCTTGAAAGAGAAGTCAAACCAGAAGAACCCAAATTTACCGGTGTGGTGTTTAAGGTTCAAGCCAATATGGATCCTGCCCATCGTGACCGCGTGGCGTTTGTGCGGGTCAGTTCGGGACGCTTTACACGCGGTATGCGACTCAAAGTCAGCCGCAGTAAAAAAGAGGTTCGGCCCAATAACGTCGTTTCTTTTTTGTCTCAACGTCGCGAACTCGTAGAAGAAGCGTTTGCCGGTGACATCATCGGTATCCCGAACCATGGCATTTTGCACTTAGGCGATGTGTTGACGGAATCTGAAACCCTGCATTTCAAGGGACTGCCTTTTTTTGCGCCGGAGCTGTTTCAAGCGGTAGAGGTGGCGGATCCCCTGCGAACCAAACAATTGCGTGTTGGCCTGACCCAGCTCGGCGAGGAGGGGGCGATACAAGTCTTTCGGCCGGTCGCTGCTGGCGGGGCCATGTTGCTTGGTGCGGTTGGGGCTTTACAATTTGAGGTCGTGGGACATCGATTGAAAACAGAATATGGGGTGGCCGCCAGGATGATGCCTTCGCGCTACACTTTAGCGCGCTGGGTAACCTCTGAGGATCCAAAAGAAATGCGAGCATTTCTTGACACGAATGCGGCTCAAATTGCCTATGACGTGGTGGATGCGCCGGCTTATTTGGCCACCTCACCTGCGCAATTGCGGGTGATTCAGGAGCGACATCCGGCGGTTCAGTTTCACACGATGCGCGAGCATGGTGGTAAGGTATTTGAGTAAGTCTTGGGTCAGTACTGACTTTGTGAATGACTAGAGAAACCAATGTGTTTGGTTGCTTTGGCGGGATTGAGAAGGTCGCATCATGTCGTGGCGCGTATTGATCGCATTTTTGGTGTTGGTGATGGCCGGCGCGGCCATGGCTGGTGTCGCCCTCGGCAATTGGCTTGTTGGCGAAGCTCCTGGACTTTCGTCCGGACCAACCACCAATACCAATAGCCCGCCGACGCTCGTGCTCGATGCCGCTGGCCGCCCTTTGGCTGGTATACCGCCACAGCCGCTGGTTGATGGGGGCATGGGCCCACCGGGTCTGTTGCCTGTCATGGATTGGCAACTCGATGGTGTTTCTTTGTTTGAAAGCGTCCTAGACCCAATGGTGGTGTTATCCCAGGGCGACGAATCATTTACGGTATCGGATCGCTTAAGTAATGCGGGCAGCGGTTTGGCCCAAGGTCCAAGTGACGTGGCGATGGTTGACGTCACCCAAGGTCAAAACCAAAACCTAAGCGCAAGCCAAACAGCAGATGCCATTGCACAACGCATACCGAGCCAGTCGGCCGCGCCATCTCCAACGGCGCCGAATTGGCGTGACCAGCTGTCAGAGGCCATTACCGCGTGTGATGACGTCGGGTTCTTTTCACGGCCGAATTGCATTCAGCGTGCCAGAAACAAGTTTTGTGAACCCAACAATGCGTGGGGGCGAGATAATCTTTGCCCGTCACGTAACACCATGTAGACCTGTCACGGTAAGCCTTGTCCCTGCCCCTGACCCTGCGCCTGCGATTTTCGTAGTGAGGCCGTGGGGATTCGCAATAGCTCTCTATATTTCGCCACGGTACGACGTGCAATCGAGATGCCTTCTTCATCCAAACGCTTGGCGAGCTGCCCATCTGATAAAGGCTTTAAGCGGTTTTCATCCTCTATGAGGCTTTGAATGCGGGTTTGAACGGCCGTGGATGAAGTGGTTTGGCCCCCTTCGGTTGCCAAGCCCGCCCCAAAAAACCGTTTCAATTCGACGGTGCCAAAGGGTGTCAGCATGAATTTTTGGGTCGTAGCCCTTGAGATGGTTGACTCGTGTAGCCCAAGCTCACCAGCAATTTCACGCAACGTGAGTGGTCTCACCGCACCCCAACCCTCATCAAAGAACCCTTGCTGGTGCGTCACAATAGCCTGCGACACCCGCAAAATCGTTTCAAAGCGTTGCGTCAAATTGCGCATCAACCAACGCGCTTGTTGCATCTGGTCATGCATAGCGCCGTATTCGCTCCCTTTGGGACTGCCGAGGGCTTGGGCATAGACCGAATTAATCCGTAACTTAGGCACCACAGCCTCATTTAGGGTGGCTTGCCAAGTCTTTTGATTCTTACGCACGATCACATCAGGGACGGCAAAGTCCGCTGGTGGCCGCGTCCATGGGCTCGCTGGGCGCGGGTTCAGTTGGCGAATGCAGGCATGGGCTTGTTGCAAGGTTTGTGGGTCACACCCGACCAAGTCTTGCAGGCGTTTTGTGTTGCCAGTCGCCAGTACAGCGAGGTGTTTTTTGCAGATCTCGCGAGCGGCGGCAAGAACGATTGGATCGCTTAACGCTGGTAAGCGCGTGATGTCCGGTTGCCTTAGCTGCAGGGCTAAGCAGTGCCCAAGATCGCGTGCACCAACGCCGCAGGGATCAAAGGACTGTAAAAGCGATAAAGCTGCTTGAAGCTCATCGAGCTCGACCTCTAAGGCCGGGTCAAGCATGGCCAATATTTCTTCCAGGGAGGACTCTAGGAGCCCGTCTTCGTTCAAGTCTTCGATCAGCAAGGCCACGAGGGCGGCGTCCCTGCGGCTCGCACGGGTGGTGCCGAGCTGTCCCAGCAGGTATTCGCTGAGCGATTCACTGGCTGCGCTTTCGGGCTGCTCGCCCGTCTCGTCGTCGCGATTGCGCTGTACAGCCCGCGTGGCTTGTTCGGATTGAGGCCGCGGCACATCTTCGGCAGCGATGATTTGCACCGTCGGCTGGGCATCGGCAGCAGTGGTGTCCGGCAGCTCCCCTTCAAGCATGGGGTTTTCGTCGAGCGCACGTGCCACCTCAGCCTCAAGATCAAGCGAAGACAGCTGCAACAATTTGATCGATTGCTGCAAGGCAGGGGTCAGCGCTAAGTGCTGACCAAAACGAATGCTTATATTTTGCCGTGACATGCTTAAAATATCGCTTATGCGTAAAACATCGAATGACCCAAACCCAGAAAGCGACGCTCGAGTCTTGAGCGCCACCTTACGCCGTCTTTGCCTGCCCAAATGGGTATGGCGAGGCGGCGTGATAACCGTCATAGCGCTCGTCTGGCTATGGATGAGTCAACAAATACTGACCGTTGGCGGGCTCATTCGCTATGATGGTCTGCAATCGTTGGGTGAGCAAGTCGTCAGTTTCATGACGCGAATCAATCCCTATTTGTGGATGGGGATTGTTGCCATTCTCACGCTCATTGTACTTTCCCTCTTGCGCGCCTGGCTCAAAGCAAGCATCGCCCGGGGGCGTGAGTCCATTGTATCGGTGTCTGTGATCCAAAGCTTGGCGCAAAAGCTTTCAGCACAAGGCATTGACGTCTTGCAATGGGTGTGGCGTCATGAAGAAGGGCCAGTGACCATTGGTGACCTGTTGCGCACCCGCGATCAATTGCGAGCGGGGCGTGTTCGCAAACTCAGTGTGGCGCGTACCCAACATCGCCTACTCGAAGAGGCCATGGCGGGCTTGTCGCAAGCTGAAACCAAGACTGAGACAGCAGAGGCAGCAGGGGCTATCGAGCCAACCCTAACTACTGCCACCACCGCCACCTCCACTGCCTGCGCCTCGAACGCCATACCCACCCTCGAGACCCCACCCAAAGCCAACTAGTCGCGCTGCGACTTGGGCTTTGGCCTGCGGACGGCAACCGTATCCCCAGCGCTATTGTCAAATGAGATCGAGCGGGTCAACATGACGCTACCAAAGCGAATCGTAGCCAGACTCGATAGGATGGCGAAATCCCGCGGCACCACCCGATCTGGTTTGATCGCTGAGCTGGCCTTACGCGCCTAGAGACCCTCAAGCGCTTCAGGGCTTGAGGACCCTGTCCGCGATGCCCCGGGCACGCAAACCCCCCAGCGTTTCCCATTGCTTCCCATTGTTCCCCGGCCTTGTTTTGGGGGCGTCGCTCGCAGCCATGTCATCGTCAAAGTCATCACCAAACCCTTGCAAAAACCGCAATTTTGTGTTCTTCTTTGAGGTATGAAAGGCAAAAATAACAGCAACGCAAATAACCGTGCACAGGTTCTAGCCTGTGGGCATGGTCAATTGTTGGCCTGTGCCATAGCCTTCTCTGAGTTCACACTCACTGCGATTGCCCCCACGGCTCGTCGCCTATCACTCTCTCTCCTACTACCGATCGGTTGCCGGGCCTAGCGCCCTGTGGCAGTCCGGCAGCCCTGAACAGCCACGATTGACCGCACGCCTGATGGCGCGCCGGGTTAATGTACCGACTTGTGAACAAAAGACTGAGCCTGATTTAACAGGTGCAAAGAGAACAAAATGCTGACCAACCCATCATCAAAATACATTCCGTTTAAACCGTTTGAACGCGACTTTACTGAGCGCACCTGGCCAAGTAAGCGCATCACCCATGCACCCATTTGGATGAGCACGGACTTGCGCGACGGCAATCAATCGCTCATCGAGCCGATGAGCGTTGAGCGCAAGCTACAGTTTTTTGAGATACTCATCAAAATCGGTTTTAAAGAAATTGAAGTCGGTTTTCCGTCAGCGTCACAAACGGACTTCGATTTCGTGCGTAAGCTTGTCGATGAGAAACGCATCCCCGATGACGTCACCATCATCGCCCTCACGCAGGCGCGGCCCGAGTTGATTGAGCGCACCGTTGAGTCAGCCGCTGGTGCCAAGCGCGCCATGATCCATCTCTACAACGCGTGTGCACCGGCCTTCAGAAAAATCGTCTTCAACATGTCAAAAGAAGAAGTCATGACCGTGGCCGTTGAAGGCACACGCCACGTGATGGCTTGCATGCAAAAGCACCCACAAACGCAATGGTCGTATGAATATTCACCGGAGGTTTTCAGTACCACCGAACCCGATTTTGCACTGGATGTGTGTAACGCGGTGACTGAGGTTTGGCAGCCAACGCCTGATAACAAAATCATCTTTAACTTACCCGCGACAGTCGAGGCAACGACGCCAAACATGTACGCCGATCAAATTGAGTTCATGCACACGCGTTTGCACGCCCGAGACAGTGTGATTGTCAGCGTGCATCCGCACAACGATCGCGGCACCGCTGTGGCAGCCGCAGAGCTCGCCCTGATGGCAGGCGCTGACCGCGTTGAAGGGTGTCTGTTTGGCAATGGTGAGCGCACGGGTAATGTGGATCTGGTTACTCTGGCATTGAATCTCTATACCCAAGGCATTCACCCTGGTTTGGACTTCTCCGATATCGATGAGGTGCGCCGTTGCGTTGAGCATTGCAACCAGTTGCCTGTCCATCCTCGCCACCCCTACGTTGGCGATTTGGTGTTCACAGCCTTCTCTGGCTCGCACCAAGACGCCATCAAAAAAGGCTTTGCCGTGCAGGCCGCCGATGCAGTGTGGGAAGTCCCTTATTTGCCGATCGACCCAGCCGACCTCGGCCGCAGTTACGATGCGGTCATTCGGGTTAACAGCCAATCAGGCAAAGGTGGTGTGTCTTACCTGCTTGAGCAAGAGCATGGTTTGGCGTTGCCGCGACGCTTGCAGATCGAGTTCAGTCGCGCCATCCAGCGCGTAACAGACGAAACCGGCAAAGAAGTCAGCGCACGCGATGTTTATGGTCTCTTTGAACAAGAGTACCTGACAAAGCAAACCCCTTGGCAACTTATCAAGCATCGCATCACCGGCGACCCAACTGCCGGTGAAGGCAAGCAGTTCAGCATCGAAGTTGAAGTGGACATTGAAGGCAAGCGCCAAACCCTCACAGGTCATGGCGATGGGGCCATCTCAGCGTTCGTTAATGCCTTGCACATGCCCATTCGTGTGCTCGACTATCACGAGCACGCCATTGGTGCCGGCACCGAGACCCAAGCCGCCAGTTACATTGAGGTCAAAATCGGTGAGGCAACGGCCGGCTTTGGTGTGGGCGTCGATAGGGATATCGTGACCGCGTCTTTCCGTGCGGTGTTGTGCGCTTTGAATCGCCATTTAGAAGCCAATCCGGTTGAGTCCAGAGCCTCAGCGGCGCAAATGCCACAAACGGCTTAAATATTGTTTTGGCTGCTTTGTGCGGTCAGGCGGGCGAGTTCGCATTCGTCGAACCCCGCCTGTCGCCTTGCGTCCCAGTTAAACGGACCACGCAACTTGGGTGCGTTGTATTCGGTCGCCAACACATCATAAGTGGCGTAGGGGTCGAGCCCATGAGCCGCGCAAACATGGCGATACCAATGATTGCCAATGCCCACGTGACCGATTTCATCACGCAAAATCACATCGAGAATCTGTGCACTTTGTTCGTCGCCCGCGTGCGCAAGTTTGCGGCGCAGGGGCAAAGAAGCATCAAGTCCTCGCGCCTCTAAGGTACGAGGCACCAAAGCCAAACGCGCCAGTAAGTCATTGGTGGTTTTGGCGGCCATCTCCCATAAGCCATTGTGCGCAACAAAGTCGCCGTATCGATAACCCAAATCACCGAGCCGGGTTCGCAACAGCTGAAAATGTCGTGACTCCTCTTTGGCCACTTGAAGCCAGTCAAGATAAAAAGCCGTTGGTTGGTCCGGAAAGCGCCAAACGATATCCAGCGCCAAATTAATCGCGTTGAATTCGATATGAGCTAGGGCATGTAGCAGAATCGCACGACCCTCAGGGGTGCTGACGCTGCGCTTGGCTAAGGCGGTGGGGTTTACGAGCTCGGGGGCTTGGGGGCGGCCTGGCGAGCCGGGCAATGGCAAACGCTCTTGGAGACGGCGCGACACGTCAACGGACTGATCAAGGTCAATTTGATCGACTGCCTGGCACTTTGCATCAACGTCCTCACACAGCAACGCTTCCAGCGAGGCAACCCTAGGATCTTTGGGGTGCGATGGGGATTGTGTGGCGGGTGTCATATGATTTGGTGTTGGCCTTTAATACCAAAACCCTCAGTAAAACATGTTTGGAAGCTTTTGCACCATGACCACCCAAGACCGCAGCCACACCAGAGACCCCATTCCCTTGTCCGCCCTTTTGCCGGGCCTTGGTGGCTTGATCCCCTTTTGGTTATTGGCGCTGTCGGTTGTTTTGCCCATTGGCATCCCACCGGTGATGGCGCTCGTGGGGTTTATCACCTATGGCGCGGTCATCTTGAGCTTTGTGGGGGCGATTTGGTGGGGTTTGGCCGCAGCCAATCCTGGTCCCGTCGCGGGTTTAAACGGCCCGCGCGCCATGATGTTTTTATGGAGTGTCACCCCCGCCTTGATTGGCTGGTTAGCCACCTTGGTGACCGCAGACCTTGGGGTTTTGTTGCTGGCCGCCGGGTTTTTGTTGCAGTGGGTGTTCGACGCGGTCTTAACAAACCGTGCCCCAGGGCTCATGCCACCGTGGGTCTTTAGATTGCGAACCCTGTTGACCGCAGGTGTATTGCTAGCCATGTCCGTGGCTTGGTGGGTCTTAGTATAAACAAAGCAATTAGCCACTGGCCTCGAATTGCGCCTGATGCTTCTGACTCACGTTTTCTTTGTTTTTTTGGCTTTCTTTTCTGGCAGTGCCAGCATCGTGCCGCGACAAAGCGTTGAGCCGCAGTGACAGGCATACTGGGCGCGTAACGTCTTTGTGATTTTGCCGTCCATGACCAGACCGTAGTCGTAATAGAGTTCCTCACCACGGGCAATGTCACGCTTAGCCACCACATAAACACGTTTGCCTCCACGGCCCTCCTCGCTTTCACAGTTGGGTTCACAAGAGTGGTTAATCCAACGGGCATCGTTACCACCGTCATTGCCATCAATGACCTTGCCGGTGCTCAACACGAAAAAAAACGTGTGAAAGGGGTCATCAGGATTGGTGGGATGGCGACGATCGGCCTCTTTGTTCGTGATGCGCTCGCCTTGGTACTCGATGATGCGGGTGCCTGCAGGAATACGACGCCGGGCAAAGACACCTGTGCCGTGGATAGGGGATCGCTTGACGGTGTGCCAAACAATGGATGGGGCTGATTTTGAGGGCATGGTGTGGTTATTTCGAAGTGGGCTTAACGCCAAAGCAGTGTTTGTCTTCGGGGAATGTGCCTTCACGAACCTCGGCAGCATAGCGTTCGACAGCGTTTGACACGTCCTTTGCCAAATCGGCGTAGCGCTTAACAAAGCGCGGTACCTGCTCGCCGTTTAAGCCGAGCATGTCTTCGGTGACAAGAATTTGTCCGTCACAAGCCACGGAGGCGCCAATACCGATGGTAGGAATCGGCAGCTCGGCAGTGATCTCGGCAGCAATTTTTTCAGCCACACCTTCCAAGACCAGACCAAAGGCCCCAGCTTGCGCCACGGCGTGTGCATCGCGCTTGACTTGGGCAGCTGTGGCATCGTCTAAGCCCTGTGCTTTATAGCCACCCATGGTGTTGACATGTTGCGGCATGAGTCCCACGTGACCAAGCACCGGAATGCCGCGCGCCACCAAAAAAGCGATGGTCGACGCCATGACTTCACCGCCTTCGAGTTTGACGGCGTCAGCGCCGCCCTGCGCAAGCAGCAAAGCCGCATTGTCAAAAGCCTGCTCGGGGCTGCGTTGGTAACTCGCGAAGGGCATGTCAGCCACCACGCAGGCATGTCGTGTGGCGCGAACCACCGCTGCGGTGTGCGCTGCGACTTGCTCAATCGTGAACGACAACGTGTTGGGTAAGCCATAAGCCACCATGGCGGTTGAATCACCGATCAAAATGAAATCAAGATGCTCATCGAGTAGACGGGCAAAGACACTGCTATGCGCTGTCAAGGAAGCGATTTTGCGTTGGCCTTTGCAAGCACGAATTTGCGGCACGCTCATGCGTTTGATGGTTTGATGAACACTCACAGCAGTTCCCGATAAAAATATTGCCAAGATAAAACATCACAGTAGCAGGCTTTGTCCATGATTCACGGCCCTGACTAAGCGGTTTTTTTAACGGCTTTTTTAGCGACCTTTTTTACGGCCTTCTTAACGGCTTTTTTGGCCACTTTTTTCACGGCCTTCTTAGCCGCTGCTTTTTTCCCAGCTTTTGCCGTTTTGGCTTCAAACTCAAAGCCGACCTTACCGCCCTCGCCGACCGACAAGTAGGCTTTGAACTTCCGGTTGGTGCGACTAGAAATAAAGCCTTCGAATAGATCGGTTTTACCGGTTGTTAACAGCTTAGCGGCTTGCTCGGGGCTGATTTCCTGTTGAAGAATCACCTTGCCTGTGCGGAAGTCGCATGTCTTTTCAGGACCCACAGACTTTTCGCAAACATAGTTCATGCCATGTTCGAATACGCGTGAGCCACACTTGGGGCAGGCGCCAATTGAAGTAGAGCCAGAAAAATCCACGGGCTCTTTGTCTTCTTCCTCGCGTTGGCCAAAATCAAAAGCCAGTTTGAAGTCATTGTCAATGCGAAGGATAGCCGCGAATGGCCTCCCCATCTTGCTGATAAAGCCCTGCATGGGTCCAAGCTCGCGCGCTTTGAGCAGTGTTTCAACTTCCTCTGCCTCAAAGGTGCGGCCACCGGGGTGCTTGCCAATAGAAAAGTCGCACGCGGTGCAGGCATAACGGCGATAGTTCTCTTTGACCACCCCGCCGCATTTTGGGCAAGGCGTTGAGAGCGTCACGTAGTCACCCGGCACGGTATCACGGTCGTATTCTTTGGCGCGCTTGACGATGACTTGGGTCATTTGTGCGATTTCGCGCATGAAGGCCTCGCGTGCCAACTGACCTTGCTCAATTTGTTTGAGTTTGTGTTCCCACTCACCGGTCAATTCAGGCGAAGTCAATTCTTTGACATCCAGACCTTTAAGCAAGGTCATTAACTGCCGTGTCTTCGCCGTGGGTACCAAGTCCCGCGCCTCACGCCTCAAGTAGGCTTCGTTTAACAAGCCTTCGATGATGGTCGAACGCGTGGCCGGAGTACCTAGGCCGCGTTCCGACATGGCGTCGCGCAGCTCCTCATCGTCAATCAGCTTACCGGCGCCTTCCATGGCCGATAACAAAGTCGCTTCTGTATAGCGTGGCGGTGGTTTGGTGGCGAGGGCCTTGCTCACGATATCTTCGGTGCGCACCTTTTCATTGGCTTGAACGGGTACCAGCATCGAGTCATCCTGCTGTATTTGCCGCCCATAAACGGCTAACCAGCCGGGCGACACCAGCACTTTGCCGTCGGTGCGAAACAAATACTTCTGTACTTCTGTGATGCGTGTGGTGACCCGGTACTCGGCCGCTGGAAAGAAAATAGCCAGAAAGCGTTTGACCACCAAATCGTAAAGCTTGGCCTCGGCTTCGCTTAAATCTTTAGGCACTTGCAAGGTCGGGATAATGGCGAAGTGATCAGAAACCTTTTTGTTATCAAAGATCCGTTTATTGGCTCTGACCCAACCCTCAGACAGTGCTTTTTTAGCGTGCACCGCAAGACCTTTGACCACGTTGCTGTCGCCCTCGCCTAGCGCGGCGAAGGTTTCTTTTACGGTCTGCAGATAGTCTTCAGGCAGGTAACGCGAGTCGGTTCGTGGATACGTCAAGGCTTTGTGCCGCTCGTACAGCGTTTGCGCCAGCGACAACGTCGCCTTGGCAGAAAATCCGAAACGGCTGTTGGCTTCTCGTTGCAGCGAAGTGAGGTCAAACAACAAGGGTGAAAGCTGGCTGCTTGGCTTGGCTTCTTCCGTCACGGAGCCCGTTTGACCACGGCACGCCGCCTCGACGGTCTTGGCGGCGGTCTCACTCCAAAGGCGACTGTCACGCCGCTCGGGGTCCGTGGGGTCTTTTTTGAAGTTGGGGTCAAACCAGCGCCCTTCATAAATCCCAGCCGCGGCGATGAATGTCGCGTGCACTTCCCAGTAATCGCGCGACACAAAGTCGTGAATCTTGGCCTCGCGATCGGCCACGATCGTGAGCGTTGGCGTTTGAACACGACCCACGGTGGTCTTAAAAAAGCCACCGTCTTTGCTGTTGAACGCGGTCATGGCGCGGGTGCCATTGATACCCACGAGCCAATCCGCTTCAGCGCGTGAGCGCGCGGCTTGTTCCAAGGGCTTGAGAGACTCGTCGGGTCGCAAGTTTACAAAAGCCTCACGGATGGCGTCACGCGTCATCGATTGCAGCCACAGGCGTTTAACTGGCTTGTTGGTTGCGGCATATTGTTCGATGTACCGAAAGATCAATTCACCTTCACGGCCCGCGTCACAGGCATTGATCAAACTGTCCACGTCTTTGCGCTTGATAAGTTTGACCAAGAGCTTCAGACGTTCTGCCGAGCGCTTATCTGAGGGGTTTAGCCCAAACGCCGGGGGGATGACGGGTAAGTGCGCAAAACTCCACTTCCCTTTAACCGGATCGTTGGGGGCAATCAGGCTAAGCAGATGGCCCACGCTAGAGGACAGCACATACTTGTCGCTCTCAAAGTAATCCCCTTCTCGGGTAAAGCCACCCAAAGCGCGTGAGATATCAAGCGCTACCGAAGGTTTTTCAGCAATTATTAGTACTTTAGTCATTCCAATCCTGGATCGCAGACCGCGACATTAGCGGCGATCATACGGGCGGAGTTCACAAAGGCGCAAGTCTGCCTGGTTCAAAAGTGTGCGTCCACCGGTCGATGGCCGCCGTAAAAAACGCCGAGGGCGTGTCGACTGTGAGCGGTTCAAAGCCCAAATGGACCCATGCCTGCTGCAACACAGGCAGCGGATCTTGGGTGTTTACAGCAGCTGCCCCGTTTTGTTTGGATAACTTTACACCGTTGTTGTCCGTCACCAACGGGATATGCATGACCGTTGGTGAGGACAAGTTCAATACTTGAGCCAACCACCGCTGCCTGGCCGTGCTTGAGAGCAAGTCTTGTCCGCGCACCACATGGGTGACGCCTTGCGCGTGATCGTCAAGCACGACCGCCAATTGATACGCCCATAGGCCGTCGGCTCGGCGCACCACGAAGTCACCAACCTGTTTGGCGACGTCTTGTGTTTGTTCGCCGCACCAACGATCAACAAAGTGCGTCATCCCCGCGTCAACCCGCACCCGCCATGACTTGGGTTCGCGCCCCGACGGCAAACCCCGTTGGCAAGTGCCAGGATACGGTCGTTCGCCCGCAGGCAAGACACCCAAGCGGTCCAGAACCGCGTCACTGATTTCGCGCCGTGTACACCCACAAGGGTAGACGCGTCCTAGGCGTTGCAGTGCCTCAAAACCGGATTCGTAGGCCGTCGAGCGTGTCGACTGATAGAGAACATCGCCGTCCCAAATGAGACCAAGTGCCTGTAATTGTTGCAAGATGACCTTGTCCGCACCCGTGACCATACGTGGGGTGTCTAGGTCTTCCATCCGAACGAGCCAGAGTCCTTGATGCGCCTTCGCGTCCAAATAGCTTGCTAACGCCACGGCCACTGAGCCTGCATGCAAGGGGCCACTTGGGCTTGGCGCAAAGCGTCCGATATACGGCATGGCGATTTAATGGCAGCGCTGTTCGCCGTCGTGACGCAAAAGCTCTTCCAATATCAAGTGATCGACTTCAGCCTCTTGGCTCCAAAGCACCATCAAGGCGATCACTTTGATCCGAGACAAGGAAATGGGTTCGTTCTCGCAAGCCATGGCACGCTCAATCACAATCTCACGCAGAGGCGCGGGCAGGACTTCGCTGTTTTCCAGGAAGGTGATGAAGCCAATGGATTCGGCACCCAAGCGTTGCTTTTCTATGTCAGCATAGAAACGGGTGCCCTCGCTATCGTGGTAAGCCAAATCGACGCAGTGCTCCGTGACTTCAGCAAGACCTAACAGCCAACCGAGTGCATCGTCGATGTCCTCGTGCTCAAACCCTGCCGCCACCAACCGCTTGGCCAATACCTCTGCCTTCGGACATGCCTGAGGCGTGTAGTAATTTCTAAACAGGTAAACCAATACATCAAACATGGCACGCCTCCCTGTTGGTAAACCACTCATATCAGTAACATTACCACGAGCGACAAAGGCGATGCGTAAAACCACAAACATCCCCAAGCATTGCTAACTTCGCAGGCATCGCTGCTTTTACTAGAGATGAAACTCACTTCTCGTCGACGTTTTGCCGGCTTTGACGAGCGATTATTTGCCGTATCCAATTACTGTATACATTAATGAAGGAAACAAAGATGTCTATCGGCAGCGTTTTTGTCAACAACCGCACTCAAGCGGTCCGCCTACCCATCGACGTACGCTTGCCCGAAGGCACGCGCAAGGTGGAAATTCGAGTCAAGGGGCACAAGCGAATCATTACACCGATTGGTCAAACCTGGGACAGCTTCTTTTTGAACGGTCCTCGCGTGAGTGAAGATTTCTTACCCGAGCGCGCATCGCAAGTCCAGGACGAGCGCGAAGCCCTTTAATGCTGCGATACCTACTCGATACCAACATTGTTATTTATGTCTTGAAACGCCGTCCCTTGGAGGTGCTCTCTCATTTCAACGCCAACGCGCATCGAATGGCCATCTCTTCCATCACACTGGCCGAACTGATGCACGGCGCGGAGAAAAGCCAGCGCATCAGCGAGAACTTGGCAACTATCGAGGACTTTTGTAGCCGCCTAGAAGTGCTGCCTTATGGAGCGAAAGCAGCTCAACACCATGGTGCCATTCGAGCTTCCCTCGAAAAAATTGGCCAAACAATCGCCGTAAATAATCTGCACATCGCTGGTCACGCCAGAAGTGAGGGATTAGTGCTGGTGACCAACAACATCTCGGAATTTGAGCGAGTGCCTGCCCTGGAAGTTCAGAATTGGACCAAATAGGGTCATTGTCTCCCCAAGTCGAGCTGTTTCACCGCAAACGTGACCGACGTTACCAATGCAATACCGTTATGCATGGCTTGGTTAGTTAATTTTTGGACAACTGTTGAACAAGCTGCTAGATGGCTTTGACGGCAAACTGACCAGTTACGAGCTGAGCCATATTGAGGGCCTAGCTAATCCACCCGAAAGATAGACCCGCTTTGTAGAGCATATACGTCGCCAAGCCAAACAGCAAAATAGCGAACACACGTTTAAGCGTATTGACCGGCAGTTTATGGGCTACTTTGGCACCAATCGGTGCCGTCACCACACTGAAAGCCACCAACACCAATAGCGCAGGCCAATAGATGTAGCCGATCATGCCCTCTGGTAGGTCCTGAACCGATAGTCCAGACCAGACATAGCCCACCGTATTGGCGAGCGCGATCGGAAAGCCAAGCGCGGCCGAAGTGGCCACGGCTTGGTGCAACGCCACGTTACACCACACCATAAACGGCACCGACACAAATCCGCCACCAGCGCCAACCAAACCAGATAAAAACCCAATCCCCGCACCCGCCGCACTCGTACCCACAAAACCAGGCATTTGACGACTGGCTTTGGGCTTTTTGTTGATGATCATCTGTACGGCGGAATAACCCACAAAGACCGCAAAAAATAGAGCCAGCCAGGCGGTCTTTAACGCTGCGAAGATGGCCCCACCGGCCAACAAGCCGCCGATCACAATCCCCGGCGTGAAGCCTGCAACCAAGTCCCAGCGCACCGCTTTTTTCTGATGGTGAGCCCGAACGCTAGAGAGGGAAGTAAATAGGATAGAAGCCATCGATGTGGCGATGGCTGCGTGCACGACCAAATCCAATGGCAGGCCTTGCAGCGTCAAAAGCGCGGTCAAGAAGGGCACGAGCAACATACCGCCACCAATGCCGAGCAGGCCTGCTGCAAAGCCGGCCACGCAGCCTAGAGCCGCGTAGGCAAGAAAAAAAAGGGGATCCATGGCGTGTTACCGGGCCGTGTTGATAAGACAATCGGGCAGTATAACGAAGCGGCGCGGCCTACTTTCGCCAAAAGCCAGAGGAAAACAAGACCAATACGGTGAAGAGCTCAAGGCGGCCGATCATCATCGCAAAGGAAAGCACCCAGACTTGAAAATCATTCATGCTGCGGTAATTGTTTGCCGGACCCACTTCACCCAAGCCAGGACCAATGTTGTTCAAGCAAGCCAGAACAGCGGTAAAAGCCGTCGTGGCGTCGGCGCCGCTTAGCAACATCAATGCCGTCATCACCGCAATGGAAAAACCGTAGAGCAACATAAACGCCAACACCGACGCCAAAACCTTGGGTGGAATCAGTCGGCCTTTCAACAACACGGGCGTAATGGCGTGCGGGTGCAAGATACCCACCATTTCCTGGCGCGTCTGTTTAACCAGCATCATCGCGCGGATCATTTTGATGCCACCACCCGTTGAGCCCGAGCTTGTACTGAACATCCCCAGCATAATCATGGCCAGCGGGGCCACCAATGGCCATGCCGCAAAGTCCGTGTTGGCAAAGCCAGCCGTCGTAGCAATGGAAACCGTGTTGAACAAAGCAAAGCGCAGCGCCGTTGGCAGGTCGGGATAGACATCCATGATCCACAGATAAAGGCCAATCAAGGCCCCCATGCCCAACACAATGGACACAAAGGGAATGGCCTCTGGGCAGCGTTGATATGCCTTGATACTGCCAACACGCAAGGCGTTGAAGTGCGTGGCAAAGTTAATGCCCGAGAGCAGCATAAAAACAATCGCGATCGCTTCAATCAGAGGGGAATCAAAATAAGCAAAACTGGCATCATGGTTGGTAAAGCCACCAAGCGCAACGGTCGATGCCATGTGGCACCACGCGTCAAACCATGACATGCCCGCAGCGCGATAAGACAAGAAACAGGCGATCGATAAACCAAAATAAATCGCATAGAGCGCCTTGGCGGTGCTTGCGATGCGCGGGGTGAGCTTTTCTTCTTTCATGGGCCCAGGTGTTTCGGCGCGAAACAGCTGATGGCCGCCGACCCCGAGTAACGGCAAAATCGCCACGGCCAACACGATAATCCCCATGCCGCCAACCCAGTGCATGGTGACGCGCCACAAGTTGATCGAGGGGGCCAAGAAATCTAGGCCGCTGAGCAACGTGCCGCCGCTTGCCGTTAAGCCTGACATCGACTCAAAATAGGCGTCTGTGAAACTCAAGGGGGTGCCAACGCTGTGGAAGTACAACAGCAAAGGAATGGTGCCCAAGATGGGTAGCGACGCCCAAACCAAGGTGACCAATAAAAACCCATCGCGAGGCCTGAGCTCAGCCCGAAATCGAAACGTCCCTAGCCACAGTCCGCCGCCAAGGGCCAGGGCGATACCAAAGGCCTGCAAGAAAAGCGTCAACTGGCCGTCTTCCAATATCACCGACCAAATCATTGGCACAACCAATGTGGTGGCAAACAGTGCCATGGTGAAGCCGAGCACATGAACGACAGCCAGGATGCGATTCATAGGATCAGAAAAAAGAAGCCGAAACTTGGAAAAGTTTCTCAACTTTTGCGATTTGAGAGCGCGAAGAAACAAAAACAATCACATGATCGTCAGACTCGATGACCGCCTGTTGATCCGAAATGATGATCTCTTCCCCCCGAACGATGGCCCCGATGGTGACGCCTTTGGGCAAATCCACTTCACTGATTTTTCGGCCAACGGTTTTTGATGATTTTCGATCGCCGTGAGCCACCAATTCAAGCACTTCAGACAAACCGCCCCTAAGGCGATGGGCGGCCACAATGTCACCATGTCGGACATAACGCAGCAGTTCACTCATGGTGGCTTGCGCCGGTGAGACTGCAATGTCGATGTGTGTGCCTTGCATCAACTCACCGTAGGCCTGCCGATTGATCAAAGCAATCACGCGTCTGGCGCCCATGCGTTTGGCCAGTAAGGACGACATGATGTTGTCTTCGTCATCGCTCGTGAGCGCCAACCAGGTATCCATCTCTTCGATACCTTCACGCTGCAACAACGCCTCGTCGGTGCCGTTGCCATGCAGTACCAGCACGTTGCTCGGCAAAGTGCTCGCCAAGCGCTCACAGCGCTCAAGGTTTTCTTCGATGATGCGCACGTTATATCCCAGCTCGCCGAGCGTGGCAGCCAGCCGTGAACCAATGTTGCCACCGCCTGCGATCATTAGCCGACGCACCGATTTCTCGGATTTGTGCATTTGATGCACCGCTTGATGGGCAGACTCGCTGTCAGCAATCAGCAAGAGCTCATCCCCAGGTCGCAAGATGGTCTCGGGTGAGACAGCGACGGGTTGACCCAAACGGACGATGTCAACCACGCGCGCGTTGACATCCGGACTCATGGCCCGCAGGTCTTTGAGCGCATGATTGGCCATGAAGCCATCTGTGCTTGCCCGCATGGTGATCACCGATACCTTGCCACCGGCCAGATCGACCACTTGCAAGGCTTCGGGGAATTCAATCAATTTCTGTAAATAGGTGGTGACGCTGCTTTCTGGACTGATGAGCGCATCGACAGCGAACCCCGATTCTTCGAGCAAGGTCGGCTCATCAGGGAACTCCGCAGAACGTATCCGTGCCACGCGGCGTGGCACATTGAATAGCGTGCGACTGACTTTGCAGGACACCAAATTCACCGCATCGTTGGCGGCACACGCAATCAACATATCCGCGTCTTCTGCGCCGGCTCGCCTGAGCACGGAAGGCTGGGTGCCGTCACCGAGTACCCCGCGCAGGTCCAGTCGCTCCTGTAAATCCGCAAGACGACTGGGGTCATCATCAATGACGGTGATGTCATTGTGCTCTGAGACCAAGTTCTCGGCGACGCTCGTGCCGACACGGCCGGCACCGACGATCAATATTTTCATGAGCTGCGCTTACGGGACTCGATGCCGAGTTGTTTTAATTTGCGATAGAGGTGAGTGCGCTCAAGTCCGGTTCGCTCAGAAACCCGCGTCATGCTGTGGTTTTCACGGGCCAAATGGTATTCAAAATACACCCGCTCAAAGGCATCACGTGCATCGCGTAGCGGCTGATCAAAAGAAATATCACCCGAGACGCCAGCCGGCATTTGCTCGGCCACAGGCGTAGTGGCCTCGGGGGGCGTCGCCTCTTTGGGCGCGCCAGCTGCTCGGGGTGTTTGGTTGGGTGCCGTTTGGGCCAATGGGCTGATCGGTTTGGTGCGATTCAAACCATTGGAGACGGTTTTGAGTAAGCGTTGCAGCGTGATGGGCTTTTCAAGAAAATCGATGGCACCGATGCGCGTGGCCTCAACCGCCGTGTCGATGGTGGCGTGACCACTCATCATGATGACAGGCATATCTAAAAGGCCCTGCGAACCCCACTCGCGTAACAAGGTAACGCCATCGGTGTCGGGCATCCAGATATCGAGCAACACCAGATTGGGTCGGGAACGCAGACGCGCCGCGCGGGCTTGCGCCGCATTTTCAGCCAGCTCAACCGTGTGCCCTTCGTCATACAAGATTTCGAAGAGTAATTCACGGATGCCGATCTCGTCATCAACCACCAAAATTTGGGCCATATGCTTTTATCTACCTATTGCGTGTTGTCATTATCGTTCGCTTCAGGCTTGGCGTCCACCTCGCCAATGTCTGGTACCAGTAGGATAGTCACCCGCGCGCCCCCTGTGCGTCGGTTGGCGATCTCAATGTAGCCACCGTGCTCTTCAATGATTTTTCGAACGATCGCCAAACCCAGGCCAGTGCCGTGGGCCTTGGTGGTGATGTAGGGCTCAAAGGCGCGTTGCAGCAATTGCGCAGAGAAACCTGGTCCATTATCCGTGACCGTTAGCCGAACAGCCGCCTGACCCCCTTCATCGCCTTGTCCACCAATGCTGGCAGTGATGGTTTCAGTACTGACTTGAATCAGGCCGTGAGCGGTGTTTTCGGCCAAGGCGTCTCTGGCATTGGCCAATAAATTATGAACCACTTGTCGCAGCTGGGTAGTGTCACCGCGAACCGGTGGCAAGCTGGGTGCCAAGTGAGCCTCAAACCTCACCGCGGCGGCTGATGGCGTGACCGTTGAAACGGGGTCCCAACCGTAGAGGGTCAGCACGTCTTCAACCAGCGCGTTCAGATCCACCGGTCCAAGGTCTAAGGCCGGCTTGCGAGCGTATTCGCGAAACTCCTCAACCATGTGTTTGAGCGAATTGACCTGGTTAACAATGGTGTTGGTGGAGCGCTCGAGCAACGCCGCGTCGGTTGGGTCTAGCTTGTCGACGAGTTTCATGGCCAAACGCTCAGCTGAAAGTTGGATAGGCGTGAGGGGATTTTTGATTTCGTGCGCCATGCGTCTGGCGACCTCGGCCCAAGCCACACTTCGATTGGCGGAAATCACCTCACTGATGTCGTCAAACACCACCACATAGCCATTGCTCTTGCCCTCGGCGGTCAACTGCGTGCCACGTGCCAACAAGGTCAATGTCTGCGTGCCTTC
>CBFHKV010000020.1:1461-5160 GCA_965656505.1 Burkholderiaceae bacterium | reverse complement strand
CCACCACATAACCATTGCTCTTGCCCTCGGCGGTCAACTGCGTGCCACGTGCCAACAAGGTCAATGTCTGCGTGCCTTCCGGTGTATTGGGACGCGGTAGGGTCACCTCAAACTGTTCTTGCCAATGCAGGCGCTCGGAATCCGAGGCCACGTGTTGTGAGAACCCGCGGCGCAGGGTCGTGGTTAAAGGCAGTAAGCCATCGATAGTCTCAAGCGGTCGACCTTTGACTGCGCGTAAGTCTGCGCCCAATATCGATTGCGCACCTTGGTTAAAGAGTGTGACCCGGAATTGCTCATCGAAGACCAACACACCAGCGGACAAGTTGGCCAAGATGCCCTCGGTAAACAACTTCGCTTGCTCGATTTCTTTGCGATTCAAATCAACCAAGCGACGCGCTTCGCTGAGTTGTCTTGTCATGGCATTAAAAGAGCGTGTGAGTTGACCGACCTCATCCTTTTGTGGCGGTTCGGGCAGCGCCCTGAAGTCACCCACACTGACGGCCTGCGTACCGGAAGCCAGTGCCAACAAAGGCTGCACCAATCGTTTTGACAAGAAGAGCGCCACGGCCATGGCCGCGAAAACCGCGAGCAATAACGCCAATGTCAGGGTCACCACAAACAGCTCGCGCAAGCCTTGTCGTGACAAAGCAAGCTCTTGATAATCTCGGTAGCCCGCGCGCACCTCCTCATCATTGGCAACGATCTGTTCCGGCACAGGCTTGATCAGCTGTAACCATCGGATCTCTGACGAGGCAATGGCTGAAACGACATTCATGCCACTGCCTAAGGGGACAATGACTCGCAAGATGAGCCTTGAGGGATCGGCGCCTAGCGCAGTGGGCCCCACATTCTCGGCCGCCGCGTAACTGCCGGTGATGCGCATTTGATTCAACACGCGCACGGGAGGCGCTTGTGGCAGCAGTTGGCCCAGTTTGTCGCTCACAAAGGCAATCGGACGCCCAGAACCGGTGAGCACCATGGCTTCACTAACGCCCGTGATTTCACGGATTCGACTGAGCAGGGTCGTTAATTCGCTGTCGTTACCAGCCGCGTCAGAAAGTGCCGGAATCATCGCACGTGCGCGGGTATCCAATTCATTGAGCTGCGCGTCAATGGCCGCCCGACCCAAGGCCAAACCGGCATCAAGTGCGCTATCGACTCGCACATTGAACCAGGACTCAATCGAGCGCGACATGAATTGGATGGAGACGGTATAGATCAACGCGCCAGGCAAAACGCCGATCAAAGCAAAAGCGATCGCAAAGCGACTCGTCAAGCGTGCCCCAAACTTTCCGCGTCGCCGACGCCGAATCAGTTTGATGGTCAAACCGAGCACCCAGGCAAACAAACCAAGCGCTAACGCAAAGTTCAAATACACCAACAGCTCGTGAAATTGAGCCAAACGCGAGGCGCTACCGGTTGACCAAGCCAGCAAGGTAAAGAGCGCCAGGCCAAGAAAAATACCGAGCCCCAGCAAAATCTGATGGCGGCGTTTCATGTGACCTTTGCCACAAGCCGAGAGCCAATGACACCCGAGGTGTGTCGATGACTGCCAACCGCCTGCCAGCAACGGGGGTGCCAGTAAGACGTCAATGTTTTCTGGAGGGTGGACGGCAACATGGGCACATTATTCATCATATTGAAGCCCCGTGGCTTAACTTTTAACGCCTTTGCGTTTGAACAACCCATAGAAAAAACCATCCTGCCCCGGGTCGTCAGGCGTACTTGCGCGCGGCAAAAGCTGACCGGGAGCCGCTAAGCGTGCAGCGTCTGCATGGCGGCTTAAAAATTGCTTGGCTTGTTGTTCGCCTTCTTCCGTAAAAATCGAGCAGGTGACCATCAACAGACGCCCGCCTGGCGCCAAGGTCTGCCAAAGCCGATCCAAGATCTCTGTTTGCAGTTGACTGGTTTTAATCAAATCCTCGGGTCGCTTGAGCCAAGCGATATCGGGGTGTCGCCGAACCACGCCAGAGCCGGTACAAGGCAAGTCTGCCAAGATGGCATCAAAGGGTTGGCCGTCCCACCAATCATCGAGCACACGCGCATCGGCGGCTTTGAGAGTGACCTCACCTTGCATCAGGCGCAGTCTGCTGAGGTTGTCGGCTACACGGGCCAAACGGTCAGGGTCTTGGTCAAGCGCCGTCAGGTTGATGTCGGCAAGCTCCAATAGATGGGCGGTTTTGCCGCCGGGCGCCGCGCACGCATCAAGCACCCGTTGGCCGGCAACAGGCGCTAGCCATGTAGCCGCCTGCTGGGCGCCAAGGTCTTGCACCGACCACCAGCCTTCGGCGTAGCCGGGCAGTTGGTCAACGGCACCGCCTTGCGTGACGGCGAGCGCCGATTCGTCGATGGCCAAGGTGCTGATGCCATGATCGGCAAAGGCTTGCTGCACGGTTGCGACGTCGTTTAATCGTTGATTGACTCGCAGGACCAAGCGTGGCGGCTGCGTGGTTAACGACAGCAGACGTTGCCAGTCGTCGGGATACGTGGTTTGCAGCTTTGTTTGCCACCACAACGGGTAACCCCATTGCGCCACGGGGTCGTCTTTGATGGCGTCAATGAAGTGCGCGTGTTCGCGTTGAAAGCGCCGCAAAATAGCATTCAAAAGGCCAGGCAAGACGGGTTTGGCGCGGCCCTGCCGGGTGGCATCGACGGCTTGAGTCACCAACGTGTGCGGCGCGTAGAGGGGGGCATCGGTGCTTGCGGTCGCTGGGGTGATCGCCACGTCTAGCAATAACAAAGCGAGGGCAATCAGGCTGTCGACCCAGGGTTGTCCTGTCGGTTTCTTTAAAACCATGGCGCGCCAAGCGCGTGCTTTGCCCCAATGACGCGTGGCGTAAAGGGCCACGGCTTGAACCGCAGGGCGCTCAGCAGAGGGCACTTTACCGAGCGCCTCAGACAACGAGTGGCCTTGCTCAACTGACGCCAGACAACGAGACGCCAAGAGCAGCGTCGAAGACAGGGGAACCGCAGGAGTGTGAGCAAAAGCCTTAGCAACCAACATAGCTTGAATTGTAGAAGCAACGCGCACGTTAAACTGCAGTCTGTTAACTTTTTCTGGAACAAACCGTCATGTCCGCACCCAAAGTCGGTTTTGTGAGCTTGGGCTGTCCCAAAGCTTTGGTAGATTCTGAGCGCATTCTCACGCAGTTGCGAACCGAGGGCTATGACATCGTCCCTAATTACGACGGCGCTGACGTCGTTGTCGTCAATACCTGTGGCTTTATCGACAGTGCCAAGGCGGAGTCGCTTGACGCCATCGGCGAGGCGCTGACCGAGAACGGTCGCGTGATCGTTACCGGCTGTCTGGGCGTGCACGAGGATGTCATCCGCAATATCCACCCGGGTGTGTTGGCCGTGACCGGTCCTCAGCAGTATGAGTCGGTGGTGCGTGCCGTGCACGAGGCGGCACCCCCTGACGTCACGCATAACCCCTACGTGGACTTGGTGCCGCCTCAAGGGATCAAACTGACCCCGCGGCACTACGCGTATTTAAAAATCTCCGAGGGTTGCAATCACCGGTGTAGCTTTTGCATCATCCCATCGATGCGCGGCGACTTGGTCAGCCGGCCCGTTGGCGATGTGCTTGACGAGGCCGAGCGCTTGGTCAAAGCCGGCGTCAAAGAACTGTTAGTGGTGTCACAAGACACCAGCGCCTATGGTGTCGACGTCAAGTACCGGACGGGGTTCTGGCAGGGG
>CBFHKV010000020.1:0-1363 GCA_965656505.1 Burkholderiaceae bacterium | reverse complement strand
TCGCCCCGTGAAAGCGCGTATGACCGAGCTGTGTCAGGCCTTGGGTGAACTCGGGGTGTGGGTGCGATTGCATTACGTTTACCCTTATCCTCACGTCGACGAACTGATCCCGCTGATGGTCGAGGGTCGGATCTTGCCTTATCTGGATATTCCTTTCCAGCATGCGAGTCCTAAAGTGCTCAAAGCCATGAAACGCCCCGCGTTTGAAGACAAGACCTTGGCCCGTATCAAGGCTTGGCGCGAGCAATGCCCAAGCTTGATCATCCGTTCGACCTTCATCGTGGGATTCCCCGGCGAGACGGAAGAGGATTTTGAGTATCTGCTTAATTGGATGACCGAAGCGCAGCTCGATATGGTGGGCTGTTTCCAGTATTCGGCTGTTGAGGGGGCGAGCGCTAACGCGTTGCCCGATTCTGTACCTGATGCGGTTAAGCAGTCTCGTTGGGATCGTTTCATGGCTCACCAGCAAGCGATTTCTCGGGATCGTTTGGCTCAACGTGTGGGTCAAACCATTGATGTCCTAATCGATGAGGTTAACGACGATGAGGCAGTGGGTCGCTCCTACGCCAATGCCCCAGAAATTGACGGCAATGTATTCGTCCATAGTGAGGTCGCCCTGTCGCCGGGCCAGTTGGTTCGCGCCACCGTCACCGCGTCTGACGAGTACGACTTATGGGCAACCGTGCAAGACTGATTAACAAATGCAGCTCTTAATGCACTTCCCAATGCACCTCCCAATGCCCCTTTAAGTGGGATTGAGCGGCTGACCCCGTAAAAAAACATCAACCGTTTGCCGTTTGCCGCCAGGTCGTTGCAAGACCAACAAGCGCAATACCCCTTGGCCTGTGGCCACGTCGATGCCCGTGGGCTCGCAGGCGAGTAATGTCCCAGGTGGGTAGTTTGATGGGCTGGCTGCTAGTGCGCCTGAAGGTGTTTCTAAGGCTTGCGCTTGCCAGACTTTGATGGGTTCGTCTAAGCCAGGCAATGTGATCGTTGTCCCCGGAAAAGGATTAAAAGCGCGCACACGTTTGGCGAGTTGCGCAGCGGGTTGGCTCAAGTCTAAGGCGGCTTCGGATTTTTGTAGTTTTTCTGCGTAAGTGGCTTGCGTGCTGTCTTGCTTGGTCGCTGTTAACGAACCGGTGGCCAATTGATCGATGGCTTGAACGATTAACGCCCCACCGACCGTTGCTAGGCGGTCATGCAATGTTTCGGCCGTGTCCTCCTCGTTGATGGGAACCGCTTGCTTTAACAGCATGTCGCCCGTGTCGAGTCCGGTGTCCATTTGCATGATGGTAATACCGGTTGTGGCGTCACCAGCTTGGATGGCCCGTTGAATCGGGGCGGCCCCGCGCCAGCGAGGCAA
>CBFHKV010000019.1:15658-39816 GCA_965656505.1 Burkholderiaceae bacterium | reverse complement strand
AAGAATATCGTGGCGGTGGGTCAGGGATTCGAACCCTGGGAGGGCTTGCACCCTCGCTAGTTTTCAAGACTAGTGCATTCAACCGCTCTGCCAACCCACCAACCAAGCACAACATTCTAACACCACACCCCACTGCCGCGCTATTTTGATCAGGATAAGCAAGTCAGGGATGGCCTGCCATAGCTGGCTTTGAGAATCCGCTGATGTCACGAAACACAAGCAGTCATTTGTGACGGTTGATATTAGCCATCATTCGGAAACACCTTCTGCATCGATTTGCGTTTGTGTCGCACCTGTTGCTGGGCGACCATACGGCTTGCCTGATAATGACAGGCTGTCTTGTCGTCAAGTAAACTCAAAAATTCGAGGAATTGCCGAGCGTAAACGCATATGAACGTTGAGACCCAAACGAAGATCGTCGATTTTGTAAAAAATGCACAGTCGTCGGGAAACTACACTGCGCGCCAGTCAAGTCTCATTGACGCAGACGAAGTGTTCTCTGTGGATAAATTCAGGCAGTTGCTTGCGAGCCCATTACTTACGCCGGACTGGTTGCAGGTGAACATGGCCGGAAAAGCTTTGGATCTGCGAGGAAGTGTGGCTTGGAAGGTGGTCCAAGACAAAAAGCTGTACTTCATGGACAAAGAAATACTCAATAAGGCGGTCGCAAACAGGGCGTCTGTGGTGCTTGAAGGGATTGATGTGTTGGACACCGATGTTGCCCAGCTTGTTGGTGATCTTGAACAAACCATGCCGTGCTCTTTGAGCAATTGCGTTGCATTTTTTTCACGTAGCCAGAGCGAAGCCTACAGCGGGCACCGTGATTCTGATGACGTCATGGTGATTCAGATTTCAGGGACCAAACGCTGGCGCCTGCACGAACCGCAACAGCGACGTTATCTTGGAAACGCGCCGTTGACTGACGGCATGATGGGTCCAGTCTCTGAGACGGTCGACATGAATCCTGGTGACATCATGTTTTTGAAAGCGGGTGTTCCCCACAAATGCGCCACGGTTTCTGATCACAGCCTTCATTTGTCGTTCGATTTGATTGACCGAACCTTGAACGTTGAACAAATCACAACGGCGGCCAACTACCAATACAACCAGTCTAGTGCTGACCCTCATGTCAGCGCGGCAGAGGTGGTTCAAGCCTATATGAAATATTTGACTTCCGATAAGTTCCTCAAAGAGCTTGAAAAGAAAAGTGTCGAGCAGAAAAAAGAAGCGGCAGCATTTAGGCAGCGAATTATCGGCTCAAGCCACCCGCCTGATTTGCGTTTGAAGCGTTAAGGGTAAAGGCATCAGGCTAAGGCATAAACTTAGGGATAGTGGAAGCAAAGATCCGTCAAAAAATCCGTCAAAAATCTTTCTTCAGGCCCTAGTTTTAAGTGGTTGATGCCGTTCTCCCCGCTAGGGCAAGCCAATTGTTGTAACCACCGCAGTCACACGTCGGTCGTCGAGCATAAGACGGACACCCGAACATCAAGTCACTGAAATCGTCAAAAAGGAATGTAAGCCATGCGCGCAATTGAAATCAAAGAACCAGGCGGCCCAGAGGTATTGGTGATTGGTGAGCGACCGCAGCCAACCCCAGCGGCCGGCGAGGTCCTCATCAAGGTTGCGGCGGCGGGCATCAACCGGCCCGACGTCTTTCAACGCATGGGCAATTACGCGCCACCGCCGGGTGCCTCCGACATCCCTGGACTTGAAGTGGCAGGTGAAATTGTTGGCGGGGAGGTGACAGGATCGGCGTTTAAAGTCGGTGACCAAGTTTGTGCGTTAGTCGCCGGCGGTGGCTATGCGGAGTATTGCGTGGCACCCCTTGCCCAATGTTTGCCTATCCCCGAGGGTCTTTCGCTGATTGAAGCAGCGGGCTTGCCTGAAACCTACTTTACGGTTTGGAGCAATGTGTTTGATCGTGGCGGTTTGGCCGGTACCGAGTCTTTACTCGTGCACGGTGGGGCCAGTGGAATTGGTACCACGGCGATCCAGCTTGCCACGGCCATGGGCCATGAAGTGTTTGCAACGGTTGGCAGCGACGCTCGCGTCAAGGCCGTTGAAGCTTTGGGCGCCAAAAAAGGGATCAATTACAAGACCCAAGACTTTGTTGAAGAAATTAAGCGCTTGACGGATAACCGCGGTGTGGATGTGATCCTAGATATGGTCGCGGGCGATTACATCGCGCGCGACATCAAAGCGTTGGCTGACGATGGTCGTGTGGTCATTATTGCGACCTTGGGTGGGACAAGATCGGCGTTAAACGCTAACGAGCTGATGCGGCGTCGCCTAACAGTGACAGGTTCGACACTACGCCCTCGATCCATTGCCTTTAAAGAGGCGATCGCTCAAAAGTTGCAAGCGCAGGTTTGGCCTTTGTTATCAAGCGGCAAAATCAAACCGATTATTCACGCCACGCTACCCCTTGAAGAAGCGGCGCAAGGACACGCGATGATGGAGGCCGGTGAGCAAATCGGCAAGATCATCATGACGCCTTAATCATGGCAGCACAAGTCGCGCTACAATAGTCAGTTAACTAGACACTAGGCTATTGGTTGTCGTCATGCCAGAGACTGCACACAACACTGCCCCACCACTAATGCACCGCTCCGGTCGCTTGGTGATGGGCAATTGGAAGATGAATGGTTCATTGTCCTCAAACACCCATTTGATGGAAGGTGTGTTGTCGGCTATTGATTCAGTGTCTGAGGAGGCGCAGATGGCGATCTGCGTGCCCTTTCCATACTTGGCGCAAGTGAGCCAAAAACTAGCCGGCTCGCCCGTGACCTGGGGCGCACAAGACGTGAGTGCGCACGCCAGCGGGGCTTACACCGGTGAAGTCAGCGCAGCGATGTTGGCTGAGTTTGGCTGTCGTTGGGTTTTGGTGGGACATTCTGAGCGTCGCACTTTGCATGCTGAGTCAGATGATCTAGTGGCCCAAAAAGCCAAAGCAGCGCTGTCCGTGGGTTTGACGCCGGTGGTTTGCGTGGGCGAGTCGCTTGCCGAACGTGACGCCGGGCAAGCGCAGGCGGTGATTGAACGACAGTTGGCACCTGTTCTGGCCATGGGTGAAGAAGCAGTCAAGCAGTTGGTCGTCGCTTATGAGCCAGTCTGGGCCATTGGGACTGGCAGAACCGCCAGTCCTGAGCAGGCGCAAGATATTCATGCCGCGATCCGACGGTCGCTTCCCAGTCCTCAATTCACGCCTGTTTTATACGGTGGTAGCGTGAAGCCGGAGAACGCGGCCACCTTGTTTTCAATGTCAGACATCGATGGCGGGTTGATTGGCGGGGCCTCTTTGGTTGCTGCGGATTTTCTTGCGATAGCGAATAACTAAGTAAAAAGGCGAGTGCTTTGCTGTTCAATCATGGCAGTCAAGGTATTACAGTCGACTTATTAACCAGTTTTGATATGCGGAGTACATGAATCATGCCATTGGAGTTCACGTTATTGTTGGTGGTGCAAATCATTGCATCCTTTACCATCATCGTGTTGGTCCTCCTGCAACAGGGCAAGGGCGCCGATATGGGGTCTGCGTTCGGTAGCGGCTCAGCAGGTAGCTTGTTTGGTGCCACCGGTGCCGCAAACTTTTTGTCACGCGCCACCAAGTGGGCGGCGGTGGTGTTCTTTGTGGCAACGATCGCGTTAGCGTACTTTGCCAACACGGGTAGCCGTGAGCAAGACACCGGCGTGATGGAAGGTTTCCAGCCGAACCAATCCGTGCCGTCTGTTCCAGGTAGCAGCAGCACCCCAGCGTCTTCAAGCGTGCCAGCTGCACCAGCAGGTGATGTTCCTGCGGCACCAAAAAACGCCAACTGAAGACAGTGATAGAATCTCGTTCTTGTTTATTTGCCGACGTGGTGGAATTGGTAGACACGCTATCTTGAGGGGGTAGTGGCGAAAGCTGTGCGAGTTCGAGTCTCGCCGTCGGCACCAAATAGAGTAAATATAGTATTCATACTGGTACTAAATAAACAGCATCAAAATCGGGCATCAAAAATCGGGGCCGCGCAACGTTAGCTTGCAGCGGCCTTTTTTGTTGGCGCATGGCCTTATTTCCCTGCCCCTATTTACCTAACCTTATTCCCCAACATTTACGCTCACCTAGTCCATCAATCGTAGAAGGAAGGGTGGAAGGATGAAGTTAGAAGGTGAGGTTAGAAAATAGGGTGAAGGGCGGCGAACATGGGCCAGCGCGACTCATACGCGCTGTGCTGTGTATTCAAACGTTGTGCTCAGTGATCTTGCAGGCTATGTTTGCTGCATTGTCATTCACATCCCAACAGGAGGATTCCCTAATGAGCACCACCCCAACCGCACGCCCACGGCTGGCCTTGCTGGCAACCGGGGGCACCATTGCCTCTTCAGGCCAATCCCAGGCGCAGCTACAAGACTATTCGGTCGACACCAAAATTGACGCCATGTTGGCAGCTGTGCCGGCGATGGCTGAACTGGCTGATTACGAGTGCGAGCAAGTGTGTAACGTCTCCAGCCACCGGCTAGACGACACCGTGTTGGTGCCTTTAGCCCAGCGGGTGCAAGCTTTGTGTGATCGGGAGGATATTCATGGGGTGGTGATTACGCACGGCACGGACACCTTGGAAGAAACAGCTTATCTGTTGCATTTGGTTGTGCACACTACCAAACCCGTTGTCCTGGTGGGGGCGATGCGCCCCGCCACGACCATCAGCGCAGACGGACCACTCAATCTGTACCACGCTGCTGTGGTTGCCTGTTCGCCTGCTGCCCAAAAGCAAGGCGTCATGGTGGTAATGAATGATCGTATTGCCTCTGCGCGACATGTCACCAAAGGCAGTGCTAACGGCGTCGAGGCCTTTGTGGCGACAGATTTTGGGTATTTGGGCTTGGTGGCAGCCCAGGTCGTGCGGTTTCAGAACCAGCTGACAACACGTCATACCTTCTGCAGCGACATACGATTGCCCAAAACGATCGATCAACTGCCTGCAGTTGACATCATCTATGATCATCAGGGGGCAGGAACTCACCACTTCGAATCATCGATCGCTTCTGGCGCCAAGGGTTTGGTGCTCGCAGCAACCGGACAAGGCAGTTTGTCCCCCCAGGGCATCCAAGGCGTGAAACTAGCCAGAGATAACGGCGTGGCCGTCGTGAGATCTAGCCGCGTTTGGCAGGGATGGATTCGACCCTCTACGAAGGACGAAACTCACGGATCCATTGCCGCTCAAACCTTAAACCCCGCAAAAGCACGGATTTTATTGCGATTGGCCCTACTCAATTCGAGTGATGCATCGGCATTACAGCAGTACTTTAATGAGTATTAGTCCAGAACCAGCCAAACCAAAACCAGCCTAAGCCTTCCAAAGTCTGCCCATGAGGGAGGGGTTGCGCTACACCTAAACGGCCCGTCGTCTGACAATTCAGATGGCGGTACAAACCGCAAAAACACGGGTCCTTAAGTCGAAATGTTGCACAAAAGGAACAGTTTTAGGACTATTCGCAGCTTCATCGTCGACTTTGGTAGCCAGAGGCCCAGAAGTTTGGTGCAATAACAACAACTTCCCTTAGCGGAGTTAGGGGGGCGAAGACATTGAGTACTTTCGTCTCGCTCTTGTTACTCAAAATCATTGGAGAATCTTAAATGAAAAAGACTCTGCTCGCCGCCGCTCTGCTAGCCGGTTATACCGGTACCGCACTGGCGCAAAACAGTGTGACCCTGTACGGTCGTATTACGCCTGCATACGTATTTGAAAGTGTTAAGCTTGACAGCACTGCTTCTACAACATTGAGTACCCAAGATGGTACATACAACGAATTCGCGCCAGCAGCTGGTTTTGTAACCGGTGGCGACCATTGGGGTATTAAGGGTTCAGAAGATATCGGCAACGGTACAAAAATTGGTTTTAAATACGAATTTGGTTCTTTGAACAACCAGACAGGTACTGGAGCTGGAAATACACGTGTAACTTATTTGTCCATTTCCAACGCTGCATGGGGTACCGTACACCTAGGTAAGGACTATACTGCCAGTAGCACGTTGCTAAGCGGCATCAGCCCTGTAGGTACTTCATATGGTGTGATGTCGGCTGAAGATGCATTTGGTGTTTTTTCAGTTACAGCAACGAATCAAATTAAATACTTCTCCCCATCCTTCAGTGGCGTAACATTTGGTGCTTCTTACTCGTTTAGAGGTACAAGTGCTAGCTCATCTACCGGAACTATTGCAGCTGACACATTTGGTACCTCTAACCAAAACCGAATCATGGTTGCCGGTCTGCGTTACGCGAATGGTCCCATTGTGTTGGGTGGCGCATACACGCAGCTGAATCCAAACAACGGCGCTAACTACCAGACTTCTAAAAAGCCCAAAAACTGGACAATTGGTGGTACGTACGACCTCAAAATGGTCAAACTTCACGCCGGTTACGGTCAAAACATTGACGGTGTTATTAATTACGACGCTGGATCCACTGGCTTAATTTCACTCTCCTCAAATGATGCAACACCTGCAAGCGGTTTCGTTGGGAACATCAGAACAAGTCAGTGGCTACTTGGCGCTAGCGCCCCTGTTGGTGCTGCAGGAAAAGCTATATTCAGTATTTCTCAGCTGAAGCCTGGTGGTGATTTGACTGATGCAGTTAACTCTGCAGGTGATAAAGCATTGGCAACAATGACCAACTTTGGTGTTGCTTACCAGTACAGCTTATCCAAGCGAACGACAATTAAAGCCGCTTACGGATACTCCACTAACTACGGCATGGTCAAAGGCGTGTCGGTTAACCAGATTTCGGCAGGACTTGAGCATAAGTTCTAATGATTGCTGGAATGACAATTTCTATTCGTTTTCAAGCGAATTATTTGTCATAAAAAAAGCCCCTTCGGGGGCTTTTTTGTTGCCTATTGAATTCATTGACTTAAGCGTCTGACAACCCAGTTGTACCGATTACTTTATGTATTTTGACGCCAACTATCTCATCACGACCTTTCCTATCTAATCCTGAAAGCAAGCAACAGCAAAAGGGGCAAGCGTCAGGTTTTGCAATTCTTTTGTTACAAAGAGATGATGTTGAAAAAAATTATCCCCCAACGGCATGTAAACCCTTCGAATGCCGGTGTGTCGTCCTAGGGGGAGTGATACAATCATGGGGTTTGTACGAACATCGAGCGCTATAGATGAATCTTGAACAATATTTTCCCGTTTTGCTCTTCATCATCGTCGGAACCGTCCTCGGTTTTGCGCTGCTGACAGCGGGTTCCGTGATCGGGCCAAGGCGCCCTGATGAGCAAAAACTATCGCCATACGAGTGTGGTTTTGAAGCCTTTGGTGATTCGCGAATGAAATTTGACGTTCGCTACTACTTGGTGGCGATCTTATTCATTCTTTTTGATCTCGAGATTGCCTTTTTATTCCCATGGGCGATCGCTAACGAATCTTTGGGCATGACTGGATTTGTTGCTGCCATGATTTTTCTGACGATTTTGGCAGTGGGTTTTGTTTACGAATGGAAAAAAGGGGCGTTGGACTGGGAGTAACTCACCAACGTGCGTTTGAAGCGGGCCTGATGCCCGGTAGATTAAACGGTTAAGCAGAGATGGCAATTGATGGTGTACTGAAGCAAGGCTTTGTCACAACCAATGCGGATAAAGTCATTAATTGGGCAAAAACAGGTTCGATGTGGCCCATGACGTTTGGCTTGGCTTGTTGTGCGGTAGAAATGATGCATGCTGGCGCGGCACGTTATGACCTTGACCAGTTTGGGATTATTTTTCGGCCGAGTCCTCGCCAATCCGACCTCATGATCGTGGCCGGAACCCTTTGTAACAAAATGGCGCCGGCTTTGCGTAAGGTCTATGACCAAATGCCAGAGCCGCGTTGGGTACTATCAATGGGTTCCTGTGCTAACGGGGGTGGCTATTATCATTACTCCTACTCAGTGGTGCGTGGATGCGATCGGATCGTGCCGGTCGATGTCTATGTCCCAGGTTGTCCCCCAACAGCAGAAGCGCTTGTGTATGGCCTTCTGCAGATGCAAAACAAAATCCGTTTGACCCATACGATCGCCCGCTAAGGCAGACGAACCCCACCTTGAAGGTGCAGGGTGTCGTCATGCTTTGAGAATGAGTGCACACATTTCAGGTTGAATTCATGTCAAGACTTTCTAACTTGCAGCAAAACTTGCAACAAACGTTTGGGCAAGAAGCGGATCTACTCATGGCCTACGATGAGTTAACGCTAACCGTGCCACTGGAGCAGTGGATTTCGTCTTGTGAACGTTTGCGTGATACGCCCAGCCTCGCGTTTGAGCAATGCATCGATTTGTGTGGTGTTGATTATCTGACGTATGCGCGCGGCAAAGAGGGCCTGCCCGAAGCTGATGTGCCCACATTTCCCGGTCGATACGCGGTGGTTATCCATTTGATGTCGATCCAGCACAACTGGCGTTTGCGTGTTCGTGTTTGGGTGACGGATAACGAATTCCCTGTGGTGCCCTCATTGATTAACGTTTGGCCAAGCGTCAATTGGTTTGAGCGTGAAGCGTTTGACTTATTTGGCGTGGTGTTCGAGGGTCATCCCGACTTGCGCCGGATTCTCACCGATTACGGATTTATCGGCCATCCGTTTCGCAAAGACTTTCCAATCTATGGCAATGTCGAAATGCGTTATGACCCTGAGCAGGGGCGTGTGGTGTATCAACCCGTCACGATTGAACCCCGAGAGGTGGTGCCTAGGGTTGTTCGCGAAGATGGCTACGGCGTGGGGCGTTAATCATGGCTGAAATTAAAAACTACACACTGAACTTCGGTCCCCAACACCCGGCCGCGCACGGCGTGCTTCGCTTGGTTTTAGAGCTCGATGGTGAGGTGATCCAAAGAGCGGATCCGCACATCGGCTTGCTCCACAGAGCAACCGAGAAGTTAGCTGAAAACCGCACCTACTTGCAAGCCTTACCTTATATGGATCGTCTCGATTATGTGTCGATGATGTGTAACGAACATGCCTATGTGATGGCCGTTGAAAAGCTCATGGGGGTGACGCCACCGATCCGTGCGCAATACATCCGTGTGATGTTTGACGAAATCACTCGCTTGTTAAACCACCTCATGTCGCTCGGCTCACATGCCCTTGATGTGGGCGCAATGGCGGTGTTTTTGTATGCGTTTCGCGAGCGAGAGGATCTCATGGACTGCTACGAAGCCGTCTCTGGCGCACGCATGCACGCCGCGTATTATCGGCCCGGTGGCGTTTATCGTGACCTTCCAGACAAAATGCCTCAATATGGCTTGAGTAGCGAGTACCGAGGCGCCAAAGAAGTTCGTGAGCTCAACGAGTCGCGCTCAGGCTCTTTGCTTGATTTCATTGAAGACTTCACCAATCGCTTTCCCACGTGCGTGGACGAGTACGAAACGTTGTTGACGGATAACCGTATCTGGAAGCAACGCTTGGTCGGTATTGGCGTGGTTGACCCTGATCGAGCCAAAGCGCTGGGATTCACAGGGCCCATGCTCAGAGGCTCAGGCGTGGCTTGGGACCTGCGTAAGATGCAACCCTATGAGGTTTACGACCGCATGGCATTTGACATCCCAGTGGGGGTCAACGGCGACTCATACGACCGGTACTTGGTGCGTGTGGCGGAAATGCGTGAAAGTAACCGAATCATCAGGCAGTGCGTCGAATGGCTGCGTAACAATCCTGGTCCGGTGATGTTGGACAACCACAAAGTCACGCCGCCTCAGCGAACAGACATGAAGTCCAACATGGAAGAGTTGATTCACCACTTCAAACTCTTTACCGAAGGTTTTCATGTGCCGGAAGGACAAGCCTACAGTGCCATCGAGCACCCCAAAGGTGAGTTCGGTATTTATCTGGTTTCTGATGGTGCGAACAAACCTTACCGACTTAAAATCCGCGCCCCAGGCTTTGTGCATTTGCAGTCGCTTGATGAAATGACCCAGGGGCACATGCTTGCCGACGCGGTCACCATTATTGGTACGCAAGATATTGTGTTTGGCGAAATTGATCGCTGATGGGTCACCCGGAATCACAAGGACGTTTTAAAACCATGCTTCTTTCAGAACAGGCTTATCAACGAATCGATAAGGAAGTGGCTAAATATCCTGCCGACCAGAAACAGTCGGCCATCATGGCTGCGCTTACGATTGCGCAGGACGAGAAGGGATGGGTTTCCACAGAAGTCATCGAAGACGTGGCGAATTATTTGGGACAAAGGCCAATCGCCGTGCAAGAAGTGGCAACGTTTTACAACATGTACGACACCAAACCCGTTGGTCGTATCAAGCTGACGGTTTGCACCAACTTGCCCTGTGCACTGCGTGACGGCGAAAAGACCGTTGATTATCTCAAGACCAAACTTGGTATCGGCCTTGGTGAAACAACCGCTGATGGTCAATTTACCTTGGGTGAGGGTGAGTGCATGGGTGCCTGTGGCGACTCACCGGTCTTATTGATCAACAACAAACACATGTGTGTGCGAATGTCAGAGCAACGTATTGATGAGATGCTTGCTGACCTCGCCACGATTTCGATCGCAGATACGTCACCTGACGCATCAAGCAAGGCATCGAGCGAACTGTCCGCCGATCAGCCTGCCGCCGAACAGCCAACCAGCAAGGAGGTCTGATCATGTCATTGTCTGCCGTCCTAGAAAAGTATTCACAAGGGCTTGAATCCAATCCTGGACAGGATTTGGACACCTCGCTATGTCTGCATGGTCGCCACCTGGCACCACAAATCGTTGCCGGCTTGGATGGTGAAAATTGGGGTTTAGACGACTACGTAAAGCGTGGTGGTTATGAGGCCCTGAAAAAAATTCTCACCACGGGCATGACGCCTGAAGAGGTGATTGCCGAAGTCAAAGCGTCCGGTTTGCGTGGGCGCGGTGGTGCTGGGTTTCCTACCGGGCTGAAATGGAGTTTCATGCCTCGCACGTTCCCCGGCCAAAAATACCTGGTCTGTAATTCTGACGAAGGTGAGCCGGGAACGTTCAAAGACCGAGACATCTTGCGCGCGAACCCGCACATTGTCATCGAAGGGATGGCCATTGCCGCTTATGCCATGGGCATTTCAGTCGGCTACAACTACATCCACGGTGAAATCTTCGAGGTTTATGACCGGTTTGAAGAAGCCTTGGCGCAGGCTCGTGCGGCAGGATTTCTGGGTAACAAAATTCTTGGTTCAGACTTCGACTTTGAGTTACACGCTTTCCACGGCTACGGTGCCTATATTTGTGGTGAAGAAACCGCGTTGCTGGAGTCACTCGAAGGCAAGAAGGGTCAGCCGCGATTCAAGCCGCCGTTCCCTGCAAGCTTTGGTCTATACGGTAAGCCCACTACCATCAACAACACCGAGACTTTTGCCGCGGTGCCTTGGATCATCCGCAACGGTGGACAGGCTTATCTAGAAATCGGTATCCCTAATAATGGCGGGACGAAACTGTTTTCAGTTTCGGGCGATGTCGCCAAGCCCGGTAATTATGAAGTGCCGTTGGGCACCCCGTTTTCCAAGTTGTTAGAGCTCGCTGGTGGCATGAGAGAGGGGCGTGCCCTCAAAGCCGTCATTCCAGGCGGCTCGAGCGCCCCGGTTATTCCGGGTGAAATCATGATGGACGTCACGATGGATTATGATGCCATCGCGAAAGCGGGTTCGATGCTAGGCTCGGGCGCGGTGATCGTGATGGATGACACCCGCTGTATGGTCAAATCACTGCTCAGGCTCTCCTACTTCTACTACGAGGAAAGTTGCGGGCAATGCACCCCATGCCGCGAGGGCACCGGTTGGCTTTATCGCATGGTGGATCGCATCGAACACGGGAAAGGTCGTCCTGAGGATCTGGACTTGCTCGACTCGGTGGCAGGCAACATCATGGGACGTACCATTTGCGCCCTTGGTGATGCCGCAGCCATGCCCGTGAGAGGATTTTTAAAGCATTATCGTGATGAATTTGCCTATCACATCGAGCACAAGCGATGTGTGGTGGCACCTTACCTTTGATTTGGATGCAACATGGTTGAATTAACCATCGACGGCAAGACAGTAGAAGTTCCCGAAGGGAGCATGGTTATGCATGCCGCCCATAAATTGGGTGTCTACGTGCCGCACTTCTGCTATCACAAGAAGTTATCAATTGCGGCCAACTGCCGCATGTGTTTGGTTGAGGTTGAAAAGGCGCCTAAAGCTTTGCCCGCGTGCGCCACACCGGCCACCAATGGCATGGTGGTGTCGACCTGTTCCGAAAAGGCTGTGGCCGCACAGAAAGCCGTGATGGAATTTTTGTTGATCAACCACCCTTTGGATTGTCCGATTTGCGACCAAGGTGGTGAATGTCAATTACAGGATTTAGCCGTTGGCTATGGTGGCTCTGCCTCACGCTACGATGAAGAAAAGCGTGTTGTGTTTCATAAAAGCCTCGGCCCGCTGGTCTCTGCCGAAGAGATGGCGCGTTGTATTCACTGCACACGATGCGTTCGGTTTGGGCAAGAAATTGCCGGCGTGATGGAGCTTGGCATGCTCAACCGTGGCGAGCATGCCGAGATCACCACGTTCGTTGGGCGTTCGGTTGACTCCGAATTGTCGGGCAACATGATTGATATCTGCCCCGTAGGCGCCCTGACATCCAAGCCATTTCGCTATCAGGCACGTACTTGGGAGCTGGCCCGTCGCAAGACAGTGTCCCCACACGACAGCTTGGGTGCCAACCTAGTCGTTCAAGTCAAAGCCAACGAAGTGATGCGCGTCGTGCCGTTTGAAAACGAAGCCGTCAATGAGTGTTGGATCAGCGACCGTGACCGGTTCTCCTATGAAGGCTTGTCGGCTGACCGGTTAGATGAGCCCATGATGAAGGACGCTGATGGCAATTGGAAAGTCGCGAGCTGGGGTGATGCTTTGCAAGCAGTGGCTCAAGGTTTAAAACAAGTCCGTGATGAGAAAGGGGCTGATCAGATTGGTGCGCTGGCCACTGAAACCGCCACGCTCGAAGAGCTTTCCTTGCTCTCACGTGTGATGCGAGGCTTGGGTTCAAGTCACATCGATGCGCGTTCACGTTTGCTGGATCCCAAATGGGATCAGGCCCTTTCTGGTACGCCGTGGTTGGGCACCACTATCGATAAGATCGCACAACATGACCGTGTGCTGGTCGTTGGCGCTTTCTTGCGCGCAGACCACCCACTGATGACGCAGCGCCTGCGTCAAGCCGCTAAGACCGGTACGCAAATCAGCGCCATTGACACGGCTGCGGATGACCCCTTGCTGCCATTGACATCCCGTTTGACGGTGGCGCCATCGCAAATTGCCAATTCATTGGCCGAGCTCGCTGTGGCCATTGCCAAGATCAAGTCAGTGCCACCACCCGAAGGTTTTGCCGATATTTCGGTGTCAACGCCTGCTCAGAAAATGGCTGAAAGTTTAACGACTGGGGAGAGGGTTGCTGTTTGGCTAGGCAATGCAGCGGTGCATGCCTCTGATGCCAGCACGATTGCAGCCAATGCCCAATGGATTGCGCAGCAGTGCGGGGCAACATTTGGTTTCTTAACCGCCGGTGCCAATACTCTCGGTGCTTACATCGCGCAAGCGGTACCGCAAGGCAAAGGCATGAATACGGCACAGATGTTGACACAGCCATTGTCTGCTTATGTGACGCTGCACTTGGAGCCGGCTTTTGATACGGGTTTTGGTGAGGCGGCTGTTAAAGCACTGCAAAGTGCCAAGTTGGTTGTTGCCTTGACCGCTTATCGCTCAGCGGCTCAAGACTGGGCAACGATCATGCTGCCCATTGGACCCTTCACAGAGACGTCAGGTACTTTTGTCAACGCACAAGGCTTGCCGCAAAGCTTCAAGGGAACGGTCGCGAGCCATGCGCAAAGTCGACCGGGCTGGAAAGTGTTGCGTGTCTTGGGTAATTTGTTGAACTTGCCTGAGTTTGAGGAAGAGTCCTCTGAAGCGGTCCGCGATGCGTTGCTCTCGAGTGATATTTCAACCCGTCTAAACAACACCATTCGTGCCGATGTGGGCCGTTCAACACCTGCCTCTAGTGGTTTAGAGCGGGTAGCCGATGTCCCGATTTACCGCTCTGACGCGATCGTGCGCCGGGCTGAGGCCTTGCAACAAACAAACGCCTCAAAGCCCCCTACAGCGCGCTGTCACCCCGACACACTTGGCCAATTGGGATTGAGCGAAGGCGACACGGTTCGCATAAGCACGAGTCATGGCGCGGTGGTGCTCGTGGCCACGTCTGATGTAACACTGGCACGCGACTGCGTGCGCGTACCAGTGGCCTTTGAACAGACCGCCGCCTTAGGCGCTGTGACTGAAGGCCTAAAGATGGAGCGGGGCTGATGGACTTGTTAGCGATGCTTCAAAGTCAGGGCACGGCTTTGATAGGACCGACAGCCTGGCTGGTGGTTTGGACATTGATCAAGATCTTTGTGATTGCGATTCCGATCATTCTTTGCGTTGCTTACCTGACCTACTGGGAACGTAAGATGATCGGCGCGATGCACACGCGTCTGGGCCCAAATAGGGTTGGCTTCAAGGGGTTACTGCAACCCTTCGCTGATGTCCTCAAGTTATTAACCAAAGAAGTCATCATTCCGAGTCAGGCCAACAAGATTCTATTCGTCTTGGCGCCGGTGGTGACGTTGATGCCTGCCTTGGCTGCCTGGGCTGTTATTCCGTTTGGACCGGAGGCGGTTCTAGCCAATGTGAATGCGGGTTTGCTCTATGTCATGGCCATTACCTCGATCGGTGTCTATGGCGTGATTGTGGCGGGCTGGGCGTCGAACTCAAAATACGCCTTCTTGGCGGCCATGCGCGCCTCGGCACAAATGATTTCATATGAATTGGCCATAGGCTTTGTGCTGGTAACGGTTCTGCTTGTTTCTGGCAGCCTGAACATGTCTGAAATCGTGAACGTCCAAAACCGCGGCTGGTTCGCGGATATGGGCCTGACCTTCCTGTCCTGGAACTGGTTGCCCTTGTTACCGTTATTTGTGATCTACGTGGTTTCAGCGGTGGCTGAGACGAACCGTCACCCCTTCGATGTGGTGGAAGGGGAGTCTGAGATTGTGGCTGGTCACATGGTGGAATACTCGGGTATGGCTTTCGCCTTATTTTTCTTGGGTGAATACGCCAACATGATTTTGCTGTCATGCTTGGCTGCGATCATGTTCTTGGGCGGCTGGGCGGCCCCGCTTGACATTGCCATCCTCAATTGGATCCCTGGCTGGATTTGGTTAGGTTTGAAGACCTTTGTGGTGGTTTCTCTTTTTGTGTGGTTCCGGGCCTCTTTCCCTCGGTACCGCTATGACCAGATCATGCGTTTGGGGTGGAAGATTTTTATTCCATTAACGGGTGTCTGGCTTGTGGTTGTCGCGATTTGGATGCAGACACCCTGGAACATTTGGAACTGAGCGCTAACTGACAGCACGATAGTCAAACGAGGCAAGAGATGGAAGCGATCAAAGATTTTTTCGGTAGTTTAATGTTGCTCGAGCTACTCAAGGGCATGAAACTGACTGGCAAGTACTTTTTTAAACGCAAGGTGACCTTGCGATATCCGTTAGAAAAGACGCCAATGTCGCCACGTTTCAGGGGCTTACACGCGTTGCGTCGCTATCCCAATGGTGAAGAGCGGTGTATTGCCTGCAAATTGTGTGAAGCGGTCTGTCCGGCAATGGCCATCACCATTGAGTCAGATTTGCGTGACGACGGGACAAGGCGTACCACGCGTTACGATATCGACCTCACCAAATGCATCTTTTGCGGGTTTTGTGAGGAAAGTTGTCCGGTCGACTCGATTGTGGAAACCCATATCCATGAGTACCACGGCGAAAAACGTGGTGACTTGTACTTCACCAAAGATATGCTGCTCGCCGTTGGCGACGAATACGAGCCCGAAATTGCTCGCAACCGTGCCGCTGACGCGCCTTTCCGCTAATCATTAAACATTGACATGACCTTTACCACCATCCTCTTTTACATCTTGGCCACCGTGTTGGTGGTGGCTGCGCTGCGAGTGATTACCGCCAAGAGCCCAGTCACTGCGGTTTTGTTTTTGATATTGGCTTTTGCCAACGCCTCCATGATTTGGATGTTGCTCGGTGCAGAATTCCTATCACTCTTGCTGATACTCGTCTATGTTGGCGCGGTGATGGTCTTGTTCTTGTTTGTCGTGATGATGCTGGATGTCAAGATGGAAGCCTTACGCGCCGGTTTGCGGACCTACCTGCCGATGGGTTTGCTTATCGGTTTGGTCTTGGTCGTTGAAATGTCCTTTGTCCTTAGCCTCTCTTGGGGTGATGTTGGACCAGCGGCAAAAGTTGCCGATGATTACAACAACACGCGCGTGTTAGGTGAATTGATGTACAGGGACTATGCTTTTGCGGTTCAAGTGGGTGCGGTTTTGCTGCTAGTTGGTATGATTGCAGCCATTTCTCTGACGCTACGAAAGCGCAAAGATGTCCGTTATAACAACGCAGGTGAAGCGGTTCGTGTCAAATCCAAAGATCGGGTCAGGATCATGGATTTGCCGTCTCAGGCACCTGTTAATCAGAAATCGGATGAACCGTCATAATGGAACTCACACTTCCCCACTTTTTGGTACTGGGTGCCATTCTCTTTGCGATCGGAATCTTTGGCATCTTTTTGAATCGTCGCAATTTGATCGTTTTGTTGATGTCAATCGAGCTCATGCTGTTGGCCGTCAACATGAATTTTGTGGCCTTTTCGACCTGGTCAGGTGATCCAGCCGGACAAGTATTCGTTTTCTTTATTCTCACGGTCGCCGCGGCAGAAGCTGCGATTGGCTTGGCGATTCTGGTGTTGTTGTTCCGTAACCTGAGCACCATTAACGTTGAAGATCTTGACCGCCTCAAGGGCTGACCGAAAGACAGTGACTTATGCCTACTAGCGTACCTTCAATCTACCTTATCATCGCCTTGGCCCCTTTGTTGGGCGCTATTTTGGCTGGCTTATTTGGCACTGGCTTTCTAGGCCGTCCAATCAGTCGGTTCATGGCCCATCGAATCACCATCGCTTTGGTGGCGTTGTCTGCGATCGGATCGATTTATGTGTTGTTCGACGTGCTGCAGGGCAATACCTTCGACGGCACGGTTTATGTCTGGAGCATGATCGGTGACATCAAGTTAGAAATTGGTTTTTTGATTGACCCGCTCTCTGCACTCATGATGACCGTGGTTACCACGGTGTCATTGATGGTTCACATCTACAGCATTGGTTACATGGCTGATGACGATGGCTATGAGCGGTTCTTTTCTTATATCTCGTTGTTCACCTTCTCCATGTTGATGCTGGTGATGGCTAACAACATGTTGCAGTTGTTCTTTGGATGGGAAGCCGTCGGTTTGGTGTCCTATCTATTGATTGGCTTTTATTACACACGCCCAACCGCCATTTTTGCCAATATGAAAGCGTTCTTAATCAACCGCGTGGGTGATTTTGGTTTCATTTTAGGCATTGGGTTGCTCTTTGCTTACACGCAGAGCATGAACTATGGCGAGGTGTTCGCCCAAGTCGATACGTTGGCTGGACTGACTTTGCCCGGTACGGATTGGCTTTTGCTGACGGTGGCTTGCGTGTGCCTCTTTATTGGTGCGATGGGTAAGTCAGCGCAAGTGCCCCTGCACTCGTGGTTGCCCGACTCAATGGAAGGCCCCACACCGATTTCGGCGCTCATCCATGCTGCGACCATGGTGACCGCAGGTATTTACATGGTGTCTCGGTTTTCACCTTTGTTCGAGTTCTCGGACGTTGCCCTGTCGTTGATGATTGTTGTGGGTGGTTTCGGTGCCTTGTTCCTTGGCATCTTAGGTATCGTGCAAAACGATATCAAGCGAGTGATCGCCTACTCGACGTTGTCGCAGCTTGGGTATATGACCGTTGCGTTGGGTGCTTCGGCTTACTCCGTGGGTATCTTTCACATGATGACCCATGCGTTTTTCAAGTCGCTGCTTTTCCTAGCGGCCGGGTCCGTCATCATGGCAGTCCATCACAACCAAGACATCCGTTACATGGGTGGCTTGCGTAAATACATGCCCATCACCTACATCACTTTCCTGATCGGTGGCGTGGCTTTGTCTGCCTTTCCCTTCACGTCAGGCTTTTATTCCAAAGAGCACATCATCGAAGCGGCTGGTTACGCCGACGTCTGGGGCGCGAATTTTGCTTACATCTGTGTTTTGTTAGGCGCCTTCGTGACGTCCTTGTACACCTTCCGAGTTTTCTTTTTGGTCTTCCACGGCAATGAGCGTTACGACCAATTGCCAGCCGATGATGCGCACGGTCACCATGATGATCACGATGGACACCACGGAAAACCCCACGAATCGCCATGGATGGTGACCTTGCCGCTGGTCTTACTGGCTATCCCATCGCTGGTTGCCGGCGCCATGTTTGTGAATCCCCTCTTATTTGGTGACTTCTTTACCTATTTGAATTCTGTACAGCACCAAGGTCACGATGCCATGCGTTCGCTTGCGGCCAACTGGCAAGGTTGGTTTGAATACGGCATGCACGCGTTTGTGACCTTGCCGTTTTATCTGGCGATTGCGGGTGCGGTAGTGGCTTGGTATTGCTACTTGGTGAATCCAGCCTTACCGGCCAAGATCAAAAATGCCTTGTCGTTCTTGCAGCCCGTTTTGGATCATAAGTACTACTTTGACTGGCTTAACGAGTCAGTCATTGCACCGGCTGGCCGCGGCTTTGGCCGTTTCTTGTGGCACAAGGCCGATGAGGGCTTGATTGATGGGTTAGCAGTCAACGGTTCTGCCAAGGTGGTTGGCGTTATTGCCGCTGTGGGTCGCCGACTGCAATCGGGCTACATCTATCACTACGCATTTGCAATGATCATTGGTTTGATGGCATTGATTACTTTTATTATTTTTGGTAACTAAATGATGGCTGGCGAGATAGTTTCCTCCTCTGTTCCTTGGCTCACGCTAGCGATTTTTGTGCCGATCATTGCGGGATTGATTCTCTTGGTCGTCGGTCGAGACGATCGCGCTGAGTTCACGCGATGGCTGGCTCTATTTAGCGCGCTTGCTGGTTTTTTGGTGACGATTCCGCTTTACACCGGATTTGAGGCGAGTACGGCGAGCTTTCAGTTTGTTGAAAAGAGCCTCTGGATTGATACCCTGCAATCTTATTACCACCTAGGGGTGGATGGCATCTCGCTTTGGTTTGTGATCTTGACCGCTTTCATCACGTTGATCGTGGTGATTGCGGGGTGGCAGGCCATCACATACCGTGTGGCGCAATACATGGCTGCCTTTTTGATCATGTCCGGTTTGATGATTGGCGTGTTCACCGCACTTGATGGCCTATTGTTCTACGTCTTCTTTGAAGCAACGCTGATACCGATGTACATCATTATTGGTATTTGGGGTGGTGCCAACCGCGTCTATGCGGCATTCAAATTCTTTCTCTACACATTATTGGGCTCCTTGTTGACCCTGGTCGCCTTCATCTACCTTTGGCAGGCATCAGGCACATTCAATATTTTGGAATGGCACCAACTCAAGCTCGACTATCAGACGCAGGTGCTAATCTTCTTGGCTTTGTTGGCGGCATTCGCCGTCAAGGTGCCGATGTGGCCAGTACACACCTGGTTGCCTGATGCTCACCCAGAGGCTCCCACGGGTGGTTCGGTTGTCTTGGCTGCCATCATGTTAAAACTGGGCGCCTACGGTTTTCTGAGGTTTTCACTGCCAATTGCGCCTGACGCATCGCATGGCCTGGCAGGGATGATGATCTTTTTATCCTTGGTTGGCGTGATCTACATTGGTTTCGTTGCCCTGGTCCAGAAGGACATGAAAAAGCTGGTGGCTTATTCATCGATCGCCCACATGGGTTTTGTGACGCTGGGCTTCTTTATCTTCAACATGGCTGGACTCGAGGGCGGCATCATTCAAATGATCTCGCACGGTTTTGTGTCTGGCGCCATGTTCTTGTGTATTGGCGTACTGTACGACCGTATGCACACGCATGAAATTGCCGATTTTGGTGGTGTCATTAACCGCATGCCCAAGTTTGTGACCTTTTTTGTACTCTTTTCCATGGCCAATGCAGGGCTACCCGCCACCAGCGGCTTCATCGGCGAATTCATGGTGATTTTGGGTGCGGTTCAATACAATTTCTGGATTGGATTGTTGGCCGCGACAGCGCTGATTTTGGGCGCATCTTACTCATTGTGGATGGTTAAGCGCGTGGCCTTTGGGCCCGTGGCCAATGAATCTGTGAACAAGCTCAAAGACCTCAACCGGCGCGAGTTCTTGGTGCTAGGTCTTATGGCCATCATGGTGCTCTATATGGGCATCCATCCCAAACCCTTTACCGACGTGATGCACGTGTCTGTCCAGGCACTGTTAGATCATGTCGCTATCTCAAAACTGTAAATCGCCAAGATGGATTCACAATATAACTTTTCGTTGATCTTGCCTGAAATCGCGCTTTTGGTGGCGGGTATTGCCATCTTGTTGATTGACGCTTTCAGTAAAGATCCCAAACGGGGCGCGGCTTACAGCTTGTCTATTTTGACGCTGTTTGGACTGATCGCAATCTCTTGGTGGCAGTGGTCAACCGGTGTGACTGGGGTAAGCTTTTATGGCTTGATGGTGGCCGATAGTTTCTCGCATCTGCTGAAAATCGCGTCTTATATTGCTGTGTTAGTGACCTTGGTCTATGGTCGTGACTATCTCGAAAGCCGCGATATGTTGCGTGGCGGTGAAATCTACGTCTTGGTCTTATTTGGATTGCTAGGGCAGATGGTGATGATCTCGGCCGGCAATTTGCTGACCATCTATTTGGGCCTTGAACTCATGTCTTTGGCGATGTATGCCTTGGTTGCCTTGCGGCGAGACCACGCTCCAGCGACCGAAGCCGCCATGAAATATTTTGTGTTGGGATCCTTGGCATCAGGCTTTTTGCTTTACGGCATGTCCATGATCTACGGCGCCACAGGGTCTTTGGATTTGTCAGTGATTGGCCAGCGGGTCGTGGCAGACGGCCCCATGCAGATGGCGCTGGTTTTTGGTTTGGTGTTTTTGGTCTCTGGCTTAGCCTTCAAACTCGGCGCTGTGCCATTTCACATGTGGGTGCCTGATGTGTACGGTGGCGCTCCCACGGCAGTGACCTTGGCGCTGGCAGCTGCGCCTAAATTGGCTGCCTTTGCCATCACCATGCGATTGCTTGTTTCTGGCCTTGGCGGGTTGACCGTTGACTGGCAGCCGATGTTAACGATTTTGGCGGTGTTGTCGCTCATCGTCGGCAACTTAACAGCCATCATGCAAACGAATTTCAAGCGCATGCTGGCTTACTCCACAATCGCCCACATTGGTTTTGTGCTGCTGGGCTTGTTGTCTGGCTCACCTGATGGTTCTGGAGAACAGAGTACGTTTGCGTATGGTTCGTCGTTGTTTTACATATTGACCTACGTATTGACGACTTTGGGCACATTTGGCGTCATATTGCTTTTGTCGCACGAAGGCTTTGAATGCGAGAACATCGACGACCTGAAGGGATTGAATAAGCGAAATCCTGTTTTGGCTGGTGTGATGCTGGTTCTGATGTTCTCACTTGCCGGTATCCCGCCGTTGGTGGGTTTTTACGCCAAACTGGTGGTGCTCCAGGCTGTTGTGGCTCAGGGCATGCTTTGGCTCGCCGTTGTGGCCGTGGTTTTCTCGTTGATAGGGGCGTTCTACTATCTACGAGTCGTTAAAGTCATTTACTTTGATGAACCTAATCCAGATCGAGTGGTCAATTCCTTGTCGGTCGTTTCAAAATCAGTACTAACCCTGAACGTTGGATTCATCATCTTGCTGGGTATCTTGCCTGGCGGTTTAATGGCTGTTTGTCTCGATGTGATTCGACGCTCTTTTTAGACGGTTGGAAATATGTTGAGTCAAGGCGCTGCTGTTTGGATTTTGATTGTGCTCGCAACGGCGGCTGCGAATATCCCATTTTTCAATGAGCGTTTGATGGCGCTTATTCCAGTCAAACGTTTTATGACCAAGCCACCCTTCATCATCGTGGCCGAGCTATTCGCTTGGTATTTTGTGATTGGCGTGGTGGCATACGGATTCGAGACGGCTTTGGTCAACCCCTTTCCGCGCGGTTGGGAGTTTTACGTCATCACTTTGTGTATCTTCATGGTGCTAGGCTTTCCGGGTTTTGTTTACCGCTATTTACTTAAGCGTTGAGTGAATGGCAGTGCGGTAAGCGCGGGGCCAGCGCCCTCAAACATCAGAAAACCATCTCAAAATACCGTCTAAAGGGCTAACATTGAGCGCAAAATTGGCTTGGGCCTGCACAACAGGCTTGGCGCGATAAGCAACGCTGTAGTGAGCCAACGCAAGCATCTTCAGGTCGTTGGCGCCGTCACCGACAGCAATGATTTGTTCCGCGCTCGCACCGTGTGTCGCCGCAAACTCTCCCAAAATATCCGCTTTCGCCTGCGCATCAATAATGCGGCCGCTCACACGGCCAGTGAGTTTTCCGTGTTGACCGACCTCTAAGGTATTGGCATGGGCCGCATCGAGTCCCAGCCGATCTTTCAGGCGTTCGGTAAAGAATGTGAACCCACCTGAAACCAACAGGGTTTTAAGACCCGCTTGTTGTGCCGTTTGGATCAGGTTTTCCGCCCCGGGATTTAACGCCAAACGTTCGGTGTATACGGCGTGTAGGGCGTCCTGTGATAAGCCCTCTAGATAGCCGACCCTAAGCCTTAAGCTATCGGCAAATTCAGTGATTTCACCACGCATGGCGCGTTCGGTGATGTTAGCCACTTCCGCCTTCAAACCTGCATGAGAAGCGATTTCATCGATACATTCGATATTGATCAGGGTCGAGTCCATGTCCATGACCAGCACTTTGCAATCTTTCAGACGGGCCTCGGCGCCAACAAACGCCGTATCCAAGTGCCTCTCCTTAGACCAAGCAGCCATGGTCGTTTCAATATCTGCGGTTCGTTGAACATCCATGAGTTTGGCAGCAGATTTGCTGATCCATTGTGTGCCATTGGCTTCACACAGTGCGGCTGTTTGATCGATTAAGGCCAAATCGAGGCCAGGCGATTGGACGATCAGGTGGGTTGTCATAGGGCTTTTTCTACCGTTTTTTGAGCGGGCACGTTCAGATCTCGTAGGAAGGATCGTATGGCATCCGTGCGGTCCTTGATGTCAGCGGCTTTGATATCGATCCGCAGTTTATCCGGTCCAGAGAACCGAACGTTTTTACGGGTTTGGACCAGGTCAATCAGTTGTAAGGGGTCAACGTTAGCGGTTTCTTTGAAATGAATCAAAACTTGTTGATCGGTGGCGTCAATTTTTTGAATGCCGATGGGTGCCGCACTGATCCGTAGGCGATGTGTCGATAGTAACGATAGGGCAGGCTCAGGGAGTTTACCGAAGCGGTCGATGAGCTCCTCTTGTAGTCGAATCAAGTCATCGAGTTCGGTGGTGTTTGACAGCCGTTTGTAAATGGCGAGTCGAGCATTGATGTCGGGGCAGTAGTCTGTGGGTAGCAGGGCAGGAGTGTGTAAGTTCACCTCGCAACCGGGTGCAAAGGGTGCGTCAAGGTCGGGCTCCTCCCCTGATTTCAATGCCCGTACGGCCTCATTGAGCATGTCGTTATACATAGAGAAGCCGATCTCTTGAATATTGCCCGACTGCGAGTCACCCAGTACTTCACCGGTTCCGCGGATCTCTAGATCATGCATCGCAAGAAAGAAGCCTGAACCCAGCTCTTCCATGGCTTGAATGGCTTCAAGCCTTTTTTTGGCTTGTTTGGTGATGGCGTCTTCACCGGGGGTGAGTAGGTAAGCGTAGGCTTGGTGGTGCGAGCGTCCAACGCGTCCGCGCAGCTGATGGAGCTGTGCCAAGCCAAACTTATCCGCGCGATTGATGATGATCGTGTTAGCCGTTGGGACATCAATGCCTGTTTCAATGATAGTGGTGCAAAGCAGTACATTGAATCGTTGCTGATAGAAACCCTTCATCACCCGCGCCAAGTCGCGCTCACCCATCTGCCCGTGCGCCACGGCGATACGGGCTTCTGGCACGAGTTCCTCCAAACGGGCACGTCTGTTTTCAATGGTTTGGACTTCGTTGTGCAGGAAGTAGGCTTGTCCGCCTCGTTTGAGCTCGCGTAATAG
>CBFHKV010000019.1:0-15562 GCA_965656505.1 Burkholderiaceae bacterium | reverse complement strand
GGCTTCGCGTATGGAACTGTTGTCTTCTCGGCGGACAAACGTTTTGATGGACAGCCGTTTCTGTGGGGCCGTGGCAATCACCGAAAAATCCCGTATCCCTTCCAATGACATGCCTAGAGTTCGAGGAATAGGCGTTGCCGTCAGTGTCAAGATGTCGACTTCTGCGCGCAGTGCCTTTAGTGCCTCCTTCTGTCGAACGCCAAAGCGGTGTTCCTCATCAATGATAACCAGGCCAAGACGTTTAAATTGCACGCTTTTGGAGAGGACCTTGTGGGTGCCAATGACAATATCAACGGTTCCGTCAGTAATGCCGGCCAAGGCTTGGGTGGTTTCTTTGCCAGAGGTGAATCGCGATAACTCGGCGACTTTGACTGGCCAGTCAGCGAATCGGTCCGCGAAAGTTTGCGCATGTTGCTCCGCCAACAAGGTCGTGGGACAGAGAATAGCCACTTGCTGTCCGTTGGCAACCGCCAAAAACGCCGCACGCAATGCCACCTCGGTTTTACCAAATCCGACGTCACCACAAACAAGCCGATCCATTGGCTTGGCAGCGGACATGTCCTCGATCACGGCCGTGATGGCGGCCGCCTGATCGGCGGTTTCTTCAAAGCCAAACCCTTCGGCAAAGAGCTCATAGTCGCCTAGTGGCAGTTTGAAGGCATGCCCCTGGCGAGCCGCTCGTTTGGCATACAAGTCCAGGAGCTCGGCTGCGGTGTCTCTGACTTGCTTAGCAGCCTTTTTACGGGCTTTCTCCCACTGACCAGAGCCGAGTTGGTGTAGAGGCGCAGTTTCTGGATCAGCGCCGCTGTAGCGCGCGATCACATGCAGTTGTGAGACGGGCACGTAAAGTTTGCTGTGTCCCTTGTATTCGAGATGGAGGAATTCCATCTCACCGTCGCCGAGATCCATGCTGACAAGGCCAAGGTAACGTCCAACGCCATGTTGAACATGGACGATGGCGTCGTCAGTGCGCAATTCTGCCAAGTCTCGTACCATCGCATGGACATCACTCGTGCGGGTACGATCCTTCTGTTGTCGACGCGCAGGACCAGCATGACCTGGGTACAGGTCACCCTCGGTGAGCACGATCAGGTTATCGGGTTTCGAGACAAAGCCAGCGTCAAATGGGGCCACCACCACGCCAAATCCCGTGCTTTCAACCAAAAAGGTTTGAAGAGATTCGACGGCACTGTCGGGCGTGATGCCATGTTCAGCCAGCATCTGCGTGATGGTTTCACGTCGTCCGTGTGAGTCTGTGCACAACACAATACGCTGGGTGTCTTGGCGATTTGCCAAACACTCACGTAACTTCTGTAGGGAGTCGTCTGCTCGTCGATTAACGCCCACGTCAGGCGCTGCGGCGTAGGCGCTATCGGCTGTCGTGTCTTGTGGCTGATCGCTGTTGGTTGGGGAAAAAGCCAGCCGGCTGTAGTTTTTTAAGTGGTCGAATAGCTCCTCAGGCTGAAGAAACAAGTGTTCAGGTGGCAAAACGGGGCGTTCGTTGTCACTTTTTAAAAACTGGTAGCGTCCTTTGGTATCTCCCCAAAATCGACGCATGCTCCCTTCTAAGTCACCTTCGGTCACACAAATGGCTTGCGCGGGTAAGTAATCAAACAAGGTAGCCGTTTCATCAAAAAAGAGCGGTAGGTAATATTCCACGCCAGCGAAGGCGATACCGTTACCGATATCCCGATAAGGTAAAGCTTTGGACGGATCGCCTTCAAATCGCTCCCGGAACTTGGCCCGAAATTGATTGCGCACCGCTTCGTCCATAGGGAACTCACGCCCCGGCAGCAATTGAACTTCGGGGACGGGGTACAGGCTGCGCTGTGTATCGACATCAAAGGTTTTGATGGACTCAATTTCATCGTCAAAAAGGTCCAGGCGATAGGGCAATACAGAACCCATCGGAAATAGGTCAATGAGACCGCCTCGAATGCAAAACTCCCCAGGCACAGTCACCTGGGTAACATGGGTGTAATTTGCAAGAACCAATTGATCCCGTAAGGCTGCTTCGTTGAGCTTGTCTTTTTGTTTGAAAGAGAATGTATAAGCCGCCAGAAAGCTCGGTGGTGCCAACCGGTAGAGGGCGGTTGTCACCGGTACCGTTAAAACGTCAACGTCACCTTGGCGCAAGGCGTGTAGCGTTCGTAGTCGCTCAGAGATCAAGTCTTGGTGCGGCGAGAAACCGTCGTAAGGTAAGGTTTCCCAGTCCGGTAGCATCCTGACGCGCAGATCGGGTTTAACCAATGCGATTTCGTGTGCCAGGCGCTGAGCCTGTAACGGGTCGGCGGTGACCACCAAAAGCAACTGTTTGGCGTGAGCAGCCAAATCGGCCAACATCCAAGCTGCGGCTGAACCGGGGGGGTAGGGTTGCACGTGCCGCTGGCCGGGTTTTAGTCGGGCAAGTAACGAAAGTGCCTCAGGATTTGCGACAATGGGCATAAGAATCTACAACATGGAAAGCAACATTATAAAATCCCCCGATGACATCTGCTTTCACAACCCCGAACCCTGCTTACCAATCGCCCAAACCAACGACAGGCAATCGTTTGGTGGCACTTGTGCCAGCAGGCGGTGTGGGTCAACGCGCGCTTGACTCAGCCGATCGATCGGCTAAGCAATATCGTTTAATAAATGGCAAACCGATGTTGGTCTGGACGGTGGAGCGACTATTGGCTGATGCTCGGATACAAGCGGTGGTCGTAGGTGTGCAACCCGAGGATACCGAGGCGTCGATTTTGTTTGAGCGAAATCAGTCAGTTAACGTCTTGCCTTCAGCCGGACCAACCCGTGCGCAGACGGTGTTGCAAACGCTTGAGCAACCCTTGTTTGGCGAAGAGGACTGGGTTTTGGTGCATGACGCGGCGCGCCCCGGTTTGCCGCCACAAGCCCTGGGCCGACTGATTGATGCATGCATAGCAGCTGATCAAGGGGGGTTGCTCGCGTTGGCGGCCACCGATACCGTTAAATTAGCCGATAACGCCGAGCCTTTTCAGCGTGTTGTTCGCACCTTACCGCGTGAACAGGTGTGGCTGGCCCAGACCCCTCAAATGTTCCCTGTGCGTTTGTTGCGTCAGGTACTACGACAAGCACTGGCTGCTGGGCAATCTGTGACTGACGAGGCGAGCGCCATGGAATGGGCGGGTTATCAGCCCTTATTGATCCCAGGATCACTGAGCAACAGCAAGGTGACTTGGCCGGAAGACTTTCAGTGGATACAACAATGGCTATGAGTAGAACCCGTATGCGGGTAGGGCAAGGTTTTGATGTGCATCCATTGGTAGAGGGTCGCCCCTTGATTTTGGGTGGGGTCACGATTCCTCACCACAAGGGATTACAAGGCCACTCCGATGCAGATGCGCTTTTACACGCCATCACCGATGCCTTGCTCGGTGCAGCCGGACTAGGCGACATTGGCCGACACTTTCCGGATAACGATCCCGCCTTTGAGGGTGCTGATAGTCGCGTGTTGCTCAGACACGCCTACCAAAAAATCCATGCGGCAGGCTGGCAGCTTGTCAATCTCGATGCCACGATCCACGCGCAAGCCCCCAAGATCAGCCCTTATGTGAATGACATGATTGGCAACCTGTCCAATGACTTGCGGGTTACGGCTGATGTCATCAATATCAAAGGCAAAACGAATGAGTCACTCGGTTTTTTGGGTCGGGAAGAGGGTATAGCGGTTACGACGGTTGTTTTAATCGAACCGGTTGGCGGTTGATTGTTGATGTGTTGCTGCTGCGCTGACCGCGTCGTGCCCGAGGCAGGTCCAAACGCGCAATCAACCCACCACCTTCGCGTGGCAGTAGACGCAGACGTCCGCTTGCTGGACTGAGTAAACGCTCCACAATGGATAGACCCAGCCCAGCGCCCGTGCCGCCCGTTCGAGCCATCTCGCCACGAGAAAAGGGGCGCATGACGCGGGCTACGTCTTGTGCGGCGATGCCGGGACCGCGATCCTTGACGTCAACATAGACGCGGTTGTTTCGCGTCTGAACCGTGATCTCAAGATCCGCACGTTGGTTGTTTTTCACGCCATAGCGTCTTGCATTTTCTATTAAATTGACTAGACAGCGGGCAAAGTCGCGCTGATCCATCAGACAGTAAATTGCGCCGCGTGTCTTCAGGTTGAGTGTGAGGTCCCCACCCTTGGCATGCGCTTGCTCCTCTTGCACCAAACCTTGCACCACCGTCACCAAATCGATGGGCTTGTCAGGCAGTTGCCTTGCCGGTCGCGCATACTCCAACAGTTGGCCAATCGTGCGGTCCACTTGAGAGAGGTCCTGATCGATGGCCCGTCGTTGCTCGTCGCCCATGAGGCTCATTTCAATTTCGAGACGCATCCGTGCCAAAGGGGTGCGCAAATCATGCGAGATGCCCGCGAGCATCAAGTTACGGTCGTTTTGCGCGTTCTCTAATTCAGCGACCATTCGATTGAAACTGGCATTGAGTTCACGGATTTCAAGGGCGCCGGTCTCGGGCAGGGGGCTAGGGGTTTGTCCCCGCGACAGTTGCTGGGCGGCGCGCGACAGTCGCGCCAAGGGACGGTTCATATAGCCTACTGCAACCGCAGCACCGATGAGTGATAGCAAAGCCGCCGCGGCCACCCAACTGACCCATTCGGGCCCTGTGGTCAAGTAGGTTTGGTCGATATCGACCCCCATCCAATAGGTTTGTCCTTCTAGTGGGAACTGAACCCAGAGGCTGGGTTCACCGTTTAATTCGATCGCCATGGGTAGATCAGCAGCCAGTTCGGTGGCCACTGACTCACGCAATGCCTGCCAGTATTGATCTTGCGTGAGATTGATGGTTTGATCTAACGGGCTGACTCGTCGCAGTTGTATGTTCGGTTGCGCGTCAATGGCTTGCCTCAAGGACTCACGTTGTTGGGCAGGCGTGTTAAGCAAAGCAGCTCGGCTGACTTGGACCGAGCGCACCAGTTCAGCGGCCGAACGTTGGGCGCGAGGTTCAAGTTCGAGGGTGTAAAAAACGTGTAGCCAAGCGCCTAGGCTAGCCAGCATTAACAGCGCGAGCAGCAGGAACGTGCGCGCAAAAAGACCTAGTCTGGGCTCAGTATTCGTCATCTGGGACAAAGACGTAACCCAACCCCCATACGGTTTGAATATAGATCGGCTTGGTGGGGTTGGGTTCGATGAGTTTTCGTAGGCGAGAAATCTGAACATCTAAACTGCGGTCAAAAGCTTCATATTCTCGGCCCCTAGCGAGTTCCATGAGTTTGTCACGCGACAAAGGAACCCTCGGTTGCCTGGCAAAGACTTTCAACACAGAGAATTCGCCGGTGGTGATCGGGACATCAACGTTATTTTTTTGTAGGGTTCGTTTAGACAGGTTCAATGTGTAGGGGCCAAACTGAAAGATCTCCGATTCATGGCTTGGGCCGGCGGGATGCTCGATCGCTTTGTGCCGTCTGAGGACCGCATTAACTCTGGCGAGCAGCTCGCGAGGGTTAAAAGGCTTGGCCACGTAATCATCTGCCCCAATCTCTAAGCCTCGGATGCGATCCATGTCCTCTGTTTTAGCGGTCAGCATGATGATCGGGGTTTGATCGTTAGCCTGACGCAGTCGCCGACAGATGCTCATGCCATCTTCTCCGGGCATCATGACATCGAGAACAATGAGATCTAAGCGCTCGACGGCACGCAGGCGATCCATGCTCACGGCGTCTTCAGCCGCAAAAACATGAAAACCCTGCTCTGTTAAGTAGCGCCGCAAGAGATCGCGCAGGCGCGGATCATCATCAACCACCAAAATGTTGGCAGCCGGGCGTCTTGAGGAAGCTTTTAGCGGTTGCGACATTATCGTAAACATTCTTTTTTGAACAGAAGAGACCTTTAAGACGCTGTCCTTTAGGGAAGGTTCATTACAATTACAGGATGAAACCCATTTTGGCTATTGAGACCTCGACATCCACCTGTCATATTGCCCTTTGGCAACCACAAGTCACGCCTGCTGTCTTGCATGAGCAAGCGCTAGCAGGGATAGCGGGACATGCTGAGAGTGTACTGCCGTTGATTGATGCTGTCTTGACCCAAGCCGATATGGATCGGTCAGCCTTGGGTCTGGTGGCCTTTGGTCAGGGCCCAGGGGCCTTCACAGGCATTCGTTTGGGGTGCAGTGTGGCCCAGTCGATCGCCTTTGCATTAAATCTTCCCTTAGTGACCGTGGGTGCTTTGCAGGCGGTGGCAACACAATTTGCAACCGAAAGTGACGCGATTCGAATTGTTGCGTTGGATGCGCGGATGGATGAGCTGTATCTGGCTGTTTATGGCTTTGGCTTGACCGAGCTACAGTCGCCTGTGTTGTTGGGTGCAGCAGATGTTGAGCGCTTTATCACGCCGCGATTGCCCTATTGGTTACGTCACGCCAAGACCCGTGAGCCGGCACAGCTCGTTGGCCAGGGCTGGCAGGTGGTTTCGCGGTGTCTGTCTGAGGCTGGGATGAAGAATTTGATGGCGCAACCGCTAAAGTGGCGAGATCAAGAGGCCCTGCCAACGGCCAAGGCGGTGGCTCACCTGGCCCTCGAGCGCTGGCAAAGTGGACAAACCATCGCGCCAGAACGGGCATTGCCGCTGTATTTGCGAGACAAGGTCGCCTTCACCACGCAGGAGCGGGCACAAGGGCAGGGACTAGGGGGCAATCCGAGAGTGGCCACACCAGACACCGATTTGTTATTACCGATGTCGAGCCATGATTTGAGGGAGGTGGTTGAGCTCGAATTACAATCACAGGCTTTCCCTTGGTCGTATCGAAACTTTGAAGACGCTTTAAAGGCAGGTTACCCGGCTTGGGTCATCCGTCGGGATCATGCCTTGGTCGGGTTTTGTGTGGCGATGCCTACGCCAGATGAGATGCATGTGTTAGTGATCGCCGTGTCTGCGGATCATCGCCGACAAGGGATTGGAACCATCCTACTCAATCAAGTCAATCTGACCGCGACGATGGCGGCCATGACGCGGGTCTTGTTGGAAGTGCGGCCTTCCAACGAACGCGCGCTGCACTTTTATCAAAGCAAAGGTTTCGAGCAGATTGGTCTGCGCAAGGGCTACTATCCCGCAGCAAAAGCGCACCGTGAAGATGCTATTGTGATGGCTCGTCAGCTTGGTGAGGTTTAAGAGAGCAGTCCATGGTTAAACAAAAATCCACGCCTGTTTCGGCCCGTCAGGCGGTACTCAAGGTGCCGGTTTCTGCGGTACAAAAGGCATGGCTGTCTGCCATGGGGGTGGATGTGCCCTGGATTGTCGGTGAGGCCCCACAACAAAAAAAGACGACCCCGCCTGCGACCCAAGCGTCGCTTTCAAAAGCCGCTAGCGCTGTCGCGTTGCCCAGTCATTTGTCAACGAACGAAGGTCAAAAGACCATTGAGGCGGTTTCGGACAAGCCGCCCGTGCCTGTTGATCTATCGGGTCTGACGCTCGCTGATTTGCGGGACCGAATCGCGCCGTGCCGAGCCTGTGGCCTTTGTGAGAGTAGAACCCATGCGGTGGCTGGGGAGGGCGCGGAATCACCTGACGTTCTGATCGTGGGAGAAGCCCCAGGTGAGCAAGAGGATTCAGAGGGTAGGCCATTTGTGGGGCGCTCTGGCCAATTGCTTGGCAATATGTTGCAAGCGATTGGTTTGGATCGATCCTCGCGTGTGTTCATCACGAATGTGATCAAGTGCCGGCCACCGGCCAATCGGAACCCACGGCAAGAAGAAATTGCCGCGTGTTTGCCCTACCTACATCAGCAAATCGCTGTCTTACAGCCCAAAGTGATCTTGGCCATGGGTCGATTTGCCGCCCATGCCTTGTTAAATACCAGCGAGCCGTTACAGGCGCTTCGCCAACAAACCCAAGCCCTTTCTGGTTTACCGGGTACGCCACCTGTTGTGGTGACGTATCACCCGGCTTATTTGCTAAGACGACCCGTCGATAAACGACTCGCGTGGGCTGATCTGAAACGCGTTAATGCGTACCTGAATACAAACCACTAGTGGCCAATGCGGTGTCAATGGCTCGGTCCAGTTTACCGACCACCTCATCGATTTGGTTGTCACTAATGATGAACGGTGGTGCTAGCAGGACGTGATCGCCTCGCTGTCCGTCGATTGTGCCGCCCATGGGGTAACAGATGAGACCCTCGTTCATGGCATTGGCCTTTATTTTGGCGTGTATTTTCAAGCTGGGATCAAACGGCTCTTTGGTGTCACGATCAGCGACAAGCTCAATGCCACGAAACAGGCCTCTACCCCTGATGTCACCGATATGGGGGTGATCACTGAAAGTCTGTTGTAGCGCCGCTTGTAGTTTGTGTCCTTGTTCCGTGACCCGAGCCAGTAAGTTTTGCTCAAAAATCACATCTAAAACCGCGTTTGCAGCCGCTGCAGCAATGGGATGCCCCAAGTAGGTGTGACCGTGTTGGAAAAACCCCGAACCCGCGGAAACCGCATCGTATATCTTTTTGCTAGCCAACAAGGCCCCGATGGGCTGATAACCGGCGCCTAACCCTTTGGCAATGGTAATGATGTCTGCACTGATGCCTTCGGCTTCGATACTAAAAAGGTGACCGGTGCGACCCATGCCGCACATGACCTCATCCAGAATGAGCAAGACGCCATATTGATCGCAAATCTCCCGGATACGTTGGTAATAACCGGGTACAGGCGGCACAGCACCGGCCGTGGCACCCACCACGGGCTCAGCGATAAATGCCATGACCGTTTCTGGGCCCGCGCGTAGGATTTCGGTTTCCAGTTCATTGGCCACTCGCTGTCCGTACTCAAATTGGCTCTCGTTGGCCTGACGACCCCGATATTCAAAACAAGGGGCAATGTGGGTGGTGTCCACCAAAAGCGGTGCAAACTGGGCGCGGCGCCATTCATTACCGCCAGCGGCTAAAGCCCCAAGCGTGTTGCCGTGGTAGCTCTGGCGCCGAGCAATCACGCGGTGTCGCGTGGGCTCACCGACCTCCAAGAAGTACTGACGTGCCAATTTGAGTGCAGCCTCCACAGCCTCTGAACCGCCTGAGACCAAATAAACCCGATCCAATCCCGGTGGGGCTTTTTCTATCAAGCGATCGGCCAGTCGTTCAGCCGGTTCGCTGGTGAAGAAACTCGTGTGCGCAAAATCAAGCTGATCGATTTGTTGGTGCAGCGCTTGGCGCACATGCGGATCAGAATGACCGAGGCAAGAGACCGCGGCGCCTCCCGAACCGTCAAAATAGCGCTTGCCGTTTGAGTCAATAAGATAGCAGCCATCGCCTTTGACGGCGGTAGGCAGGGTCGAGCGAGTGGTGCGTCCAAAAATGTGATTAGACATAGTGTTTTTCAGTTCCTGATGACGTAAACGGATTGTTTGGCATGCCGCACAATGCGGGCAGCATTGGGTCCTAAAAAGTAATCTTTGAGTTCGGGGTGATGTGCCGCCAAAACAATGACTTGAACCTTGAGTTTGTCGGCCGCTTTCAACACTTCGTGGTAGATCCGGCCATGTAAGACGTGAGGACGAACCTTGATGGTTTTGGGCACGTGCGTTTGTGTCCAATCGTCCAGTTGACGACCGAGGTTAAGTAAGGCATTACCTTCAAAATCGGTCTTGAAGTAGCCCGAAACTTGAGCTAGACCAAAATCAGGCAAGACGGATACCACATGCAAAGTACCGTCTTCGCTGAGCAACTCTATCGCGCCGTCAAGTGCCTGCTTGCTACTTTTAGCGTCCGATAAGTCGACAGCAAGCAGGATGGGGGTAGGCATAGCAGTACCTTTCTAAAAAGCCGGTTTTGTTTGTCGCCGTCTTTGCAACATGATAACCAAACCCAAGAGCAATAAGGCAGGTATATAGAAAATTTGTTTTGGGAGACGGTCGGCCTCAACTAAAACCGCGGTGACCTCAACGCGCGTATCCATGTAAAAGTCAAACTCGCTAAGCCGTGACTGGTAGTCTGACCCAAACACCGGTTCATCTAGATATAGCCGCTCGCCCTCTGGTAGAAGCAGTAGGCCGGCTGACTGCAGGCGATCATTCGCCGGGTCGTTCTCAGAGACCACATGAGAAATGGTCAACTGGCTCGGCTCACCGGTCGTAAATGAAGGGCCTTGAACCACGAAACGCAAACGTTGCCCGCTTTCGAGGTTGTCGACAAGCGTGGACAGACTGGTTGGCGTTTGTTGCTCAAAGCGGTCTTGTACTTTGTTGAGCCAAAAACCGGGAACGAATAACGTGAAGGCAACCAACAAAAGGGCAATGCTCTCCCACCATTTGGAAGGTGCTAGGAAGTAGCCTTGGGTGGCTGCCGCGAATAACAGCATTGCGATGGTAGCCACCACAAATACCGAGCTGGCATGCAAGATCCCTGAGCCCGTCCCTAGGTCTATACCGTACAGGATCAAGGTTGGGTCATAGATGAATAAAAAGGGTAATGCCACGGTTCGCAACGAATAGAAGAAGGCAGTGAAACCTGTGCGTATGGGATCACCCCCTGAGACGGCTGCCGCTGCAAAGCTCGCTAGTCCCACGGGTGGTGTGACATCGGCCATGATGCCGAAGTAAAAAACAAACAAGTGCGCTGCGATCAGCGGCACAATCAAACCTTCTTGCGCCCCAAGGGTCACCACCACCGAGGCCATGAGCGATGACACGACGATGTAATTGGCCGTGGTTGGCAGTCCCATGCCCAAAATCAAGGAAAAGGCACCGATTAACAGCAGCATCAACATCAAATGACCAGCCGCTAAGGTGTCGACCAAGCCGGCAAGTTCTGTGCCGATGGGGGTGCGGGTGACGGTTGCCACAATAATGCCGGCTGCCGCTGTCGCCACACCGATGCCAATCATGTTGCGAGCACCCGCAATCATGCCGTCAACCCAGTCGTGCGCGCCGTCCCGAAGGGCCGTCACAAGCGATGTGCCGCGGAAAAATGCTTTTAAGGGTCGTTGCGTGAACACAATCAAAATCATGGTCAGCACCGCATAAAAAGCCGATTTGGCAGGCGACTGCATCTCTATCATCAGAAACCAGACCAAAACAAGAATGGGCAGCAAGTAATGCAAACCCGTCGGGAACACTTGTCGCATGGTTGGCAACTGGTTCACGTCAGCTAGCGTTTGGTCCGGGCTGAGTTCCGGTTGCTTGGCTGAGATTCGCACCGCAAGAACATAAAGCAATAGAACAATAAGTAAGACAATCGGATCAGCCACGCTTGGAACGAGCGATTGCAAGCCCCTGATGCCATACACCATGCCCGTGAAAAGCACGCCCGCTATGACGAACCCGGCGAGGGTCTTTAAGAACATGCTGGTTAGGCTTTTTGCGGGACCTAACGCGGGCATGTCTTGTTTGAGTGCTTCTAGATGGACGATATAGACCAGCGCGATGTAAGAAATAACCGCAGGGACGAAGGCGTGTTTGACAACCTCAAGATATGAAATCCCGACAAACTCCACCATTAAGAAAGCGGCAGCCCCCATCACCGGCGGCATGATTTGCCCATTGACCGAGCTAGCCACTTCCACAGCCCCTGCTTTCTCGGCGCTAAATCCGACCTTGCGCATCAGTGGGATGGTGAAGGTGCCGGTGGTCACGACATTGGCGATCGAGGAGCCAGAAATCAAGCCCGTCATGCCAGAGCCCACCACGGCTGCTTTGGCGGGTCCGCCGCGCAAGCTGCCCAATCCAGCAAAGGCGAGTTGAATAAAGTAGTTACCCGCACCGGCCTTATCTAGCATTGAGCCAAATAAAACGAACAAAAAAACAAACGCGGTAGAGACGCCTAACGGGATGCCAAAGACCCCACCCGTGTCCAACCACTGTGCATTGATAATGGAGTTTAGAGACAAGCCATCATGAGCGATGATGTCAGGGATCAACCAACCTTGACCCATGTAAGAGTAGAGAAGGAAGATACTGGCAACCACAGTCAGTGCCGGACCCAATGCGCGGCGCGATGCCTCAAGCAGAATCACGATGCCGATGGCGCCGACGATCAATTGTGATTGCAGCGGCAGGCCGGATCGGGCCGTGACAGCGAGTTCACGGTAAAACAAAAAAACATAGAAGGCACACCCCGCCCCTAGGAGAGCTAACAGCCAATCGGTTATTGGAATTCGGTCGCGGGGTGAAGAACGCAGCGCCGGATAGACCAAGAAGGCAAGCAATAAAGCAAACGTCAGGTGAACCGGGCGTGCCTGTGATGAATTCAGCACGGGCAGATATTCAGAAAACCACATTTGGGGTTGCGCAATCCACAGCTGAAAAAGCGACCAACAGAAAGCCACAGCGGCAATCAAGCGGGCGATGCCCCGGCGTTTGGGTTTGCGTGCACCCGTGTCGGTGCTGGCCACCAAGTCTTGGAGTTCGTCGTCGTTGTATTGACGATTAGCAGTTGGCGTCGGTTCGGTCATGGTAAGCAGATCACAAGAAAGACGTTTGTGACAATGGGCCGATCAGAAAAGTCACAAACAGGGCAAACAGGGGTTCACGATGAACCAAGCAAGGCCAACTGCAAACAAAACCGGGGCAAGGTATCACGGTTCTTACCATGATCCTTGCCCCGGGGCGTTAAGCGGTTGTGCTTAGTTCAGCAGACCAGCTTCACGGTAGTACTTCTCGGCACCAGGGTGCAAAGGTGCGGACAGACCATCCTTTGCCATTTGCTGGGGGTCTAGGTTTGCAAAGGCTGGGTGCAACGAACGGAACTGATCGATGTTGGTAAAGACGCTCTTGACCAATTCATAGACCACTTCATCAGGCACGTCTTGGCTGGTGATCAAGGTAGCACCGACACCAAAGGTCTTGGTGTCATCGTCCGTGCCACGATACATGCCACCAGGGATAACGGCCGTGCGATAGAACGGATTGCCGTCAACCAGTTCAGTCACGCTGCTATTGTCAACCGTGACCAAGACCGAATCGCATGCCGTGGTGGCCTCTTTAATGGAGCCGGATGGGTGTCCAACGGTGTAAACCATGGCGTCAATATTGTTATCGCATAGCGCCTGTGACTGCTCGGCTGCTTGCAACTCGGATGCCAAGGCAAAGTCGTCCATGGTCCAACCCATCTGTGCCATTAACACTTCCATGGTGTCACGCTGGCCAGAACCCGGGTTACCGACGTTCACACGCTTGCCTTTCAAGTCCTCGAATGTTTCGATACCGGCATCTTTGCGGGCAACAACCGTGAAAGGCTCAGGGTGGATCGAAAACACTGAACGCAATTTGGGGTTGGCGCCTTGCTCTTTGAAGCTATCGACGCCGTTAAATGCCTTGAATTGAACGTCGGACTGGGCCACACCAAACTCGAGCTCCCCGTTACGGACGGCGTTCACGTTATAAACCGAACCGCCAGTTGATTCGGCACCGCAACGGATACCGTGCTCTGAGCGTGTGCGTGCGAGCATGCGGCAAATAGCACCACCTGTGGGGTAGTAAACACCGGTAACACCACCTGTACCAATGGTAATGAATTCGGTTGGCTGGGCTGAGGCGGGTAGGGCGGTCAGTCCAAAGGCCAGAGCCGCCGCTGATATGAAAAGTTTCATGATTTTCTCCGATGCATGAAAAGTCGTTGAAAGATAGCAAGGTCTCGGATCGTAATGTCCTTATTACTCATTAACCTACTCAGTCTACCTTTATTTTTTGAGTATAAGGCCGAATTCAAGGACCGCAAAACGCCTTTTTTTTGTGCGTTTTTTTCTTTATGTGTGTTTTTGGTCCGTTGGCTGACAGATGTTGCGAAGGGGGGGATTTGTGGCGCCCGGGTGAGGCTAATCCATCAAAGGGCCGTGCCATGGCCATGGCGACCGATCTCGTTGAGCAGATCGGGGTGTTTCTTTAAGTTGCGGCGGCTGTAGCGCATGATGATAAACATGATGACGGCCACCAGCAGCCCAAAAATAACGATGATGGTGTTGATGGGTAAATCGAGCGATAGCATGATGGCATACGCTCCCAACATCAACAGGATGTTGAGTTGCTCGTTAAAGTTTTGAACGGCAATTGAATGTCCGGCGGACAGCAGCAAGTGACCGCGATGCTGCAGCAAGGCGTTCATGGGCACCACAAAATAACCCGACAAGCCGCCAATCATGAGCAGCAAGCCATAGACTTCCCATTGTGCCGTGACCAAGGGCATCAAGAGCACGACGAAACCCATGCCGATACCCATGGGTAAAACCCCAAGGGCTTTTTTCAAGGACACGCGGCTGGCAAATACCGCCCCAAAAATGGTTCCGAAAGCAGTGACTCCTATCAAAATCGAGGCCTGGTCTAGGCGATAACCCAAGTGACTCTTACCCCATTCGATCACGATCAGTTGCAGTGTTGCGCCCGCCCCCCAAAAGAGTGTGGTGACTGCCAAAGAAATTTGGCCGAGCCGGTCTTGCCAAAGAATCCGAACATAGCCAGTGAAGCTTTTGAGCAGGCGAATGGGGTTTTTGTGTTGTTTGGGGTATTGAATGCCGGTGGCAGGGATCAAGAGATTGCAGCCGGCAGCGGCGGCATAGATGAAAACAATACAAAGAATCGCCGCTTCGGCAGGGGTTTGCACCAAGGTCGAAATCGTTTCTTGTTGGAGCAACACGCTAGAAACCACTGGGGAGATGAGAACACCCCCCAAGACCGTCCCTAGGATAATTGATAAGACGGTTAGCCCTTCGATCCAGCTGTTGCCTTTGACCAAATCAAGCGGGGGTAACATTTCGGTGACAATGCCGTATTTGGCGGGTGAGTAGGCAGCAGCCCCGACTCCAACCAAGGCAAAAGCGGCAACCACCAGATAGGTTTGACCAGTTTCCGATAAGCCAAAAAATCCATACCAAAACATGATCAAGCAGCCAACGATCTTGACTGCGTTGGTCATGAACATGACCCGCCCTTTGGGGAAAGAGTCGGCAAAAGCGCCCACAAAAGCCGCCAAAAGCACGTAAGTGGCAGCAAACCACCATTTCATTATTGGCGCCATCCAATCGGGGCCGTGAAGCTCTTGCAGCAAAGCAATCGCGGCAATAAACAAAGCGTTGTCAGCCAAAGATGACAACGCTTGTGCGGCCATGACCAAATAAAAGCCCCGTGTCACAGGAAACCCTCAAGATGAGCAGAGCGACTGAGTATAGCCCTAAGGGGATGCAACTGTGCGTTAATATGCGGTCATAAAGTGATTGATATCGCGAGAACAAGTGCGCCTTACACAAATAAAACTCTCTGGTTTTAAATCCTTTGTCGACCCTACCGTCATTCCGACGCCTAGCCAGCTCGTGGGGGTGGTGGGGCCCAATGGCTGTGGCAAATCCAACATCATCGACGCGGTTCGGTGGGTGCTCGGTGAAACGCGTGCTACTGAGCTGCGTGGGGAGTCGATGCAAGATGTCATTTTTAGCGGCTCGGTGGATCGCAAACCGTCGGGGCGCGCTTCCGTTGAGTTGGTCTTTGACAACAGTGATGGCCGTGCGGCCGGACAGTGGAGCACGTTTAGCGAAATCTCAGTGCGTCGGGTACTGACTCGCGACGGCACAAGTAGCTATTTGGTCAATAACCAGCAGGTGCGGCGACGCGATGTGCACGAC
>CBFHKV010000018.1:35772-39948 GCA_965656505.1 Burkholderiaceae bacterium | reverse complement strand
CCGTAGCCCCCATCTGAAGGTACTTTGCTCAAAATTTGACCATCAATCGGTATAAATTGAGAAAATTCATAAAAATCAATAACTTATTATTTATATTTTTTATTCAACATTAAATTATTTACGGAAGTTGAAGAAAATTTAACTTGCTTTAAGTGACAGATGACGCATTGACGAGGCCTGTGGACAGTTTTTTGGATAGATCCCTTATGACGATTGGAAGTCAAGTCACAAATGACGACGCAGCACCCCAAATCCTGACGGTCACGGAGTTAAACGGCCTGGTCGCTGAATCTCTCATGGATACCTTCGGCACAGTTTGGTTAACGGGTGAGGTCTCAACCTTCACCCGGGCCGCGTCGGGCCACCTTTACATGACGCTGAAAGACCCGTCCGCGAGCGTTCGGGCAGTGATGTTTCGCACCCGTATCGCTTATTGCGAATTTCAGCCCGAGGTCGGGGATCAAGTTCAAATTCGTGCCAAAGTTGGTCTGTATGAGCCGCGTGGGGAGTTCCAACTCAATGTGCAAATGCTACGTCGTGCCGGTCGAGGGACGTTACACGAGCAGTTTCTGTTGCTCAAAAATCGTCTGCAGAGTGAAGGTCTTTTTGACCTGGATAGCAAACGTGTGCCGACCCCTTACCCTCGGGCGATTGGTGTGATTACCTCTTTGGGGGCTGCTGCGCTGCATGACGTGTTAACGACGCTAGCGCGCCGTGCGCCCCATGTCAGTGTCGTTATATATCCTGCGTTGGTCCAGGGCCAGGCAGCCCCACGCGAACTGCGCTTGGCGCTCGCTGCGGCTAATCAGCGGCAAGAGGTGGATACGATCTTATTGGTCCGTGGTGGTGGCAGTCTTGAGGACTTGTGGGCTTTTAACGACGAAGGTTTGGCCAGAGACATCGCGGCGAGTCCCTTGCCCGTCATTGCAGGTGTGGGACACGAGTCAGACGTCTCTATCGCCGATTTTGTCGCAGACGTCCGAGCACCCACACCAACGGCAGCGGCGGAGTTAGCCTGCCAACCGATGCACAGGTTGCTTGAACAGTTGCAAGGCGTTGCACTTGATTTGCAGCAAAGGTTGGAACGACAGTTAGAACGCTACAATCAAAGGCTAGACCGACTAAGTTACAGCTTGGTTTCCCCCACCGAGCGTTTGGCTCAAAGAAAACATGCTTTGGCTATGCTCGTAAAACGTTTGGCCCATCAGTTACCAGATGTGGGGCGCTTACGTGAAAAAGCCCAACAAAATGGGCAAGGGTTAGCGCGCGCGATAAATCAAAAATTAGAAACAGGGCACCATCAATTAGCCATCCATCGTGCCCGATTGGCTGTACTCGGTCCGACAGCTACTTTAGAGCGGGGTTTTGCGATTGTTCGGGGACCGGATGGCGATATTTTGAATAATGCCAACCAAGTGCAGGCCGATCAGCCTGTTTCTATCGATTTGTCTAAAGGCAGGGTATTTGCCAGGGTGACTCGAACCCAGACGAATGGGGATGGTGTGCTAAATCCCATTGTGTTTGATGACTGACCGAGTCATTAAAACCATCTCGGTACACGGGGTTGCTTTCGAATTGCCAGCCGCTTGGCTACAATCGACTTGAGCGTTGCGACGCGCGCCATGGACAGTGATGAATCAAAGCTATCCAAGGTACCGTATACGACGATGTCTGAAGTTTACTCAAAGGATACTGACTCTATGACACACACATTGCCCGACCTTCCCTATGCCATCGATGCTTTGGCGCCACATATTTCTAAAGAAACCCTCGAGTTTCACTATGGCAAGCACCATCAAACGTATGTCACGAACTTAAACAACTTGATTCCTGGCACTGAATTTGAGTCGGCTCCTTTAGAAGACATCGTCAAGAAATCGACGGGTGGCATCTTCAATAATGCCGCACAAGTCTGGAACCACACGTTTTACTGGAATAGCTTGTCACCAAATGGCGGTGGTGAGCCCAGCGGTCCGTTGGCTGACGCCATCAATGCCAAATTTGGCAGTGTTGAAGCTTTCAAAGAGGCTTTTAATAAATCAGCGGCGGGTAACTTTGGTTCCGGTTGGACATGGTTGGTTAAAAAAGCCGACGGTTCAGTCGATATCGTGAATACCAGCAATGCCGCGACGCCCGTGACAACTGAGGACACACCCTTGTTGACCTGTGATGTCTGGGAGCACGCTTATTACATCGACTATCGCAATGCGCGTCCCAAGTACCTGGAGACATTTTGGAAACTGGCTAACTGGTCGTTCGCTGAGAAAAACTTCGGCTAATAACCCGCTAGCATGATCGGCAAAAACGCCGGCACTCGCCGGCGCTTTTGTTTTCGATGGAACGGTTTAAAGTGCCTGTTAGGCCATTGAACGCCACACAACCGCGCATGACAAAATACTGAGGGTAGGACAAACCATGACAGCAATCGACGCTTTTATTTGTGACGCAATCCGTACACCCATTGGACGATACGGTGGTGGTTTGTCGTCGGTTCGAACTGACGATTTGGCGTCACTGCCACTCAAGGCCTTGATGGCTCGCAATCCCCAGATGGACTGGGCGAAAGTAGAGGATGTTTTTTATGGCTGTGCCAATCAAGCGGGCGAGGACAATCGAAACGTGGCCCGTATGGCATCTCTTTTAGCGGGACTGCCCAGTAGTGTTCCGGGTGCAACCATTAATCGACTGTGCGGATCGGGTATGGATGCTGTGGGCACGGCGGCGCGCGCGATTCGAGCCGGGGAAGCCTCACTACTGATTGCGGGCGGCGTCGAGAGTATGAGCCGAGCCCCATTTGTCATGGGTAAGGCGGAAACCGCTTTTGCGCGTTCGGCGGCGATGTACGACACAACCATTGGCTGGCGCTTTGTCAATAAGCTGATGAAGGCTCAGTATGGTGTTGATTCTATGCCAGAGACCGCAGAAAACGTGGCGGATCAGTTTGGCATTTCCCGTGAAGATCAAGACAAGTTCGCGATGGCCAGCCAAGATAAAGCCGCTGCCGCTCAAGCGGCTGGCTATTTTGATGAGGAAATCACAGCTGTTCATGTGCCTCAACGAAAAGGCGACCCTTTGGTTGTTGCGCAAGATGAGCATCCCCGTCAAACCAGCCTCGAAGCCTTAAGCAAGTTAAAGGGGGTGGTTCGCGAGGGTGGTTCGGTTTCTGCCGGCAATGCGTCCGGTGTGAACGATGGCTCAGTGGCGTTATTGGTTGCGAATGAGCAAGCCATCAAAGCGCAGCAGTTAACCGCCAGGGCTCGGGTTGTCGCGATGGCAACCATGGGTGTTGAGCCACGCATTATGGGCATTGGCCCCGGTCCTGCCTCGCAAAAGGTTCTCGCCATGACGGGTCTGAGCATGGATCAAATGGATGTAATCGAGCTAAATGAAGCGTTCGCTGCTCAAGGACTGGCCACTTTGCGTATGCTCGGTGTTGCCGACGATGATCCACGTGTCAATCCCAACGGTGGGGCCATTGCGCTCGGGCATCCCTTGGGCGCGAGCGGGGCCCGTTTGGTCATGACGGCAGTGCATCAGTTGCACAAAATCCAAGGTCGATACGCCTTGTGCACCATGTGTATTGGTGTGGGACAAGGTATTGCCTTGATCGTTGAGCGCGTTTGAGTTTTTCAATCAGGGCAGGGTTGGCAGGCCCCTGATCAGCATCTCGGGGCCAAGGTTGCGGTCATCAAACCAGCCTTGATTGACCTCTAGAGCAAGACGCACTGGCTCAGCTGCACAGTGTTGATCGCGTTTTAGCGGTTCCATGTCTCTGATGTTGACGATCGAACCATCATCGCGCAAAAAAGCGATTGAGAGAGGAACAAACGTGTTTTCCATCCAAAAACAGTGTTTGTCTGCGCGATCGAAGACAAACAACATAGCGCGGTTCACGGGTAGTGATTGTCGCCCCATGAGTCCTTTGGCTCGATCCATCGGTTTGACGGCCAGTTCGGCCGTCACGCGATGCATGCCCGCGTACAAAGTAGTCGTTGGTAGTTCGATATTTTGCGCCCACACGACATTCACCGCACTGAGCCATGCGGCTAACAGCAATATGGGTTTGGCAGAAAAAAAAAGTACAACGGCGTTTCTTAATCGCCAAATCAAGATAGCAACAGGCATGGGATTGGTGGGGTTTTTAACCCCCGTCAATTAACCAGCCGTTATATTAAC
>CBFHKV010000018.1:0-35673 GCA_965656505.1 Burkholderiaceae bacterium | reverse complement strand
TGCTTGCTTACCTTTTGGTCCTTGTGTGATCTCAAAGTTGACTCTTTGACCCTCTTTGAGTGTCTTAAAGCCGTTCATTTGAATAGAGGAAAAGTGTGCAAACAGGTCTTCACTGCCGTCGTCGGGTGTAACAAATCCAAAACCTTTGGCATCATTGAACCATTTGACGACACCGGTGGCGGTTGGGTTGCCTTGTGCATCTGGGGCATTGGTCGAATCTGACATAGGGACTGCCTCTTGTGTTGCATGAAAATTTCTGGGTTGCTTGAGATACGCAGCGTTCCAGCGCTGGCAAGAAATGAGCCGACTCAAATATTGCTTGATGTATTTTTGGGCAAATATGTAACAGTCGTCAAGCCCTTAGCGGGTTTTCTCTAGGTACAAAGCTGCAATACACTCAAAGGGTTGATTCAAAGTGGTCTTGTATTAATTATGCCAAATCGAAGCGAAACGTCAGGCTCTGTTGTAGTAGAACGGCAAACGGCAAAAACCAAGCCGCCGCCAATGTATCAAGTCATCCTACTAAACGACGACTACACACCGATGGAGTTTGTGGTGTTGGTACTACAGAAATTTTTTGGAAAGGATGAGCAGCAGGCGATGCAAATCATGCTGACGGTCCACCATGAGGGCAGGGGTGTGTGTGGGGTTTTCCCTAAGGATGTGGCAGCCACTCGAATTACCCAGGTTTTACAGTTTGCCAGAACACGGCAACATCCATTGCAATGTGTCATGGAGCCTGTAGGGGATTAGAAATTTTTTGCCAGATAGGCATAGAATTGAACAAAGTCGGCGTGATCGGTAAGTATTCCATCGGTCATCGGTAAATGGTCATTTTTCAACCGTCGTTACTTGCGAAATCGTTATAGCGATGAGCGACTGGTTTAGAAGCAACGGGAGGAAATGTGATTTCCCAAGAACTTGAAGTCAGTTTGCACATGGCATTCGTCGAGGCGCGTTCAGCGCGGCACGAGTTCATTACGGTTGAACACCTGCTTCTTGCTTTGCTCGACAACGCGGCCGCCATCGAGGTCTTGAAGGCCTGCGCAGCGAATATGGACGAGCTGCGTCAACACCTTAAAAAGTTTATCAATGACAACACGCCCGTCATCCCAGAGGGTGGTGAAGTGGATACACAACCGACCCTAGGTTTTCAGCGGGTTATTCAGCGAGCCATCATGCATGTCTCCGCCGGTGGCACGTCTAAAAAGCCCGTCACGGGTGCGAATGTTTTGGTTGCTATCTTTGGTGAGAAAGACTCTCACGCTGTGTACTACCTGCAACAGCAAGGCATTTCTCGTCTGGACGTGGTGAATTATCTATCGCACGGCATAGCGAAACACCAACAGGCCGAAACACCTGCCGCGGAATCTAGAGGACAGACAACGGCCGAAGAGACGCCCGATTCGCGCCAGTCTCCATTGGATCAGTACGCACAAGATTTGAATGCGTCGGCCACAGCTGGGCGAATTGACCCCTTGATCGGTCGTGATCAAGAAGTCGAGCGGGTCATTCAAATTTTGTGTCGTCGTCGTAAAAACAACCCACTGCTCGTTGGTGAGGCTGGCGTGGGCAAAACGGCGATCGCTGAAGGCTTGGCTTATCGGATCACTCAAGAAGAAGTGCCTGACATACTGAAAGATGCCAGCGTCTACTCGCTAGATATGGGCGCTTTGCTGGCAGGTACCAAATACAGAGGTGATTTTGAGCAACGATTGAAAGCGGTGCTCAAGCAACTAAAAACAAACCCGCAGGCGATCCTCTTTATCGATGAAATTCACACCTTGATTGGCGCTGGGTCAGCCTCTGGCGGCACGCTCGATGCCTCCAATCTGTTAAAGCCCGCTTTGTCGTCTGGTCAGTTGCGCTGTATTGGTGCCACAACCTACAGCGAGTATCGGGGTATCTTCGAAAAAGACGCCGCGTTGTCGCGTCGTTTCCAAAAGGTCGATGTCTCTGAGCCAACGGTAGATCAAACTGTACAAATCTTGCGTGGCCTGAAGCAACGGTTTGAAGAACACCATCACGTCAAGTATTCCGCGGCAGCGCTCACGGCAGCCGCCGAGTTGTCTTCGCGCCATATCAACGACCGACACTTACCGGATAAAGCCATCGATGTGATCGATGAGGCGGGGGCGGCGCAAAAGCTCTTACCAAAGTCAAAGCAAAAGAAGGTGATTGGCAAGCACGACATTGAGTCGATTATCTGCAAAATTGCTCGTATTCCGCCACAAACAGTGTCTACCGACGATCGCAGCCGTCTAGAGACGTTAGAGCGAGACCTAAAAACGGTGGTGTTTGGACAAAACCCAGCGATTGAGGCTTTGTCAGCCGCCATAAAAATGGCCCGTTCGGGTTTAGGGCGTCCAGAAAAACCGATTGGTAGCTTTTTGTTTTCTGGACCAACGGGTGTTGGAAAAACCGAAGTGGCACGACAGCTTGCCTTCACCTTGGGTATCGATCTGCAACGCTTCGATATGTCCGAGTACATGGAGCGGCACACCGTTTCGCGCCTGATTGGTGCGCCCCCGGGCTATGTTGGTTATGACCAAGGCGGCTTGTTGACCGAGGCAATCAATAAACAACCGCACTGCGTGTTGTTACTTGACGAGATAGAGAAGGCTCACCCAGACGTCTTCAACATACTTTTGCAGGTCATGGATCACGGCACTTTGACGGATAACAACGGGCGCAAGGCCGATTTCCGCAATGTCATCATCATCATGACAACCAATGCCGGTGCTGAAGCGATGAGTAAGCCTACGATTGGCTTCTCAAACAGTCGAGCTAGTGGTGATGAGATGGGTGACATTAAAAAGCTGTTCTCACCAGAATTCCGTAACCGGCTCGATGCCATCGTCAACTTCAAGGCGCTCGAGAAAGACGTTATCTTGCGGGTGGTTGATAAGTTCCTGATGGAGCTTGAAGACCAGTTGCACGAAAAACGTGTTGAGACCACTTTCACTCAGCGACTGCGTGATTATTTGGCTGAACACGGTTTCGATCCCTTGATGGGGGCCCGGCCAATGCAGCGCCTGATTCAAGATATGTTGCGCCGTGCCCTAGCCGATGAGCTTTTGTTTGGTCGTTTGGTTTCAGGCGGTGGGGTGACCTTGGATATTGATGACGATGGCAAGGTATTGCTTGAGTTTGATGATCCAAAGCCAAGCGCTGCAGACAAAAAACGCGATGGCAATAAACAGTCCAAGGACAACTCGGAACTTGTTCACGAGTAAGTCAAGGTAACGCATCGATGGGGTGTTGCTCGACTTGGCACCATTGATAGGCGATATGTCAAAAAAAACGTCCAGATCGGTGATCTGGACGTTTTTTGTTTCCGCGCGTTATTTGGAGATGTTATTGAGTACCCGTGCTGCCAAAGCCACCCTCGGCACGGCTTGTCTCGTGATCGAACGACTCGACCACATTGAAGCTGGCTTGTTGAACGGGCACGATCACCAGTTGAGCCAAACGCTCTAGTGGTTCAAGCACAAAGGGGGTTTGTCCCCGATTCCACGTCGAGACCATTAGCGGTCCTTGGTAGTCGGAATCAATCAAACCAACCAAGTTGCCTAGCACGATGCCGTTTTTATGCCCCATGCCTGAACGCGGCAGAATCATCGCTGCATAGTCTGGATTGTTGATATGTATGGATAGCCCTGTGGGTACGAGTATGGTTTGACCTGGTGCAATGGTGGTGGCTTCATCTAGGCAAGCTCTTAAATCGAGTCCAGCCGATCCCGGCGTGCTGTAAGTGGGTAATTGATCCTTCAGTCTGGCATCCAGGATTTTTAAATCGATCGCTATCATGGTGTGTCCTTTTTACGATTGATGCGCTTGGTATGTGTTTTTACATTTTTTCTTGAGCGGGTGAATAGATAGAGCAAGCCAATGCCGATAACCAATGACAAGCCGCCGCCAATGTAGAGCGTCAGTTGGCTGGCTTGCTGAGCGGCTGGTATGCTCTTGGCGCCCAGATAGCCTGGCAGCAGCATGAGAGGCACCCACAACAAGGCCGAAGTGATGTTAGCCAACTGAAAACGCCAATGCGACATGCCCATGACGCCTGCCACGGTCGGAATCGTGCTGCGTACCGGACCCAAAAACCGCCCGATAAAAATCGACAAAAAACCGTACTTATAAAAAAACAAACGCGCCCTAGCCACGGTAGTCCGTTGTTGCTTAAGGTATCGCCAGCGAAGGATTTTGGGGCCGATCCAACGTCCTAGAGCATAAGAAATGGCATCGCCCACAATGGCGCCCAGAATAGCCCAAAGTAAGATGGGTACCGGTGACAAGGTTTGCATGCCAACCAAACCGCCCGTAAAGAGTAACAAGGTCGTGGCTGGGATCATGATGCCAACGAGCAAAAGAGACTCGCCAAGGGTCAATAGAAACACCACAGGCCCGGCCCAGATTTGGTTCGCCTCTATGAAGAGACCGATTTGGTCGAGAAAAGCTTGCATTTGGCTTTTGTATTAGCAGGTAGTGACGCCATCGGATCAGCGCTGAGCGTTAAGTTTGGTGTTGCCAGTATCGACTTGCAACTTGTTCAATGATGGCCTGCGCAATCACGGATTTGGATCCCGTACCTAAGGGTAGACGGCCGTTTTCGTCATACAGTTCAACCGTGGTGTGGTCTTGATCCATGACGTCTTGAGCCAGATTGGCAATTAATAAAGGGACGCCTTTGCGAACGCGCTTGCGCTGGGCTTGTTCAGGATCGAGCGTTGTTTCGGCCGCAAATCCAACGCACCAAGGCCCTTCGGGCAATGAGGCGACCTCTTTTAAGATATCTGGATTTAGCGTAAACGATAGCTCGGGTGGTGTTTGAGTTTCATTTTTTTTGAGCTTCTCAGAAGAGGGCGCGCTCACGCGCCAGTCGGCAACGGCCGCGACCGCGATGAAAATATCCTGGCTTTGTGCTTGAGCCATGACGGCTGTATGCATCTGCTGGGCGGTCTGTACGTCGTGACGTGTGACACCCACAGGGCATGCCAGCGCAGTCGGACCAGAGATCAAAGTCACTTGCGCGCCCGCTTGCACCGCTGCTTGTGCAATGGCATAGCCGGTCTTGCCAGAGGATCGATTCGTGATCACTCGCACAGGATCAATGGGCTCACAGGTTGGCCCAGCGGTGATCAGTACTTTTAAATTCGCCAGCGCTTTGGGTCGAAAGAAGCCGGATACCCGCTCGACAAGTTCAGCGGGTTCGAGCATGCGGCCATCGCCCGTTTCCCCGCACGCTTGCAGACCACTCGCCGGCCCTAAGATCGTGACGCCATCTTCAGTGAGCTGCGACACATTGCGTTGAGTCGCTGCAGCAAGCCACATTTCCTTGTTCATGGCCGGCGCAATGAGCAGTGGAATCGGACGGGCCAGGCAAAGGGTGGAAAGCAGGTCGTCGGCTAACCCGTGGCTGAGCTTGGCCATGAAGTGACTCGTCGCGGGTGCCACGAGCACCAAATCAGCGCCTCGAGTCAAATTGATGTGGGCCATACTGTTGTTTTGACGCTCATCCCAAAGATCGATGTGAACAGGCCGTCCGGACAGGGCTTGGAAGGTTGTTGGCGTGACAAAGCGACACGCTGACGCCGTCATCACCACGTCGACCGCGGCGCCTTCTTCCATCAGACGTCGAAGTAGGTCGGCTGCTTTGTAGCAAGCGATACCGCCAGTCACACCTAGCACGATGCGTTTGCCGTGCAATTCGCTCATGATCCTGCTCCGGGTTTGGCACCGGCCTTTGATTCGCGCCAGCGCCGCCATTCATCGAATATCAACAAAACCGCACCGATTGTTATAGCCATATCAGCGACGTTAAAGGCAGGGTAATACCAGTTTTGCCAGTAAACCAATAAAAAGTCGATCACGTGGCCGTGCCAGATTCGATCGATCAAGTTACCGATGGCCCCACTCAGTATCAAGGCCAGCGCGAGTCGTGATAGGGGACGGTTTGCTTCTTTGCGCATCAACCACACAATAAAGACGCTCGCCACAATAGCAATGGCGATCAACACCCATCGCGGCCAGCCAGAGCCTGACGCCAAAAAACCAAACGCTGCCCCCGTGTTATAGATCAAAATCAGATCAAAAAACGGCAACAGGTTAAGCCGTTGGCCAAAATCAAAGCTCTGCTCGATCATCCCTTTGGTGAGTTGATCAAGGCCCACGAGACCCGCGACAAACCACACCCATTTAGACACTGCCCGCCTCTGTTAAGTTTTGTACACAACGCCCACAAATATCAGGATGTGAAGGGTGGTGGCCGATGTCTTCGGCGTAATGCCAACAACGGGCACATTTAGACTTTTCAGAGGCTTTGACACGCAATGTCAATTCGCTTCCATCACTGCTTTCGCCTTTGTCGCCTGCTTTGACGTCGGCACGCGACACGATGAGGATGAACTTCAGTTGGTCAGCAACGCTTTCCAAGAACTGGAGGTCACGGCCGTTGGCCGTAATATCGACCTCTGCTTGCAATGACGATCCGATCGCCCCTTCAGCACGTAACACTTCTAATTCGCGCAACACCTGAGCCCGGATATCGCGCAACCTTATCCACTTTTCAGAAAAGGCGGTGGCGTTTTCGACAGGCGGGAGCGCGTGATAACACTCTGCAAAAACCGTGATCTTTGCCAACGGCTTGACAGGTCCAAGGGTGGTGTCTTGTAGCACTTGCCATGCTTCTTCAGCTGTAAAGGAAAGCACCGGCGCCAACAGCTTCACAAGTGAGACGGTAATATGCAGCAAGGCGGTTTGGGCGCTGCGTCTGGCATGACTGTTCGGTGCGCTGGTGTAAAGCCGGTCTTTTAAAACGTCGAGGTAAAAGGCGCCAAGATCCTCAGAGCAATAGCTCTGTAGGCGAGACATGGCCGGATGAAATTCATATTTTTCAAAGTGCGCTAGCACGTCTTTTTGAAGTGCCTCGGTCATGACCAACGCATACTGATCGATCTCTAACAGCGATTCCGGCGCCAGCGCGTCTTTGGTCTCGTCAAAGTCCGATAGGTTCGCCAGTAAAAAACGCAAGGTATTGCGGATGCGCCGATAGCTTTCCACAACACGCTTGAGGATTTCGTCTGAAATCGACAATTCCCCGGCGTAGTCAGTAGAGGCCACCCATAGGCGCAGGATTTCCGCACCGAGCGCGTCTGATACCTTTTGAGGGGCGATCACATTGCCAACTGACTTACTCATTTTTCGGCCTTGGCCGTCGACCACAAATCCATGGGTCAATAAGCTCTTGTATGGTGCCTGACCGTAAAGCATGCAGCCCGTTAGCAGGGAAGAGTGAAACCAACCACGATGCTGGTCAGAACCCTCCAAGTAAAGGTCGGCGGGCCAAGTCAGGCGATCGCCATGCGAGCCGCCGTCTTCGTTATTTGGACCGCCAATTACCGTGGCATGGGTTGAGCCAGAGTCAAACCACACATCGAGCGTGTCGCGATTTTTTTCATAAGCATTGGCGTCCTCTGGGCTAAGTAGATCGGCCGGCGTGATGTTCTGCCAAGCCTCAATGCCGTGTTGTTCAACCTGTTGAGCAACCGCTTCAAGTAACTGTGGTGTGTCAGGGTGAAGAGCGCCGGTCTCTTTGTGTACAAAGAACGCCATTGGTACACCCCACTGACGCTGCCGTGACAGCGTCCAGTCAGGGCGGTTGGCAATCATGTTGTGCAAACGGGCGCGTCCCCAGCTCGGGTAAAACTGCGTTTGTGCAATGGCCTTGAGGGCTGAATCCCTTAGCGAGGAGGCGTTGTCGTTAGGCGTCACGTCCATCCCGGCAAACCATTGACTGGTTGCGCGGTAAATGATGGGCGTTTTGTGGCGCCAACAATGCATGTAGCTGTGTTGGTGTTTTTGAACCTTGACCAAGGTGCCGGCTTTCTCGAGAACTTGCACGATTTCCGGGTTTGCTTTCCAAATGGATAGCCCCCCAAATAAGGGCAGGCTAGCAGCAAAGTGTCCATCGCCCATCACTGGATTTAAGATTTCATCATCGCTTAGGGCGTGTGCTTTGCATGACAGAAAGTCTTCAACCCCATAGGCCGGGGAGGAGTGAACCACACCCGTGCCCGCTTCGATGGTGACATAATCGCCAAGATAAACGGGGGATAAACGGTTGTAACCGGCATCCACGTTGGCTAATGGGTGATGGAACGTCAAGCCATCTAAGGCCTGTCCTTGTACGCAGGCAATCACTTTTCCGGTCAGGCCCCATTCTTCCAGACACGCATGAACGCGTTCTTTAGCAAGGATCAAGAGTGAACCGGTTGCTCGAGGCGCCGCCAGTTCCACCAGCGCATATTCAAGTTCGGGATTGACGTTGAGTGCCTGGTTTGAAGGAATGGTCCAAGGGGTCGTGGTCCAGATGACGATGGCGCCGTCAGAGGCAGTAGGTACCCCAAAGGCGGTTGCAATGGCAGCTTTATCGGCGAATGGGAAGGCAACGTCGATGGCAGGGTCGGTGCGGTCGGCATATTCCACCTCGGCTTCGGCAAGGGCAGAGCCGCAGTCGAAACACCAGTTAACCGGTTTCAAGCCACGAAACACATAGCCTTTCTCGAGAATTTTCCCCAGGACGCGAATTTCGTTGGCCTCGGTTTTGAAGTCCATGGTGAGATAAGGCTCATCCCACTGACCCAAAACCCCGAGTCTTTCAAACTCTTTCTTCTGGTTAGCTACTTGTTCAAGTGCATAGGCACGGGCTTTTGCCTGTACCTCAGCCACGGGTAGGCTTTTACCAAACTGCTTCTCGATTTGGATCTCAATCGGCATGCCGTGACAGTCCCAACCCGGCACGTATTGCGCATCAAAGCCTGCCATATTGCGGCTTTTGACAATGATGTCTTTAAGAATTTTATTGACGGCGTGGCCAATGTGAATAGAACCATTGGCGTATGGTGGCCCGTCGTGCAGGATGAACTTTTGGCGTCCTGCGCTGGCTTGGCGAATGGCTTGATAGACCCCTTTTTGCTGCCATTGAGCCACCCAATCGGGTTCTCGCTTTGGCAAATTACCCCGCATGGGGAAGGGCGTGTCAGTCAGGTTTAAGGTTGTCTTGTAGTCCATGATGCGCAAAGTAGTCTATCGCCTGCTGCCGATCCTTTTGCATGGCGATGGTCAAAGTGGAGAGATCGGGGAATTTCTCTTCATCCCGCACGTGCTGCAGGAGTTCAATACACACCAGTTTACCGTAGGCATTCAGGGAGGTATCCAATAGGTGGGTTTCTAGCAGTACATCAGTGCTTTGGTCCACGGTTGGACGCAGCCCCAGACTGGCAATGCCCGGTATAGGTGCGGAACCGAGTCCATGGACGCGGACCACGTAAATACCAAACCGTGCCGCGGTTCGGGGACTGACTCGAACGTTAAGTGTCGGGAAACCCAGTGTGCGACCCAGTTTCTTACCGTGGATGACATGGCCACTGATACGGTAGGGCCGGCCCATGAGCTGCTCGACGGTTGCCACTTGACCGTCGCGAAGCGCAGCACGCACAGCCGAGCTAGAGATACGCGAACCGCTCTGGTCGGTGACGTCCTCGAGGACATGCAAGTCAAAGCCCAGGCGCTCGGCCGCATGTTTGAGCAAACCAACATCGCCGCCACGACGGTGCCCAAATCGGAAGTCTGCGCCCACCAAAAGCCAGCGCATATTAAGCTGCTTGACCAGTAGTTGTTCGATGAAGTCGTCCGCCGACATTTGTGCCATTTTGGCATCAAACTTCAGTAACGCGACTTGCGCCATGCCGCTTTGGGCTAGCAACGTTAACTTGTCTCGTAAACCATTGATTTGCCCGGGCATAAGCTCTGGGCGCTCTTTAAGCTGGGCGAAATAGACCTTTGGGTGAGGGTGGAAGGTCAAAACAGTTGGGCACAAGTCCAAACGCAGACTCGCCTGCCTGACTTGTTCAAGCATTTTTTTATGACCCGCGTGCACACCGTCTAGGTTGCCAATCGTGATGGCGCTCGGTGGCAACGGGGACGCGCTCGGTAGGTATCTGATCAGTCGTATGGGTTTCATTTGGACTAGCAGTTTACAATCTCGCCACTGTTGATGCTGATAAAACACCCATGCCCGAGCACGACGCCCATCTGGACACGTCTTCTAATGCCTTCAAATAGCCCAAATACGAGCAAAACGACCCGATTTGTCATTTTGATTTCGGGTCAAGGTAGCAACTTGCAAGCCATTATTGACCACGCCCGTAAAAATTCTCTTAACGTCTCTTTCGAGCGTATTGTTTCAAATGTACCTGGCGCACACGGTATAGAATGGGCTAAGCGACAGGGATTGCCTGTGACCATTGTTGATCACCGGGCGTTTTCTAGCAGGCAAGCGTTCGATGAGGCCTTGGCCGACGCAATTGATGCGTGTACCCCGGATTACGTCTTGCTAGCGGGCTTCATGCGCATCCTGACACCTGCCTTTGTCAGGCGGTTTAACGGCCGTTTAATCAATATCCACCCTTCCTTACTGCCTGCCTTTGCCGGGTTACACACACATGCACGCGCTGTTGAAAGCGGGGTCGGTTGTCATGGCTGTACCATCCACTTTGTGACCAATGAGCTCGACCACGGTCCCATTATTGCGCAAGCGGCCTTACCTGTTTCATCCCAAGACAGCGTTGAGAGCTTGGCCGCTCGCGTCCTCGCACTAGAGCACGAACTCTACCCAATTGTGGTGGAGTGGCTAGCAAACAATCAGGTCGCGTTAAATGACAAAGGTGTTGTGACTTTGCGGGACGTGACCCATCGGCATATTTGGAAATCATCATGAGTTCAGCATCTCGTCGCAACACGCGCCCAAGCGCGAAGGCCGTGAATCCCCGTGGAGGACGTGCCCACCGCGCTTCTGGGCCTGGCGCAAGGGGCGATGCTCGCTCAGAGCACACGCAACCTGAGGTACTCAACAATCGAGTTGAACAGGTTACCGCTGTGCTTAAAACCATGCTGCGCTGGCAATTGCCTTCGGATCAGGTGTTGTCGCAGTTTTTTAAGGAAAACCGCAATCTAGGTTCCCGTGACCGCGCGCAGGTTGCTCAAGCGGCGTTTTATGTATTGCGTCATTTGCGCCGATTCAGGCGTGAAGCCCAAAGTGCACCGGTTTCGCTCGAGCAGGCTTTGGCGGTGCGCGGTTTGGCTGCCACATTGGATCAAGAAGCCAAACAAAAATGGTTGACGCCAACGCATCTTGAATGGGTCTCGCACTGTGAGCAAATCGCGATCGACACCATGCCATTTGAGATTCAGTACAGTCTGCCTGACTGGGTCGCCGAGGCCATTCAAAAGTTACCCCAAGCCAAGTCTTTTGCGCAGGCCCTGCTAGAGAGTGCGCCGCTCGACCTCAGAGCCAACACACTCAAAATATCCCGATCGGACGCCTTAGAAGAAATGGCGACATTGCTTGAAGGCAGTCCATTTAACGCGGTGGCTACGCCTTATGCAGCCAATGGCATCCGGCTCAACGGGCACCCACCTTTGAACCGCTGGGCGCTGTTCGAGAAAGGCTTTATCGAAGTCCAAGACGAGGGCAGTCAGCTACTGGCTGAGTTGGTGGCCCCTAGACGTGGTGAAATGGTGGTGGATTTCTGTGCGGGTGCTGGCGGTAAGACTTTGGCGTTAGCGGCGATGATGAAGTCAGCCGGACGTCTGTATGCGTTTGATATTTCGTCTGCGCGACTGGCCAGAGCCAAGCCTCGGTTTGCTCGTAGCGGCTTGAGTAATGTTTATCCAGTGACCATTCGCGGCGAACATGACGATAGAGTGGCTCGTTTGGCAGGCAAAGCCCACCGGGTTTTGGTGGACGCGCCTTGCACCGGTCTGGGTACTTTGCGGCGTAACCCCGATTTGAAATGGCGTCAGACGCCGGTAGAGCTCGCACGCCTGTTACCGCAACAAGCCAGTATTTTGCAGCAAGCCAGTCGTCTCGTTAAGCCAGGCGGGCGTTTGGTCTATGCAACGTGCAGCTTTTTGCCAGAAGAAAATGAACACCAGATCATCCATTTTTTAGAAAAAAACCCTGAATTTTCACTGATACCTGCAACTGAATGCTTGCCTGCTGCTCTAATGAATAGTGTGGGCGCGGACGGCATGATGCGGCTAAGGCCAGATGAGCATCAGACCGATGGTTTTTTTGCGGCAGTGATGCAGAAAAAACAGGCTACCAAAGACACCAACAGTTGATTTCCGAGGTGTTTTAGGCATGCCATGGCAAATGGGCGACTTGTCATTGAATTTGACCCTAGAATCGTCCGCACTCGGTCTGAGTCGTTGCTAAATATATGATTTATTTCGTTTTTTCTTGAGTTAAAGACCTATCTTAATATCAGTGGCTAGGCTACAATTCAATTGTTTATTAATTTGCTGGATATTGACATCACATGGACACAATTATTTCGTTCGGCGCGGCAGGGTTGACGCAAGCGAGTTGGTGGGAGGTTGTGCTTTTTACACTGGCCGTGACGCACATCACGATTGTCGCGGTCACTTTGTTTTTGCACCGATCACAAGCGCACCGCGGTGTCGATCTGCATCCCGTGGTCGCGCACTTCTTCCGCTTCTGGTTGTGGTTGACCACCGGCATGGTGACCAAGGAGTGGGTGTCTATCCATCGCAAGCACCACGCCCGTTGTGAACGCGAAGGTGACCCCCACTCACCCATGATTTACGGCATTGGTCGGGTGATGTTCAAAGGGGCCGAGCTTTATCGTGATGAGTCAAAGAATGACGAGACCTTGAAAAAATTCGGGCACGGCACGCCAAATGACTGGATCGAGAAAAATCTTTATTCGAAACACAGTGCTACCGGCATACTGATCATGCTGGTGATTGATGTACTCCTATTTGGTGCGGCGGGCTTGGCGGTCTGGGCTGTGCAAATGGCGTGGATTCCCTTCTGGGCTGCTGGTGTAGTCAACGGTTTGGGACATTTCTGGGGCTATCGTAACTTTGCTTCACCTGATACCAGCACCAACGTGTCGCCAATCGGTATTTTGATTGGTGGAGAGGAGCTGCACAACAATCACCACGCCTACGGAACCTCGGCTAAGTTCTCGAGTCGCTGGTTTGAGATTGATATTGGTTGGGGCTACTTAACTTTATTGAAGTGGTTTGGACTGGCAAAAATACGCAAGGTCGCGCCCAAGTTAAAGCTTGATTCACAGATCAAATCAGGTGTTGATGCACGAACCCTTCAAGGCATCATCGCTCACCGCTACGAGGTTTTGGCGCGGTACTCTGGGCTGATGAAGCAGGCGTGCCAGGCTGAGGTGACCAAGCTCAAATCAAAAGGCGGCCCCAAAGTCAATACTGAGGCGCTTAAGTCGGCTGTGCATTGGCTCGGCCGTGGCGATGAGACCTTGGCCCCAGCCGAAAGGGCACGAATTGACGAGGCGCTTTCACAAAACGAATCGCTCTCTGTCATGGTTCAGATGCGGCATGACTTGGTCAAGATTTGGGACAGCTCAAGTGCCAGCAGCGAGCAGCTACTGCAGGATTTACAGGCGTGGTGCCACCGCGCTCAGCAAAGTGGCATTGAAAGCCTACAGGAGTTCGCTCTGCGACTACGCCGCTACGCCGTATGATTGAAACGCTTAATGGCCCTCAGCGAGAGGCAGTCACGCTCTCGGAGGGCCACGCGCTTATATTGGCGGGCGCTGGCAGCGGTAAAACCAAAGTTTTGACCACCCGTATCGCTTGGCTTATCCAAAATCGATTGGCCAGCCCTTTGGCTGTGTTGGCGGTGACTTTTACCAATAAGGCTGCGCGTGAGATGCAAACGCGCGTGGCTGCTGCGCTACCTATTGATACACGGGGTATGTGGATTGGTACTTTTCACGGCTTGTGTCACCGGCTATTGCGTGCGCACAGCCGAGATGCGGGTCTGCCTCAATCGTTTCAAATTCTAGATACCACTGACCAACTCGCAGCCATCAAACGATTGCTCAAGGCCAATGGCATCGACGACGAAAAATATCCAGCCAGAGATGTGCAGCGGTTCATCAATGCCTCAAAAGAGGAGGGTCTTCGTTCTCATGCCGTGACTGTTGATGATCCCTTTAGTCGTCGCTTGCGAGACATTTACGCGCTCTACGAAGCGCAGTGCGAGCGAGAGGGCGTGGTTGATTTTCCTGAGTTGCTGTTGCGTGCGTTGGAGTTATTGCAAAGACACGAGCCGATCCGCTCCCATTATCAGCAAAGATTCCGGCACATATTGGTCGATGAGTTTCAAGACACCAATCGTCTGCAATATCAATGGTTACAGTTGCTCGGTGGCGGTGCAATGTCGATCTTCGCCGTTGGAGACGATGACCAATCGATCTACGCTTTTCGTGGCGCCAACGTCGGTAATATGGCCGACTTCGAGCGGGACTACGCACAAGGTCAGGTGATCCGACTCGAACAAAACTACCGATCACACGGTCACATATTGGACGCGGCCAATGGACTGATCTCTCAAAACAGTGGTCGACTCGGTAAAACGCTTTGGACCGACGCGGGTGAAGGCGAACCGATCCGAGTGATCGAACAGCCCACTGATCATGCGGAGGCCCACTGGATTGTTGATGAGATCCGTTCCCTCACGCAGGAAGATTTCGGGCGCAGTGATATCGCTATTCTCTACCGCAGCAATGCGCAGTCGCGTGTTCTCGAGCATGCGCTGTTCTCCTCTGGTGTTGCTTATCGCGTCTACGGCGGTTTACGGTTTTTTGAACGGCAAGAGGTCAAGCACGCATTGGCTTATTTGCGTTTGGCAAGCCGCGCAGATGACGATACGTCTTGGCTTCGCGTGGTCAACTTTCCAGCACGCGGCATCGGTGCCCGTAGCCTAGAGGCCTTAACCGATCAAGCCCGTACCCACGGGACCAGCCTCGCGCAGGCTGTGCCTCGCGTGGCGGGTAAGGCAGGCAGTCACCTGGCTCAATTCTTGACGATGATCCGTCAAATGCACGAAGACACGCAACGGCTTTCCTTGGCTGAAACCGTTGATCAAATTTTAGAAACATCGGGTTTGCGCGACCATTATCGACAGCAGCGCGATGGTGCCGAACGGCTCGAGAACTTGGACGAATTGGTCACTGCCGCCAAGGTCTTTGAGCTTGAGCAAGAGCTCGCGGGTGTGCCTTGTGGCGTGCCTAGAGAGCAGGCAGGCTCTACCGCTGAACCCAATGATCCCGAAGTCGTTCCCATGTCGCCTCTGGACGGTTTTCTGGCGCACGCGGCTTTGGAGTCTGGTGACACCCAAGCCCAAGCGGGTGAGCAAGCGGTGCAACTGATGACGGTACACGCGGCCAAGGGACTGGAATTTGAAGCGGTCTTCATTTCAGGGTTAGAGGATGGTCTGTTTCCTCATGAAAATAGTCTGAATGAACCCAGCGGCCTCGAAGAGGAAAGACGTTTGATGTACGTGGCAATGACACGGGCACGACAACGCCTGTATCTGAGCTTGGCGCAAAGCCGTATGTTGCATGGGCAGACTCGCTACAGTATTCGCTCACGATTTTTAACAGAAGTGCCGGAAGCCCATACCAAATGGTTAACGCCGCGCGAGACCATGATGAGCGGTTGGATGGATCAAAGCCACGCGGGTTCGGCTGGCGATGCCCGTAAGCCTGCTGGCACAGCCAATGGCTTAACGATTGGTGGTGTGCGTTTTAGGGTCGGTCAAGGTGTCAGGCACCCCCGCTTTGGGGATGGCACTGTGCTGTCCTTATCGGGCGTCGGTCTTGACGCCCAGGCGCAGATTCATTTTCTAGACGTGGGCACCAAGACGCTGGCACTTGGTATTGCCAAACTAGATGTCATTGAGGGCTGAGCAAAGACTTTGATGATTACGATGTGTTGTCTGTCGGCGCCAGTGCTTCGATTTCAGCCATCACATTGAGCCAGTCCTCTTCCAGACGGGTCTTTTCTTGGGATAGCTGGATGTGCTCCGACAACACGGCTTTGCGTTTGTCACTGCCATCGTCGCTGTATAGGCTTTCATCAGCAAGCTGCGCTTCTAGCGCCTCTAGTTTTCTCTGAATACTGCTCATGCGCGAGTCGATGGTGCCGAGTTTTTTCTCCAATGGTTTTTTGGCATTGGCTACTTGCTGACGGGCTTTCGCTTGATCACGCCGTTGCTGTTTCCTATCGACACTCGGGTTGTTACGCCCACCCCCTTTGCTCGAACCTGAGGCATTGGCTTGCAGGCGATAATCATCCAAATCACCCTCAAAGACGGTGGCTTGGCCATTGGCCACCAACCAAAACTGATCGACTGTCGTTCTGAGCAAATGCCGGTCGTGGGAAACGAGCAAGAGGCTGCCTTCATATTCAGCCAATGCGGTGGTTAAGGCCTCACGAGTCTCTACGTCTAGGTGGTTGCTCGGTTCGTCAAGCACCAGCAAGTTCGGTTTGTGCCAAACCACGAGTGAGAGAGCCAGACGCGCCTTTTCCCCGCCAGAAAAGGGGGCGATCGGTTCATTGACTCGATCACCGGTAAAACCGAACTGTGCCAAATAGCTGCGTTGTTGTTGCTCCCGAGTGGTGGGCGCGATGCGAGCCAGGTGTTGCAAAGGGGTTGCTTTTGCATCAAGTACATCCATTTGATGCTGGGCGAAGTAACCGATTTTGAGCGTCTTTGCTGCGGATCTTTCGCCGTCGATCGTCGACAGCTCTCCCGCAATGAGTTTGATCAGTGTTGATTTACCGGCACCGTTCACGCCCAACACGCCAATCCGATCGCCGGCTTCTACCCGTTGGGTGACGTCTGACAAAACCACGCGAGATTGCCCGTCAAGCTGATAGCCGACACTCGCGTGCCTGAGTTGAACCAAAGTGTCAGGCGTGTTGTCTGGCTGCGGAATACGAATATCAATGTTGGCTTCGGCGTGTAGGGGGGCCAAAGTTTGCATGCGGGCAAGCGCCTTGACTCGACTTTGGGCTTGCTTAGCCTTGGATGCCTTCGCTTTGAAACGATCGATAAACTGTTGCATGCGAGCCGATTCTTGTGTCTGCTTTTCCCAGGCCATGCGAGTTTGACGCAAACGTTCGGCTCTTTGCGACACAAAAGAATCGTAGCCACCTTTATAGCGCAGGAGTTTTTTGTGATCGACATGCAAAATGACCTGTGAAACCGAATCAAGGAACTCGGTGTCATGAGAAATGATGAGTGCCGTACCTTCGTAACCCGCTAGCCAGCGCTCGAGCCAGAGCATGGCATCAAGGTCAAGGTGGTTGGTTGGTTCGTCCAGTAAGAGTAGGTCCGACGGTGCCATCAAGGCACGCGCCAAACTAATGCGCATTTGCCACCCCCCAGAAAACGATCCCACTGGCGCCATCCACTGATCAGCTGAGAAGCCAAGTCCCGCTAGTAACGCTTCGGCTCGGGCATTGGCTTGCCAAGCACCCGCTTGATCCAGCGCGCCCTCAAGCTCAGCGATAACCTCTCCGCTAGCTGATTCGGTTTCGGCCAACGCGCGTTGCGCTTGTAGTTCGCGTAGTAAGCGGTCGCCGTCAATGACATGCTCACGCGCTGGCCGATCCATGTCACCGATCATTTGTTCTACCCAAGCAAGCCGCCAGCTCTCTGGGTAGTTGATGTCGCCCGCGTCAATCTCGACCTGCCCCTTGATGACAGCAAAGAGGGTGGACTTACCGCTGCCATTTCTGCCAACCAATCCCACCCTTTCTCCGGCATGAACCATGAATTCGGCATCATCGAAAAGGACTTGGGTGCCTCGACGTATGTTGAGATGATCGGCCCTGATCACGTCGAGAACTGATCTGCGCGAATCAGCAAAAGGTTTTGCTCGGTGGCTAGGGTGTCAATCCAAAGGGGAGACAAATTTGGGAACGCATTGTCAAAATGCGGGCGTTCGTGTCCAATTTCCAGCAAGAGATATCCTTCGGGTTTTAGTTTTTTGGCGATGTTTGCCATCAGCGGTTTAATCAGTGCCATGCCGTCTTCACCACCAGCCAGTGCCATGGCAGGCTCGTGCAAGAACTCAGCCGGTAATGTGTCCATTGACATCTGATTGACGTAGGGTGGATTACAAATAACCAAGTCATAGGTTTGCCCGTCTGGCAGGGCGGCCAGCATGTCGCCGGCATGGGCGCTTACCCGGTCCTCTAACCCATAGGCACCAATATTGCTGCGAGTAACCTTTAAGGCGTCATCACATAAATCAGTGGCATCGACGTGTGCCTTAGGGAAGTGTAGGGCAGCGAGAATGGCCAAGCAGCCGGACCCTGTACAGACATCGGCGATGCGTGTGACTGACTCAGGCTCATCCATCCAGGGGGAGAGCTGTTGGACAAGCAGTTCGGCGATCGGAGACCTTGGAATCAGGACCGACGCAGAAACCTCAAATCGATAACCCTGCTGCCAAGCCTCAGAAAGAATATAGGGGGTCGGTGTGTGTAATTCGCAGCGCAGGTAGAGTGCACGCAATAAGGTTTGTCTTTCGGTGGGTAGAAGTCTTGCGTCGAGGTAAGGTTCCAACTGATCAATCGGCAGATCCAAGCTGCGCAGAATTAAAAAGACAGCGTCATCCCACACGTTATCAGTGCCTTGACCAAAACAGACGTTGTGTCTTTGCATTTCGCTCACGGCATACCGTAACCAGTCCCTGACGGTTAGCAATTCGCTAAGCGGTTCGTTTAAAGAGGCGCTTGCTGTCATTTATTCAGCAGATGCTCGAGTGTGCGACGGTAGATGTTTTTCAGGGGCTCAAGTTCGTTGACCGCGATGTTTTCATTGACTTGATGAATCGAGGCATTGATCGGTCCGAATTCCACCACTTGTGGGCAAATTTGCGCAATGAAACGACCATCAGAGGTGCCACCCGTGGTCGATAGCGTTGTCACGTGACCTGTTTCCGCTTTGATCGCATCGCTTAAAGCTTGACTGAGCTCGCCTTTGGGCGTCAAAAACGGTTGGCCACTGACCGACCATTCGATGTCATAGGTCAGTTGGTGAGCATCCAATAGGCTTTGGACCCGTGATTGCAGGCTTTCAACGGTGCTTTCGGTGGAAAAACGGAAATTAAAGTCAATCACCACATCACCTGGGATGATGTTGCTCGCGCCGGTACCGCCGTGAATGTTCGACACTTGAAAACTCGTCGCGGGGAAGTATTCATTCCCGTTGTCCCAATTCTCATTAACCAGCGACTGAACCGCAGGCGCCGCCTCATGGATTGGGTTTCGAGCCAAATGCGGGTAAGCAATATGACCTTGTTTGCCTTTGATCGTGAGCTTACCGGACATGGATCCTCGTCGACCATTCTTGATGGTGTCACCAAGCGTGTCCACTGAGGTTGGCTCACCGACGATACAGAAATCAGGGGTTTCGCCACGTGCTTTAAGGGCTTCACAGACTATTACTGTCCCGTCTGTCGCCGGTCCTTCTTCATCGGAGGTAATCAGAAAGGCAATCGAGCCTTTATGATCCGGGTGAGCCATCACGAATTCCTCAGCAGCGGTTACAAATGCCGCAATGGAGCTTTTCATGTCGGCAGCGCCACGCCCAAATAGCTTGCCGTCTTTGATGGTCGGCACAAAAGGGTCCGTGTTCCAACGTGCCAGCGGCCCAGTCGGTACCACATCGGTGTGCCCCGCAAAAACCACCAGTGGTGCACTTGAGCCACGTCGAGCCCAAAGATTTTTGGTGCCACCACGTTCAAATGTCTCACCAGTAAAGCCAAGCGGCGCTAACGCTTCCATCAGCATGGCTTGGCAGCCGTCATCTTCCGGTGTGACGGAGTGTCGTTCGATAAGCTGTTTTACTCGGTGTAGGACAGTTGATTCGCTCATGCTGACTTAAGTCCTTAAAAGCTCATTAATACTGGTTTTTGCTCTTGTTTGCGCATCAACACGCTTCACAATAACTGCGCAAGCCAAGCTGTGGGTGCCGTCTTGAGCGGGCAACGAGCCAGGCACGACCACAGAACCTGAAGGTATGCGACCAAAGCTGATCTGACCGGTTTCACGGTCGTAGATTCGAGTGCTTTGCGACAAGAAAACACCCATGGCTAAAACGGAGTTCTCTTGAACAACAACACCTTCGACGACTTCAGAACGTGCGCCGATGAAACAATTGTCTTCAATAATAGTTGGATTGGCCTGCAGGGGCTCTAAAACCCCACCAATGCCCACCCCACCGGATAGGTGAACATTTTTGCCAATTTGAGCGCAACTACCAACGGTCGCCCATGTGTCAACCATGGTGCCTTCGTCGACATAAGCCCCAATGTTGACGTAAGAAGGCATCAGAACAACATTTTTGCCAATAAAAGAACCGTGGCGGGCAACCGCAGGGGGCACCACACGGTAACCACCGGCCGCAAAAGCATGATCGCCGAAGCCATCAAATTTCAAGGGCACCTTATCGAAAAATTGCATGGTGCCTGCACCCATGACAGCATTGTCATTTAAGCGAAACGACAACAGTACGGCCTTCTTTAACCATTGGTTGACCACCCAATCATCACCGTGTTTCTCTGCAACACGCATCGTGCCTTGGTCGAGGGCATCAATGGCATGCTCGACGGCTTCTCTCACGGAAGCATCCACGGTTTGTGGTGACAAAGAAGCGCGATCTTCCCAAGCGCGGTCGATGGTGGTTTGCAGGTCAAGAGTCATTGTTTACTTATTCCTTCGGTTAGAGGAGTTTGTGGGTCGATTCGCAGTGTAGCCAATATCGGATCATCAATTGGTGATGCCCTGTCCAAACCCCAATATTTTAAACAAGCGATTGCGTGTAAGTCGCGATTCGTTTGGCACCTTCGATGCATTCCTCTATGGGCGCCACTAGCGCGATACGGATCCGGTTATGACCCGGGTTTATCCCGTGGGCATCACGTGAAACGTAGCTGCCAGGCAAAACTCGCACGGCCTGTTGGTCGAGCAAATCATGGGTGAATTGGGCGTCATCAATCGGTGTGCCTGCCCACAGATAAAAGGATGCGTCGGGTCTTTTGACGTCGAGCACAGGCGATAGGATGGGGAGCACGGCCTCAAACTTATCACGATAGGCCTGTCGATTTTCTTTGACATGGGCTTCGTCTTGCCACGCCGCCGTACTTGCGGCGGCAACAACAGGTGACATAGCACTACCGTGGTAGGTTCGGTAAAGCAAAAAGGCCTTTAATAAAGCAGCATCACCGGCGACGAGCCCAGCGCGTAGGCCAGGCAGGTTGGAGCGCTTGGACAAGCTAGAAAAGATCACCAGGCGCCGGAAGTCCTTTCGGCCTAGCAAGGTGGCGGCTTGCAAGCCGCCCATCGGCGGGGCCGCCTCATCAAGATAGATTTCGCTGTAGCACTCGTCAGAGGCAATCACAAAACCGTACCTGTCGGCCAGTTCGAATAGTTCCCTCCAGTCATCAAGGCCCATGACACCGCCGGCCGGGTTGCCCGGGCTGCAGACATACAACAACTGCGTATCGCGCCAAACGTCTTCAGGTACTGTTCGCCAGTTCGACAAAAAGTTGTTGGCGGCCTCACTGTTGACGTAATAGGGTTTTGCCCCGGCTAACAGCGCCGCTCCCTCATAAATTTGGTAGAAAGGATTTGGGCAAACGACCCAGCCTCCTTTGTCGCTGTCAACAACGACCTGGGCAAAGGCAAAGAGCGCTTCCCTGGAGCCCAATACCGGAAGCACTTGGGTTTGAGGGTCGACCGTGGGTAATTCAAAGCGGTTTTTTAACCAAGTGGCGATGGATTGTCTGAGTTGATCGCTGCCTTTCGTCGGTGGGTAACCTGAGAGGCCGTCAAGGGAGGCCATCATGGCCTCTTTGGCCAAAAGTGGCGCGGCGTGCTTGGGTTCACCAATCGACAAGTCAATCAGACGTAATCCAGTCCTCTCGGGCTGCGCTGTCGCAAGCAGCCCCCGAAGCTTTTCGAACGGGTAAGGCTGCAATGAATTTAGGCGTTTGTTCATAGAGAGATTTTAGCCTTACTACGGGGCAGTGGGGGTTTGTTTAAAACGAGGTCTTCGTGTGCGCTACAATCGTCTCGACTGCGAAGGTGGCGAAATTGGTAGACGCACCAGGTTTAGGTCCTGACGCCTTAACGGGTGTGCGGGTTCGAGTCCCGCCCTTCGCACCATTTTAAAACCCCGGGGCCATGGGTTTGCTCTAGCCCCGACTTGATCGAGTTGGTGACCTATCTATGCAACCCGTGGTTGAAACGCTTGAAGGCCTTGAGCGCCGAATTGAAGTCTCTGTTGCCCTGGCTGATATTGAGCAGGAAGTCAAAAAAGAGCTGAAAAAAGTGGCCAAGACCGCAAAATCGCCGGGTTTTCGACCGGGCAAGGTGCCGATGTCGATTCTCGAACGCTCGCACGGCCCAGGCATCCGTTATGACGTGATCAACCAAAAGGTTGGTCAGGCTTTGGAAGAGTCGCTAGAAAAAACAGGCCTGAAAGTGGCTGGTTCGCCTTCTTTGGAGCCCAAGCAAGAGGGTGTTCCCGAGGACACATTGGCATTTCAGGCAACATTTGAGGTGTATCCAGAAATCACGTTGCCCGATGCCGGCACACTGTCGGTTAAGAAGGCGGTTTGTGAGGTCACCGACGCTGAAATCGATAAGACATTGAACATCTTGCGTGAACAACGCGCTGAGTATGTCGGCGAGCCGGATCGGGCTGCATCGGATAACGACCAAGTCAAGATCGATTTTGTTGGCAAGATAGACGGCGTACCTTTTGAAGGCGGCTCGGCAGAAGACTTCGCTTTTGTGATCGGCAAAGGCCGAATGCTGCCAGAGTTTGAGGAAGCCGTTCGTGACATGAAAGCTGGCGAGGAAAAGACCTTTCCGTTGACCTTCCCAGCAGATTACGGTGGGCAAGAGGTGGCTGGTAAAACGGCCGAATTTACTATCTCGATCAAAGAAGTGGCGCGTCCCGAGCTGCCGGCAGTGGATGAAGCTTTTGCGACCTCCCTCGGACAAGCCGAAGGTGACGTCGACAAGTTGTTAGCTGATATCCGTAAAAATTTAGAGCGCGAGGTTCAAACCCGTACCGCATCACGCACCAAAGGCAGCGTCATGGAAGCGTTACTGACGGCGGCGACATTTGACGTGCCAAAAGCCTTGGTTGATGCCGAATCGCAAAACAGAGTCAAAGCAGCCCGTGAAGAACTCAAGAACCGCGGTTTGCCCAACGCAGACAGCGTACCCATTCCGCCTGAGACCTTCGCTGAGGAGGCCACGCGCCGAGTCAAATTGGGCCTCATGATTGGTGAGATGATCCGTCAATTAGAGCTTCAGGCTAAGCCTGAACAGGTGAAGGAAAAAATCGAAACGCTCGCGCAAAGCTATGAACAGCCCGCCCAAGTGGTGAGCTACTACTTATCTGATCGTCAACGACGCGCAGAGATCGAATCCATTGTTCTTGAAGACAATGTGGTGGACCACATTTTGGCTAATGCCAAGGTCGATGAAGATCCCGTGGTGTTTGATGAGTTGATGGGTACGCAAGGGCAAGCTGCTTAGCAATCGTTATCCGTCTTCAACACAAGCCCTGTAAGTATTTACCGCACATCGAGGTCAAAGCAAATGAGTATGAGTGGGTTCACCGATTTCTACGCTTCTATGCACGGTGGCGAGTCTGTCACGCCTAGCGCCTTAGGTTACATCCCTATGGTTGTGGAGCAATCCGGCCGGGGAGAGCGTTCATATGACATTTATTCACGACTGTTAAAAGAGCGTGTCATTTTCTTGGTGGGTTCCGTTCATGACCAATCCGCTAATTTGGTGGTGGCTCAGATGTTGTTTTTGGAGTCAGAGAATCCTGACAAGGATATTGGCTTGTACATCAATTCCCCCGGTGGTTCTGTTTATGCTGGGATGGCGATGTACGACACCATGCGTTTTATCAAGCCAGATGTTTCTACCCTGTGTACGGGGCTTGCGGCAAGCATGGGTGCTTTTTTGTTGGCTGCAGGTGCCAAGGGCAAGCGGTTTGCACTTCCGAACTCCCGGATTATGATTCATCAGCCCTCTGGGGGGGCGCAAGGTCAAGCGTCTGATATTCAAATTCAAGCGAAAGAAATCTTGAGTTTAAGAGAGCGCTTGAACCAAATGTTGGCAGAACAAACAGGTCAACCGGTGAGTCAGATCGAACTCGACACCGAAAGAGATAATTTCATGTCAGCCGAAGAAGCCGTTACCTATGGCATTATCGATAAAATGCTTACTACACGAGCCGATGCTGGCTAAATCTGACCAAGACGCCAATGACCGACAAAAAAGCTTCGACGCCTGCAAAACCCTTGAATTGCTCGTTTTGTAATAAAACGCAAAATGAGGTTCGCAAGTTGATTGCTGGGCCTTCTGTTTTCATTTGTGATGAATGTGTTGATCTGTGCACAGACATTATTCGTGACGAAATGGAAGCCAGTACGCGTGACGCGGTTAAGACGGAGTTACCCACACCGGCTGAGATCAAGACTTTTCTTGACAAATACGTGATTGGTCAAGACGCCCCGAAACGGGTACTCGCCGTCGCGGTTTATAACCACTACAAGCGCTTGCGACACGGTCAAGCCAAGGGCGATGAGGTAGAACTCAGTAAAAGTAATATCCTGCTGATTGGTCCAACCGGTTCCGGTAAGACTTTATTGGCGCAGACACTTGCCCGACAACTTGATGTGCCTTTTGTTATGGCTGACGCTACGACGCTGACGGAGGCTGGCTATGTTGGTGAGGATGTCGAAAACATCATCCAAAAGCTTCTACAAAACTGCGCTTATGATGTAGAAAAGGCGCAACGTGCGATTGTTTATATCGATGAAATCGACAAGATTTCCCGAAAATCTGACAATCCTTCGATCACGCGTGATGTTTCTGGCGAGGGCGTTCAGCAAGCTTTGCTCAAGTTGATTGAAGGTACGGTCGCTTCCGTCCCCCCGCAAGGCGGTCGCAAGCATCCAAACCAGGATTTTGTGCAAGTGGATACCACCAACGTCTTGTTCATTGTCGGTGGTGCATTCGATGGCCTAGAAAAAGTCATTCTGGACCGAACAGAGCGCAGCGGTATTGGTTTTGGTGCTTCTGTGGCTGCCAAGAGCGAAAAAGGCGCTGGCGATACGTTTTTGTCAGTCGAGCCCGAGGACTTGGTCAAGTTTGGTTTGATCCCAGAGCTTGTTGGTCGACTCCCCGTAATTGCGACACTAGCCGAGCTGACCGAGGACACACTTGTGCGGGTTCTGACTGAACCGACCAACTCCCTTGTTAGACAGTTTCAAAAGCTTTTTGAGATGGAGGGCGTCGAGCTCGAAATCGAAACCGAAGCGCTGCATGCGATCGCACGCAAAGCCATTCGACGTAAAACGGGTGCGCGAGGACTGCGTTCGATTCTTGAGGCTTCTCTGCTAGACGTGATGTACGATTTACCTTCTCGTACCAACGTTAAGCGTGTGGTTTTAAATGGTGCAGCGATAGATGGCAAAAGCGAGCCTGTGCTCGTTTTTGAGGAGCCGGTCAAAGCGGCGTCTGATAAAAAAGCAAACCCTCGCAAAGTTCGGGACGCTGCTGCCTGAACTTGATTTTTACGCTATTGTCCCAATATCACTAACATAGTTAGCGAACCCGTTCGAACCGCTTTTGTTCGCGCGACATTTAAACAGGACAATTATTTATGTCTGGTCAAAATTTACTGCCCCCGCAACGTCTCACGTTGCCTCTCCTACCACTACGTGATGTGGTGGTTTTCCCACATATGGTCATTCCCCTTTTTGTGGGACGGCCACGTTCGATTCGGGCGCTTGAGGCAGCCATGGAAGGCGGCAAAAACATCATGTTGGCGGCCCAAAAATCCGCTAGTAAAGATGATCCAGCCCCTGAGGATGTCTATGAGATCGGCTGTTTGGCAACGATCTTACAAATGTTGAAGTTGCCCGATGGGACCGTCAAGGTGCTCGTTGAGGGGACTCAGCGTGCACGGGTGCTGTCCATTGATAACGCCGAGAGCCATTTCGGTGCTGACGTGATGCCTGTGACGCCGGAAGAAATCAGTGGCGCTGAAGTTGAAGCCCTGCGTCGCGCCATCGTCAGTCAATTCGAAACCTACGTCAAACTCAATAAAAAAATTCCGCCTGAAGTTTTGACTTCGCTTGCGGGTATTGATCAGGCAAGCCGCTTAGCCGACACCATTGCCGCCCATCTGCCGCTCAAGCTCGAGCAAAAACAGCAGATGCTTGAGGTCATGGACACGGCGGAACGTTTGGAAAGCCTTTTGGCGCAACTAGAAACCGAAATTGACATTCTGCAGGTCGAGAAGCGCATCCGAGGGCGCGTCAAAAAGCAGATGGAGAAAAGCCAGCGTGATTACTACCTTAATGAGCAAGTCAAAGCGATTCAAAAAGAGCTAGGCGAGGGTGAAGAGGGTGCCGATATCGAAGAGCTTGAGAAGCGCATCGAGGCGGCCAAGTTACCCAAAGAGGCTCGTAAAAAGGTCGACACCGAACTGAAAAAGTTGAAGATGATGTCGCCGATGTCAGCTGAAGCCACTGTGGTGCGCAATTACATTGACACCGTCATCGGATTACCTTGGCGCAAGAAGAGCACCATCAATTACTCTGTGCCTCACGCTGAGACCGTTTTGGATGATGATCATTACGGCCTAGAAAAGGTCAAGGAACGGATCGTTGAATACCTTGCGGTGCAACAACGTGTCGACAAGGTAAAGGCACCTATTTTGTGTTTGGTTGGCCCACCTGGGGTAGGTAAAACATCGCTTGGCGAGTCTATTGCCAAAGCGACAAACCGCCAGTTTGTCCGTATGGCTCTTGGTGGTGTTCGGGACGAGGCTGAAATCCGCGGTCACCGCCGAACCTATATCGGGTCGATGCCCGGCAAGATTTTGCAGAACATGTCCAAAGTCGGCGTTCGTAACCCACTGTTTTTGTTGGACGAGATTGACAAGCTGGGCATGGATTTCCGGGGCGATCCCGCCTCAGCCTTGCTTGAGGTTCTGGATCCGGAGCAAAACCATACTTTCCAAGATCACTACGTTGAGGTTGATTTCGATCTGTCAGACGTGATGTTCGTCGCAACGAGCAACACACTGAATATCCCACCAGCGCTGCTAGACCGGATGGAAGTTATCCGGTTGGCTGGCTATACCGAAGACGAGAAAATCCACATTGCGAAGGATCATTTGCTGCCCAAGCTGGTCAAGAACAATGGCTTGCAACCCGAAGAACTGTCGGTCGAGGATAGCGCGCTACAAGACATGGTGCGTTACTACACGCGTGAAGCAGGGGTGCGTTCGCTAGAGCGCGAAATCGGCAAGATTTGCCGCAAAGTGGTCAAGCAATTGGTGGCTCACGTGCCTGCAGGCACATCACGCGCCGCCGCCCGCAAGGCCTCCAAGGCACAAGCGGCAGCTGAAACGGTTGTGGTGAACAGCGATAATCTAGATCAATACTTGGGTGTTCGTCGCTTTAGCTACGGCATGGCAGAGAAAGACAATCAGATCGGGCAAGTGACCGGTTTGGCTTGGACCGAGGTGGGTGGTGATTTACTGACCATCGAGGTGGCTGATATGCCAGGTAAGGGTGCCATTATTCGCACGGGATCGCTCGGTGACGTCATGAAAGAGTCCGTTGAGGCTGCCCGTAGTGTGGTTCGTGCGCGTGCGCGTCGATTGGGTGTTGCCGATGTGGTGTTCGAAAAGCGTGACATGCACGTTCACGTGCCCGAGGGCGCCACACCGAAGGATGGTCCTTCGGCTGGTGTTGCGATTACGATCGCGATTGTCTCGGCGTTGACCCGTATTCCCGTGCGTGCGGATGTGGCCATGACCGGCGAAATAACGCTGCGTGGTGAAGTCTTGGCGATTGGTGGGCTCAAAGAGAAGTTACTGGCTGCCCGCCGTGGGGGTATCAAAACCGTGATGATTCCCGAAGAGAACGTCAAGGATTTGGCGGAGATCCCCGACAACATCAAAAACCACTTGGAAATCGTGCCGATTAAGTGGATTGACAAAGCACTCGAAGTGGCCCTTGAAAGAATGCCTGACGAGTTGCCTGAGGACGCGCCAGCCGAACCCGTTGTCAGTGCGACTGAGGCTGACAAGTCAGTTAATCCGGTTATCAAACACTAAGTTTGGACGGTATTTGGAAGCGTCGACGGAGAACCTTCGATTAGACAAGTGGCTATGGGCGGCCCGATTTTTTAAATCGCGCTCCCTAGCCACCGAAGCGATTGAACTTGGTCGTGTTCATGTTAATGGTGACCGCGTCAAACCAGCCCGGCAAATCAAGATTGGTGACAAGGTCAGGGTTCAACGCGGTAATGACCGCATTGAGGTTTTTGTTAGGTTCTTAGATGCCGTCAGGCGATCAGCCTCTCTCGCGCAATTGCTTTACGACGAGACCCTGGAAAGCCAGTTGGCTAGACAAGCCAGTGCTGAGAAGCGTCGGCTCTATGCTGAGCCCTCGCGATCACTGGCAGGGCGACCAACCAAGCGCAACCGCCGAGCGATTGAGCGATTCTCTAAAGACGAGTCCTGAGCGAACCGCTAGATGCGATGTGCCACGTTAGCGAAGCTCGCCATGGTAGCTTGCTATGGCTAGTTAATTGCCGTGGCTCGAATCAGTCCAACCACAGTGCCTTCTATGGAAAAACTGTCAGTGTCTGAAACCACAATGGGCTCAAAATCGGTGTTTTCTGGATCGAGCTGAATATGACTTGCTTTGATATTCAAGCGTTTTACCGTGACCTCCTCACCGATTCGCGCAACCACAATCTGACCTGATCGAGCGTCTTGCGTTTTTTTGATGGCTAAGAGATCCGAATCAAGAATACCCACATCACGCATACTCATACCGCGAACTTCAAGCAGATAATCGGGTGTTTTGTTGAAAAGACTGCTGTCTACAGATAATTCACGGGTAATGTTTTCCGTTGCTAAGATCGGTGTGCCTGCCGCCACCCGGCCAATCAAAGGCAGTGTTAAGGCGTTGATCATGCGGCCCATCCCGCTATCGGTGCCTAGGATCTGAGTTGTCGCTGTGTTGTTTGTTTCGGTGTCACTGGCTTGGGTCAGTCGGATGCCACGTGACGCGCCAGGTGTCAGTGTGATGAAACCCTTTTTCTCCAAGGCCCGTAGGTGATCTTCAGCCGCATTGGCGGATTTGAATCCGAGCGTTTGCGCAAGCTCTGCGCGGGTAGGAGGAAATCCGGTTTGTGTGAGCGCTTGCTTAATCAAAGACAGAATCTCTGATTGCCTAGCCGTCAGTTTGCTCGCCATCATAAACCCCATGCTGTATAAACATACAGCATTGTGAATGATTACGCGTCAAATAGCAACCAGTGTCGCTGACTGATGCCGTCAAGACAGGTTTCTTTAAACCCTTATCAGGTTTTTAGCGCATTAGCGACTGCCTTGGCTACTGCATCGACATTGCCGCTGTTTAGAGCAGCAACGCAAATTCGGCCACTGGAGACGGCGTAAATGGCGTTGCTCTCTCGAATGACATCAACCTGATCTTTGGTCAGACCGGAGTAAGAGAACATGCCTTTTTGTGACAACACAAAATCAAAATTCTCGGTTGCCCCATAATCCTTGATTTTATTGACCAAGGCACTTCTCATGCGTTTGATTCGATCACGCATTTCACCGAGCTCGTCACTCCACATCGCGAAAAGTTTGTCGTCCCTGAGAACTTCCGCCACGATGGCCGCGCCAAATGTGGGCGGGTTTGAGTAGTTGGTGCGGATTACCCGTTTGACTTGGCTGAGAACCTTTGCGGCCTCATCGGCGCTACCGGTTGTTACTGTCAGTGCACCAATACGCTCGCCGTACAAAGAAAAAGACTTTGAAAAAGAAGAGCTGATAAAGCAATTCATTCCCATCTCAGCGAAAAGCCTGACCGCTGCCCCGTCAGGCTCCAATCCATCACCAAAGCCTTGGTAAGCAATGTCTAAAAAGGGAACCAAGTTGTGTTCTTTAACAACGTTGGCAATCTGTTGCCATTGCTCGGGGGTGGGATCAGCGCCAGTTGGGTTGTGGCAGCAAGCATGTAAGACAACAATGCTCTGGGCGGGAAGTGCTTTTAAGCCATCGAGCATCGCTTCAAAGTTAAGGCCGCGTATGTTCGGATCGTAATAGGGGTATTGAACGACTTCAAAGCCTGCCCGCTCAAACAAGGCGCGGTGGTTTTCCCAGCTAGGGTTGCTAATCGCGACTTTGGCGTGTGGCAGCAGTTGTTTGAGATAGTCAGCACCAATTTTAAGTGCGCCAGTACCGCCAACACCCTGAACCGTGAAAGCACGACCGCTGGTGATTGCTTCGGCATCTTTACCTAGCACCAGGGCACGGGCACCTTCATTGAATGTCTTTAAACCTTCAATCGGCAGGTAGCTGTGAGCCGCAGCGGCTTGAACGCGTTCTAATTCAACTGCGTGAACACAGCGAAGCAGAGGAACCCGACCTTGGTCGTCATAGTAAACACCCACCCCGAGGTTCACCTTATCGGTGCGCGCATCGGCGTTGTACTGTTCATTCAAACCCAAAATTGGATCACGGGGGGCGAGTTCAACCGTTGAAAAAAGAGTGCTCATGGGGTCTATTGTGCGTTAGGTTCATCAAAGCCTTGTCTTTCGACTGGACGGACACCCCTTCAACCTTGATAATGATCGATTGATTGTCAATCATTCATCTTATTTTCAGGGATTTCCCTAGGACAAAGTCTAGCATGGCGCAAGGTCGTTTTATTGAGTTTCCCAGCAGCCCATTTTCCCTTTTTCAGCCTTACCCCCCAGCGGGGGATCAGCCAGTGGCGATCGATCAACTCAGTCAAGGGGTGGACGACGGACTGATGTATCAAACGCTGCTCGGGGTGACGGGTTCAGGTAAAACATTCACCATGGCCAACCTTATTGCCCGCTCGGGGCGACCGGCTTTGGTGCTCGCGCCCAACAAAACCCTCGCCGCCCAACTGTACAGCGAGATGCGAGAATTTTTCCCTCGAAATGCGGTTGAATATTTTGTGTCTTATTACGACTATTACCAGCCTGAGGCGTACGTGCCGTCACGTGATTTATTCATTGAAAAAGACTCCTCTATCAATGAACATATCGAACAAATGCGATTATCGGCGACCAAGAGCTTGCTAGAACGTCGCGACACGGTCATTGTGGGTACGGTGTCTTGTATCTACGGTATTGGAAACCCAGCCGATTACCACGCCATGGTTTTGATTTTGCGCACAGGCGATAAGTTGTCGCGCCGAGAAATGCTAGCTCGCTTGGTTGCCATGCAGTACACCCGAAATGACACGGATTTTACGCGGGGCACCTTCAGAGCCCGTGGAGAGGTGATAGACGTTTACCCTGCAGAAAGCGCGGAATTGGCTGTACGCATCACGATGTTTGATGACGAGATTGAGTCTTTGGCGCTCTTTGATCCGTTGACAGGGAAAGTGCGTCAAACCGTTCCTCGATTTACCGTTTATCCCGGCTCGCACTACGTCACACCTCGGCAAACGGTTTTGCGAGCGATTGAGACGATTAAAGAAGAATTACGTGAGCGTTTGAAACAATTCGTCGATAACGGTCAACTCGTGGAGGCTCAACGCCTGGAACAGCGCACCCGCTTTGACCTTGAGATGCTCGGTGAGTTGGGCTTTTGTAAAGGCATTGAAAACTACTCACGCCATCTTTCAGGTGCAGCGCCAGGCGAACCGCCACCCACCCTGATCGACTATTTGCCGGCCGATGCCTTGATGTTTATCGACGAGAGTCATGTCACCATTGGGCAATTGGGAGGCATGTACCGCGGTGACCGTGCGCGTAAAGAAACGCTCGTGAATTACGGTTTTCGTCTGCCATCGGCGCTTGATAATCGACCGCTCAAGATGGAAGAGTTCGAAGCGCGCATGCGACAGACCGTGTTCGTATCCGCCACGCCAGCCAAATACGAAGAGCAAAAGGCAGACCAAGTGGTTGAGCAAGTGGTCAGACCCACTGGACTGGTGGATCCAATTATCGAAGTGTTGCCAGCCAGAACCCAAATCGACGACTTGGTTGATCAAGTCAAGCGCCGCATTGCGAAGCAGGAAAGGATTTTGGTGACGACCTTGACCAAGCGAATGTCGGAAGACCTGACGGACTATTTGACCGAACTGGGGCTTAAGGTCCGCTACCTGCACTCAGACATTGATACGGTCGAGCGAGTTGAAATTATTCGTGATTTAAGGTTAGGTACGTTCGATATTTTGGTGGGCATTAACTTGCTACGCGAGGGACTGGATATTCCCGAAGTGTCTTTGGTTGCGATATTAGATGCCGATAAAGAAGGGTTTTTACGCTCAGAACGTAGTTTGATCCAAACCATTGGCCGGGCGGCGCGCAACCTTTCGGGCCATGCCATCCTTTACGGTGACAAGATCACTGACTCCATGCAAAAAGCGATAGACGAGACAGGGCGACGGCGGACCAAGCAGCTGGCATTCAATGAAGCGCACGGCATCGAGGCAAAAAGTATCAAAAAGGCTGTTAAAGAGCTTATTGATGGCGTGCTTCAGGCGGCGCCAGAGGAGCAAAACGATCTGATGCTCGATGAGCCCGTTCGACTTGATGATCAAAAGTCAGTGGCCAAAGCGCTTAAGACGTTGGAAAAACGCATGATGGACCATGCCCGTAATCTCGAATTTGAACAAGCCGCTGCGACCCGAGACGCGCTAAATCAGCTCAAAGCCCAAGTGTTGCAATCGGGTGTCTGATGACAATGATGGTGCGTGTGCACATTTTGTAAGTTTTTTTCGATTCACCGACTCAAATCATGCGTTAAATTATCTAGAAAACACTTCATTATTGTGCAGTAAGCTATTGGAAAATATAGATAAAATGAATGGATACATTTTGTCACGATTTTGCAACTTTTCTCAAAAAATCGCTAGACAAGTTACGGGTTTTCCCTCAAAATTACATCTATGATGACAAAAGTTCTTTTCGTATGCATGGGAAACATTTGCCGCTCGCCAAGTGCTGAAGGCGTGTTTCGTCGTATGCTCAATGAAGCGGGTTTGGCTGAAATTGTTGGAATTGATTCTGCTGGAACCCACGGTTTCCATATTGGTGAAGCGCCCGACGCAAGAGCGTTGGCTGCGGCTAGTAAGCGCGGCTACACTATCGCTGAACGGACGGCTCGGCAAGTTACCCCGTCTGATTTCCAAGAATTCGATCTGATTCTGGCGATGGACTGGGAAAATTTGTCTGCGTTGCAGCAACAATGCCCAAAAATTCACCATCATAAGCTGATGTTGTTAATGCGCTTTGCCAATGAATTTGAAGAGGCAACCGTGCCGGATCCCTACTATGGTGGTCCAGATGGGTTCGGTAAGGTGCTCGATTACATTGAAGATGCTTGTCAGGGCGTCCTTGAGTTGGTTCGTAAAAGAGCAACCCAGTATCAGGCTGCCTGAGCATATTGCTAGCAAGAATATAAGCATGACTACCATTAAATAGTCTTAATTTTTACCTAAAAGACCGCGTTTGACGCGGTCTTTTTGCATGTTAAGTCTTTAGGTAATCATGACATTTGCATCGTGTATCTGTTACGAATCAGTCACGTAAGCGCCATGTATCCGTAATATCCCTAATGCTGTGATGGATTGTCCGAGTAATTTTGTCGGAAATAATTTATACTTGAGTCGTTTAGTCAGGTTAGTAGTGACAAGGGTCATGAAACGAAGGGAAGCTTCCCCGAGACCGCTTGGCATTCCAGTATCCGATTAATTTCAACGAAAAGGATTTAGACATGCGGCTTACCACGAAAGGAAGATTTGCAGTCACAGCCATGATCGACCTGGCGCTTCGCCAGCATAGCGGTCCCGTTACGCTGTCAGCGATCAGCCAACGCCAGACGATTTCGCTGTCTTATTTGGAACAGCTGTTCGGCAAACTGCGTCGCCATGAACTGGTGGATAGTGTGCGTGGACCGGGTGGTGGATACACACTTGCTCGTTTGGCACGCAATATTACGGTCGCAGATATTATTTTTGCGGTTGATGAACCAATGGATGCTACCAACTGCGGTGGCAAGACAGACTGTTCGAGCGGGGCTGATGGTCGCCCCGGCATTTGTATGACGCATGAGTTGTGGGCCGCGTTGAACCGGACCATGGTGGATTTTCTGGATTCTGTGTCGTTACAGGATTTGGTCGACCAACAACGGATGCGTCAATTGCAAGAAAGTGGCCAAACGCCTGGTGAGACCACGGTTCGTGTGCCGGCAAGTATTGACGTTGCGGCTGACCCGTTTTCTCGCAAGGCCAGTGAGTCCGTGACGGTTTAAGTTGACGCGATTCAATGAGCACTTTTTGATGATAGATTTAGGAGTTAATTGATGTCTGTGCAACCCGTTTACCTTGATTACTCATCCACTACACCGGTTGACCCCCGAGTCGTCGACAAAATGGTGCCTTGGCTTTACGAGCACTACGGCAACCCTGCCTCCCGAAGCCATGCCTTTGGCTGGGAAGCCGAGGCTGCGGTTGAGCAAGCCCGCTCGGACGTTGCTGCTTTAGTTAATGCGGACCCTAGAGAAATCGTATGGACATCAGGGGCGACTGAGTCTAACAACTTGGCCATCAAAGGCGCTGCGCATTTCTACGCCGAGCGTGGCAAACACGTCATCACGGTCAAAACCGAACACAAGGCGGTCCTCGATCCCTGTCGTGAATTAGAGCGGGAAGGGTTTGAGGTGACCTACCTCGACGTGATGGAAAATGGTTTGGTGGATTTAGATGTACTTAAGGCGGCCATTCGCCCCGATACCGTGGTGATCTCCACCATGTTTGTGAATAACGAAATTGGGGTGATTCAAGATATTGAAACGATTGGCGAGATTTGCCGCGAAAAGGGCATTATCTTTCACGTGGATGCGGCTCAGGCAACCGGTAAGGTGGTCATCGATTTGCAGCACTTGAAAGTGGACTTGATGTCCTTTTGTGCCCATAAGACCTATGGCCCAAAAGGTATTGGCGCCCTATATATCCGCCGCAAGCCCCGCATCAGAATTGAGTCACAAATGCATGGTGGCGGTCATGAGCGCGGCTTTCGTTCAGGCACATTAGCCACTCACCAGATTGTCGGCATGGGCGAGTCATTTCGTTTGGCCAAGATCGAAATGGCTACCGAGAATGAGCGCGTGCGCATGCTGCGCGACCGTCTGTGGAAAGGGGCTCAGGAAATTGATGAGGTTTATCTCAATGGCGACTTTGAAAAGCGTGTGCCACACAACTTGAATATCAGTTTTAACTATGTGGAAGGCGAGTCACTTATCATGGCCCTCAAAGAGCTGGCTGTCTCAAGTGGATCTGCCTGTACATCAGCCAGTTTGGAACCTTCTTATGTGCTTCGGGCCCTCGGTCGTAACGACGAACTGGCTCACAGCTCTATTCGCTTTACGATGGGGCGTTTTACCACCGAAGCTGAGGTGGATTTCGCGATTAGCCTGCTGAAGCAGCGCGTGGAAAAGCTACGCGATATGTCACCCCTTTGGGAAATGGTCAAGGAAGGGGTCGATTTGGAATCAGTGCAGTGGGCCTCGCACTAATCAACAACTGGCAATCAAGACAAGGAGGTAAATATCATGGCTTACAGTGAAAAAGTACTCGATCATTACGAAAACCCCCGTAACGTGGGTTCCTTCGAGAAAGGTGATGACAATGTGGG
>CBFHKV010000017.1:11071-40149 GCA_965656505.1 Burkholderiaceae bacterium | reverse complement strand
ATAAGTACCCATTTGCAAGCGTCGCTGATTCTCTATCAGTGTCATGTCAGCGCTGCCTTGACCTGCTTCGGCCATCTCCGCGCATCGCAGTGTGATTTCTCTTTCTGCCACTGGGTGCAGTTGCAACGGAAGATTTAATGCAGCGGCGGCGGCTTGTCGCGTGTGATCGTCCGGAGTGGCACCGATTCCACCACAACAAAAGACCAAATCTTCGCTAGCAAACGTTTCACGCAGGGCTTGCGTCAGAATTTCGCGGTCATCGGGTAGCACGCGTACCCACGACAAACCGAGTCCCCTCGCCGATAACAACTCGACAACTTTCGAAAAGTGTTTGTCTTGCCGTCGACCTGACAAGATCTCATCACCGACAATAATCATGCCAAATTTAGGGCGTTTGGCTAAGCCAACGGGAATATCGACTGACATTTGTACGATCCATGTTTGTATTAAGACACTTCGATGACGGATGGGTCAGCTGCCTTGCGGCGCAAATCCCTGAGCGACTCGAAGCCAAAATGCACGAATACCAAACCCGAAAAGACGGGTAAAAAAATCCATGCAGGGGGAAACAAATTCAATACGGCGCACGCAAAACCCAACCACCAGAATCCCGCATTACGCTCACGCCAAAGCACTTTACGCTCTGCTGGGCTAGCATGATCAACGAGCGCATCGACACGCATCATTCTTGAGAAGGCAAACGACCACCAAAAAAGCGACAAAACCAATCCGAGGGGGGGAATAAGCCAAAGCGGTAATGTAATGAGCCAGCCACCGACAAACAAAACACTTACCCAGATGGCGTTCCATACACTCAAAATAACCGCGTGTTTTCCTTTGGGGACCAAATCTGGGTAATCCTTTCTCCCAACGTGCGCCAAAACCAAAGGCATGATCCATACCGCCGCTACGGCCAAACCAACAATACCGGCAACAGGCATCAGAATCACGAACGCGGCTATGGGGATGAGCCATGCCTTGAGCGCCAAAAAACCAGCCGTGCTAATCCAAGGTTCAATGGCAGACGGTGCCGACGATTCAGTCAATAAACCAGATAGCCATTCGGTCAATGGTGTCCAACCAAACCAAAGCAAAACCATGCCGAGCAACAAAGTCACCACCACGGGTAAAAAAAGAGCGAGTAGCATGCGGGGATGAAATTGCGATTTCAGGGCTCGCCAGAAAGCTTGGCCGATGTCACGCGTCAAGGGCACGGGCGCTGTTAAGTTTGAAAATTTACCTGTGTTGGACATTAAACCGTGCCTATGCTGGGTTAAATGATTAAGATCGTTATCATAGACAAACAAACAAATTCTTTGTAGCCATGACCTTGTATTTACCTAACCATCCGGAACTACCCCGCGCGGTGACCACCCATGAAAAACTCGTGGTTTGCTTTTGCGCAGAATGGTGTGATACGTGTGGCATCTATCGTGAAAAGTTCGCTCAGCTCGCGGCGTCATTTCCAGAAGCGGTCTTTGTCTGGGCAGATATCGAAGAATATCCATTACTGCTCGGTGATGAAGATGTAGAAAACTTTCCCACGATCCTGATAGAGCAAAAAAATCAAGTGCTTTTCTTCGGCACAATGCTACCCCACATCAGTCAACTCGAGCGCTTGCTACAAACCTTAAGCGAGCCAACAAGTGAAGATGCTGTGACCACTAATCTACCCAACATACGCGAAGCGCTCATGAACGGTGGTGGCGAATAAAGCACGCGCTATTGGTCAGACTTTTCAGACTTTTCAGAATTCTCAGACTTATCGACCTTGACGACTTCGTCAGCATTGCTCAAGTTTGTGCGACTGGCACCCAATAAAACCCCGACCGCTGGCTTTGACTTTGCTTTAGTGGCTTGCTGCGGTGTGGTTTTACCAGCATTTGCAGCGTGTGAAACAGCCGGTTCGTAGGGTTTGGAAAAAAAGTCGTCCACTGGCGGTTTGGGTCGACCAGACGAACGCGCAGCCGGCTTGGCTGGCGCCTCACGGCGACTCGTGGCTGAACGGCTCGGACGGCTAGAGGTAGCCGTCGTTGGCAAATCCAACACACCCCGTGTCATGGTTTGACGCGTCAGCTTTTCAATATCTACCAACAACTTTTCTTCTGAGGGACCATACAAGGAGATCGCATCCCCTTTGGCGCCCGCGCGTCCCGTACGTCCGATACGATGAACATAATCTTCGGCGTTGTAGGGCAGGTCATAGTTGATCACACAAGGCACACCAGCCACATCGAGGCCTCGGGCGGCCACATCCGTTGCCACCAAGACTTCTAACTCACCCGCTTTGAAAGCATCGAGCGCTTTGATACGATCTGCCTGGGTTTTATCACCATGGATTGACTCAGCTCGGATACCGTCTGCTTCGAGTTGCCGGGCCAAACGCGCCGTACCAATTTTTGTGTTGGAAAACACAATGACTTGGTTGAGTTTGCGTGATTTCACCAAATGCACCACCGCGGCACGCTTTTGATCGCCCTGCGCGGGATAAGCAATTTGAGTCACGGTGTCGGCAGTGGCATTTTTTTGAGACACCGCCAGTTCAACCGGGTGATTCATGTAAGTACGGGCTAACTTACGAATCTCATTGCTAAATGTCGCAGAAAACAAAAGCGTTTGACGCCCACTTGGCAATGTGCGAATGATGCGATCTAGATCCGGCAAAAAACCCATGTCCAGCATCCGATCGGCCTCATCGAGCACCAAAATACCCACTTGCGATAAGTTCACCGTCTTTTGACTCAGGTGGTCAAGCAACCGACCCGGTGTTGCAATCAATACTTCACACCCGTTACGCAATGCGACTTTCTGTGGACCAATATCGACACCGCCAAATACCACGGTTGAACGAAGCGGGGTGTGCTTGGCGTAGCGACGCACACTTTCATAAACCTGATCAGCGAGCTCTCGGGTGGGTGTCAAAATAAGTGCCCTGACTGGGTGTCGGGCGGGTGATGCGCTTGCGCTCGCAAAAGGCATTAAGCGGTGCAAGATCGGCAAAGTAAAGGCAGCTGTCTTGCCGGTCCCCGTCTGGGCCGCACCCATCACATCCTGACCCGTCATGGCGACTGGAACGGCTTGCGCTTGAATGGGGGTCGCCGTTGTATAGCCGGTGTCTTTGACTGCTTTTAGGATTGCGTCGTGCAAACCTAACGTTTCAAAGTTGGAGACAGGTTCAACCGTGGCTGCAGAAGTGTCTGCGTCGTTACCAGGGGAACCGAGGGCTGGGGATGTGCTGTTTTGAGGTGTCATTGATAGAAGCTAAAAAACCAGCCCAAAGTGTACTGCAACTCAGGGATAACTGAGTAAGAATCTCATGGTTTGCCTCGGAAACCATCCGAAATCGCGGCATTACCCAAAAATGGCACGAATAATCCAAAAGGCTGCCATACCGCCAATGATCATGATTAAGTTGTTATGAGTACGCTGATATAGCCATACCGCAATCAGCGCAGCAAAAATCTTTTCATCCAAGACCGTACCGAGTGCTTGGTCAGTCCATGGCAATACAGCGGGGACGATAATCGCTGTTAATGCTGCAGCAGGCGCATATCGCAATGCGCGCCTGACATCATCCCCTAGAGGTACCCGATGACCAAACAAGTGATACGAGGCTCTCGTCAAAAAAGTGCAAAGAGCCAATAAGCCAATGGCACCATAGATATACCAATCGAACGACTCCATCAGCGCCACTCCTTTCTCATTGATTTCTCGGCCCAGATACCCGCCACAATACCCACCACCACCGCTGCCAACAAACCAAGTCTCAAGGGCAAAGGCTGCGATATCCACGCTGTCAAACCTGCTGCCAACATAGAGACCATCATTGGACGGCTATTTGCCAAGGGAATGGTGATGGCCAGCAAAGCCAATACCGCAGCAAAATCCAATGCCCACTCACTAGGGACCAGCGATCCCAGTGCAACCCCAATTAAAGAAGAGGACTGCCAAGTCAACCAGCCCGGGATGATGGTCGACAAGAAGAACCAACGCTGAAAATACGTGCCTTTTTCACTGGCTTCGCCAAAACGTGGCATGAATAGAACAAACGCCATATCGGTTGTGAAATAACCGTAGGTGATCCGCTTGAACCACGGCAAGGACCTAAAATAAGGTTGCAAGGCTGCGCTAAAAATCAAAAACCGTAAATTAACGATACAACCAGCGGCAAATATCAACCAGAGCGGCGCGTCAGCGGCAATCAACGGTAAAGAGGTCAGTTGAGCTGAACCGGCGTAGACCAACAACGTCATGGCCACGGCAGCACTTTCAGTAAGCCCGGACTTCACCATCGCCACGCCCGTGACCAATCCCCAGGTAAAAGTGGCAATCAACGCCGGCCGAACAGCAATTAATCCTTCATGGATCGCCTGTTTTTTTTCAGCCTGTAAACTCAAATTAGATGGTTCGGACACAAAAGTTCCTGATGAGACAAAACATATCGGTCGTTCGAACGACGCTAACCGACGGGCATACTGAGCAATCTTTAATGAGATTGTAGTGCCGTGCTTGGTACAATTGTTGCTTATTCGAAATCACAGGGAAGCGATAGGATGACACAGCCAGTTGGTGAAGAAGACGCCAAGCCCAATGATGGCGACGAGGCTTTGAAATCGCAAGCGGTAGTGGTTACTGCGCAAGACCTACCGCTGCATTGCCCCGGTGATAAGGCCCCTTTATGGAGCATGCATCCAAGGGTCTTCTTGGATGTCACGAAGACAGGGTCCGTTAAGTGCCCCTATTGCGGCACGGTATACACCCTGGCTCCTGGTACCGTTCTACACGGTCATGGGCACTGATTTCTACCATGTTCGCTACCGCAACTGAGGCCGAACAGGCATTCTATGAGGCCTTGGCGCGCGGTGACGTCGAAGGCGTGATGCGTGTTTGGTCCGACAACGAGGAGGTGGTTTGTGTGCATCCAGGTGGCCTCAGACTGATCGGTCATTTGGCTGTGCGCGAGTCTTGGGAACAAATTCTGCAACATGGGGGTCTGCACATCGAAACATCCAAGTGCGTGACACTGCACACCATGCTCGGTACGACCAACACCCTCGTTGAATTGATTAAGGCCCAGGGCCCATCCGGCACTGAGTTTGCTTATTGTTATGCCACCAACGTATTTCATAAAGATACCAGCGGCTGGCGGATGGTTTTACACCACGCGAGTGCGGCGCCAGAAAGAGCTGGGGCTTTAGATCTGCATGACTCCCCTGGAACCTTACATTGAAGCAGGAATAGCGCCTTGCCGGCCTTAATAGACTCATCGCCGTGTCCCAGTCCCCGTTGGTTACCGGGGGGACACCTGCAGACACTGTATGGCGCTTTGTTCGCCCCGACCAACCGTGTGCGATTCGTCCGGGAGAGAGTCGATACGCCTGATGGCGACTTCTTGGATTTTGATTGGAGTGCGCCCGGCATTGCCACCAACCCTCGAGACACACCAATCGAACAAGAGGGGCTACCCAAATCATCTGCGGCCGAGCGATGGATTAACCAGCGGGATCGCCAGGTCATCGCGGAATCGGAAGACAGTCCGGCACTGGTGCTTTTACATGGCCTGGAAGGCAGCAGCTCGAGCCGTTATGCGCAATCGATCATGCAGTATTTCCGAGCTCGGGGCTGGTTGGTGGTCTTGGCTCACTTTCGGGGATGCTCAGGGGTGCCCAATCGCTTGGCAAGGGCCTACTATTCGGGCGACAGCGAAGAGGTCGGGTTCATCATGAATGCGGTTCAAACGCGAGCCCCTCACGCCCGTTGGCATGTTGCTGGGGTTTCTCTGGGCGGCAACGCTTTACTGAAGTATCTGGGTGAACACGCTGAACAAACCCGTACGATCCATGCCGCTGTTAGTGTCTCAGCGCCCACAGACTTGGTTGCCGCTGGCAACCGATTAAGTCAAGACTGGTTGTGTCGGCAACTCTACACCCGACATTTTCTGCGAACCATGCGCCCCAAAACACTGGAAAAGGCTGCTCGTTTTCCGGGGGCCATTGACGTCACTCGGTTAACGCGTGCGCAGACGCTACGCGACTTTGATGACACCTACACAGCGCCTATGCATGGCTTTGCGAATGCTCAGGAATATTGGGAAAAAGCCTCAGGCAAGCCTTGGTTGCCCTATATCAAGATCCCGACGCTTATCATCAATGCGCGTAATGATCCCTTCATCCCGGAACCTTCCTTGCCAAGCACAGAGGAAGCCAGTGAGCATGTGACCTTACACCAGCCTGCACAAGGCGGACATGTTGGATTCACCACGGGTCGATTCCCCGGACATTTAAACTGGTTGCCGGCTAGGCTCGCGCGTTTTTTTCAATCAGCCCAGCCGCAGTAAAAAAGACGTCGTTAGCCACTGAATCGCTCTAAAACCTCTTGCTCACTGGCCATGCGTTCGCTCAAGGCTCGGATACGAACATCCAACTTGGACTTTGCGTGGAAGTCATCACTCATATCCCTTGCCTGTTGCAGTTGCGCCATGGCAGCAGGATAAGCACCCGTCAATACGTAGTAATCAGCCATGGCCACGCGGGCCTGAACGGGCTGATTTGCCGCCAAAAGATTTTGCGCCATCATCTCGTAAAGTCGAGGCGCTTCGACAGGCCATTTTTTGGTTTGATTCTCTAAAAATTTCGCTGCTTCGGCGTGACGACCAAGCGACTGCAGGCTTTTTGCTTTCAGTTCCGCTAGGGCACGATGCTGAGGCCAACTTGCCAACGCTTGGTCAGCAACAATCAGGGCCTTTTGCGCATCACCTTCTGCCAGTTCGATGGCGACAGATTGCCTTGCAAGATAGGGATTACTCGACACCCCTTTCCTGGCGTAGCCAAGGAAGCGACGCGCATCAGCGTATTGTTTTGACTGCAATGCAAGCTCAGACAAAGCCCACCATGCCGCTGAACGTTTCACCCCGCCAAAGCGTCGGCCCTCGTCCTGTAATTGCTCAACGACGCGTGAAAGGGCCCGGCGCGACTGGGTTTGCAAGATCAAGGCCTTGCCACGCACATACCAAAATGCCGTCGAGTCTTGATACTGATTTTTAGGCGCTGTCTGCGTTCTGTTCTGCATGTCAGTCATGCGATCGATACTGAGTGGGTGAGTACTCAGGTAATTGTTGCCCGATGCGCTGACATTCATTTGTGCAGAGCGCATCAACTTGGCAAACATATCCTGCAAACCATTGGGGTCGTAGCCAGACTGACTCAACATCTGAAAGCCGATCCGATCGGCTTCGCGCTCTGCGGCTCTCGAAAAGCCCAGCTGCTGGTCAATAGCGGCTGCCTGACCAAATGCCGCTACGCCAGCTGCCATGTCCACTCCCCCGGCCAGCGCCGCCAGCAGCGATGCCGCAATGGTCGCCATAGCAAGTCTCTCACTTTGCTGACTCTGCGTCAGACCACGGGCAATGTGTCTTTGTGTCACGTGCGCAATTTCGTGGGCCATCACGCCTGCAACTTCCGCTTCAGAATCAGCTTGCACGATCAGACCCGTGTTAATACCGATATATCCGCCAGGCAACGCGAAGGCATTAAAAGCGGGGTCTTTTACGCCAAACACCTCGATACGGGGCACACTGCCGCTAGCATAGCGGGCTAAGCGGTTGCCCATGTCGTTGAGGTACTGATTAAGCTCTGCGTCATGCACAAAGCTTGGGTCACGACGGCCTTGAGCAATAATCAAATCGCCTAATCGCTGCTCCCACGCCGGTGACAAATCAACGCCCGAGGTTGCCCCAATGGACGGCAGTCCAGACGGTTGAGACTGAGCCTGAGGCGCAATCGCAAGGGTGCCGAGCGCAGCGGCCGTTAAAACAAACGAACCGAGCCATCGCTGTGTGTCAACTTGCCATTTCATTCCTTTATGATAAAGCCTCTTATATAAAGTTCTGGAAATTTCTATGCGCCCTGTCCGAAAAGCTGTATTTCCTGTCGCGGGCCTCGGCACCCGCTTCTTACCTGCGACCAAGGCCATGCCAAAGGAAATGCTACCTGTCGTTGATAAGCCACTCATTCAATACGCTGTCGAAGAGGCTGTTGCGGCAGGCGTGACCGACCTCATTTTTGTGACTGGGCGCAGCAAGCGGTCCATTGAGGATCATTTTGATGCGGCGCCAGAGCTTGAAATCGAGCTCGAGCGCAAAGGGAAACATGCGCTTCTTTCGATTGTGCGCGACATATTACCCAACCATGTGAACTGTATCTACATTCGCCAATCGGCACCGCTAGGGTTAGGCCATGCCGTCTTAACGGCCGCCCCCATTGTTGGCGACGAGCCCTTTGCCGTGTTATTGGCCGATGACCTGATCGACGCCAACAAACCGGTATTGAGCCAACTGATCGACACCGCCTTAACGCACCAAGGCAGCATTCTTGGTGTTGAAGAAGTCCCTGCGCAAGACACCAACAAATACGGCATCGTCTCAAGCAGCAAAATCGACAATAGGACTGAAAAAGTCAATGCGATTGTAGAAAAACCTGCGCCGGCCGATGCCCCGTCCAATCTTGCCGTTGTTGGGCGCTACGTGCTGGACGCGAGAATTTTCGCGCATTTGCGTCGCACCCAAGCCGGATCAGGTGGCGAAATCCAGCTCACCGACGGCATCGCATCGCTCATGAATGAGAAACCTGTTTTTGCGTACCGTTATGACGGCGTGCGTTATGACTGTGGCAACAAGGCCGGCATGTTTGCAGCGACTGTCGCCATTGGCCGCAAGTACCACAACCTGAAAGCTTGAGACCTCGGACCGCTGCCGCTCGGCGCTAGCCAGTGGCAGCGGAAACGCGCTTGCGCGTCGGCGGTGGCTGCTTATTGCCCCAACGTCCCTTGGCTGAGAGTCGCATCACGGTTTGCAATGCAACCAGCAGTCCAATGACCTCTGTGAGCGCCGCGGGAATCCACATGGTTAAACCGCCAATACTTTGATCGGTGGTCGCTGCCATCGGAATCGCCCGACCACACAAGTCAAACAATGGGTAGAGATCACGCTCAGTAAACGCGATCACCGCGCCTGCTACCATTTGTGGCGCCATGGTGATAATCGGCGAAACCACACGACCGCCCGGACTCATCGCAGCCGGTGGCGAAGGCCGTCGATCGAGAATCAAATTCCAATACATGAACCCACTGATAACCACAGACCAGTTCATCAGGCGATAGAGACGCCAGTCCAACATGGAATAGAACTGAACCGACGGAATTAACCAGACGATCACTAAAAAGACGAAAAGCGCCGGCACAAAAATAGGGTTTGTTAAAACAGCGATAATCGCGCGGCCAGGGGCTGTTTGATTGAATCGACGCAAGCGATGGCGCCAACTGAGGGGTAGACCGGCGCGCATCACAGAGCCCGGATAAGCGGCCATGAGAACCAGAGGGCCCAAGTGATGCAGGACCAAATGCTGAATCCGGTGCATGAAAAACATGCGTTCGGCGTAGTAATCGAGCAAGGTATGCATCGACAGGTAAAGCAAAACCACGCCTGTCCAAAAAAAGACTTGCCGCGCACGACTTACTTTGTGTACGCGTTGCCCACGCACAAACAGGTAAATACCGATGGCAAAGCACAACAACAGCGCTGGAGAAAACTCCCAAGGAATCAACCAACTCAACGGATCCATGCCAACAACCCTTTAGAAATTCGAGCGTACTCGTGCGCAACAACGATTGATTGTAGTATCACATTATCGGAAGTTTGATAATGACCAGATAAATTGAAGCACAGAGACAGCACAGAGATGAGCCTAACCTACCCCGTCCATGAAACCCACGTTTACCAGTCACGTCGCGCCCGCGTCTTGCAATGGATGCAAGCGCAAGGCGGCGGCGTCGCTATATTACCGACAGGGGGCTTGCATCCACGCAATGGCACCAATCCTTTTCCCTTCAGGTTTGACAGCCAGTTTTATTACTTAACCGGGTTCACCGAACCTGACGCTTGGCTGGTATTGCTCGCCAAAGCAGATGGTTCAACTCAATCGGTTCTGTTTTGTCAGCCAAAAGAGTCTGAAACCGAGATCTGGGATGGGCTCAGGTTTGGGCCGGACGCTGCGCAAGAAATCTTTGGCTTTGATCAAGCGCTCGCCAATGACACGCTCGCCAGTTATCTGCCCTCGATACTGGCGGGAGAGTCTACGATATTTGCGCCGCTTCACCGCAGCGCGATCAAGGATCTGCCAGCGCAGATTCAACGTTGGATCGACACCACCCGAAAGCAAGCCCGGGGCTTGCGGCAGGTTCCTTGGCGTTGGCTCGATCTCACACCCGTTTTGAGCCAGCATCGCTTGGTCAAAGACACCCAAGAGCAGGCACTCATGAGACAAGCCGCCGAGATCGCGGCAGCCGGGCATTGTGAGGCCATGCGAGCAGCCAAACCTGGTTTGACAGAACGTTTTCTTGAAGCCGAGCTCCTACGGGTTTTTTTACAGGCGGGTGCCCAAGACACGGCTTATCAAAGCATCGTTGCAGCGGGTGCCAATGCCTGTATCTTGCATCACCAAGCGGGTGCGAGCATCATGAAAGAAAATGACTTGGTGCTTATTGATGCCGGTTGCGAGCTCCATGGCTATGCTTCGGATATCACCCGCACCTTTCCGGTCAGCGGTCGATTCACCGGTCCCCAAGCGGCTTTGTATGACATCGTTTTAGCGGCCCAACAAGCCGCGGTGGCGCAGACAAAGCCTGGTGTTTCTTTTAACGCCGGCCACGAAGCCGCGGTGGCGGTGTTGTCCCAAGGTCTAATTGATGAGGGGATTCTTAGCGGCTCGCTCGACGACGTGATTGAGAACAAGCGCTATCAGCCGTTTTATATGCATCGCACCGGCCACTGGCTCGGCCTCGATGTCCATGATGTTGGTCCATATCGATTACCTGAGGACGGGGTTAATGAGCCCGACTGGCGCCCACTGGAACCCGGTATGGTGCTCACGATTGAACCGGGCTTGTATATTCGTCAAGCCGATAACGTACCCAATGCTTTTTGGGGTATTGGCATCAGAATCGAAGATGATGCACTGGTTACCCCTAACGGCTGCGATCTGTTGACCCGTGGCGTACCCGTTGATCGAGCCTCGATTGAAGCGCTAATGCAACAAACGGACTGAATCTAACCGCTTATAGGTTGAGGCCATCAAGCCAGCCAAGACGCACCCAAATATGCAGAATGACATGTGCCAAGCCGAACAATGTCAAGACCGTACCAATCAATAGCCCTGATATCGAAACCAACACTGGCCCCCATCCCGTATGACCAACCCGCTGGTAGCCTGGGTTATAGCGAGCGTCAAACTTTTCGTCTGGCATCAAGCACAAAACCAATGCTTCTATAAAACCCGCCACGGCGGGTATGAACACAATAAACAAAGCTGGGCTGTCCCACCAAACAGGCGATTGCAGCGCGATAGTGAGCATGACAACGGCTAAGAGCGTCAGAAGCCACGGGCGGCGACGCCCCAAGTAATACCAATGGGCACCAAACCATCCACCATAGAATGCCAGCAATCCTGCCAGAACCTTACTTTTTATCATGGGCGAAGACGCTGTCGCGTGCGGCGCAGCAAACGCTCCGTGAGCCGCTTCAGTTACATCTTGAGCGGCATCCGACGCTGCCGTTTCATTGGTGTCAACATTATTCATGTGCAGAGTTTAATCGCAGTATGGCTTTAAATCACGTATTCTCATGCTTAGAGACGACTCACGACACATCAGCATTGCCATGATCCAAACAGACCCAACAGCGCAAAACACAACCCCATCAGACACGGCCGAATTTGACGTCGCCATTATTGGTGGTGGCCCTGCGGGTAGTGCCCTCGCTATCTTGCTGGCACGCCTAGCCCCACAAGCCGAGCGTGTCATCTTGTTTCAAGCAGAGCAAACATCTCGTTATGACCTCACCGTAGCTAACGATACCCGTGTGATTGCCGTCAACGAGGGCAGTCGTGTGTTGTTACATGATCTGGATGCCTGGCCTAATGGTGTCGCACCCATAGAGACCATACACGTATCGCAAAAGGGCCGATTAGGACGCACATTGATCCGCCACGAAGACTTTGGCGTGCCAGCCCTCGGTCATGTTTTGCGGTACGCACAACTACACGAGACCTTGCTCTCGGCAGCCATGGCATCCGGCGTAACGGTCGTAACAGGCCATGCCGCCCACGCCCAGGCTCACGGTGATCACGTCTGTGTGACCGCCGGGCAACACGATATTCAGGCAAAGCTAGCCGTCAGAGCCGATGGCATGAACCACCAACCCGGCGATGAAATGCCGACTCAAATGGCCCTGCTTGGCTTGGCCGAAGTCAGTCAACCTCGGGCGGGTTGGGCCTATGAGCGATTCACCCGTGAAGGTCCTTTTGCCGTTCTACCGCACCCAGACCAAAACGGCGCCCAATCGATCGTCTGGTGTTGTACCCCCGAGCACGCGCAACAGCTGGTGAAGATGCCTACCGACGCCTTTTCAGAAGCCATGCAAGCGACCTTCGGTGATCGACTGGGTTCCTTTAAAGCACTTACATCCTTCAAGGCTTACCCACTCTACAAAAGCATCTCTCCTGAACCCGTTCAAGGTCGGGTCGTTAACGTCGGCAATGCCGCACAAACATTACACCCCGTCGCGGGTCAAGGCCTAAACCTGGCGCTACGCGATGTGGCAACACTCGCCCATTGTTTACGTGACTGGATGGCCTCACCGATACGCGATCCCGGCAGAAGTCTGGGCATTTACGAAAAACTTCGCCAACCCGACCGCAACGTGACCGTGGGTTTGACCAACTTACTTTCCAGTGTTTTCGTTACCAAGCAACCGATCGTCGAGCATGGTGCGGGTTTGGCACTGCTAGCACTTGACACCTTACCCGCACTGCGGGCACCCCTGGCACGCCATTTGATGCAAGGGCTTCGGTCTTAGGTTTGATTGACTCGTTGTCAAAAGACGCAAACAGATGACCCGTGGTCTTATACAATGACTTGATGAATATCGGTCAGTGGACATTCCAAAATAACGTTTTCGTTGCCCCTATGGCTGGGGTGACCGATCGCCCGTTCCGACAGCTATGTAAACGACTTGGTGCCGGCCACGCGGTATGCGAAATGGCCGCCAGTAATCCAGCCTTGTGGGATAGCGTTAAAACCGCCAGACGCTTGAATCACGATGGTGAAATGGATCCCATCACCGTCCAAATTGCCGGTGCAGATCCGGAAATGATGGCGCAGGCCGCTGTTTTTAATATTGAAAAGGGCGCGCGCATCATTGACATCAATATGGGCTGTCCGGTCAAAAAGGTCTGTAAAGCGGCCTCCGGGTCAGCACTCTTAAGGCATGAAGACTTAGTCAAACGCATCCTAGACCGTGTCGTGCAGGCGTGTCAGCCGCACGGCGTACCCGTCACTCTCAAAACACGAACCGGCTGGGATCGTTTCAGCCGTAACGCCGTGCGTATCGCTGAACTGGCTGAGTCACTCGGCATTGCCGCGCTCACCTTACACGGACGTACGCGAGCAGACTTGTACGAGGGGCAAGCCGAATATGACACGATCAAAGCGGTCAAAGCGGCGGTAAACATACCGATCATCGCTAACGGTGATATCACCAGCCCGGAAAAAGCAAGACAAGTGCTCGATTACACGGGTGCTGACGCCGTGATGGTAGGTCGCGCTGCGATGGGGCGACCCTGGCTGTTTCGCGAAATCGACCACTATTTAAAAACCGGCGAACCACACCCTCCTATCCTACTCAGTGAAGCGCGTGACCACTTACTGACACACCTTGACGACCATTACGGCTTTTATGGCGAGCGGGTCGGGGTCAAGACCGCTCGCAAACACATTGGTTGGTACATGCGGAATTTGCCTGAGGGTCACAAGATGATTGCTCAAATAAATACCATCGAGAACACTGTCGAACAATCCCAAGCGGTCGCGAGATGGTTTAATCAAGTCTTGGCTGCACAAGACGGTCATATCAATCACCAACGAGCCGCGGCCTGATCTGAAAAAGACCCATGATAAAAAAAATCACCCCTCTAGATGAATCAGTGCGGTTAAACCTAGAACACTACTTAAACGATCTAGGTGACATTGAGCCGTCTGGCATGTGGGACATGGTGATGTCCTGTGTGGAAAAACCGCTGCTACAAACCGCCATGAACCGAGCACAGGGCAACCAATCCAAAGCCGCTCAACTATTGGGAATCACCCGTAATACATTAAGAAAAAAATTGATTGCCCACCAATTGATCGACTAGTCTGATCTGTCGCCAAACCTCAGTTCACGCTTCATTTTTATCTCCCTTTGATGTTGACCGAATCACATGAAAATCCAAACAGCTTTGCTTTCTGTTTCTGATAAATCCGGCGTCGAGGCATTCGCGCGCGCTTTGCACAAGCGCGGTGTGCGTTTGCTATCAACCGGTGGCACCGCCGAACTACTGAAGAAGGCGGGGCTCCCCGTCACCGAAGTGGCACAACACACCGGCTCGCCTGAGATGCTCGATGGCCGTATAAAGACGTTACACCCCAAAATCCATGGCGGTCTGCTCGCGCGTCGTGATAACGCAGAACACCTCAAAACGCTCGAACAACACGGCATTGATCGTATTGATTTGTTGGTGGTGAATCTTTATCCCTTTCGTGAGACGATCAACCAACCCGACTGCACATTCAACGACGCCATCGAAAACATCGATATTGGCGGACCCGCGATGCTACGAGCCGCCGCCAAAAATCATGGCACCCCAGCGGGTGGCGTCACGGCCGTCATAGATCCAACGGACTACAACAAAGTGCTTCAAGACATGGACCAGCACCATGGGCAAACGAGCTTTGCGTTGCGGCTCAAGCTTGCGGCAAAAGTCTATGCCCATACGAGCGCCTACGATGGTGCCATCACGGCTTATCTCAGCAGTCTGGTCGCGCAAGAGCCCGCCCCTGCGTCCGTGCCTGAAAGAGAAACGTGGCCACGGACCTTAACGCTGCAGCTGCATCGCGAAGAAACCTTACGCTACGGAGAAAACCCACAACAAATTGCAGCGTTCTACCGCGACCCAAATGTTCCTGCTGGCGTTTTAGGTAATTATCGTCAGTTGCAAGGCAAGGCACTCTCTTACAACAACATTGCCGATGCCGACGCGGCTTGGGACTGCGTGCGCAGCTTCGAGAAGGCGGCTTGCGTCATCGTCAAACACGCCAATCCATGTGGCGTTGCTGTTGGCGCAGATGTCTACGAGGCTTACCAAAAGGCCTTTCGCACGGATACAACCTCTGCCTTTGGCGGCATCATTGCTTTCAACCGGCCGGTTGACGCTGCCACCGCCGAAGCAGTCAGCGCCCAGTTTGTAGAGGTTTTACTCGCACCAGGGTTTGATGGCGCCGCGCTTGCGGTCTTACAGAACAAGAAAAACGTTCGTGTCCTTGAGGTCCCAATGGGTCACCAGCACAACGATATTGATGTCAAACGCGTGGGTGGTGGCTGGTTAATCCAAACCCCAGACTCGCAATTACTCGACGACAACGACTTGAAAGTCGTGACCAAACGGCAACCCTCGGCACAACAAATGGCTGATCTGTTGTTCGCTTGGCGCGTTGCTAAATTTGTTAAATCCAATGCCATCGTCTTTGCACACGAAGGCATGACGCTTGGCGTTGGTGCCGGGCAGATGAGCCGTGTCGATTCGGCTCGTATTGCCAGCATCAAAGCCCAGAACGGCCAGCTGTCTTTGGCCGGCAGTGCGGTTGCCTCCGATGCCTTCTTCCCGTTTCGCGATGGCCTAGATGTGGTAGTTGATGCCGGTGCATCGTGCGTCATTCAACCCGGCGGCAGCATGCGCGATCATGAAGTCATCGCGGCCGCTGATGAGCGCGACGTGGTGATGGTGCTAACCGGTATGCGTCATTTCAGGCATTAGGCAAAGAGCCCATCATGCGAATTTTAGGTGTCGATCCTGGCTTGAGGCGAACTGGATTTGGTGTCATTGATATCGTTGGCTCCAAACTTCAGTATGTCAGTAGTGGCACCATCGTAATCCCTAGCGAGGCGAGCTTGCCCGACCGTCTGCATGTGATTCTGGATAATCTGCGTGAGGTCGCCAGGCAAACCCAGCCGGATGTCGCTGCCCTTGAAATTGTCTTCGTCAACGCCAACCCGCAGTCCACCCTTTTACTCGGCCAGGCGCGTGGCGCTGCGCTTTGCGCGTTGGCGGACAGTGACCTCGTGGTCCACGAATACACCGCACTGCAGATTAAAAAATCGGTTGTGGGCCATGGCAAAGCAGCCAAACAACAAGTGCAAGACATGGTGCAACGGTTGTTAACGCTTAGCGCAGTGCCAGGCTCTGATCCAGCTGACGCCCTTGCCTGTGCCATTTGTCACGCACACATGGCCCCGCTTTCAGCAGCGCTAAACAACCAAGGCTGGGCAACCGCAGCGAGCCGATCATCCAAGGCCAGCGTGCGCGGCGGGCGGCTGCGTCGCTCAATCACTTCAAGGGAACAGAAATGATCAGTCGATTAACCGGTGTTTTATTCGAGAAGTCACCCCCTCGCGTGGGACTGAACGTAGGCGGCGTGGGTTACGAGCTCGACGTTTCGATGTCAACCCTTTATGGTTTGCCCGAGATCGGTCAAGAGGTCACCTTGCTGACCCATCTGGTGGTGCGCGAAGACGCTCACTTGCTCTTCGGATTTGCCACCGAGCAAGAACGACGAGCCTTTCGTGAATTAATCAAAGTCAGTGGTATCGGTGCTCGCATGGCGCTCGCCGTTTTATCGGGTATGTCTGTCAACGATTTGGCCCAAGCGGTATCCATGCAAGAGGCCGGCAGACTGACCCGCGTTCCCGGCATCGGTAAAAAAACCGCCGAACGCCTGATGCTAGAACTCAAAGGCAAATTTGGATCCGATAGCCTGGTCGACACAGGAATGACCAGACCCAATAGTCAAGCGGATATCCTCCAGGCACTAACGGCTTTGGGTTACTCCGAGAAAGAGTCGCTCAACGCCATCAAAGGTATCGCCGAAGACACCGATGTCTCAGAAGGGATACGGTTAGCACTGAAAATGCTCGCGCGGTAATCATCACAACCCTAACCCCTCTGATTGGCTGTCCACACCGTGGATAACCCAGACAACGCCGTTAACTGGTGACGCTGGGGTCGTCGTCGCTGTGAATAGCCATTGCCTCTAAAAAGCGCGACACCATGTTGTAAGCAGCAATCGTTGCGGTTAACTCGACGAGTTGCCGGTGATCAAACTTTTCTCTGACAGCTTGCGCCACCTCATCTGGCACATGGATCTGTTTGGTCATGGCATCGGTGTAAGCCAAAACCGCTTGTTGGGTGTCATCGAACACCCCAGGCTGTTTCGTCCAATCGGCCAAAGCATCCAATTGGGCTTGACTGACGCCTTCTTTGAGCGCGATCGGTCGATGCTGGTCTGCCTCATACGGTGCACCATTGACTTGAGCCACACGCATGATGACCAATTCACGTAGAGCACCCGAAAGTTGGCACTTTTGTCGGATAGCGGTCAAGTAGTTGAGCCAACCCTCAGCCACGGGAGGACTCTGCAACAACATCCGATAAAGATGCAAGACATCGCCACGCTCGGCAATGATTCTGTCAACCAAAGGCTTTGCTTCGGGATTATTCAAATCGGCATAGGGAATACGAGCCATCTTATCTCCAAATTTGTGAGTTAATTTTTATATTAGTTTCGTCCCATCGCTAGGACGGGTCGCGCAAATAACTAGGCGCTATTGTCTCTAGCGCAGTGGCCACGATCCCCAACTGAGGATCCATCGGTGCGGCGCTCACGTTGTCCGTTTTAAGAGAGTCCAGGTTATCCCTAGACATCAGCGGATCGCCCGGCAGGCATTCAAAGAAACGGGCTTGCAAACGACCGATCGACATCGGCAAATCAATCACTGGCCTTGGACGACCGCTCCATTGACTGGCTAATTTCACCAGTTCACCCAGAGTGTAGACAGTGGGTCCCGCCAAATCGAAGGTTTTACCGCAGAAGTGGTTCGACTTCAAAACGTTGATCACCGCTTGAGCGACATCACCAACATAAACGGGCTGCATCTTGGCTTGGCTTCCAGCCATCGGTAACACAGGAAACACCCTGGCCAAACGCGCAAACATGTTCAGGAACTTATCTTTTGGTCCAAACACCACAGACGGCCTAAAAATAGTGGTGCAGAGGTTTTTCGTGGCCGTGGCAATCTCGGCGATCGCTTTCTCTCCATCGGCCTTAGAACGCAAATATTGGCTGCTCCCAGAATGACTCGCCCCTAGGGCGCTGACATGTATAAAACGGGGCACGCCGTTATCCACGCAGGCTTGTGCCAATCGTTGCGGTAGAGTCACGTGCGCACGTGCAAAGTCCTCGCCATAAGGGTCTCCCGACTTGCTGTGCAGCACACCCACCAAGTTGATCACCGCATCGACGTCGCGAACCCAATCATTTAAGGTCGTTTTGTCAAATATGTCGCCAGGCAACACGGTCACCGTTGGATACACAAAGAGTTCGCGCGCATGCGGTAATCGTCGGGTTGGCACAAACACTGTGTCACCTTGCGCCACTAATTTGCCCACCACATGCTGGCCAATAAATCCCGATCCACCAACCACCAGAATACGCATTCAGACTCTCCTATCTTTACCTAAACTTCGGTTCCGAGCCGATTAACCTTCGTTAATCGACCCGGCCAGTAACTGCCCATATCGCGTCAAATCAACGTTGCCACCACTCACAACAACGCCGATGCGCATACCGGGACGGATCGTTAAACACTTTTCCAGGACCGCCGCAGCGGCTAAACAACCGGTGGGCTCCACCACCAATTTCATGCGCTGCGCGAACCATTGCATGGCACGGACCAAAGACGCGTCTGAGACACTGAATACGTCATCAACGGTTTGACGCATGATGCCAAACGTCAAATCACCCAAGGCTGTTGTCGCCGCCCCATCTGCCAACGTGTGCGGTGGGTCTATGGTGACAATTTTGTCACCACGCAAAGACCGTTGCGCATCATTGCCCGCTTCAGGCTCAACCCCATAAATCAAACAGTCAGGACTTAAGGCTTTTGCAGCCAATGAACAACCCGACAACAACCCACCACCACCCAAGCAAACCAACAAAGCATCCAAAGGTCCTGCTTGCTCAAATAGCTCTTTGCCCGTGGTGCCTTGACCCGCAATCACATCCGGGTGATTGAAGGGCGGCACAATGGTCAGGCCTTCTTTTAACGCCAATTGGGCAGCAATCTCCTCACGCTTCTCAGTGTAACGGTCATAGGAGACTATGCGGGCACCATATCCTTCAGTGGCTTCACGCTTGGCCACTGGCGCATCGTGAGGCATCACGATCGTCGGCGTGATGCCGAGCAATTGGCCTGACAAGGCAATGGCTTGAGCGTGATTACCAGAGGAATACGTCACCACACCCGCCCTCCTTTGCTCGGGCGATAATTTGGCCAAGGCATGGTAGGCACCACGAAATTTAAACGCACCCGCCCTCTGGAAAGATTCACACTTGAAGAACACTTGAGCACCTAAATCATCGTTTAATGTGCGACTCGTTAGGACGGGCGTGCGATGAGCGACCCCATCAAGTATCTGAGCGGCTGAAACCACATCTTCATAGGTTGGCAGGCGAGTGGCGGTTTCATTCGATAAATTCATCACAAACGTCCGTTTTTTTGAAATTAACCATGGTCAGCTTGTACCTAGGCTCAAGGATTACTGTTTGTCATAGTGTACGATTGTTCCCGTCTACATTTACGATCACACGGTGATCCGTCCATGGCCATACAGTCTGATAATTTTTCCTCACAGCCTCCTGCCGAACGGTTGGTTGACCCTGTAGCAACCACACCCAACGAGGAGTCGGTAGAGCGGGCCTTGCGCCCTAAGGCATTGGCTGAATATGTCGGTCAACAGACCGTTCGCGACCAGTTACAAATTTTCATTGAGGCTGCCCGCCACCGTAATGAAGCACTGGACCATGTTTTGTTATTCGGCCCCCCGGGTCTGGGTAAGACGACGCTCGCGCACATTGTTGCATTTGAGATGGGGGTGAATTTACGCCAGACCTCGGGTCCGGTACTAGAGCGTGCCGGGGATCTGGCTGCCTTGCTGACCAATCTCGAGCGAAATGACGTTTTATTCATAGACGAAATTCATCGCTTGTCACCTGTGGTTGAAGAAATTCTATATCCTGCACTAGAAGATTTCCAGATCGATATTCTCATCGGCGAAGGGCCAGCGGCGCGTAGCGTCAAACTAGACTTACAGCCTTTCACCTTGGTCGGTGCCACTACCCGGGCTGGGATGTTGACAAATCCCCTACGGGATCGCTTTGGTATCGTGTCCCGGCTGGATTTCTACAGCCAGAAAGAGTTGGCCTTGATTGTCAAACGAAACGCCAAGCTGCTGAAGGTGACCATCGATGAGGCGGGTGGCGCTGAGATTGCCCGTCGAGCAAGGGGCACCCCCCGGATCGCGAACCGCCTCTTACGGCGTGTCAGGGATTTTGCACAAGTCAGGGGAGATGGCATCATCAGCCAAGATATCGCCTCGCGCGCGCTTGGCATGCTGGAGGTCGATCCACTGGGTTTAGACCTCATGGACCGCAAACTTTTAGAAGCCATTGTGCAAAAGTTTGACGGCGGCCCGGTTGGCGTCGAGAGCCTAGCCGCCGCGATCGGCGAGGAGAGAGACACCATCGAAGACGTGATCGAACCCTATCTTATTCAAAATGGGTTTCTACAACGTACCCCTCGTGGACGTATCGCCACACAAACCACTTGGCGCCATTTGGGTTTAACGCCCCCCAGCTCGCCAGATCCGGAACTGTTTTAGGCGCCTTTCTTCAGGGACACGCACCGTTTATTCCCCGCGTTAATCCCTACCCGATTCAGTTTTGCAATCGTATGAAGAGTTGCTGCTGGCCCTTTAGGACCGCCACACTTGCCTGCGTCAACGCCATCGTTCCATAACCTTCATCGTCGAGCACAAGCATCTGCTCGGCCAATAAACGTCTTAAAATTTGCCGCCACTGCACCACACTCAGGTCAGCACCAATACCGAACACACTGAGCGAGTCATGCTTCAACGTTTTGACCCGGGTGGTGGAGCGACCCCGAAGAATATCTATCAAATGGGCAGATCCAAATCGTTGCCCACGCTGGCGCCAGAGTCGATATACCGTCGAGAGCATTTTTTGAGCAGCCTCTGTCATCTGTTGCACCCCTTCAGGGTATAGACAATTATCGCAATGGCCGCAAGGGTCTGTCGCCTGCCCAAAGTGAGTCAAGAGTCGCTGCCGGCGGCAATCGGTCGCCTCGCAAAAAGACACCATCGCGTCAAAGGCATCGGTTAACCGTTGCTGATTGACCACGTCGTCATTGCCTTCGACAAGCAAGCGCTGCCGTTGCAAGACATCAGTCAGACCGTAGGCCAACCAAGCGTTTGCGGGTTGGCCATCACGTCCGGCGCGGCCCGTCTCTTGGTAATAGTGTTCGAGCGACTTGGGCATATCAACATGGGCGACAAATCGCACGTCCGGTTTATCAATGCCCATGCCAAAGGCGATCGTGGCGACCATCACTGCACCAGGGGTTTGTAGAAATTCTTGTTGGTTTCGCGCGCGAGTCTCTCGATCAAGGCCTGCGTGGTAGGGCATCGCTTTCAAGCCTTTGTCAACCAACCAACGGGCGATGTTGTCCGTTCGTTGGCGGGACGCACAATAAACAATCCCCGAATGGTCTCTGTGATCCTTCTTGATGAATTGCAATAACTGAGTACGAACGTCACCTTTTTCGACAACCTGGTAGAGAATGTTGGGCCTATCGAAACCCGTCACGAACGACCTCGCGTTAGGCATGTCCAGGCGAACCAATATTTCTTGCCGCGTTTGCTCAGTCGCCGTTGCTGTTAAAGCGATTCGGGGAACCGTTGGCCAGTGTTGCGGGAGCATGGACAATCCAAGATATTCAGGCCGAAAATCATGGCCCCACTGGGAGACACAATGCGCCTCATCAATCGCAAACAGTGCCACTGGTGACTGCTTCAACAACCTTAAGCCCCGATCACTTAATAACCGCTCAGGCGCCATATAAAGCAAATCCAATTCACCGCATTTGAGCGCCTGCTCGACATCAAGAAATTCATCCCACGTCTGGGTTGAGTTAAGCGCTGCCGCACGAATGCCTAACGCAGCTAGACGCGTGACCTGGTCATTCATAAGCGCAATCAGCGGCGAGACCACCACCGTCACGCCGGGCATTAACAATGCCGGCAGTTGGTAGCACAGTGATTTACCGCCGCCGGTTGGCATCAAAACCAAGGCATCTTGTTGCGCAATAATGTGAGCTATCACGGCAGCCTGCGGTTCCCTGAAATCATCATGACCAAAAACTTCGCGTAATAACTTCCTTGCCCCAGACGACTCGACTGTCGTCTGGGGTACGGGAACAACATCAGCTGATTCAGGGGACAACATTAACGAACCGATACCTCATGATCCGGAAGGCCGCTTCTATTGCTTTCAGTGCTTTCTGTACTTTCAGTCAAAGGCCGCCCGGCAAAAAACTGGCCCACACGGTGGATGTGAGAAACCAATAAAAAAGGGGTCGCGATTGCGGCGCAAACCAGTGCAACTTGCAATACCGCTGGCGAGGCCACGGCATCCCAAAGTGACAATTTATCGATGATCACAAAAGGAAACGCACTGTAGGCCAATCCGGACAACATCAAAATCAAGAGCACCACCGCCAGTGCAAAGGGAATGCGCGTCGCCTTGGGTGTGTCATGATGAATCAAGTGGCGCAACACCATATCGAGCCAAACAAACGCCCCTAACATGACGAGCCACCACGTAGCTGCCGTGAAGAAGTAATCGGCGTGCGTCCATTTGTAAAAAACCGCTGGGTTGGTCAGGCCCAGCGTCAAAGCAACCGCAACCATCCCTGCCGCACTCCAACGGGCTGAAAAAGCACCCACACGTGCCGCGCGGATCAATAAATCGTCGCCAGTCCAAGCCACCAACCAAGTGCATCCCAGCAAAAGAAAAGACATCAGAACCGCAATAATCACAATCAGGTAGAACGCCAGTAAATCGAACTGCCATGTGAGACCTGTCACGTACCCGCCCAGTAGCACACCATACCCAATAGCCACCAATGCACTCGCTACTCCATAAATCCAAAACCAAGCAACTTGCCTGCTGAGTGCGCGGGCAAACTTATCGCTCACGATCTTGAGTAAACCACCAGTGACTAATAGCAAAAGCCCCAAATAAAGACCATTGGCTAACAAGGCCCAAGCAAAGGGGAAAACCACCATTAAAAATATCAATAGCAACAACAACCAAGCGTGGTTATTCTCCTGCCACGGTGCCAATCGTTCAAGCACGAGACTGCGCTGGGCTGGAGGCAATAAAGGCAACAGCATGCCGACACCCAAACCAAAACCATCCATCAGCGTCACGCTGGCGCCCAAAAGAAAAACGAAAGCGCTTAACGCCAACGGCATCCAAAATAGAGGGTCACTGGCTTCTAGGCCCATGGCAGCAGATAAATACGCAATCATGCCGAGACCCTCGTTTCTCTGCGCGGTTCAACCTGAGCCTTATCATCGCCATCCACCGTGGGTTCGGGGCTGTCAAGCCGCATGAAAAAACCACGCCAAAGGCCGACAAACGTGGTTACTGTCGCAACCAACAGGAAAAAGGCACTGATCCATAACAAAATGGTGGCTTGGGGATTCACTAAATCCGCGAAAGACAAATAACCCACCACCACATCGCCACCCTTTCCGAGATAGGAAAGCAACCACAGGCTCGCCCAAAGCATCGGTGCCACAAAAAGCAAACCAATCGTTAAGTGCTGTCGATAGCCTCGCTCAATCCCGTCGTTGCGAGTGTTCGTGTAGGCACAAATGAGTAGCGCCAAGTACAGTAAGAGCAAAACAACAAAGAGTCGCGCCACGAGAACCAGTCCAGTACTTGAAGCCAGCGGGTTACCTGAAGGCAGGTCTTGAGCCACTAACAAGCCGCGCATCGACACCCCATCGGGAAGCCATGGGTTAATGGCAAACGCCGCCACTGGCAGTAGCAATAACCCCGCTACCAGACCTATCAAGCAAAGCCACCGCTGCAGGCCCCTAGGTAATGCATCACCCAAATGCCTTTGGCGTCTTGGCTGCCCCAACAACCAACCAACCGTGGCCAACACAGCCCCGTGAAACATCAGCAATAGCTGCCAACCGACCTGCTTATTTAACAAGATAGCGCGCTCATCGAGCACTTGGTAACGCCCATCAATCAAGCTAGCGCCCACAGGTGCCCGTAACCAAACATCCATGACGACCAGACCAATCACGATGGCCGTGTAAAAAAAAGCAACGCCCAGCACAGAAAAGGTATAGGCCGACTCGCTCACCCGGCCTTGATCGTGCAACATCACTCGAAACAGCGTGGTTTTTAAGGCAAAGGCAACAACCACCGATCCCAATAGAATCGGTCCCAACACATTCCCTGTGCGTTCAAACAGTCCGGGCCAATTAATGGCAACGAGGGTTAAAACGACCAACCCGAAGCCAAAAACCAACCGAAACACAATTGAAAAAACGCCCAGCCAAGATTGGTAGGCAGGGCAAGAACCGACCTGGGGTTGAGTGCCGAAAAGCCATTGCCATGCCGCCATCACCCAGGCTAGACCCAGCCCAAGGACAATCAGCCCTTGAAAAATAGCCAGGGCAAAACCAATCTGCCACTGAACAAAAAGTAGATGCGTTGTCTCCATATGACCGCAAGTGTAGACTGGAGATGAGCAAATGTGGTTTCAACTGAGATATGAGACACTTGCGCCATGGCGATCCCCCTTAAATAGCTCGCTGCATCAAATATTTGTGCCACACCATCGCTAAACCACAAGTCGTCTTGATAAGCGGATCGTGTGAGGGTTACTGCTGAAGCATCACTCATGGGTTCTTTGACTGTCGATGCGGTAAGATCGCCAAGTAGCAGGGACATGCAAGCAAACACCCCCATTTACTGGGGATAGACTGTTAAATTTCTGCGTTATTAACGCATTGCCTCAGATTCGCTTATGACCACCCATGATGGGGAGGCCTCGACCTCCAACTTTTTACGGCAAACCATAGAAGCTGACTTCAGATCGGGACGGTTAGACGGCAAACGCTGGGCACCCCCGCCAGCAAATGCACAAGTTTTGGCAACCGCTCAGATCGACTCAGCGAGGTTACGTACGCGCTTTCCGCCGGAACCCAATGGGTACTTGCATATTGGGCATGCCAAAAGCATCTGTCTGAACTTTGGGCTTGCCCACGATTACGGCGGCATTTGCCACTTGCGCTTCGACGACACCAACCCGGAAAAAGAAGAACAAGCCTATGTAGACGCGATCATGGATGCTGTGAAATGGCTAGGGTTTGAGTATCAAGCCAACGGCCAAAAGCATTTGTATTTCGCCAGCGACTACTTTGACGTGATGTATAGCTTCGCTCTAGCCCTTGTCAAAGCCGGTCATGCCTATGTCGATGAGCAAAGCCCAGAACAAATGCGGCAAATGCGCGGCACGTTAACCGAGCCCGGTCAAAACAGCCCTTGGCGTGACCGTCCTGCGACCGAGTCTTTGGCCCGCTTTGAGGAAATGCGAGCCGGTCAACACCCGGACGGCAGCATGGCCTTACGTGCCCGGATCGACATGGCCTCCCCCAATATGAACCTACGGGATCCTGTGATCTATCGAATTCGGCACGCCCATCACCACCGCACAGGTGATCGCTGGTGCGTCTACCCGATGTACGCCTGGGCGCATCCCGTCGAGGATGCACTTGAAGGGATTACACACAGCATTTGCACACTGGAGTTTGAAGATCAGCGGCCGTTTTATGACTGGACGCTCAACACATTGGCCGCACTCGGCTGCCTAGCCAAGCCCTTACCACGTCAATACGAGTTTGCTCGTCTTAACTTAAGCTTTGTGGTAACGAGCAAACGCAAATTACTGCAGCTCGTTAAAGAGGGTCACGTCAACGGCTGGGACGACCCCCGTTTACCCACGCTAGCGGGTTTGCGTCGCCGTGGCTACACCCCCGCCGCCATTCGCCTTTTCTGCGAACGCACGGGCGTCTCTAAAGCCAACTCAAGGATTGACTACAGCGTACTTGAGCAAACGTTCAGAGAAGACCAAGATCCCAAAGCGCCTCGGCGTGTGGCGATCTTGCATCCCATCAAACTCATCATCACCAATCTGCCTGACGACTACGAAGAGACCTGTCATGCCCCGGTTCACCCGCATCAACCTGAAGCGGGCCAGCGATCGTTTGCCTTCTCAAGGACCTTGTGGATTGAGCGCGATGACTTTGCGATTGATCCGCCCAAGAAATATTTCCGTCTGTACCCAGGCAACCAGGTCCGGTTGAAATACGCTTACGTGGTGACCTGCACCGGTTACGTTCAAGATGACGATGGCCATGTCACCGAAGTGCATGCCGAGTACCACCCCGAGACCCGAAGCGGTACACCCGGCGCCGATAGCGTTAAGGTCAAAGGCACGGTGACGTGGGTCAGTGTCAAACACGCCATCCCTGCTACGATCAACCTATATGATCGTTTGTTCACAGAACCCTATCCTGATGCGGGGGATGCTGACTTTTTGACGAGCCTAAACCCTGACTCGGTGCAAACCGTCCGAGGCTGGCTTGAGCCAGGCTCCCCTATTCAGGACGGGGTCTGGCAGTTCGAACGGCTCGGCTACTTTGCCGTCGACCCAATAGACAGTCAGCCAGACCATGTTGTCATCAACAGAATCACGACCCTAAAGGACACTTGGGCGACTCGTTCGCCTTAAACACCCATGAATGCTGAAACCATCCCTCTTGAATTTAAAAGCGCAACGCTTTACACCATCAGAGCCTTATTAAAGTCCAATGAGACCGATGTCTTGATTCAATCCCTGAATCAACGCATGGCCGAGGCCGGGGGCTTTTTTGCGGGTGAAGCGGTCGTTATTGACGCCACGGCCGTTGATGCCGTCATTGATTGGGACGCCCTACTTGAGGCATTCTCCGCCCATCAATTGCCCGTCATTGGTGTCGTTGCACAAGGGGATGTGCTCAACCATGCTTTAGAAAAGGGCTTGGCGGGCGTTGAGCTCTCAAACAGTACAAGCCGAACCACTACCGCACCGCAAGCCGCCGGAGAGGTGTCTGAGCCGGTGGTCTCGGCCACCCCCATACCCAGTGCAAACGTCAGCGCCGCAGAGCCACTGAACCCCACCGAATCTGCTCCCTCACCGGACGCTATGAGCGCACCAACATTGACCATCAAAGGCCCCCTAAGATCGGGGCAACGGGTCTATGCCAGACAAGCAGACCTGATTGTTATGGGTGTTGTTAGCCAAGGCGCGGAAATCATTGCCGACGGCAACATCCACGTTTACGGACCATTGCGGGGTAAAGCCATGGCCGGCGCACGGGGCGACAACCAAGCACGCATCTTTACAACGTCGTTGGATGCGGAGCTCGTGGCTGTTGCCGGCATCTATCGGGTAATCGACGCCCCATTGCCCGCCACGCTGCATCGCAAACCCAGCATGATCTACTTAGAAGAACAAGCGTTACGCTTGGACCCACTCGGTGATTAGCACAAAGCGAATATGGTTCATAATGTTGGTAGCACGAACAGTTATACCGATCATGTGTAAAAATACATGGATTAGTCAGTTATTTGCTGACAACCGCCGATAAAACGGTATTTATTTCTTAAAGCTTCAATAAAGCTTTTTATAAAAAGAGGGTACGCACGTCATGAGTCGAATTGTGGTGGTCACTTCGGGTAAAGGCGGTGTGGGAAAAACCACGACCAGCGCCAGTTTTTCTTCCGGCCTTGCAATGAGAGGCCACAAAACCGCCGTTATCGACTTCGATGTCGGGCTACGCAACCTTGATCTGATCATGGGCTGCGAAAGACGTGTGGTCTATGACTTCGTGAATGTGATCCAGGGTGAAGCCACCCTGAACCAGGCACTGATCAAAGACAAGAATCTGGAGAACCTATTTATCCTTCCAGCGTCGCAGACCCGCGACAAAGACGCACTCTCTAAGGAGGGCGTTGAGAAAGTGATCAATGACCTCAAAGAGATGGGCTTTGAATACATTATCTGCGACTCGCCCGCGGGCATCGAAACGGGTGCACTATTGGCCGCTTACTTTGCAGACGATGCCTTGGTCGTGACAAATCCCGAGGTTTCATCGGTTAGGGATTCAGACCGCATTTTAGGGATCCTTGCCTCCAAGTCCCGACGCGCGGAACAAGGCGATGACCCGGTTAAGGAATTTCTCGTTTTGACGCGCTACAACCCTAAACGGGTTGAAGATGGTGAGATGCTCTCACTAAAAGACATTGAAGATATCCTGCGCATCAAATTGATCGGCGTCGTGCCTGAGTCTGAGTCTGTTTTGCAAGCATCAAATCAAGGCTTACCCGCAATCCACATCAAAGGGTCTGACGTGGCCGATGCTTACACCGACATCGTGGCTCGCTATTTGGGCGAAGAAAAACCGCTGCGCTTTACCAGTTACGACAAGCCCAGTTTGTTCAAGCGACTGCTCGGAGGTAAGTGATGTCTTTGTTGTCATTCCTACTCGGTCAGAAAAAGACAACCGCTAACGTTGCCAAAGAACGCTTGCAAATCATCTTGGCCCATGAACGCACGGGTGACTACAGCCACTCACCCGAATACTTGCCCCAGCTGCAAAAAGAGCTGGTTGATGTCATCTCCAAGTATGTCAAAGTCAACCCGGAAGATATAAAGGTCAATCTGGAGAGACAAGGTTCTTTAGAGGTGCTCGAAGTCAAAATCGAGATGCAGCAAGACAACTAACTAATCATTGCGGGGGAGGCGGCACTTTGGCTGTCGCCCTTTTTTTAGACACTCCACGAATCACTTTAGCTGTCACGAGACTTGATCAGCTCAAGTAAGGTTTTGAACTGGGGATGATCTGCACCCCCAAGCCATTCAAACAAAACCGTTTCGACCGTGGTCAGGT
>CBFHKV010000017.1:0-10976 GCA_965656505.1 Burkholderiaceae bacterium | reverse complement strand
AGGTAGGCGCCTGCAAGTTGCAGGCGCTGCATGGCCAGCTGTTTATCGAGGTCATGTCGCGAACCGCAAGCGTCCACCACGATCCAAACCTCTAGTTCACGTGCCATTATGCTCAGCGCGGTTTGCATCACACAGACGTGCGCCTCTGAACCCACAACCAGCACTTGTTTACGTTGAGTCGGAAATAACGTACCAGAAGAAAGCTCTCGACACCCATCAAAATGACGCTTGGCTAAAACCGCGTTTGGCTTGGGACTTAGAAGGCCACGTAACGGTTCTATCGTGGGGCCTAATTTTTCTGCCACGTGTTCGGTGGCATGCACAGGCACACCCAATGCCTTCGCGCCCCTTGCCAACCGCTCGGCCGCCGAGACCTGCGCGGGTCCATCACTCATCGCAGACATCAACGATGCCTGCATGTCGATGATCAGCACTAAAGAATGATCGGCCGATAGCCTCATCTTTACGGCTACTTGAGTGCTTTAAAACGAATGCGTTTAGGAGCAGCGCCTGACTCACCTAAACGTTTTTTCTTGTCCGCTTCGTACTCCTGATAGTTCCCATCAAAAAACACCACCTGAGACTCGCCTTCAAAAGCAAGGATGTGCGTGGCGATACGATCAAGGAACCAACGATCGTGGCTAATGACCATCACACAACCAGCGAACTCTAGCAACGCGTCTTCTAGCGCACGCAAGGTTTCCACATCAAGGTCGTTAGACGGTTCGTCTAGCATCAAGACATTGCCACCTTCAAGAAGCGTCTTGGCCAAGTGCAGTCGGCCACGCTCACCACCAGAGAGCTGACCCACTCGTTTGCTCTGATCCGTGCCTTTAAAATTAAAGCGGCCGAGGTAAGCGCGTGAAGGCATCTCAAATCGGCCAACCGTCAGTATGTCAGCACCGTCCGAAATGGCTTCGAACACCGACTTATCGTCAGGTAACGATTCACGCGATTGATCGACAAACGCCAACTTAACCGTTTGACCGATTGCCACTTCACCACTGTCTGGCGTTTCCTGCCCTGCGATCATGCGAAACAATGTCGACTTACCCGCACCGTTCGGACCGATGATACCCACAATCGCACCCGGTGGCACCGTAAAGCTTAGGTCGTCAATGAGCAAACGGTCACCAAAAGATTTACTGACGTGCTTAAACTCGATCGCCTCATTGCCCAAACGTTCGGCAACAGGAATAAATATTTCTGAGGTCTCGTTGCGCTTTTGATAGTCGTGCGAGGATAACTCTTCAAATCGAGCCATGCGTGCTTTGGCTTTTGCTTGGCGCCCTTTTGGATTTTGGCGGACCCATTCCAGCTCTTTGCGGATCGTTTTTTGACGCGCCGACTCGCTCGACTCTTCTTGCTTTAAGCGTGCTTCCTTTTGTTCAAGCCAAGAACTGTAGTTGCCTTTCCAAGGGATACCATGGCCACGATCCAGCTCTAGAATCCACTCCGCTGCGTTGTCCAAAAAGTAGCGGTCGTGAGTCACACCCACCACGGTGCCAGGAAATTTTTGCAAAAAAACCTCAAGCCAATCGACACTTTCCGCATCCAAGTGGTTGGTTGGCTCATCGAGCAACAACATATCGGGCTTCGATAACAACAGTCGACACAGCGCCACGCGACGCTTCTCCCCACCCGATAAGGTGCCTATCTTCGCGTCCCATGCCGGGATGCGAAGCGCATCCGCCGCAATTTCCATTTGGGCCGCAATATCGTCAGACCCACTGGAGGCAGCCGCAGAAATGATGGCCTCTAACTCGGCCTGCTCGGCCGCCAAGGCATCAAAATCGGCATCCGGTTCGGCATACGCGGCATAGACTTCATCGAGTCGCCGACGTGCTTCGGTGACAGCGCCGAGTCCTTCTTCAACGGATTCCTTAACGGTGTGCTCTGGGTTGAGCTCAGGCTCTTGTGGTAAGTAACCCACATTCAAGCCTGGCATGGGGTTGGCCTCACCCTCAATTTCCTTATCGATGCCCGCCATGATTTTGAGCAGGGTCGATTTTCCAGAGCCATTGACGCCTAGCACGCCAATTTTGGCGCCCGGGAAAAAAGAGAGCGAGATATCGCGCAAGATTTGTTTCTTGGGTGGCACGATTTTGCCAACGCGGTTCATGGTGTATGCGTACTGAGCCATCTGTCCTCTGCTTCGCTGATTGCTTGATCGATAAAACAGCATTGTAGGCGCTGTCGTCATTTATGATGGCGATTACGCTCAAATGACTTGGATAGACCGCTGAATGAATCAAACGCTGACCTTTTCTGAAGACGAACTCGCCATGCTAGGCAAAACCGCAGACGCGCTGAGCGCCTATATGGGCGCCGCCGTTTTGGCGGAAGTGGGGCAAACCGATGAGGGGGACTGGGTCATATTCGGTCGTGTACTTGGCGATGACACACCGCCAGAAGCGGACACACTACATGTCCAACTCGGTGGACCTGGCGCGCAGATTCTGGGCGAAAAAGGGGGTCTTGACACAGGAGCCGATACCTACGACTGCGCGTTCTTATGGGCCATTCAAATCACAGCTGATCCTGAAGAGCGTTATATACGGCTTGATAAAGAAGGTGAGATATTTGATGCTGCCAGCCACTTATCTGATCTCTTGCCCTTCAACCTGGATGAACCCGAGGCCCCGAGCGATGACGAGCCAAACGCACCCGGCAACGGTTAAAACCCAGTCATCTCATGACGAGCTGTCCGCAGCGATGGCGGCCATGATCCTTTCCCTAAGATCAAGCAATGGCTTGGTGAGGTTTTTCTTGACCGTACCAATCTCAAGATCCGTGTAGAGACTCATGTTTAGAACATGAACGGGCTCATTCTCAAAGACCATCGGCGCCGCAATGGCAACCACTCTTGGCTGCCAACTCACCACACACACGCCAGACGCATGCAACTCTGACACGCTATGGTCTATCTCAGGTCTGACGCGGTGCCAATCACGGGCATGTCGTGCTTTCAACCGATCCATCAGCGTACGCAAGGCCTCGCCTTGCTGAGTACTGATGTAGGCTCGCCCAAGAGAGGTTAATGCGGTCGGCACCCGTTGGCCTGAAACGACTTTCCGAAGCAGTGCATTAGGCCCAAACCGTAACGTGTCTAAGTAGATCATGTCGTCGTTGTCGGCAATCGCCAAGCCCACATTGACATTCATCTGCCGAGCGGCTCTTTCTAATTCATCGTGTGATTGCTGCAATATATAAGAGCCACTACGCATAGCGTAGGCAAGCGCTAAGACCGTCGCGTGCAAGCGATAACCGCCCATGCGCACATCGTGTTGCAGGAAACCCGCTCGAACCAAAGTACCCGTCAAGCGGCTAACCGTTGACTTTGGCAAGCCTGTCCGGTCGGCCAGCTCGCTATTACCCAGGACATCGATACCTGGCTTAAACGCCCGCAAGATAGCCAACCCTCTAGAAAGGGACCGATTGTCATTCGCTCGGCTTGGTGCGCTTGTCATGGCTCGGACTTATAGATTTCGCGTCTCTGAGCGCGGGGTCTATTGATTGGAATTTGTAACATGAAATACAAAGCCCCCCGATGAAAAAAAACAGCGCTATAACAACAAGGAATCAAGACAACACGGCGCGGTATACCAAAGTTGGTGTTTCATATAGAATAAATTTCAAATCTAAAAGAATGTGAGTCATAACATCGCGTTGGGGACAATATGAAAAACAAAGATATCAGAGATATATTGGGCGGCATCGCGCTCATCGCTATCGGTTTATTTGCAGCCATTCACGCCCAGCAATATGAAATAGGTCAATTGCAGCGCATGGGACCAGGTTACTTTCCCACGGCTTTAGGTATCTTATTGGCCGCACTAGGCGTCATCATTGCCGTCCCAGCATTTTTTCGGGAGGGCACCCGCATCAGGATCGAATGGAAGAGCCTGTTCTGGGTCATGCTAAGCATCATTGTCTTCGCCGTGTTTTTAAATCTACTCGGTTTGGTGATCACCTCCATTCTCACGGTCTTCGCCTCAAGCATGGCTAGCGATTTGACGTGGCGCGGCCGTTTGATTCTCTCTGTCTCAGTTGCCGTTATTACTTATGTGATTTTTGGGTTTGGTTTAGGCATGCTCATACCCATCTGGCCTTGGTCACCTTGAAGGACCTGACCTTAAAACCTTGAAACCTTAAAAACTTAAAACACCTAAGTTTCATTTGACGCATCGACACAGGTAACGACACATGGACGTTTTAGACAGTCTTTTATTGGGCCTTGAATCCGCGCTTCAGCCAGAGATATTGCTGTACTGTTTTATTGGTGTGTTCCTCGGCACTTTTATCGGTGTGCTTCCGGGCATCGGCCCACTGGCTGCCATTTCATTATTACTGCCCATCACCTATCACATTGAGCCGACTGCTGCGATCGTCATGCTAGCGGGCGTGTATTACGGTGCCGAGTACGGGGGCTCAACAGCTTCCATTTTATTGAATTTGCCTGGCACTGCTGCCAATGCAGTCACCTGTTTAGATGGTCATCCCATGGCCAAGCAAGGTCGAGCGGGGGTCGCCCTATTTATGACGACAATAGCCTCACTCGGTGGCGGTCTAACCGGCGTCATGGCTCTGGTTTTATTTTCTCCTGTCATCGTTGAAATTGGTCTGAAATTCGGGCCCGCCGAATATTTTGCGCTCATGGTGCTTGGGCTTATTTCCGCTTCAACCTTAGCCTCTGGATCGCCTGCCAAGGGGATGGCCATGGTGGTTTTTGGCTTGCTTTTAGGCACTGTGGGCACAGACGTCAATTCCGGCATTCCGCGTTTTGATTTTGGCATTACTGAAATGATGGACGGCATTAGTCTGGTTGGCTTGGCCATGGGCTTATTTGGCATTTCAGAGATTATCAATAGCATCACATTAAAGCGCGACAAAAAAATCACAGAAAAGATCACCCTGCGATCAATGATGCCCACAAAAAAAGATGCCAAAGACAGTGCCATGCCAATTGTCCGGGGAGCGGGTATCGGGAGTTTCTTCGGCTCGTTACCGGGAACCGGTGCGGCTATTGCCTCTTTCATCGCTTACGCCGTCGAAAAAAGAACAGCCAAAGACCCGACAAGATTCGGCAAGGGCGCTATTGAAGGCATCTCCGCCCCGGAAGCAGCCAATAACGCTGCCGCACAAACGGCATTTATTCCTACACTGACGCTCGGTATCCCGGGTAGCGCCACCATGGCCATCATGCTCGGCGCATTAATTATTCATGGCATCCAGCCAGGCCCACTATTGATGTCAGAGCAACCCGCCCTTTTTTGGGGGTTGATTGTTAGCTTTTTCATCGGCAATATCATGCTCGTCATACTGAACATTCCACTGATCGGTATGTGGGTGTCTATATTAAACATTCCCTACCGTGTGCTTTACCCCGCGATCTTGCTGTTCATCATGATGGGTGTATATAGCGTTAACAACAACACCTTTGACATCTACGTTGTCGCGCTGATCGGCATTGTGGGATATGCCATGTCTTTGCTACGGTTTGAGGCGGCGCCCTTGCTATTAGGTTTTATTCTTGGGCCGCTCATGGAAGAAAGCCTCAAGCGGGCTTTACTCTTGTCGCGCGGTGACATGGCAACATTTATCGAGCGACCCATCAGTATGTGGCTGCTTATTATCTCTGCTGCTATTTTGACTTGGTCTCTTTTTAGCGCATTGCGTGCTTTCCTAAGACGTCGCACCTTGGCTAAGGAACAAGCCCAGCATGGATAGGGCATCCGCTGCCATCATTGACACACCCACTGAAAGCGCGGCATGACAGCTTTTTTAACCGTCACGCTGAACCCCACGGTCGATGTCGCCACTTGGGTCGATCAACTGATCGACCACGAGAAATTACGCTGTGACAAGGAAATCGAGCAAGTGGGTGGCGGTGGCATCAACGTCGCCCAAGTGCTGCATTCGTTTGGCAGCCAATGCCAAGCGCTATTGACCGCTGGCGGTTATCGTGGTCAGGAGATCGTTCAAAAGCTTGAGAACGACGGCATCGATTGTCTGGCTGTCGAAATTGCTCAAACGAGTCGTCAGTGTTTCACCGTTTATGAGAAGAAAGAACACAACGAGTATCGGTTTATATTGCCGGGGCCTTGCCTTTCTGACGTGGAGAGCGAGCGCGTACTCGAAAGCATCTTGCAACACTTACCGAGCAAATGGCTGGCATTAAGCGGCAGTCTGCCATTGGGCATGCCGGACGATTTTTACGCGCGCGTGATTAAGCGTGCGCGTGATTTAGACCCTCAACTAAAGTTCTTGGTTGATGCCCCAGGACCGGCGCTTAAACAAGCCATTTCGGCTGGCGTCAATTTGATCAAACCGAGCCTTAAAGAGTTTGAGTGGCTAACGGGGCAATCTTTGACGACTCAGTCGCAACGCGTGAAGGCCGCCCGAGAATATGTGATGCACGGCCACATCGAATGTTTGGCTTTATCGCTAGGGGCGCAGGGTGCCATCGCTGTCAATCAGCAAGAGGCACTGGCCGCTCAAGCGCTACCCGTCGACGTGACCAGTACGGTGGGTGCAGGGGATAGCTTTTCTGCCGCCATGCTTTGGGCTTTATCGAACAACAGCGATTTGCACCACGCACTAAGTATCGCCACGGCCACCGCCGCAGCCGCCTTACAGACGCAAGGCAAGTTAAGGTTCGATGTCACTGCCATCAAAACACGCAGCCAACAAGTGGTCGTCACGTCCTTGAATTAAAAATCGTGTCAAACGAACCGCTAAAATTTTGGTTTGATGACAATCACGGTCTCAATTCACCTTCGCGGTGTCCAGAAACATCTGGACAGAAACCGTGGCCGACGATGTAAGCTTGATGTATTAAAAATGAACGAACAGATCAACAGTCCCCTGAGCTTTTGAGATCGCTCGGGACCATCTAGGCACAATAGGAGACACGCCATGAGCAACCAAGGTCCACTAAGTCGTTTCACTGTACTTGACTTGACGCGCGTGCGGTCAGGCCCTGCTGCCGTTCGGCAGTTTGCCGACTGGGGTGCCAACGTCATCAAAATTGAACAGCCCGGGCAGAAAGCCGATGACAAGCCGGGTGGATCGGCACAATTTGCTGATTACCAAAACACCCATCGAAACAAACGCAGTATCACACTAAACCTAAAACACCCTAAGGGCAAAGCCCTTTTCATGTCGTTGGTCAAAAAAGCCGATGTTGTTGTGGAAAACTACCGACCCAACGTCAAAGAAAAGCTTGGCATCGATTACGAGTCTTTAAAAAAGGTCAATCCACGCATTGTGTTGGCCTCCGTATCCGGGTTTGGTCAAGACGGCCCCTATAAGGAACGTCCAGGGCTCGACCAAATCGCCCAAGGCATCGGTGGCTTGATGTCAGTCACGGGCGAGCCTGGGCGCGGTCCCATGCGGGCAGGCATTCCTGTCGCTGACTTAACCTCGGGATTGTTCTGTGCCATTGGAACGCTCATCGCCTTACTAGAAAGAGAGGAGTCCGGCCAAGGACAATGGATACATACCTCATTGCTGCAAGCGCAAGTTTGGATGATGGATTTTCAAGCGATGCGTTGGCTGATGAACGGCGAAATACCCGGACAAAGTGGCAACGATCACCCGACGAGTTCGCCCACCGGCGTATTCAAAACAGCCGACGGCTACATGAACATTGCTGCCATGGGTAACGATATCTATGAGAAGTTATGCCACGTCATTGGCGCCGACGAGTTAATAACCGACGAACGTTTCAAGACGGTACCCCTACGCGGCAAGAATCGCCCTCCCCTGAATGAAGCGATCAATAACAAAACGCAGGCCCAGACCACCGCTTACTGGATCGAAAAAATGAACGAAGCGGGCGTGCCTTGTGGACCGATTTTGAATATGCAAGAAACCATGGAAGACCCTCAGGTCGAGCACCTGCGGATGGCTGAGTCTGTGCAGCACCCCAAACTCGGCGACGTCAGACTCGTGGGTCAAGCTATCAAGCTGAGCCGTTCGGCACTACCGGCTTTTCGCGCTGCGCCAGAAAGCGGCGAGCACAACGCAGACATCTACGGTGACCTGGGGCTGACTGACGAGCAAATGGCTGAACTGCAGCAAGAGGGTGTCATCTGACCGTGTGACGGTCCGACCTGATCGATTGGATTGGGTTACGCCAAGCCAAGCAAACAATCGCCGCCCAGCTCCCAAACCCCAGTCCCCCTTTGAGGGGGACTTTTTTTTCTGTATCCTCGTAGCCTTAGTGAACACACTGAAGAGAAGCGATGATGATCGAATCAGACCCCATGCACTCTAGGTTCACACAGCGATTCTCGCTAAAGGCACCCATTGCATTAGCGCCCATGGCGGGTGCCTCTGGCGGGGCTTTGGCCGCGGCTTGTGCGCAAGCGGGTGCGCTTGGCTTGGTCGGTGGCGGTTATGGTGATTTGCCTTGGCTCGAATTTGAGTACGCTCGCGCTTTTGATTTGTGTGAAGAGGATGCTGCCCACCGATTGGGTGTGGGGTTCATCACGTGGCGCCTGGAAATGGATGCAAGTGCACTGGACTGGGTTCTCACACAACCACAACAGCCAGCGGCGATCATGCTCTCCTTCGGTGACCCGCGTCCCTTCGCACCCCAAATCCACGCGCGCCACATACCCCTGATCTGCCAAATTCAACGCGTAGACCAACTACCCGTTGCCATAGAGGCTGGGGCCCAAGTCATCGTTGCCCAAGGCGGAGAAGCCGGTGGTCACGGCATGATCAATGCGTATTCACGCGGCAGTTTCACATTGATCCCTGAGGTGGCTGATTGGTTGGCTGCCCATGCCCCCGAAACGCTGCTTTTGGCCGCAGGCGGCATTGCAGATGGACGAGGCTTGGCGGCAGCCCGACTGCTCGGCGCTGATGGCGCCCTCGTAGGCTCAAGACTGTGGGTCACGCAGGAATGCCTCGTTCCGACGTCAGCCAAAGCGCAATCGGTGGCTGCCAACGGCGATCAAACAGTGCGCTCGAGTGTGTTTGATGTTCTCAGAGGCCTTCAGTGGCCCCACCCTTTTGACTTCCGCGCTTTGCGAAACGAGATTCATCGGCAGTGGGAGCACCAGCTGTCAGAGCTGATTCATTACCCCGACAACGCGAGAAAGGACTATACCGAAGGCGTTATCCAAGAAGACTACACCCGTGCCCATGTGACCGTTGGCGAAGCCACAGGACTCATACAAGACATTCCCCAAGCGGGGGAATTACTCCAACGCATGATGACCGAGGCTCGCGAGTTAATGCCACACAAAGAGTCATGAGATGTCGAAGGCGTTGAACGCAAACGACAAAAACAAGGCCGCTGACTCACACCCTAAGCAGGCATGGCATGCCATGCCCATTGACGAAATCGAATCGTCTCTAGACACAAGCAAGGCTGGCCTGCAAACCGAGCAAGTCACTGAAAGGCAAGCCACTTACGGAGAAAATACCTATAAAACCGAGAAATCAAAGGGCTGGTTTGTCCGATTGCTGGCCCAAGTCAATAACCTGCTGATCTACGTCTTGATCTTGGCTGCGGTAGTCACGGTGCTGGTGGGCCACATGATAGATGCCGCGGTGATTTTGGCGGTGGTGGTTTTAAATATTGGTATTGGTCTATACCAGGAAGGCAAAGCAGAGCAGTCGTTACAGGCCATCCGCAAGCTGCTGACACCCAAAGCGCAAGTGCGCCGCGATGGCCAATCGCAAACCTTGCCCGCACACGTTTTGGTGCCAGGTGACGTGATTCAGGTCAGCGCGGGCGACCACCTACCAGCCGATGTGCGTTGGTTCGACACCAATCATTTAGAGGTCGATGAATCACCGCTGACGGGCGAATCCGTTCCCGTTCAAAAGAACACGGAAACAGTGCAACCCGAGGTGGTTACGAGCGATCGACTGTCGATGGGTTATGCGGGCACCTTGGTGACCAAGGGCCAAGGCCGCGCCTTTGTGGTTGAGACAGGCATGCGCACGGAAATGGGGCGTATCGGTCGCTTGATCGAGTCTGTTGAATTAAGAAAGACGCCCTTAATTGAAAAGATCGATCAATTTGCCCGTTGGTTAACACTGACCATTCTGCTGGTTGCCGCTTTGCTTTTTGCCTTTGGTTTTTGGGTCAGAGCGATCAATGGCGCCGAGATGTTGATGGCAGTCGTCGGCCTAGCAGTGGCCGCCATCCCTGAAGGGTTGCCCGCCATTTTGACGATCACGCTCGCCATCGGTGTGCAACGGATGGCCAAACGACAGGCAGTCATACGTCGTTTGCCTGCTGTCGAAACGTTGGGTTCGGTCACCGTTATTTGCTCTGACAAAACCGGTACGCTCACTCGCAACGAAATGACAGTACAAAGCGTCTGCTTAAGCGATGAACAACTCACCGTGCAAGGCGTGGGCTATGCGCCAGAAGGTGACATCACGGACTCAAACGGTCAGCCACTCGAGGCCTTGACCTCACCCAAAGAAACGTCTGAAATGGTGAGCGCCACTCAATGGCTTGCCCTCACTGGCCTACTTTGTAACGACGCAACGCTTCATGAATCGCCAGCCGGGGACTGGGGCGTCAGTGGCGACCCCACTGAAGCATCACTTTTGACCTTGGGCGCCAAGTTAGGACTTGACCAAGAACGTTGTCAGCGTCATTTCCCGCGCATTGGTGGCATCCCGTTTGAATCAGCACACCGCTTCATGGCCACCGCCCATCGCCAGGGAAATAACGGTCAATCAAATGAGGGTTTCATTCTGGTCAAAGGTGCCCCTGAAATTATCCTCAGCTTGAGCAACCAGCAGATGACGTCGGCGGGTGAGCGAGTGGCTTTAGACAAAGCCATGTGGCTGCGTGCTATTGATTCGCAAGCACAGGCAGGACGACGGGTACTCGCTTTCGCCATTAAAAGCGATGTCAAAGACCTCTCAGGCTCGTCACTGAACGATGAGATCAAGGGGCTAACAATCGTGGGGCTGACAGGCATTATTGATCCGCCACG
>CBFHKV010000016.1:999-45177 GCA_965656505.1 Burkholderiaceae bacterium | reverse complement strand
GACAATCTTGGATTGTAAAGACATGATTATTTTTCTACTTTGATTAATTTAAAAGAAGCCGTGGCTTTGGCCACTAGCCGGTCTTGTGTGTCACGCACTTCACCTTCACAGAAACAAATGGTTGAACCGCGACGCAGACAAGTGGCTGTGATGGTTAAGTCGCTCGTGCCTGGTGACAGAAAGCTCGTCGACATGTCGATGGTGGCCAGGCCAACCCCCAGCGGGTCATGGGCACGCCCCGCAGCCGACAAAGTGAAGTCTAAAACACTCATTAATGCACCACCATGAAAATGACCGTGACTGTTTAGCATGTGGGGCTGCAATGCCATGCGAGTCACAGCGGTATCGTTCTCACAGCTAATGGCTTGGACCCCGAGATGCTCCAGAAAAGGAATGTGAAACCCAAAATAACTCACTTGCTCTGGGGTGGCATACATGATCATAACGATGGATTACCTACAATTCAAAGAAGGATATGAAACATAAAACCTACGGACATCAAGGCGCGCATCAGTCAGTTGACGTCAGTTATAAAGGCCCAGCGATCAACAACGAGCAAAATCAACCACGCTTAGGCTCAGACGCAGGTGCTGAGGGGAAGTAATTGATGCAGCTAGTCACACCAAACTCAATGGCTGCCTGCATGGCGTCGATTGCCGATTCATCCCAAACATCCACGCCCCACATATTGACCGTTACCCTTGTTTTTTTAGGTTCGAGGGTGCGCATGGCTATGTTGGCGAGCTGCGTGCCTGTCAATGACATGCGCACGTTGATGCTTGCCGTCTGTTGATCATCTGCGATTTGCGCCGTCACTGGAAAGTTATCATCAGTCACTAAGCAATAATTCGTTTGGGCCAAGGCACGTTTATAGGCCACTTTGAGCGCGATGGGTACGTCAAACTGCGTTGTAGGGGTTTGACCAATGACGGCGCCTGTACAACCCGCCAACACAAGTATCGAACCACAGACGACGATTTTGATCCAAGTTAATGTGGGTGCCATTCGTTTGTCCTTACACTATCAACTGACTTATTTTACAGGCGCGAGTGAACGCGTAGAACATGAACTTTACATCGAAACCGCTATGGACCGGCACCGTCGGCTTGCTTGGGGCGAGTGCCGTGGCCTTAGGTGCCGTTGCGGCTCATGGGTTGAGCGATCCGGTGGCGGCGTCCGCTGTCGAGCGCGCCTCAACCTATCAGTTGCTGCACGCCATTGCCCTGCTCCTACTTTGTCAATTCTCCACTTGGCCTTGGGTCTTGGCGCGTGCCCTCATGCTCGCTGGCGTGATCGGTTTTAGTGGTGCCATTTATGCCAAATATCTACTGGGCTTGACGGCACTAGGCGGGCTTGCGCCCATTGGTGGCATGCTGCTCATTGTCAGTTGGCTAGTCATTGCCTTGGCCGCGATCGTGCCGTCATCGTCTAAGTGATGCCTTTTGCTAATGCCTTGGGCATTAAAGCCTGCGATCTACTGCATCATTTTTGAATGAAGGACCCACAGATGTGTACCGTCCCGCGTGTCGTCGTCATACCCGGTATATGGGGTGACATGGATTTTCGCTTTCCTGAACATCAACTCGACACATTAATCAGATTTTGGCCCGCCAAAATGCTACAAATAGACATGCACGGCCTTTGCACGCCGAAATGACTAACTTTTTGTGAACAAGACAAATGGACTTAAAAGACAAAGCCTACATTGTGGGCGCCTACGAACACCCTACCCGCAAGGCACCCGACAAATCGGTGGCTCAGTTACACGCAGAAAGCGCCAAAGGGGCTTTAGAGGACGCGGGGCTTTCGCATAGCGATATTGATGGCTATTTTTGCGCTGGTGACGCCCCAGGTCTAGGTATGCTTAGCATGGTTGACTACATGGGTCTGCGCAATTTGCGTCATGTCGACTCCACCGAGACGGGTGGGTCTTCTTATCTGATCCACGTCTCTCATGCCGCCCAAGCAATCGCCATGGGCCGATGTGACATTGCTTTGATTACCCTGGCTGGTCGGCCACGATCTGCCGGCTCATCCGGCACACAACCCCGCAATTGGGGCAGTGATGTGCCAGACACCCCCTTCGAAGCCCCCTTTGGTTCGGTCACAGTCAATAGTTATGCCATGGTCGCCCAACGCCACATGTACGAATACGGCACAACAGCCGAACAGCTGGCTTGGATCAAAGTAGCGGCCTCTCATCACGCGCAACACAATCCCCACGCCATGTTGAAAGACGTGGTCACGGTGGAGGATGTGCTCAATTCGCCGATGGTCTCTTCGCCCTTGAAGCGTCTGGACTGTTGCGTGGTCAGTGATGGGGGCGGCGCCCTCATCGTGGCGCGCCCTGAAATCGCCCGTCAGTTAAAGCGCCCGCTCGTCGGTATTCGCGGTGCTGGCGAAGCCACCAAAGGACAGTTGGGTGGCGAGGTTGATCTGACGTGGTCGGCTGCCCGCCTGTCTGGTCCAAGGGCTTTTGAAGAGGCTGGCGTGACACCGGCAGATATCAAATATGCGTCGATATACGACAGCTTCACCATCACCGTCTTGATGCAGTTAGAAGACTTGGGTTTTTGTGAAAAAGGCCAAGGCGGCAAATTTGTGGCTGATGGCAACTTGATCTCGGGCGTTGGCAAACTGCCGTTTAATACCGATGGGGGGGGCTTGTGTAACAACCACCCTGCCAATCGCGGCGGCATTACAAAGGTGATTGAAGCGGTTCGTCAATTGCGGGGAGAGGCCCATCCGGCGGTACAAGTTCCCAATTGCGATTTGGCACTGGCCCATGGCACGGGCGGGTTTTTAGGCGCCCGCCACGGCAGTGCGACCCTGATTCTTGAGCGAGCATAACCATGAGTAAACCTTTCGAACCGAACCCTATCGTGGCGCCAGTGATTGAACCGGGCACGGAACATTTCTGGGAACAAGCCAAGGCCGGACAACTCACGGTCAAGTCTTGCCAGTCCTGCGGCAAAGTGCATTGGTATCCACGCACGCTCTGCCCTTTCTGTTTTGGTGAAACCGAATACAAGCCAGCGAGCGGCAAAGGCAAGATCTACAGCTTTAGTGTGATGTCACGCGGCAACCCCAATCCATACTGCATTGCCTATGTCACGCTTGAAGAAGGTGTCACGATGATGACGCAAATTGTCGATTGTGACCTCGACGACGTGCATATAGGACAAGCCGTTGAGGTGGTTTTTAAACCCACACAGGGAGAGGGCACGCCACCGGTGCCCATGTTTAAACCCGTCTAGGTTGGATGAGGTGAAGGACACAGGGCGTTGGAGTCGCCATGGTCCTTCACCGAAACCGCTGTGCTGCCAATCAAGCCGTGCTGGCACCAAAGGCAAGCGCGACAGCTTACACACCAATGACTATAACAACGCGCCACGCGCGCTAATCGGCCATATCTCGTGCACTTTGTCATCTTTGATACAAATGAGCTCGTCATACAGGTTCATGGTGGGATCGACGTGACCTGGAATAAGCATCACCACATCCCCTAGCTCAGCTTGGACATCCGCACTGAGCTCAATCACACCGTGCTCATCAGACGCTTTCAGGTAATGCCAGCCAGGACGCCCCGCTACTGTGGGCGGACCTGCATCCAAACTAGAGGCTTTTAAACCGGCATCAACAATAGCCACTTGGGCGCGGGGTGTACTCATGACAGCCGATTTCACAAACAAAGCGTTCTCGAACAAGATATCAGACGGATCTTTGACATTGTCACCATAGTCCCTATCCATAAAAGCATAGGAACCCGCTTGCAATTCCGTGTAGACGCCTGAATCTCGTTCATGCCAGAACGTACCGGAACCCGCACCGGTCACGCACGGCACGCTGATGCCTGCGGCGGCAAGATGATCGATAGCCTGCCTAACGACCGAAGTCGCATCAGCAATCGCCTGTTCGCGTTCGGCGGGTTGGCGCATGTGCTGTGCTCGGCCATGATAACAATGCAATCCAGCGAACCTTAGACAGCCACCTGGCGCTTGTTGGATGGCCTGAGCCAAACCGACGACTTCGGTGGCTGGTGCACCACAGCGATTCCCACCCACTTCGACTTCGATATACACATCCAGAGGTTGCGAGAGGCCGGCCATGTGGTTTGCCAGCTCATGAACTTGCTTGATGTTATCCACCAAAACCCCAAGTTTGACCCGTTCAGCAAGGGCACGCAGGCGTTTTAATTTGTGTGCGCCAATCACTTGGTTGGTGAGCAAAATATCGTTGATGCCCGCGTCCGCAAAGCAAGCCGCTTCACTGAGCTTTTGACAACAGATACCAACGGCACCCACGGCGATTTGCCGCTTCGCAACATCTGGGCATTTGTGGCTTTTGCCGTGGGGTCGAATGCGTAAGCCACCGCTCGCCTTCATCAAACGCTCAAGATTACGCTCGAATGGTTCAAGCATGAGTATCAAGCTTGGGGTATCCACACTATCAATGTGATCACCGATCTGACAGGCTGACCAAGGTTGCATATCAGCTCCTTAGAAAAATTAAACAGGGGTTTATCTTCGAGTATATGATCGTGCGAGGTGTTTGGTAACGGTGACAACTTTTTTGACCCGATTTGCCTTAGCCAACGAGAGACTGAATTTTTTGGAGAAGTCACCATGCGTACTGATTTACACGATCTCAAGGTATTGGTCTTTGACGTCTTTGGTTCGGTGGTGGACTGGCGTGGATCCATTGTTCGCGATCTATCGGCCTGGGGTGCGACCCGTGAAATCGAAGCCGACTGGGAGGGGCTCGCGTTGGCATGGCGAAGCCGTTATCAACCCAAGATGCAGGAGGTGCGCAGCGGGCAACGGCCTTGGACCTTACTAGATGACTTGCACCACGAGTCACTGGTGGCGCTGTTACCTTCATTTGGGCTAACGGACCTAGACACAGCGGACATCGACCACATCAACCGCGTCTGGCACCGATTGGATGCTTGGCCCGATGCCATCGCGGGTTTGACGCGTCTGAAATCTCGTTACGTGATTGGGCCTTTGTCCAATGGCAATATTTCGTTATTGGCCAACATGGCCAAACACGCAGGCCTGCCGTGGGATTTAAGTTTTTCTACCGAGTGGTTCAAAACTTATAAACCCATGCCTGAAAGCTACTTGGGTGTGGCCAAGGCGATGAATGTTGAACCCTTTGCCGTCATGCTGTGCGCCGCTCACAATGATGATTTACGAGCCGCGAAAGAAGCAGGCCTCAAAACCGCTTTTTGGGCACGCCCAACTGAATACGGCGCCGGCCAAACGAAAGACCTTGAACCCACGCAAGCATGGGATGTGGTAGCCACTGACATCAGAGACTTGGCTCACCAGCTGCTAGACTAAGCCTTATCAAAACACCTGCGGGGGCACGGTCGACAACGCTGAGCCTTCAGGTCTTGTTTTGTCGCTGCTCGCGGGTAATTAAACGGTCTAACTGATTGGCAAAGGCACGGCTATCCTTGTCTGTAAACGGCGCCGGTCCGCCGGTTTGTACGCCATTGTCACGCAGTTCCTGCATAAAGTTGCGCAGCGATAAACGTGTCTCAATACTATTCCTATCGATCAAATCCCCACGGGGATCGATCACCCACGCCTGTTTTTCAATGACCAAAGCGGCTAACGGAACATCGGCGGTGATCACGATGTCATAAGCACTCACTTGATCGACAATCGACTGATCGGCCACATCGGCGCCCGCGGCGACCTGTCGGGCCTGAATCCAAGGCGAAGGCGGAACATGGAGCATTTGATTGGCGATCAAAGTCACCATGATTTGCGTTCGGTTGGCCACACGGTAAAGGATATCTTTGATAACGCCAGGACAGGCGTCTGCATCGACCCAGATTTTCATGGTGCAACCTTTGTGGCTTTGTTGTGATTTTGCGTCTAGCAGGCGTGCCGACAGGCTCGCCAGAATGACCGTTTACCCGTAGAGGTCATCGCCAGAGCACCTTTGCAAATACCCAAACGTAACAAGGGCCACAATAAATCTGAATTGTGGCCCCTCTTATTTTATTGGTCGGGACGGAAGGATTCGAACCTTCGACCCCTTGCACCCCATGCAAGTGCGCTACCAGGCTGCGCCACGCCCCGAAGGCAGGAATTGTATCAGAACGGCAACCCTATACACTCGACAGGAGCGAGCTGATTGACTCAAGCTCTTGACGCAGACCTTGCAATTCTGGTGCAGTCAAGCGCACCGCCGCATCAGGGTCAACCTGATTGTCCCGTCCATCGAGCAAACGGTTACGTGCGCCGCTGATGGTGAAGCCCTGTTCGTAGAGCAAATCACGGATTCGGCGGATCAACAACACTTCATGGTGCTGATAGTAACGACGGTTACCGCGACGCTTGATGGGCTTTAATTGTGTGAATTCCTGTTCCCAGTACCGCAAAACGTGCGGCTTGACGGCACAAAGCTCACTGACTTCACCGATGGTGAAGTAGCGCTTGGCAGGAATGGACGGCAGCGTAACCGTCGGGGTATCAACAGAATTCATGACTGATCAGTGATCTCATTCAAAACTAGCCAACCTTTGGCATGATGTCGAGACTCTCGGGCATGGTCGCCGAATCTTCCACTGCACTTTTGAGTTTTTGACTGGCATGAAACGTTACCACGCGCCGAGCCGCAATCGGAATCACCTCCCCCGTTTTGGGGTTTCGGCCAGGGCGCGCCGGTTTGTCTCTGATTTGGAAGTTGCCAAACCCTGACAACTTAACCGCATCACCGTCGGCTAATGCATCACGCACGTTATCAAAAAACGTTTCCACAATGTCCTTGGACTCGCGCTTATTCAGACCCACCCGCTCAAACAACATTTCAGCAAGTTCGGCTTTGGTTAATGTTTGCGTATCTGGCACGCATGGACCTCCTAACGCTGGCGCGCATCATGCGCGTCTTCAAGTACGACCCTAATGGTCTGTAAACACTGCTCCACCCGCTCATCTTCCAAAGTCACGAGCTGATCCTGCAACCAGAACCGTAACCCTAGACTAACCGATGGCGAAGCCTGTTCACCGGATTCACGCCACACGTCAAACAATGAAACGTGTCGAATGATCTCTAAGGCTGGATTCGCAGCAACTGTTTCCCAAATGGTATCAAGTAACGACTGCAAATGGATATTGGCAGAAACCCATAGGGCCATGTCGCGTTGCACCACGGGTTGTTTGGATAGCGATTGCGGCGCAGGCAACGGTCTTGTCAACAAAGACACAAGATCCAGTTCAAACACAACGGGCGCAGACGCTAATCCCTCTGCTCTTACCCACTGCGGATGCACTTCGCCAATAAGCCCACATGGTTCACCTTTAAACCAGATCTCGGCGCACCGACCGGGATGCAGCAAGGCGTGGGTCGTCGGCACAAACCGCATTGCCTGAGCCGATGCACCAAATAGTGTCACCACGTCATTTTTAATGTCAAAAAAATCAACCGCACGAGCTTTAACGGCCCACTGTTCGGGATCTGCCGGCCCCCAGGCCATCGCCGCCAGTTTCAATGGTTGCGCCACCTCAGCGACAGTCAAGTCACTGTCTTTGATGCCCGTATCGCGGTTAAAAACACGACCCAACTCAAACACACGGACGCGGTTTTGGCGACGGTTGGCGTTGTAAACCACGTTAGCCAAAAGCCCAGGCAACAAGGAAGACCGCATCACCGACATCTGACTGGCAATCGGGTTGACCAAGGCAATCGGATCTGCCCGGCCGAGACGCTCAGTTTCCCATGAACGATCGACGAAAGAAAAATTCACCACCTCTTGGTAGTCACGCGCCGCAATCATCTCTCTGATGGTATGCGCATCGCGTGTCGTTTCAGGACGCCACTGCATTTTTGCGCGAGCCTTGGGTGGACGCGCGGGAATACGATCAAACCCAATCATGCGCGCTACTTCTTCAATCAGGTCCTCTTCGATACGCAGGTCAAATCGGTAGGACGGTGGCACAACCGTATAAACGCCTTCCAGTACCGACCAGTCAAACCCCAGGCCATCAAAGACAACCTCAACATCTTTGCTACTGCAATCAATGCCAAGCACCTTTTGGCAACGCGCGAGACGCATTTGGACCGGGTCGCGCGCAGGCAAGGCCAACGTCTGATCATCAATCGGGCCTGCTTGACCGCCGCAGATTTGAAAAACCAGTTGGGTCAATCGCTCTAAATCGTCCACAATCGGCACAAAATCAACACCCCGTTCGAACCGGTGGGCCGCTTCAGAGTTCAACTTTAACGTTCGGGTACGACCGGCGATCGCATCTGGCCACCAAAACGCTGCTTCAAGGTAGATGTTCTGTGTTTCTAGATCTACCGCCGTTTCATCGCCACCCATGATGCCCGCCAAACTCTCAATGCGATCACCGGCGGTGATGACCCCGACTTGCGGAGTCACTGTCACGCTCTCCCCATTCAGAAGCTTCAAGGTTTCTTCGCCTTGGGCCCATTGAACGGTCAAAGCCGGTGCCGAAAGTGCATCGAGATCAAACACATGGGTGGGGCGCCCTCGCTCAAGCATGAGGTAATTCGAGATATCCACCAAGGCCGAGACGCTACGCTGCCCTGCTCTTTCTAGTCGCTGGACCATCCAGGCTGGCGTCACTGCTTTGGCATTGACGCCACGCATCACCCTTCCCGCAAATCGCCCGCACAAATCGGGCGCTTTCACAGAAACGCTGACACGATCTTCAATGCATACTGGTGATGGCTCAACTGTCTCATCGACGAGTTTCATGCCATTCAATGCGGCCACTTCGCGCGCCACGCCAAGGATCGAAAGGCAATCCGCGCGGTTGGGGGTCAGTTTGAGCGTAAAGATCGACTCGTCTAGCAACAAAGCATCGCGCAATGACGTGCCGGGTGTTAGCGAAGGATCCAGAACCATCAGCCCCGCGTGATCTTGCGATAGGCCGAGCTCTTTAGCCGAACACAGCATGCCAGCAGACGCCACGCCACGCATTTTGGCGACAGCGATCTTAAAATCGCCTGGCAAGACCGCGCCGACGGTGGCCAATGGGACGACCAAACCCACGGCCGCATTTGGAGCACCACAAACAATTTGCAAGGGATGCGTTTGGCCGGCATTGACCTGACATACTTTGAGTTTATCGGCATCAGGGTGCGGTTCGACTGACTCGATGCGAGCCACCACCACACCACTAAATGGGGGTGCCGCCGGGGTCACCTCTTCGACCTCCAATCCTGACATGGTCAGTTGGTGGGCCAGTTCATCGGTACTGATGGGTGGGTTGATCAGCGAGCGCAACCAAGATTCAGGAAATTGCATTTTTAGACTCAAGCATTAGGTTTCAAGGGCATTGCCAAACAAGCGATCGATCAATCCGCAAATTGCGCCAAGAATCGCAAATCACCTTCAAAAAACTGCCGTAAATCGTGCACGCCGTAACGCAACATGGTTAGGCGTTCCAAACCGGAGCCAAACGCAAACCCAATATAGCGCTCTGGGTCGAGTCCAAAGTTTCGAACCACATCCGGATGCACTTGACCTGCGCCCGAGATCTCAAGCCAGCGGCCTTTGTTGGGGCCGCTCGTGAACATCATATCGATTTCAGCCGAAGGCTCGGTGAACGGGAAAAAAGACGGCCTAAAGCGGATTTCCAGATCATCGGTTTCAAAAAAGCACTGCAAGAAATCGGTATAAACGCCTTTCAAATCGGCAAATGAAATGTCTTCATCTATCCAAAGCCCTTCCACTTGATGAAACATGGGCGAATGGGTGGCATCGCTATCAACTCGGTAAGTGCGCCCTGGCGCAATGACCTTGATGGGCGGTGTGTGCTGGCGAGCGTAGCGCACCTGCATCGGGCTGGTGTGTGTGCGCAACAAGAGCGGCAGGCCCTCCTTGTCTTTCATGTCGACATAGAACGTGTCCTGCATCGAGCGCGCCGGGTGGTTCAGGGGATTATTGAGCGCCGTGAAATTGGTCCAATCGGTTTCAATCTCGGGACCATCGGCGACGTCAAACCCGATCGAATGAAAAATGTTTTCTACGCGCTGCCAAGTTTGAATCACAGGGTGAATGCCACCTTTCTGGCGACCCCGCCCGGGCAAGGTCACGTCAATCGTTTGCTCGGCGAGTTGCGCAGCCAGTAGCGCCTGCGTGATGGATTCGCGCCTCGCCGTCAAGGAAGCCTCAATCGCTTGTTTGGCTTGGTTTATTTTGGCGCCCGCTTCTCGTTTTGCGGACGGCTCAAGCGTTGCCAAACGCTTCATTTGCGCCGTAATAGCACCGTGTTTACCCAAATACTGGGCTTTTGCATTTTCTAGAGAAGCCGCGTCATTGGCATGCTCGAAGGCGTCTGTTGCGGCTTTGATTAAGTCGTCTAATGTTTGTGACATCGTTCTTACTGCCCAGTAAGGAAATACACAGTCAGGTAATCTTTCAACGCTTCTTTCATCGCTTCTTTGGACGCTTCTTGCAACGCTTGCAAGTCGTTCGAGGCGTGCGAGGCGTGCTTTTTGACCACACTCAGACCCAGATATAAACAAGAACGGAGCCATAAGGCTCCGTTGCAGGACTTGCGATGACTACGCGAGCGTCAAACGCCCAATCGCTTAAGCCGACAGTGCAGCCGTCGCCTGCTTGACAATAGCTGCAAATCCGGCCTTGTCACGAACAGCCATATCGGCAAGCACCTTACGATCGAGATCAATCGCCGCTTTTTTCAAGCCTGCAATGAAGACGCTGTAAGAAACACCGTGTTCACGTGTGGCGGCATTGATACGAGCAATCCAAAGTGCACGGAAAGTACGCTTTTTGTTGCGACGGTCACGATAAGCGTATTGACCGGCACGCATGACGGCCTGCTTAGCAATACGAAACACATTGCCGCGGCGACCGCGATAACCTTTTGCAGCAGCAATAACTTTTTTGTGACGTGCACGAGCCGTCACACCACGTTTTACGCGAGGCATTGTTTATCTCCTATCAAGCGTAAGGCATCATGGCGCGAACTGACGCCACGTTGCTTTCATGAACGGCGGTCGATCCACGCAGGTGACGCTTGTTCTTGGTGGTTTTTTTGGTCAGTATGTGGCGCTTGAACGCCTGACCACGTTTGATGGAGCCACTGCCCCTCACCGAAAAGCGCTTTGAAGCGCTCTTCTTGGTCTTCATCTTAGGCATAAAACATTCCTAATATTTGCATCATCCCAGGTGATTGACCGACCTTCGACCAATACTTCATAACCCGACGATACTTTTTGACGTGCATTTGGCATACGTTGCACGTATTTTTCTAGTACTTATTCCTTAAATCGCTGGTACGTCTTCGGCAGTAATTTCCCAAAGAAATAACCCAGCAAAGTAACCAAAAAGTGTCTTCCAATTAGGGACACATACCTAATGGCCATTAAAAGAAGTCATTGATTATAGACTACTTTTCCTGATGTGGGGTGTCCTTGGCTAGCCTTTGTTATTCTGAAGTGCCGTGACACGCTGTTCAAGCGCCTGCACCTGCTTTTCCAGTGCATCGACGCTGGCCAAGGCCTGACGCAATAAGTCAGCCTGAATGTCGAATTCCTCACGCGTGACCAGCTCCATTTTATTAAAAGCCTGATTCATGAAGGATTTGACGTTGCGCTCGACATCCGCCGCGGGGCTACGGGCGATAAGTTCAGACACATTTTTCTGAAATGCATCTAACCACGGGTTGTTGGGTTGCATGGCGACGTCCTCCCTACCTTGTTCAGAAACCACATGATTTCCGACACCAACAAACAGTGTAGCGACTTATGCGCCATGACCACAAGTGTCTGGCACCAATATAGTGCAATTCCTTACACCTGTGCACCGCATTGGCTTCATGTTGGTGCATATCAGGCTCAAACAGGTTGGCACGCAAATTGCTTGATATCCAGTACCCGTACCCTGATAAAAGGAAAGATCCATGAAACTAGTCATAGCGATTATCAAGCCTTTTAAGCTTGACGAAGTCCGTGTCGCTCTGTCTGCACTCGGCGTGCAGGGCCTAACGGTCACTGAAGTGAAAGGTTTTGGCCGGCAAAAAGGCCACACTGAGCTTTATCGCGGCGCTGAATACGCCGTCGATTTTTTGCCAAAGCTTCGTATCGAAGCCGCGGTTTCCGACGACCTGCTCGAACAAGTGATTGAAACCATCGAACAAACAGCCCGCACAGGCAAAATTGGTGATGGCAAGATTTTTGTGGCCGCGCTCGAAGGCGTCGTGCGTATCCGTACCGGTGAAACCGGTGTCGAAGCCCTGTAAAAAAAGGATATCAATATGGAAACCACTGTTTTAGACGTGCCCGCAGAATTTTTTCAACTCCAGTATGCGCTAGATACCTTTTATTTCTTGGTTTGCGGTGCCTTGGTGATGTGGATGGCTGCCGGTTTCTCAATGCTTGAGGCGGGCCTGGTTCGCGCAAAGAATACCACCGAAATTCTCACCAAAAACGTTTTGCTTTATGCCATTGCTTGCACGATGTACATGGTTGTTGGTTACAGCATTATGTATGACGGCGGCTTTTTCTTATCCGGCATCACCGGCAATGGATTAGACGATGAGATGACATATGCGCCCTCAGCAGACTTCTTCTTCCAAGTGGTCTTTGTGGCAACAGCCATGTCAATCGTTTCAGGCGCCGTTGCTGAGCGCATGAAGCTCTGGGCCTTTGCGCTATTCGCCATTGTCATGACGGGCTTTATATATCCGATGTCCGGCTCATGGACTTGGGGCGGTGTCTCTGTTTTCGGTATATATAGCTTGGGTGATATTGGCTTTATAGACTTTGCCGGCTCTGGCATCGTTCACTTGGCCGGTGCTGCCGCAGCCTTGGCGGGTGTCATTTTGCTCGGTTCGCGCAAGGGCAAGTACGGCCCCAATGGTGAAGTTCGTGCCATTCCTGGTGCAAACCTACCACTTGCCACCCTTGGTACATTTGTCTTATGGCTTGGTTGGTTTGGCTTTAACGGCGGTTCGGTTCTTGCGACGGCCAGTATTGATAGTGCCAATTCAGTGGCTGTGGTTTTCATGAACACAAACGCAGCTGCCGCAGGTGGTGTCATTGCCGCCTTGATTGTCGCCAAAATCATGTTTGGCAAAGCTGACCTGACGATGATCTTAAATGGTGCCCTCGCTGGTTTGGTTGCCATCACGGCAGGCCCTGATACGCCAACACCACTTATTGCCACCTTGATCGGTGCTGTCGGTGGTGCGCTGGTTGTTTTCTCTATCGTTTCGATGGACAAGATGAAGATTGATGATCCGGTGGGTGCTATTTCGGTTCACGGTGTTGTCGGTATCTGGGGCTTGCTGGCTGTACCCATCACCAACAGTGACGCTTCATTGGCAGCTCAGGTGATTGGCGGTGCAACGATCTTTGTCTGGGTGTTCGTGAGCAGCTTGATTGTCTGGGGCATTGTTAAGGCCATCATGGGTATCCGTGTCACCGAGGAAGAGGAATACCAAGGTGTCGACATCGTTGAATGCGGGATGGAAGCCTATCCTGAATTCACCAGCAACAACTGATTGTTTCGATGATCGTCTGAGATCACTGCTGAGATCTCAGACACTTAACCCGATACAGGGTTGTGGAAAGTAAAGGGCCGGTTTTACCGGCCCTTTACTTTTAGTCGTTTAAAGTATTTAGTCGTTTAATCGGTCAGGATCAATAACATCCGCTTGGTTCAGAGCGCCCGCCACTTTGGTGCGTAATGCATTTGAATGCGCGCATCGAACTTCTTGTTTAACATCCAGCAATTGCCGCGGGTGCATAGAAAAGTCTGTCAAGCCCAATCCTAGGAGCAAGCGGGTCAAACGGGCGTCACCCGCCATCTCACCACAAACCGCAACGGGCTTACCAAAACGTTGGCCGGCATTGATGGTGCCCGCAATCAATCGCAAAACAGCGGGATGCAGCGGGTCATAAAGTGACGAGACGTCTGAGTCCGCGCGATCAATGCCCAAGGTGTACTGAATCAAATCATTGGTCCCTATGGACAAGAAATCAAAGGCCCGTGCAAATGGCTCAATAGCAATCGCCATGGCGGGCACTTCAACCATGGCACCGACCTCAAGGTTCGGATCAAAGGCCTGTCCTTTGGATTGGAGCTCTCTTTTAACCGCGTCAATGATCTCTTTGGTGGTTTGCACTTCGGCCAAGCCAGTGATCATTGGGATGAGTAGCCTGACTTTTCCATACGCTGAGGCTCTTAGAATGGCGCGTAATTGCGTCTGAAACAGTTCTGGCCGAGCCAGGCAATAGCGTATGGCTCTTTGGCCTAAGGCCGGGTTAATCGTAACTGTCGCTTCGCCATCCAAGTTCTTATCCGCGCCCAGGTCTAGCGTTCGTATGGTGACGGGTCGATCACCCATTTGCAAAACCACCGACTGATAGGCCTCAAATTGTTCTTGCTCAGAAGGCAAGTCTTGGCGACCCATGAACAAGAACTCACTGCGAAACAAACCAATGCTGTGGGCCCCTTGGCTGAGCGCGAGCGGCGCTTCTTCGGGCAACTCGATATTCGCGTGCAAACCAATCCGCACACCGTCAAGGGTCTCGGACGGCACGTCAAGCAAGGACAATAACCTTTGCCGCGAATCGGCATATTGGGTCGCAAGCGTTTCATAAACCGTGATTTGCGATGGTGGCGGATTAATGAGAACAGTGCCTTGCTGACCGTCAACAATCAAAAAGTCACCGTCGCGCGCCAACGACCTAATTTGACCCAAACCGACCACCGCAGGCACGCCCATGCTACGGGCCACAATCGCGGTGTGCGAGGTAGGGCCACCCAAGTCGGTGACAAACCCTGCAAACCGGGCACCCCTTAATCGGATCATGTCCGCTGGCGAGATGTCGTGAGCCACCACAATCAGTGGGTCATCGCTTTGGAGAATCGCGTCGAGGTTGCCGAGCGCGCGGGTTCCGGCAAGCGTGTGCAATATACGTTCAACCACTTGGCGAACATCAGATCCACGTTCCCTGAGGTACTCATCTTGCATGGCGCTGAACTGCTCACCGAGTTGCTGACCTTGTGTGGTCAGCGCCCACTCGGCGTTGTAATGGCGCTGCTCGATAAGGAGCAATGTTTCCTCAGCCAAAAGAGGATCGGCGAGTAGCAACTGATGGACATTGAGCAGGGCCGCTAACTCTCGTGGGGCATCGTCGGGGAGGTTTTGAACCAAGGCCCGTAACTCATCGGATGTGGCCTTAAGCGCTTGCGAAAATCGGTTTTTTTCTGCCTCAACGGCCGACGGTGCGATTCGATAATGTGCCACTTCCAGCGCTGTGGCGCCCATGACAACCGCGCGTCCCATGGCATAGCCATTGGCAACACCGCGTCCGTAGAGACAAATCAGCGGTGTGCTCGCGAGCACTTCTTGCTCAGTCGTGATCGCGCTAGGCCTCTTCACCGAACTTGTCATTAAATAATGCCTTTATTTCTTGTAATGCCTCTTGGGCATCGTCGCCCTCTGCCTCAATCGTCACCGTGGTTCCTTTGCCAGCCGCGAGCATCATGACACCCATGATGCTCTTGGCATTCACACGGCGCGCCTCTTTGCTGATGAAAATCTCACTGACAAACTGCCCAGCGATCTTGGTCAGCTTGCCAGCCGCCCGTGCGTGTAAGCCCAATTTATTTGATACAAGCAGATCGATCTGCGGCATGGTGCAATACCTATTATTTTGATAAGACAAGCCGCTCGCGAATGCACGGTCGCACGCTTGATTCTAACGACAGACGGGAATGCCTAGGTGAGTCTTGCAATCGTTTGCCGGCCACCCTCAATCGCTTGCTGTGCCAATTCATCCAATGGCTGGTAACGGTAATTCAGCACGCGTAACAACATTGATACATTAACACCGGTGATCACTGTGCAACCAATGGTTTTATCAAGCAGCGCACTTGCAGAGGTGGCGCAAATATTGGCTGGTGAAGCGCCAGGCAAATCAGTTAACAACAGCACACCAGCACCCTCATTTAGACCAGACAGCCGGGTCACCAAAGCGTCGGTAGAGTCCGCCGCACAGGCCCCTGGCAAGACATCGATCGCTGTGATGTCAACCGACTCCCCATACACATGCTCAACGACGGCTTTGAGCGCAGAGGCCAGCGGCGCATGAGCCATGACGGCAATCGCAACCGCTGAGGTGCAAGAAGGCTTGGGTACTGAATCGGCAGACGTCTTTCGTTCCTTAGCCATGAACAGCCGCCTCAAGGGCTTTGGCAAACAAGTCGCCGACATCACAGTCGGTTTGCTCGGTGATTTCCACAAAACACGTCGGGCTCGTGACATTGATTTCAGTCACGTAATCACCAATCACATCCAAGCCTACCAATAGAAGCCCGCGCGCATTCAAAATCGGCGCCAACGTATTGGCAATTTTCCAGTCCCGCTCACTCAAAGGTTGTGCAACACCACGGCCACCGGCAGCCAAATTGCCACGGGTTTCACCCGCTAGCGGAATGCGCGCTAAGCAATACGGCACGGCTTGCCCACCAATCAGCAAGATACGCTTATCACCGTCAACAATATCGGGAATATAACGCTGAGCCATGATGGTCCTGACGCCATCCTGGGTCAATGCTTCCAGAATGGCATTGCGATTGATCTCGCCGGCTCGCATCCGAAAAATACCCGTGCCACCCATACCATCTAAGGGCTTGACAATCACGTCATGGTAGCGATCATGAAAGGCTTTGATACGCGACATGTCGCGGGTCACCAGCGTGGGCGCTGTGAATTCAGCGAATTCAGTAATAGAGAGTTTCTCAGGGTGGTTACGGATCGCGGCGCCGTCGTTAAAGACTTTGGCGCCTTGTTTTTGCGCAAACTCCAACAAATGGGTGGCGTAGACATACTCCATGTCAAACGGCGGATCTTTACGCATCACTACCACGCCAAAGGCTGACAGGGCCTGTTCAAGGTTGTTGGCAGCAGGTTCCCACCACGAATGACCATGCAAATCGGCATGCGGATGCAAAGTAATGGCTTGCGTGCGCGCCATCACCTGCCCCTCATCGATGAAGAGATCACCTTGGTGACAAACACTGATGCTGTGTCCGCGTGCCACCAAGGCTTTCATCATGGCCACTGATGTGTCTTTGTAAGCTTTGAGCTCAACCAAAGGATCTATCACAAACAAGACATGCATCATGGTCTGGGCCTTTACGACGCGCCGTCGGCTTTTTCAGTGACGGGCGCTTTTTTCTTGGGTGACAACACCATGACCATTTGACGACCTTCTAGTCGGGGCATCGCCTCGACCACGGCCATATCCAATAGATCGTCTCGGACTCTTTCAAGTACGCGCATACCCAACTCTTGGTGAGCCATCTCACGACCCCGAAACCGCAATGTGACTTTGGCTTTGTCACCTTCTTCCAAAAAGCGCTTCAAGTTCTTGAGCTTGACTTGATAATCGCCCTCATCGGTCCCGGGACGAAACTTGACTTCTTTGACTTGGATGATTTTTTGTTTGGCACGGGCTTCGGCTTGGCGCTTCTGTTCCTGGTATTTGAACTTACCGTAGTCCATTAAACGACAAACGGGTGGATCAGCGTTGGGTGCAATTTCCACAAGATCCACATTGGCTTGTTCAGCCATTCGAACAGCATCTAAGGTTTTGGTGATCCCTAGCTGTTCCCCTTCTATTCCAATTAAACGCACTTCAGAAATGCGGATGTCTCCGTTAATGCGATGAGGCTTATCGGTGGCGATATCAAGAGCTCCTAAAAATTAATCAAGTGTGGCGGGCACCGTCAATTGGCGGTGGGCCACAACGTCTTCAGATAATAACGTGGTAAAGGCATCAAAAAGCAAGACACCGTGGTCAACGCCGCCGCGTGCGCGAATAGCCACTGTCCCAGCATCGCGCTCTTTTTCACCCACAACCAATATATAAGGGACTTTTTGCATACTATGCTCTCTGATTTTATAGGTGATTTTTTCACCCCGCAAATCAGACTGCGCCCTAAAACCTAGGCTTTGCAAGCTTTTCGTGATTTGTTCGGCATATTTTGCTGACGACTCAGAAATACAACAGACCACGGTCTGCACGGGCGCCAACCATGGCGGCATGGCACCCGCGTGGTTTTCAATCAACATACCAATAAAACGTTCTAAGGAGCCCAAAATGGCACGATGCAACATGACCGGGGTGCGGCGCTGGTCAGTTTCGTCAACATATTCCGCGCCCAAACGCGCCGGCATCGAAAAATCAACCTGAATGGTACCGCACTGCCAATGACGGCCAATGGCGTCTTTTAGCGTGTACTCAATCTTCGGTCCATAAAAAGCCCCCTCTCCTGGCGACACCTCAAATTCGCAACCGGTGCGTTTCAGGCTTTCCATCAGCGCGGCTTCTGCCTTATCCCAGCTTTCTTCGCTACCGATTCGTTTTTCTGGTCGGGTGGCTACTTTGTAGAGCACCTCAGTGAACCCAAAATCGGCGTAGACCTTTTGCAGCAGGGCGGTAAAGTTTGCGCACTCGTCCTGCATTTGATCTTCGGTACAGAAAACATGTCCATCGTCTTGTGTGAAACCACGCACGCGCATCATGCCGTGCAGCGAGCCCGAGGGCTCGTTACGATGGCACTGGCCAAATTCGCCGTAACGCAAAGGCAGTTCACGGTACGAATGCAAATGTGCGTTGAAAATTTGCACATGACCCGGGCAATTCATGGGCTTTAGACCGTACATCCGGTTTTCAGACTCGGTGGTGAACATGTTCTCGCGGTAGTTATCCCAGTGGCCGGTTTTTTTCCAAAGGGATAAGTCGAGAATTTGCGGGGCCTTGACTTCTTGGTAACCGTTGTCGCGGTACACCGCCCGCATATATTGTTCGACTTGCTGCCAAAGCACCCAACCTTTGGGATGCCAAAACACCAATCCGGGTCCCTCTTCCTGAAAGTGAAACAGATCCAACTCGCGCCCAATTTTGCGGTGATCGCGTTTCTCTGCTTCTTCAAGCATGTGCAAGTAGGCCTCTTGCTCGGTCTTAGACGCCCAAGCCGTGCCGTAAATCCGTTGCAACATTTCATTATTGCTGTCACCGCGCCAATAGGCACCGGCCACACTCATGAGCTTGAAAACTTTTAACTTGCCCGTGCTCGGCACGTGGGGGCCACGACACAGGTCAATAAAGTCGCCCTCTTTGTACAAGCTGATCGGCTCGTTAGTTGGGATAGAGGCAATGATTTCTGCCTTGTATTCTTCGCCGATACTTTTAAAAAAAGCCACGGCGTCATCGCGCAGCCACTCTTCACGAAAGACGGGCTCGTCCTTGGCGGCGAGTTCGCGCATTTTGTTTTCAATGGCTTCTAAGTCCTCGGGCGTGAAGGGTCGTTCATGAGAAAAGTCATAATAGAAACCGTTATCGATGACCGGCCCGATGGTGACCTGTGCCTCTGGAAACAAAGACTTCACCGCATAAGCCAGTAAATGCGCCGTTGAGTGACGCAGCAACTCAAGACCTTCAGGATCTTTGGCCGTGATGATGGCAAGATCGGCGTCGCGGTCTAACGCAAAGGTGGTATCGACGAGTTTGGATTGCCCATCGACGGTGACCCGACCTGCAAGGGCCGCTTTGGCAAGACCAGCACCAATGGACTGAGCCACGGCCTCGACCGTAACTGGGCCGGGATAGTCACGTTTGGAACCATCGGGTAGGGTTACAACAACCATTATCAGTTTCTCACTGCACGAGTATTAAGACCAAAGGCTAATATTATCACTGCGCGTGGTGCCGACTTCTGGATGGCCTTACCCTTATTGCCCTATCGCAAGGGCGTTTGACAGATCATGACTACGGAGATCAGCGGTGGAAATGCCAAGTAATGCAGCCAAAGCCCTCGATGACGCCATTGCCTTTGCCCAAGCCAATGAAACGCCGTGGGTTCGCGATCCCGTGGCCGAACCCAATGGTTGCTGGGGCGTCCACCAAAATGATCCCCCGCCCTATAACCGCTTGTTTGGCCCTGTTTTTGCGCGTGGAGGCGTAAGCGGCGTGATTTTGCATAGCGGCAATGTGTTGCGATCGTTTGGCGAACCAGACAGGGCCGACACCACCTTCAGTGTGGCCAAGGCTTACCTTAGTCTTTTGGCTGGTGTGGCATACGATCAAGGCCTTCTCTCGGATCTTGACCGTCCCATCGCAGACCAACTGCCTGGCATTGGATTTGACGAAGGGCAGAATCGCCAAGTCACTTGGCAGCACATGCTGCAGCAGACCAGTGAATGGTCTGGCACTTGCCACGGCATACCGGATCAGGTTGATCACTACCGTTCGTTGGCTTTCTCGCCACCACCTAAGGGTCGCAAAGGCGAAAAGAGACCACTAAACGCGTCCGGCACCTTTTGGGAATATAACGACGTTCGCATTAACCAAATGTCTCTGGCTTTGTTGCATTTGTTTGAGCAGCCCCTGCCCAATGTCTTTTCCGAAACGATCGCCAAACCTTGTGGTTTGTCCAACACTTGGCGCTGGCTACCCTATGACCATGCTTCGGTCACGATCAACGGCCAGGCTATGCCGGCGGTTCCAGGTGGATCGCATTGGGGTGCTGGCATGCACATCAGCGCCCATGACCAAGCGAAAATCGGTCAACTGTTGCTCGGTGACGGCCGAGTTGCTGGCAAAAAAGTGATTTCTGCCGACTGGATTCAGCGCATGCGGGCGCCCTGTGACATCGCGCCTTTCTATGGCTATCTGCTTTGGCGTAATCACCAGAAGCAACTTTTCCCCGCCTTACCTGCAGAGAGCTATTTTGCAATGGGCGCTGGCGGCCATTTCACGCTGGTTGAGCCGACCCGTGGCTGGGTGGCCGTGGTACGCTGGATTGACACCAATCAGGCCAATGCCTTTTTTGGAAAGATCAATGAATGCTTCCGTTGTTTGGATGCAAAATAGTCTTTGAATGAAATCAGAAGGAGGTTTTTATGTTTCCTGAGTATCGCGACCTCATCAGCAAACTCAAACAGACCGATCATCATTTCACCCGGCTTTTTGACAAGCACAACGAGATCGACCAAAAGATCATCAACATGAGCGCCCACATTGAGCCCGGTAACGAAGGTCAGATCGAGCAACTGAAAAAAGAGAAGCTGCAGTTAAAAGACCAACTGTTTGCCATCCTACAAAAGGCTGATCAAACGCAATGAGTATGCCAAACCGTTAAGAACATTTACCATGACTGACCACCGACCATACGATTCGACAGCAGACTATCCACGCGACCTGGTAGGCCATGGTTCCCATCCACCCCATGCTCGCTGGCCAGGCGAGGCGCGGATTGCCGTGCAGTTCGTTTTAAATTACGAGGAAGGTGGAGAGAACAGTGTCTTGCACGGCGATCCGGCGAGTGAGACCTTCCTGTCAGAGCTTTTTGCGCCTAGTGCCTATCCGGCACGTCACATGAGTATGGAAGGGATTTATGAATATGGATCCCGAGTCGGTGTCTGGCGTATTTTGCGTGAATTCAAGCAGCGTGGCTTGCCATTAACCGTTTTTGCGATTGCCACTGCCTTGACTCGTCACCCACAAGTGGTTGAGGCTTTCATGAACGACGGCCATGAAATTGCAGGTCATGGTTTGAAATGGATTCACTACCAAGATGTTCCTGCAGACATTGAAGCGCAACATCTGAACGAAGCCATGGCTTTGATCGCGAAGATGACAGGCGAGTCGCTCACAGGAAACCGAAAACTGCACGGCGCGGGCTGGTATACAGGACGTGACAGCCCGAACACGCGTCGCTTGGTGGCCGATTTTGGGGGATTTGAATACGACAGTGACTACTACGGCGATGACTTGCCTTTTTGGATGAAAGTGCGCCGTAGCGACAATACCGTCGTGCCGCAGTTGATCGTGCCCTACTCGCTGGATTGCAACGATATGCGATTTGCACTACCCCAAGGCTATTCGCATGCAGATCCTTTTTTTCAGTATATGAAGGACACGTTTGATGTGCTCTATCGCGAGGGGGATCCGGATAGCCTGAACAGACCCAAAATGATGAGTATCGGGATGCATTGTCGCCTCTTGGGCCGCCCGGGGCGTATCGCAGCACTGCAGCGATTCTTGGATCACGTCCAAGCCCATGATCATGTGTGGGTTTGCAGACGCATCGACATTGCGCGTCACTGGCGAAAAACCTTTCCCTTTGAAAACTAAGCGATCTTAATCAAGATTAAGAGACTTTAATCAATATTAAGCGACCTTAGTCGCCCTATATTTTGACTGGGGAGATTTGTGTGCTGAGTTGGTAATGTTTATTTAGCAATGTTGCCTTCGAAGCACAACCCACCCGTGATCTCGACAGTGGTGGCATTGAGGGCTTCGTTTTGCACACAATACGCGATCATGTCTGCGATTTCCTGCGGTTTGATGAGACGCCCAAGATGGACATTTTTAAGAATCGCTGCCAAAACGTCTTGGTTCATGTCTTGCAGGATTTTGGTCTCGGTGTAACCCGGTGCGATACCTACGCAACGCACGTTGCGAATTTTACGCAGCAGAAACTCGCCCACAATGATTTTTGGAAATCGCTCAATGGCTGCCTTGGTCGCTGAATAGTTGAGTTGCCCCACCTGACCTATTTTGTTGACTGAAGAAATAGGTACCAACAATCCCTCCCAACCGCCGTCCACCATGGCTTGAGCCGCGTCGCGTAAGGTTAAGAACGTGCCATTGAGGTTGACGTCTATCACGTTCTTCCATTTATCAAAACCCAGTTTGCGCGACACTTGGCCTGTGCTTTTATCAATGTTGAGCAAGGTGCCATCACGAATCACCCCAGCACAGCTGACCGCAATATTGAGCTGGCCGAAGGCGGTCACGGTCGCATCCACAAACCGCGCAGAGTCGGCTTCACTCGTGACATCGGCCTCTAGGCCGATACACTGTCCGCCCAAAGCCTCGATTTCAGAGACAACGGCCTGGATATGCGCCGGGTTTTGATCCACGATGGCCACCCGCGCACCCAAAGAAGCCAAATGCTTGGCACAAGCATATCCAATACCACTAGCGCCACCCGTGATGAGCGCAACACTGTTTTTGATTTCCATAATGAACTCTGCTGAACATGACTGTTGATTGCGATGCAAAGGGCATGCTTACTGCATCGCACCAAAGTGTATCAGGCTGGCGGACACAGCCATCAGACAAAAAAGCTTTCTTCGCAGGCTTGATTGATATCGAGCAACAAGCACGGGGCGTTGAGCGAAACAAAATTGCTTGGTCGAGAACCCTTGGGTTTTGATTACAAGCCGAAGGTCCGGGAAACTTCCAAGCGACGGCGCTTCTAGCGGTCATGTTGGCGCTGATTAGCGCTGATATCCACAAAAAAATTGACCGTCTGGTTTCCGATTCTTTCTAAGAAGCGGACCTAGAACGGTCAATCTTTGCATACTGGTAGGCGGTATTGGAGTCGAACCAACGACCTCCACGATGTCAACGGTTTGACTATGTGGCGCTTTGTGGCGATATGGGTAAGTTTAGCTGAAGAAAACCGGGGGCGCTAGGCAATAACACACCAAAACAAAACCCCGAGTCGTGCTAGGCGCCGGGCAACTTCTCGCGGCGGGCCCAGGACTCTTTGCGCAGCCGCTCGAGCTTCTCACCCGTGATGGGCATGTTGTGCGTGACACAACCATCAGTTATTATCGCCAAACTGAAAAACGCGTTTACGGTTTTTAATTCGCGGCTTGCCCTTTAACTTACATTCGATAGGTTCTCCATGAAAAAGATTCTGACCGCGAGCGCTGTCTGCTTAACACTGGCTGGCTGTGCGACAGGCAACTATCAGCCACCGTCCAGCACCGCCACGATCCCATCAAAAGAGGTTACGGTTAACGCCCCGTTTAATGTTGTTTGGCAAGATCTGATTGATTACGCCTCGACGAACTTTTTCGGCATTGACCAGTTCGAGAAAGATTCTGGCTTAATGACTCTATCGTTCGGTTCAAAGAACCCTTCAAAATATATCGACTGCGGCACAATGAGCGCAACGGCTGGTAGCAAAACTTTTAATGGAAGTTACGTTAACTATTTGGTGGAAAAAAAAGAAGCCACTCTCAGCGGCAAAATGAACATCACTGTCCGCGCAATCAGCAAAAACCAGGCGCGCGTACGTGTCAATGCTCGGTACGTTTTCTCAGCCCCAGAGAGGCGAGTATCAACGTTCGCTGGTATAGTCACTGACCCAAGCATCACATTTACGTTTGACTCGGATACGCCCGACTCGGTTAGAGTGGCAAATCCAATGCCAGGCTCACCTCCCAATCGCGTATGCCGTGCAACGGGAGCCGCCGAAAAAGCAATATTGGATGAGGTCAGCCGGATCGGAAAATAATCTAAACGCAAAGGCATCCGCGTAGTGACCGAGCATGGCTTGAGTGTTTGCGAACATTGCGTTGAGAATACCGGGCAGATGTTTAAGTGATCTGCCCGGCCGGTGGCAAGCCTTTGGATAAGTAGGTTTTCTATCGCTTAACCGATAGAAGTTTCGACAACATCTTTAAGGATTATCGAATTCTTCACGGTGGGGTTCCTTTTGGTCAGCTAAACGATCAACGCCTTTTTAGGGGCTCCAGTGATCGCCGTGGCAGGCGCTAAACATAAGAAAACCGTACTGCTTAGAAAGACTGGTAGGCGGTATTGGGTTCGAACCAACGACCTCCACGATGTCAACGTGGCGCTCTAACCAACTGAGCTAACCGCCTGAAAAGAGCGCCATCATACCCTGTAGAGCACTTCACTGTCAAAGTGAAGTGACGCGTGCATCAAATCGCTGGATCGCGTGCGTGAAAGCGGTCATCAAATCCGCTGATTTCACGCCGGGTTCAACTTCCACCCCACTGCTGACATCGACAGCCCAAGGATGGGTTTGGTCCAGCAAAGACTCGATATTGTCCACCTTAAGCCCGCCAGACAAGATCATCGGTACCACATCGGATACTTGGCTTAACAAATGGCGGTCAAAGCCGTGGCCACTCCCCCCATAGGCGGGCGTATAACTGTCAAAAAGCCACGCTTTGGCCGTCTTGTATTTGAGGCAGGCCTGTGCAAGCCCCTCTGGCGTGTCTAGGCCTGGAGCACCCACGCGAAAGGCTTTGATATAGGGCCATTCAAATCGCTCGCAATCCTCAGGGGACTCATCCCCGTGGAATTGCAGGTAAGTCGGTTGCATCTGGGCAATCACCGCCCTAACCAGGCTGTCCTCTGGCGCCACAAATAACGCGACCGTTGAAACAAACGCTGGCACCAAGGCAGCCAACTGACCGGCTTGCTTGGGTTCAAGACAGCGCTTGCTTTTGGGGTAGAAGACAAATCCGATCGCGTCAGCACCCAGTTGAGCCGCGCATTCGATGTCCTGGGGACGTGTCAAACCACAAAACTTAATTCGTGTTCTTGAAGGGATGGATGGACTTTTTATCATGGTCATCAGTCGTTAGATCATCAGGATGATCAGTGGGCAAGGCTTATGAACTGTCTTTTAATAGTAAGTCTTTCACCGCAATCGTCGCGGGAATGTTGAGCAACGTCTCTGGGTATTCGACTTTCGCAAAATAAAGACCTGCGGCGCTGTACGTGGGTGCGGCTAGCGTGCGATCTCGCTGTTCAAGGACCTGTCTCACATGCCCTGGTTGATGCTTACCCTGACCCACCAAAACCAACTCGCCCACTATATTTCTCACCATGTGATGTAGGAAGGCATTGGCGGTGATTGAAATCCGTACGAAATCCCGTTCACGCCAGACGTTAAGAACCTGCAGATCTCTTACAGGGCTAGCCGCTTGGCATTGCGATGACCGAAAACTTGAGAAGTCATGCTGCCCAATCAAATGATGGGCGGCTTCTTGCATCAATTCGGCATCCAAGACTCTGAAACACCAACCCGCTCGACTTGCCCATAAGGGTTGCGGCACTGGGGTGTTCAAAATCAAATAGTGATAAGTGCGGCGTGTGGCGCTGAATCGCGCATGAAAGGCGTCACTAACGGACTGCGCCCACTGAATCGCGATAGAGTCAGGCAAAAAAGCGTTGACCCCCCGCACCCAAGCAATCGTGTCGCGGATGACAGGACTATCGATGTGAATGACTTGATTCAAGGCGTGAACACCCGCATCCGTGCGACCCGCACAAATCGTGGCCAAGGGTGCTCCCACAAACCGACCAATAGCGCTTTCTATTTGGTCCTGCACGGTCTGACCAGACGGTTGCGTCTGCCAGCCCTGCCAAGGGCTGCCGTCGTAGGAAACCCCAAGTGCTACTCTATTTAACTCGACAGCGTGCACAGTGGTCTGATCATGGGTTGATCACGCCGAGTTGTCTTTTTTAGCGTCAGCAGACTTTGCGTCAGGTTGATGGCTCGATTTGGGCTCGCCCGGGCCATCACTCGTAGCCCCGCCCTGAGTTTCAGCATCAGCCGGCTCCAAGGACAAATCGATGCCAGCCAGCTTTTCTTTGAAGGCCGCTTCAGGTGCCGTAGCAGAAGCATTGATGTCGCCCGAGCGAGAGGTCGCCCGCAATGCCCAAGCCAGTATGAGCGCCGCGAGAGCCAGCACAATGGCAATGGACGCCGCGACGTTATTTTTGACCCATGCCACGGCTTGCGTGGCGGCATCTTGCGCCGGCTCGCTGGCGTTATCTACGCGGCTTGAGGCTGAATCTTGGGACAATGATGCACTTGATGCATTCCCAGAAACGTTGTCGCTTGCCGGCGCGCTGCCTGAAACCGCTGCAGCCTCAGTTTCTGTGACTTCAGAGCGCTCTGTGGTAGCAGCTTGTCCTGAAGCGTCACCGCTTGACGCATCACCCGCGTCTGAAGAAGTTGTCAGACTTGCACCGTCTCCTGTGGCATCCGTCCCCTCACCTGCTGAGACATCGCCATCGCCTGCCCTTTGGGATGCTGTGCCTGCACTATTTTCACTGACGTCAGTGCTCGATTGTGCTGATGACGCATCTGTTGATGTGATCGAATCGACAGCAGCCTTGACAGAACCCTCTGCAGCACGTTCTAACGCAGTTACGTTCTCTTGCAACGTCTCGGACCTCGCTCTCTCTTCAGCAATAGCTCGGGCTTCAGAGGTTTGTTGATCAGCGACAACATCAAGGGGCTCCGATGAGACACGAACCTGATCTTGTTCAGGTGCGTCCACTTCGGGGGAAGCGGACTCAACTTGACCGCGGTTCTGATCGCTCGCCTCGGCAGCCGCTGACGCGGTCTGGTCCCCAACGGGAGCGGCTGAGCCACCGGACTTCATACGCTGAAACGCTTGTACGTGCTCTAAATACTTTGCTTTTGCAAAACCCGGGTCGACCGCAAGCACCGTCTGTGCATCCGGAATATTTAAGGCAGCGCCTGACTTGAGCAGGTTCATGTTATTGGAAATGAATGCAGCCGGGTTGGCTTGGTAAAGAGCCCAAAGTCTTTGGTACAGATTTGCGCCAGAAACCGGAAATTGATTGGCAATGCCTATCAAGGTATCGCCACGCATCGTCGTCGTGGTCTGACCGCTGGGTAAGTTAACGCTTGGCGGCGGTAGCACGATCACACTGGTCTGAACGATCCGGTTGGCTGAACCAGTAGAGACATCTAGCAGCACATTGATAACCGTTTCAGATGAGGCTGAGCTCGAAGACACCCTGACCAGACGCGTGGTGTCGTTGGCACCGGGCAACACGCGCGTTTGCAATTGCGTCAATGCCACCGGGGGGGTCAGTCCAGCTGCCTGCCACGCCTGGAGACTTGGCAACGTAACCGCCAAGTTGGACAGATCCGCGGCGGAGAGATTGCGCAGCGTGATGTCAATCACTAGCGGCTCACCGGGCGCAGACGTCACACGGCTATGGCCCAGATCAAAAGCGTAAGCCGTTGGTGAAAGTAACAACAAGCAGACCAGCGCACCGTTGAGTGCCTGTCTCGCTTTTGACATAAAGCAGTTAATGTTCTTCAAAGCGTGTGCCATGTACTCAGAATTAACCGATTGGCGAATAATCGCGTGCGGCGGACCCTTTCGGGATTGATACATACTGTAACAAAAATGGCGAATTAACGGGTCAACAAAATAGTAAGCATACGCCGCAACGGCTCTGCTGCACCCCACAGTAACTGATCACCCACCGTGAAGGCGCTCAAGTACTCAGAACCCATCGACAACTTACGCATACGCCCAACTGGAATATCCAGTGTCCCCGTGACGGCAACAGGCGATAAGTCTTTCATGCTGGCTTCGCGCTCGTTGGGCACCACTTTTGACCAAGGCGTCCCGTTAGCCACCAGGTCGTGAATTTCGTCAATCGGGACATCGCGGGTTAACTTTATCGTGAGTGCTTGGCTGTGACAACGCATGGCACCGATACGCACACACAAACCATCGATTGGTATCGGTGGCTGATCAAACCCTTCGCCTCGACCGAGCAGTTTGTTGGTCTCGACGCCCGCTTTCCATTCCTCGCGCGAAACCCCATCGCCCATGTCTTTGTCAATCCAAGCAATCAAATTACCCGCCAGAGGCTGCCCAAATTGCACCGTGGGCAAGCGGCCACTGCGTTGTAAATCGATCACACCACGGTCGATATCGAGGATGGCTGAGGCGGGATCGGCGAGCAAGGCCTCAACCTCACTGTGAATCAATCCGTACTGCGTAAGCAACTCTCTCATGTGTTGCGCCCCACCACCAGAGGCGGCTTGGTAGGTCATGCTCGTCATCCACTGCACCAGACCGGCGTTAAACAAACCGGCCATGCCCATCATCATGCATGAAACCGTGCAGTTGCCGCCAATAAAATCCCGAATGCCGTTCGAGAGGGCTCGATCAATCACGGGTTGATTAACCGGATCCAGGACGATAATCGATTCGGGTGCCATGCGAAGGGTACTTGCGGCATCAATCCAATAGCCTGTCCAACCAGCGGCACGCAGCTTGGGGTAGACCGCTGAGGTGTAGTCGCCACCCTGAGCCGTCACAATGATCGGCAGTTTCTTGAGTGTGTCGATGTCGTAGGCATTTTGCAAAGGTGTTGAACCCGCCCACTCAGGCGACTGTCCCCCAGCATTACTTGTTGAGAAGAATACGGGGTTGAGCGTTGAGAAGTCATTCTCTTGACGCATGCGTTGCATCAAAACAGATCCGACCATCCCACGCCATCCAACAAAACCAACTGACTGATTCATAACAACACTCGCTTATTGAATAAAAAAGCCCATCTAAACGCGATGGGCTTGAAGTTCATGACCGCTATTCACATCATAGCGCGGCCAGTACCGCATCCCCCATCTCAGCGGTTCCAACCTGGGTGGTGCCTGGCTCGAAAATATCCGCTGTGCGCAACCCTTTCGCTAAAACCTGTTGGACTGCCGACTCTATCCGGGCTGCCGCGGCCTCTTGATTGAGGGAATAGCGCAACATCATGGCAGCCGAAAGGATGGTAGCCAGTGGGTTAGCTAGACCTTTGCCCGCAATGTCGGGGGCTGACCCATGGCTAGGCTCGTAAAGACCTTGGCCTGCCGCATTCAAGGACGCCGAGGGCAACATGCCAATCGAGCCCGTGAGCATAGACGCTTCGTCAGACAAGATATCGCCAAACAAATTACCGGTCAAAATGACATCAAAAGCCTTCGGTTCGCGAACCAGTTGCATGGCTGCATTATCCACATACATATGTGATAGCTCAATGTCAGGATAGGCTTTACTCACCTCGGTCACGACATCTCGCCACAGCTGCGATGTTTCAAGCACATTGGCTTTGTCCACACTGCACAATTTGCCTTGACGCTTTTGTGCCGCCTGGAACCCCAAGTGAGCAATGCGCCGTATTTCCGTCTCAGCGTAGCGCATGGTGTCAAAACCTTCTTGATCCCCTTTGAAAGGTCCTTCGCTAACCTCACGAATCCCACGCGGCGAGCCAAAGTAGATGTCTCCCGTTAGTTCGCGTACGATCAATATGTCCAATCCAGACACGATTTCGGGTTTAAGCGATGAGGCATTGGCGAGTTCGGGATACAAGATAGCGGGGCGTAAATTGGCAAACAATCCCATGCTTTTGCGAAGACCCAAAAGCGCTTGCTCTGGCCGGTGCTCTCGCGGCAACTTGTCGTACTTCCAATCACCCACCGAACCAAACAGAACCGCTGCGCTGTTTTGTGCAAGCTCTAGCGTGGCAGGCGGTAAAGGATGCCCATGAAGATCGTAAGCCGCGCCACCCACCGGCGCTTCTTTTAAGGTCAACGATGAGTCAAGTGCGCCCAAGACACGACAAGCTTGTTCAATGATCTCAGGGCCAATGCCATCACCGGGCAGAACCGCAACCTGTTGGCTCATCATTTGGCTCCAATGGGTTCTACATTGAGCCATGGGTGACGAGCGAGCCGCTCTGATTCGAATGCCCGAATCTTGTCGGCTTGTTTCAGCGTGGTGCCGATTTCATCCAAGCCTTGGAGCATCCGTTCCTTGCGAAACGCATCAACATCAAACGCATAGGCCTTGCCATCACCCGAGCGCACCACTTGCTCGGGAAGATCCACTGTCAGTTCATAACCATTGAAGCCATAGACTTCGTCAAATAGCCTGGCCACTTCGAGCTCGGTCAACTTGATGGGCAGCAAGCCGTTTTTAAAACAGTTGTTGTAAAAAATATCTGCAAAAGAAGGTGCGATCACGGCTTTAAAACCATACTGCAGCAAAGCCCAAGGGGCATGCTCCCGACTCGATCCACAACCAAAGTTTTTACGGGCCAATAGTATGGATGCGCCTTTATAACGGGGCTGATTCAGCACAAAATCAGGATTTAAAGGGCGCTTGCTATTGTCCATGCCGGGTTCACCGTGATCCAGATAACGCACGGGATCAAACAAGTTAGGACCGTAGCCCGTGCGTTTGATCGACTTTAAAAACTGCTTGGGAATAATCAAGTCCGTGTCTACGTTCTCGCGATCCAAGGGGGCGACCAGGCCTTTGTGAACGGTAAAAGCTTCCATGTGCGACGTTTCCTTATGAAATCTCGGTTTAGCCGAGGCGGCGGATATCAACAAAATGCCCGGCAATCGCTGCGCCAGCAGCCATGGCTGGACTGACCAAGTGGGTTCGACCACCCTGCCCTTGTCGCCCTTCGAAATTGCGATTTGACGTTGAGGCGCAACGCTCACCTGGCTCAAGCCGGTCAGCATTCATGGCCAAACACATCGAACAACCCGGCTCGCGCCACTCAAACCCCGATTCAATAAAGATCTTGTCGAGCCCCTCTTTTTCTGCCTGCTGCTTGACCAAACCAGAACCGGCGACCACCATGGCTTGCTTCACGTTTGCGGCAACACGCTTGCCTCGAACCACCGCAGCGGCTGAGCGTAAGTCTTCGATGCGGGAATTGGTACAGGAGCCGATAAATACTTTATCGAGCTTAATAGCAGTGATCGGCGTGTTCGGCTCGAGTCCCATGTACTGCAAGGCACGCTCCATGCCATCACGACGATTGGGATCTTTTTCTTTGTCGGGGTCTGGCACGCGAGCATCCACCGGAAGCACCATTTCAGGCGATGTGCCCCAGGTCACTTGTGGCACGATATCTCGCGCGTCAATCTCAACGACACGATCGAAAGACGCCCCTTCATCGGAATGCAACGTACGCCAGTACCGAACGGCGGCATCCCAAAGCGCTCCGGATGGTGCAAACGGACGACCACGGAAGTATTCAATGGTTTTATCGTCAACAGCAACCATGCCTGAGCGGGCACCCGCTTCAATGGCCATGTTGCAAACTGTCATGCGGCCTTCAATACTCAAATCACGAATGGTACTACCACCGAATTCGATGGCATAGCCGGTGCCACCCGCGGTGCCGATGGTTCCAATAATGTGTAATACAACGTCCTTGGCTGTGCAGCCAGCAGGCAATTTGCCTTCGACTTTGACCAACAAGTTCTTGCTCTTTTTGGCAACCAAGGTCTGCGTAGCGAGTACGTGCTCAACTTCGGAGGTGCCGATACCATGGGCCAATGCACCGAATGCACCGTGAGTGCTGGTGTGCGAATCGCCACAAACCACGGTCATGCCCGGTAAAGTCGCCCCTTGCTCGGGCCCGATCACGTGCACGATACCTTGACGCAGGTCATTCATTTTGAATTCAGTCACGCCATGCTTGTCGCAATTCTTATCGAGCGTGTCGACCTGAAGCTTGGAAATGGGGTCATCGATACCACCGGCTCGATTCATCGTCGGTACGTTGTGATCGGCCACAGCCAAATTGGCGCTCACGCGCCAAGGTTTGCGATCCGCCAGATCTAGCCCTTCAAACGCTTGCGGACTCGTCACCTCATGCAACAAGTGGCGATCGATATAAAGAAGCACGGTGCCATCGCTTTCTTGATGCACCACATGATCGTCCCAAAGCTTGTCATATAACGTACGTTTCATCGCGCATTTTTCCGTCTGTTAAGGGTTGAGGTTCAGCCAAATCTGGCTGAACAGACCGCATACACCTGCTGATTTACAAGATGATGCTGCAACAAAGGCAGCAACTGACTCAATTGATTATGCCATAGGGCACAACGGGGTAAAGGGCCTCGTCACTGACTAAACCACTTGTCGTTAAACGACATCTGGGGCGCACTGCGCACGGTGTCGCAGAGCATGGTCTATCAGTACTAAGGCAAGTAAGGCCTCTGCGATTGGGGTCGCGCGTATTCCCACACAAGGATCATGGCGACCTAAGGTCTGTACTTTGACCGGCTCACCCGCCCGATTTATAGATTGGCGCTCAATGCGGATGCTGGAGGTGGGTTTGATAGCCAAGCTCACGGTAATATCTTGTCCGGTCGAAATACCCCCAAGCACGCCGCCCGCGTGGTTGGTTGTGAAGCCATTGGGTGTGATTTCATCGCCATGCTCGGAGCCCCGTTGCTTTATACAAGCAAAACCAGCGCCAATTTCAACCCCTTTGACCGCATTCAAACCCATCATGGCATGGGCAATATCAGCATCTAATCGGTCATAAAGTGGCTCACCCCAACCTGCTGGCAAACCACTGGCCATGACATCAATTCGCGCGCCAATGGAATCACCATCTTTGCGCAATTGATCCATGTAGCGCTCTAACGCATCAATGACGGATGCATTGGCCGCAAAGAATGGATTGTTGGGGACGTGCTCCCATGCCTCAAACGGGATGGGCATCGGCCCTAACTGAGTCATGTGACCACGGATCGTGATGCCGTGCTGCTGACGAAGCCATTTCTTTGCAATGGTGCCGGCAGCCACGGTGGGCGCAGTCAATCGCGCCGATGAACGCCCACCACCGCGAGGATCGCGCTCACCATATTTATTCCAATAAGTGAAGTCGGCATGGCCAGGCCTAAACGTATCAGCAATGGCCGAATAGTCTTTGCTGCGGGCGTCTTGATTTCGGATTAACAAGCCGATGGGCGTGCCGGTGGTCTTGCCCTCAAACACGCCAGACAAGATCTCCACTTGGTCTGCCTCTTGACGCTGCGTCACATGTCGCGACTGCCCGGGCCGGCGGCGATCAAGATCAAATTGAATGTCGGCGATATCCAATTCGAGTCCCGGGGGGCAACCATCGACCACACAGCCAATCGCCGGGCCATGTGATTCACCAAAATTGGTTACTGAAAATATTTTACCGAGCGTGCTGCCAGCCATATCGAACCCTACTCTGCGAGTCATCGACTCAAAATATTGATCGCGCTATTCATTGGTTGCGCTATTCATTGATCGCGCTATTTATTCCGCTTGTCATTATGACACTTTGAACCTGATTTGTTAGCCACCAAAGCAGCATTTCCTACTGGGCATGGCGATCGGGGGCCGCCCTGCTATTCGCTTTCCTTTTGGCTTTCCTGTGCGTTCACTGTCTGAGTGACATTTTTTGTAGCAGCCTTCGCTGCCCGCTTGGCCGGTCTGACGTAAAAAATCGCGGACATGAAGAACGTTGTTGAAAGGAGAATTTCCACCCAAGCCATCGCAATACTGGGACCCGGTGGATCGGACATCACCCGGACAACACCCTCCATTAAATAAAGCAAGACCAGCATGCTAGCCCACTGCATGGTGTACAGATTGCCTTTGGCGACACCACGGAACGCAAAAGCTAGGGGTAGCGCTTTTAAAAAGAGCAATGTACCGCCTGGCCGCAAAGGCGCCAGAAATATTTCCCACGCCAAACACCACAGAAAAAGTGCCAATAAGCTTCCCAGTGCCAATCGCTGCAATCCTTTAGACAATTTGAGGTCCTGTTGGTGTGTTGGGCTTGATATCATGGGTTTAATTTACCTTTGACAAAGGATGGCTTGCATGTTGCATCGCAAAGCGCTGGCGGTTAAGCAGGCGCTCATTCGGGTTATCTCGGCTGCACTCAAAGACCGATTACTTCAAGTCGCTGCTAGCTTGGCCTTCACGACCGTGCTGGCTATTGTGCCATTGCTAGCAGTTACGTTGGCTTTGATGACGGCATTTCCCATCTTCTCAGACTTTGAATCAGCGCTTCAGGTGTTCTTGCGCGAACAACTGATGCCGGAGGCGTTTTCTGCGACTGTCATGCAATATCTGGACGACTTTGTCACCAAAGCCTCGCGCCTGTCGACGGTGGGTGGTCTTTTTTTGCTGGTGACGGCCGTGCTGGTGATTTTGTCGATTGACGACGCCTTGAATGACATTTGGCACGTCAAGACTCAACGCCCTATTAGTCAACGGTTGTTGATTTATTGGGCTGTCTTGACACTCGGACCCGTGATTTTGGGGGCGAGCATCTGGATGTCGACCTTGGTGGCGACCCAAGCGTTTGCCTTGGGAGAAACGACCATTCTGCCTTTGGGGGCGGTGGCGGCTTGGGTACCCTATCTTCTGGGTGCGGCTGGTGCTTCCCTGCTCTTTGCTATCGTCCCCAATTGTCGTGTCACCTGGCCACTGGCCCTGGCTGGTGGATTCACGACAGCGACTTTGCTTGAAGCCATCAAATGGGGACTGGGTATTTACTTTGCGCAAATCCCCACCTACACCGTGATTTACGGTGCCTTTTCTGTCTTGCCGGCTTTCTTGATTTGGATTTATCTGTCTTGGTTAGCCGTACTAATCGGCGCGCTGGTGGCGGCAAATTTGCTTCCCCATGATAAGGTCGATCGGTTAAGTCGACGCGCTTTTCATGACAATAGTGCCTTCCCCCCCTACAATTCAAACAGTCACCCTATCCCTAGTGGAGAATCTGGTCATGTTGAAAGTCAAAGAAATCCTTAAAGTCAAAGGGAATACGCTGTTCACAGCCAGCCCGGACATGGCGGTATTCCAAGCGGTAGAAATCATGAGCGAGCAAGACATCGGCTCATTGGTGATTATGGAACACGGCACTTTGGTTGGTATGGTGACATTTCGTGAAATCATCCGTCATGTCAACGCCAATGCAGGCACAGTCGGTGACTTTACCGTTCGCGCCATCATGGATGATGCCCCCGTTAGCGTGACCCCAAATACGGATGCCGATGAGGTGCAACGCTTGATGCTTGACAAACACTCGCGTTACGTACCGGTGATGGATGGTCCGACACTGATGGGCGTCATTTCTTTTTACGACATGGCGCAAGCCATCGTCGCTGCGCAACAATTTGAAAACTCAATGCTCAAAGCCTACATCCGTGATTGGCCCACAGAGCCAGAGGAAAAGAACTAGAGGGTCGGTGCCGCCGCAGCCTCCGTATCCGAGCGAACGAACTGCCAAGCCCTGTGTATCAGTTCAGGATCATTGGTTTGCAGGGCGCTGGGATCTGATAATGTTCGACGCCACTGTCGGGCGCCGGGTCGACCTTGCCATAGCCCCAGCAAGGGACGCACGATGACTCGAAGCGGGACACCCAACGAAACTTGGGTCTGAGCATACCGGGCCAAGTCATCGATCAGTTTTTCCTGCGCCAGAGAACCCTCAGCGTGACCCAAATGTTTGGAAAGCGCAAATAAGATCGATGGATCATGCCAGGCTGCTCGCCCAAGCATCACGCCATCAAACCCTTGCCACGCTTGCTCACATTCAGACACGGTGTTCAAGCCACCATTCAAAACCACCACGGCATCAGGAAAATCAATTTTTAGTTGCTCGGCTTGGTCATAACGTAGCGGCGGCACCTCGCGATTTTCTTTGGGGGATAAGCCGGCAAGGATGGCATGGCGGGCATGCACAATAAAAACACGGCAACCCACATCAAACAGCTGACCGACAAAGTCCCTAACAAATGGATAGTCGGTTTCAGCGTCTAGGCCAAGTCGGTGCTTCACGGTCACAGGCACATCCACCACGTCCTGCATGGCCTTGACGCTATCGGCGACCAGCACCGGTTCACGCATCAAACAAGCACCAAAGGCACCCTTCTGAACACGATCCGAGGGGCACCCACAGTTCAGATTAATCTCGTCATAACCCCATTGCTCACCAAGCTTGGCGCACTTGGCAAGCGCGGCAGGGTCGCTGCCGCCGAGTTGCAGGGCCACGGGATGCTCGGCTTCATTGAAATCCAAATGTCTGCCTTGATCACCAAACATAAGGGCGCCAGTGGTGATCATTTCCGTGTAGAGGCGTGCCTGCGGCGCTAACAATCGGTGAAAATAGCGGCAATGACGATCTGTCACGTCAATCATAGGTGCCACACACAATTGCCATTGCTTAGGATTCAAAGGATCGACGTCATGACAGGTGTTTTTGGCATTCATGGACTTTATTTTAATGCAACCAAGGCGCGCGACTGCCTGAGAGCAAACGCAGATCCTCAGGCGGTCGCAAAATCACTGTGGGGAGTGGTCTACAATCAGCCGAGTCAAGGCGGTCGCCTGACGGAAAATCAAGGGTTTGTTCAAGCAAATGGCTGTTTTTACTTCAATCAGTGATGACGACGCGAGGCGTTTACTGCTTGACTATCAAGTGGGCGAATTTGTTGCTTTAGAGGGCATTTCTGCTGGCATAGAAAATACCAACTATTTTTTAACCACGACAACAGGCGAATATGTCTTAACCCTCTTTGAGGTGCTGACTCACGCGCAACTGCCTTTCTATGTCGAATTGATGCATCACTTGTCGGAGCAAGGATCGCCCGTGCCCATGCCGCAAACGCGCCGAGATGGCCAGCGGATCAGTACCGTTTGCAACAAACCCACCATCATCGTGACGCGCTTAAGCGGGCAGTGGGTCAAGTTGCCTGGCGTTGCCCATTGTGAGTTAGCCGCACAAACCATGGCTAGATTACATTTGGCGGGACAACATGTCACGATCAAACAACCCAATCTGCGTGGCTTACCTTGGTGGCAAAAGACCGCACCCACACTTGCCCCTTATCTCAACACGGACCAACAATCGCTGTTAACAAGAGCACTAAACCATCAGATCGAACTAGGCCGCAGTGAAAGACTCGCTTCTCTGCCCTGTGGTCCGGTTCACTGTGATTTCTTCCGCGACAATGTTCTATTTGAAGGCACCGGTGAAGCGCCAGTCATGGGCGGGGTCATCGATTTTTATTTTGCGGGCTGTGATTATTGGCTATTCGATATAGCGGTTGCTGTCAACGATTGGTGCATTGAGCGTGATAGCGGCGCATTAATCCCGCAGAAAACGCAGGCATGGCTACACGCCTACCACCGAATCCGTCCACTGACAGCGTCGGAGCGTGACTTGTGGCCTGATATGCTGCAAGCAGCCGCTTTGCGCTTTTGGATTTCTAGACTCTTTGATTTTCATCGACCGCGTCCTGCTAAGACGCTTAAGCCGCATGACCCAACGCACTTTGAGAGAGTGTTACGGTTACGACTGAACGAGCAACCCCCTACTTTTTTGCAGGACGCATAATGCAAGCAGTCACACTCCCCGCGAGAGCCGGTTTGTTTTGGATAGATGCCGGCTGGCGATTGTTTAGGCAACAGCCGCTCGCTTTATTTAGCTGGGCCATGTTTGTCACGCTACTGCTCATCTTTGGTACCTTAAGCGCACCCATTGGCCCCATTCTTTTTATTGCGCTAATGCCAAGCATCACTTACATCACCTTATCGATCACCCGAGATGTGAATGCGCAAAAACAAATCAGTCCACGGCAGTGGATTGAGCCTCTCAAGCAACCTGGGGTTTTTAAGAAACTGATTGGATTGGGCATGCTCTATGTGGCGGTCAGTTTGGGCATGGGCGTTTTGCTTTTTTTGCCGTTTGCGGCGGAAATAGGCGAAGCGATGCAAATTCTTGCCGAATCACAAGATGTCGAACCTTTGATTCAAGCCATGCAAACCCCCATGATTCTGTTTGCGTTGCTTTATCTCGTGTTGGCTGCTCTCTTTTGGTACACGCCGGTTTTAATTGGCTGGCATCAAACGACGATGACGCAAGCCCTCTTTTTCAGCGCAATCGCTTGCTGGCGGAATAAGTGGGCATTTTTGGTTTACGGCGTCGCTTGGGCAGCGATTTTCTTTGCCATTGATTTGGCACTTGGCCTTTTAATCAGCATCGGAGTGCCGATTGATATTGCGGCCACGTTACAAATCCCAATCAATATAGCAATCGCTAGCGTGCTTTACGCAACTTTTTATCCCACTTACATCAGTGTTTTTGGACGGGGCGAGACAACCGAAACCCCTTAACACTTGTTGGGCTATCTTAATCGCCGCTTAAGCGCAGGCGCGATCGATTGCCACAGCCATCGCACCTCAGCGTACGACCTAGACCGCATTTCAATCACCGATCGAGCCTGCCAGCTGTAAAAGATTCTATTAGGTGGTGCTCGCTCTACAATATGCAAACACCGTCCGTAGCGGTCAATAAAAATAAGCGCAAGGGAACAACGCATACCAAAGGTATGAACGACGGCACAAGGCTTGAGCCAAAGCAGTTCATTCTCAGCAATCGACCGACGTCCGATAAACCCTTTGAGCCGACACTGGAAAGAATGGCAGCATTTGATATTAACGCGCTGTCTCGGCAGACCGAGTAAGTCGTTGGGCAAAAAATCTACTTCTAGCATTCAAAGAACGCCAGTAATCGAGTCTGCCAGACTAAGCCACATGGAGAAGCCTAGAACCAGAAATGTGCTTGGAAAAAAACAAACAACCAAGGGCAAAAGCATTCTTACAGGCGCCTGCATGGCTTTGCGTTCAATCGTCATTAAGCGCTCTTGTCGAAGTTGCTCGGCTTGCACCATCAGAGAGGTAGTCATGCCGGATCCGGCATGTTCTGCTTGTAATATCGCCACACAGACGCGGCGAAAGGCGGGTGCACTGACTTCAGTCATGAGTTGCTCAAAGGCCTTACGGCGGCTATTGCCCGAACAAACCGCCGAGAGCCAACGACGCCAATGCCATGCCAGACCCGAGCCTTGACCGCTTGAAAGCTCGTGGCGCCCTGTGGCAGCGTGTTCACTCAGATCAAGCACCAAAGCCACGGCAGTTTGTAAGTTCATGCCAGAGGACATACAAAGACACAAAAGGTCGAGGAAGGCTGGTAACTCAGATAACAGACGCTGCTGGTAATGGCTAACTTTCGACTTCAACCACCACCACACAAAAATCCAAGCGAATACCCCTGTCATCAGTGCCAATAAAAAAGAGTGGGTCAACCAGATCGTCAGCGACATGCTGATGGTGGCCAGGGTTAGCCTTAGGATTAACAAATCGACGGCCACCCAACTGGTCATGCCCGCTTGGTTAAGCCAGCGCTGATAACGCTCACGCGCCGACCAACTCAACAAAGCGTCAAGCGTATTTCTCACATGCCTTACAGTGACATTGAGGGTCATTAATCCATAGGTCAAAACAAGCATCGCTATCCCTGCAAGCGCTGCAATCCACCAATGATTCATAGCATGACACCGTTAACGGGCCCTATTTGCTTGATTAGCATTTTTTGACTGATTGGCTGATTGTGTTTAACCACCATAGGCCTAAAGCCTCTAAAAATATGATGAGCGACAACACCCCATATCCCGCCGGCGTCGTTAGTAATGCCGGCGCAAACGCTTCATCTAGGGACGCAAGCACCAACATCAACCCGGGAGGCATGGCACCTATGACCCAGGCCTGCATCCACCCTTGGGCCATGAGCGAAGACAAACGCAGGTCAATCTGTTGGTTTGCCAGCAGCGTTTTCCCGGTCTGTTCGAGCATCAATGCCATCGGGCCACCTGTTCTGATGGCGACGCGTACGGTCGCAGCCAACATTTTCAAGGCCGCACTAGGTAAGCGACTCACAAGCTCCTGCATTGCGTCTTGAGCAGAGACACCAAGTCGGATGCGATCGTTCACGAGTGTGAACTCTTGCGACAACGGCGGCAAAGCATGCTGAGTTAATAGCCCGAGTGCCGTTGCAAAACTTCCCCCAGCACGCATAGACGATGCTAGGGCAAAGAGCGCATCGGGCAGTTGTCGCTCGAATTGACGATGACGTTCAAATAACGCGTAGCGCAAAAGCAATTTGGGAATGAACAAACAAAATAAGGCCAGTATTAAGGCAAATAATGGCCGAACGCCGCACAGCCAGGCGACAATACCAACCACACCAGCGAGACTGCAGGCAGCCGTCCACAGTAAAGAGGCATCGACAAACAGAAACAAGTCACGCAACCGATGCTGCGTCTCATGGGTGTAAGTGGCCTTACACCGTTTGATCGCAAGAAAAAGTGTGCGTTGAATCGACCACACAAACAATCCCATGCTGCAACCGGCGCATAACAACAACGTGATCAGAAGCCCATTCACAGATTAGCCACCGAATCGTTGGTACCGCTTTGCCAATCGGGCGTCTCTATGCCTTCTGCCTTCCATTGCCCTAGGAAGGTGGGTGGCATGAATGGCGTCTGAAAAGACCGAGTCAAACGGTTGTAACGCATGACCGGTTGCAACTGAATCTGTCCAGCTTCTAGGCCGGTGACTTCGTCAATGGCCGTAACAACTCGTCGCCCATCGGAAAGTCGGGTTTGTTGCACGATGAGCTGAATGGCTCTTACGATTTGATCGCGAATAGCATTCAAGGGCAATTCCTGACCTGCCATCAACACCATGGTCTCCAAACGCGACAGTGCGTCCCGTGTGCTGTTGGCATGCAAGGTGGTGAGAGACCCGTCGTGTCCCGTATTCATGGCAGAAAGCATGTCGAGTGCTTCGGGGCCACGACACTCGCCAACAACGATTCGATCGGGGCGCATGCGTAAAGCATTTCGTACCAAATCACGAATTGTGACTTCGCCGGATCCCTCCATATTTTTGGGACGCGCTTCAAGACTAATCACATGGGGATGATGGATTTTAAGTTCGGCTGCGTCTTCGATCGTGACGATCCGTTGAGAATTGGGTACTTGACTAGCCAAGATGTTCAACAACGTGGTTTTCCCCGAACCGGTTCCTCCAGAAATCAGTACGTTTAGGCGCTGGGTTACACAACACTTAAGAAACTGCGCCATTGCCTCGCTTAAAGAACCCTGCCTAACCAAGTCGCTTAAGCCAAGTCGCTCGGCAGGAAACTTACGTATGGTCAAACAAGCACCATGAAGGGCAATAGGTCTAATGACGGCGTTTACACGCGAACCATCGGCTAGCCTGGCATCTACCATCGGTGACGCTTCGTCGATACGACGCCCAAGGGGATAGACAATTCTCTCAATGACGGTTCGAACCGCGGCTTCGTCTGCAAAACGAGCAGAGTGACGTTTCAACGCCCCACCGCTTTCAACGTAAATTTGATCGTGGCGATTCACCATAATCTCAGATACAGCCGCATCATCCATGAGCGTTTGCAACACACCCAATCCCGCCACATCATTAATCACGGCAGCAACGACCCGCTCTCGTTGCTCGGCATTCAATCCACGATCGTCACGATCGATCATTTCATTTAATAACGTCAGTGCACGCTCTTTTAATTGTGCATTTGAAAGGCCCGACAAGTCGACTTTTCGGAGGTCAAACATCTCGATGAGCTCAGCATGCAAGGCAACCCGCAAGACAGGATCAATCCGTGAATCGGATTCGACAACCATGCTATCGACTTGATCGGCTGACGGCAAAAGACTGGGCGTGGATTCTGCAGGACCAGCGAGTTGGCACCTCATCCGGCAGTGCCCGATGATGATTTCATCCGAGGGCAGTAACGGGTAGTGGTGAGACTTGCTGACTCCATTGACACGGGTGCCTATGAAATGGCCTAAATCCTGGATCTGTAAAAAGTCTCCCGTCCGAGTGATTTTGGCGTGGGTCTTGCCGACGCGCCAATGGTCAATCCGTATCTGGCAATTGGCATCTCTGCCAATCAAGCTCGGTAAGGTCACACTCAGGTATAACTGGCGACCGTCTTCAAACTGCATTTGAACAGCTAACAACTTTGGGCTCCTTGGCATAGATAAAGAGGGGTTCTGTAGACTTGGTGTGGGCTTAGGGATCGGTCCAATCCGTGGTGTTACGGCGTTCCTTGGTTTGCTCATGCGCGCTCGTCCATTGCGATAAGCCTGGGTGTGCGGGATGCCACTGTTGATCCTGCTGGCGCGAATCACCGCGAATGGGTACATTGATTTCACGTGCGGCATCGAAATGTTGGTCAGTGATCTGTTGACCCCGGGCGACACGCGTCAACATGTCGGGGTGATCGGCATCAACCAGAACAGGCGTGACAAAGATCGCCATCTCTGTTTGCCGATGGCGTGTCGTGCTCGTACCAAATAAAGCACCAATACCGGGTGATTCCGATGCGCCTGGCAATCCACGGATTTGATCTGTGATTTCGCGAGACACAAATCCTCCAAGCACCAAAGTCTGCCCAGAAAACACATTAAATTCGGTGTTTGTTTTGCGTACCCGCATGGCAGGTCCCGCAGGCGTTGACAGTGTGGGATCAATGGCGCTGACTTCAATTTCAACTTTGGCCCGTATCACGCCGTTTTTACTCACCTCTGGCGTGACATTGAGTAGTACACCGTATTTTTTAAATAAGGTTGTGTTCTTGCCGTTTTTATCAACATGAGCGTAAGGTACTTCGCCACCCGCTAGAAACGAGGCAGCAGCGCCACTGCGAGCAAGCAGCTGAGGTTGAGCCAATAAGACGGCTTCACCAGACTGGGTCAAAGCAGTGAGTTGAGAGGAAAGCCGTTGGTTCATGCCCATGATGGCACCGCGTGCAATGTCTTCCTCATTCGATGCTCGCCAAGGTTGTTCTTGCTTACCCAATATCCCCTTTGAACCCAAAGACCAAGCTACCCCGCCATACCAATCATCTGAAGTATCCGTTCGCCAGTTCACACCAAGATCGCTTAGCCGTTGGCGAGGCAGTTCCAGCACCTGAACATCCAGCAAAACCATTGGATCCCAGGCAATGCGGCTCGTGAGATCAACCACATCCGGGTAATGCGCTAAGATGTCTTTTAAACGCTTTTGTTCATCAGTGTTGAGCTGCTGACCTTCAATCACAATGTGGCGACCAGTTTGTCGAACGGTCACGTGATCTAAGCCTGACAAGACGCCTCTGACTTCTTGTAACCGCTGTTCTAGTCCAGCCGCCAATACCTTGACCCGGTGCGGATAATGTTGGCCTTTCTTATTCCAGACGTCTACCGTGGTGGTCCCCAGGCGTTTGGCAAATAGAATCACCTCATTTGCTGAAATGGCGGTGGCTTGGATGACTTGGCTATCGCCGACCGCCACTTGTTTGGCATTAATCACGTTGATTACATGAGCGCTGCCAAGTTCCAACGTGATGGCGATCACATCGTTTGGTTTGATTGCCCATGCCCAGTCGACTTGGTAGAGCGTGAACAAAAAGCAACCAGCTGCGCACCAAAATCGACTCATGGCGTCCCCTGCGATGTACCTAATTCATCCTCAGAGCCAATTCCTAAATCTCCGTAAAGAATCGATGGTTTGGCAGCAGCACCGTGTGAAGGCGCCAAGCCGACGAATCCTGCCAAATGATCGGCAGGTAAGTCATCGTCGTGGCTCTCCTGGGTCCCACTGTCGACCCGCAGAACAGCTGTCAACACACCACCAAGCTTGGCAGACACGAGCTTAAGCGCATCTTTAGGCGAGACATCAAGCGTCACGGCTGTCACTGACCGGTTTGTGCCTACCAACCCTTCTTGAGTTTGAATAGCCACGGGCTCATCAGTCGCAATAACCTTCACGGCTGAAACCAACAGGGTTGTGATTCGCTGTCCTTGATAGGCAAATGTCACGAATA
>CBFHKV010000016.1:0-989 GCA_965656505.1 Burkholderiaceae bacterium | reverse complement strand
GACGTAATCCACCGGCATGGTGATGGCTCTTCGACCAGGCATGAGCTGCTCTGCGAGCGCCGGTGGGATAGGATCGGCGATAGATAAGCGAGTGATTGGTTCACCTGCTTTCAAATCCTTGAGCAATACCTTTCCTTCAATCAAACCGACTTGTTCTGGCATAAAACTATCAGGGCCGACCCATTGCTGAGGCAAGTCATGTACGGATAAATCCTCGAACCCAATAATCTGTCCACCGCGCAAGGGGTGGCTTGCAACAATTCGAGTCACCAATTGCGCACGGGCGTTGACATCAAGAGCATCCGATCGATTCGTGAGGTATTGATCCATGGCAAAGACCGTGATGATGCCAAGAACGAGAGGCAAGATAAAAACCTTAGTCTTGCCCATCCATAGGGGCAATTGACGAACGAACATGTGTTGATACCTATCGAGATTGCTGATGTAGATGACGGCTGGTTGAATGAGTTTTTGCATTCGCGTTCGCGCCTGTCAAAGGCCTAAAGCGAGAGATCATGATGCGTAACGACGCTTGTGCCTTTTTAATGTTGACGTCTTTACCATCGTTTTCTGCAATAGGCTCCCAGAACACAGCCAAACTGCTGTCTTCTTCATTTGACCAATCAGCCAATACCAGTCCCTTGCCATGTTGGTGAACAAACCAATTCGAGTGGCTATGGGTAAACAACTGATCAAGCCACTGCTCAATCGATTGGTCGCTGCACAGCCAACGCACTTCAGTACAAACGGATCCGAGTTGACGGCTGATAGGGGCTTCATGACAAGAATACATAGATGACATGGCAGGATGCACGGGCACATTCCACTGTGGGCATGTCTGTGAAAACGTCAGCTGCGGTTGAACTAGGCTCATCAAGGTAGACGCATAAATACCCATCTTTATCGATCGGGACATTTTCACGGTGCAACAGCCTCTAATACGCGATCAAGCAAAGACATCATCTGTCGCTCATGCGTATTTGATTTCA
>CBFHKV010000015.1:41207-46083 GCA_965656505.1 Burkholderiaceae bacterium | reverse complement strand
TGCCGATCGGGTGCTTGTCATGGCGCAGGGACGCTTGATGGCGGCGGGCACCCCTACTGAGATTCAAGCGAATGAGGCGGTTCAAGCGGTCTATTTCGGCCAACAACCGGTGATCGGGGCGGCACCATGACGGCTGCGCTCACGCTACAAGGATTGAATGCCTGGTACGGCATGGCTCAAGTCCTATTCAACATAGACTTGACCATAGCGCGTGGTGAAGTGGTTGCTTTGATGGGCCGCAATGGCGCAGGCAAAACAACCGTGCTTAAGGCGGCCATGGGCTTGTTGGAGCGCCGGCAAGTCGAGATGACGGTGTTAGGACAATCAGTGAGCACTTTGCCGCCTTATCGGCTGGCGCGTCTCGGACTGGGCTACGTGCCACAAGATAGGCGTATTTTCACAGACTTGACGGTCATGGAGAACTTGCGGCTGGCCCAACAACCGGGGCGTTTTTGGCCGGACGGTACACCTGGGCCCACATGGGATCCCGAGCAGTTGTTTGCGTTATTTCCCAATCTGGCGCAGCGACGCGATCGGCTCGCTTCGCAAATGAGCGGTGGTGAGCAACAAATGCTCGCGGTAGCGCGAACATTAATGGGTAATCCCCTGATTTTATTGCTCGATGAGCCCTCCGAAGGTGTGGCCCCAGTGATTGTTGACGAAATGCAAGCCATGGTGGCGACATTAAAACAACAGGGGGTTAGCATCTTGCTCTCGGAACAGAACCTAGGATTCGCCCAAGCTGTCAGTGATCGCGCCTATGTTTTAGAACAGGGTCATGTGCGCTTTGACGACACCATGTCAGCCTTGGTTTCACAGCGTGCTTTGTGCCAGCGATACCTGGGCGTGTCGATGTCTTGAGGTGTCTGGTGCACGTGCTGAAGACACGGTCTTCAAACAGCACACAATCGGACTGGCCGAGGGGTCGGTGTTTGACTTGCAAAGTCTGCGAACTTGTCACAAAATAGGATTGTGTTGTGCCCCGGATCACTGTCGACCCGGGGTTTTGTTTTTTAGGATTTGTTATGTCTGCTATCCCCTTAACCACGACGGGCGCACAGAAGCTGCGCGATGAACTCCACCAACTCAAACATGTTGAGCGGCCAGCTGTTATTGAAGCGATTGCGGAAGCACGGGCGCAAGGCGATCTATCTGAAAACGCAGAGTATGACGCGGCTAGAGAGCGCCAAGCCTTTGTGGAAGCCCGCATTGCTGACCTTGAGGGTACGTTATCTAACGCACAAGTGATTGACCCCGCCGACTTAGACGCTGATGGGCGGGTGGTGTTTGGTGCGACCGTGGAAATTGAGAACCTCGATAGCGGGGAAAAAGTGGTGTACCAGGTGGTCGGCGATCTTGAGGCCGATATTAAGCAACATTTGATCTCGGTCTCAAGCCCGGTTGCTCGCGCTTTGATTGGTAAATCCGAAGGTGATGTGGTGGAGGTCAACGCACCATCAGGGCCTAAGGAATACGAAATTATTCGAGTCAGTTACGAGTAAAGGCCTCAGTCGTCGAAAGTGTAAGATACCGACGCTGGTAATGGTTGTGGGAAAGCACTAAATCAAAACGAGCCGCGTGACACCGCACTCAGCTCATTGTCTAGGTTGGGCGTCGACGGATGCCCGCTTTGAGCGAGAGGGAACTTTTTCGACTGGGTCTGGCGGCCGCGTTACTCCTAGCGGGGCGTCTCTGGGTGGGTCGTGCGAATTTCTCTGCTGAGAAAGCTTTCAAAACGGATGATGCTTTTGAGTCGGGTGATTTGGCCTCATCGTTCAAACGAGGCCGTTTTTTGACTGTTTTACCCAGGGCAGCCATTTTTTTGGGCGTGTGGGGATCGGTGGCTTTGCGCTTGGCGGGGGGAATCACAACACCCGTTTGAGCGGCATAGGCTGCTTTTTTACCCCCACGGTAAAGGACCAGTGTTTTACCGAGATGGTGAACGGGCGCGCTTTCGAGTTGTTCGCAAATCGTCTGCAAAATCAGGTCGCGTTCACCTCTTTCTTGACCATTGACCCTGATTTTGATGAGCTCGTGAGCGGTTAACGCCACGTCGATCTCTTTTAGCACGGCAGGGGTTAATCCCTGGTCGCCAATCATCACAACGGGGCGCAAGGCATGGGCGGCCGCGCGCAGTGCGCTGCGGGCTTGGCTCGAAAGAGCAATAGTGGGCTTAATTGTCGACATAACGAGATTGTACGGGAATGGCGAAAAAGAAATTTTCTAAAGAGTGGGTCCAGCAACACCTTAATGACCCCTATGTGAAGCTGGCCCAGCAAAAAGGCTATCGAGCGAGGGCCGCTTTCAAGCTCCTCGAGATCCTCGAGAAGGAGAAATTATTGCGCCCAGGCGATGTGGTTGTTGACTTGGGGTCTGCGCCAGGCAGTTGGTCACAAGTGGCTCGCGAGCGACTTGTGGAACGCGACGGTCATTTAAATGGTCAAGTGATTGCCTTGGATATTGCCCCAATGGATCCCGTGGCGGGCGTTCAATTTATTTTGGGTGATTTTCGGGAGGACGGTGTGTTGGCTCACCTGTCTGAGGTATTGAATGGCCAGCCCGTTGACCTTGTGATTTCTGATATGGCCCCCAACTTATCAGGGGTGAGTAGTGCAGATTCGGCAAGAATGCAGCATTTATGCGAGCTCGCACAGGCATTTGCGGTGGCGCACCTCAAACCAGAAGGGGCTTTGATTATGAAAGCCTTTCATGGCAGTGGTTTCTCTCAAATTGTCGAGGGGCTCAAGCGAGAATTTGTTCGGGTGGTAGAGCGCAAGCCAAAAGCGTCTAGGGACAAGTCCTCTGAAACTTTTTTGGTTTCCAGAGGCCTTAAGTCATCTGACGGTTAAATCGATGCGCTGTTGCGCATTAAAACTGACGTTGGCGATAGTTTTTTTATGTTGAGCTAATAGGGTTTTTTTAATAACCGTCGTGTCTCGATTGATATTGACTCTACGTGTTTTAATGCAGGTAGAATCGATGGCGTCAATCGGAAATAAATGAATGGCTTTTTGTATGGTCAAAGGGTCAGGCATATCGAGTGGGAGATAGGCCGTGAACAGTTCGTTCTCTAAAATAGCTGTGTGGATGGTGATTGCTTTGGTGCTATTCACCGTTTTCAGGCAGTTTGATAGTCGCCCTGCGGCTCAGCAGTCGGTGAGTTATACCGAATTCATGAATGATGCGAACGCTGGAAAAGTTCGCAAGGTCGATATTCAGGGTGACGTTTTGCATGTCACACCGGATAGCGGACAGCCTTACACCATCACGTCGCCTGGCGACTTGTGGATGGTGTCAGATTTAATGAAGGCTGGCGTTCAAGTTTCTGGCAAAGCGCGCGAAGAGCCCTCGTTGTTGATGAGCATCTTTGTGTCTTGGTTCCCCATGTTGCTGTTGATTGCGGTTTGGATTTTCTTTATGCGACAAATGCAAGGTGGCGGTAAAGGTGGGGCGTTTAGCTTTGGCAAATCCAAGGCAAAGTTGCTCGACGAATCGACCAATTCCATCACGTTTGTGGATGTGGCGGGTTGCGACGAAGCCAAGGATGATGTGCAGGAGATCGTGGATTTTCTGAGAGACCCGACCAAGTTTCAAAACTTAGGTGGCAAAATCCCCCGCGGTGTTTTGATGGTGGGATCACCAGGTACCGGTAAAACGTTGCTTGCTAAGGCGATTGCAGGCGAGGCCAAAGTACCTTTTTTCAGTATTTCGGGTTCTGACTTTGTGGAAATGTTCGTGGGTGTGGGCGCGGCCCGTGTTCGCGATATGTTTGAAAACGCTAAAAAACACGCCCCTTGCATCATTTTCATTGATGAAATTGACGCGGTGGGTCGCCAACGGGGTGCAGGTTTGGGCGGCGGTAATGATGAGCGTGAACAAACACTTAACCAGATGCTGGTTGAAATGGACGGTTTCGAATCTGGCACGGGTGTGATCGTGATCGCCGCTACCAACCGGCCCGACGTCCTCGATCCTGCCCTCTTGCGTCCGGGTCGCTTTGACCGCCAAGTGGTGGTTCCTCTGCCCGATATTCGTGGTCGTGAGCAGATTTTAAATGTGCACATGCGTAAAGTACCTATCGGACAAAACGTCAATGCCATGGTGCTTGCACGTGGTACCCCTGGCTTTTCTGGTGCTGACTTGGCCAACCTAGTCAACGAAGCGGCGTTGTTTGCTGCTCGTCGCAATGGTCGGTTGGTTGATATGTCGGACTTCGAAAGAGCCAAAGACAAAATCATCATGGGTGCAGAGCGTCGTTCGATGGTGATGCCCGAAGAGGAGCGGCGCAATACGGCTTATCACGAGTCTGGTCACGCCGTCGTGGCTCGCATGATGCCCAAGACAGATCCGGTTCATAAGGTCACGATTATTCCGCGTGGGCGTGCTTTGGGTGTCACCATGCAGCTACCCGAAAGCGATCGCTACAGCATGGACAAGGAACGTTTGTTGTCAACGATTGCGGTGTTGTTTGGGGGTCGGATTGCCGAAGAGTTGTTCATGAACCAGATGACGACCGGCGCTTCAAACGACTTCGAGCGTGCCACCACGATTGCTCGCGATATTGTGACTCGATATGGCATGACCACGGAGCTTGGCCCGATGGTTTATGCCGAAAATGAAGGTGAAGTCTTCTTGGGTCGCAGTGTCACCAAAACCACGCACGTTTCTGAAGCAACCATGCAAAAAGTGGATGCGCAGATCCGTAAGATCATTGACGAGCAATACAATGTGGCTCGTCGGATCCTTGAGGAAAATCGCGACAAAGTTGAAGCGATGACCAAAGCTTTGCTTGAATGGGAAACCATTGACGCCGATCAGATCAAGGACATCATGGAAGGTAAACCACCACGTCCGCCTGCGCCGCCGGCACAAATCA
>CBFHKV010000015.1:34297-41111 GCA_965656505.1 Burkholderiaceae bacterium | reverse complement strand
CGCCCAGGCGCCGAACCCGTCTCAAGTAAACGTGAACTCGACCGCATCATGCCAGTGCTGGAATCCTTGCGCCATGCTGGGGTGGCTCTGTCAGTCGACACATGTAAACCCGATGTGATGCAAGCCGCGCTTGATGCTGGGGCGGATATAATCAACGATGTGACCGGATTTCGTGACCCTCAAGCACAAGCTATTGTTTCGGCTCACCGCCGTTGTGGCTTGTGCGTGATGCACATGCGAGGTGAGCCTCGAACCATGCAGCAAGCCCCCGTTTACGAGGACGTCGTCAAAGAGGTGGTTTCATGGTTAGATGAGCAGGCCAAGTTGCTGATATCGCTCGGGGTGTCACCGGATCGGTTGTCACTGGACCCTGGCTTTGGTTTTGGTAAGACGATCGAGCACAATTTTAAATTGCTGCGTCATTTGGACCGGCTTGTCGCAATCGGCCATCCGGTGCTCGTTGGTTTGTCACGCAAATCCATGATTGGTGCAGTCACTGGGCGTCCAGTGGAACAGCGCCTTGCCGGTAGCTTGGCCGGTGCTTTGGCGGGTCTTTACCGCGGCGCTCGTATTGTTCGGACACATGATGTCGCCTCGGTGAAAGACGCCATCGAAATATGGCAAGCCGTTGAGTTTGGTCCCAAGGAGGCCCCCTGATGCGTCAGTATTTTGGTACGGACGGGGTGCGCGGTGAGGTGGGCGGCCCCTTGATGAACCCACAGTTCGCGCTTCGTTTGGGCTACGCAGCGGGTCGAGTGTTGGTTCGAGAAAACGAGAGTAAGACACGCCCGGCCGTGTTGATCGGTAAAGACACTCGAATCAGTGGCTATATGTTGGAGGCGGCGTTAGAAGCTGGCTTTGCAGCAGCCGGTGTTGATGTGTTGTTAGCGGGACCTGTGCCCACACCAGCCGTGGGTTATTTGACCCGAGCATGGCGGCTGTCAGCGGGTGTGGTGATTAGTGCCTCACACAATCCGTATCACGACAATGGAATCAAGTTCTTTTCTGGATCAGGTGTGAAGTTACCTGACTCGGTAGAACTTAAAATTGAGCAGGAGTTAGCGAAACCGATTGGTTGTGTGCCGTCTGACCAATTAGGCCGTGCACGCCGTATTGAGGATGCTGCAGGGCGCTATATCGAGTTCTGCAAGAGCACTTTTGATTCTGACCTTGATCTGGAAGGCTTGACCCTAGTGGTAGACGCCGCTAATGGTGCGGCTTATCACATTGCCCCTCATGTGTTTCGTGAACTTGGCGCCACGGTGCACGCCATTGGTGTCTCGCCAAATGGTTTCAATATCAATGACGGGGTGGGTGCCTTGCATCCTGATCAATTAATCAGTGCCGTGCGTGAGCACAATGCCGACTTTGGGATCGCACTCGACGGTGATGCGGACCGCCTTCAGCTCGTCGATAACGAGGGACGTCTTTATGATGGCGATGAGCTGTTGTACGCCGTCGTCAAGGAGCGATTAACACGCCGTCCCGTTGACGGTGTGGTCGGCACATTGATGACTAATTTAGGTCTAGAGCAGGCCTTGGCTGCACTGTCGATTCCATTTGAGCGTGCTCAGGTGGGTGATCGGTATGTTTTAGAGCGCTTGCAAGCGCGCGGTTGGCAAATCGGTGGGGAAGGGTCGGGTCATTTGTTGTGTCTGGACTGCCATTCCACCGGTGATGGCATTGTTGCCGCGTTACAAGTTTTGGCGGCTTTGCGTCGCCACCAGTGCTCGATGGCTGATTGGATCCAAGACTTAACCCTGTATCCCCAAGTCATGATTAATATGCCTATTTCAGCTGACCTGGATTGGCAATCTCATCTCCCGTTGCAGCAAGCGCAAACCGATGTGCAATCCCAACTGGGGGAGCATGGGCGGGTATTGATTCGCGCATCAGGGACTGAGCCTAAGCTGCGCCTCATGGTGGAGGCCAGTGATGAGTCATTGGCTCGCATGTGTGCTCAGAAATTGGCAGATGCTCTTCACTAACCTTGTCATATTCTTGTCACCAATTCGTCAAATGCTTGACATACTGAGTCGTCAAAATGATGGCATTGTTCAGTGGGGGGCGTTATGTTGGAGCTCGTACGTAGCAGTGCCAGTTTGTTTACCTTGCCATCACGCGATAAGAAGCCAAGTGACTTATTGGTGGGTTTGGCGCAGTCAGATGCTGAGTTAGAAGCGATTCAGCGGCTTCGTTACGCGGTGTTCTCCACCGAGTATGCTGCGCAAATGACCTCGGGTGACCAAGAAATCGATCGGGATGCGTTTGATCCTTGGTGCGAGCACCTCATGGTCAAAGACCTCGGCAGCGATCAGGTCATCGGAACATACCGAGTCCTCACGCCCATACAGGCTAAACGGGCAGGCGGTTACTACAGCGAGTCTGAGTTTGACTTATCTGGCTTGGGTCAGACCAAAGACACACTAGTGGAGTTTGGCCGCGCCTGTATCCATCCAGACCATCGCAATGGTGCTGTCTTGATGATGTTGTGGTCCGGTCTCGCTGAAATCCTAAAGCAAGGTCACTATCAAAACGTGTTTGGCTGTGCCAGCGTCAGCCTCAGAGATGATGGGGTGACCGCAGCGACTGTTTGGCGCGAAGTCAGCAGTGGTATTGGCTTGAATGGCGTGCCGGTCGTTGAACCGTTGCACCGCTACCCCGTCAATCAACTCGACAGCCATTTGCCGGGGGAAGTGCCCGCTCTTTTGAAAGGTTATTTGAAGCTCGGCGCCAAAGTCTGTGGCGAACCAGCATGGGATCCCGACTTCAATACGGCTGACTTCCCAATGCTGCTGTCTCTAGAGAACATGGGTAAACGTTATCGTCGACATTTCGGATTTGCCTGAAGACGATCGGGTTAGACGGTGACCAGTTCAAACTTAAAGCCCACGCGCTCCCATTCGCTTTCCTCGTTATGAAGCGAATAGTCGGTTAATGGATGGGCTTGTAGCCATTTTTTATCGACTTTGGTCACGATAGATCGGTTTTTGACGCTGACGGTTAAAGCCAAGCGCTTTATTTCTTCGCGTCGACGGCACAACAAAACCGCCAATCGTAAGGACAACACGGCCATCCACTGCTCACGGGTTTTGACCAAATCCTGAACCTTACCCAGTTTGCCTGTGTGTGCTAGCACAAGGGTAGCGAGCAAAGCCTGATCCGTTTTAGAGAAGCCTGGCATATCGGCATGGCTCAGCATATAGGCGCTGTGTTTGTGGTAACCGTTTTGCGCAATCGACACACCAACTTCGTGCAAAGCAGCCGCCCAGCTGACTGCGTGACGTCTTTCGTCATTTGGCGACCCATCTGGAAACAGGCTGTCATACAAGCTTAAAGCGGTGCGTTTGACGCGCATGGCTTGACTGACATCAACACGGTAGCGATTCATGAAGACCTTGACCGTTTCATCACGTCGATCATGAGACTGTTCGCGACCGGCTAAATCAACGAGAACGCCTAACCGGAGTGCGCCGTCACCGGTGCGCATGCTGTCGATGCCCAGCTCATCAAAAAAGGCACTCATAATCGCCAACCCACCAGGCAGCACATCGGCACGCTCAAGCTTGATGCCGGGTAACTCGGCGGGAATCACGCGTGTATCGTGGATCAGCTTCTTCTTAAGCTTGTCGAGTCCGTCGCGGGTGATGGCATCATGAGAAAAGCCGCCTTCGGTCAGGATTGCAAAAATAGCTTTGGCCGTGCCTGATGAGCCAAATGCCGCCTGCCAACCCAATCTTCTGTAAGGCTTAACCAAGATTTCAAATTCGCGCTGTGCAGCCATTTCGGCGGTTTTCATGGTGTGGGCATCGATGAATCCATCGGGGAAAAAACGCCGGCTGTAACTCACGCAACCCATATAAAGCGATGACATCAAGAGGGCCTCATCGCCTTGCCCAATAATCACCTCAGTTGAGCCACCGCCAATGTCGATGACCAAACGCTTGTTTTCAGAGGGGGGGAGGGTATGGCTGACACCGGTGTAAATCAAGCGAGCTTCTTCGCGTCCCGCGATGACCTCTATCGGGAAGCCCAGAGCAGCCTCGGCTAGCGGTAAAAACACCTCTACATTGCGAGCCACCCGAAAGGTGTTCGTTGCAACGGCCCGTACCCGGCTCGGATGAAAATCGCGCAAACGCTCGCCAAAGCGTTCGAGTACGGCCACGGCGCGATCAATCGCCTGTTGGTTCAGGACCTTTTGCTCGTCAAGGCCAGCGGCCAATCGAACGGTCTCCTTCAGGCGGTCAATCTGATAGATTTGTCGCGTGCCATTTTCTTGATGAATGCGGCCGATGGATAATCTAAAGCTGTTTGACCCAAGATCGACGGCGGCGAGTAAATGTTCCATTCAGTTCACTCAATTAAATCTGATGTGATTATAGGGTGTGACAGGCTGCCCTGCTGTCGCGATGTGGATTGGGGTGGAACCATTACGCCTTATGCGGTACAAACCATTACATCCAGTCAGAGTTGCTTATGCCCAAAACGATCAAAAAAAGCGCCCTAGCCAGTCAATCCAAGCGGACTTCGCGTGCGCCGCGTGCGCCGCGTGTGCTGCATACGCCGGACACACCCCGCTTTTTGAACCGCGAGCTTTCGTTGTTGCAGTTCAACGAACGAGTGCTCGACATGGCGCAAAACCCGCAAACACCGCTACTTGAGCGCTTGCGTTATGTCTGCATTGTGGGCTCGAATCTTGACGAATTTTTCGAGATACGTGTGTCTAGTCTTAAGGAGCAACATCGCTTACACCCCAGTATGCGAGGCCCCGATGGTTTGACCGCGGCGCAAGCATTGGAGAAGGTTCAGCATCAGGTGCACGGCCTGGTCAATAAACTGTACGCATTGATTAATGAGCAATTACAACCCAGTTTGAGAGTGGAAGGGGTGTATCTGCATCATGCGTCGGAATGGGACGACGCCCAGCGGGAGTGGGCGTATGAATTGTTCGTCAAGGACATGATGCCGCTTTTAACGCCGATTGCCTTGGATCCTGCGCACCCTTTTCCGCGGGTGTTGAACAAAAGCTTGAATTTTATTGTGCCACTCGCCGGTGAGGATGCCTTCGGGCGTCGCGGCTCAATCGCTGTGGTGCAGGCGCCGCGTGCGCTGCCACGGGTCGTTAAGATGCCACCAGAAGTGTCTGGGTTGCCTTATGGTTTTATCTTGCTGACGTCACTGATTAGGGCTTTTGCCGGCGAGCTGTTCCCAGGCATGGAGGCGTTGGGTGTGTTTCAGTGGCGTGTCACGCGCAATAGTGATCTGTTTGTCGATGAGGAAGAGGTGACCAACTTGCGACAGGCGCTACAAGGTGAATTGTCGCAACGCCATTTCGGATCAGCCGTGCGGTTGGAAATTGATCAGCTCACACCCGCCCATATCGTGCAACTTTTACAAAAAGAGTTCGACCTTAAAGATGAGGATACTTACCGAGTGAACGGTCCGGCTAACGTGGCACGACTGATGCATATTTGTCAGTCTGTTGATCGGCCTGACCTGCTGTTTCCTGAGTTTCGGGGAACCTTACCGAAGGCGTTTGCCAGTTTGCCGGCCCGTCCGGCAGCCATCTTTGAGTTAATTGCGAAGTCTGATCAGCTACTACACCACCCTTATCAGGCGTTTCAACCGGTGATTGACTTTTTAACGGTCGCGGCGACCGATCCTGATGTGGTAGCAATTAAACAGACGATTTATCGCACGGGTGAAGACTCAAAACTGATGGAGTTACTTTTGGCGGCGGCACAAGCTGGCAAAGAGGTCACCGTGGTGGTGGAGTTGATGGCCCGGTTTGATGAACAGACCAATATCAATTGGGCATCCCGTTTGGAGGAGGTCGGCGCGCACGTGGTTTACGGCGTGGTTGGTCACAAGACGCATGCCAAGATGCTTCTGGTTTTACGCCGTGAACAAAATGGCATTCGTCGCTATGGACACCTGGGTACAGGTAATTACCATCCGCGTACCGCGAAGCTTTATACCGATTTTGGATTGATGACGGCTCATCCGGATATCTGCGAGGACATGGATAAGGTGTTTTCTCAGCTCACTGGCCTAGGTGCGCGTCGCCAACTAAAACAGTTATTTCAGTCACCGTTTAGCCTGCATGACGCGATGATCGGCCTGATCAAGTCAGAGTCATCAGCCGCGAAAAAGGGTCACAAAGCTCGCATCATGGCGAAGATGAATTCCTTACTAGAGCCCACCATTATCAGCGCCCTTTATGAGGCCAGTCAGGCAGGTGTCAAAGTGGATTTGGTGGTCCGAGGCGTTTGTGCTTTAAGGGCTGGTGTTGTTGGCCTGTCAGAGAATATTCGCGTGCGATCTATCATCGGCCAATTTTTAGAACATTCACGGGTCTTCTACTTCTTCGCTGAGGGCGAAGAGAAAGTCTATCTGTCATCGGCTGATTGGATGGATCGCAACTTCTTTAGGCGCGTAGAACTAGCGGTGCCGGTTTTGGATGCTCGATTAAAGCGTCGCGTTATCCGCGAGGCCTTCACGCTGGCATTTAAAGACAATGTGCGCGCTTGGGTACAACAACCTGACGGTAAGTTCGTCAAGATCAATGGCCGCGGTGCGCCATTTTCGTTGCACGATGAGCTGGTTAATCAGCTGGCTGTGAAGTGATTCGTCGGAATCTGCTATAGTTCTGCTCTTCGGGGCGTAGCGCAGCCTGGTAGCGCATCTGCTTTGGGAGCAGAGGGTCGTAGGTTCGAATCCTACCGTCCCGACCAGACAACAGCCTTGCTGGTGTCAAGTTAACCCGTTATAACGAGAATAATCCGCTTGGTGACTCACCGTTTGGTGACTCACG
>CBFHKV010000015.1:24031-34197 GCA_965656505.1 Burkholderiaceae bacterium | reverse complement strand
CATCGGTCTTTGGAGTTGTCCACTTTTTGGCATGCCGTGAATTGTCATTGCGTATTTCAAAAAATGTGTGTCCTCTATTGCCTGTAGGGCTTGGCGAGAAAGGATAAGGGTTAGCTGTTGAAAACCTCATGCTAAATAAACACGATGAAATTGCGGCGCAAGATCCAGCGCGTGAAGGTAACGCCCTGCTTGCAGCCAGCGTCTACATCCCAGGCGAAGCCCCCAAGCCGATTGCGATAGATGGAATTGGTCGTGCACTGCTCAATCCAGAGGCATTTGTTTGGGTTGGGTTGCACTTTCCAGATGAAGCGTTATTGAGCGAAATTTGTGAGCAGCTTGGGTTTAAACAAGCGGCGTTAGCGGGATTGCTCGGCGATTTATCCATGCCATGCATGTCTGTGCACTCGCATGACCTGTTGTTGATTATGCCGACCGTGCTTTGGAAGTCCGATCACAGTCGACCGTTATTTGGACGACTGGCCTGTTTGGTTGGCAAGCAGTTTTTGATGACTGTTCGTCGAGGACCTTCACTACCGCATCTGCATCTACGTGCAAAGTTGGAAAACGATCGCCACGCGCTAGATGCGGGTGCGGATTACGTTACGGCCGAAATTGTTGATGATCTGATTGACCGTTACGTCGAGGCCTATAAAAACTTTGAGGAGCGCGTGGATCGCATTGAACGCTCATTGATGCGGGCTGTTTTCGATCGTGCGTCCATCCAGCGACTATATGTGATGCGGCGAGATTTTCATCGGTTTCAGGTCGCCATGGAGCCGATTGGAGAAATCTGTGCTCAACTGGCACGACTAGAAAATAAGACCTTGACGCCAGCCGCCCGGCTGCGGTTTGATGCCCTCTCGGAACGGGTCAAGCGGCTTGATGGCCTGTTTGGCAGTCTGGGCGAGGGTTTGGCGTTTGCTTTCGAAGCCGGCATGCTCTTGGAGCAGTCGAGGCAGACCGATACCACCCGAAAACTGGCCGCTTGGGCCGCGATCATCTCTATTCCGACCGCCGTGGCGGGTTTGTATGGCATGAATTTTGAATATATGCCCGAACTCAAGTGGAAGTACGGCTACTTTGCTGTTTTGGGCTTTATGGGTATTGCCTGCACCGGTTTATATGCGTTGTTTCGTCGCTCAAAGTGGTTGTAATTTGCCGTTTTAAAGGCGCTAGGGGTGTTCTAAACAGCTGGCTCGCGGCTCTGGTTTGGTATGCTTGGCATCTGTTTCTGCTTGGGTGCACCAATGCCACACGACATTGATTTGATTGCCATTCTGGTGGCCGGGTTTGGACTGGCCCTGATACTTGGCTATGTCGCGACTTTATTTCGTGCCCCACCATTGGTCGGCTATCTGGCCGCTGGCATCTTAATCGGCCCTACAACGCCAGGCTTCGTGGGTGATCCGGCGTTGGCAGCGCAGCTGGCAGAGATCGGTGTGATGCTACTGATGTTTGGGGTGGGCTTGCACTTCTCAATCAAAGACTTGATGGCGGTCAAACGGATCGCTATTCCAGGTGCCATTCTACAAATTGTCGTTGCCACCTTGATTGGCATGTGGGTTGCCTTGTTTTGGGGTAAGCCCTTAATTGGTGCGTTGGTCTATGGCCTGTGCTTATCAGTGGCCAGTACCGTTGTCTTGCTGCGCACCTTAGAGGCACGTGGTTTGCTGTTGACCGACGATGGCAAGCTGGCTGTCGGCTGGCTCGTGGTCGAAGATTTGGTGATGATCATGGTACTGGTGCTGTTGCCTGTCGCAGCGACGCTTCTCGCGCAGTCTTTCCCAAGCGACTCGACAGTGTCAACACCAAACGTTTGGTTATCGGTTGGTTTGACGCTATTGAAAGTCTTTGCCTTCATTGCGCTGATGTTGATCGTTGGCAAGCGCTTGTTGCCATGGGTGCTACAAAAGGTGGCTGTGACGCAGTCTCGAGAGCTGTTTAACTTGGCAGTGATCGCGGTGGCTTTGGGCGTGGCGTTTTTGGCGGCGGAAGTTTTTGATGTGTCTTTTGCGTTAGGCGCATTTTTTGCTGGAATGATGCTGCGCGAATCTGATTTAAGTCACCGGGCAGCAGAAGAGTCGCTACCGCTACGCGACGCTTTTGCGGTACTTTTCTTTGTCTCTGTTGGCATGCTGTTTGATCCGTCGATTCTGATTACAGAGCCTTTGGCTTTACTGGTGACGGTATTGATTGTGATGGTCGTTAAAACTGTGGTCGCCGCTTGTTTTGTGTTGGTGATGCGCCAATCGCTGCAATCAGCGCTGACCGTGTCTGTGAGTTTGGCGCAAATCGGTGAGTTTTCTTTTATTTTAGCGGGGATGGCTTACGGCATGGCTTTGATTACTCAAGAAGCGTATAGCGTGATTCTGGCGGCTGCGTTTGTTTCTATTGCGCTAAATACGGCCTTGTTTGCGGTGATTCCTAGACTGGCAGAAAAACTGCGCCTGAAATTCCCGTCGCTGTCATGAAACGGCTCTTGGTGATCCGTAACGACAAAATTGGCGACTTTATGTTGGCGTGGCCAGCGTTGGCGCTATTGAAACAGGCGGGGTTTGAGATTACGGTGTTGGTGCCGCCGTACACCGCGCCGCTAGCTCGCTTGTGCCCATCCATTGATGGTGTTGTGTGCGACGTCGGTGCCAAAGCGCCAGCAACCGAACAAAGGGCTTTGGTTGAGCGAATTCGCACGGAAAAGTTTGATGCTGCGCTGGCATTGTTTTCGACATGGCGCAATGCCACCTTGCTTAGTCAAGCCAAAATTCCTTATCGACTGGCCCCAGCAACCAAATTGGCTCAAATCCGTTACACCCATCGATTGACCCAACGGCGCTCACGTTCAGAAAAGCCAGAATGGCTCTACAACCTCGATTTGGCTGCGAAGTTGTTAAAAGATTTCGGCTTACCGGTAACGGCGGTTGGTCCCCCTTACCTGGTGATACCCACTGATACGGTGGCCCAGTGCCGCCAACGTTTGGCGCAGTCCCTGTCGCTATCCGAAACAGCGCGTTGGTTGGTTGTGCATGTTGGCTCCGGCGGTTCTGCCAATAACCTGACCCTCGAACAGTATGAGCGGCTGGTGCTGGCGTTGTCTGATCGTCTGACGGATTGGCAGTTTGTGTTAACTGCTGGACCTGGTGAGGAGGCGCTGGTTGGTGGTGTTTACACCCGTTTATTGACCCAGCGTGTGCCGGTGGCGCTTTGGGTGTCTAAAGAGGGCCTAGAGGCTTTTGTGCAGGGCATGGCGACGGCCGATGGCATGGTGGCGGGCAGCACGGGGCCCCTGCACATCGCGGGTGCCCTCGATGTACCTACCGTGGGATTCTTCCCTCGTTTGCAGTCCTCGACAGCACTGCGATGGCAACCGTTGAACAAACCTTCGAGACATCTTGCGGTCTCGGTGCCTGAACATAGCAGCGATCCTGAGTCATTTGCTGGGTTAGATCTCGATGAGGTGGCGGATCAAATCACAGCCTTTTTGGGTCAAAGGGATATGCGCACTTAACTTGGAGGGTTTTGGCGTTTGACCCAGAGTGTGGCATATTTCGTGAAGGTCGAATGGGCAGACAGAAGCGCCAACAAAAAGCCTTGTTTGCCGTCCATAAAACCTGCCTTAAATACATACATTTTCAGAAAGCAGCCCACGCCATGCAGAACCCCTTGACTCAAGCGGGTGACTTTGCCTTGGGCTTGTCGTTCGCTCGCCCAGAGCTCGGCGTATTGAGCCGATTTGACCAAGTAGTGATGTAAATCTCGGTAGGTGAAATGTAGCAAGTCCCCGTCTAACCGTTTGACAGTTGTGTCTGGGGGCACGATCACGCTCTCGTGAACAGGGGCTGCCGTGTAACTGGTTCGATGGGTCGGATAGAGACGGATCACTGGGTCGGGATACCACCCACTGTGGCGAATGAATCGCCCAAACACCCAAGAGAGGCGACTGACTTGGTAAAAGCAGTTTTGATCGTTGGCTGCGACGGCTTTCGCGACCGATTTGGCTAGGGCTGGGGTAAGCCGCTCGTCAGCATCCAACCATAAAACCCAGTCCGTTTTGACATATTGCTGGGCGATTTGGCGTTGCTGACCAAATCCCTGCCATTGGTCATGAACATACACTTGAGCGCCACACGCCCGTGCAATGGTCACCGTGTCGTCTTCGCTGCCGCTATCCACCACAATAAGTTGGTCTGTGAGGCCAGCGCAAGAAGACAAACACGCCTTAAGGTTGGCGGATTCGTTTTTTACGATCAACGCAATGGTTAAGTGACTCATGGCGATATTCTAAGTGTCATTGGTGCTGTCATGTATTTGTCATGATATTTGCGCTACATTTCGAATATTATCGAAATGATTAAGTGAGCGTTCAAATGCGTGTAGGTATCAACGGCATGGGCCGTATCGGTCGATTAGCGTTGCGTGGCGCCATGGGTCAAGCCCATCGTCCTGATGATGATCCGCGACGAGACAATCGCTTAGACGTCGTGCACGTCAACGAGGTCAAAGGCGGCGCGACAACCACGGCGCATTTGCTGGCGTTTGACTCGGTACAGGGACGCTGGCGTGAGTCAATTGAGGCCACAGGACAGTCGATCAAAATAGGTGAAAAAAGTCTCACGTTCAGTGAGTATGCTTTGCCTGGGGATATTGATTGGGCTGCCCACGGTGTGGATGTTGTACTCGAGTGCACGGGTAAATTCCTAACGCCAGAAACGTTGCAGGGGCACTTTGACCGGGGGGCCAAGCGTGTGGTGGTTGCCGCACCTGTCAAAACCTCGGGTGTATTGAATGTGGTGATGGGAGTTAATCACGATCAGTACGATCCCAGGCGTGATCGATTGGTGACGGCTGCTTCATGCACAACCAATTGCCTGGCGCCTGTGGTCAAAGTGATCCATGAGTCGATCGGTATCCGACATGGGCAAATCACCACCATCCATGATCCGACCAACACCAATGTCATCGTGGATGCCGCCCACAAAGATTTAAGGCGAGCCCGCAGTGCCATGCAGAGTCTCGCTCCCACGACCACAGGTAGCGCCACGGCGATTGCCTTGATTTACCCTGAACTGAAAGGCAAGCTCAATGGTCATGCGGTGCGTGCCCCCGTGCTGAATGCTTCTTTGACAGATTGTGTGTTCGAGTTAGAGCGATCTGTCACCGCCCAAGAGGTCAACGCCCTTATGGCAGAAGCCGCGCAGGGTTCTTTAGCCGGCATCTTGGGTTATGAAACCCGGCCTTTGGTGAGTGCCGACTACGCGCAAGACACCCGCAGCAGTATTGTCGATGCCTTGTCGACCATGGTGACCGACGGCACGATGCTTAAAGTCTATGCTTGGTATGACAACGAGATGGGCTATGCCTGCCGGATGGTTGATCTGGCGTGTCACCTGGAAACGATGGGTATTTGATTTGAAGTCCACCATGATAAGAGACGCATCAAACACATCATCGGCTGTTCGCCAGTATGCCATCGTGACCGCCGCTTACTGGGGTTTTACGCTATCCGACGGCGCGTTGCGGATGTTGGTTTTGTTTCACTTCTATCAACTGGGCTATTCACCATTCGCCTTGGCATTTTTGTTTTTGTTATACGAAGCCGCTGGTGTCGTGGCCAATTTGATCGGTGGTTGGTTGGCAACCCGGTTCGGCATCACAAAAATGCTAATGGTTGGCTTGACGGCGCAGATATTTGGATTTTTGGTGTTGTCTGCCTTGTCGCCTGATTGGTCCGTGACCCTATCGGTCATATGGGTCGTGGTTGGACAAGGGATTTGTGGTGTAGCAAAAGACCTGACCAAGACGGCGAGCAAATCAGCCATCAAAATCACGGCGGGTCAGGCCTGGGGCCAACTTTTTAGGTGGGTGGCCTGGTTCACCGGCAGCAAGAATGCGATGAAAGGGTTTGGTTTTTTCATCGGTGGATTGTTGTTACAAACGATCGGGTTCTCTGGGGCGTTGTGGCTCATGGCCGGTCTGCTTGGCTTTGTATTAATCGGTGTGGTCTGTTTGTTGCCGCCGCTTTTAGGGCGTAGCAAAGCGTCTGTATCGCCCAAGGCGTTGTTCGCCAAAACCCGGGCTATCAACCGCTTGGCGATGGCCCGCGTGGCGTTGTTCGGGGCACGGGATATTTGGTTTGTTGTGGGCGTCCCAGTGTTTCTGTATTCGTCGGGTTGGACCTTCACCATGGTAGGGGGGTTCCTGGCGGCGTGGACCATTGGTTATGGTTTGGTGCAAGCCATTGCGCCTTCGCTCGTCAATCGAAGCCCAGATGGTCTGACAGCTGAGGTGCCAGCGGCCCGTCTGTGGTCTTTTTTATTGGCGCTCGTGCCCCTCGCGCTCGCAGGGCTGGTCTGGTGGCAAGTCGACGCTTTGGCGTGGGTGATTGTTGTGGGTCTGGGTGTGTTTGGTTTTTTCTTTGCCGTGAATTCTTCGGTGCACTCTTACCTGATCCTGGCTTATGCGGGCTCTGAAAAAACCGCTGAAGACGTGGGTTTTTACTATGCGGCTAACGCTGCGGGGCGATTCATGGGTACGCTGTTATCGGGGTTGCTTTACCAATGGGGTGGGTTGGGTCTGACCTTGATGGGATCGGCGATCTTGCTGTTGACGTGTTGGTCGATAACCTTATTGTTACCCGCTAAAAAACCCATTGAGCCTGGCTCGACGGCGTTGGCTGAGTCGAATCAGGCTCCTGAAGCCATAAAGTGAACCAAAGCTTAAGACGCCCAATCAAGCACCGACGGGTTTGGGAATAATGCGGATGCAACGCGCGCGATGATGGTCGTCAAGCCAAACCTCATCCGGTGCGGCTTTGCGACAGTCCTCAATGGCCTCGTCGCAACGGTCTGCAAAGGAGCAGCCTGGCGGCAGATTGGCCAGGTCAGGTGGTGCCCCCGGTATGGTGTCTAGGCGGCTGCCTTTTGCGAAGCTCCCGTGCGACACACTTCTCAACAAAGCTTTGGTGTAAGGGTGGGCAGGATTGCGAATCAGTGTGCGCACGGGACCTTCTTCGACAATGCGTCCGGCATACATCACCGCAATGCGGTCGGCCACCTCGACGGCGGCGCCGATGTCGTGCGTCACAAAAATGACCGATAGTCCGAGTTCGCGCTGCAATTCGCGCAAGAGCAACAAGATTTGAATTTGAACTGTGGCATCTAAGGCGGTGGTGGGTTCATCGGCCAGTAGTAGTTTTGGGTGACTGGCAAGCGCCAGAGAAATCATGGCGCGTTGACGCATACCGCCCGACATTTCATGAGGATAGGCGGTCAAACGTCTTTCGGGACTTGGGATGCGTACCCGTTCAAATAAGGCGAGCGCACGTTCGTGGGCTTGTGCGCGACTGATGTTTTCATGTCGTCGGATGGCTTCGGTGATTTGATCACCCACCGTATAGACGGGATCTAAAGCGAGCAAAGGTTCTTGAAAGATCATGGAGGCGTCGCTGCCGCGAAAGTCAGCCAATTCGCGGTTAGACATCTTCAAAATCTCTTTGCCCGCAATGTTGATGCTGCCTTCCATTCGGGTATGGCGCGGCGCGTGTAATCGCAGAATTGAGCGCAGCGTCACACTCTTGCCTGAGCCAGACTCGCCAATCAAAGCGATGACTTCGCCTGCCTTGACTTGCAAGTTAACGCCATCGACCGCTCGGACGGGTTTTTTACCTGCGTTAAAGGTCACGCATAGGTTCTTGATATCAACCAGGGTTTCGGTGGTAGTGGCCAGCTCACTCATACGACAGGCTCCAAGGGAATGCTTTTGTGTTTGTAGGCGCTTTTGGGCTCATACATGAGGCAAGCCACCGATTGCCCATCGTCTTGTCCTGTGAGTTTGGGTACTTCGACCTTACAGACTTCTTGCGCATGGATACAACGCGTATGGAATCGGCAACCACTCGGTGGATTGATTGGGTTGGGTGGATCGCCGCTGAGCGCGGGTTCGTTGGTGCGATGATCGGGATCGAGCGAGGGAATGGAAGACAGCAGGGCTTGGGTATAGGGGTGGCGCGGTGCCGTGAACATGGTTTCACATTCACCGATCTCAACCACTTGCCCCAAATACATCACCATCACGCGGTCTGAAATATATCGCACGACGTTTAGGTCGTGACTGATAAAGACATAGGTCAGGTCAAACTCTTCTTTTAGGTCAAGCAACAGATTCAGTACCTGGGCTTCCACCGATTTGTCGAGGGCAGATACCGCTTCATCAAGCACAATCAGACGCGGCTGAAGAGCCAGCGCACGAGCAATGTTAATCCTTTGCCTTTGCCCACCAGATAACTCATGTGGGTAGCGTTCGGCAAAGCGTTTGGGTTCGAGTCCAACGCGAGACAGCAGGCTCCTGGCCCGATCAATGGCTTCACGCTTTGGTACCCCGTGCACTTGGGGGGCGAAGGCAATGGAGTCTTCTATGGTGAGTCTCGGGTTGAGCGACGCATAACTGTCTTGAAAGACCATTTGGGCTTGTCTTCGAAACGACTTAAGCGGTAGGTCGTGACTGCCCACCGTCATACCATCAAAAATGATATCGCCAGTGTTGCGTTCGATAAGGTTCATGAGCAAGCGAGCCGTGGTCGATTTGCCGCAACCGGATTCGCCGACCACGCCTAGCGTCTCACCCTTTAAAACATCAAAATCAATGCCGTCAACAGCCCTGACCACCCCCGTACTGCGACCTAGGATGTCCTTTTGTAGAGCAAAGTGTTTAACAAGTGATTTGACGCTGAGCAACGGTTGAGCCGGCCCGCCTTTGTCGTGTTGATGTTTGAGATCTGTCATGTCAGTCCTTGATTTCCATGGCGCTGCGCAAGCCATCCGAGAGCGTGTTGAAGGCAATCGAGGTGATAAAAATCATGATGCCAGGTAAGGCGGCAATCCACGGTTGCACGTAGATGGCGGTTCGTAGCGTGTTGAGCATCAACCCCCACTCGGGCTCTGGCGGTTTGACGCCTAAACCCAAAAAGCTCAGGCCCGAAGCCAAGATCATGGATACCGCGATCAAACTCGTGGAATAGACAAAAATCGGACCCAAGACATTGCCAAGGACGTGGACCCGTACGATGGTGAAGGCGTGGGCACCTGAGGCTCGGGCCGCTTCTACAAAATCGCGGCTGCGAATTTGTGTTGTGACGCTTTCCGCGACCCGAGCAATCGGGGGAATGAAAACGATGGTCAGTGAAATCAGCGAATTCGTGATGCCGGCACCCAGCACACCGGATAACGCGATCGCCAACAGAACCGATGGGAAGGCATAAAAAATGTCGATGGTGCGCATGATCACGCTGTTGATCCAACCACCTGCAAACCCAGCGGTGATGCCTACGACCGAACCCACGAAGAAAGCGATGATCACCGGTGTGATACCCATGAAGAGCGACAGTTTGGCGCCAACGATCAAGCGCGTCAGCATGTCACGTCCGAGTTCATCTGTGCCTAAGGGGTGACCTTCAAAGCCGATCGGCTTTAGGCGAGTCATAACAGAGGTTTTATAAGCATCAGCCGGCGCAATCCATTGACCAAAGACAGCCAAGGTCAGCAGAAACAGAATGACAAAAGCGGCACCTAGGGCGACAGGGTCTCGCACAAAGCGACGCGAAACGTTTTCCCAATAGCCAGGGGATCTTTCAAATATGGGCGCCGGTACCTTGGTGGGATCGACAGTGATATTGAGCATGTTCACGGTTTATTTCCTGTTCAATTCGGTTTGCCGATCAGCTGCGTGCGATGCGGGGGTCAAGCAAGGTTTGCATCACATCAACTAGCAGATTCAAGACCACAAAGAAGGTGGCTAGAACCAGGATCGTGCCTTGTAGCAGTGGCAGATCACGTTGGAAGATGGCGGAATTGAGTAAAAAACCCGTACCAGGCCATGAAAAGACGGTTTCAATCAAGATGGAGCCGCCCAACAAATAGCCCAGCTGCAGGCCCATCACAGCCAAGGCGGTGGGTGCGGCGTTTTTGACGACATGCAAAAAAATCCCCACATCGGTGAGTCCTTTGGCACGTAAGCCGACGATGTATTCTTGCGCCAGGATCTCAGCGACCAAGGCGCGCACGGTACGGGCGATGATGCCCATGGGAATCACGCTCATGGTGACGGCTGGCAAAATGAGATATTGAATATGAGCCCAGTTCCACACCCACTCGCCTGAGCCACCTTCACCGGCT
>CBFHKV010000015.1:0-23932 GCA_965656505.1 Burkholderiaceae bacterium | reverse complement strand
CCACTCGGTGGTAACCACATCAAGGTGGAACTGAAAATGATTACAAAGACCATGCCAAGCCAATAGTGCGGCACGCTCACGCCGAGTACGGCAGTTGCCGAGGCGGCTTTGTCGACCCATGAGTTTTTAAAATAACCAGCTACAAAACCGAACAAGCTACCAAAAACAAAACCGATCACGGTCGCAACCCAAGCCAGTCGCAACGTATTGCCGACGGCTTTCATGACTTCTTCGGTGACCGGTCGACCGGTCGCAATGGACGTGCCCAGGTCACCCTGAAGGGCGCGATAAATCCAGGTAAAGAACTGCTCCGGTAGTGACCGGTTAAAACCGTACAGCTCCATCAGTTGTTCTTGAAGCTCGATGGACGCATCGGGCGGCAATATGGATACCAAGGGATCCCCGGGTGAGATATGCACTAACCCAAAACAGACGAGGGCGACGCCCAGCATGATGGGAATGGTGTAAACAATGCGTCTGACCAGAAAATTGATCATTGGAAACCTCGTGATTGCTGCGTAGCCGGCTAGGGATGGTCTGAACCATCCCTAGCCGATAGGGCTGATTTATTCGACTGACATTGGGGCGATGTCAATGAACCAGCTCTTAGGCTGAACCACACCTTTTACTTTCGGGCTCATGGCACGTGGGCCGGTGTCATGGGCAATCCAGATAAAGGGTGCTTCTTCCACGATACGGGCGTGGAGTTTGGCTAACGCAGCGTCGCGCTCTTCGTCGTTAAATGAGGTCCGTGCTTCGGCGATGAGTGCGTCGAATTCGTCATTGCCGAAGTAACCCCAGTTGTTAGAGACGGGAGGATAAGCACCCGTACTTGTGAAACGAACCATGGCAAAGAAAGGATCCATGGCAGCGAAGCTGACGTTGGTTGCTGTGGCGCCATTGGCCGATGGGTCCTTGGCACCTTTACGCCAGTTGGTAAAGAGCGTGTTCCACTCAAGGACATCAAATTCGATATCGAAATTACATTGTTTGAGTGATTCCTGAACAAACTCATTCATGGGTAAAGGCTGCATTTGCCCAGAGCCAGAAGCCGAAATTTGTACTTTAGTTTTCATGGGATTGTCGGCGGTGTAACCGGCCTCGGCCATGAGTTTTTTAGCGGCTTCAGGGTCATAGCGAATGTCAAAGCTGGGATTGCCCCACCATGGGTGTCCTGGGGGCACTGTGCCTTTGGGAATGCCCATTTGTCCACCGAGCAGAACCTTCAAGCTTTCGCGGTCAACACACAGGTTTGCGGCATGGCGTACGCGTTTATCCAGCCAGGGTGAACCTTCTGCAAAAGACAATTGCCAAGGCCAAACGTGAGGCTGTGGATTGCTGTAGACCTCAAAGCCACGGGCTTCGATCTGTGGAATCGCGTCTGGCGCGGGTGCTTCGATCCAGTCGACCTGACCTGACAAAAGGGCAGCGGTACGGGCGTTGGCTTCAGGCATGGGCATCATGACAACGCGGTCAACTTGTGCCATGCGCTTAGGATCCCAGTAGTCAGGGTTTTTGACGACTTCGACACGCTCGCGAGGCACAAAGTTGTCCATCTTGAAGGGGCCTGTGCCTGAAGCGTCACTGGCAAAAGCAATCCAGGCCTGTTTGGCGCGCTCGCTGGGATCGGTCACATCAGCGGGTACTGCGTCGTACTTGGCCTTCCACTGCTCCGGCGAAGCCATAAAGAGGTTGGTCAGGTTCAGCGGTAAAAAAGCGTCGGGCTCGCTGGTCGTTAACTCGACCGTGAATTCGTCGACTTTTTTGGCGCTGCGCAGGGTGGGCATACGCGATGCGGTTACGCCCACTTGACTAGGGTCAAAATGGGTAGCGCTGTCATCGAGCACTTTTTGTACATTCCAGACCACGGCATCGGCATTGAAAGGCGATCCATCGTGGAATTTCACGTCATCGCGCAATTTGAAAATCCATTTGGTCTGATCGTCAGGGTTCACTTCCCAGGAGGTGGCCAGCGCAGGGATCAGGACGCTGGGGTTGTCATAGCTCGACAAATCCCACTGCGTGAGGGAATCGTACATAGGAATGCCGGTGAAACGGTTACCCTCAAAGCCCTGGTCTGGCTGCCCAAGTGTTCGGGGCACATCGGCTGCTGTCATGCCAATGCGTAAGACCGATTCTTCGGCTAGAGTGGGTGCTGCCATGACAGAAGCTAGGGCGCCACAAAGGACTGCCACGCGAAAGGGTGATAAAGCTGAGTTGGAACTGAATCGAGATGGTTTCATGAGTTCTCCGAACACGGGGGTTAGTGATACAAACATGATTCCGCTTCGACACGATGAAACCTGGTCATTTGCGAAACCCTTTACGGTTCAAACGGGTTCGTGCATAGTTATCTACTGACGACTGAAGCTTTAAATGTCGACCCGAATGGTACAGGGATGAAGCAATTACTGTGCCAGCACATAAGCGCCGGTGACTGCTGGTGTGTATCTTCTAGCGGCGCGCTGATTTGGTGCAAGCCGCCCCAATTTAAGGCATAACTATTGTGAAGTTACTTCTTGTTAACCCGAATACATCTGTCGAAATGACAACGTCAATTGGGCAAGCTGCTGAGCTTGTGGCCGCCCCCGAAACAACCATTCAAACGGTTTGCCCTAGTTTTGGGCCACGCTCCATCGAAGGTCATTACGATGAAGCCGTGGCCGCAGCCGGTGTGACCGAACAGGTTATAAAAGCCCAGCCTTGGGCACCTGACGGCGTGATCATTGCCTGTTTTGGAGACCCGGGACTTGATGCGGCTCGCGAGTTGACTGACGCACCGGTACTCGGCATTGCCGAGGCCGCCTTTCATGCCGCATCCATGCTGGCAACCGGTTTTTCGGTGATCACAACGATGACGCGTACCTGCATCATCGCGCAGCATCTGGTGCACCGATATGGTTTTGAGCGTCATTGTCGCGGCATTCATGGCACCGATATCCCCGTGCTTGCGCTCGAGCACTGCAGCGGTGAAACCTTTGAGACACTGATCACGACCGCTAAAGAAGCCCTCTATAAAGATCGCAGTGGCGCTATTGTGTTGGGTTGCGCAGGCATGGCAACGGTTTGTGAGGCCATGCAGGACCGTTTAGGGGTACCCGTGATTGATGGCGTGGCAGCGGCCGTGAAGTTCACCGAAGGGTTGGCTGCGTTGCGTTTGAAGACCGACAAGTCGGGTGATTATGCCAAGCCACTACCCAAAGAGTACGTTAATTGGCCTGGTTTGGATGGGTAGGAATCAGGTACTTGAGCGACTGCGCCAAGCCGCGAGCCAAAACGTCGCAGCCAGAAAAAGACTGGCCAAGCAGATACTGAGCATCACGGGCTGATAGGCGTTATCGATGGCCCAAATCCAGGCGGCTATCAGCGGTGTGACGGCTCTGGCAACAGTTGCAGCAATCGTGATGATGCCGTTCAGTGAGCCGTAAGCGTGAGGGCTTAGCATTTCGGGGACGACCAGGCCACGCACAATCGTAAAAATGCCGTTGGTTAGTCCGTAGATGGCAAAGACCATGGCCACGAGCCAAAAGCTGGGGTTCGATGGAATCAGTAGGGCAAACACGATCGGAAAGGCGGCCACCAGCACGGAACCAATCAACCGCACCGGGGCGCCGCGGGCGAAAACGGTGATCAGGATTCGTCCTAGCACTTGCGAGGGGCCGATGATGGCAATAGCGATCACCACGTCTTTCTCACTCAAACCATTGGCTTGTAATAAAGGGTACATGTGAAAAGTGAAAGCTGAAAAAACACCGGCGTAGATGGTTAGCGAGAGCAACACCAACCAGAACAGGCTGCTGCGTAAGTTATCTTGAACCACTTGTTGATCACGGCTGCGATCGGCTTGGCGTTGGCCTGGATCCGAAGAATGGACGATATCCTTTTGTGGCTGGATACTGAAAAAATACACCACGCCATAACAAACATTAACCAAGCCGAGAACCAGCAAGGTCACACGCCAGTCATAAAGGCTAATGAGCAAACCGGTGATGGGGATAAATACCGTGCTCGCAAAGCCACCCCACAAGGTGATCTGCGTAATGCCTGCTCTGGATTGGCCAGATCCCATGCGGCGTGCCAGGACAGCGAAAGAAGGCTCATACAAAACCGCTGCTTGAATAGCGCCGCTCAGTGCACAGATGATGTAGAAGGAAAGCAACTGGTCCGTCACCGACCACCAGCCAAACACCCCCATGGCAGCAATCGATGCGCCGCCCATAATCCATTTGCCCCAACCACGATCGATACCCACGCCTACCGGATAGCTCAATAGGGCCGTCATCAACAAACCGATGGTTGCGCCAGCGTAAAGCTCGGATTTAGACCAACCCAGCTCGAGCTCCATGCGGGTCACGATCAGTGGGAAGCTGTAATAAAGCGTGCCCCAAGAGCAGATCTGTCCGAGCCCAAGGATAGCGGGCAGCAAGTCAGTCTCCCACCGATAAATCCAAGCGCACGTCAAACCAGCCTCGCAGCGCGTTCGACAGTCGCCATCGGGATGCCGTGAGCAAATCGGTTTTGCTTAAGACGGCCTCTCTGACCAAGCCCTGTTGAAGTAAATCGAGGCGCTGCACCCCGCCAAGCAGTCCGCTTGGCAGGGGCGGCGTCAACCATTGTTGGTCGAATTGAATGTAAATATTGGAGCGGCTGCCCTCGCAAAGTTGCGATTTTTCATTCAGATAAATCAGGTCAAAAAACCCTGGGTGCTCAGTGAGCCAATGCGTCGCCGCGTCATACCAAGGGCGAAAGGTGGTTTTGTGTTGTAGCCAAGGGTTGTCACTGGGCAGACATTCACTAGCGAGTGCGATGCGTGGATCGGCCACAAGGGGTTCGAGTTTTGCGATGGTGATCTCGAGCTCGCCATTCGAATCGAGCAGTAGCCTCACCCGGTGCTCATGCGGTTCGGGGTGTCGTCGATGCGACTTGTCGGTGAGGCGGCGAGAAATCGCCGCGGTGACGACGTCATCGCCGGGATAGATAAATCCAAGCGCCTGTGCTGATTGTCTTAAGCGCTGTAAATGATTCGCCAGCAACACAATGATGCCTTGGCTATCGGCACGCATGGTTTCAATCAAACAAGGCGTAAGGGTCGGTTGTTGCACGTCCAAGACTTTGTGATTTTTTAAGATTGTCAGTATGGGTTTGTGAGTATGCGTGCTTTCCAAAAGCATTCCTGCCATTCTTGCTCGGCGATTGAGTCATGCACAATGCCACTACCGACATGATAGTGTCCGTTACCCCCGGCGTCTAATGTCAACGTACGGATAGCGACGTTAAGGCAGAAGTCGCCTGACGGCGCTAACCAACCAACACTGCCACAATAAATGCCCCGTGGCGCGGCTTCAAGGCGATCAATGGTTTTCATGGCGGCAATCTTGGGTGCACCTGTGATGGAGCCACAAGGATATAAAGCATGCAATATGGTCGGTAATGTGGTCTCAGTCGGCAAGGTGGCTTTGATGGTGGATGTCATGGTCCAGACACTCGGGTAAGCCTCCAACTCAAAAAGCGGTTCCACTTTGACGGTGCCTGGTTGGGCGATGCGTCCCAGGTCATTTCGCAACAGATCAACGATCATGAGGTTCTCTGCCCGGTTCTTTTCACTCGCGAGCAAGGCTTGTCCAATGGCGTGATCTTTGATGGGGTCATCGGGAACTCGCGGCGCCGTACCCTTCATCGGCCGGGTGGTGAGTTCGTCCCCGGTGCGTTGGAGAAATAGCTCGGGTGAGAACGACAAAATTTTTTGCGTTTCGTCCTCGATATAGGCCCCATACCGACCGGGGTGTTGCCTGGCTAAGTGTTGATAAAGCCGATACGGATCGCCTGATATTTTGACGGCTAGTGCGAAGGTTGCATTGACTTGATAGACGTCGCCCGCCTCGATGTGGGTTTTGATGTCCGCTATCATCGCGAGGTAGTCACCTTTGCTGATTTCGGCGCTGACGTCCGTGATGGCAGGCGTGTCTTTTGCGACTTCATCAGGCACGACGGGGGCGGGCACGCCCATCGTGTGCGACGCGTAGATCCAAGCAAGCAGTCGCGGCTGACCCGCGGGTGCACCGGCGGCCGACGACAAGGCGGGTTCGAGCCAATGGCCCAAACTGTAATCTAGGGCGAGCGCGACCCAGTGGCCTTGTTGCTGCGCCTGAGCAATCTGCGCAAATGCGCCGGGCAAATCTTTCTCATCGCTAACGGCAATCCGCTTAAGCAGGTGATGCAGTTCGATCGATTGGTTAGCCAGTCGATCCTCAAACAAGCAACGCATTGTCAAGCGGCTCCAGATCTCAGCACAGGTTTAAGGGCCTGGCTCGTGTGTGAGTCGGGGTGTTGTTTGAGTAAGGCTTCAGGCGTGCCTTGAGCCACGAGTCGACCCCCGCCATGCCCCCCCTCAGGACCCAAGTCCACGAGCCAGTCGGCTTCGGCAATGACGTCAAGGTTGTGTTCAATGACGACCACCGTGTTGCCTGCGTCGACCAAGCGGTGCAGCACACGAATGAGTTTTTCAACGTCAGCCATCGATAGACCCACGGTCGGTTCGTCGAGAACATAAAGCGTGTGAGGTAGTCGTGAAGCGCGTCCGGTTTTGATGACGCCTTCGGTCATTCTCGCCTTGGCCAGCTCGGTCACCAATTTGATCCGCTGTGCCTCGCCGCCCGACAAGGTGGGCGAGGGTTGTCCTAAGGTGAGGTAGCCAAGACCGACGTCTTGCATCAATCGCAGAGGATGGTGCACGCGAGGGTGTGCAGCAAAGTATTCCATGGCGTCGTCGACGTCCATGGCCAGCACCTCACCGGCGGTTTTGCCGCGTAAGGTGATAGACAGGGTGTCTTGGTTGAACCGTGCCCCATGGCAGCCATCACAAGGTACTTTGATGTCGGGTAGAAAGCTCATTTCGACGGTCCGCATGCCTTGGCCTTCGCAAATGGGACATCGGCCTTCGCCAGTATTGAAAGAAAAGCGACCTGTCTTCCAGCCTCGCATGCGGGCCTCTTGCGTGTCGGCAAACTGCTTGCGTATATCATCCCAAAAGCCGATGTAGGTGCCCGGACAAGACCGTGGCGTTTTGCCGATCGGGGTCTGATCAACCTCTAGCACGCGATCGATGGCTTCCCAGCCGTGAATGTGTTCGCAACCATGCCATTGGCTAACCCCGCCGGCCCGGATGACCTGCACCAAATTATCGAGTAAAACCTCGCGTGCAAGCGTGGACTTCCCCGAGCCCGATACACCTGTCACCACGCTTAATCGACCGACAGGAATGGCCGCATCAACGTGACGTAAATTGTGCAGGTAAGCCCCTTTGATCGTGAGTTTGGGGGTGTCTTTGACGACGGCACGACGCGGTTGGAGAGGGTGTGACAGCGGGTTCTTGAGGTAGTGTCCGGTGGTTGAGCGCTCACTGGCCATGATGTCGGCTAGGCTGCCTTGAGCGACGACTTGACCACCCCTGACGCCCGCGCCAGGGCCGATATCGACGATGTGCTGGGCGCGCCGAATCGTGTCATCGTCGTGTTCGACGACCACAAGGGTGTTGCCATTGCCCTCAAGCTTAGAGAGCGCATTCAATAAAATTTGATTGTCCCGAGGATGCAATCCAATGGTGGGTTCGTCAAGGACATAACAGACCCCTTGTAGATTTGATCCCAACTGAGCAGCGAGCCGAATCCGTTGGGCTTCACCGCCCGAGAGTGTGGGTGCTGCCCGGTCTAGAGACAGGTATTCCAAGCCGACTTCACGCATGAAGTTCAGACGTGATCGCACTTCTTGCAAGATATCGCGTCCAATCTCGGCTTCGCGACCTTTTAGGACGAGGCCGGTAAAAAAGCCATGCGCGTCTGAGACGGGCAGCGCGGCGAGTTCGGCAATCGATTGGCCTCGCCATTTAACGGCGCGAGCAATGGGATTGAGCCGGGTCCCATGACAGCTGTCACAGGGATGGGCTTCCCCTTCATACCAAGCGTTCCAAGCGGTTTCCTCACCGGTTTGCTCTTCGTCAAACCCGGTTAACTTTACGCCTGTGCCAAAGCATTGTTGACACCAACCATGCTTGGAGTTGTATGAGAACAAACGGGGATCCGGCTCTGGAAAACTCATGCCACAGCTTGGACAAGCCCGTTTGGTAGAGAAGTACTGTTGCGATAGTGTTGCGCTTCGGTCTTGTTCGAGTGCTTGAAGTGGCAAAACGACACTGAGGTTCCCTTGGCCGTGATGCAGGGCGGTTTCAATGGCCTGCCGTAGCGATGCTTCGTTGGCTTTGTCAATCGTCAAGTCAGCCACAGGCAATTCAATGGTGTGTTCTTTGTATCGATCGAGCCGTGGCCAAGCTTGCGTTGGGATGAACTCGCCATCCACGCGCAGATGGGTGTATCCCTTGCCACTGGCCCATTTGGCCAAGTCGGTGTAGTACCCCTTTCGTGCGCTCACGAGCGTGGCCATTACGCCAATGCGTTGTCCGACATGGTCGCGAAGGATTCTGGCGGCGATTTGGTCGGCGGTTTGTGGTTCAACGCTCACGTCACAGGCAGGACAAAACTGCGTCCCTAGCTTCATGTAGAGTAGGCGTAAGAAATGGTGGATTTCAGTCATCGTCGCGACGGTTGACTTCCGACCGCCGCGGCTCGTGCGTTGCTCGATCGCCACGGTCGGCGGTATGCCGTAAATGGCGTCGACGTCAGGTTTGCCGGCGGGCTGCACAATGGCGCGTGCATACGCATTTAAAGACTCAAGGTACCGACGCTGGCCTTCGTTAAAAAGAATATCGAAGGCAAGCGTTGATTTGCCGGAGCCCGATACGCCGGTGATGACCGTGAACTGGCCGTGAGGGATGCTGACATTGATGTTCTGTAGGTTGTGTTCACGCGCGTGCAAAATGTCAATGCTTTTTGCTGATGGGCGAGGTTCGCGCAATACCCTTTGCAAAGGTTTGCCGTTTCTGGCTGTCACGGTTTGCATGGCCTGGGCCGGACTCGCGGCCACCGCCATGGACTTCTCATAGGCGATCAATGCCTGACCGGTGTGGGACTCGGGCACCGCCATCACGGCTGCGGGATCGCCTGCGGCCACGACTTCACCGCCCCGCGTACCGGCGTCAGGACCCAGGTCAATGATCCAGTCGGCAGCACGAATCACGTCCAAATTGTGTTCAATGATGAGCAACGAATGTCCAGCACCGAGTAGTTTGCGAAAGGCGCGCATGAGGCGCGCAACATCATCGAAATGCAGACCGGTGGTTGGTTCGTCAAATAGGAATAAGCTACCTTTGACGGCCAGCTTTTGTTGACTGATTCCACTGCGAGCGGCCTGCGCCAAATGCCCGGCCAGTTTGAGGCGTTGCGCTTCGCCACCAGACAAGGTGGGAACAGGTTGTCCTAATTTGACATATTCCAGACCCACGTCGGCCAAAGGTGAGAGAGCCATTTGTACATCGCGCAAACCTTCAAAGAAGCTTAGCGCCTCGGAAACGGTCATGTTCAGGACTTGATCGATCGAAGCGGTTTGGCCAAGGTGATCGACCTTAACCTCAAGGATCTCATCTCTGAACCGTTTGCCGTCGCAGTCGGGACAGCGTAAATAGACATCGGAGAGAAACTGCATTTCCACGTGTTCAAACCCGGTACCCCCACAAGTGGGGCAGCGCCCATCGCCACTGTTGAAACTGAAAGTGCCTGTGGTGTAACTGCGTTCGCGTGCCAGCGGCGCCTGGGCAAAGAGCTTTCGGATCGCATCAAACGCGCCGACATAACTTGCGGGGTTAGAGCGAGCGGTCTTGCCAATAGGGGATTGATCAACCATCACCACATCGGCAATTTGCTCATCACCGAGCAAGTGTTTGTAAGCGCCAGGAGACTCCGTGGGTTTGCCCATGGATTTCAGGAGAGCAGGGTAGAGAACGTTTTGAATCAAGGTGGATTTGCCCGACCCGGAGACGCCGGTTACGGTGACTAAACGGCCTAGCGGTAAGGCAATGTCCACGTTCTTTAAGTTGTTCGCCGTTACCCCTTCGAGCAATAACCGAGGCGTATTGGCGGCCACGGGTAAGGGTCGTGGCGCCTCGACCCGTCGACGTGATCCCATGTATTCGCCGGTCAGGGTGTTGGCGTTTTGTAAAGCCTCTGGCGTTCCGTCATAGACAATTTCGCCACCACGCTCACCAGGACCTGGCCCCATGTCAATGACCCGGTCAGCCGCCACCATGACTTGGGGGTCGTGCTCAACCACGACTAACGTATTGCCGGCGTCTCGCAGTCGATGCATGACATCAACAACGCGTTGCATGTCTCTTGGGTGCAAACCAATGGATGGCTCATCGAGTACGAAGAGCGTGTTCACCAGCGATGTACCCAAAGCGGTGGTGAGGTTGATGCGCTGGACCTCACCGCCCGATAGCGTGCGACTTTGTCGATCCAGGGTGAGATAACCCAAACCAACGTTACAAACGAACTTAAGCCGAGCGCGTAACTCATCGAGCACCAAGCTCATTGCACCATCCATCACCGCGTCAGGAAAGCTCAGTTTTAGAAACCACTGCTCTAGTTCATCGATAGGCAAGCACATAAGGTCGTGGATGTGACGACCATTTATCTTCCATAGCAAAGCGTCTGGTTTCAGACGCGTGCCATGGCAAGTAGGGCAGGGCGTGTAGCTGCGGTATTTGGAGAGCAAAACCCGCACATGCATTTTGTAGGATTTCGTCTCTAGCCAGGCAAAGAAATGTTTGACGCCATACCATTGGTTTTGCCAGGCGTTACGTCCGCCGCGCCATTGAGGGTCGCCAAACAACACCCAGTCTTGGTGCTCGGGTGGCAGGTCACGCCAAGGCGTATCGACAGATACATTGGCGCGACGCGCAAACTTTTCCAGATCGGCTTGACACTCTTTGTAGCTCGGTGTCTGCCAAGGTTTGACAGCGCCCTCAACCAATGTTTTGCGTTCGTCAGGGATCACCAGACCGAAATCGATACCGATACTGCGACCGAATCCACGACACGTTTCACAGGCACCGAGCGGCGAGTTGAAGGAAAAACGACTCGGTAGCGCGTCTTGGTAGGAAAGGTTGCAGTCCGCACAGTGAAGTTTGTTACTGAAACGCCAGACAATTTCGTTGTTGCCATCGGTGCCGATGGCGTGCACAGTGAGCTGGCCTTGACCCATCCGTAAGGCAGCGTCTAGTGCCTCTGCCACCCGCTCGGATTCGGCAGTGCTCAGCCGAAAGCGATCCTGTACCACATCAATGATTTTGGTGTCTTTTTTACTTCCTGTACGGGCGGTTCCGTGAACGCGCGTGTAGCCCTGCCCCTGCAGGAATCCTGCCACTTCTTCTTCTGTGAAATTGGCAGGAATTTCAATGGCAAAGGTCACGACCAGTCTTGGGTCGTCGTGCGCGGCGCAACGCACCGATAGTGATTGCGCGATCGACTGTGGATTATCGCGAGTGACGGGTTTGCCGCAGCCCCGGCAGTGCAGTGTGGCCGCGCGGGCAAACAACAACTTGAGGTGGTCATTGACCTCAGTCATGGTGCCAACAGTGCTGCGCGAATTTCGCACAGGGTTGGTTTGATCGATGGCAATGGCAGGCAGGATGCCTTCAATACGTTCGACTTGCGGCTTGTCCATGCGATCTAAAAACTGGCGCGCATAGGGGGAGAAGGTCTCCACATACCGTCGCTGTCCCTCGGCATAGAGGGTGTCAAAGGCCAATGAGCTCTTACCAGAACCGCTCACGCCAGTGATTACCGTCAGCTCTCCTGTTTTGAAGCTGACGTCGAGGTTCTTTAGATTGTTTTGCGTTGCACCAAAAAGATCGATTGAAGATTTCATGCTGGTTGCCAATGATTCGCAGGGATCGCTGTAAATGAAGTACTATAGCTTTGTTCTGTAAGGAGATACTCATGTCTGAACGTAAACGTGTGCGCCGCAACACGCTTGAGCGCCGTTGCCTTGGAAAATCATTTAAGCGGTTATTTGCCAACGCCCCTAAAGGTGTTTTTAAGATGCTCGAGAAAGTCAAGCGCGCTTAAAAACGCCGACTTTCCGCTGGGTTCAAATGGCCTACATTTGAACTGTGCAATTGAAAGCGTCAAGCAAAAATTGCATTCAAGGCAATAAAAAACCGGCTTAGGTCGGTTTTTTATTGCCTTTTGTTATTGCCTATTGATCATCGCCTAAAGTCTTATTCCACAACCGTTTCGTTGACAGTTTAGCGGTGCTATTCACAACCCGACCGAAAAGTCACATCGTTGTGCGACATGGCGCAGTGCTTGGGCCAATCTTAAGATTTTGCTGAAATTTTAGTAATATCAATAACTAAGGTGCGTTTTCTTTAGTGGTTCAATCAGCCAAAGCGCATTGCTTGGGATTTTTCTTGATGTAGACAGGTAGGCATGTAGATGGGACCGTTCGTTTGAATCGCAAAAACGCTGATCGCACCGATCGCTTAGCCCCTCTTCTGAATCTCGATTTAAACGCACAAATGACCGTTGTCATTGATTCGACTGATCGGCCAGCCGCGCCTAGACGGGTAATGCGCTTTGGCCGTTATCTGCTAATTGCCTTATTGATACACCTGTTTCTTCTGATCGTCTTATGGTCTTTACAGGATTGGTTGGGAAAAGTGAAACCAGCCCAAGATGATTTAACTGTCGAGTTATTCTCATTTGCGCCCGAATCGGCCCAGTCGATTGACGAATCCGCTAGTGATGGGTTAACGGGTTCACCTATTCCGCCAATACCCGAGCCTGAGCAGGTGCCGCAGTCGTTACCCACCCCCACGCCTGCGCCGCAGCCGGTACCAGAACCGATACCAGAACCCTTACCTGAGCCGGTGCCAGAACCGATACCGAAACTAATCCCCGAACCGCTGCCCGATCCTATATTGGAATCCATGCCGGAACTCGAGCTACTTTTTCGGCCTGAGCCAGTACCCGAGCCTGAGCCAGCACCCCAGCCAGTACCTGAACCAGCACCGGAACCTGAACCTGCACCGCAAACGGAATCCGCCGCTTCACCCGAGCCCGAGCCTGAGCCCGAGCCGGTTCCAGAGCCTATCCCCGAGCCGGCACCCGCGCCCTTGCGCGGGGAGTCTGGTCAACAGGACAGCGTGGCGGCGACAGCGACAACCGCAGCGAGTTACGACGCGGGTTACCTCAACAACCCAGCCCCTCGCTATCCGATTCGGGCGTTTCGTGAGCAGGCTCAAGGCACAGTGGTGGTTCGTGCCCAGGTATTGCCAACAGGTGAGAGCGGTGCCATCGAATTACAGGAAAGTAGCGGCTTTGAGTTGCTCGATGAGGCAGCGATCAAGGCGATTGAAAAGTGGCGATTTAAACCCGCCACTCAAGACGGCGAACCGATTTCGCAGTGGGTGAGCATTCCGATCACCTTTCGCTTGTCAGAGCGTTAATGTCCCGGATTGTCAGACGACTGTGAGGTCCTTTTTTTGGGTGTGAGGGACTTAACTTTGGTTAAAAGGCGGTACGCTGTGGGTAACCACACGTTTGTTGGGGCGGTAATGCTGGGTTTAGTGAGAGTAGGGATTTCTTTTTTAACGATATTGTTCTTAGGGTTGGCTGTGCACAGCAACTCATCAGCCAATATTGAGAACAACACGGTTGGCACGCAGCCATCCGTGCTAGCGGGGGTTTGGATTGAAAATGATCGACCAACGCCGCTAGCGAAAAAAGCCTTGAAGATTTTGCTGGCGGCTGATCAAGAGGGCTTAGAACCGCGGGACTACAACGTCGCCACGCTGGTCTCTCAACAAAACAGCTTGAATGATTGGTTCAATGCTAACGAGCAGCAAGCGCAAGCCTATGATGCCGCACTAACCGAGTCCATGCTGCGGTATTTGAAGGATGTGGCACTGGGCAGGGTTAGCGCCCAAAGTGTTCATCACAATTTTGATCATCGCACACAACGGGATTTTGATCCGGTGGTGCAGCTGAACAAAGCGTTGAACACAGCGGCAAATGACACTCAATTTGAGGCAATCATTGCCCAGTCTGCCCCAAACTTTCCGCTATACCCTGCTTTAAAGTCGGCACTCGCTCGGTATCGACTAATTGCCGGTGATACCGCATGGGATCAGCCGTTAGCGATGCCCAAGGGCAACAAGTTGGAAGAGGGCGATCGGTATGTTGATATGGATCGCTTGCAAACCCGATTGGAACGCTTGGGCGATGTGCCATCGTTTGAAAGAGCTGAAGCCTATGACAAACGTTTGGTTCAAGGCATTGAATCGTTCCAAACAAGACATGGTTTGTTGGTCGATGGTGTACTGGGCCCAGAGACACTAGACGCCCTTAATGTCACCCCAGTAGAGCGCGTCAAGCAGATCGCACTATCCATGGAGCGTCTTAGGTGGACGCCACTTCAGCAAGGTGATCGCCTGATCGTGGTGAATATCCCAGGTTTTAAGCTTTACGCTTATGAAATGGATGCCGATGCGCAGCTAGACATCAAGGTTGAAATGCGAGTGGTTATTGGTCGCTCACTAAACCATCGCACCCCTATATTTGATGAAGATATGCGATTCATTGAATTCAGTCCCTACTGGAATATTCCGATTTCGATTGCACGATCCGAGACGATTCCCGCGATCGAAAAAAATCCTGAATATATGGCAATACAAGGGATGGAGTTTGTTGATCGTCAGGGCAATGTGCTACAAGGTGCTAGCCCAGAACGTTTGCAAGCCGTACGCCAAGGTGAACTTCGTATCCGGCAGCGGCCTGGGCCCAGGAATGCCTTGGGTGACATCAAGTTCATCTTTCCCAATAATCAAAACATTTATATGCACCATACCCCAGCGACGCAATTGTTTTCTAGAACGCGACGTGACTTTAGCCATGGTTGTATTCGTTTAGAGGACCCGGTGGCCCTAGCGCAATTTGTGCTGGAAAACCAACCCGAATGGACCGAATCGCGCATACGCGATGCCATGTCCGCTGGTCGCTCTCAAACCATCAAGTTAAAAACACCACTACCCGTTTTGATTGGTTACAGCACGGTACTGGTTCGTGATGGGGTGGTATCGTTTTATCCTGATATTTACGACCATGACCAACGCCTGTTGCAAGCGCTAGAAAAAGCCAGGGATCTACAATGAGTGTTGAGCCGTCATGACGAAGGAGGGTATACCCATGTCGAATCAGCTGACGAATCGGACGCGACGCTCTTTATTGCGTCTAACGGGATCCATAGCGATCGCCGCTGTGAGTGGCCCGACCATTGCCAAGGTAAGTACGCCAGTCAAAGCGACTAGGCGAGATGTCTACCTGTCGCACTTGCATACTGCCGAGAAAATCGATTTGGTCTATGCCTTCGATGATCAATACATTGACCCCGCGCTCGCGCAGTTGAATTATTTTTTGCGCGATCACTACTCACATGAAGTGGGTGTGATGGACCCTGCGCTTTACGACCTGTTGCACCAAATTCGCGGCGATTTAGGGGCGCGGGGTGCTTTTGATGTGATCTCGGGGTATCGCAGCCCCAAAACCAACGACCATCTCAGGACCACGCGAGGGGGTGGGGTTGCCAAGCGTAGTCTTCACATGGATGGTCAGGCCATTGACGTGCGATTACCGGGGGTCCCCCTGAGTGAACTACGCGACGCTGCCATCGCTTTGAAGCGGGGCGGTGTGGGCTATTACCCTAGGGATCAGTTTGTGCATATTGACACAGGACGCGTGCGTTATTGGTAGATAGAGGGTGAGCGGCGGCGCATGCTTTACTGCGGCGGTGGGGCGGTCGTTTTGCCTGGAATGCGAGCGAGGAGCCACGGCAAACCACGTTCAATGTCGGGTCTACCCCCGTTCTGTGTGGTGACTCGTGTGGGATCCAGGGCGCCGTCGGTTTGAGGCTTGCCTAAGTTGAACGAGAAAAAATAAGTCGGCTCAAAACCCATGCGCAAATCTGTCATGTAAATATCGCCATTGATTTCGCTCATCTTAAAAAAACCATGCGTAAATTCACCCAAACGTTTGATTCCTGGGTGAGACGCATGGGTTGTATACAGATCTTCACGCCTATCGTGTTTGGTCCAATAAACCACAGGCTCTTCATCGAGTAAGGAATACCAGCCCTCGTGGTAGTGGTCGGGTTCAACGACCACGACACGCCAGAGAATGGAGTTCAAGGCAGACGGCGTGGCTAACAGTGGCGCTGTTGATGAAACCCCTTCAGGCAGTGATGCTCGCGCAACATTCTGCACGTGTTGCTGAACGCCGAGTCCCCAGACGAGGTATAGCGAGCTTATGCTCAATCCAATCGTATTCCATCGCCACCGCTTACTTGACCGCGAAATCAAGCAGCCAATGAGTCCAAACAGTAGCGGTAACGTATATAACGGGTCAATGATAAAGATACTGCCTCGCCCGAAAGCACGATCTGTGAACGGCTGCAGTATTTGGGTGCCATAGACGGTTAGATAATCGACCCCGATGTGGGTCATAAAAACCAACCAAAAGGCCAGTAGCCACCTTTTAAAGAGTCGTTTGTCACCGCTAAGCCAAGTGGCTGCGGCGGCAAAGACAGGGGACAACAGGGTCAGGTAAAAGATCGCGTGGCTTTCGGCACGATGCCGCGTCATGTTTAAGATGCCATCCCCAAAATCGACCACCACATCGAGATCGGGCGTTGTACCCGCCACAGCCCCCCAGAGCGCTGCTTTCCAGACGGGTACCCGTCGTCCCATCACCGCCACGCCAACCGCTGAACCTAGGGTAATTTGCGTCACACTATCCATACGTCCGCCGAGCTCTAAAAAAGATTGCGATTAGGTCCCATGTGAGAGGATAAGTTGCGATTAATAAGCGACTTAGCATGTTGTCATTTAGTTTTTGACCAATCCGCCGTCAACAATCAGGTTCTGCCCGGTGACTGCTCGGCTCCATGGCGACAGAAAAAATAGGACACTGTCAGCAAATTGGGCGGGAGTGGTCACTTCCCTGAGCGGTGTTTGATTGGCAATCAAATCGAACACGAATGCAGGTGTCACCGCACTGGCGTCTGTGGTGCGCAGCAGACCACCCGAGACCATATTGACCGTAACACCATCCGGGCCGAGCTCATGAGCTGCCGTACGGGTCAGTGACAGTAGGGCGGCTTTGGCTGCCGTGTAGTCGTGGTAAGGCACAATTGGGTTTTGAAATAAATTGGTACCGATATTGACGACGCGGCCAAATCGGCTCTTTGCCATTGCCGGTAGGGCGGTCTGGATGGTGTTAAGTGCGCCTTTCAAGCTGCCTTCGAGTTGCTGATTAAGTGCCGACCAAGGCATGTCTTTGAACAGGGAGCGCGCGTCACCATTAAACTGAAAATCAACCAGCGCGTTGTTAACCACTGCGTTAATCGATCGCCCAAAGTGACGCTCGCTTGTTTCAAACATCGCCTTCACTTGATCGGTGTCTGTAATATCCGCTTTGACCGCCAGTGCTTTATCGCCGAGGGACTTGGCAAGTGCCTGGGCAGCGTCCTCGCTGTCTTTGTAGTTGATGATGACACTGGCGCCTTCTTGGGAGGCGGCTTGCACAATATATTTGCCTAAGCCGCGGGCCCCGCCGGTTACCAAGACGAGTTGATCTGAAATTTTCATTACCTTCCTTCTTTATTAACTAACCAATAATATTTTAGGCGCCAAGGCTCCGTTAAATGAACATCCAATCAGCGAACAGGTCTTAACGCAAATCCCACGGGTATCATACGGATTACCCCGTCAAAAGGGTTTGGTCAGGCACAATACAGAATACCGATTTTGGAGATAGCCATGCTATACGATGTATTAAAAACCATCCACCTATTGTCCATCATCCTGTGGGTGGGCGGTATGGCCTTTGCGCTATTTTTCGTGCGGCCAGCAATCTCACAGCTAGAAGGACCGCAACGTTTGGCATTGGTCCAAAACATCATGAGCCGTTTTTTCAAAGCGGTAACCGTGGCTTCACTATTGGTGTTGGTTACAGGCTTTTGGATGATTGGCCGGGTTGCCAAACAGATGGTTCAGTCAGGTGCCGGATTTGAAATGCCTTTCACTTGGTGGTTTATGGCTATCCTTGGCACGTTGATGGTTGCCATTTATTTTCACATTCGCTTTGCTTTGTTCAAACGCTTTAACGACGCAGTCAAGTTCTCCGTTTGGGATAAAGCGGCTGCGGCTTTCGCCAAGCTACGGCTGTGGATTTCCATCAATTTAAGTCTGGGTATTTTGATTATCGTGGTGACCTTGCTTGGTCGCACATTGACCTAAGCGTTTTGAATGTGATTGCCTCACCGATAATCAGCGATCTCAAAAAAAGCCGCTCATGATGATCAGAGCGGCTTTTTTGTACGCAGGTTGCAAAAGCTTTTAACCAAAACGACCCGTCAAGTAATTTTGTGTCAGTTCGTGGTTTGGATTAACAAATATTTCTTCTGTCTTGCCAACCTCGATGAGCTTGCCCAAATGGAAATAAGCCGTGCGGTCCGAAACCCGAGCCGCCTGCTGCATTGAGTGGGTCACCACCACGATGGTGTAGTCCTTTTTGAGCCGATGCATCAACTCTTCGACCGTAGCCGTGGCGATGGGATCTAAGGCAGAGCAAGGCTCATCCATCAAAATGACTTCTGGACTCACGGCAATGGCTCGGGCAATACATAAGCGCTGTTGTTGCCCCCCTGATAACCCGGTGCCAGGCTGATCCAAGCGGTCTTTGACTTCGTTCCAAAGACCCGCTTGGGTGAGAGCCGCCTCGACGATTTCATCCATTTCGGCTTTGTTATTGGCCAAACCGTGAATTTTTGGACCGTAAGATACATTTTCGTAGATCGACTTGGGAAAAGGATTGGGTTTCTGAAACACCATGCCAACCCGCGCACGTAATTCGACCACATCTAATTTTGGATCGTAAATGTCTTGGCCTTCCAGTTCAATCTTACCCTTGACACGACAAATGTCGATGGTGTCGTTCATGCGGTTCAATGTCCGCAAAAACGTTGATTTGCCGCAACCTGAGGGCCCGATAAAAGCCACCAATTCCTCTGAGCCAATATCAAGCGTGACATTTGAAATCGCTTGCTTTTCACCGTAAAACACATTGACGTTCTTTGTACAGATTCTCGGTTTGTCTAGTGTGATGTTGCCAACTGTTTCAAATGAAGGGTCATTGAAGTCGGTCGTGATCGGACTGCTCATGGAGGTAGTAGCCATCGGGATTCCTTGTTGTGACGCTAATTCAATAGATATTGAACGGGCACCTCAATTAAATATTCTTTTCAAATCGACTGCGCAGATAGACAGCCAATGCATTCATGGTGATTAAGAAGCCAAGCAGCACCAAAATGGCCGCGCTCGTGCGCGACACGAATCCGCGTTCCGGACTGTCAGCCCAGATAAAAATCTGCGTGGGCAAAGCGGTGGATGCCGCCAAGGGGCCATCTGGGATGGTCGTTAAAAAGGCATTCATGCCAATCAGCAATAGAGGCGCTGTTTCCCCAAGCGCTTGAGCCAAGCCGATAATGGTGCCGGTCATTATACCGGGTATGGCAACGGGTAAGACGTGATGAAACACGGCCTGTTGTTTAGAGGCGCCAACGCCTAACGCAGCCTCTTGTATCGAAGGCGGGACGGCCTTGAGCGCTGAGCGTGTCGCAATGATGATCGTGGGTAAGGTCATTAACGCCAAGGTGAGGCCTCCCACTACTGGCGCTGATCTGGGCATGCCAAACCAGTTGAGAAAGACTGCTAGCGCCAACAAGCCGAACACCACTGAGGGCACGGCCGCCAAGTTGTTGATATTGATTTCAATAATATCCGTGATGCGATTTTTGGGCGCAAAGAGCTCAAGATAAATCGCAGCACCAATACCAACGGGAAAGCTAATCAAGAAACACACCAGCAACGCGTAAAAGGAGCCGGTCAAAGCGCCCGCCAACCCAGCCATTTCAGGGAACCGTGAATCGGCGTTGGTGAACAGTCCTGTGTTGAATCGGCTTGAGACGAGGCCGTCCGCTTTTAATGTATCAAACCAAGCCACCTGGCGATCCTTTAGGCGTCTGAACTCTTCTGGCGTGTCTGGGTTGATGAGACGCTTAGCCAACTGGTCATAAGGGTCCGACAATGGCACAGCATATTCGATGGTTTTGCCGATGTCTTCCGGATTATCAATGATGTAATCGCGCAGCAAGTACTGAGCAGCCGGTGTCGGGATTTTGAAGAGTTCACGTTTTTCAGTGTTTGAAGTGACTTCCGGGAAATCTCTTTGCAATGCGTCTTGAATGATATTGCGATAACGACCTTTCGCAGGATCATCGGCAGAAACATACTCTTCACTAATATTGACGGTTAATGTCAGAAATGATTGGGTGAATGCGTGGTGACCGGTTTGAACCAAACTAGCAACCAAGATAACCAATACGCCGATAGCCACAGTCAAAGCGCTCAGACCGATCAGTTTGAGAATAAAGTCACCGCGACGTCGGCGCGCATAACGAGCACCTGACATGATCTCTTTCCAATTGGGTTTTTTTAAAGACACACTCATGTTGGATACGCCTTAGTCATACATTTCGCGGTATTTGCGCACAATACGAAGTGCGAACACGTTCAGAATTAAAGTCACGATAAAGAGCATCAACCCCAAGGCGAAGGCCGATAGTGTTTTGGGATTATCAAATGCGGTATCGCCAATGAGCATGGTCACGATTTGAACGGTAATGGTGGTCACGGACTCGAGCGGGTTGATGGTCATCGCCGCAATCAAACCAGCCGCCATCACCACAATCATCGTTTCACCGATTGCGCGACTAATGGCTAGCAAAATGCCACCAACAATGCCTGGGATGGCCGCTGGGAAAAGCACTTTCAGTACCGTCTCTGATTTTGTTGCGCCCAATGCCAAGGACCCATCTCGCAGACCGTTGGGAACCGCTTGTAGTGAATCATCAGTGAAGGAGGAAATAAACGGGATCAGCATGATGCCCATAACCCCACCGGCAGCCAACGCCATGTTTGGGGCCGCATCAATGCCCAGAGAAGCGGCGGTGCTTCTTAACGCAGGTGCCACGGTCAAAATGGCAAAGAAACCATAAACCACTGTTGGCACGCCGGCCAAGATTTCCAATATGGGTTTGATGGCTGTGCGTGCGGTTTTGTTGGCAAACTCTTTTAAGTAGATACCCGTCGCAATACCGATGGGTATGGCAATGATGGCAGCAATAAATGTGACAACAATGGTGCCTAAGAGCACAGGTAACCATCCGAACGAACCTGAACCGCCAACTTGATCTTCTCGGATCGCAATTTGTGGTTCCCAGTTGGTTCCGAGTAAGAACTCCCAAAAGGGTACTTTTGTAAAAAAACGTACCGATTCAAACAGTAAAGAAAAGACAATACCGATGGTCGTGAAAATCGCGACCAGCGAGCAAATGATCATCAATGAGGTGAGGATGCTCTCAACAGAAGTTCGGGCCCTGAAGTCTGGTTTTGTGCGAAACCGACTGTAAACCATCATCAATCCGGCTATCAAGCCAACGCCAACCCAAGCGACGATTACACTAACGTTGTTTAGTCGATTTAAGTATTCAGCGGCTTCTAGTTTGAAAGGTTCGGGTGTACCAAAAATTTGGCCGCGTGAGATGGAAATAATCTCAGACAAAACCAAAGACCTCGACCCAACATCACCCGGTGTGTAGGCCGACAGGGGCAAGGAGGCCATCATGATGGTCTGTGCAATGTAATCGTTCAGTGTTAACCAGAGAATCACGAATAATACAGAGGGCAGGCCAATCATTAGAAGGGCGTAAATGCCGTAGGCCGTATCCATCGACAGGGGTTTGTTACCCGAGGTGCGCAAACGTCGCGACTCTCGGTAGTTCAGCCAAAACCCGAAAGCTGCCGCGGCGATTGCCGCTAATAATAAATTTCCGACCATGGTTGTGTTCTCGGCTAACAGCGACCACCCGACTAGGGTGGTTTAGAAAGGTGACGAGGCTAAATTTAGCCTCGTCACTTTCGAACCAACTGCTTTTCTTAATAACCGCCCACGACGTTCTAGGGCGGTTGAACGACTAAATAAAATTACATGCTGAATTTCTTACCAGCGGCAACGTCAGCTTGTGTTTCTTTCAACTTGGCTTCTGGCAACACGGTCAAGCCACGCTCGTTGTTGTAACCACCACGTGCCAAGGAATCGTCGGAGACAAATTCAACAATAAAGTCGTCAAATCCGGGAATCACACCACGGTGCGCATTTTTGAAGTAGATGAAGATCGGACGGGCAATATCATATTCAAAAGAGGCAATGGTCTCGGCGTTAGGCTCGACACCATTCACTGGCACGGCCTTGAGCTTGTCCATGTTCTCATACAGGAATGAGTAGCCAAAAATACCGATGGCATTGGGATCGGCTTCAAGACGCTGAACGATCAAGTTATCGTTCTCACCGGCTTCAACAAAAGGACCGTCTTGGCGCATGCGTGAGCACTTGTCTTTATCGAAACCAGCCTCGCCCGTGATCTCTTCGCAACCGTCGTGCATAGCCAGCTCAACAAAAGCGTCACGCGTGCCGGATGTTGGTGGAGGACCATACGCGATGATGTCAACGGATGGCAGGTTAGGGTTGATTTGCGACCATTTTGTATAGGGGTTGGCTTGCCATGTGACCGTACCGTTCTTGTTGGTCGGTACTTCTGCCGCTAGCGCTTTGAAGATCTCTTCTTCTGTCAAAGCCCAGTTGCCTTTGGCTTCACGCGAAATGGCGATAGACAGACCATCGTATCCGATCAAAGCTTCTGTGATGTCAGTCACGCCGTTAGCAACACAATTTTTGTATTCTGAAGGCTTCATGGCACGTGATGCACCAGTGGCGTCCGCGTGGGCTTCACCAATACCTTCGCAGAAAATCTTCATACCGCCGCCGGTACCGGTTGACTCAACCACAGGTGACGCCCCTGTCTTGTTGGCGAACGATTCAGCCACTGCTTGGCTGTAAGGAAATACTGTTGATGAACCGACGACGCGAACTTGGTCACGAGCATCGGCTGCGCCCATCACCCCTAAGCCTGCAACGGCAAAGCCCGCAGCAATAAATTTGGACATATTTGTTTTCATATCGACACCGTAAAGGAGGTTTTAGAATACGTGAAGTTCGTTAACGTCACAGGCATCTTTATATCTCCACTACATGACAGTATTGTGACATGATAAAGGCCTTTTCGCTGAGTCAAGTTATTCGCCGAAGTTTCTTAACTAATTGATTTTATTGGTTATAAAAAATTTTAATCCACCGGGTCTCGTATCCAATTCATTTTTTCTGGTAACTGTCATGATTGTCATGATTTTTGTTACAGGTATGCTAATGACCATGATTCACGCCTCAGAGGGCCATATCCGCTAAGATGCAGGACAGCATTTGAAGCTCAACCTGTGTGCGTAGAGCCTTGGTCCACGCCACGGGCCTTTTACCTTAAATCCGATCCAGACACAGACTGCCGATATGACCGCTATGAGCCTGCGCGACCGCGCGTTCGCCCTCATTCAAAAGCCCTGGTTCACCCAGACGATTCTTGGGGTGATTCTCTTTAACGCTGTGATTTTGGGTTTGCAGACGGCCCACGAAACCACTTCTAATTGGCGAGACGGGCTTTATTTGCTTGACAAGATCTGCCTGGGTATTTTTGTTGTCGAATTGTTGATTAGACTTTACGCCATGCGTCTGCGGTTTTTTAAAGATGCATGGAGTGTCTTTGATCTGACGGTCATTGTGATTGCCCTGGTTCCTGCGTCTGGGCCGTTGGCCATCTTGCGTGCATTCCGAATTTTGCGTGTCCTCAGGGTCGTGACCATCGTGCCCTCCATGAGACGGGTGGTCAGTGCCTTGCTCGGCGCTTTACCGGGCTTGGGCGCGATTGGCCTCTTGCTCATGCTGATTTTTTATGTGTTCGCTGTGATTGCCACCGA
>CBFHKV010000014.1:29227-50918 GCA_965656505.1 Burkholderiaceae bacterium | reverse complement strand
CGCCATTATTGGTCAAGGCATGATCAGTCGCCTGATCGAGGCGCGGCCAGAGGAATTACGGGTTTATCTTGAGGAGGCGGCCGGGGTTTCTCGTTATAAAGAACGTCGCCGAGAAACAGAAAATCGCTTGCACGACACCCGAGAAAATTTGACTCGGGTTGACGATATTTTGCGCGAGCTCACGTCCCAACTAGAGAAACTGGAGTCCCAAGCCGAGGTGGCCGCGAAGTACCGGTCACTGCAGGAAGAGGGTCAACTCAAACAGCATGCGCTGTGGTTTTGGCGTGAAAAAGCGGCGCACGACGATAAGGCCCGTTTATTTCAAAAAATTGAGCAGGCGCAATCGGCACTTGAAGAGGCCACGGCCTCTTTGCGGCAATCAGAAGCCATGCTTGAAACACGACGTCAAGCCCACTATGCAGCCAGCGATGCGGTCCATTCGGCCCAAGGCGCGCTTTATGAAGTGAATGCCAAAGTCAGTAGCCTAGAAGCTGAAATTCGACATATTGTTGATGCCCGTCAACGTATCGAGACACGTCGATCACAGTTGCAGGCGCAAGAGCAAGAGTGGCGCGAGCAAATTGCCCATTGCACTGAGCAATTGGAGGTGGAGCAGGGTGCGCTCGAAGCCCAGGCGGTCGCAGTCGAGCAAGCACAAGCCGCGGCGATCGATGTGCAAGCGCAATTGCCCGCGGCGGAGGCGAGTGTTCGCGAGGCGGCTGCACAACGCGATCAAATGCGTGCGGCACTGGCCAAGCTCGAGCAGAACATGGCCTTGGTCTCGCAGCGGTTAAACGATGCGCAACGCCAACTTCAAACGATTGAGCAACGCCAAGAGCGTCTGCAGGCCCAGCGCCAGGAATTAAGTGCCCCTGACCCGCACGCGCTAGAGCGTTTGGCGGGCGACAAAGCCGCGGGCGATCGAGAGCTTGAGCAGGCACAGGCCACGCTTGCCGACCTTGAGGGCGCCCTGCCTGGCGCCGACGAAAAACGTAACCAAGCGCGAGATCAGGCGCAAGCCGAAGCCACCAAGCTTTCCCAGCTAGAGGCCCGCTTGTCGGCACTGCTGCGCTTACAAGAGGATGTCCAACGCTCGGGCACTTTAGAGCCCTGGTTAGCGGGTCATGAGTTATCTGAGTTGCCCCGCCTTTGGCAAAAGCTCAACGTCTCCCAAGGATGGGAGGCGGCTCTAGAAGCGGTGCTCAATGAGCGGCTAACGGGCGTTCAAGTCAGTCAGTTGTCATGGACTCAAGCCTTCGCCAACGACGCGCCGCCGGCGCGTTTGGCTTTCTTCCAAGTGCCGCAAGCCGCCGCTGCGTCGGCGACAGACGCTGGCCTGACGTCGCTTGCCTCGTTGGTGCAAACCAGTGAGCCAGGACTGAAAAATCTTTTGCAACAATGGCTCGGCCACATTTACACGGCGCCAAACGTCGAAGTGGCTGTTGCGCAACGTGATCAGTTGCCCCCGGGTGGGACATGGGTCGTGTCGGCAGGGCACCTTATTGATGCGCACTCGGTGCGCTTTTATGCCCCTGATTCCGAGCAAGCCGGTATGTTGGCTCGTCAGCAAGAAATTGAAAACTTGCAGCGCGAGCTCAAAGCGCAACAATTGGTGACCGACCAAGCACGGGCAGAGGCCACCCGGGCTGAAGTGTCATGGCAGCAAGCCCAAGCGGCAGTGGTGCCAGCGCGCCAACGCACCGGCGAATTAACCCAAAGAGTTCATGATTTGCAGTTGGCTTACACCAAGCTACAGCAGGAAACCGAACAACGCACCCAGCGCTCCGAGCAGCTTGACCAAGACTTGGCCGAACTCGCGAGTCAGTCAGAGGCCTTGCAAGCGCAGCGCGATGAGGCCGAACAGACCTTTGAGCAACTTGATGAAGCGCTTGCTGAGCAACAAGGGGCTTTCGCTCAAGCACAGATGCATGGTGAGTCACTCGCCGATCAAGCCCAGCAGATCCGCGAGCAGGTTCGTGAGCGTGAGCGCGCTGAGCAAGAAGGCGTTTTCGCTCGACGGGGCACAGAAGCCCGGATCGCCGAGCTAGAGCGCAATCGCCAGCTCGCGTTAGATCAGCAGGCTCGGGCAGCCAACGAATTTGAGGGATTGGTGACGGAATTGGCCGCACTCGATGCCCAAACCCCTGAAAACGGCTTACAAGAAGCATTGGCGCAGCGACTAGAGAAAGAAACCGTGCTCGGTCGCTTGCGCACTGAGATGGACACGCTCGCCGCGCAACTCCGAGAAGCTGAAGAGGCCAGGCTCACCTTAGAGCGTTCCTTGCAACCGCAGCGCGATGCGATTACTGAATTGCAGTTGCAAGAGCAGGCCGCGCGATTGTCGGCCGAACAGTTTGCGCAACAGCTCGATGAACAAGCGGTTGATCGAGCCGCATTGGCCCAAGCGATTGAAGCCCAGTCTTCTGATGACTGGCGCAAGATCGGTTGGTTGCAAAGTGAGGTTCAGCGAACCAATCGCCAGATTGATGCCCTCGGGGCTGTCAACTTGGCTGCGCTAGATGAGTTGACTGCTGCACGCGAACGTCAGGGATTTTTGCAATCCCAGTACAGCGATTTGCAAGAGGCCATCGAGACCCTCGAGGACGCCATTCAAAAAATTGATCGCGAAACGCGTGACCTGCTGCAGACCACTTTTGATGAGGTGAATGGTCATTTCGGTCAGCTATTCCCCCAGCTATTTGGCGGTGGCGAGGCGAAGTTGGTTATCACCGGCGAAGAAATTCTAGACGCTGGGGTGCAAGTCATGGCACAACCACCAGGCAAACGCAATACAACCATTCACTTGCTCTCCGGCGGTGAGAAAGCATTGACCGCCACGGCGCTAGTCTTTGCCTTGTTTAAGCTGAACCCAGCGCCGTTTTGCTTGCTCGACGAGGTAGACGCGCCGCTTGACGATGCCAATACTGAGCGCTATGCCAATTTGGTGAGCGGTATGAGTGAACACACACAGTTTCTGTTCATATCGCACAATAAAATTGCCATGCAAATGGCAAGACATTTAATCGGTGTCACAATGCAGGAACAGGGTGTATCACGCATTGTGGCGGTGGATATTGATTCGGCACTACAGCTTGCGGCTGAAGCGGTCTAACCTGAGACTCACTGGAAGAGGAAAGCATGAGCGAGTTACAAATTAGCCTGATCGTGCTCGGCATTATTGTGATTGTTGTGGTCATTGCCTTCAATTGGTGGCAAGACAGACGTGTCAAACGCAAAATGCAAGATAACTTGCCAGTCGTTGATGATGATCCTTTGTTAAGTGATGGGCAACCCGGCGAAGCGCGCAAGGAGCCAGGTTTTGGCTTGGGACATCTCGGGTTGGTGGATTCATCTGACGATAGCGAACCGACGTTCGACCAAAGCGAAGGCGAAGGCGAAGGCGAAGGGGGTGACACTGAGCCACTTCAGACAGGTAAGCCCATCGAAGAGCCCGATTTGGTCGCCGAAGTGGTGATTGAGATTCACTTACCCAGTCCGTTGAGTGGTTCGGCGTTATTGCCAGCACTAAAAGCCTTGCGGTCGTTTGGACGGAGGCCGGTACGTGTTTTTTTACAGGTCACCGATGGGCGTTTGGTCACGGCGATCGGTGAAGAGAGGCTATACCTGGCTATCCACCTCGCGGTTCAAATTGCTAACCGCAGCGGTGCTATCACCGCCATTGAGTGGTCTCAAGTCTGGGGTAACGCGCAGTCATTGGCCGAGCAGCTCGATGCCACACTCGACGGCCCCGAGCAAAACGACGTCCTCGAACAAGCGGCTCATCTTGATAGCACATGTGCCACGCTAGATACACAAGTCGGTCTGACGTTGCTGCTGCCCACGCAAAGGGCGGTGTCTGATGTCACCGGTAGCGCAAAAGCCATGGGTTTTATCGAACAGTCAGGCCAATTGGCCTGGATTGGCAATCACGGTCTCGAATGTTTCACGTTGACACTCGGGGACACCGAGCCATTGGATGACAGTGTGGCGGGTGTTGATCGTTTGACATTGTTACTCGATGTGCCACGCAGCCCACCAAGTCAGGATTCGTTTGGATACATGTTGGAAATGGCGCTCGAGTTAGCCAGACGCCTAGGTGCTGAGGTTGTGGATGACCAAGGAAAGCCCTTGGCGCCCGGTGCCGATGCTGCGATCGACGAGCAGCTTCAAACCCTATATGCGCAGCTTGAGGCAGCCGGTTTGGCAGCAGGCAGTGATCGGGCAAGGCGAGTATTTGCCTAATGTCGCAGAGCCAGGATCGCTTGCTATTTGACGAGGCGCGCGAGCGGGCGACGCAACTGCGCCAAGAGATTGATCAGCACAACCGAGCCTATTACGTTCGCGATGAGCCAACCATCACTGATGCTGAATATGATCAGTTGATGCGCGAATTGCAGGCGATAGAGGCACATTATCCGGCCCTGCAAAGCGATGATTCGCCAACGCAAAGGGTGGGTGCCGCACCCCTAGCCGCATTTGATTCAGTCACCCATAGGGTGCCCATGCTTTCCTTAGGCAACGCCTTTGATGAAGCAGAGGTGACGGCATTTGACAAGCGCGTCTCGGATACCCTGACGCAGGCGGGATTGATCAAGTCTGGCGAACCCGTCGACTACGCTTGTGAGTTGAAGTTAGACGGCCTGGCGATCAGTTTGCGCTACGAAAATGGGCAGCTGGTTCAAGCGGCCACCCGAGGCGACGGCCAAACGGGCGAAGATGTCACCGCCAACGTCCGAACGATTCGCTCGATCCCGTTGCGCTTGTCAGCCGAGGCACCGTCTGTTTTGGAAGTCCGTGGCGAAGTCTTGATGAATCGTGAGGCCTTTGAGCGTTTGAATCAAGTGCAAGCCCAGCGTCAAGAAAAAGTGTTCGTGAACCCCCGTAATGCGGCGGCTGGTAGTTTGAGGCAGCTTGATTCGCACGTCACCGCCCAACGCCCGCTGCGATTTTTTGCTTACGGCTGGGGAGAGGTCAGTGGCGACTTACCCTCGCGTCACATCGAAGTGCTCGAATGGTTCGCTCGCTTGGGCTTGCCTGTTAACACCAAGCAACAGGCCAGTGTGTTTGGCGTCAAGGGGTTGATGGATTTCTATCAAGCCGTGGGTGAGCAGCGCCCGCAGCTTCCCTATGACATTGACGGGGTTGTTTATAAAGTCAACCCCTTGGCGGCCCAACGCGTGTTGGGGTTTGTGGCTCGGGCGCCCCGGTATGCTCTGGCGCATAAATTCCCCGCCGAAGAAGCCACCACGAACTTGCTTGCCATTGATCTCCAGGTTGGGCGCACGGGTGCCATCACACCGGTGGCTAGATTAGAACCGGTCTTTGTGGGTGGCGTCACTGTAACCAACGCCACCTTGCACAATGAAGATGAAATCGCTCGCAAAGACGTGAGGATCGGTGACAAGGTGGTGGTGCGTCGTGCTGGCGATGTGATTCCTGAAGTGGTGGCGCCGGTGCTGGCACAGCGACCCGACAATGCACGGGTGTTTGAAATGGTATCGGCTTGCCCCGTGTGTGGTTCCGCCATTGAAAAGCCTGAGGGTGAAGCGGTGGCGCGATGCACAGGGGGCTTGGTCTGCGCGGCGCAGCGCAAACAAAGCTTGATTCATGCCGCGGGTCGAAAGGCGTTTGATATTGAAGGGTTGGGAGACAAACTGGTTGAGCAACTGGTTGATCGGGGTCGAGTGAAGTCGCTTGCTGACTTGTTTACGCTCGGTATCGATGAGTTGGCAGCCTACGATCGGATGGGGACCAAGTCCGCTCAAAATCTCGTTGACGCATTGCGTGCGGCTTCACGCCCAACGCTGGACCGCTTGATTTTTGCGCTAGGTATACGGCATGTCGGTCAAGCCACCGCGGGCGATTTGGCTCGCCATTTCGGGTCGATCGAAGCCTTGATGGCCGCTCATGCCGATGCGCTGTTGGCGGTGCCCGACGTGGGACCCGTGGTCGCCAAATCGATCGTGCACTTTTTTTCGGAGCCACACAACGTCGAGGTGGTCAGGGCGTTGTTAGACAAAGGTGTTGAGCCGCAAGAACCTGCGGTTGGCTCTGAAAAAACCGGACTTTTTGGGCAGACCTTTGTATTAACAGGGACCTTACCGAATTGGACCCGCGACCAGGCGGCCCAAGCCATTGTCTCGGCGGGTGGCAAAGTCACGGGTTCGGTGTCTCGAAAGACTGCTTATGTGGTTGCCGGTGAGGATGCCGGCAGTAAGTTGAAAAAAGCCCAATCGCTTGGTGTGACCATCATTGACGAGTCAGGCTTGCGTGATTTGTTGGGCCCAGATTAAAAAACCACTAATACAAAAAACCGCTAATGCCGCATCGAGCGACTTTAGCGGTTTTAGTCCAAAAGCGACCGGTTTTCTAGTCTATCTTGGCTTCACTACGCAGCTCGCTCTGGTATTCAGATAGCACTTGTTGGCGCATCATCTCTACGAGCTGTTCACGCACTTGTGCCAGCGGCGGGAAAGCCAATGGGCGCTCGTCCACAACTTCAATCACGTGCCAGCCAAATTGTGTTTCAACCGGCTCGGGTGCCATCTCGCCCTTGGGGGTTGCCTGTACGGCAGCGGCAAACGGACCCACGTAGTTATCGGCCTGTGCCCAACCCAAACTACCACCTTCGACAGCGCTGCCAGGGTCGTTTGATTGTGATTTGGCGAGATCCTCAAAACTGGCGGATCCATCTTTGATTTGCTTTTGTATGTCTTTGGCCGTTTGCTCATCTGCGACCAAGATGTGTCGAACGTTGTATTCCAACACTTCACCCTGCTCTTTTTGGAGTCTGTCGTACTCGGCTTGTATGTCGGCTTCGGTCACGGGATTTTTTTCCAGGTGTTCGGCCATCAGGGCGCGCACCAAGATGCCTTGACGGGCCAGTTCCATTTCAGTCTGCACACGGGGCTCTTTCGTGATGCCGACTTTATCGGCTTCTTGCACCATGATCATCCGGTTGATCATTTCTTCTTTGACTTGGTTGCGAAGATCGGGCGTATCAGGAGTACCTTGCTCGACGAGCAAGCTGATGAACTGATCGTAGTCTTTTTGTGATATCGGCTGACCGTTCACGGTAGCGATATTTTGTGCATAGAGCGGTGCCGAGAGTGTTAAGGAGGCCAGCAGTAAAGTCAAACGTTTCATAAAGATCCTTTTGAAGGCGCACTGGTTTTTAAGGCCAGTGCGTGAATGGGAAATGGCATCAAGTCAGTAACAAGATCGTACACCAAGCGGTGTTGGGCTACAGCGCCTTTACTGGCAAAGCAGGGGGCCACGATCCGAACCCGAAAATGACTCGCACCCGCTTGGTTGCCTGCATGACCCACGTGCTGGTGTGATTCGTCCTCGATTTCAAGGCTGTCCGGGCTTAGGGCCATGAGGCGTGTTCGCAACGTCGTTTCTAGATCAGTATTCATAAGTTTTTGTTTTTGTTCTCTTCATCAGCGGTGGCGGTGGCAGGCTCGACCATGTGTTTGTTCAACCATATGGATTGGGCAATCACAAAAAGGATCAGCAACCCCATCAAACCAAATACCTTGAAGTTAACCCACTGTGATTCGGTAAAAAAACCAGAGAACGCCACGAACAGATTGACCCCACCTGCAAATAAAAAGAAAGATGACCAACTGTGGTTTAAGCCGCGCCAGCCCGCTGGCGTGAGGTCGATTTTTCCGCCAAGTAGGTTTTGTAGGAGGTTCTTACCAGCAAACCATCGGCTGCCCAGCAAAATCACCGCAAACAACCAGTAGAGAACCGTGGGTTTCCACTTGATAAAGGCATCGTTTTGTAGCCAAAGCGTGGCGCCACCGAAGACCACGATCACGATCAGATTAATCCAGTGGGTGCCTTCGATGCGTTTGCCTGACAATTTGATGTAAGCGATCTGTCCGACCGCGGCGACCATCGCAACAGCCGTGGCGAGGTAAATATCGGCGAACCGATAAGCCACAAAAAAAAGAATCAGTGGAAATAAATCAAATAGAAACTTTTTCATGTGTCGACAGGCTCAAAGGTCATGGAAACGGAATTGATACAGTACCGTTTGCCGGTTGGGGGCGGGCCGTCCGGGAAAACGTGCCCAAGATGGGCGTCGCAGTTTTTGCAGCGCACCTCGGTGCGAACCATGCCATGGCTGGTATCGGTTCGCTCTTCGATCCGGTTGTCGTCAATCGCCTCAAAATAACTCGGCCAGCCGCAGCCGGCGTCAAATTTGGTGTCAGAGGCAAACAACGGTGTCTGACAGCAGACGCAGTGATAAATGCCGGTGGCTTGATGATCCCAGTATTGACCAGTAAATGCCCGCTCTGTCCCCCCTTCGCGGGTAACATAGTATGCTTCAGGGGTAAGCTGATTGAGCCATTCCTGCTTGGTTTTGGTGATTTTTTCCATGCTCTTTTTCCCAGTGCTTCGGTTTGATCCGCTTGGTCGTAAAAGGTTCTTGATGGTTCGTGAGAGCGGTTCGTGTTTCCTCACCAGGTGACCAATCACCAGCCATAAGCCTATTCTTTGGCGCACGATCCGAGCGCTTTTGCTTTCATTCCCCGGAAAACACACCCTTAATGTTAATCGAGTTCCACCAGGTGACTGTTCGGCGAGGCCCTCTCGAGGTCTTGCAAAACCTCAATATTAAGCTCTCAGAGTCTAGAGTGGGCATTATCGGTCCTAACGGTGCGGGTAAAAGCACCTTCGCCCGTTTGATTAATGGTTTGATTCTGCCCTCGAGCGGTTCGGTGACAGTCAATGGTTTGCGGGTATCTGAGCACCTGACAAAAATTCGCGAGCAGGCTGGCTTTCTCTTTCAAAACCCAGACAATCAGATTGTTTTCCCTGTGGTCCAAGAGGACATGGCATTTGGTTTAAAGCCAACCCTGCCCGACAAAAAGATTCGCGCCGCCCGTATTGAAGAGACACTGTTGCAGTTGGACATCAGTGCGCTGGCTTCGCGAGCCATACACACCTTGTCCGGCGGACAAAAGCAATTGGTGGCCCTGGCCACGGTTTTGTGTATGCGGCCTGACTTTCTGGTGCTTGACGAGCCAACGACTGCACTCGACTTGCGCCACCGCAACCGATTGCTGGCCATTTTGGATCAGCTGATGCAACCGTTGTTGGTGATCACGCATGATTTGGAGATGCTCACGGCTTACGAACGGGTGCTGGTGATTGATCACGGGGGTGTTCAGGCTGACGGCGCGCCTGCAGAGGTCCTGCCTTGGTATCGGGCGCAGTACGCATGAAGGATTCACGCGATCCAACCGATTTAGGTCGGGCCATCGAAGCCAGGTCTTCTGAGTCCAAAGCCCCGGGTAGCGACAGTCTTTTGGAAAATGCCGTCAACAGCCCATCCACCTGGTTACATCGGTGTCCCGCTGGATACAAGTTGCTCGGTTTGTTTCTCGTGGGCACCGGTTTGGTATGGGCTGATCGGTTGTGGATTGTGGCGCTTGCCGCGATTGGCGCGTTCGCGATTTTGATCAGTGTTCAATGGCCCGTCATCCGCTCCGGCGATCGCCAAGCCTGGGGTTCGTCAGCCGTGGGTTCTACATGGCTCTGGCCGATCCTGACCTTGGGCGTTATCGGGCTGTATATCGCATATTTTTCTGGGGTGACACAGGCGCTCATCGTCTTGTTGCGATTGCTGGCCTTGTTGTTGCTCGCTTTTGCGGTGATGGCCGCCACGCCTATTACCGCGATGATGGGGGTCGTTGAGCGGGTCTTACAACCGTTCGATCGCCGTGGCTGGGTGAGGGCAGATAAAGTGGCATTGATGTTTGGCATTTGCCTGCGCTTGATGCCCGTGTTGCTTGAACAGTGGCAAGAGATTCGTCAAGCCCAGTCGGCCAGGGGACACCAAAGCAATCCTTTTGCCTTGTTGGTGCCCATGCTGGTTCGAACGCTTCAACGAGCCAGTGAGATCGCCGATGCCATCGATGCCCGTGGCGGTCTGAGATGAGTCATAATGTATGGCGATTCTTGTGATTTAACCTTTATCCCTAAACTCAAGCAAAGAGAACTAAATTTGACGTCTGCTGATCCGTCCCCCCGTTTGTCCCTGTCGACCCAAGAGATGGTTAGGGTTGCCTTGTTCACCGCCTTGGTGGTGGTTTTTGCCGTGATTCCACCGCTACCGATGCCCTTGGTGCCGGTGCCGCTGACTTTGCAGACGTTGGGTGTGATGCTCGCTGGTCTACTGCTCAGCCCGCGTTTGGCTTTGCTCTCGTTACTTCTTTACGTGGTGTTGGCTCTGGTTGGTTTGCCTGTCTTACCCGGCGGCCGGGGTGGTTTGGCCGTCTTTGCGGGCCCGACCGGTGGCTTTATTCTGGGGTTCATCCCAGGTGCTTTCATGGTCAGTTGGTTAGCCGCTAGAGATCTTGGCCGCACGACAACAGCAGCCATGGTCGCCCGAAATTTTGGGGCGGCGGTGTTTGGTGGCGTGTTGGTGGTTTACGCCATCGGGGTACCTTGGCTGGCCATGGTCACGGGCATGAGCATAGACAAAGCGCTAATGGCCGTTGTCGTTTTCTTGCCCGGTGACTTAATCAAGGCCGTGATTGCCACCATCGTGGCCCTGCGCGTGGCCAAGTTACAGTTCAACCAGAGTCCTTAAAAAGTTGCTGTGCAGTGTCACGGATTGCGAAGGAGCTGCCCGACGGCTGGCCAAATGCCATTGACGTGTTCTACCGTGAGATCTGCTTCCCAGGTATGCACGGGGTGCTCCACGCCACAATAGCCGTAAGCCGCCGCAATAGAGGCCATGCCAGCGGATTTGGCGGCTTGAATGTCTCTTAAGTCGTCGCCCACATAAATGCAACGGTCCGCACCATATCCCGCTTGGGCAGCGGCGTGTTGTAGAGGCAGCGGATGTGGTTTGGCGTGAGCGACCGTGTCCCCACAAACAAGTACTGCACAGTCCGGTAAGTTCAACCACTTCACAATCGGTTCTGCGTAGCGGGTGAGTTTGTTGGTCACGATCCCCCATCGCATGTCCGCTCCACGGATCTGATTTAAAAGCTCGGGGATGCCGTCAAACAGCCGCGTCTCTTGGGTACTGTTCTGTTCATAATCGGCTAGAAAGTCGGTTCTAGCGGCTTCAAAGTCAGGATGACTGGCCTCAATCCCCAAAGAGGCCAGGACCATGCCTCTGGCACCCATGGAGACATAGGCACGCAGTTCAGAAACGGGCAGGGGGTCCAAACCGTGCTTTTTTCGTTGCCGATTGGCGGCCATCGCCATGTCTGGTGCCGTGTCAGCAAATGTGCCATCAAAATCAAACAAAATCAGCGCGGTCATTGAACAGTCCTCAGTGGAAACAAATCAGGGGAAACCAGCGCTGAATGTCCGTTTCAACGCCTGGAAGCCAGCAGTGTAACTTGGGCATTGTCTAAGTAATGTTGCAAGGCATTGACCACAACCGTATTTAAGGACGTGCGCTCTTGCTGGGCGCGCAAAGAGGCCAGCTTGTGCAGCGCAGGCGCGATGCGAACATTAAATTGGCCACGGAATGGCTTCTCCGGTGATTTTTCATCCGAGCGGCAGCTAGCGAGGTATTGATCAATCGCCTGTTCAAATGCCGGTTGTAATTCGGCAAGCGTCAGGGCCTCGTAGGGCACTTCATCCACGATAAAGAGCGCGCGTCCACGCAGCAAGCCGTCGGATAGCGAGGGCTCGATAGAGCCGTAATAGTTTTTGTAAGTTAAGAGCGAAGGTTTCATGGCAAAGCCTTTATTTAGTTACCAAAACGGCGACGATCTTATAACATATTCTTAGTTTTCGCTACTGTGGTTTGCCACAAAGACAAGATGCGTTGAACGGTCTCATCGATACTCAAATCGGAAGAGTCTATTTGATGCGCATCCTTGGCCGGCAACAGAGGGGCGATGGATCGCTTGGTGTCGCGTTCGTCGCGTTTTTGTAAGTCCAACAAAACCGCTTGCTCGTTGGGTATCAGGCCGCGCTCTCTCATTTGTTCGCAGCGCCGCTTTGCCCGCGCTAGCGCCTTGGCCGTCAGAAAAATCTTGAGCTCGGCATCGGGGAACACAACCGTACCCATGTCGCGTCCGTCGGCCACTAGGCCTGGGGGGACTTTAAAATATCGCTGTCGCTTAAGTAAAGCCTCGCGCAACGTCGGTTGAGGTGCCAGACGCGATGCCAGGTTGCCCACATGCTCTTGACGGATCGATTCGGTGACATCGATACCCGCCATATAGACCTGTTGCCCATCAAAGCGTACCTGCATGCGGCGCGCCAACTCAGCCACTTTCTCCATGTCGTTTGGATCGACGTTGTGATCGAGTGCGGCCCAAGCCGTCAGGCGATAGAGGGCACCACTGTCGAGGACGTGGAACCCTAAAGATTGGGCGACCAAACGAGTGACGGTGCCTTTACCGGAGGCGGTGGGTCCATCGATGGTCACCACAGGGGCAGGCGTTGAATGCTGGGTCATGATACGAGGCGTTGGAATTGCTCAAAATAATCGGGAAAGGTTTTGGCGACACACTGGGGGTCTTCAATCGTGACGGCGACAGGTCCAAACGTGGCCAATGAAAAACACATGGCCATTCGGTGATCATCGTAAGTGTGGATGATGGCGTGCCGCCAATCTTTGGCGGCAACGGGATGAATGGTCAACCAGTCATCACCCGATTCCACTTGGGCGCCCAACTTCCGCAGTTCGGTTGCCATGGCATGGATACGGTCTGTTTCTTTCACTCGCCAACTGCCAATGTTGCGCAGGCGGCAAGGTCCATCGGCGTAAAGGGCCAATACCGCGGCGGTCATGGCCGCGTCAGGAATGAGGTTGAAATCGGCATCAAAGGCACGCAGGCGATCACCTTGGGCCACCGAGCAGCCTTTCGATGAAATGCTTTGTGGTGCAAACGAAATCGTGGCTCCGAGTTGCTTTAGCGTGTCAGTAAATTGGACATCGCCCTGAATACTGTTTTCGTCTACGCCGTGCACTTCGACCGGTCCTTGACCGATGAGTCCGAGCGCCAAAAAATATGACGCAGATGACGCATCACCTTCAACGGCGATTCGTCCAGGTGAGACATAGGTCGCGCCCTTTTCAATCCGGAAGGCCAGATGTAGCTCGTCTTCCAAGCGGCTGACCTGAACGCCAAATTTGGCCATCAGGTTGATCGTGATGTCGATGTAAGGTTTGGAAATCAATTCGCCATCCACTTCGATGGTAAGTGATTGTTGAGATTGCGACACGATCAAGGGCGCGGCCATGAGTAGCGCGGTCAGAAATTGACTTGAGACCGAACCTTTGACCTGGACGTGCCCGCCACGCGCCGTCGATGCCGAAATAGCCAGTGGCGGGTAGCCCGAGTTGCCCTGGTAGTCGATGTGGGCACCGAGTGCCCTGAGTGCATCGACCAAGTCGCCGATGGGCCGTTCGTGCATGCGGGCAACACCGCTGAGATTGAACGCGCCACCGGCAAATGCCAAGGCCGCCGTAAGTGGTCTAAAAGCGGTACCCGCATTACCTAGAAATAAATCGGCTTTTTTAATGGGAAAGTCACCGTTGCTGCGGATGCTGACGTTGTGCGAGGCACTTTGCTGATTCGTTTCGACAACGATACCCAAGTTTTTAAGGGCAGACAGCATCACGTCGGTGTCATCAGATTGCAGCACACCCTCAACCACAGTGGTACCTTGAGCCAAAGCACTCAGTAATAACACGCGGTTAGAAATGCTTTTTGAGCCGGGCAAATGGATGGCACCACGGGCGGCACGGTTGGGGCCGATGGTTAATACATCAGACATTGTCATCAGGGCTTCCTGAAAGTCGCGGGGTCTGTCCCCAACGGCGCCTGACCGTCGCACCTTCTTTCAGCATGGACCCGATCCAGTCCATGTCATTGTCTTGCAACGCTGTTTTGGCGCGATCAAGCAGGTCATGCAACCCATTGATCTGCTCAAGCATGGCCTCTCGGTTGGCAGCGAATATGTCACGCCACATTTCTTCGTTGCCTTGGGCTATACGAGAGAAGTCGCCGAATCCAGCGCCAGCCACTTGTAAGTTGAGATCGGCGTTATGGTCGCGCGACACATGGGTGACGTAAAGACTGGCCAGCCAATGGGGCAGGTGGCTGACTGCCGCAAGAACCGCATCATGCTGAGGCACTGGCATTTCAATCCATTGCGCGCCACAGTGTTGCCAGGCTGCTTTGACCAAGGTAACGTCTGCTGGGGTATTTTCAGGTAAGGGGCACACGATCACTTGCTTGTTTTGGTAGAGGTCGGCCCTAGCCGCTTCAGGGCCGTATTCATGCGAGCCTGCAATGGGGTGAGCCGGAACAAATTGATCCACTTTTGTGCCGAGTGCGGCTCTTGCCGCAGCGACCACGTTGCCTTTGGTGCTTCCCCCATCGGTCAAAATGGTTTTGGGATTTAGGCTCGGGGCGAGCTCAGCAAATATTTGTTCAAAAGCCCCCACGGGAGCCGCGATCATGATGAGATCGGCACTCGCGGCGGCTTCGGCCGGGGTTGCCACTTGATCGATCAGCCCGAGCGCAAGGGCCTTTTTAAGGGTCGCCGCGCTTCGGCCGACGCCAAGCACCCGTCGAACGACGCCTGCCTTTTTTAGCGCGAGCGCAAATGAACCACCAATCAAACCGACACCAACAATGGCAAGCGTATCAATCTTGAATGGAAGAACAGCCGTTGTCATGTTCTGTCCGTTGACTCAGCCAAGATAGCCGTTAACGCTTCAATGAAGCGATTGTTCTCTGATTTGAGTCCGATAGAGACACGCAACCAACCAGGCAAACCATCCGATCCCACGGGTCGCACAATCACACCACGCTTTAAGAGCGCTTCGTTAATCGCATCGGCGTCGTTGACCTTCACCAGCACAAAGTTCGCTGAGCTCGGAATGTAGGTCAGTCCAAGCGCATCAAAGGCGGATTGCAATTGTTGTTTGCCCGCATCATTGACTGCAGCGCTTTTGGCCAAAAAGGCATCGTCGTAGAGGGCTGCGGCTGCCGCGGCTTGTGCTAAGGCGTTCACGTTAAAGGGCTGCCGAACACGCGCCATCAATTCGGTGAGTACCGGTTGGGCAATACCAAACCCGACGCGCAGACCCGCCAACCCGTAGGCTTTCGAGAAGCTGCGAGATATCACCAGGTTGGGAAATCGTTTGACGAGCGCAATACTCTGCACGCGTTCATCGTTGGGAATGTATTCGTTGTAGGCTTCATCTAAGACCACGGTGACGCGGTCTCCATGTACTTCTTTCACCGCAGTCAAGAAACGCGTGATCGCGTCATTGGAAAGAAAGGTGCCGGTTGGGTTGTTGGGATTCGCAATAAAGACCAAACGGGTGTTAGGTTCAATGGCTGCGAGCATGGCATCCAAATTGTGACCGTGGTTTTTTGAGGGGACCACGATATGTTGGGCACCGCGTGCTTGTGTGGCCAAGCGATAAACCACAAATGCGTATTCGGAATAGACCGCGGAGTACCCGGGCTCCAACAAGGCCATCCCGACGAGTTCAAGAATGTCGTTAGACCCATTGCCCAAGGTAATCCAGTCCATGGGCACATCAAATCGATCGGCAATGGCTTGCTTTAAACGGTAGCCGCCGGGGTCGGGGTAGCGCTCCAGACCAGTTAAGGCCTGTTCGATGGCTTTTTTGGCAGCGGTTGACATGCCAAGCGGATTCTCGTTGGAGGCCAGTTTAACGACCGTGGTGGGATCAAGGCCTAATTCTCGAACCAGGTCATCGATCGGTTTGCCTGGTATGTAAGCGCGAATCGCTTTGATGTGTTCGGGGGCGACCAGTTGCTTGGCTTGATCAGTCATTGCTGCCTCGGATAGGATCCTAAAATTTTTAAGAAAGCGCAGCGTGTGCGAAGTTCCTCTAAGGCTTTGGCCACTGCCGGTTCGCGCTGGTGACCTTCAATATCCACGTAAAAATGATATTCCCACTGACCCGTCCGAGAGGGGCGAGATTCAAAACGTGTCATTGACACCCCGTTATCTGACAAAGGGGCCAACATTTTGTAGACGGCACCCGCTTGGTTGGCAACAGCCAAAATCAGACTGGTCTTATCGCGTCCACTCGGTAAAGTGTCGATGGCACCAATGGCCAAGAATCGGGTGCGATTCATCGGGTCATCTTGGATCCCTTCGGCGACGGCGGTCAGTTGCCAAGCACGCGCGGCGCTATCGCTGGCGATGGCTGCGGTGCTGGGATCAGCAGCCGCGAGTCGCGCGGCCTCTGCGTTACTGGCCAGCGGTTCACGAGCCAATGCGGGGTAATGCATACCCAGCCAGTGTTGACACTGAGCCAAAGCTTGCGGGTGTGCCAGCACTTTGGTCACGCCGTCCATCTTGCCGGATTGGGTCAATAAACAGTGGCGAATGGGTAGTGAGTATTCACCGATAATCTGCAGCGGGGTGTTGAGCAACAAATCCAAGGTACGGTTGACGGCCCCCTCGGTTGAGTTTTCTACTGGCACAATCCCGACGTGCGCACCTTGGGATTCGACCGTGCGAAATACTTCGTCAAAGTTGGGGCAAGACACGCCTGAGATGGCTTGGCCCATGTATTCGAAGGCGGCTTGCTCAGAGAAAGAACCCGCTGGACCGAGATAAGCCACGTTGATATCTTGCTCTAAGCCACGACAAACCGAAATGATCTGCGACCAAATCGCTTGGATGCCATCGGATGTGACTGGGCCTTGGTTTCCTTCTTGGAGGGTGCGAATGACTTGGGATTCGCGTTCGGGACGGAACACTGGTCCCTGTGCATGGTGTTCGTGCTTAAGATCACCAACGGCTTGTGCGGTTTTGGCGCGCTCGTTAATCAGACCGAGGATGTCTTGATCGAGCCGGTCGATTTTTGCACGCAACGGTTCTAACTTGGTTTGAAGTTCTTTATCCATGTTCGTGTTCGAACGATTTGAGGTGATCGATCAAAGCTAACACACCTGCAAGCGGCATGGCGTTATAGATCGACGCTCGCATGCCACCGACGCTTTTGTGACCTTTGAGCTGCTGAAGGCCACGCGATTTGGCGCTGGCCAAGAAATCCGCTTCTAGCTTATTGTCTGGCAAGAAAAAAGGCACATTCATGCGCGAACGATACGCAGGGTGCACCGGTGATTGATAAAAAGAAGACTGATCGATGAAGTCATATAGCACTTTAGCCTTCTCGATGTTTTTTGCTTCAATGGCGGTGAGCCCACCTTGCGTCAGCAGCCACTTGAAAACCAGACCGGCAATATAGATGGCATAAGTGGGTGGCGTGTTGAAGCGTGAGCGTTCTCGAGCCACGTTGGCGTAATCAAAGGCTGAGGGACAGATGGGCAAGGCATGTCCAATCAGTTCTCGGCGCGCAATAACAATCGTGACACCCGCGGGACCGGCGTTTTTTTGTGCGCCGGCATACAGCATCCCAACGTTTGTGAAGTCGATAGGGCGAGATAAGAAATGAGAAGAGGCGTCGATGACCAAAGGCACCTCGGCCGCACCTAGACTCAGAGGGCTAGGCCACTGCGCCATTTCGACGCCACCGATGGTTTCATTGCTACACAAATGCAAATAGGCGGCATCCGCCCGGACTTGCCAACTCGAGACTGGTGGTATCCAAGCGTAGGGTTGCCAGGTTTGGCCTTGGTCTTGCCATTCGTGGTCGCTACTGGCCGCGATTGCCACATCCCCGTATCGTTTGGCTTCTTTAAAGGACTTCACCGACCAACTGCCAGTTAACAGATAGTCTGCCTTGGGCTCACCACGACGAGCAATCAAATTGAGCGGGGCGATGGCATTTTCTGCGGTGGCGCCGCCCTGCATAAACATGACGGCAAACTCGTCACCAATGCCGAGCAACGTTCGCAAATCTGCCTCGGCTTGGTCACAGATTTCAGTGAATTGCGCACCCCGATGGCTCATTTCCATGACAGAGAGCCCACTGCCATGCCAGTCCATCATTTCTTCGGCCGCCTGTTGTAGGACGGACTCAGGTAACACGGAAGGCCCAGCAGAGAAGTTCCACGGGCGCGGCGTCATGACTCGACGTCGTCCGTGGCGGTCTGATCATCGTCACTGTCAACGCTGCCTTCGTCGGCTATCTCACCGAGTGCCTCGACATCGCGTTCTACGACCCGGCGAACGCCAGATAAGCGGCTCCCATCATCGACGCTAATCAGCGTCACGCCTTGAGTGGCACGACCCATTTCCCTGATCTCATCAACACGGGTGCGCACCAGCACACCGCCTGTGGTGATCAGCATGATGTCATCTGATGGGCTTACCAGGATGGCGCTAACCACTTTGCCATTGCGCTCGGAAGCTTGAATGGCAATCATGCCTTTGGTGCCTCTGCCATGTCGGGTGTATTCGGCAATCGGGGTTCGCTTACCAAATCCCTTTTCCGTGGCAGTCAACACCGAGTATGTTTCGTCGCTGGCGGTCAGCATGGCGATGACTTCTTGGTCTTTTGCAAGCGACATGCCTCGTACACCGCGGGCGTTACGGCCCATGGGGCGAACATCGTTTTCTTGAAAGCGCACGGCTTTGCCCGAATTCGAAAACAGCATCACATCGTGTTGTCCGTCGGTGAGTTCGGCACCTATCAAGTAGTCGCCCTCGTCAAGGTTAACGGCGATGATGCCCCCTTTGCGTGGGTTCGAGAACTCGCTTAGCAGTGTCTTTTTCACGGTGCCTCGAGAGGTCGCCATGAAAACGGTGTGATCGTCCGTGAACGCTTTGACCGGCAAAATGACCGTGATCTTTTCGTTCTCAATGAGCGGGAACATATTCACGATGGGGCGGCCGCGCGAAGTTCGGGTGCCTTGTGGCACCTCCCAAACTTTCAACCAATACAACCGTCCCCTGTCGGAGAAACACAGCAAATAGTCGTGGGTGTTGGCGATAAAGAGCTGGTCAACCCAATCGTCGGCTTTGGTGGCGGTGGCTTGTTTGCCCCTGCCGCCGCGTCGCTGGGCGCGGTATTCAGACAGCGGCTGGCTTTTGATGTAACCCGTGTGCGAAAGCGTGACCACCATGTCTGTTGGGGTAATCAAGTCCTCGGTGTCTAGCTCAGTGGCGTTGTGCTCGATGCTTGAGCGTCGAGCGTCTTTGGTGTTCGTTGAGAATTCAACGCGAATGGCTTCTAGCTCTTCCGAAATAATGGTGGTGATGCGGGCCGGTTTCGCCAAGATGTCGAGCAAGTCCGAGATGGTATCCATCACGGTCTTGTATTCGTTGACGATTTTGTCTTGTTCAAGACCTGTCAAGCGTTGCAAGCGCATATTGAGAATTTCTTGCGCCTGCACATCGCTTAATCGATAAAGTCCGTCGGCTTGCAAACCGTAATTTGGCGATAACCCATCTGGCCGATAGGCGGCTCGTCCGCCTGATGTTTCACCATCGGCGCGGGTGAGCATTTCTCTGACCAAAGACGAGTCCCACTGTTTGTTCATTAACTCTTGTCGAGCCACTGGGGGTGTCGGGGCTGCCTTGATGATGGTGATGAAGTCGTCAATATTTGCCAAAGCGACCGCCAAGCCCTCGAGGACGTGGCCACGTTCACGCGCTTTGCGTAACTGAAATACCGTGCGTCTCGTGACCACTTCGCGGCGGTGAAACAAAAAGTACTCAACCATTTGTTTCAGGTTAAGCAAACGGGGCTGTCCATCGACCAAGGCCACCAAGTTCATGCCAAAGGTGTCTTGTAATTGTGTGTTTTTATAGAGGTTGTTGAGTACGACCTCAGGCACTTCGCCGCGTTTTAGTTCGACGACCAACCGCATCCCGTCTTTGTCTGACTCGTCGCGGATGTCGGAGATGCCCTCGATTTTCTTTTCATTGACCAGTTCAGCCATCCGCTCTTGCAGGGATTTTTTGTTGACTTGGTAAGGCAATTCATCGACCACGATGGCGTGCCGATTGCCTTTCTCCATATCCTCGAAGTGTGTTTTGGCGCGCATGATGACGCGGCCGCGTCCGGTTCGATAACCTTCTCTGACACCACTCATGCCGTAAATGATGCCGCCGGTGGGGAAGTCAGGCGCTTTGATCAGCTCGGCGAGCTCGTCAATCGTGCAATCGGGGGCGTGCAGGGCGTGCAGGCAACCATCAATGACTTCACCGAGGTTGTGGGGCGGAATGTTGGTGGCCATGCCAACGGCAATGCCCGAACTGCCGTTGACCAATAAGTTCGGCAAACGTGAGGGCAACAGCAGCGGCTCGTATTCACTGCCGTCGTAGTTGGGGCCGAAATCAACCGTTTCTTGATCGATGTCGGCGAGTAATTCATGGGCGATTTTTGATAAGCGAATTTCTGTGTATCGCATGGCCGCGGCGCTATCACCGTCTATCGAGCCAAAGTTACCTTGACCATCGACGAGCATGTAGCGCAAAGAAAAATGCTGAGCCATGCGCACGATTGTGTCGTAGACCGCTTGGTCGCCGTGAGGATGATATTTACCAATCACATCACCGACGATACGCGCGGACTTTTTGTAAGCCCGGTTCCAGTCGTTGTTGAGTTCGTGCATGGCAAATAGCACGCGGCGATGCACTGGCTTGAGACCGTCCCTGACATCTGGCAAGGCGCGACCGACGATCACACTCATGGCGTAATCGAGGTAACTGCGACGCATTTCGTCTTCAAGGGAGATCGGAAGTGTTTCCTTGGCGAAGGAATCCATAGGGGGCATGACCAAATTCGAGTGTTAACAGACCGAGGCGCTGGTGCACCAAGCGGGACGTGAAACAAGCGTTAGATTCTACACTGCAAGCGTGCCGAGTCATTTAGCGTATGTCCCAAGACAAATAGACGAATAGGAGGGGGCATTAGCCAGGGCCTGGGTGCAGCACCAGGCCAAAGGCGGGTGTGACCGACGTGCGAGGCAACCCCATAGCCGCTTTTTTGCTAACCGTTTGTGCTAACACGGTTTTTGATGTGCCGATGTTTTGCTGAAAGTTCCCCTTTGTTTCGATTTATGGCCCCCAACACGACGGATTGCGACCCAAGTTGTTGTGAAAACCCAACAAGAAAAGGTTTGTTTACGTAAAAATGCGCCTATACAACCCTCGGATTGCATGTTGGGGCTAGCAAAACCACATAAATCGCTTAAGATTTGTCTCAACACGCAGGAAACCCAGTGTGTAATCGTTTTTAACTTGCTCTTAGCGTTGTTATACTGGCCCCGTTTCCTGAATTGCGGCGGGGGTTCGCTGCGAGACATCTTTCAGCTTTAAGCTTAACGAGGAGAAATATGAACAAGCCCTCAAAATTCGCTCTGGCACTCGCGGTCGCTGCTGTGACAGCTTCGGGTGCGGCCTCTGCGCAATCCAATGACAATTGGAAAAACAATTTCGGTGACGTATGGCGCAGTAATACTGGTCTGTGCTGGCAAGACAACTTCTGGACACCTGCCACGGCAGACCCAGCATGTGTTGAAAAGACTTCAGCCCCAGTTGCTGACAAAGTTGTTTTCAATGCAGACACGTTCTTTGATTTCGACAAGTCCAACTTGAAGCCAGAAGGCCGCCAGTTGCTTGATCAAGTCGCTAAAGAAGTCAATGCGGTCAACCTAGAGACAGTCATTGCCATTGGTCATACCGACTCAATCGGCCCTGCTGAGTACAACCTAGGCTTGTCCGACCGTCGTGCGGCAGCTGTGAAGGCATACTTGGTTTCCAAGGGTGTTGACGCTAACCGTGTCTACAC
>CBFHKV010000014.1:22648-29127 GCA_965656505.1 Burkholderiaceae bacterium | reverse complement strand
GCAGAACGTTGATGCAGCGGAAATCGAGAAATTCAGTGCTTTGGCATCACGCTGGTGGGACCCAAACAGCGAATTCAAGCCCTTGCATGCGATCAATCCGTTGCGGCTTTCTTGGATCAAGACGCTGTTAAATCCTGATGAGCCAGAATCGGCTCTAACAAAGCAGCGGGTTATCGATGTGGGTTGCGGGGGCGGTATTTTGGCTGAATCCATGGCGATTAATGGGGCTGAGGTAACCGGAATTGACTTGGCGGAGAAATCATTAACTGTCGCCAAGTTACACAGTTTGGAATCTGGTGTCCCCGTCACATACCGTAAAACCAGCGCTGAAGAGATGGCGATCGAAAATGGCGAAGCCTTTGATGTGGTGACGTGCATGGAAATGCTGGAACATGTGCCAAACCCGGCCTCGGTTGTTCAGGCGTGTGCTGATCTGGTCAAGCCGGGTGGTTGGGTCTTTTTCTCTACCCTAAACCGCAATCCCAAGTCTTTTGTTTTCGCGATCGTGGGTGCAGAGTATGTCTTGAAGTTGCTCCCCAAGGGAACGCACCAATGGAACGCCTTTATCAAACCGAGTGAACTCGCTCAGGCATGCCGCGACGCCAACCTTGAGGTCATTGCGTTTAAAGGGATGACCTATAACCCCTTTACCCAAGTCTACAAACTCGGACAAGATACCAGCGTGAATTATTTGGTGGCCGCGCGCAAAAAAGCCTCGTGAGGGTGATGTAGTGCTAGACGCCGAATCAGACGTCCAAAAGCTCGCTAACCACTTGATGATGCTAGGGTTTTCTGTGCTATGCTAACGGGCTGTCCTTATTTTCTTTGGGCGTTGTTCGCATCGTCCTGTGAGTTGGTAGGTATTTTTAAAAGCCGCGTTGTTTGCTTTTGTTTCTCGCGAAGCGTTTGCAGCAGCGTTTTTATTTAACACCGCCCGGGTATGTCGGGCGAGAACCTGGATCAACCGATCCCTTGGAAAACTTTTACATGTCAAATCAATCTCTTAGTGGTTCATTGACCGGCGACGTTAGCTTTGCCGACTTGTTTGCAGAAAGCATTAAAAACCAGGATATGAAGACTGGTGAAGTGATTTCGGCCGAAGTCATTCGGATCGATCACAACTTCGTGGTCGTGAATGCAGGCTTGAAGTCCGAAGCCCTGATTCCGGTCGAAGAGTTTCTTAACGATCAAGGCGAGCTTGAAGTCAGCGCAGGCGATTTTGTGTCTGTTGCCATTGACTCGCTCGAAAACGGTTACGGCGATACCGTTCTCTCACGTGACCGCGCAAAGCGTTTGTCAGCATGGCTGTCACTTGAGCAATCACTCGAAAGCAATGAATTGGTCAGCGGTACCATCACCGGCAAGGTTAAAGGTGGTTTGACTGTGATGGCCAATGGCATTCGTGCCTTTTTGCCCGGCTCGTTGGTTGATGTGCGCCCAGTCAAGGACACCACACCTTACGAAGGCAAGACCCTGGAATTCAAAGTGATCAAGCTTGATCGCAAGCGTAACAACGTGGTGTTGTCGCGCCGTGCCGTACTTGAAGTGAGTATGGGCGAAGAGCGCCAAAAGCTGCTCGAGAACCTCAAAGAAGGTGCCATCATCAAAGGTGTGGTCAAGAACATCACCGACTATGGCGCTTTCGTGGATCTCGGCGGCATTGATGGCTTGTTGCATATCACCGACATGGCATGGCGCCGCGTGCGTCACCCATCTGAGGTGCTGAGCGTGGGTCAAGAGATCGACGCCAAAGTATTGAAGTTTGACCAAGAGAAGAGCCGTGTCTCGCTTGGCGTCAAGCAGCTTGGCGAAGACCCATGGGTCGGCTTGGCACGTCGCTATCCGCAGGGCACACGCTTGTTCGGTAAAGTGACAAACCTGACTGACTATGGCTCATTCGTTGAAGTGGAAGCGGGCATTGAAGGTTTGGTGCACGTTTCTGAGATGGATTGGACCAACAAGAACGTTGATCCACGTAAAGTCGTGACTCTAGGCGAAGAAGTTGAAGTCATGGTCTTGGAGATTGATGAAGACCGTCGCCGTATTTCGCTTGGCATGAAGCAATGCCGTCAGAACCCTTGGGAAGAGTTTGCGTCCAATTTCAATCGCGGCGATAAGGTCAGTGGTGCAATCAAATCAATCACCGACTTCGGTGTATTCGTTGGGTTGCCAGGTGGCATCGACGGTCTGGTGCATTTGTCTGATTTGTCGTGGTCTGAGACGGGAGAAGAGGCGGTGCGTCACTTCAAAAAGGGTGATGAACTCGAAGCCGTTGTTCTGGCGATTGATACCGATAAAGAGCGCATCTCATTGGGTGTTAAGCAGCTTGAAGGCGACCCCTTCAACAACTTTGTCTCTACTCACGACAAAGGTGCTGTGGTTCAAGGCACAGTGAAGTCTGTCGAGCCAAAGGGTGCTGTGGTGACTTTGTCTTTGGACGTCGAGGGTTACTTGCGTGCCTCTGAAATCTCTGCTGGTCGTGTCGAAGACGCCACCACGGTGTTGAAAGAGGGTGCCGAAATCGAAGCCATGATCATCAATGTTGACAGAAAGACACGGTCAATCCAGTTGTCGGTTAAGGCTCGCGATAATGCAGACACCGCTGATTCTCTACAACGCATGTCAGAGGCTGGTGCGAGCAGTGGTACAACAAACTTGGGTGCTTTGCTTAAGGCTAAGCTGAGTCAGTCCAAGGATGACGAGTAACACTTGCAGGGATATCCGTCGCTGTGACCAAGTCTGAATTGATCACGGCCTTGGCGGCAAGCCACCCACAGCTTGCCGTCAATGATGCCGATCTCGCTGTCAAAACCATCATCGATGCCATGGTTCAGTCGCTTGCGTCTGGACAACGCATCGAGGTTCGTGGTTTTGGTAGTTTCACTTTGTCAGCGCGCGCCCCACGCGTTGGGCGCAATCCCAAGACAGGCGACAAAGTCCTAGTGCCCGGTAAGCGGGTGCCTCACTTTAAGGCGGGTAAAGCCTTACGCGAGTGTGTCGACGGTGGTCATCGCGATGCGTTGGCGGATGAGACACCGAAACCGAGCTGACGACTGAGACCAGGTGTCTCTAATGAAGTAGATGCCGGCGTTGCTCATGCAAAGGGTACCCATGGTCCTAGTAACAGGTGCAAACGGTTTTGTGGGTTCCACCCTCTGCCATGCGTTATCTGAACGGGGTCGTCCCGTTCGCGCTTGCATTAGGGCCTCAAGTGCCACGCGGGATGCAAACCCCGTAAAAAGTGGCTGTCAATCGCTCAATGTGCCCCACGTCACGACCATGGTGGCGCCGGATTTGAGTCAGACGAACAACCTATCTTCTTGGGTCCCGCTCCTTAGCGGCTGCTCTACGGTGGTCCACACCGCGGCCATGGTTCACGTGATGTCCCCAACTGCCGCTGACGTGGAAAAGTTTCATCAAGTGAACGTGACCGGAACCTTGTCACTCGCTCGTTTGGCGCATGAGGCGGGTGTGCGCCGATTCGTGTTTCTGAGCACGGTCAAAGTGCATGGTGAAAAAACCCTGCCCGGACAACCGTTTATCGCCAATCAACCGCTAGCAGCCACTGATCCCTATGCGCGTTCCAAACAGCAAGCCGAAGACGCTCTCATGGCCCTGGCTCAGCAAACGGGGATGGAACTGGTCATCATCAGACCGCCCTTGGTTTATGGCCCGGGTGTGGGTGGCAACCTTGAAGTGTTGATACGTTGGCTGCGACGTGGTCTGCCATTGCCAGTGGGCGCCATCACCGATAATGCGCGCAGCATGGTAGGCGTTGATAATTTGGTTGATTTGATCGTCACCGCGATGGATCATCCCAATGCCGCCAACCGTCAATTTCTCGTGAGTGATGATCACGACCTGAGCACATTGGATTTGGTCCAACAATTGGCTTGTGCCGGTCATTTGCCTGTGCGTACCATTGCCGTACCGCAGCACTTGCTGCGTCTGTTGGCGACACTTATCGGCAAATCCGGCTACGTAGACCGACTCACAGAAAGCTTACAGGTCAACATGGATGCCACCAAAGAAGCTCTCGGGTGGAACCCACCACTCAGTGTGGCCCAATCCATGGCTCGTCTGTTCGAGCAAGACATGAGTAGCGACCGCGCAAGTCTAAACCGGTAGATTACAATACAAGAATAACGGTGCCCGATGGCACCGAATCTTGGATTCCAGTAATTGGGAGGTGTTCACCGTGCGCTATCTTGCTTGGGCTGTCAAACTCCTGATTTTTGTGTTGGTGGTTTTGTTTGCTTACAAAAATACCGCGCCGGTTGAGGTGGTGTTGTTTGGTGGTTTGACATGGCCCAATGTGCCCCTAATTGTTGTCATGGTGAGTACGTTTGTATTGGGTGCGGTGCTTGGTGTTTTGTTAATGCTACCGAGTACTTGGCGCAAGCGCCGTGAGGCCAGCAAGTTGCGGCGCGATTTGAACAAGGTGCAGGCAGCGGTTGCCGAGCCGGCCGACGCCCAATCAGCGGCACGCATTCAGGCTTCCCTCTCTGATACCAAGCCGCTTTAGCGCAACCCGGGTGAGTACACATGGATTTTGAATCTTGGTGGCTGATTTTCTTGCCGCTTTTGTTTGGGCTGGGTTGGCTGGCAGCCCGGTTCGACTTCAGACAAATGTTGACAGAGACCCGGGCCCTACCGGACTCTTACTTCAAAGGCCTGAATTTTCTGCTCAATGAGCAGCCTGATCGAGCCATTGATGCGTTTATCGAGGTTGCCAAACTCGATCCTGAAACCACGGAATTGCACTTTGCATTAGGCAGCTTGTTTCGACGACGCGGAGAAATGGAGCGGGCCATTCGCGTCCACCAAAGCCTGCTGTCTCGCTCGGACTTGCCTTCGCGCGAAAGAGAGCACGCCTTACACGAAATTGCGCAGGACTATCTCAAGGCGGGGATGCTCGATCGAGCCGAAATGGCTTACAAAGAACTGCGTCACACGCGTTATGAAGAGCCAGCGAGCCGAGCCTTGGTTCGCATCTACGAGTCCGAGCATGACTGGCCGCGAGCCATTGAAGCAGTCAAGCGCTTGGGCCAGTTGACTGGCGAGTCGGTATCCCAATTACCCCATTATTACTGCGAAATAGCGAACACGCGGCTGACACAAAAACCCCTTGATTTAGGGGCTGCTCGCACCGCACTCGAGAAGGCGAAGCGTTGCATTGACGAAGACAAAGACAGTACGCAAGCCTCTCAGGCGCGTTTGTGCATGCTTGAGGCGGCGTTAGCACGAGCCAAAGGCGACGTAAACAGTGAGCGACAAGCGCTGCTGGTTTTGTTGCAGCAGGCCCCTGAATATGCAGGTCTGGTGGCAGACGCCTTGCAGCACAATTTTGCCGCGACACAGGAAGATGCTCAGTTGCGGCAGTTGCTAAAAGCACAGTACGAGCAACACCCGAGTTTGGATTTATTCGGTGTGATGTTCAAGTTAATCCATGAGCAATCCGGTGCTTCCGAGGCGTGGGCCTTTGCGCACGAAGCATTGACAGCGAATCCGACGTTATTGGGTTTGGAGTATGCCTTGCGTTTGAGCGAAAAAGCGCCCACGGCCACGCCCATGGCACAAATGGATAGTGAGTGGTTGCAGCAATTGATTGCGCGCCACACCCAACGGCTCGAACGCTACGGTTGCCGCGTATGCGGGTTTCAGGCGAAAGCCTTCTATTGGCAGTGCCCGGGTTGCCATGGTTGGGAGACCTATCCTCCTCGTCGTATGGAAGAGTTGCAATGAACAGTTTTCCTGCCCAAGCCATTTCCAAAATAAAAGTTTTGGTGGTAGGCGACATCATGTTGGATCGCTATTGGTTTGGCGAAGTGGAGCGGATTTCACCGGAAGCCCCCGTGCCAGTGGTTCATGTGGCGCGCCGCGAGGATCGCCTCGGTGGTGCGGCCAATGTGGCCCGTAACGCGGCAGCACTGGGTGCACAAGTGACGCTAGCCGGTATTGTTGGGCGCGATGAGCCCGGTGCCAAGGTCCATGAGATGCTAGAGGCATCAGGCATCCAAACGTGTCTGGTCGATGATGGTGAGCATCCCACGACGTTGAAGATGCGGGTCCTGGGTCGACAGCAGCAAATGGTACGGGTGGATTTTGAGCAAACACCGTCGGCTTCGTGCGTGGCCAATCTGACCGGACAAGTGCAGTCAATGATACGTGATCACGATGTGCTGGTCTTATCAGACTATGCCAAAGGCACGCTTGGCCACGTTACTGAACTGATTGCGGCGGCCCGTGAAATCGGTGTGCCGACTTTGGTGGATCCCAAAGGGTTTGACTACAGTCGCTACCAGGGGGCAAGTTTGGTGACGCCCAATCGTGCCGAGATGCAGTTGGCTGTTGGCCATTGGATCGATGAAAACGACCTGGATCAACGCGCTCAAGGGTTACGCACGCAATTGTCGCTAGAGGCGTTACTGGTGACACGGTCTGAGCAAGGGATGTCTTTGTTTGTTAAGGACGCACGT
>CBFHKV010000014.1:0-22549 GCA_965656505.1 Burkholderiaceae bacterium | reverse complement strand
CACGATGTCGCGGCCCAAGCGCAAGAAGTGTTTGACGTATCAGGCGCGGGTGACACAGTATTGGCCACCTTGGCCGTAGTCAAGGCCACAGGTGCCTCGTGGGAGCAAGCCATGCAATGGGCCAATAAGGCGGGTGGCCTGGTGGTGGGTAAGCTCGGCACATCGACAATTAGCGCGGAGGAAATGGCATGATTGTGGTTACAGGGGCAGCGGGCTTTATTGGTTCAAACCTGATTCGCGGTTTGAATGCACGTGGTATCAAAGCGGTTTTGGCGGTTGACGACCTGACCGATGGCGATAAGTTCGTCAATTTGGTGGGCGCTGAGATTGCCGATTATCTACACAAAGATGCGTTCAGGGAACGGATAGCCAACGATTCTTTGGGACAGGTTGAAGCGATATTTCATCAAGGCGCCTGCTCGGATACGACCGAACGCGACGGTCACTACATGATGGAGAACAACTATCAAGTGACTGTTGAGCTTTTTGAGTGGGCGCAACGTCATCGCGTGCCTTTTATTTATGCCTCATCGGCCGCCGTTTATGGTCCGGGGCCCGTGTATGTTGAAGCCCCACAAAACGAGCGTCCGCTAAACGTCTACGGTTACTCGAAATTTCTTTTCGATCAGCGGTTACGTGCACGTCTCGATCACCTGAGCGCACCGGTTGTGGGATTGCGCTATTTCAATGTGTACGGTCCGCATGAGCAACACAAAGGTCGCATGGCCTCGGTGGCATTTCACAACATGAACCAGTTTTTGGCGCACAAGCAGGTCAAGCTCTTTGGGGGGTGGGACGGATACGAAGATGGGGGTCAAATGCGTGACTTCATTTCTGTTGATGATGTGGTTTCGGTCAACCTACATTTTCTTGATCACCCCGATACCAGCGGTATTTTCAATTGCGGCAGTGGGCGTGCCCAGCCCTTTAATGATGTGGCTACATCCGTGGTCAATGCGTTGCGGGTCGCTCAAGGTCAAACACCCTTGTCGCTTACCGAATTGGTGCAAGAAGGGCATGTCCAGTACGTGGCGTTTCCAGAGGACTTAAAAGGCCGTTATCAAAGCTATACGCAGGCGGATTTGAGTGCTTTGCGCCAAGCGGGTTACTCGGCCGCTTTCAAAGACGTGCAAACCGGCATCAGTGATTATGTGAATTATCAGTTGGCCACGGATCAAATCAAGCTCTAATCCGACGGTTTACCGTGATTGATGCCCTTGCTCGCGCGTGTCAGACTGCGGCTTGTTTGGTCGAAAGCTAGGGGTGGCGTAAATGCAATTTGTTGGCAAGCGTTTTGGGGTGATGGCGTTGGGAGCACTCGTTGCCTTCACAATGCTCATGAGCATGTCGGCACTCGCGGGTTCGGTGGATGTGAATCAAGCCTCTGCCCAACAACTCACCACCGTTAACGGGATTGGCCAAGTGACGGCCGAGCGTATTGTGCAGGAACGCGCTCGAGGCTTTTATGAGTCAATGGCTCATTTGTCGGAACGATTGGCTGGGATAGGCCCCAAGCGGCTAGCAAAGCTCGAACGCGCTGGATTGTGTGCGGGCACCCCGCAAAAGTCCTGCGCGAGCGCCGATGCTTCCCCGCTTGCCGCGGGTGTCACAACCCAAAGTAAGACCCCGGCCAGTGAGGGGGTCACCCCGATTGTGATTAACCTGCCTTAAAATCGTGGCTTGAACATGACTGGTGTCAGACCGCACAGGCTGCACCCCTAGAGGATTTGCCACATGACTGATAATCAACCAGACACCCATCAACCCGCCAAGCCCTCATCAACGGCTTATCCCACCCTCGAGCAGCTCGTCGGTCAGACCCCATTGGTTCGTTTGCAGCGTCTGCCTGGTGAACTTGGTGAGGCACGCGGCAATGTCATCTTGGGGAAGATGGAGGGCAATAATCCAGCCGGCTCAGTCAAAGATCGGCCGGCCTTGTCAATGATTGTCGAGGCAGAGGCGCGGGGCGAGATCAAACCCGGTGACACCTTGATTGAAGCGACGAGTGGCAATACCGGTATCGCCTTGGCTATGGTGGCGGCCATGCGCGGTTACAAGATGGTCTTGATCATGCCGGATAATTTGTCGCTCGAGCGGCGCTCTTCGATGACAGCTTACGGGGCACAGCTGATACTGACGCCTGCCAATGAAGGCGGCATGGAACACGCGCGTGATTTGGCGGCGCGCATGCAAAATGAAGGCAAAGGCAAGGTGCTCGATCAATTTGCCAATTCAGATAACCCGTTGGCCCACTTTAGAACCACAGGCCCTGAGATCTGGACACAAACAGAAGGCCGAGTAACGCATTTTGTGAGCGCCATGGGCACGACGGGGACGATCATGGGGACCTCGATGTATTTGAAATCGCAAAACCCCGAGATCCGCATCGTCGGTGCCCAACCAGCCGAGGGTTCCCAAATTCCGGGTATTCGCAAATGGCCGGAAGCCTATTTGCCTAAAATTTATGATGCCAAGCGGGTTGATGAGTTCGAGCTTATTGAGCAAACCGAAGCCGAGAACATGGCACGGGCACTCGCTGCCCAAGAGGGCATTTGTGCCGGGGTATCTGCAGCCGGTGCCTTGGTGGCGGCGCTGCGCGTGGCAGCCCGGGTGGAGAACGCCACCATTGTCTTTATTGTTTGCGATCGGGGCGACCGTTATTTATCGACGGGTCTCTTTGATACGCCAGGTGACATTTAAGGCTTTGTCTTACGGCATTATCTTAAGGCTTTATTGCTTTGGCCAGATCGCTGACGGCCGTGGCGTAAAAATAGCTGCGGTTATATTGCGTCAAAGCGAAGAAATTAGGGGTGGCGGTGCGATATAACGTGGCGGCCGGATTGGGTCGTGGCAGGTCAATCACGCCTAGTGGGTAGTCTGCCCACAGGCCCGCTTGGGCGCCGGGGTTCAATCTCGCGCCAGCGGCTTTTAAATCGGTCCAGTTCAGCGTTGGCGTCAAGCCGCCGTCAACCAGTCGTTCTGGAGCGGGCGGTAAAGTCACCGGAGCAAATACGGGTAGACCGCTGATCCAGCCGTGCGCTGTCAGGAACCGGCCGACAGAGAAGATGGCGTCATTGACGTTGTACTCAAGATCAATGGGGGCCGTCCCAGAAGCCGAGACCGCATAGCGTTTGAGGCTCGTTGGCATGAATTGAGGAATACCCATCGCTCCCGCGTAGGAGCCAAGTTGCCGTGTGGCGTCTAGCCGTCCTTGGGCGTGTAACTCAATCAAATCTTTGAGCTGTCCTTGGAACATATCGATGCGGTCGGTTCGACTGGGGTCTGGATAGTCGAATGACAGGGTGGTGATGGCATCAAGCACGCGGTAATTGCCCATGTGATCGCCATACAAAGTTTCGACTCCAATGATGGCGGTGATGATTTCAGGTGGCACACCATAGCGGTTTTTTGCTTGGGCCAGCATATCGGCGTGTGCTTGAAGAAAGGCTTTTCCTCGTCGAATACGGATCGGTTCAACAAAATTTGCGCGATAGCGGTCCCAGTCGCGTACGGCGCGAGCTTGACCGGGCTCTGGCGGCGACATGAGCCGGATGGCAATGGGCAAGCGTTTGGCGCTCGCCAGCAAATCAGTCACCACGGGCAAGGGTATGTCCCGTGTACGCGCAACCGTATTTGCAAAAGCCTGTACCGGCTCACGCGCCATATAGCCGTCTTTTGATAGCGGGGTGGCTGCTGACCTTTCGATTGAAGAGCCCGCGGACGCCACCTCTCCCGTGCTCGGTTCAGGGGTGGCCTGGCTGGCACAACCCATCAACAGGCCGGTTGTGCCGGCTATAGCAATTATCAGTTGCAAAAATTTTAGAGTCTTCGACATAATGGCTCCATGCTGACACTCTACATTACACACCCTGCGTGCCGAATGCACGAAATGGGTCCAGGCCATCCCGAATGTCCCGAGCGATTGGATGCGATCGCAGACCAAATGCTATCAAGCGGATTGGTTAATTACTTGCAGTCTCTTGAGGTGGATGTCCCCGCAAGCGAGCAGATGTTGCGACGTGTGCATGGCCAAGATTACATGGATGAGTTGGCCAAGATAGCGCCTCGCGATGGCTATCGTGCCATTGACCCTGACACCAGCATGAATGGTCACACCTTGGAGGCGGCTCGGTATGCGGCCGGTGCGCTGGTGCAGGCTGTTGATGCGGTGATGGCAGGGCAAAGCCAAACCGCCTTCTGTGCGGTTCGTCCACCAGGGCACCACGCCAGTTCGGTGCGTGCCATGGGCTTTTGTTTTTTTAACAACATCGCGATAGCTGCCGCGCATGCCATTGAAGCGCATGGACTGAAACGGGTGGCGATCATTGATTTTGATGTCCACCATGGCAATGGGACAGAGGCGATTTTTGCGGGTGACGAGCGGGTTTTGATGTGCGGCTTTTTTCAGCATCCTTTGTTTCCTGATTGCGGTGTGGATCAGACCGCCGCCAACATGGTCAATGTTCCGGTGCCCGCTTATACCAAAGGTGATGTGATCAAAACCCTGGTTAAAGAGCACTGGTTGCCACGGCTTCAAGACCATGCACCTGAAATGGTTTTTATATCAGCGGGGTTTGATGCCCACCGGGAAGATGACATGGCTCAGCTCGGTTTGGTTGAGGCGGACTATGCCTGGTTAACCGAGCAAATTGTGGCGGTGGCCGATCGCCACGCCCAAGGCAGGATTGTCAGCGCCTTAGAGGGCGGTTACAACCTGTCCGCCCTAGCCCGTAGCGTGGTTGCTCATGTCCGTGGTCTTGCAAAGTTGTAGAATACGAAGGAATAGACGCAAATCGGTTCGTCAAAACGGTTGCCGCCACCACAGCATGGGCTGCAGTCAATGCATCTGTCCCAGTCATTGACCCAAGGTGTGGTGATAGCAAGGCGCGGCTCTAAATGGTGTACGGCTTGTGTGCTGCTTTAGCTGATGAAATTCTGGAGAATGATCGATGAAGGTATTGGTGCCGGTAAAGCGCGTGGTGGATTACAACGTCAAGGTCCGAGTGAAGTCGGATCAGTCAGGCGTTGATATCGCTAACGTCAAAATGTCGATGAATCCGTTCGATGAAATTGCGGTTGAGGAGGCGATGCGTCTCAAAGAAAAAGGCACGGTTAGTGAAATCGTTGCCGTGTCTTGTGGCGTGGCGCAATGTCAGGAAACCCTGCGTACTGCAATGGCCATCGGGGCCGATCGCGGTATTTTGGTTCAAACCGACGAAGAACTGCAGCCACTGGCTGTGGCAAAAATTTTGAAAGGTATCGCCGATAAAGAGCAGCCTGAATTGATTATTTTGGGTAAGCAAGCCATCGATGACGATGCCAATCAAACCGGTCAAATGTTGGCCGCGCTGCTAGACTGGCCACAAGCCACGTTTGCCAGCAAAGTGGAAGTGGCCGATGGCAAAGCGCAGGTCACGCGTGAAATCGATGGCGGTTTGGAAACATTGGAGTTGACCTTGCCGGCGATTGTGACCACGGATTTGCGTCTGAACGAGCCCCGCTACGTCACGCTACCAAACATCATGAAGGCGAAGAAAAAGCCGCTTGAGACCGTTGCGCCCGGCGATTTTGGCGTTGACGCGGCGCCTCGCCTTAAAACATTGAAAGTGGTGGAGCCCGCTGCCCGTTCTGCTGGCATCAAAGTGCCAGACGTTGCGGCATTGGTTGACAAACTCAAAAACGAAGCGAAGGTGGTGTAATCATGTCTGTACTCGTTATAGCCGAACACGATAATACTCAGCTGAAAGTAGCCACGTTAAATGTGGTGGCTGCAGCCAGCCAACTCGATAGCGACGTGCATGTTTTAGTGGCCGGTGGTAGTGTCCAAGCCGTTGCCGACGAAGCCGCTAAAATCGCTGGTGTGAGCAAAGTTTTGCTGGCAGATTCGCCTGCTTTGGCTGATGCCTTGGCAGAAAACGTGGCCGAGCAAGTCTTGCGGGTAGCGGGTAATTATTCCCATATCCTGTTTGCCTCAACCGCTGGTGGTAAGAATGTGGCCCCACGCGTGGCTGCTAAATTGGATGTGGCTCAAGTCTCTGATATCACTGCCGTGGTGTCTGCAGATACTTTTGAGCGGCCGATCTACGCGGGCAATGCCATTGCGACTGTTCAATCGGCGGATGCTACCAAGGTACTGACAGTACGTACCACATCTTTTGACGCGGTCCCGGCAGAGGGTGGCAGTGCTGAAGTGACCTCCTTAGAAAGCGTGAGTGACAGTGGGCGCTCCAAGTTCATGGGGCGTGAACTCGCCAAAAGCGACCGCCCTGAGCTCGCTGGTGCTGCGGTGGTGGTGTCAGGTGGTCGTGGTCTCGGGAGCGCCGAGAACTTTAAGATTCTGGATCCCTTGGCCGACAGGCTTGGTGCGGCCCTTGGCGCCTCTCGGGCTGCGGTTGATGCCGGCTATGCCCCCAACGATTGGCAAGTGGGTCAAACCGGAAAAATCGTGGCGCCTCAGCTGTATGTTGCGATTGGGATTTCCGGTGCGATTCAGCACTTGGCGGGCATGAAGGACTCCAAAGTGATCGTAGCCATCAATAAAGATGGCGAGGCGCCGATATTTGGCGTTTCTGACTATGGCATGGTCGGTGATTTGTTTGAAGCAGTTCCTGAGATGGTTACTAGCCTCCAATAAGTCATATCAATGGGTAAGGTCACAAGGCCATCGCGAGAGGCGTTGATTGCGCTGGCCTTGCCCATTGCCCGACAAGCGGCGGTTGCCATACAAGAAATATACAAAGAAACCGTCCTCGCCAAAAAACCCCAGTTCGTTCGCAAAGCCGACCAAAGCCCATTGACGGCTGCCGATCTGGCCGCCCATCGGATCATTGACCTGGGTCTTCGGGCTGCCACGCCTGAGATTGAAGTTGTCTCTGAAGAGGCTGAGCCGAGTCAACAACCCAATCGGCGCTCATTGGCGCACACTGACTTTTGGTTGGTGGATCCCTTAGACGGGACCCGCGAGTTTCTTTCCGGCAATGGTGAGTTCACCGTCAACATCGCTTTTATTGAAAACGGTCATCCCACGCTTGGTGTGGTGTGTTTGCCGGTTACGGGTGCTTGCTACTGGGGCGGCTCTGGTTTGGGGGCTTTTTTACAACCTGCCGATGGTGCCGTGCCGGTCCCCTTGACGGTCAAGCCAACCATCAGCTTGCCATGGCGCGTGGTGGCGAGTCGCTCCCATCTGAATGAACAAACCGAGGCGTTGATCAAGCGTTTGCCTGAGGTGAGTTTGGTTCAAGCCGGTAGTTCTTTGAAGTTTTGTCGGCTAGCCGAAGGACAAGCTGATCTTTACCCTCGCCTGAGCCCCACCTGTGAGTGGGATACAGCGGCGGGTCAGGCCGTACTAGAAGGGGCGGGGGGCTATGTGTTCGATCAGCAGGGTCAGCCGCTGCGTTATGGCAAATCGGAGGTGCTTAACCCTTCATTTGTGGCTTGCCATCGCCCTTATCATGACGTCGCCGAGTGGTTGCATTAGTAAAGTCGGTGGTTGTTGTGATCCTGACGATGTCAGTGCCTTCAAGGGAATCCATGACGTGAACCCATGAACGGAACCGCTAGAATGGTGGCTGTGTTTTTTTTATTGAGCGCACCATGCCCAAAGCTGTTATCCGTGAGCAGGATCGCCCACTCGTTGACGACATCCGTTTGCTTGGCCGCTTGCTTGGCGATGTGATTCGTGAGCAGGAAGGCCGTCCTGCCTATGATCTCATTGAAAAAATACGCCAACTGTCGGTTTCTTTTCGTCGTCACGACGATGCACAAGCGGACCGCCAACTGAAGCGCGTCCTTGGGCGCTTAAGCGATGACCAAGCCGTGAGCGTGATTCGCGCGTTTACGTATTTCAGTCATCTGGCCAACTTGGCAGAAGACAGGCATCACATCCGTCGCCGGCTGTTTCATGAGCGTGCGGGTCATCGCCAATCCGGCAGCCTGGCCAACGCCTTCAATCGACTCGACGCGGCTGGGGTTAAACCCGCCAAAATCGCACAATCGTTAAAACACAGTCACGTCAGTCCGGTGCTCACGGCACATCCGACCGAGGTGCAGCGCAAAAGCATTCTGGATGCCGAGCGGGCCATTGCGGCGCTGCTCACGCAACGCGATGCCATCATGGCGAGGGGCGAAGACCAGCGGCAAGCACAAGAGTTGGTGGATAACCAGGCACGAATCAAGGCACGAATCGTCCAGCTATGGCAAACCCGTTTGCTTAGGTTCACCAAGTTATCGGTGATGGATGAAATTGAGAATTCACTGGGTTACTACCAGAGCACATTTTTAACGCAAGTGCCCAAACTATATGCACAAATTGAGCGGGCGCTTGGTGGTCGAGAAATTGCGCCTTTTTTTAAAATGGGGCAATGGATCGGTGGTGACCGTGACGGTAATCCAAATGTCAATGCACAAACCTTGCGTCAGGCACTACGCCGTCAATCAGAAGTTGCCATTCGTCACCATTTGACGCAGCTGCATTATTTAGGCGCGGAACTGTCCATGTCAGCCTTGCTAGTGCCTGTGGGCGCTGCCATGCAAGCGTTGGCAGATCGTTCGCCTGACCAAGACGCGCACCGTGAGGATGAGCCTTACCGACGCGCGCTCACAGGCATGTACGCGCGTCTGGCAGCCACTTTAAAGGCAGTCACAGGCACCGAGGCCTTCCGGCACGCCATCGCCCCGCAGGACCCTTATCCAGATTCGGCATCGCTGTTGAGTGATCTGCGCACGATTCGCGAGTCTTTGGTGGCCAACCACGCGATCGCCTTGGTGCATGAGCGGCTTGACGAGGTGATTCGGTCGGTTCAGGTGTTTGGGTTTCATTTGGCCACGGTTGATCTGCGACAGAGCTCAGATCAGCACGAAATCGTGGTGGCGGAGTTGCTTAAGACCGCTGGCGTGCATGCGGATTACGTCAGCCTTGGGGAAGATGCTCGGGTGGCGTTGCTCACCACCACCTTGCAGGATCCTCGGGTCTTGCGGGTACCACAGGCTCAGTACAGTGAACTGACCGTCAAAGAGTTAGCCGTGTTTGAGGCCGCCCTTGAGGTGCGACAAGTCTACGGTGAGGCAGCGGTGCGCCAATACATCGTGAGCCACACTGAGACGGTGAGTGATTTGCTAGAAGTTTATTTGCTGCAGAAAGAAGCGGGGCTGATGAATGGTCCCTTGGGTGACTCATTCGGTGACTCATTCGGTGACTCTCCGGGTGACTTGTCTGCCCAAAGCACACAAGCGGCCTTAAACGTTGTGCCTTTGTTTGAAACGATTGAGGACTTGCAGCGCTCGCCCATCATTATGCGTGATTTGTTTGCGGTACCCGGCGTGTTGGATTTGTTAAAGCGTAGCGGTGGGGAACAAGAGATCATGCTGGGCTACTCCGATAGCAACAAAGATGGGGGTATTGTTACGAGCACTTGGGCCCTCTACCAAGCTGAGCGGGCGCTCGTTGGTGTGTTTGAATCGCTAGATAAAAAGCACCGGTTGACCATGCGTTTATTTCACGGTCGTGGTGGGACTGTTGGGCGTGGCGGTGGTCCGAGCTATGAAGCGATCTTGGCGCAACCGCCAGGCACGGTCAGGGGGCAGATTCGCTTGACCGAGCAAGGTGAGATCATCGGGTCCAAGTATGCGAACCCGCAGATTGGACGCCGCAACTTGGAGACCTTGGTGGCAGCCACCCTAGAGTCGACCTTGCTTGAGGACACAATCACGATTCCTGATGAATTTCTCGAGACCGCTCAGCGGCTTTCCGATGAGAGTTTCACCGCTTACCGTGCGTTGGTTTATGACAACCCGGCATTTGCGCCTTATTTCTTTGAGTCGACACCGATCGGTGAGATTGCACAGCTCAATATCGGTTCACGACCCGCTGCCAGACCCAAAGCGGGCGCGGCAAAGCCGCGAATTGAGGATTTACGCGCTATTCCTTGGGGCTTTAGCTGGGGACAATGTCGTTTGACACTGCCTGGTTGGCTGGGATTTGGGGCGGCAGTCACGGCTTTCCTGGCGTCACCACCCGTGGGACTCAAAAAGCGTGAGGCTTTGGCTTTATTGCGACGGATGTATCAAGAGTGGCCTTTTTTTAAAGCCCTGATCTCAAATATCGATATGGTCATGGCTAAAAGTGATTTGGCTTTGGCATCGCGCTATGCCAGCCTTGTTAACGATAAGCGTATTCGTGACAAAGTCTATGGTGAGCTTGAGCAGCAGTGGAAGCTCACACGTTACGCCTTGACCATGATCACTGGCAATAAAAGTTTGCTCACAGGCAATCCCGCATTAGCGCGTTCAATCAAGCACCGATTCCCTTACATCGATCCCTTGCATCACTTGCAGGTGGAGCTTATCCGCCGTCTGCGCCAAAGCGAGGCTCAGCCTGCGTCTGAACGTGCCAAACGAGGCGTCCACATTGCCATTAACGGTATTGCGGCAGGCCTGCGCAATACCGGGTAGTGTCGGCTGGGCTAGGCAAGCGAGCCAAGTGCGTTGTAAAAAACTGATACAATCTTGTCTCTTTAGCGCCCGTAGCTCAGTTGGATAGAGTACTTGGCTACGAACCAAGGGGTCGTGGGTTCGAATCCTGCCGGGCGCGCCAGTAAATTAAAGAGCCACCGTTGAGTCAACGGTGGCTCTTTTCTGTTTAAGAGCGCCGAGTGAGGTATAAAGAGGTTGTGGAGATTGGGATTGGGATTGGTGTTGGTTGTTGGGAGTCCTGCACGGTGAAAGAGGGCGAAAGAGAGGGAAAGAGGTCGTAAGTAAGGCCTGGCTTGATCGCCGCTCCGGAAAATAACCACAGCATTCACAAAACCATGATTGAAGACGCGATTGAAAGTAAAAGTAAAAGCGATAGGACGCCCGTAAGGCGCCTGTTTAGTGAGCCATGATTTCTCTGGAACCCTTGTTGGTATTCGATTCTTCGTTTTTAGGGACGGTATTGGCCGTGATGCCGGATTTCTCGATCGGCAGCGATGCCACTTTGCTCGTGCTCTATGTGTTGCTCGCGCTGGTCTTTTCCTTTTTGTGTTCGGTCGCCGAGGCGTCACTGCTCAGTATCACCCCGGCATTTGTCGCGGGTTTACGCGAGCAGCACCCTAAAAAAGCCGAATTGCTCAGGCAATTAAAAGGCGAGAAGATCGATCAAGCGCTGGCTGCGATTTTGACGGTCAACACGATCGCGCACACCGTGGGTGCCATCGGTGCCGGCGCTAAGGCGACAGCCGTGTTTGGCGACGTGTGGTTTGGTGTCTTCTCGGCAGTTATGACGCTGCTCATTTTGTTTCTTTCGGAAATCGTCCCCAAGACCTTGGGCGCGGTTTATTGGCGCGAGGTCAGCGGGGCAACTGCCCTCTATGTCAATTTCTTGATCAAAGCGATGTATCCACTGATACTCGTCTCTGAAAAAATCACCAAGTGGCTCTCAACCGGTAAGCAAACGGGTGATTTCAGTCGCGATGAGTTTGTGGCAATGGCAGGCTTGGGCCATGAAATGGGTCACATTAACGAACGCGAATCCAAAATTATTCGAAATCTGTTTCGTTTCAAACTGCTGCAAGCCAGTGCCATCATGACACCACGCGTTGTCGTGGCGGCCCTGAGAGCCGACTTGACCATTGATGAAGCCCTATCAACGCCTGATCGTGTGCCTTTCTCACGTTTGCCCATTTACACCCAGCACGTCGATGCGATTACTGGGTTTGTTTTGCGTGAGGATTTATTGGTCGCACAAAATCAGGGCAAGGGCGATGCGCTCGTGGGGTCTTTTCATCGAGACATCGTGGCCGTACTCGACACCTTACCGCTCTCCAAGCTTTTGGAGACATTGCTTCAAGAGCGCCAGCATATTGCTTTGGTGGTCGGTGAGTATGGTGAGACAGAGGGTATTGTCACTTTGGAAGACGTGGTTGAGACCTTGCTCGGTATCGAAATCTTGGATGAGGGCGACCAAGTCGAAGACATGCAACAAGTGGCTCGCGATCTTTGGAAAAAGCGCGCACACCGGATGGGCATTCGACTGGCCGATGTTCAGGAGTGACCCAAGGGCTCGTTGCCTATCACCCGTTGGCAGGGACCACCGTAGAAAACCCAGCATCGACGTGAGTGATCTCACCCGTGATGCCGCGCGCCAAATCAGACAACAAAAAAGCAGCGACATTGCCCACGTCATCAGTACTGACGTTGCGCCTTAGGGGTGCGTTTTCTTCCACGTAACGCAGGATGCCGTTGAAGTCTTTGATGCCGCTAGCGGCCAAGGTTTTGATGGGACCCGCTGAGATGCCATTGACGCGCAGACCCATGGGGCCGACGTTGCTTGCGAGGTAGCGGACACTGGCTTCTAGGCTGGCTTTGGCCAGTCCCATGGTGTTGTAGTTTTTAACCACCCGCTCGGCCCCGAGATAAGTCAGTGTGAGCAGGGCGCCTTCGCGGTCTTTCATCATGGGTAAAGCGGCTTTGGCCATGGCGGGGAAGCTGTAGGCTGAGATGTCATGGGCGATGCGAAAGGCCTCTCTGGATAAGCCATCGAGTAATTCGCCTGCGATGGCCTCGCGCGGTGCAAAGCCAATGGAGTGGACCAATCCGTCCAGACCGTCCCAGCGACTAGCCAAAGACTCAAAAACCGCATCAATTTGTTCGTCTTCAGACACATCGCAGGGCAAGACAATGTCACTGCCAAAGTCGGCTGCGTACTGGCTCACGCGATCCTTGAATCGATCGCCCATGTATGTGAAAGCCAGCTCGGCGCCTTGGGCGTGACAGCATTTGGCAATACCGTAGGCGATGGATCGATCCGAAATGACGCCAGTGATGAGAATTCGTTTGCCGGTCAAAAAACCCATGATGTTTTCCTGTGAAGTGTTTTGTTATTGATTTGGGGTGAGTTTAGCCAGGTACCCTTAAGCGTTGTCCAATGCTCAGTTTAGAACCTTTGATGCCGTTGATTTGGCGCAAGTGGCGAACCGAAGTACTGTACTTGCGCGCGATTCCCGACAAGGTGTCGCCTCGCCTGACCCGATAAGTGGTGGTGCTGACGCTTCGGCTGACCCTGGCCGTGGCTTCTGTGACATCTGTCGTGGGCCCTGGGATGATGACAATTTGATTATCAGGTAGTTGATCATGCCCTCGATTAATGTTGTTGGCTTGTCGGATGGCTGACACAGAGACGTTGAATTTGTTGGCAATCTCGGCCAGTGATTCGCCTTTACGGGCAGGGTATTTCTTCCAGCTCGTCAAATCACCTTCGTAGGCAGCCAAATTGGCGAGATAAATCGGCGCTTTTTCTCGCGGCAGAATGATCTGTGGTTTCAAGGCAGCCATGATGACGCCCTGATTGAATGCCGGATTCAGCTCGGCAAACGCTTCAACGGGCATTTCGGCCAGTTGGGCGGCGACTGCCAAATCAATATCGCGGTCTTTGGTGATGGTGACAAAGTAGGGTTCGTTGCTGATGACCGGTAACACCACAGCGTACTTTTCAGGGTCGGCGATGATGTTTTTAATGGCCTGAAGCTTGGGGACATAATTGGTCGTTTCCCGGGGCATTTTGAGATGTCGATAATCGAGTGGCTTGCCAGCCGCTTCATTTTTTTTAAGGGCGCGGCGCACCGAACCCTCACCCCAGTTGTAAGAGGCAAACGCCAAGAACCAGTCGCCTTGATATTCAAACAGATACTCCAGGTAGTCCAAGGCAGCATTGGTGGAAGCAATCGGGTCGCGTCGTTGGTCAAGCCAATAGTTTTGCTGAAGGTCAAAGGCTGTGCCCGTGCTCGGAATGAACTGCCAAAGGCCCGACGCGCTCGCGTGCGAGAGGGCATTGGGGTCATAGGCGCTCTCAATAAAAGGCAATAGAGCGAGCTCTGTCGGTAGTCCTCGACGGTTGATCTCGTCGACGATGTAGTACAAATACTTACCGGAACGGTCGGCCATGCGCTGAATGGATTCAGGGTGCTTGGCGTAATAGTCCGTCCACTTATCGACAAGCGGCGTGTTGAGGTTGGGAATGGCGTACCCACGCCGTATTCGCTCCCAGATGCCGAGGGGTTCGACGGTCAGGTCTACCGTTCGGGTATTGACTTCAGCGCCGGTGCGATCGCTTTCTTCAAAGCCGGTACAGCTGACCAGCACAGACAAAAGACTCACCACTAAATAACGTTGTAATTTCATCCGATTTATTTAAACCCGTTTTTCCATTCGCGTAAGGCGGCAAAGACATCGACTGGCGCGGTCAGTGTTGTTTGTGCCCACGACTGCGCGGCTTCGATCACGGCCGCTTCCCGGCTGCGAAGAAAGGGATTGCATTGGCGCTCTGTTTCAATGGTTGAGGGTACGGTGGGTTGCGCGTTATCGCGTTTGTGCACACAGGCCGCTTCAAACGCAGACAAGGCTTGATTGTCTGGTTCAACGGCCCGGGCAAAACGCAAATTGGCCAGTGTGTATTCATGGGCACAGAAGACTTGGGTGTCACCGGGCAGTGCAGCGAGTTGGTCAAGAGAATGCAACATCTGGGCGGGTGTGCCTTCGAATAATCGCCCGCACCCCCCCACAAATAGCGTGTCACCACAAAACAATACCGGTTGCTCACCACGAGGGGTTGTCAGTGTGCCCGTTAAGGCGATGTGTCCAGCGGTATGGCCGGGTACGTCAAGCACGTTGAGTGTCATGGCGGGGGCGGCTAGGGTGATGGTATCGCCTTGTACCAAGGCGAAGTCACAAGCGGGTAAAACCTCTAGAGCGGGCCCATACACCGGCACGTGATACTGTTCGAGAATCGCTTGGACACCGCCAACATGGTCATGATGGTGATGAGTGAGTAGAATAGCGGTCAATGTGAGCTCGTCTCGGCGGAGTCGGTCAAGAACGGGCTGGGCCTGTCCGGGATCAACCACAACGGCGTGTTTGCTGTCCGCGATCATCCAGATGTAATTATCAGAGAAGGCGGGGATTGCCGTTATCGTGACCGGTTCTTGAGCCGCTGCTTTGATTGCCGTCATAGTCTTAGGATGTCCATGTTGTCTCATTCGTCAGGCCCTATTGTAGATCTACCGAGCTGGTTTGACAGTGATCCCGGGCGTTATGTTCAGCAGTGGGAGCAAACGCGCGTCGACGCCCTGGTGAGCGATGTGTTTGGCTATCGTGCGGTGCAATACGGTTTGCCACCCTTTAATTATCTGAGTGCGAACCGCATGACATTCAAGGCGTATGCGGGCTTGGGAAGGCTGAGCGAGACGCAACGGGACGTCTGGAGTGCCTCGACCGTTTGCTTGCCAGAGCAGATGCCGTTTGATAACGATAGCCTGGATCTGTTGGTGCTGCCGCACACCTTAGAGACCGCGCTGGATCAGCACATGGTGCTCAGGGAAGCACAGCGGGTACTCATGCCGGAGGGGCGTTTGGTTATCGCTGGATTCAACCCATGGAGCTTATGGGGCGCGCGGGCGCGCTTGCCTGGGCTAAGGCCTTGGTGGCCCGCTGACTGCCGAGCCGCGTTGTCACCCAGTAAATTAAAGGATTGGTTGAAATTGTTGTCGTTTGAAATTGATCGAGGGCATTTTGGGTGTTACGCGCCGCCTTTTAGACGGCAACAGTGGCTAGAGCGCTTCCAGTTTATGGAATCGGCGGGGGATCGCTGGTGGCCGATTTTTGGGTCGACGTATGTGGTATCAGCTGTCAAGCGGGTGGCGGGCATGCGGTTAATCACCCCGGTTTGGAAGCGCAAGTCACGGCGCCGTTCAGCTCGCCAAGCCGCCGGTGTCGCCAATCAAACCCCCGTCGAAAGATCATGAACATGGCGCTTGCGAAAGGCAACGATTTACCAACGGTTGAGATCTGGACCGACGGGGCCTGTAAAGGCAATCCCGGGCGCGGTGGCTGGGGCGCGTTGTTGAAATTTGCTCACCATGAAAAAGCGTTATACGGCGGCGAAAGCCAGACCACCAATAACCGCATGGAGATGCAAGCTGTCATTGAGGCATTGAAAGCGTTAAAAAAACCGTGCCACGTGATTATCCATACCGATTCGACTTACGTACAAAAGGGCATGACCGAGTGGTTGTCTGGATGGAAGGCCAGGCAATGGCGCAAGGCGGATAAAAAACCGGTCTTGAATGCCGACTTGTGGCAAACGCTGGACGCCTTGGTCGGGGCGCATCAGATTGAATGGCGCTGGGTGAGGGGCCATGATGGCGATCCTGGCAACGAGCGGGCGGATGCGCTAGCGAACCAAGGCGCTGATTTGGGCTTTCAAAAGTCGGGTGTCTAAGCTTTTAAGTGATATAACTAAGCAGATCGTCTGTACGCTGCTGGCGATAGTCGCATTGTCTAATTTGGTTTTCAACATATGAACAAATCTTCTCGCGTGGTGATTTCCCTGGTTTTGCTTGGGGTGGGTGTGGCTGTCGGTGTCTACGGCTCAAAGTACATGGCTGATGGGTTGCCAGGCAATCAGAAACCGCAAGCTCAGGGCAGTGCGCCGGCAAGCGGCGGGGGTGGCCAACAGGCGCGTGGCATGCCTGCGCAAGCCGCGATCGTCGAGTCCGTGCCTTTTCCGCGTGGTTTGCGTGCGATTGGAAGCCTGCTGTCTGACGAATCCACCCTGGTGAGCGCTGAGGTTGCCGGACGCATCACGGCGATTCATTTTGAAGAGGGCCAGCCCGTTACCCAATCAGATGTTCTGGTCGAGCTAGACGATGCCGTGGCACAGGCAGAGCTGGGTCAGGCCCAGGCCAATCTCGCGTTGGCTCAATCGCGCTATGACCGTTCGAACCGACTGCAGAATGCTGGGTTTGTGAGTGCTGAGGCCAAAGAGGACGTGGCCAATGCCCTCAAACTGCAACAAGCCTCGGTCGCACTGGCGCAAGCCAAACTGGACAAAACCAAAATCACGGCACCTTTTGATGGTGTGATTGGCTTACGTGCCGTCTCGGTCGGGGAGTTTGTCAGTCCAGGGCAACACATTGCACCACTCGAAGCGGTTTCGGTGTTGAAGGCGGACTTTCGATTACCAGAAAAGAACATTGCTGACGTGGCGGTTGGTCAAGTGTTAGAGCTCAATGTGGATGCCGTGCCTGGTCAGACGTTTGAAGGCGAAGTCTATGCGATCAGCCCACTGGTCGAGGCCGGCGGACGTTCGGTATTGGTTCGAGCCAAAGTCGATAATGCGCAAAGAAAACTGTATCCCGGTATGTTTGCACGGGTGCAACTCATCGTCAGTGACTCGCCGGCGTTGGTGATTCCTGAGGCCGCCCTGGCGCCGTCGGGACAGTCGCAATATGTGTATCGAATCGTTGAGGGCGCCGCTGAGCGCGTGCTGGTGCAGATCGGCGAACGTCGCGACGGTTTGGTTGAAATCACGGATGGTTTGTCTGAATCAGACTTGGTGGTGGTCTCTGGGCTTCAACGAATGCGTGACAACGCACCCGTGACTTTGCAAGGTGAACCCCGGTCATCGGTTGAACTGGCACGCGAAGCCGCAGAAAACGCCGCTGATTTGAGGGTTAAACCGTCATGATTTTGTCGGACACCTGTATTAAGCGTCCGGTTTTTGCGACGGTATTGTCACTTGTTATCTTGGCCATCGGATTTATTTCCTATGAGCGCTTGACGGTGCGTGAGTACCCCAACATTGACGAACCCGTGGTCTCGGTAAGGACCACTTACCAGGGGGCGTCGCCTGAAGTCATTGAGTCACGGGTGACCAAACCCTTGGAAGATCAGATTTCAGGTATCGAGGGTGTGAAACTCATGACGTCGGCGAGCCGGGCCGAGCGCAGTCAGATCAATGTCACGTTTGATTTGTCGCGCGATCCTGATGCCGCGGCGGCTGAAGTGCGCGACAAGGTGGCGCGTGCGCGTCGTGCGCTGCCTGATGAAATTGATGAGCCAATCATTTCGAAGGTTGAGGCGGATTCTAGGCCGATCATGTACGTGGCGGTCAAAGCCGGTGATATGTCGCCAATGGAGGCGACGGACTATATTGAGCGCTATGTGCAATCGCGCTTATCGGTTCTGCCCGGTGCGGCTGAAGTTCGGGTTTATGGCGCACGCACGCCTGCCATGCGTATTAATGTTGATCGAGATCAACTCGCAGCATATGGACTAACCGTACAAGATGTTGAGTCGGCGTTGCGCTCACAAAACGTTGAAATTCCTGCGGGTCGGTTGGAGTCGGCGTCACGCGAGTTCTCGGTGGTGTCTTCAACTGACTTAAACACGGTATCGCAATTTAATGATGTGGTGATTGCCAATGTCGAAGGCTATCCCGTGCGGATCAGAGACGTGGCCGATGTCAATGTGCTGCCGCTAAGTGAACGCATCAGTGCCCGCTACAACGGCACTCCATCGTTGAATATCGGCGTGGTCAAACAAGCGACAGCCAATCCCCTGGATCTATCAGAAGCGGTGCGTAAAGAAGTGGTTTTGATCAATGAAACCTTGCCAGAAGGGATGGAATTGATCGTTTCCTATGACAGTTCGGTGTTTATTGAAAAGTCGATTGAATCGGTCTACAAAACCATCGCCGAGGCGGTGGTTTTGGTGATTCTGGTGATTTTTTTCTTTCTGCGCAGCGTGCGGGCCAGTTTGATTCCGATCGTCACGATTCCGGTGTCACTGATTGGTGCGTTTGGATTGATGTATTTGTTTGGTTTCTCGATCAATACCTTGACGCTGCTGGCCATGGTGTTGGCGATCGGTTTGGTCGTGGACGACGCGATTGTGGTCTTAGAGAATGTGTATCGCTACATAGAGAAAGGGTTTTCTCCTGTACAGGCGGCATTCAAAGGCACGCGTGAAATTGCCTTTGCGGTCATCGCCATGACGTTGACCCTGGTGACGGTCTATGCGCCACTGGCGTTTGCCACCGGTCGTACGGGGCGCCTATTTATCGAGTTTGCCCTCACCCTAGCAGGGGCGGTACTGGTGTCTGGCTTTGTGGCGTTGACGCTGACCCCGATGATGTGTTCACGCATGCTAAAGCGCGAACAGAATCATGGAAAAGTCTATAACGTGATCGAAGGTTGGTTGAATGCCCTGAGCAATGGTTATCGCCGATCACTGACAGTCGCGTTAAACCGCCGTTTGTGGGTGGTGTTGCTCGGTATGGTCGTGGCCGCAAGCAGTGGTTTGTTTTTCACCAATCTCAAAAGTGAACTGGCCCCGACAGAAGACCGTGGGGTGATATTCGGGGTGATATCCGGTCCCGAGGGCGCGACCTTGGGATACACCATGTCGAGTGCCCAACAAATCGAAGCCATGTATGAAAAAATCCCTGAGGCAGCAGCGCGCCAATTGATTGTGGGTTTTCCGACCGTGGCCGATGGCTTTGCGATCTTAAGACTAAAGCCGTGGGACGAACGTGAAAGAAAGCAGCAAGACATCGCACGGGAACTGTTTCCCCAGTTTATGGCTTTGCCTGGGGTGAGGGCGTTTCCGGCCAATCCGCCATCGTTTGGCTTGCGCGCGACGTCGCGTCCGATTGAGTTTGTCATCATGAGTCAGGCCTCTTATTCAGAACTCTATGACATGGTGGGTGACTACATGGATTCGTTGGCTTCTTATCCTGGTTTGGCCAATGTTGAAATGGATCTACGCATGAATACCCCAGAAATCCGGGTGGATGTTGACCGTGGCAAGCTCGCTGATTTGGGTGTTGATGTGGCGACGGTAGGGCGCACACTTGAGACCATGCTAGGCGGTCGACAAGTGACGCGATTCAAGCAAGATGGCGAGCAGTACGAGGTGGTGGTGCAGATGGCAGCTAGAGATCGCACCCAACCCATGGACATTTCCGGGATGTATGTCCGCGCTCGTGATGGCAGCATGGTGCAACTCGACAACGTGGCAACCGTCCAAGAGACTGTTGCGCCCCAATCCTTGAATCACTTCAACCGCCTACGGGCGGTCAAGGTGCAGGCCAGCATCTTGCCGGGTTACACCATGGGCGAGGTCTTGGATCACATGTTTGCCCAAGCCGAGGAAATGTTCCCCAGTACCGTGCAGCTCGATCTCGATGGCCAATCCCGCGAATACAAAGACGCCTCGTTCGGTATTTATCTTGTGTTCGGCATGGCCTTGCTATTTATTTATCTGGTGCTAGCGGCCCAGTTTGAGAGTTGGCGAAATCCACTGATTATTATGTTGACGGTTCCGCTGGCCATGACCGGTGCGTTGGCTGCGCTGTATTTTACGGGCGGGACCTTATCGATTTACAGTCAAATTGGTTTGGTCACATTGGTGGGACTGATCACCAAACACGGTATTTTGATCGTTGAGTTCGCCACGCAACTGCGCGAACAGGGCCATGCCTTGCGTGAGGCGGTCGTGCAAGCCAGCGTGCTGCGGTTGCGTCCGATTTTGATGACAACCGGCGCCATGGTTTTGGGGGCGGTGCCGTTGGCGTTTTCCTCCGGTGCCGGGGCAGAGTCTCGCGAGCAGATCGGTTGGGTGCTCGTGGGTGGGCTTCTGTTGGGTACCTTTTTGACGTTGTATGTGGTGCCTGTGGCCTACACCTTGATCGCTAGTCGCCATGTGCGTGGTGTGATTGAACAAGACGCGCTTGAGACCGAAGCCTTGCGGCAATCGGATGGTACGCCCAATCAGGCACCGGACCACTCACCCGAAACGCCGCCAACACAGGAGCCGCCCAATGCGATGGGTCATTCTTGACACTGAAACGACCGGTTTAGATCCAGATGATGGTCACCGCATCATTGAGATTGGCGCCATTGAAGTTGTCAATCGAAGCATCACGGGTCGTGACTTTCATGTGTATCTGAATCCGGAACGCGACAGCGATCCGGGGGCGTTGGAAGTGCATGGACTGACCACTGAGTTTCTTGCGGATAAGCCGAAATTTGCTCACGTGGTCGAAGACCTAATGGCTTTTGTCAAAGAAGCGGAGCTGATCATTCACAACGCGCCGTTTGATCTTAAGTTTTTGAATTCGGAACTTGGTCGCCTAGGGCACGGGAAAGTGACGGACGTGTCTGGTCCGGTGACGGATTCTTTGCAGCATGCCAAAACACTCTATCCAGGCAAGCGAAATTCCCTAGACGCTTTATGTGAGCGGTATGGGGTCAGTCACGCGCACCGAACACTGCACGGTGCGCTGCTAGATTCACGCCTGTTGGCCGAAGTATGGCTTGCCATGACCCGCGGACAAGATAGTCTGGCCATCGACGACGTCTACGATGTCACTCAAAACACACCCGCTCAAAAGCGACAGTTCGTCGATCTCCCCACGATTGCGCCAAGCGCCCAAGAACTCGAAGCGCACGAGGCTTACTTGCAGGTGTTGGATGAGGTGTCTAAGCAGCAGACGCTGTGGCGCCAGCTTGAGTCAGAAAGAGAAAAATAAGCGCTACCGGTGATCAACCACTGATCAACCAAATTCAGGATGACATTTTGATTTCAGATCTCGCTTTGTTGTTGTCACGGGTACTGATGGCACCGATTATGGTGGTGTACGGCGCTCAAAAGTTGGGAGACGTGACGCATTTCTTAAACAATCCGGCAACCTTACGCATGATGGAAAGTCTGGCCGGCGGCGCCTCGGCGCCGCTTTGGTTTGCCTACGCCAATGGCCTGTTCCAGCTCGCCGCCGGGTTGATGGTTTTGGTGGGGCTAAAGAGCCGTCTCATTGCTGGACTGGTCGTCGTTTGGTTGATCCCCGTGACCTATTTTGGTCATCCCTTTTGGCTAGGTATCGATCCCGCCTTCAATGAGGCGCAGTTCTACAAAAACTTGGCAATTATTGCCGCCTACCTGTTGATTGCCAGCATGGGGCCTGGCAAGTATTCGCTTGATCAGGCGTTGCGCAATCGGCGGCGCTAACCCGTGCTGGTGTGTTTTTTTGCTCTCGCCTTGACTAAACGCCGTCGACTGTTTTGTCAGCGTGTCGACAAGAAACCAAGCTCAGGGTTACTTGTAAGTCCTTGATCGTTTTCACTTAAAAGTTGTTGCGACTCATTGCTATTTGAGTTAAAAATGAGAATCAATATCAATCGGGTCTCATTTTTAGTGGGGTCGTCATGGGCTACAGCGTATCGATCGAAGATCGACGCCATCCGGAGAAGTCAGTATTGCTGGGTACATCACACTTATCGCGTCTGTCGCTCACGCGTGGCAGTCTTGCATTAGGCGCAGGCGTTGTGCTTGCACTGATCGCTTTGGCGTTTGCTGCATTTGTCTCAGTAGGCGTTTAGCACCCAATCGTTTATGAGTCTTCTGAACGTTGCAGCTGATTGTTGCCAATGCGCTTGCGAAGCCAAGCACTGCATCCGCGAGCGCCAAGCCCTCATCGAAGAAGTGAACCAAAACGATCTTGGGTTGGCTATCTAATTGACGGCTACACACGCCTTTTCGCCAATGCAATTAAATGGATAGACCACCCGAGTGCTGACGCATGAGGCTTTGCATGGTCTGTGTATAATCATGCTCTCTTTGAGCATTCGGTAATGCCTAGTGTTTCGTATCAGCGATACATCGGGGGCGGTTAGCTCAGTGGTAGAGCACTGCCTTCACACGGCAGGGGTCACAAGTTCGAACCTTGTACCGCCCACCA
>CBFHKV010000013.1:0-52701 GCA_965656505.1 Burkholderiaceae bacterium | reverse complement strand
CGATATGAACTCTTGGGCGGTATCAGCCTGTTATCCCCAGAGTACCTTTTATCCGTTGAGCGATGGCCCTTCCATTCAGAACCACCGGATCACTATGTCCTGCTTTCGCACCTGTTCGACTTGTCAGTCTCACAGTCAAGCACGCTTATGCCATTGCACTATCAGCACGATTTCCGACCGTACCTAGCGTACCTTCGAACTCCTCCGTTACGCTTTAGGAGGAGACCGCCCCAGTCAAACTGCCCACCATGCACTGTCCCCAACCCGGATAACGGGCCAAGGTTAGAATCGCAAACAAACCAGGGTGGTATTTCAAGGGTGGCTCCACGCAGTCTAGCGACCACGCTTCTACGCCTCCCACCTATCCTACACAAGCCGGTTCACAATTCAATGCAAAGCTACAGTAAAGGTTCATGGGGTCTTTCCGTCTAGCCGCGGGTAGATTGCATCATCACAAACACTTCAACTTCGCTGAGTCTCAGGAGGAGACAGTGTGGCCATCGTTACGCCATTCGTGCAGGTCGGAACTTACCCGACAAGGAATTTCGCTACCTTAGGACCGTTATAGTTACGGCCGCCGTTTACCGGGGCTTCGATCAAGAGCTTGCACCCCATCACTTAACCTTCCGGCACCGGGCAGGCGTCACACCCTATACGTCGACTTTCGTCTTAGCAGAGTGCTGTGTTTTTAATAAACAGTCGCAGCCACCGATTCTCTGCGGCCCCTTCATGCTCCAAGCGCAGGCTCTTCACACTACCGGGGCATACCTTCTCCCGAAGTTACGGTATCAATTTGCCGAGTTCCTTCTCCTGAGTTCTCTCAAGCGCCTTGGAATATTCATCCCGTCCACCTGTGTCGGTTTGCGGTACGGTCTCGTATGGCTGAAGCTTAGAGGCTTTTCCTGGAACCACTTCCAATCACTTCGCAAACCTAAGTTCGCTCGTGCCACACCCTTGAATCACGCGCCCGGATTTGCCTAAGCGCCTTCTACAATGCAGCAACAGGGACGTCCAACACCCTGATGACCTTCCGCAATCCGTCCCCCCATCGCACCATACGACGGTGCTGGAATATTAACCAGCTTCCCATCAGCTACGCATCTCTGCCTCGCCTTAGGGGCCGACTCACCCTGCGCCGATGAACGTTGCGCAGGAAACCTTGGACTTACGGCGAGGGGGCTTTTCACCCCCTTTATCGCTACTCATGTCAGCATTCGCACTTCTGATACCTCCAGCAGCCTTTACAAGCCACCTTCGCAGGCTTACAGAACGCTCTCCTACCGCGTGTACTAAAAGTACACACCCGCAGCTTCGGTCTATTGCTTGAGCCCCGTTACATCTTCCGCGCAGGACGACTCGATCAGTGAGCTATTACGCTTTCTTTAAAGGGTGGCTGCTTCTAAGCCAACCTCCTGACTGTCTATGCCTTCCCACTTCGTTTCCCACTTAGCAATAGTTGGGGACCTTAGCTGGCGGTCTGGGTTGTTTCCCTCTTGAGTCCGGACGTTAGCACCCGGTGCTCTGTCTCCCACGCTCATACTTGCCGGTATTCGGAGTTTGCCATGGTTTGGTAAGTCGCCATGACCCCCTAGCCATAACAGTGCTCTACCCCCGGCAGTAATACGTGAGGCACTACCTAAATAGTTTTCGGAGAGAACCAGCTATTTCCAGGTTTGTTTAGCCTTTCACCCCTATCCACAGCTCATCCCCTAATTTTTCAACATTAGTGGGTTCGGTCCTCCAGCACGTGTTACCGTGCCTTCAACCTGGCCATGGATAGATCACCTGGTTTCGGGTCTACACCCAGCGACTATATCGCCCTATTCGGACTCGCTTTCGCTACGCCTGCCCTATTCGGTTAAGCTTGCCACTGAATGTAAGTCGCTGACCCATTATACAAAAGGTACGCAGTCACCCCATATAGAGGCTCCTACTGTTTGTATGCATGCGGTTTCAGGATCTATTTCACTCCCCTTCCGGGGTTCTTTTCGCCTTTCCCTCGCGGTACTGGTTCACTATCGGTCGATCACGAGTATTTAGCCTTGGAGGATGGTCCCCCCATCTTCAGACAGGATTTCACGTGTCCCGCCCTACTTGTCGTGCGCCTAGTTCCACTAACGTGATTTCGTCTACAGGGCTATCACCTGCTATGGCCAGACTTTCCAGACTGTTCAACTATCACACCAGCTAAAACGCACCGGCTGTTCCGATTTCGCTCGCCACTACTTTCGGAATCTCGGTTGATTTCTTTTCCTCGGGTTACTTAGATGTTTCAGTTCACCCGGTTCGCCCCGCTAGACCTATGTATTCAGTCTAGGGTACCTACCTCGCGGTAAGTGGGTTTCCCCATTCGGATATCTGCGGATCAAAGCTTGTTTGCCAGCTCCCCGCAGCTTTTCGCAGGCTGCCACGTCCTTCTTCGCCTGTGATCGCCAAGGCATCCACCACATGCACTTAGTCACTTGATCCTATAACGTTGCAGGCTCGGGCCGAAACCGTCACCATCACAGCGCCATAGAACGTCTTACTTGCTGAGTTTTTGCGTTTGTGTGCCGTTCTTCCATACAAGGCCCTTCATTAATAAAAATCATTAAAGACCATCACTAAAGATAATCACCAACGATAATCACCAACAAAGGCTTGAGTTAGAACAAATTACTACTTTTTAATGCAATCACAACCCGTCTCTGCGCCCTTTCTGAGCCAATCGCACCTGTATGCCATCGACTGCCTGAACGCAGACACTTCTCGTTGTGCTTCTTCCCAATTGTTAAAGAACAAAGAGTTAACGTGAAACCTTAGCCTCACCTAAACACTGCCAAACATTGTCTCCAATGCTCAGTGATCAACACCCCTGTGTATACCCCCCACAAAGCTTGCTCATCACTACGCACTGCTCATCACTACGCACTGCTCATCACTACGCACTGCTCATCACTACACACTACTCACCACCACTCCAATCCAACCACCACCCTGGACCGCGAACAACCACCATGCGACACTGCTCTTTGGTGGAGGATGACGGGATCGAACCGACGACCCCCTGCTTGCAAAGCAGGTGCTCTCCCAGCTGAGCTAATCCCCCAGTTCCCATGGTGGGTCTGGTTGGATTCGAACCAACGACCCCCGCCTTATCAAGACGGTGCTCTAACCGACTGAGCTACAGACCCAACCGATCCAGCATTTAACCCTTTGCACATCTCAAACAACCGATAAGTGTGGACACCTAAAAACTGCCATGCCAAGCACAACGCTTCGCTCTTAAAGGAGGTGATCCAGCCGCACCTTCCGATACGGCTACCTTGTTACGACTTCACCCCAGTCATGAATCCCACCGTGGTAATCGCCCCCCTTGCGGTTAGGCTAACTACTTCTGGTGAAACCCACTCCCATGGTGTGACGGGCGGTGTGTACAAGACCCGGGAACGTATTCACCGCGACATTCTGATCCGCGATTACTAGCGATTCCGACTTCATGCAGTCGAGTTGCAGACTGCAATCCGGACTACGATCGGGTTTGTGGGATTAGCTCCCCCTCGCGGGTTGGCAACCCTCTGTCCCGACCATTGTATGACGTGTGAAGCCCTACCCATAAGGGCCATGAGGACTTGACGTCATCCCCACCTTCCTCCGGTTTGTCACCGGCAGTCTCATTAGAGTGCCCTTTCGTAGCAACTAATGACAAGGGTTGCGCTCGTTGCGGGACTTAACCCAACATCTCACGACACGAGCTGACGACAGCCATGCAGCACCTGTGTTCCGGTTCTCTTGCGAGCACTCCCAAATCTCTTCGGGATTCCAGACATGTCAAGGGTAGGTAAGGTTTTTCGCGTTGCATCGAATTAATCCACATCATCCACCGCTTGTGCGGGTCCCCGTCAATTCCTTTGAGTTTTAATCTTGCGACCGTACTCCCCAGGCGGTCAACTTCACGCGTTAGCTGCGCTACTAAGGCCCGAAGGCCCCAACAGCTAGTTGACATCGTTTAGGGCGTGGACTACCAGGGTATCTAATCCTGTTTGCTCCCCACGCTTTCGTGCATGAGCGTCAGTGTCATCCCAGGGGGCTGCCTTCGCCATCGGTGTTCCTCCGCATATCTACGCATTTCACTGCTACACGCGGAATTCCACCCCCCTCTGACGCACTCTAGCCCGGTAGTTAAAAATGCAGTTCCAAGGTTAAGCCCTGGGATTTCACATCTTTCTTTCCGAACCGCCTGCGCACGCTTTACGCCCAGTAATTCCGATTAACGCTTGCACCCTACGTATTACCGCGGCTGCTGGCACGTAGTTAGCCGGTGCTTATTCTGCAGGTACCGTCATCAACACGGGTTATTAACCCGTGCCATTTCTTTCCTGCCAAAAGTGCTTTACAACCCGAAGGCCTTCATCGCACACGCGGGATGGCTGGATCAGGGTTTCCCCCATTGTCCAAAATTCCCCACTGCTGCCTCCCGTAGGAGTCTGGGCCGTGTCTCAGTCCCAGTGTGGCTGGTCGTCCTCTCAAACCAGCTACGGATCGTCGCCTTGGTGAGCCTTTACCCCACCAACTAGCTAATCCGATATCGGCCGCTCCAATAGTGAGAGGTCTTGCGATCCCCCCCTTTCCCCCGTAGGGCGTATGCGGTATTAGCTACTCTTTCAAGTAGTTATCCCCCGCTACTGGGCACGTTCCGATACATTACTCACCCGTTCGCCACTCGCCGCCAGACCGAAGTCCGCGCTGCCGTTCGACTTGCATGTGTAAAGCATCCCGCTAGCGTTCAATCTGAGCCAGGATCAAACTCTTTAGTTTAATCACTGTAGTTTTTCCCGCGCCTAACTCGCAGTCCGTAAACCACTCGCCAGACACGGCGCATCACTCAAAAAAACTCGACAAAGTCACCTGACTCAACACACTTTGACATGCCTTGAGCCCAAGCTTCCTTACCTTGCTTCTTTTTTTGTGAGCACTTGCTTTTACATTTCGGTCCGCGTTACCAACAATAAATTCAGTCGCCTTGCAGCTTCCTCACCCACTGTCGATTCGCTTCGCATTTCGTAATCAAATGCCCACACTTATCGGTTGTTTGGTTGTTAAAGAGCGTTTCGCTGAAAGTTTGTTCGAACAGCGAAGGAACGGAATTATGAACGTATTTTGCACGACTGTCAAATTAAACGGCAGGGTTGACCCTTATATTTTTTTGCTTCTTTCCCCGAAGACCTCTACCCTTCGGTTAAACCATCTCAAAAATGCCTCATGCAATTAGGATTGGCCACTCAATGGATCCACTGAACGAAGACATCTACATCAATGTCACACCCTTTGAAACGCGCGTCGCCCTGATCTGCCAAGGCGTCGTTCAAGAACTTCACCTTGAAAGGACATCCTACCGCGGGCAGGTCGGCAGCATCCGGTTAGGGCGGGTCGTGCGCGTACTTCCGGGTATGCAAAGCGCCTTTGTTGAGATCGGACTAGAAAAAGCCGCCTTCATCCACATCGCGGACGTACGGGAACACCGGCAAGAACGCACCGCGGGTGTGACCACTACGCCAATAGAAAAAATCCTTTTCGAGGGACAAACCATCATGGTGCAGGTCATCAAAGACCCGATTGGCACCAAGGGCGCGCGATTGTCGACGCAAATTAGTGTCGCAGGCCGTCTCCTTGTGTATTTACCTCACGATCCTCACGTCGGCGTCTCTCAAAAGATCGTCTCTGAGTACGAGCGCCAACGCCTTAGGGATTGGGTCTTGGCTTTGTCACCCGAGAACAAGTCTGGAGGTTTCATTATTCGGACCCAAGCCGAAGAAGCACCTGAAGAATCGCTAAAAGCGGATATTGATTACTTGATGCAGTTGTGGCACAACATCCAGTCAACGGCTAAAACGGCAACAACCCCAAGCCTGTTATACGAAGACCTCACGTTGCCGCAGCGCGTCTTACGTGACATCGTCACACCAAAGACGCAACAAATTTTGGTCGACTCGAGATCGGTTTGTCAGCAGATGCAGGAATGGGCGAAGACTTACACACCCAGCGTTGTTGCCAAAATCGCTCAATACCGAGGAGAAAGGCCGCTTTTCGATCTCGCCAACGTCGACGAAGAAATCAGACTCGCCCTTTCGCGTCGCGTTGACCTCAAATCGGGCGGCTATCTCATCATTGACCAGACCGAAGCGCTGACCACTGTCGACGTCAACACAGGCGGCTTTGTCGGCGGTCGTAACTTCGACGACACGGTTTTTAAAAACAACCTTGAAGCCGCTCAAGCCATTGCGCGTCAGCTGCGCCTGCGCAACTTAGGCGGCATCGTCGTTATCGATTTCATCGACATGTCCGACCCAGAACATCAGCAATCCGTATTGGAGGCTCTCAAACGGGCGTTAACCACCGATCGCACAAAAACCACGGTCAGCGAGTTCAGTCAACTCGGCTTGGTCGAAATGACACGCAAACGGACCCGAGATTCTTTGGCCAACCAACTGTGCGAACCCTGCCCAACGTGTGACAGTCGCGGACGCATATTAACCAACCGAAGCGTCTGTTACGAAATTTTGCGGGAAATTTTACGAGAGGCAAAACAATTTAATCCCAAAGAATTTCGGATATTGGCCTCTCAACAAGTAGTCGATCTTTTTCTAGAGGACGAAAGCCAACACCTCGCCATGCTCGGTGACTTCATCGGCAAACCCATATCCATGGAAGTCTCAACCAGTTGCACTCAAGAACAATACGACATCGTATTGATGTAGGCATTTGTGAGGCGCTTACCTTCGAGTCGTCAGTCCGCTCTAAATTGCATTTTGTACAGCGCCGCATAAGCACCATCTTGTTGAATCAGGACATCGTGTGAGCCACTCTCTATGATCCTGCCCTGATCCAGTACAACAATGCGATCGGCATTTTGAACCGTTGATAAACGATGGGCAATAACCACAGTTGTGCGCCCCTTCATCAGTCGTTCCAATGAGCCTTGCACTTGGCGCTCAGACTCATTATCCAACGCAGAGGTGGCCTCATCAAGAATCAAGATGGGTGCATCCTTAATGAGCGCACGCGCAATGGCTAACCGTTGTCGCTGTCCACCCGAGAGTCGTGTCGCATTTTCGCCAACCTCAGTGTGTATGCCGTTCGGCAATCCATCCACAAAAGCCAATAAATTAGCGGCGGCCAGTGCATCGCGAATTTGACTTTCCGTCGCCTGCTGTAATGAGCCGTAACCCACATTCGCTGCAATCGAGGTATTAAATAAGACCACATCCTGGCTAACCAGTGACAAATGCGCCCTCAAGTTACGCAGAGCCAGTTTGCGAATATCCACGCCATCAATTTGCACCGATCCTGCGGTTGGATCCACAAATCGGGCCAACATATTGACCAAAGTGGTTTTGCCACTACCCGAGCGCCCAACTAGCGCCACGATCTGACCCGGCTCGATATCAAGGCTTACGTCTCTTAACGTATCGACTTCGGCGTCGGCAAACCGATGTTCAACATGTGAAAACTGGATACGTCCGACCACGGGTGCCGGAAAATCTTCGCCTTTACTCAAATCCTCACCTGGCTGGTCAACCAAATCGAAGACGCTTTCGGCAGAAGCCAACATACGCTGCATGTTGCCAAGCACATTAGTTAGGCGTTTTACTGGATCGAATATTTGAGCCAAGGCCGCCATAAAAGCCGCAAAACTACCGACTGTTAAAAGACCTGAGTCCGCCTCGTGTAAGGCCACCCCAATAGCAATAGATACCGAGATGGCAATGATGACTTGAATGATTGGCCGAAGCGCCGAGTCTGCAATCGCACTTCTCATTTGGTGCCGACGCAGACTGGCATTGACCCCACCGAATCGTGAGCTTTCAGAGTCATAGCCGTCAAACAGTTTGATGACGCGCTGACCCGTGATGCCCTCTGAAACCACTTCTGCCAGTTTGGCGTTGGTACTGATGGTTTCCCGATTAATCCGCCGCAGACGTTTGAGAAACAAACGGGTGATAAACACCGAGCCAGGCAAGATAATCACGACGATGGTCGCCAGCTGCCACGACATATAAAACAGGACCGCCAGTAGCGACAAGACAACCAAACTTTCCCGCACCAGAATGGTGATCACGTTGGTAGCGGTCGAAGTGATGTTACCCGCGTCCACCGTAAACCGATTCATCAACCGCCCACTATCGCCTCGCTTAAATTCGCTGTCAGGCAAGGACAGAAGTCTCTCAAACATGTCTTTGCGCAGACCCAACAACAAGTTATTGGCCACCCATGCCATCAAATAATCACTAATAAAGGCACAAATACCCCGAAGTAGCACCAGTGACACAATCGCGAGTGGCACTTGCCATACATAATCGGGCTTTGCGCCTGACAAACCGTCATCAATCAGGGGTTTCATGGCCACAGCCAACGTGGGCTGCGTGGCGGCTGCCAAGGCCATAAAAACCGCGGCAACGGCTAGGGCCTTCCAATACCCCCCTACCCGTGAGTAAATGCGACCCCAGACTTTGTTCTTAAGGGGGTGGTCATGATGCGAAGATGTACCAGACGACTTCAACGTTATCCTTTTGCCAACTTCAGGGAACTGAGTGTGCCCCATGTGCAGCGGCTCTGTTAGTGCTAATCTCTACAACAACAAGCGAATTGTACCGATTCAAATCCAAACTCTGCGGCTCGCTCTGTTCAATCGATGCTTATAACAAACGAACACCACGCTGCCTTGCGCGTCATGTCTTCACAAAAAAACCAGCCCTTCACCATCGCGCTACGCTTGCCCAATTGGGTTGGTGATGTCTGTATGAGTCTGCCATGCGTGCAGTGGCTTGCAAACTGCGGTCATGACATGGTGATTTATGGCCGACCCTGGGCGCAACCCCTGGTTGCTCAATTCAAACCGAAAGCGTTTGTTCCACTCAGTGGCCAGTTCGGTAAAGATCTCAAAGCAACCCAAGCAGCACAACACTCTAAACACAAAGCCAACAGGGGCATTATCTTGCCTGATTCGTTATCAAGCGCCGCTATTTTTAGACTGGCTGGCATCCCCAGCCTGGGCTATCGACACGACGGTCGTTCTCTATTGCTGCAATGGCCCGTGACCAAGACATCGCCTCAATGGCATGCCGCCCATAAATGGTGGCACCTGATCAAACAAGCGGCGCAGCAGTGGCAGCTGCCACCACCTGGCGCCGAACCGTCTCAGGCCTTGATAACACCCCCACCCCTCGACGAGCAAGTCGCCTTGGATCTCATACGCGCTGAAGGGCTGACACCCGGCGGTTTTATCTTGGTCGCGCCAACCGCAACCGGCTTACACAAAGGACAAATTAAGGTTTGGCCGCACTTTGACGCACTCATAAAAGCGCTACAAGCTGTTGGGCATCGGGTCATCGCCTGCCCGCCAGCCAGTGAGCAAGAACAAATTAGGCTCACAACGCCAAGCGCCCAGCTCATCGGGCCGGTAAGCCTTACAGCCTTGGCTGCGCTTGCCAAACAAGCAAGCTTGGTTTTGTGCAATGATTCCGGGGTGTCGCACTTAGCCGCAACTGTCCGCGCAAAGCAAATCACCCTATTCGGTGTAACTGACCCAGCAATAACCGCCCCGAGGTCAACTGAAGCGATTGTCTTGGGATCGCTCGGACAATGGCCAGACTTAAACACCGTGCTTCATGTTGCCATCGATCAATTAGCCAGACCAAGCCCAGCCGAACAGCTCGACCATGAACAGCCTGGTTAGTCAAATTTCTTATGGCTTGCTCTTTCCGCCTAACGTCACGTTAGCGGTTTTTGTATTGGCTATCTTGCTTCTCTTTTTTAAGCGCCGGTTTTTGGCCAGTCTTGCGGTCATCTTCGGTGTTCTCTGGACACTCGCTTGGTCACTGCCCATCACCACGCTGTATGCGGGTGGTTGGCTCGAAAATCGCTACACATTTGGACCAGACATGCAGGCACCAACGGTGGACGCCATCGTCGTGCTAGGCGGTCATGTTCAGGGCAATCGTGCAAACTGGTTTGAACCCTACGATGCCAATGCAGTGATCAGTCGTGAATCACGCGCCGCCGACCTATATTTGGCACAAAGAGCGCCGCTGATCGTCCTGTCTGGTGGCGCGCTTGAAGGCAATATCAGTGACACCGCAACCATGGCCAGGTCATTGCGACAGCTCGGCATCCCAGCCGATGCCATTGCTGAAGAAACCCAAAGCCAAAACACCCGAGAAAACGCCACACTGACCGATCAAACCTTGCGTGCCTTTCAAAAAAAACGTGTGCTGTTAGTCACTTCAGCGCTGCATATGCCCCGTGCAATGGCGGCCTTCGCCAGCACATCGATACAAGCGACTGCGGCCCCGCTGCCCCGCCAAATTCGCTGGAAGTCCACCTTTGACCGATCCCCATGGCAACCCAATATGCAAACACTACTGGCGAGCCGCAGCATCATCAAAGAATACGCTGGTCTGGTGTTGTATTGGATTCAAAGTCACTTCTAGCGATGACTCGGTTTACACAAAGCTCCCCATTAGTTGCTAACTGCTATCATCAGCGCGCGTAGCTATTGTTCACATGACTCATAATGAATAGACAAACCCTGTATCCCTTTACCGAACACGCATTGGTTTTTCTCCTGGGTGCGGGTATTTTTTTATCTAAGCCGGTGATCTACATTGCCACTGGTTTACTCACGCTATATTTTCTCATTCGCTTGGCCAGCGATCCCGCTTATCGGCGAGATGTCATCGGCAACAAACTCATTGTCATGGCACTGGCAATCTATGCTTTTGGTATTTTGGCCGGCCTGATTATGCAAATCAGCACCGAGGACTTGGCACTGATCGCCAGAAAGAGTTTGTACTTGATCATTTTTGCGCCCTTGTTGCTCGCCTTTCGATCTGCCACAAGCCGAGGCTTTGCACTGACCGGCGCACTGATCGGTTTCTGGATTGCCGGCATTTTGACCCTTTCCTCTATACCCAACGCTGGAGCCTCTCGCATTGCCGGCGCCACCTGGTTGGTTGATGTTTGGGGCGTGCTGTGCGGCTTTTTGGTGGTCTTTTTAACGCCGTTTGTTTTCGATAAAAGATGGTCAAAATATTGGCGGGTATTTTTCGCCGCTACTGCCCTTTTGACATTTGTGCTTCTGGTTCTTAGCGGCGCCAGAGGGCCCTGGTTAGGCGCCGCCGCTGCCCTTTTCATTTACCTACTGCTATTTCAAATGAAAGCACTTGGGTTACTCATCGCCATCGCAGCGCTTGCTTACTTCCCTGCCAAACACTTGTTTCCAGCGCAAATCCACCACATCACTGAACGAGCCCTGTCAGTTACGCAGACGCAAACGGTTAGTTCGAACTGGATCCGCTTAACGCTATGGCAACTATCCATTGAACACGCCCTAGAAAAAGCCTCTGTAGCCCCTGGAGTTTTGCTTTTGGGGCCCGGTAGTGCCGCACATTTTCCCGATTTCGCTGAGTTCGCAGAACGTTCATCCCTCTTAAACGACGAAGAAAAAAAACGACTGGCAAGTTATGGCTATCCATCAAACGATATCCACAACATGTATCTAGACTCAATTGCCAAACATGGCCTGATTTGGACATTAGCCAATCTCTTGTTCTTCCTGTCTATCGCTTTCGTCGCGTGGCGGCATCGAACGGCTCCTAACCAAACGCCGTTGGCCGCGCCTGTGGTCATCTTGTATTTTCTGATAACGGGTATCACCTACACCCTGTTGCCACACTTTGCGACGACATTCATGATATTTTTTGCTACATTAGCGACCGAATCAGACAAAAAACAAAACTTCAAACGATGAAGTTCATTATCTATGCAGCTTTCAATATATTGCAACTTACTCTGTCGATTGCCATGTGTGTGTAACTCTCAATTCCAGTTGGGTCGCATCTGACCATGAAAAAACCAAACTGGTTAAAGTCGACACACATCAAAGCCTTTTTAAGTCATCAACTGACATATTTTTTGACTCGTAAACATAAATTACGAAGAAATTCGTCCACCCGCAGCAAATACATGGTGTTGAGTACCGATGGTTTAGGCGACGCGTTTTTAAGACTCTCAGTAATTAATTCACTCGCAGAAAAGCACGGAAGGGACAACTTATTAGTCCTGACAAGGGATGCTTCTGCCATGCTTTACGAAAGTCTAAGCATACCCACTTTAAGATACACCGATAGACATAGAACCAATCCCATACGCCGACTAAATCTTGTAAAAATAATAAACAATCTGAATGTACACACGCTTTATGTCATGGATTTCTCACTAACCGAAAATCTCGTTGACCTGCTACACATACCCAACAAAATTGGTTTCACGAGGGTTGGGCAGCTAAGGAACCATACACGCTTTACCACTTCGATCGCATACCCCTTTTATGTTGGCGATGCACTGGAAAAATTTTGTACATCAACAGGATTAAATCCTGACCTAATGGACAACACTCAACTTCTGGCAAAGTTTCAAAATCTGAAATCACAAACTACCAGTCGTCTTAAAATCGCAGTGGCAGTTGGGGCAAGTAATCCTTTAAAAATGATGCGATTGGATAATCTACGTGCAATTTTGACAAAACTTAGAGCTGTATATCCAGATGCTGAAATCGTACTTCTTGGGTCAGGTGCAAAAGAAAACATTTATGCCAGCAAACTGCTATCAGGTGGTTGTGACCTAAAGCTTAAAAACGCTGTCTCAAAATTTGGTTTGAAAGAACTCATTTCTCATGTGTGGGGCTGTGACGCCTTAATCGGATTTGATTCAGCGTTATACAATCTTTCGTTCACGCTTAAAAAACCCACGGTTTGTCTTGCATGGACAAATGCAAGCGTGCAGCATGACAAACCATGGGTGAAAATTATTCGTGGTAGTGGTCGTGAATGGGGCACTCCCGACGGTTATGGCTGTCCGGAGACAAACTCAATAAATCCTCAAGAAGTCATTGATGCAATTAGGGAAATAATGAACGTTAAAAAGAAATTTACCTAAACAATCACCCGATCCAAAAACTGCTCAAGCGCTGCATGAAGCCGATCATCGTCAAAGGCATCTATTCTTTGCGGCTTAACTTTGTCGGCGACTAGCGCTTGAGCTTGGTTTGAATTGGGATGCCAACTGTCAAAGTTATTCACGGTCAGCGGATTTTTGGCATTCGGCGGGTGGTAAAAAGCCAATAACGGCTTTTGCAAACCAGATGCCACGTGCACAAGGCCCGTATCCACTGAAATCACACCGTCACAAGCCCTTACTTGCTCAATCAGTTCACTCAAGTTAGCCGTCGGTCGAAACAATACATCATCGGATAGCCCGTGATACCTCATCAATTCGGTTAATCGAGGGACATGATCTGACGTCACAATCAATAACACTCGAATACGTTGTTTTCGCGTCGTACTGATCATCAATAACGTTTGAATCGTCCAAAGCATTTTGGCATCGCTAAAGCAACGGTGCTTACTGGCACCATAAGGACATAGCCCAGTCACCGCTTCAGTAGGCCAATGACGCATGATTTTAATTCGATCGGGTTCGCTTTCAGGCAGCCAATAGCGTCGATCAGAAACAGGGATTGAAAGCTGCTCGAGGAAGGGAACCAGCTTTTCAGAAAAGTGCCTGCCCTCTGTCAGTTGACCTAACTTAATATCAATACACTTTAGAGAGTCATCCAAACTGGCCACATGTGCAGGCTGAACCAAACGCAAGAAAAATAAATCTCGTGCTTTTAACGCCTGCGACAAATGCACGACATACCTCGGCTTTTTTATATCAGCCGTCATTTTAAAAAAGGCGTGCAGCTTTGGTCGGCTAGGCGCCAGAAGCACCTTATCAAAACCGTAGGTACCGGCATACCAGTCGTAGAAGGCTGGGCCGGTGATAATCCACAACTTCAGGTCCGGTCGATGGGCCCTGATTGCGCGCCACATCCATGACAAAACCACTGTGTCACCGAGCTTGGCATCCCACCGCACAAATAAGATGGCTTCTTGAAAAGGCCCTTCATTTTGTAGCGTCTTATCAAAAAGGAAAGTCGCCACACCACGACGCAAGTGATCGCGCCAAGCCCTGATCTTATTAGTAAACGATCTCAAATCCATCGGCCTCGACCCAGTCGCTTAGCTCAAGTAATAACGTGTCAGGCACGTGCACGCACCACTGTTGGCCAAGACGAATACGACAAGCAGCAGCTTCGGTGGCATATCGTATTTCTACTGGCATGCCCGTTCCTGGCTCACTGACCCGATAAGGGGACAAGATCGCCTCTAGCCGACTTGCGTCCGCATTGCCATTTAATTTGATTGACAGCGCCCGGGCACGAGCTTCACGCATCGTTTGCAAATCGAACACGTCATCAACAGAGACACGAAATCCACCAGAATACTCATCAAGAGAAACCTTACCCGCCAGAACCAGTAAGGCATCCTCGCGTAAGCGGGCGCTGTTCGCCTCGTACATCTCATTAAAAATCATGACATCTAACTGTGCGGTGCCATCGTCAATCGTGGCAATTAACATTTTGCCGCGTCGGGTCATCTGGGTTCGTATGGCAGCGATCGTGCCAGCCAACCACTGAACGTCACGTGACGCCGTCACTTGATTAAGCGGCCGCGGTACCATGCGACGAACCTCGTCACGCCACGCATCAAACATGTGCCCGCTAAAAAAGAATCCCAAGGCAGCCTTCTCTTCTGCGAGTCGACGACGCAAGTCCCAGGGTGTTGCTTTCTCAAGCGCAACAGCCACCACATCGCTACCATCATCGCCAAACAGCGAGACTTGAGAGACACTGCGCGCGGCTTGCTCAGCTGCCTCAAGCGCTGTGGGCAACGACGCCAACAAAGCCGCCCGATTGGACGCAATCGTATCGAAAGCACCTGCCCTAATTAACGATTCGAAACTGCGTCGATTAACCAACTGACGATTAACCCGCTGACAAAAATCAAAAAGCGACACAAATGGCCCGTCGGCCTCGCGCACCCGCACAATCTCCTCAATCGCAGCCTGCCCAATACCCTTAACGGCGCCGAGGCCATAACGAATGGTGCGCGGCGGCTTACCTTGCTCAAACAACTCATCGCAGACAGGCTCAAAACGATAGCCCGAGGCATTAACATCAGGCGGCAGCACCTTCACACCATTGGCGTGACAGTCGCGCCAAAACGCCTGAACTTTGTCCGTGTCATCCATGTCTGAAGATAGGGTGGCCGCCAAAAATTCAGCCGGATGATGCGCCTTTAGCCAAGCCGTATGATACGCAATCAACGCATACGCAGCCGAATGTGACTTGTTGAATCCATAACCCGCAAACTTTTCCATCAAATCAAAAAGTTTGACCGCCAGTTTCGGATCATGCCCCTTTTTCGCTGCACCTTCCTGAAACAACTCGCGCTGCTCAGCCATCTCCTCAGCTTTCTTTTTTCCCATGGCGCGCCGCAAAAGATCGGCACTACCGAGTGAGTAACCCCCAATAATTTGAGAAATCAGCATGACCTGTTCCTGATAGACAATCACGCCATACGTGCTTTTTAGCGTGTGCTCCAGATCAGGATGAAAGTAATCAACAGAAGCTCGACCATGCTTTCGGTTTACGAAATCGTCGACCATGCCCGATTCCAGAGGACCCGGGCGATACAGGGCAAGTACCGCAATCACATCTTCGAAATGGCTAGGACGCAGCTTCTTGAGCAACTCTTTCATGCCGCGCGATTCAAGCTGAAACACCGCGGTGGTATTGGCCTCACACAACAACTGGTAGACCTTGGGATCGTCTAAGGTCAGCGCCATCACATCAAAATCGGCAAGATCTGGATTGAATTTGCGCACATAGCGCACGGCCCAGTCAAGAATCGTCAAGTTGCGCAGTCCCAGGAAGTCAAACTTCACCAAGCCAGCGGCTTCAACATCATCTTTATCAAACTGTGAAATAGCGTTTGCTTCTTGCCCTGGCTGGCAATAGAGCGGACAGAAGTCAGTCAACTTACCCGGCGCAATCAAAACCCCGCCCGCGTGCATACCAACATTACGGGTTAAGCCTTCTAGCGGTCGCGCCAAGTCAACCAGCGCCCGGACCTCATCTTCTTTCTCGTAACGCGCTTTAAAAGCGGGTTCATCCGCCAAGCTTCGCTCAAGCGTCCAGGGGTCTGCTGGGTTAAACGGAATGAGTTTGGATAGCCCGTCACAGAGCATATAAGGCATATCCAAAACCCGACCCGCGTCCCTGATAACAGCCTTTGCACCCAGTGTTCCAAACGTGGCAATCTGACTAACCGCGGGACGACCGTACTTCTGTTTCACGTACTCGATCACGCGTTCACGATTGTCTTGGCAAAAATCAATATCAAAATCGGGCATAGAAACCCGTTCGGGATTCAAAAACCGTTCAAAAAGCAGGTCATACCGAATCGGATCCAAATCGGTGATACCGAGGGAATAGGCAACCAAAGACCCAGCACCCGAGCCACGGCCCGGTCCAACGGGTACGCCATTTTTTTTACCCCAGTTGATAAAGTCCTGCACGATCAGAAAGTAGCCCGCAAAACCCATCTGGATGATGGTCTCGCACTCGAGCTTCAATCGCGCCTCATAGGTTGGCCGCCGGCTTTGACGCATCGCCTCATCGGGGAATAACTGCCGCAAGCGAACGTCCAAACCCTCTTGCGACAAGGTGTACAGATAATCGTCAATTGTCAAACCAGACGGTGTTGGGAAATCTGGCAGACGGGCTTGCCCCAACGTCAAGCTTAAATTGCAACGCTGGGCAATCGCCAAAGTATTTTGTAAGGCCGATGGCACATCAGAAAACAACGTTGCCATTTCTTCAGACGACTTCAAGTACTGGTCTTCGGTAAAACGGCGTTCGCGTTTCGAGTTCGTCAGGATTTCACCATCAGCAATACAGACCCGTGCTTCATGCGCCCGATAGTTTTCCGCCTTCAAAAACTGAACCGGATGGGTTGCCACGACAGGTAAAGTCAATTTCTGCGCAAGCGCCAAAGAAGCGTCAGTGCAGTTCCAATCGGCTTGATTTTCTGTGCGTTGGATCTCGATGAAATATCGCCCAGGCAAGGCTTCATGCCACTGCGCTGCCAACTGCTCGGCACTCGCTGTTTGCCCATTGACTAAGGCTTGACCCACATCACCGTGACGCGCACCCGACAGGACAATCAAGCCCTCAGACGCCATCAACCACTCACGTTTTATCGCGGCTTTACCCTGATGGGCGTTCTCAAGCCAGGCGCGTGTGATCAGCTCACATAAACTCCTATATCCCTGCTCATTGGCCACAAGCAGTAGAATGCGGAAAGGTTTCTCGGGCTCTGCCTCATTCGTTAGCCAGATATCACACCCAGCAATGGGCTTGACCCCTGCGGAACGCGCCGCTTTGTAAAACTTGATCAAGCCAAAGACATTGGCAAGATCCGTTAAGGCGACCGCAGGTTGGGACTGACTTTTCGTTTGTGAAATCAAGTCACCAATGCGCACGATGCCATCGACCACTGAAAACTCAGAGTGGACACGTAGGTGAACAAAAGGGGTTAGGGGCAGGTTGTCTGACATGCGTTAGATTGTACTCAAGGACGGCGCGAACACATCATGAAGTGGCTCATTCTATTCCTCTGGCTAAGCTCGATATTATTTATCCATTTACGGGGGGTTATTCGCTTCCCCTTGAAGCGACAATTGACCCATCAGTCCAGTGGCTTGGCCCCCATCAACGCACTCTTGATTCTGATGTCGAATGTCCCAAAGACACCCTACGTCCCTGTTAACCGCCTACCCGGTCTGGCCTTGCTCTCAAACAACTGGCAAATCATACGAGACGAGGCCTTAGAGAGTCAGCAAGCCAAAACCACCCAACCAATCGATGTCACGCCATCCTTGGATAACAGCAATACCAGCGAATCAGTCGAATCTGACAGCCAACCTTTCTACCTCAAAAGTGAAACAACACAAGAGCCTTCGGGTGAAGCGCCTTACCCTAAAACCGCAGCACTGTTGAAACAGATCATTGACGTTGAGGCAGCCAGATTCGTGACCTTACCCGCGGGCGCCACATGCAAGCCAAACCGTCACGCTGACGGTCAATTCTTACAATATCATCTGGGTCTGTCGACCCCAAATGCCACTGATTGCTATACCGACGTCGATGGGCTGCGTCATATTTGGCACGACGGTGAAGGCATCCTGCTTGATCAAACATACATCCACGAAAGCCACAACAACACAAACCAGCCACGTCTCGTTTTGGTGTGTGATGTGCAGCGCCCCTTACACTCACCGTTTGCCCAGAAAATAGTCCATAAAGGCGATCAACTCTGGCGCTCTGCGCAGCGTCAATTGACTGCCATGGCAGGTCAAACAGGGCTTGCCAAATGGCTAAGTGAAGGGCGTCAATTTACCGAACAAAAACGTCAGGCTTTTGAAACAGCCAATCCAGGTCTCTACAAAGCGATGACGGTTGGCTTGGTGATACTCGCCATCCTATTGTTCTTGGCTCTCTGACTCAAACGACTATCCTCACTAGCGCTGCAGCGCCGTCCATGCTTTTTGTAAACGTTTGACGGAAACCGGAAACGGTGTTCGCAACCGCTGGGCAAATAAAGCCACACGCAACTCTTGCAGTAACCAAAAAAAATCGTCGAGCCCTGGGTCCGACGCGCCTGCCAACGCCTGCCGGGCGCGTCGGTACTGAGCCAAAAGTGGCGTCATCTCCGACTGGCGAGCCTGATCTCTGAGTGCATCCGCACGCAAACCATCAAATCGAACTATCATCGCCTCAATATAACGTGGGAAATGTTTCAACTGCTCATGGGGTGTTTGAATCACAAACAATGGTGGCAGTAAGGCCGCAAGTTGCTGATGCATATCCTCACATGCCTTTTCATGGGTTTTGAACTGCGTGAGTCTTTTTTTAACCACGTCGTGCTGCTCAAGAATCGTCAACACCAATCTGGAAAGCTCTTGGGCAAGCAAACCCACCCTCTCTTTTGCTTGTTCTCGACATATGGCGAAGGTTTCGGCGTCAACCGGCCACTGTGTCTCAGGACCGGCCCGCCACAAGGCCGCGTCGATGATCTGAGCGCGTAACTGCTCCCAACTGCCCAAGGGCATGTACAGCACACCAAGACGAAGGGCTTGTGGCAGATTTTTTTCAATATATTTGATTTGCTCTTTCAGATTGAGACGTAGCAATCGCACAAGACCTTGACGATGAACGCGCTGCGCCTGTTCAGGGTCATCAAAAACATCAATGTGACAGTGTGTACCCTCATCAACCAACGCGGGATAACCCAGTACACTTTTCCCCGCGCGACGCAATTCCATTACTTCGGGTAAAGCATCAAAAGACCAACACGTTATGCGCTCTATCGCCTGCTCGGCGATGACAGTCTCACCTTTTTCGCTCATCGCCTGGAATGTCGCTTGGGCTTGATCACCAAACTGTGCCTTCAAAGCAGACAAGTTTCGACCAGCTCGCAACATCCGCCCATGCTGGTCGAGTACCCTAAAATTCATGAACAAATGCGCAGGCAGGGTGTCAACACGAAAGTCGCTTTCTTGAACCTTGACATGGAACTGTTGATCCATGTCCTGGATGATCGCTGTCGTCAAACGACACGGCGGTGATTGCATCTGATCGAACCAACGAACATGAAAGGCTTGGGCATAATCAGGCACTGGAACACAGTGTTTACGCAGTTTTTGTGGCAGCGACTTAACAAGCCACTGCACCTTTTCTTTCACCATACCTGGTACCAACCATTCCCAGCGTTGGGTAGTCATTTGATTCAATAACACCAGGGGCACAGAGAGAGTGACACCATCCTTTGGTGACCCTGGCTCAAAGTGGTAATCCAGTTTCAAGCTGTTGCCTTGCCAGTTCACGGACTTGGGAAAGACGTCTGTCGTGATACCGGCTGCCTCATGACGCATCAAATCGTCACGCGAAAGCAACCAGCGGCTTGCCTGCTCATCATCAAGTTGCTTAAACCAGTGTTTGAACTTGCCTGCTTGACAGATGTCGTCAGGTAATTGTTTATCGTAGAACCGGGCAATCAATGACTCGTCAACCAAAATATCCGGCCGTCGGCTGCGGTGTTCGAGTTTCTCTATGCTCTGAATCAGTTTGCGGTTGTGCGTCACAAACTCGAACGGGACATCAATCTCGCCGGGTACCAATGCCTCCCGAATAAACGTTTCACGGGCACGCACCGGATCAACCGCACCAAAATGCACGCGTCGCCCTGTATAAACAGGCAAGCCATAGAGCGTTGCTTTTTCTTGAGCCACCACTTGTCCACGTCGCCGGTCCCAGCGAGGATCACCCCAACTACGCGTGAGCAGATGAGAAGCCATGCGCTCAATCCATACTGGCTCGATGTTGGCCACGCAGCGCGCATACAGCTTACTGGTCTCAACCAACTCCGCCGCCAAAATCCAAGCACCCGCCTTTTTGACCAATTTTGAGCCAGGATGAATCCAGAATCGCATGTCGCGCACGCCTTGGTAGTGTGCGCCCTCTGGCGCCTTTAGCCCGACGTGGCCGAGCAGTCCTGTCAAGAGTGCTGAGTGAATCTGTTCGTACGTGGCCTCTGTCTGGTTAATACGCCAACCTTGCTCGCCAACCAAAGCCGCCAATTGCCCATGAATGTCATGCCATTCTCGCAAACGATTAACCGACAAAAAATTTTGTCTTAACAACGCTGTTAACTTACGTTGCGAGGTTTTGTGGGCAACTTGCTCGTGATACCAGTCCCAAAGCTTGATCCACATCAGAAACTCAGACTGCTTATCGGCAAATTTGGCGTGAGCCTGGGTCGCGGCTTCTCGTCCCTGTGCCGGCCGATCGCGCGGGTCTTGGACCGCTAAGGCGGCGGTAATGACCAACATTTCTCGCAAGCATTGTTGGTCGCGCGCCGCCAACAAAATACGGCCAACCCGCGGATCGAGCGGCAATTTCGCCAACAGTTTGCCCACATTCGTCAGGGTATGCGCGGGCGGCTGTGTTTTTGCCTCTTGACGCCTCGCTAGCGTACGTAACGCACCCAGCTCTTGTAAGGTTTGGTAGCCATCGGCGATGGCCCGTCCACTCGGGGGGTCCACGAATGGAAACCCCTCTATCTCCTTCAAACCCAACGACTTCATGCGCAAAATCACGCCAGCCAACGAGGATCTTAAAACTTCGGGCTCGCTGAACTCTCGCCGGCGCTTGAAATCCTCTTCGTTATAGAGGCGAATACAAACGCCAGGCCCCAATCGACCACAACGCCCTGCCCTTTGATTGGCCGAGTCTTGACTGATGGGCTCAACCCGTAATTGCTCAACTTTTTGGCGCCAAGAGTAACGCTTGACGCGCGCCAAGCCGGTATCGATGACGAATTTGATACCCGGTACAGTCAATGACGTCTCAGCGACGTTTGTCGCCAGTACCACCCGTCTGGCACGCGTGCTAGGCCGAAAGATCTCCTCCTGCTCGTTTTGCGATAACCGAGAAAACAACGGCAATATCTGCGTGCTGGCCGGATGGTGCTTGCGCAAGGCTTCACTGGTTTCCCGGATTTCACGTTCACCCGGCAAAAACACCAACACATCGCCCTCGCCATGACGCGCGCACTCATCAACGGCATCAGTGACCGCATCGCACAAATCGCGCTCAGGCATGTTTTCATTGTCCCCGCCACCGGCTGGCTCCTCGGTCTCCAAGCGCACTGGGCGATACCGGATCTCGACAGGGTAAAGACGACCTGACACTTCAATGACTGGGGCTGGCACGCCGTTCTGATCGGAGAAGTGTGCCGCAAACCGCGCCGCATCAATCGTGGCCGACGTGACGATGACTTTCAAATCCGGACGTTTGGGCAGCAATTGTCGAAGATAGCCCAGCAAAAAATCGATATTTAAACTTCTCTCATGCGCCTCATCGATGATGATGGTGTCGTAGGCTTTGAGCAGTCGATCGCGTTGCGTTTGCGCGAGCAAAATCCCGTCTGTCATCAACTTAATGGTTGTGTTGGCACCTGTTCTTTGCTGGAAACGAATCTGATAACCCACCCAGTCCCCGAGCGGCGTTTTAAGCTCTTGCGCGACCCGACGTGCCACGGATGTGGCGGCAAGCCGTCTCGGCTGGGTGTGAGCGATCATGGCGCCTTGCCCTCGACCCATGGCCAAACACATCTTAGGGATCTGGGTGGTTTTGCCCGAACCAGTCTCTCCGCTCACAATCACGACTTGATGCTTGCCAATCGCCGCCATGATGTCGGCACGCCGAGCACTGACCGGTAAATCCTCCGGAAAGGCAATCTCAGGCAGGGGCCGTGGGGAAATGGCAACGGAATTTGCCATCTGCGGTTCTGAAACCAATTGAACAACCTCGATCTGACGCACGGATTACACATGCATTATAGAATTGAGGCGAATATGCGCCCCTTCGGTTGAACCCGAACCTTCAAGCTTTTAAGACTTATGAACACAGAGGTCGAATCCATCAACATTATGACTGACACTGAGCAAGCAGCCGAATTAAGTGGTGAATTAAGCGGTGAAACCGTATCGGCTTTAGGGGCGCCTGACGCCGCTGGTCCACAGTTCGTTCGCTGGTTCCGCGAGGTGGCCCCCTACGTTCACGCTTTTCGTAATAAAACGTTCGTGGTGGCTTTTGGCGGCGAATTGGTTCAGGCCGAAGCCCTGAACACTTTGGTTCAGGATCTTTCGCTACTAAACGCCTTGGGTATCCGTTTGGTTCTTATTCACGGCTCACGGCCGCAGGTCAACGAACAATTGCGCTTGAAGGGCTTTGACCAACAATTCGGGCGTGGTATTCAGCCCACGGACGACGCAGCGCTTGAGTGTGCCAAAGAAGCGGCTGGTGAGATTCGACTCGACATCGAGGCCGCATTTAGCCAAGGATTGCCCAACACGCCCATGTCGCATGCTCAAATACGTGTTATCTCTGGCAACTTTGTGACCGCTCGGCCCACCGGCGTCATCGATGGTGTCGACTATTGCCACACCGGCCAAGTCCGAAAAATTGACACCGAGGCCATGAGAGTGGCCATTGAGAACGGCTCAATAATCGTTCTCTCACCACTCGGCTTTTCGCCAACCGGTGAAGCGTTCAATCTCGCCATGGAAGATTTGGCAACGAGCGTTGCGGTTGCCTTGCGTGCCGAAAAGCTGATTTTTTTAACCGAAACCCCTGGCGTCATCGGTGCGGATGGTGAGGTTGACACGGAATTGGCTCGCCTAGATGCCGATGCACTCTTGGCCTCCAACCAACTCGATGAAAACACGGCTTTTTACCTGCATTACGCATCCAAAGCCGTCAAACGTGGGGTGGCTCGGGCTCACCTCGTACCCTTTGGCCTCGACGGCGTCGTCCTTTTAGAAATTTTCACCCACGACGGCGTGGGAACGATGGTGGTGGAAGACACCCTTGATGACTTGAGATCGGCGACCATCGACGACGTGGGCGCGATTTTGCGGCTGATTGAACCGCTAGAAAGTGACGGAACATTGACCACTTGGGGTACAGCCTCCATTGAACGCGACGTTGAAAATTTTTCAGTCCTTGAACACGACGGGGTCATTTTTGGTTGCGCAACACTCTACAACTACCCCAAACAAAAAATGGCTGAAATGGGCTGCCTCATTGTGCACAGCGATTGGCAAGGCGCCGGCGAAGGCGAACTGTTACTGCGTCACATGGAGTCTCGAGCCCGCGCACTTGGCGCCAAACGTCTCTTTGTTTTAACCACACGAACAGCTCACTGGTTTGTGAAACGAGGGTTTGTCAGAGGCACAGTGACTGATTTACCTGAGGAGCGTCAAGCAGCCTACAACCGGTCGCGCAATAGCCACGTGTTCATCAAGCGGCTTTAACGTGCCTTTAAACCCATGGATGTTAGGTGTATGCACACACTGGGTGGGCATGGCGTTTTAATATCTACTTGATTTCATTGAAAAGGCAGGTGACATGACACGAATGATTCAGTGCGTTAAGCTCAAACAGGAAGCCGAGGGGCTTGAATTTCCACCTTATCCTGGCGAAGTAGGGACAAAGATCTGGCAGAGCATCTCAAAAGAGGCTTGGCAACAGTGGATGGATGTCCAGACGCGGCTCGTCAACGAGAACCGCTTGAACCTTGCAGACGCGCGCGCAAGAAAGTATCTGCGCGAACAAATGGAAAAATTCTTGTTTGAAGACATCGATGTCGAGGCACAAGGTTTTGTGCCGCCGTCTTCTTAAAGCGAGCCTGCTTAGGCGTGTGAATCACTCGGTTGACGGGTTTTCCCTGGCAACCGCTTCTTTCACAATCCTCTCTGCTGCCTTGACACCTTGGTGTCGCACGTCGGTACCATGCACCATAAAAATCACCCTTTCAGCCATGTTCTTGGCGTGATCACCGATTCGCTCTAACGAGCGTGCCACAAAGAGCAAGTCAATGCCGTTGGTGATGGTACGTGGATCTTCAATCATGAAAGAGATCAAGCTACGCATCGTGGCTTTCCACTCTTTATCAACCTGCTTGTCGCTTCGAACGACCGCCGCAGCTGCCACAGAATCGTGTCTGGCGAATGCATCCATGGCGTCGTGCAACATCGTCACCACGGCCCGTCCCATGTGTTGCAACTCCACCTCAGGGACAAATTTTTGGTTGCCGTCATGCAAGCGACTGGCCATGGCCGCCATTTTTTCTGCTTCATCGCCAGAGCGCTCCATATCGGTCAACATTTTTGCAACCGCAATCAGGGTGCGCAAATCAATGCCCGCCGGCTGACGTCTAGCGATGATGGTGGCAATTTGATCATCAATCGCCACTTCAATGGCGTTGACTTCTTTTTCGTTTTGCTTAACGCGATCAATCAAATCGGTATCACCATTGACCACTGCCCGAACGGCATCCTCAATCATGCTCTCAACACACCCCGCCATCCGCAGTAGCTCGCTCCGGATTTCGTCCATTTCAATATCAAACTGTTTGTATGTGTGTTCGTTCATTTCAACGCCTAAACGGTAAAGGGGGTAAAGGGTGCGGACCCGTTGGATACCTATACCGTATCCAATTCATCCAACAATACTACTAGAGTGTACAGAAGTCTTTGTGACAGTTTTGTGAATCCGTATCAGGTCAGTATCAACACACCATCGGCGCTGGCAACGAGGGCAATGTCAGCCTTTCGAACAGCAAAAATACCGTTTGTGACCACCCCTGGCAATTGATTCAGGGCCGTTTCGAGTCCCACAGGGTCATTTATCGACAGCCCAGAGACGTCAATAATCGGATTACCATTATCCGTCAGCACACCAGCCCTCACAACAGGCTGCCCACCGATCGACACCGCATATCGCATAATCGACCCAACGGCCATGGGCAACACCTCGATGGGCAAAGGGAATTGACCCAAGCAAGCCACCCTTTTGGAGGCATCTACAATACAAACAAAGCGTTCAGCTACCGAGGCCACGATTTTTTCTCGTGTCAAAGCGCCACCACCGCCCTTGATCATTTCTAGAGAGTCATTGATCTCGTCGGCGCCATCCACATAAACGGGCATCCCCTCAACATCATTGAGTTCCAGAACCGTCACCCCACCCGCTTGCAACCGACGAGCCGTTCGTTCCGAACTGGCTACAGCCGCTTTAAACAACTGGCGTTTCTGGCATAAACAATCAATAAATAAGTCTGCGGTCGAACCGGTACCAACCCCAATCACTGCATCGGGTGTCAGCCACGGTTCAATGTGGTCGATCGCGGCTTGAGCCACGGATTGCTTCAATGAGTGGGTATCAACGCTCACGCTCCATCATCCTCTGTTTTTGTTTTGTTCGAGAGTTCGCCAAATGACCCCTGATCATCAGCCGTGCTGCTGACATCATCAGGTAGCGATTCAACCAATTTTAAATTACGCAACATCACCCGCGTACGCGTCTGCGTTTGGCCAATTTTGCTGGTGGCCGATTCCAGTGATTTTTGAACATCAGCCAACGCTTGGCCAAACTTACCAAATTCGGTTTTAACTGTTCGCAAGACTTGCCACACCTCCGAGGAGCGCTGTTCAATGGCCAACGTACGAAACCCCATCTGCAAACTGTTTAGCATGGCCGCCAAATTGGCAGGACCCGCCACACTCACACGCAAGTGATGCAACTTGTCAAGCACCCCGGGCAGACGCAAAACCTCGGCGTACAAACCTTCACTCGGTAGGAACATAATGGCGAAGTCCGTCGTGTGCGGCGGCGCAACGTATTTGCGACCAATCAGTTTGGCTTGTGCCTCAATGGCCCGTCCCAGGGCGAGTGATGCTTGGCGCACGGCTTCCTTGTCGGCAAGGTCCTGGGCCTCGTGTAATCGTTCGTACTCTTCTTTAGGGAATTTCGCGTCAATCGGCAGCCACACTGCGTCTTCACCGTCTTGGCGTCCAGGCAACCGAATGGCAAATTCAACCATGGCATCACTGCCAGGCACCGTCTTCACATTACGTGCATATTGATCACTGGTCATGGTGTCTTCGATGAGCCGAGCCAACTGAACCTCGCCCCAAGTGCCACGTGACTTCACATTCGTGAGCACCCGTTTGAGATCACCCACACCTGCGGCAAGGCTCTGCATCTCCCCAAGCCCCTTATGCACAGCCTCCAGGCGGTCAGAGACCAACTTAAACGACTCGCCTAGGCGCTGCTCCAATGTGGCGTGCAGCTTTTCATCGACGGTTTGTCGCATTTCCTCTAGCTTGCTGGCGTTATCTGTTTGTAACTGCTTCAAACGCTCCTGAACCATATTGCGCAAATCGATCATCCGCTGCTCATTACCAAGGAATAAGTCTTGCAAACGTTGAGAAAACGATTGAGCAAAACGCTCTAGCGCTTGAGCCGCTTCCTGCCTGCCCGTGGCCGCATCTCGCGCAACCATGCCTCGGAATTGCTCGTCGGCGGAAGCCAACTCTTGTCGAAGCGCGCGTTGTGATTCCGCGATTTCGACCCGTAAAAGCCGCTGACTTTCGGCTAATTCCGTACGCCAGCTATTCTCCAGCCGTTGTTGGCCCACTAAGAGTCGTTCGTATTGGTCGGCTGTTTGGCTCGGCCGACGCCACAAGGCAATAACCAAACCAGCAACCAGCACCGACAGCAATAAGGTGCAAACCACCAAGACCAGCAAAAGCCCATCGCTTGGCATCCAGCCCACAAATAACCGTTCGTTCACTGTTGCCCTTGTTGCAGTAGGAACTTCTTCTCGCTAAAGCCTGTAGTGACGGTTCCATCAGGCCAGACCGTCAGCGGCCTTCTAACAAGCGCAGGATATTGAGCAACCAAGTCTTGCCATTGAGCATCACCAGACGCCTGTCGCTGTTCTTCCGATAATTGTCGCCAAGTCATGGAGGCACGGTTAACAAGCTTTTCCCAGCCACCAAGCGACTGTGCATACGCCGTTAAGGTGAGCGGCGACAAAGGATGGTCTCGATAATCAATGAATTCGTGCGCGACGCCCTGAGTCGTCAACCATTGACGCGCTTTTTTACACGTGTCGCACTTCAATAATCCGTATAGTTTCATCACGGGTTTGCCTCCTGTCGGCGTTGCAAGGCGTTTACCACAAGCACAAATACCGCCACCCCTAGGACAAAGACAGTGGCCAGCGCGTTAACCTCCGGTTTGACACCCAGTCTAACGCGCGAGAAGATCTCTGGCGACAACAGCGTCGCCCCAGGACCCGACAAGAAAGAAGCAATCACCACGTCATCCAAAGACAGCGTAAAAGCCAATAACCAACCCGCCACCACGGCCGGCATAATCAAAGGCAAGGTAATGGCAAAAAAGACCTTGATTGGCGAAGCGCCAAGGTCGAGTGCGGCTTCTTCTAGTGAACGATCCAAGTCTCTAACCCTCGATTGCACAATCACCGCCACGAAAGCCAAGCAAAAAGTCGTGTGGCCCACCCAGATCGTAAACAGACCCCGCCCACCAGGCCATCCGAATAAGCTATCGAGTTCGACGAACAGCAACAGCAACGATATACCCAAGACGACTTCTGGGATCACCAACGGCGCGCTAACCAATCCAACGTACAAGGCAAACCCTTTGAATCGTCCTTTACGCGCCAAGATATAACCCGCCCACGTGCCGAGTACAGACGCGGCGGTTGCTGTAAAAATCGCGACCTGGAAAGACAACCAAGCCGCGCTCAACAAGGCGTCATCGGTGATGAGCGTTTGGTACCAACGAAATGAAAACCCGCTCCATGACGTCATCATCGCCGAATCGTTAAAAGAAAACACGATCAAGCTCAGTAGCGGCACATAAAGAAACGCAAAACCGATCCCAAGCGCTAACCAGCGCCCTAACAAACTCGGCTGTTGTGAGTAAGCCATGCCCTTACCCTGCCCGTTCGAAACGACGTTGTTGATTGGTTTGAAACACAATCAATGGAATCAGCAGCAACAAGACCATCACAACGGTTACCGCGCTCGCCATGGGCCAATCCGCATTGGTGAAGAACTCGTTCCACATCACCCGTCCCATCATGAGCGTATCTGCCCCGCCAAGCATTTCAGGAATCACATACTCACCAACGGCAGGGATAAACACCAACAACCCACCAGCGACAACGCCTGGCATAGACAGCGGCAGAGTCACTGAAACAAAAGCGCGCCAGGGTTTGGCCCCGAGGTCATAAGCCGCGTCCAACAATCGAAGGTCGAGCTTGACGAGGTTGGCATACAGCGGCAGGATAAAGAAAGGCAAGTAGGCGTAAACCAAACCGATATAGACCGCCAGATCAGTGCGGTAAATTTCCAGCGGCGCATCAATCACGCCCATCCAAAGTAAGGCGTTGTTAAGTAACCCTTCGTTGCGCAAAATACCCACCCAGGCGTACACCCGCAAAAGCAGTGACGTCCAAAATGGCAAGATCACCGCCAACAGCAACAAATGACGCACAGAGGGCTTGGCACGGGCAATGTAATAAGCCATCGGATACCCAATCAATATGCACCAAAGCGTGGTCACCGCGGCTATTTTTAAAGAATTGATATAAGTGCTGATGTATAGCGAATCAGTCAATAAAAGGACATAGCCACGCAGGTACACAGCCAGCCCAATGACCTCATCCTCTAGGGTAATCAGCGGCGTGTAGGGTGGGATTCCAAACCTGAGGTCAGAGAGGCTGATCTTGAAAACCAGCACAAAAGGCACCAGCAAAAACAGCACCAACCAAACGTATGGCGGCACAATGGCGGCCAATCGAGCCCAATTCACACGCCCCTGCCGCGTGGTCATGACGACAACACCGTCACACTGTCGCGCCCCCAACAAACAAAGATTTCTTCGTCTATGCCTGGTGGCTCGTCTTGTGCCAGAAATTGGCTCGGCACGCTGGCTTCGATCATCTTGCCCGAGTCCAGACGTATTTGGTAGAGCGCATAGCTACCCAACCAAGCCAAATGACTCACCACGCCATGCGCCCAGTTGTGTTGCTCCGTTGGCGCGTTGCGCTGGACGAGGACCTGCTCTGGGCGCAGTGAAACCGAGATCGCCGTTCCCAAAGGCTCGCTCACGCCGTGATCCACATAAAAGGGACGTGGCAAATCGTCAGACTCAATCATGATGTGGTCCGGCTCATCCACGCAAATCACACCATCAAACAAATTGGTCGAGCCAATAAAACCAGCAACGAATCTCGAATTGGGGTAAGCGTAGACATCTTGTGGTGTCCCCACTTGACGTATCTGGCCTTGCGTCATCACCGCCAGTCGGTTAGCCATGGTCATGGCCTCCTCCTGGTCGTGCGTGACCATAAAGCAAGTCACACCCAGTTGATCAAGCAAACGCACGAGCTCGATTTGGGTCGAATGTCGTATCTGTTTATCGAGCGCGGACATCGGCTCATCAAGCAGCAATAATTTGGGTCGCTTTACCAAGCTACGCGCCAAAGCGACCCGCTGTTGTTGTCCACCGGAGAGCTGATGTGGCTTGCGTTTTGAATAAGCTGACATTTGCACGAGTTCAAGGGCCTCATAGACCCGTTCATGCCGCTCCCCACGGGGAATTTTTTCTTGTTTTAAACCAAACCCGACATTGGCCTCGACACTCATGTGGGGAAACAATGCGTAGGACTGAAACATCATGTTGACCGGCCTGTCGTAAGGTGGCAGATCTGTCATATCCTCACCATCAAGCACAATCTGCCCGGATGTGACGGGCTCAAAACCCGCCAGCATCCTTAATAGCGTGGACTTCCCGCAGCCTGAGCTTCCTAGCAACGCAAAGATCTCGTTACGTTGCACAGTCAAGTTAACGGCCTGCACCGCCACCGTCTCGCCAAAAATTTTGGTGACATTGTGCAACCGTAAAAAAGCCTGTGCGTCGCCGGAGAACCCACTCAGAAAACCCGTGGCATCACTCATGATGACTTATCGACCTGACTTGAGCTGCGACCACATCCGCGTCTGTAAACGCAAGATATCCAATGGCTGGGTTTCAATGATGAACAACTTGTCGGCCACTTCGGGTGGGGGGTAAATGGCTGGGTTGTTAGCCACTTCAGCCACCACGAGTGAGCGGGCTGCCTTGTTCGCATTGGGATAAAACATACTGTTGGTGATGTCAGCGGAGACCTGAGGCTCGGACATGTAGTTGATAAAAGCAAACGCCGCATCCGGCGATGGCGCGTCAGCTGGCACGGCCATGGTGTCAAACCAGGCAGGCGCACCATCATCGGGCAAGAAAAAATTGATTTTGTAGGGACGATCCGCTTGGGCTGCCCGATCGGCCGCAATCAACACATCACCCGAGTAGCCATAGACCAAGCACAGATCGCCCGAGGCCAGCTCGTCAATATAACCAGAAGAGCTGAACTGCCTGATATAAGGCCGGACAGACTGCAGCAGCTCTAGAGCGGCTTCGTAATCGGCTGGATCGCTGCTATTGGGGTCTTTGCCCAGATAATGCAGTGCGGCTGGAAAAACGGCTGCTGCCTCATCTAAGATCGATATCCCACAACCCGCAAACTGCGCCGCTTTCTCAGGGTCAAACAAAAGTGACCAATCATTGAGTTTTGCGTCTGGCCCGAGAATTTCCTGAGCCTTGGTGACGTTAAATCCCAGCGCATTGGTGCCATAACCCCATGGCACCAAATACTGGTTACCCGGATCAACCGACTCTAACAAAGCCATGATTTCTGGATCTAGGTTCTTCCAGTTGGGAATTTGGGACTTGTCGAGTTTTTGAAACAAACCTGTCTCTAACTGCCGAGCGGCATAGTTGGTGGTCGGCACGACAATGTCATAGCCCGAGTTCCCCGTCAAAAGTTTGGCTTGTAAAGTATCGTTACTGTCGTACGTATCATATTGAATGTCGATCCCAGTTTGACGTTCAAAGCCCGGAATCGTGTCGTCTGCTGTGTATTCAGCCCAGTTGTAGACGTTCAACGTTTTGTTATCTTGCGCAGAGGCAATCCCTGACAAGCCAAAAACACTGATCAAAAGCAACGAGAGCATAGGTAAACGCATATCAGTCTCCGTCGGTTCAATGGCGGTTAAATCTGACAAGTGTGGCCCGTAGGCGCACACCATAAAAAATCCCGTTTCATGAAACACAAAACGGGTTCGTAGGTCGAATTTTAAAGCCTTTTAGCCTTTAAGCGTTTAACCTCCAACCGATGGTGCCTTTACAGTAAACAGCTTATTCATTCCTCAAGGTCAACAACGGCGGCGTGCTCAGCACGCCCCGCAAAACCCACGACCCCGCAAGCCAAGCGCCGAGCATACACACCACAAGACCCAATACCCAAGGCATGATCGACCACTGCATGGCAAATTCAAATACCCAAACCGACAAGGCCCAAGCCGCCAGCGTCGCCCCAGCGGCGGCCAGCAGGCCGGCCAAAGCCCCGATCATCAGCAACTCAATACGCTGAGCACTCGAGAGCTGTTGATTTGTTGCGCCCAAAGCGCGCAACAAAGCAGATTCTCGGACGCGCTCGTCACGGCTAGAGCTTAATGCCGCCGCCAAAACCACCACGCCGGCCAAAATAGCAAAACCGAATAATCCTTGAATCGCCGTTGATACCCGATCCAAAACCGACTGTAGCTGCGCGAGCATGGCGCCGACGTCAAACACCGTCAGGTTTGGGAAGCTGTTTACCAAAGTCTGGGTCACCATCGCCTTTTCAGGGGGGACATAAAGCGATGTGATAAAAGTTTGAGGCTCGTCAATTAAGGCCCGAGGACTGAGCAGCGCAAAAAAGTTGGGACGCATGTTTTCCCAATCAACTTTCCGAATGCTACTCACTGATACCGTCACCGGTTGCCCCGCGACCTCGAAGGTGAGGTCATCGCCAATGCGCATACCCAGCAAGTTTGCCACGTCCGATTCCATTGACACTTCAAATGCTTCTGGATTTAACGCCTGTCCGGCGATGACTTCACCATTGCCCTCAAGCGTAGGCGCATAGGACAGATTAAAGTCTCGTTGCAGTAGACGTTGTGCTCGGGGCGACTCAAAATCATCCACCCGCATTGGTTTGTCGTTTAGCGCAATCACCCGACCCCGCACCATGGGATAAAACGCTTGCTGGCCCAAACCCGAGTCTGTCAGGGCCTCTTTGATGGGTTCGACCTGATCGGGCTGTATGTTGATCAAGAACTTATTGGGCGCATCAGGGGGCAGCGTTTGTTGCCAGCCATTGAGCAGATCCGTTCTCACGATGGTCAGCAATAGAATCGCCATCATGCCCACGGCCAGAGCACTGACCTGGGCTACCGATGACGCTTTGCGTCTCACCAAACCAGCCAGGGCAAATCGCCACGCAGGCTTTTGCGTCACCCGATGACGCACCAAGTCCACCAGCTTTAAAGCCGACAACGCCAAGAAGGCAAACACCACCGCGGCCACAACAAAACCCGTCGCCAATCCAAAGCCATACTTCGGGTTACCAGCGATCCACCACATCAGCACCGCAAAGCCAATAAACGCCACGGCATAACCGGCCAAACTGTGCAGAGGGAAAGCCGGTACTTCTTGACGCAGTATCTGAGCGGCCGACACCCGACGTAGTGACTGCAACGGCGGCAGCGCAAAAGCAAACAACAACCAAAACCCAGCGTATAACCCTTGGGCTGCAGGCTTCCAACCCACGCCAGGCAAATCATCGGCAACCAACCCCTGCATCATGTTGACGAGCCCCATCTGTGCCAACCATCCGAGCGTGAGACCTATCATTGAACCCACCAAGGCGACCAACAGAAATTCAACGCCCAACAGGCGGGTGATCGTCGCCTGCGTGGCGCCAAAGCAACGCATCACAGCAACGCCCGGTCGTTGCCGTTGGCTAAATCGTCGGGCCCCTAGGGCGATAGCCACCGCTGCGATCAAGACCGCAATCATCACCACCAAAGTGAGAAACTCGTTGGCGCGGTCAAGCGTGCGGGTAATTTCAGGGCGCCCCTCAGCCACCGACAAGATCTTTTGCGCTTGGGTCAGCTGGGGCTCTAACCAGTCGCGATATTGCGCCGTCAAAGACTCATCACCGGCCACAAGTAAAGCATGCGAGACACGGCTGCCCGGCCCCAACAAACCCGCTCTTTGTAAATCTTCGGCACGCAACATGACGCGTGGTGCCACATTGACAAAACGCATGCCGCGATCGGGCTCATAGGTGATCACGCGATCAATGGTCAGACTGACATCGCCAATTTGTAAGCTGTCGCCCACCGATAGCTCGGCGAGCGCTAATAACTGAGGATCAACCCAAACCGTGCCAATTTTGGGTGAATCCGATATCGCCTCATCAGGTGCCGTGACATCAGGGGCTGTGCGCATTTCTCCCCGCAGCGGATAGCCCTGCTCGACAGCTTTAATTGAGGCCAGTTGCAGGCGACCGTTATCCCCACCCACCATCGACGGAAAACGCCATGTCCGAACGGCGGTCAATCCATCTTGTTGTGCTCGGTCAATCCAGGCCTGTTCGGCCACCGCTGGGGTTTCTACAACCAAGTCGGCACCCAACATGCGAGAGGCATCGCGTTCAAGGGCCCGTGACACACGATCTGACATGAATCCAACGCTACTGATGGCCGCTACCGCAACCACCACGGCAAGCACCAACAAGCGAAGGTCGCCTGCCCTTAAATCACGCCACGTCTGTTTAACCGCAAAACCCAACACACCCGATGACATCTGTAGTCCTTATTAAACCGCCCGTATGGCATCAATCGCATCTTGCAGTCGACTGACTGGTATCACTTTTAACCCTTCAATGGGCTGTTTAGGCGCATTCGCAGCGGGAATAATCGCCATGGAAAATCCCAACTTGGCCGCCTCTTTCAAGCGCTCTTGACCCCGTGGCGCTGGCCGTACCTCGCCCGCTAAGCCCACCTCACCAAACGCAACCAAGCCAACGGGCAACGGCTTGTCCCTTAAAGACGACAAAATGGCCAACAAAATCGGTAAATCAGCGGCGGGTTCTGCAATCCGAACCCCACCCACCGCGTTTACAAACACGTCCTGGTCGGCCGTCGCCACACCCGCATGGCGATGCAATACCGCCAAAAGCATCGCCAAACGGTGACCTTCTAACCCCAAGGCAAGGCGACGCGGATTCGGCACATGCGCGGCATCCACCAATGCCTGAATCTCAACCAAAAGGGGTCTCGACCCCTCTTGTGTGGCCATCACGCAAGAGCCAGAGACCTGCTGTTGATGTTGTGACAAGAATAACGCTGAAGGGTTCGCCACCCCCTTAAGCCCCCGGTCCGTCATGGCAAATACGCCCAACTCATTAACTGCACCGAATCGATTCTTAAACGCCCTGATAAGACGAAAAGACGAATGGGTATCGCCTTCGAAATACAACACGGTGTCAACCATGTGCTCAAGCACGCGTGGCCCGGCCAACGCGCCATCTTTGGTGACATGGCCAATCAGCACCATCGGCACGCCTGTTTGCTTGGCAAGGCGCGTCAGTTGCGCCGCACATTCCCGAACCTGCGAGACAGAGCCTGGCGCAGAAGACAGCGCCCCCGAATAGACTGTTTGAATAGAGTCAATCACCGCTACCGCTGGGGCCCGCGTGGTCAGATGGGACTCAATCACTTCGAGCCGTATCTCAGGCAACAGATCGACTTCGGAGGAGCTCAGGTCCAAGCGTTTGGCTCGCAAGGCCACTTGCTGTGCTGACTCTTCGCCTGTGACATACAGAACCCTTGCGTTCTGCGACATGGCCGCGAGCGCCTGTAGCAATAGGGTCGACTTCCCAATCCCCGGATCACCCCCAATCAAAACCACCGCCCCGGCCACCAAACCACCGCCAAGCACCCGGTCAAACTCGCCCACACCGGTCGGCAGTCTTGGCATTTCTTGGGCTTGCACGTCTGCCAAACGCTGTATTTCTGCTGAACCCGCGAGCGGCGTAAAGCGGCTTGGCGCACTTTCGACTCCGAGGTCACGGGTTTCTTCCAACGTGTTCCACGCCTGACAGTTGAAACATTGGCCAAGCCACTTGGGGCTAGCCGCGCCGCAGGACTGGCAGACATAACGGGTTTTGGTTTTTGACATGAATCACCGAGGAAAAATAAGGCGTCGAGGAACGCGTGCCGTGACCGCCGTCACGAGTTCGTAAGAGATCGTACCCGCTGCATGGGCGACGTCATCGGCGGTGGGCCCCCCATCGCCCCAAAGTACCACTTCATCGCCAACGACCGACTCGGGTCGCTCACTGAGATCAATGGTCAGCATATCCATAGAGACACGACCCACAACGCGGGTTTTAACGCCCATGACCGAAACCGGGGTGCCCGTTGGGGCATGCCGTGGATAGCCATCGGCGTAGCCACAAGCCACCACGCCTATTCGCATCGGCTTGTCAGCCACAAAAGTATGGCCATAACCCACACCTTCACCTTTTTTCACCGCCCTTATGGCAATAAGCTCGGATTTCAAAGTCATGGTGTTGCGCAAATCGAATGCTGCCGCCGGCCGGTCATCAAATGGCGAGCCACCGTAAAGGCAAATCCCGGGACGAAACCACAAACCCGTCGTGGGTGGGACCCAGTGGGCTGTTAGAGCATTGGTGTGCGCCAGTACAGCAGCCGAATTGCTGACACACCAGCTGCCTGCCAGCTTTTCCACGGTTGATTTAAAACGTGCCATCGGTGCTTGAACCCCGTCGACTCGCTCGGCATAGGCAAAGTGCGTCATGTGCGTGATGCTCCCGACCTTGCCGGCCTTTTGTAGCGCCTCCAAGCGTTCAAAAGCGATCAGATAGTCCTCTGCCTCAAATCCCAGGCGGTGCATGCCTGTATTCATCTTGAGGTAGACATTGGGTGGGGTGTCAAGCGCCTCAGGTTGTGCTTCCAAACAAGCAATTTGTGACGACTCATGCACCACCAAGCTGAGCCCCAAACGGATGACATCAGCCAAATCCGACGGGGTAAACAAGCCTTCAAGCATCAAAATAGGTTTGGTCCAGCCCGCCTGACGACAGCGCGCGGCTTCTTCAAAGTCGAGCATGGCAAGACCATCGGCTTGCTCAAAGGCGGCAATCGCTGCCTGCAGCGTGTGCCCATAGGCGTCGGCCTTAACAACGGCCCAAAATTGACTGGGCGCTTCTCGCTGCGATTGTGCCTGTAAAACGGCTCGCTTCACGGTATGGAAATTATGGGATAAGGCGGCAATGTCGATCAGGGCGCAAATGGGACGTGGCATCTTGGAACGGTGCGAAAACAAAAAAGGTGAATAGGACAGCGGATCTGGCGTAGCATTTTGCTCGCACGCGTCAGTCTAACGCCTAATGCTAAGCCACGGTAGCCACGATCGAGAGGCATTTGAGGGCATTGTGCGTTCTGACTTCGCACAAAAGACTTAGCCATCAGACATATCGAGGCTCATTACAATGAAGCCTTTGTTTCTAGCTGAGTTGCCTGCCCGCCCATGTCCGTTGACCATTACGAAAACTTTCCGGTCGCTTCTATTTTGTTGCCCGCGAAGGTGCGACAAGATGTCGTTCATTTGTATCGCTTTGCGCGGGCCGCCGATGACATCGCCGATGAGGGCGATGCCACACCCACGCAACGACTGCAGTCACTGAGCCAATTTCGACAAGCGATTCACGCCATCGGAGAAAACAGCGCGTTCGACAATCCCGCCCTTGAACCCCTATTCGTGCCACTCGCGAGTACCATTCACAAACACCAACTCCAGCTCACCCCCTTCATTGACCTGTTATCCGCGTTTGAGCAAGACGTGACTGTGAAGCAATATCAGACCGAAGAAGCCTTAAATGACTACTGCCGTCGCTCAGCCAACCCCGTGGGTCGGTTGATGTTGGCTTTATTCAAACAAACCGATCAGGAAAGTCTTCACCAGTCTGATGCGATATGCACCGCCCTGCAAAGAATCAATTTTCTTCAAGACGTTGCCATCGATTGGGCCAAAGGGCGCGTCTACCTGCCCAAAGAGGCCATGACGCAAGCCAACGTCAATCTTGACCATTTGGCGCAAAAGCGTTTTGACAATGCCTGGCAAACCTTGCTGGCCGGCCAGGTACAAATCTGCCGCGACTTGATGCAACAGGGTGCCCCTTTGGGTCGACGGCTACCGGGTCGATTTGGATTGGAAATCCGGCTCATCATAATGGGGGGTCTGCGTATCCTCGATAAAATCGAAGCCGTTGATTATGATGTTTTCCATCGGCGACCGACGCTCACGCGTTCGGATTGGCTCAAAATCATTTGGCGAGCACTGTAAATCATGACCCCCAACGAATACTGTCAAGAAAAAGCCGCCAAAAGCGGTTCAAGCTTTTACTACGCGTTCTTGTTCCTACCCCCGCCTCGACGCCGGGCCATTACTGCCCTATACGCCTTCTGTCGTGAAGTCGACGACATCGTCGACGAGTGTTCGGACACATCCATTGCTCGCACTAAGCTGGCCTGGTGGCATGGCGAAATCTCGCAGCTCTTTGATCACAAACCAACCCACCCTGTCACCCAAGCGCTATTGCCCTGTCTATCCGATTGCCAGATCAATGCGGATCGGTTGCATGCCATTGTTGATGGCATGGCCATGGATCTGGATCAAACCCGATACCTCGACTGGCCAGGCCTAGAAAAGTACTGTTGGCATGCGGCCGGTGTGGTGGGTGAACTGTCCGCAGGGATTTTTGGGTATGACCACCCTGACACCCTGGGATACGCCTCCAAACTCGGTTTGGCGTTTCAACTGACCAATATCATCCGTGACGTGGGTGAAGACGCCAGACGGGGGCGAATTTATTTACCCATTGATGACTTAAAACGATTCAATGTCAAAGCGGCGGACATCCTGGCGGGGCAAGACAGTCCCGCCTTTCGTGAGTTGATGGCCTTTGAAGCCCAGCGGGCACGTGGACTGTACCGCGCCGCCGCCGATCTTTTGCCCGAATCAGACCGTCGTCGGCAGCGTCCCGGTCTCATGATGGCGGCCATTTACGCCACCCTCTTGGACGAAATCGAAGATGAAAACTGGCAAGTGCTCGATCAACGTATTGCCCTGACCCCGCTTCGTAAATTTGGCTTGGCCTGGCGCAACTGGGTCAGCGGCGGCAAACCTATCATCAAACGAATCAAACGCTTTGAACACTTTGAACCGTCCCAACATGTCCAAAAACATGTCCAAACGTATGTCTAATAACGCGCCCCCAGCACCCACCCATCCGAATCCCCCACATGTTGCCGTTGTCGGTGCCGGCTGGGCGGGATTGGCCGCAGCCAGCGAACTCCATGCCCAAGGCTATCGGGTGACGGTTTATGACGCCTCGCACACACCGGGTGGGCGTGCGCGCCAAGTCAATGACCCTGAGCTCGGCACAGTCGACAATGGCCAACACTTGCTGATTGGCGCATATCAAGACACCTTGGCGCTGTTCGACAGAGATGTTCCCGAGTCCAGTCATCGAGCGGGACTGACGCGCTACCCGTTGCGTCTCATGTCAACTGACCGTGCGTTTGTGCTTGGCGCCCCACCCTGGGTACCGGCACCGATCAGACCCGCCGTGGCCCTTTGGATGGCCAAAGGCCTGTCGTTTCAAGACAAACGCGCCGCCTCACGACTATTGATGGGCTTGAAGGCCTCAGGCACAGCCGCCGAAAGCGAGCAAACCGTTGCCCAATGGTTGCAAGACGCCGGACAATCTGAGCGACTCATTGGCTTTTTATGGGAACCGCTGTGTCTGGCCACCCTAAACACAGCGATTCAAGAAGCCAGCGCTACCCTGTTTCAGCGGGTACTTTGTGACACCTTGTTAAATCCATCGCCCGGCGCCAGCGACTTATTGATTCCGGCAACCGATCTCTCCAGCCTTTGGCCTCACCATGTCTGCCAGAAAATCAACACCCGGCTCGGACAAACCGTCAGGACAGTAGCAGAAGCCGCCAACGGCGTTCGTGTTGAGGGTGACCTCTACGACGGTTGCATCATTGCCACCCCGCCCCATGGCGTCACGAAACTGTTCGACGAAGCTATTCAGCAACAATTTCCTCGAATTTTTTCAGCGCTATCTGCCTTCGAGTATCGACCCATCACCACCGCCTACGTGGGTCTGAAAGAGCCATTTTCCCTGCGCGCGCCGCTGTTGATGATGCGTCACGACCTGGCCAGTGAAGCTCAGCCTGCACCAGGGCAATGGGTTTTTGATCGAAACCAATGCCAGCCAACAACCGCCACGCAGGGCGGGCGATTGGCATTTGTGGTGAGTGACTCCACCGAGGTACTGTCACTAAGCCCAGAGACACTCGCCGAGCAATTGGTCGATCAGTTAGTCCGAGAAATACAGACTCAGAACGCACAACTGACCACACTGTCAATTAAAGCGTTGCGGTGCTTTCATGAGAAACGAGCCACTTTTGCGGCCAAGCCACGTCTGCAACGACCCAGCAACGAAACGCCTTGGCGACAAATTACTTTTGCGGGCGACTGGACCGACACGGGTTATCCCAGCGTGTTAGAGGGTGCGGTTAAAAGCGGTCTGCGTGCCGCCAACTGCCTGATTAGGCAACTGCCCAAGCACTCACGAACCTCTTAATGTATTGAGCGTGAACCAACCCAGTGCCGTCATCAGCAAGCATCCCAGTAAGGTTACGATGGCATAAATCAAACCCAAACTGAACCTGCCTTGGTGCAAGAAGGTCACGGTTTCGGCAGAGAAAGTTGAAAAGGTCGTGAGAGCACCCAACAGCCCGGTAACCAACATCAATCGTAGCGTGGGTGACCACTCGGGATTCAGTAGCGTCCATGCCACCGCTAGACCAATTAAATAAGAACCGCCCAGGTTTGCTGCAAATGTGCCTAAGGGAAAGCGATCCGGGCCTGGGTTTAGCCATACACCTAACCCCCAGCGCGTCCAAGCACCGATAGCGGCACCACAACCGACAGCCAGGAAGTTAATCAAGGTAAACGGTGAGCTGGTCATATCTTTTCCTATTCGGTTACCGTTCAGGTTAAATCAGCGCGGCGTGTTCGGTGATGTAGGCGCGAACGCTGGCCACATCGCAAGGCAAAACGGTCACTTTTTGCGGACGCTCAAGCAGATCCTCTAAACCCACAGGCATGGGTACCGGCCGACCAAGCGCTTGCTCAATCGTCTCAGAAAATTTAGCAGGCAGCGCCGTTTCTAAAACAAGCATCGGAATCCCTGGCTCAACATACGCCTGAGCCACTTTCACGCCATCAGCCGTGTGGGGATCTATCAAGGTTCCTGTTTCGTCAAACACACGGCGAATGGTTTCTAACCTATTTTGGTGGTGGCTAACCCCTGCAACAAAACCATACGTTGACGCCAACTCGCCTAGACGGTCTGACAAATCAAAATAACCTTGGGAAGAAAGTTGTTGCCAAAGTTTGGCTACCTGAGCGCTATCGCCGCCATGCAAATCGAACACAAACCGTTCAAAGTTGGAAGCCCGTGAAATGTCCATCGATGGACTTGAGGTCGCATGGGTTTGGGCCGGCTGTCTTGGGCGATAAATGCCCGTACGAAAAAACTCCTCGAGCACATTGTTTTCATTGGTGGCAAGAACCAAACGCCGGATGGGCACACCCATACGCCGCGCGATATGCCCTGAAAGAATGTTGCCAAAGTTGCCTGAAGGAACCGCAAATGAAACGGGCTGACCGGGTCCTGTCGTGGCACGTAACCAACCCCAGAAGTAGTAGACAACTTGCGAAGCAATGCGAGCCCAGTTAATCGAGTTCACCGCACCAAGACGATACTTCTCTTTGAATGGCAGGTCACTGGCCAACGCTTTGACAATATCTTGTGCCTCGTCAAACACCCCTTTGATTGCGATATTGTGAATATTGTCGTCTAGCAAGGAATACATCTGGGCACGCTGAAACTGGCTCATGCGCCCATGCGGGGACAGCATGAATACGGCAACGCCTGCTTTGCCTTTCATCGCATACTCAGCGGCCGAGCCGGTGTCACCAGAGGTCGCACCCAAGATGTTCAGCGTTTCACCACGCTGACTTAAAACATAGGGAAAAACCTGACCTAGAAACTGCATGGCCATGTCTTTGAAAGCCAAGGTAGGGCCATCCGAGACGGCTAACAAACTCATGGACTCGGTTAAAGGACGAACAACCACAATTTCTTCGGTGAGAAATCGTTTCGGATCATAGGCCCGAGCGGTCATTTCAGCCAAATCAGCAGCAGGTATGTCTGGCGCGAAACACCCCAAAACCTTGGCTGCCAAGGCGGCATAATCCAATGTCCGCCACGATTCCAGTTGCGTCGCAGAGATCGAAGGCAACGCTTGTGGTACCGCCAGTCCTCCGTCAGGCGCCAAGCCTTCAAGCAAGACATCACAAAACGGTTGGGCCGGCATCCCGCCGCGGGTTGACACATATTGCATTAAAACGCTTCCACTCTCAGACGGGTGATGGTTGAACGCATGAACGGCATGGCTTCGATGGCCACCATGGCGCGGTTAACATTTTTTTCCAGAGCCACATGCGTCAAGAAAATAAGGGTTGCCTCCCCTTGCTCAGGGGGTTGCTGGATCATCGAACCGATAGAGATGCCGGCTAGCGACAACTCCCTGGTAATTTCCGCCAAAACCCCAGGTTCGTCAGTGACCGCAAAGCGCAGGTAATAGGCACTGTAGATATCCTCAATCGGCAAAATGGGCGTATCAACCATCGACTCCGGTTGAAATGCCAGGTGAGGCACCCGATTACCCGGATCCGCCGTGTGTAGCCGTGTCACGTCAACCAAATCGGCAATCACTGCAGACGCCGTGGGTTCTTCGCCAGCACCCTTACCGTAATATAACGTTTGTCCCACAGCATCGCCGCTCACCATCACCGCATTCATGGCATCTTCCACGTTGGCCAACAGCGATGTGATGGGTACCAAAGTTGGATGGACCCTGAGTTCGATACCATCAGGACGACGGCGCGTGATACCCAATAATTTAACGCGGTAACCGAGATGTTCGGCTTGGGCAATGTCGACGGCACTCAAGGTCGCGATGCCCTCAATATGGGCGCGCTCAAGCTGCACGGGGATGCCAAACGCCATCGAAGCCAGTAGCGTCAGTTTTTGCGCGGCATCGAATCCATCCACATCAGCCGTCGGATCGGCCTCGGCATAGCCCAGTTGTTGTGCTTGTTCTAATGCTTCGTCAAAGGTGAGGCCACGCGCCCTCATCTCAGACAAAATGTAATTGGTGGTGCCATTGATAATGCCCGCCACCCACTCAATTCGATTGGCCGTCAGGCCTTCACGAATGGCTTTGATGATCGGTATGCCACCCGCAACCGCACCCTCAAAAGCAACCATGACGCCTTGGGCAGAAGCGGCTTCGAAAATCTCAGTGCCATGGTGAGCCAGCAATGCTTTGTTGGCAGTGACCACATGCTTGCCGTTCGCGATGGCGCGCATGACCAGTGCCTTGGCCGTGGTAGTCCCGCCAATGAGTTCCACCACGATATCGATGTTTGGATCATCGATGACGGCGTACGGGTCGTCGCTGATGTAGACATCTTCGCCCACCCGTGCACGGGCTTTGGCGACATCGCGCACAGCCACGCTAACGACCTCAATCTGGCGGCCGGCGCGACGGGCGATTTCTTCACCATTACGTCTGAGCACATTCCAAGTGCCACCACCCACCACACCGAGCCCTAACAAACCAACTTTCATGGCATCCATCAAAGCAATCCATCCTTTCTGAACATTTCTTTGATGCCGCGAACAGCTTGGCGGATGCGTTGCTCGTTTTCAATTAAGGCAAAACGCACAAACCCATCGCCCTGGTCACCAAAACCAATGCCCGGTGAGACCGCCACTTTGGCAGACTCCAGTAATCGTTTAGAAAAGTCCAGTGATCCCATGGATCGATAGGCCTCAGGAATTTGAGCCCAAATGTACATTGAGGCTTTAGGTATTTCGACCTCCCAGCCCGCCTCTTGCAGCCCTTTTGCCAAAACATCCCGACGCGATTGATACTTAGCCACAATCGCTTTGACGCTGTCTTGCGGACCATCAAGCGCGGCGATGGCCGCCACCTGCAAGGGAGTAAATGTCCCATAATCGTGGTAACTCTTCATCCGAGCCAAGGCATTGACCAATTCTTTGTTACCCACCATGAAGCCAATGCGCCAGCCCGCCATGTTGTAGCTTTTGCTCATGGTAAAAAACTCAACCGCCACCTCGCGAGCACCTGGCACTTGCATAATCGAAGGCGCTTGATAGCCGTCAAAACAAATATCGGCATAAGCCAAATCATGCACCACCAAAATATCGTGGGTTTTGGCAAGCTCAACCACTCGCTCAAAAAACGCTAGGTCCACGCACTGCGCGGTCGGGTTACTCGGAAAACCCAGCACGATCATTTTGGGTTTGGGAATGGACTCGCTGACCGCGCGCTCAATTTCCGCGAAGAAATCAATCCCCGGTCCCATACGCACAGAACGAATGTTCGCCCCCGCAATCACAGCCCCATAAATATGAATGGGATAGCTCGGGTTGGGGACCAGTACGGTGTCGCCGGCATCTAGCGTGGCAAGCATCAAATGTGCGAGCCCCTCTTTGGAACCGATGGTCACGATGGCTTCCGAATCGGGATCAAAGGAGACGTCGTAGCGACGCTGGTACCAATCGACAATGGCTTTGCGTAGGCGTGGAATACCTTTTGAGACCGAATAGCCATGCGTGGTTGGTCGAGTCGCCGCTTCTATTAACTTGTCCACAATGGGGGGTGGCGTCGGTCCATCTGGGTTGCCCATGGACATGTCAATGATGTCCTCGCCGCGCCGCCGCGCCGCCATTTTGAGTTCACCCGTGATGTTAAAAACATATGGTGGCAGGCGCTCAATACGGGAAAAAGTCTTCATAAAGGTCTCAATGGCAATGGGAGTTCCAATCACAGCTACAGCATAGCGCCTATCAACGAGGGACGGTTCGGACGACGGCGTGTGTCACACCGTTCACCACGACGTTTACAACTCTGTTTCCCTCTTAAAAAGCCCTCTAATCTAGCGCAAGCTGCGTGATCGAGCAAATCGCAGCGCCCATCCCACCGACACGCCTGAGACCACTCCGGTCGGCTCAAGGATGGCTGTCACCGCCATCTGCGTCATGTATTATCGGATTAAACGCTCAGGAGCCCTAACTTGAAGTTGCATTCGGATCGAAATCCCAGTCTAAACACCGTGACCGCTTACGGCGCAGATTTCATCGACATCAATGAGGTGCGCTTCGACACAGCCGTCGTCTTCGGACCAACAGGGGAGATTCGCACCTGGCCAGCGAGTGCAGCGGGTGACATATCCACAGACCTGTTACTGCAGGCCTGCAATATGACTGCACAGCCCCAAGATCCCATGGCCTTTCTTGACGCAGACGACAACAATCCAGTACTCGACCCCAACCGACCGGAGATCCTGTTGGTTGGCACAGGAAAAAAACAGGTTTTTTTAAGCCAAGAGGTCTTGCGACCATTACTGCGTGCAGGGGTCGGGGTGGAGTGTATGTCGACCCAGGCCGCCGCTCGAACTTACAACATTTTGATGGCTGAAGGCCGTCAGGTCATTGCCGCTTTACTCACGGAGAACAACTAGCATGTCTACACCCAACGCCGGCGACAAAGCCCCCATTTTTGAAGCAGTTAGTACCATCGGTACGATCAAATCAACCGATACTCAGAGCCATAAGCTGGTGATTTATTTCTACCCTAAAGACAACACACCCGGTTGCACGACCGAAACCGAAGGGTTTCGGGATCACTATCCAGCATTCCGTCGCGCCGATTGCTACGTGCTCGGTGTGTCACGTGACAGCTTGAAGTCCCATGAAAATTTCAGCCAAAAACTTGGACTACCCTTTCCCCTGCTAGCCGATACCGATTCTGCCGTCTGCCAGGCATTTGACGTCATCAAAGAAAAAAACATGTACGGCAAAAAAGTGATGGGTATCGAACGCAGTACTTTTTTAATTGACTCGTCGGGTCAGATTGCTAAAGCATGGCGTGGTGTGAAAGTACCTGGCCACGTACAAGAGGTCCTGCAAGCGGTCCAAACTTTATAAAAGTTGGCCTCTAACGGATAAATTTGATGTCTCTTTTGAACTGACCGACCTGGAGATGCCCCCTCATGCCGCTGCCTAAGCTGCCCTCGCGACCTGCCACAGTTTTAGACACAGAAAACTTGGAGCTGGTTAAACCGTTGCGCTCTATCGCATCAAAAACAAACCCATCGCCACTATCGCAACCACCGCAATCACTACAGGCGTCACAAGATGTGGCTTTGACCGAATTTAGCGGCACAACCAAAGCATCCCGACCCCCTGAGCAGCTCAAAAAGAATGCACCGGCAAGCCCAACACCCCGATCTACCGCCAGACTTGGGAGCCCATCAAACAAATCCATTGGTAAAAAAACGGGCGTACGAGCCACACCCGGCCGTTCCCCGTCAGCTCGACCACGGTCAAACGCCACCAAGTTATTCGTCCTAGACACCAATGTGCTGTTGCACGATCCTTCCAGCCTTTTTCGGTTCCAGGAACACGACGTGTTCTTGCCGATGATGACGCTAGAGGAGCTCGATCACCAAAAGAAAGGCATGTCTGAGGTGGCTCGCAATGCCCGTCAGGTCAGTCGATCGCTAGATGCCTTGATCGAAGGCGGCAGCGTGATCGACGCGGGTGTGCCGCTCGATAAAGTCGGTCACAAAGAGGCCACAGGGAAACTCTTGTTTCAGACCACCTTTATGGCTCATGAGCTACCAGCCGACTTGCCCATGGGCAAAGCAGATAATCAAATCTTAGCGGTGGTTCGAGGCTTACAAGAGCAACAGCCCTCACGTGAAGTCATTTTGGTGTCTAAGGACATCAATATGCGCATCAAAGCCCGTGCATTGGGTTTGCCTGCCGAAGACTATTTCAACGACCATGTGCTCGAGGACTCCGATCTTCTGTATACGGGCATCTTGGCTTTGCCAGAGGATTTTTGGCAGAAACACGGTAAGGATGTCGAATCGTGGCAACAGGCCGGCATGACCTTCTACCGCATACAGGGTCCCCTGTGTAGCCAATTCATGATCAACCAATTTGTTTACTTCGAAGGGCCCCTACCGCTCTATGCCCAGGTCCACGAGGTCAGCGGAAAAACAGCGGTTTTGGCGACACTTCGGGACTACACCCACGGTAAAAATAACGTTTGGGGTGTGACCGCAAGGAACCGCGAACAAAATTTCGCACTCAACCTATTGATGGATCCGGAATGTGACTTTGTCTCGCTACTGGGGCAAGCTGGCACAGGTAAGACACTACTCACCTTGGCCGCCGGTTTGACACAAGTGCTGGAAACCAAACGCTACAACGAGATCATCATCACGCGAGTGACGGTACCTGTCGGACAAGACATCGGCTTCTTGCCAGGCACAGAAGAAGAGAAGATGCTGCCCTGGATGGGCGCACTCGAGGATAATCTCGACGTGTTGAATATGAACGAATCGGATACCGGTAATAACGGCAATGACTGGGGCCGTGCCGCCACCATGGATCTGATTCGATCGCGCATCAAAGTCAAATCGCTGAACTTCATGCGCGGCCGAACCTTTTTGAATAAATTTCTCATCATCGATGAGGCTCAAAACCTAACCCCAAAGCAAATGAAAACCCTCATCACACGAGCAGGTCCCGGAACCAAAGTGGTCTGCTTGGGCAATATTGCTCAGATCGACACTCCCTACTTAACCGAGGGCAGCTCTGGGTTAACCTTTGTTGTCGACCGCTTCAAAGGGTGGCCGCATGCCGGTCATATCACCCTACAGCGCGGTGAACGCTCAAGACTGGCCGACTATGCAGGCGATGCGCTGTGACAAATAGCCGTCCCGTAGGCATCACAATGGGGGATCCTGCAGGCATCGGTCCCGAGATCATTGTCAAGCTTCACCAGTCTGGTTTAGCTGAGGATTGCGTGGTGTTTGGGGACCCGGCCTGGCTCAGAAAGACAGCGGCGAGATTAAACCTACCCATCACCGTGCAAGTCATCGACTCGTTTGCCAATATCAATCGCCTTGCGGCAGGTACCTTGCTAGTCATCGAGGCCTGCGGGCCCGCGCCTTCAAATTTGCCCATTGGTCAGCCCAGTGCAGCGGCTGGGTTAGCTGCTTACCAATGCCTACAAACCGCTATCGATGCCGCCTTAGCCAAGCGCATACGGGCGATTGTCACGGCACCATTGAATAAGCATGCGATCCAATTGGCTGGGTTTGAGTTTGCGGGTCATACCGAGATTCTGGCGCACCGTTGCGGCGATGTGCCTGTCGCCATGATGTTGGTCAACGACGAGATTCGAGTCTTACTGGTCACGATACATACGCCTTTGGCCCGCGTGCCTGAACTCATCACACCCGCCCTCGAGGAGCAAGCCATTGCGTTGGCCCATCAGGCTTGTTTACAGCTCGGCCTCAAAGAACCGCGTATCGCAGTGGCTGGGCTCAACCCCCACGCTGGTGAACAAGGCCAATTCGGCCAAGAAGAAGCACAAGTGATTGAACCAGCGGTACAGCGAGCCAAGGCCAAAGGCATCAACGTCTCAGGACCTTGGCCCGGTGATACCATTTTTGCGCGAGCCAGAGCGGGGGAGTTCGATATCGTGGTGGCTCAATATCACGATCAGGGTTTGATACCCGTCAAGTACATGGGCATCGATGAGGGTGTCAATGTCACGGTTGGCTTACCGTTTATTAGGACCAGCGTCGACCATGGCACCGCTTTTGATATTGCCCACCTTGGCACCGCTTCACCGGATTCGCTCAGGCATGCTGTGGATTTGGCCAAGCAACTAAGCCACCATTAATAACCGGTACCGCCGGTAAAATTAAGAAAACGGGTGCTTTCACCTTGAAAGGTCAGTCGCGTGGTGCCTATCGGACCATTACGTTGCTTGCCAATGATGATTTCAGCGGTGCCTTTGTCTGGCGAGTCGGGGTTGTAGACTTCGTCTCGATAGATAAAGAAAATCACATCGGCGTCTTGCTCGATGGCGCCAGATTCGCGCAGATCACTCATGATGGGTCGTTTATTCGGGCGCTGCTCCAGGGAACGATTGAGCTGAGACAACGCAACCACAGGGCAGTCCAACTCCTTGGCCAAAGACTTCAACGCACGACTGATCTCTGAAATCTCCGTCGCCCTGTTCTCCCCCTGCCCAGACGCCGACATTAACTGAATGTAGTCAATCACGATCAAGCCAAGCTTGCCACACTGGCGCGCCAAACGCCTCGCCCGCGCCCTCAGATCGACAGCACTCAACCCCGGGGTTTCGTCGATGTAGACTTGAGCATCTTGCATGCGTTGCACGGCATGGGTCACACGCGGCCAATCATCCGCATGCAGCTTGCCGGTTCGCATGCGATGTTGATCCAGCATACCCACCGATCCAAGCATACGCATGGCCAGTTGGACAGCCCCCATCTCCATCGAGAAAACCGCCACGGGCAGACCTTGCTCGATGGCCACGTGCTCGGCCAAGTTCATGGCAAATGAGGTCTTACCCATCGATGGTCGACCTGCCACAATGACCAAGTCGCCCGACTGCAATCCTGACGTCATGCGATCAAGATCAACAAACCCGGTGGGAATACCGGTTACATCCGAATCGCCTTCGCGGTGATAGAGCTCATCAATACGCTCCACCACTTGCGATAGCAGCGGCTGAATTTCTTGAAACCCTTGACTCGCTCGAGCGCCCTCTTGCGCGATCTTAAAGACCCGCGACTCCGCCTCATCAAGCAGTTGACGCGCCTCTTTGCCTTGCGGGTTGAAAGCGGTGGCCGCAATGTCATCGGCGACGGCCACGAGCTTACGCAGCATAGAGCGCTCTCGAACAATCTCTGCGTAGCGCCGGATATTGGCTGCTGAAGGCGTATTGTGAGCCAGCGCGTTCAGGTAACCCAAGCCGCCCGCTTCCTCAGCCTTACCCATACTCGTCAATGACTCATTGATCGTAATGACATCCGCTGGGCGCGAAAGGTTGACCAAGCGCGCCACATGGTGCCATATCAATCGATGATCATGTCGATAAAAATCATCCTCAGTGAGCAGATCGGTGACTTTCTCAAAAGCGGCGTTATCCAATAACAGGCCACCAAGCACAGACTGTTCCGCCTCAATGGAATGCGGCGGTACACGCAAGTACGCTAGATCGGATTCAGGTGGTTGATTCATTCGCAAATGATACCGGATTGGGTGCCGCTTGATGAGAGGATAGGATCTACGATATCCAAAACAATGGCACGGTCTCCCGTGCCATTGTGACTGCAGTGCTTCATGGTGATGCTAAACGACGACTTAAGCAGCGATTTACGCGAGCTCGCCTTCCACTTTGACCGTGATGTTAGACAACACATCAGGGTGCAGTGAGACTTGCAACTCAAACTCGCCCACCGTTTTGATGGCGCCTTCTGGCATGCGTACTTGAGACTTCACCAACCCTTCGAAACCTTTGGCGACCAAAGCACTCGCAATGTCCATGGTGGTCACAGAGCCGAACAATCGGCCGTCGACGCCAGCCTTCTGGGTGATGGTGAGCACATAGTCGTTGAGTTTTTCCGCCTCGACTTGGGCTGCCGCAAGCTTCTCCGCCTGGGCGCGCTCCAATTCGGCACGACGCGCTTCGAATTCTTTCAGCGCTTCTTCCGTGGCCCGACGGGCTTTCTTTTGAGGGATCAAGAAGTTACGCGCGAAGCCACTTTTTACACGCACCACGTCACCGAGGTTGCCTACATTAACAATTTTTTCAAGCAGAATGATTTGCATGTTAAGCCCCTAGATTAGCTGTGGTTGTCGGTGAAGGGCAACAACGCGAGGAATCGCGCGCGTTTGACTGCCGTATCTAATTGACGCTGGTAGCGCGCCTTGGTGCCGGTCAAACGGGCTGGAATGATTTTGCCGTTCTCTTGGATGAAATCACGCAATGTGTCTAGATCTTTGTAATCAATTTCCTTAACGCCAGCGGCCGTGAAACGACAAAACTTGCGACGCTTGAACAAAGGATTCTGTTGCGTAAATTTCTTTTTGTTATCTTTGCGACCTGAAAATGCCATGTCGATTACCTTTTTTAAATACAGCTATTTAGATGAGGCGTAACTGCTGGGCATGCAAAACAAGACGAGGTGAGTTTTTTCGCACGGGCGCTATAAACCCCTCTACTTCAATCGTCTGACCAAGCGCCAAAGACTTATGCATCAAAGCCAAATCACCAATCACAGTTACTGCCATCTCGAACTTAACCAATCGAAGAACACCTGATTCTTGAACATCTTGCTCATGCTCTATGTCCAATGTCATGACGGGCACACCCGCTGGGGTGTATCGCATTGGCATCAGTTGAGCGACCCGACCACTCAAGACCAACTTGTTCAAATCGAATGAACCTTTTAATCAGCCTGATTTTGCACGTTGGGCTCAGCGGCAACTTCAGCAGCAGGTGCAGGCGCCGCTGCAGTCTCAGTCGTTGTTTTGCGAGCTTCATCACGCTCAACAGATTTCATCATGATGGAAGGCTCTGCTACCGTTGAAGCTGTTTTCATGACCAGGTGGCGCAGAACAGCATCGTTGTAACGGAAAGAGTGCTCTAGCTCTTCTAGGCACGCTTGATCACATTCGATATTTATGCAGACGTAGTGAGCCTTGACGAGTTTTTGAATGGGGTAGGCGAGTTGACGACGGCCCCAGTCCTCCAAACGATGGACTTTGCCGCCGCTGTTGGTCACTAGTGCTTGGTAACGCTCTGCCATCGCAGGCACCTGTTCGCTTTGGTCAGGGTGCACGATGAACACCACTTCATAATGGCGCATCTTTAAATACTCCTTTGGTTACTTGCCAATCATGGCAAAAGTAGCCCGCGCTGGCACTTGTTGTTCAAGCCAAAAGCGTCGAGCAGGGTGAAGATCCGCTGGTAATCCAGCAAGATAGTTAATTATTTTGGCATGTCGAGCCGAATTAAGCAAGCAAAACCCAGGCAAAAGGCGGTAAGGGCGGTAAGGGCGGCTAGGGGGCTCTAATGCCCCTAAGAGGCGGACAAAAGAGACCCAAACCGCTCACTGATGCTTCGCTCAATGCCAGGGGCATCTAGACCGACACCCGCCAAAAGCTTAGCTTGATCGCCGTGGTCGATAAATTGATCCGGTAATCCAAGCTGCAAAACAGGGATATTGAGACCTAAGGCATTGATCGCCTCACAAACCGCACTACCCGCCCCGCCCATGATGCTAGCTTCTTCAAGGGTGACGATGCCCTGATGTGACTCAGCGATTGATTGAAGGAGCGCGGTGTCCAATGGCTTGACAAACCGCATATCCACCAAGGTCAGGCCCAAACGGTCGGCCACGGTTCTGGCTGCGGCACAAAGTGTCCCAAAGACCAAGATCGCCAATCGCTTACCCTCGCGCCGAACGATACCGCGACCTACTTCAACACCCGTCAAGTCGGTACCCACTTGAGCCCCACAGCCAGCACCTCTCGGATAACGAACCGCCGCGGGACCTGGATGCTTAAAGCACGTGGTTAGTAGTAAACGGGCTTCGTTTTCATCGGAGGGCGTTGCAATCACGATGTTGGGCACGCAACGCAGATAGGCGATGTCGTAGTTCCCTGCGTGCGTCGCCCCATCGGCGCCGACCAAACCGGCCCGGTCAAGCGCAAACGTCACGTCTAAATTCTGAAGTGCCACATCGTGAATGAATTGATCGTAACCACGCTGCAAGAACGTTGAGTAAATGGCAACGACCGGTTTTTGTGCTTCGCAAGCCAGGCCCGCGGCAAAAGTCACCGCGTGTTGCTCGGCAATCCCAACATCAAAATAGCGGCTTGGAAAACGCTGCTCGAAGGCGACTAACCCACTACCCTCGCGCATCGCTGGCGTGATCGCGACCAATTTAGGGTCTGCTTCACCCATGTCGCAAAGCCAATCGCTGAACACTTGAGTAAACGTCAGTTTCGGGGCTGCACCTGCTTTCTTTTCAATACCCACGGTTGGATCAAACTTACCCGGTCCGTGATAGAGCACGGGATCAGCCTCTGCCAGCTTATAGCCCTGACCTTTTTTGGTCACCACGTGCAGAAACTGCAATCCACCAAGTTGACGCAAATTTTGAAGTGTTGGTACCAGTGAATCAAGGTCATGGCCGTCAATCGGGCCTACATAATTGAAACCCAATTCCTCAAACAGCGTGGCCGG
>CBFHKV010000012.1:30464-60145 GCA_965656505.1 Burkholderiaceae bacterium | reverse complement strand
TGCAATCCAATGGTGAGGTCGTTGCCATGACAGGTGACGGCGTCAACGACGCCCCTGCCCTCAAACAAGCCGATATCGGCATTGCCATGGGCAAGAAGGGAACGGAAGCGGCCAAGCAAGCCGCCGAGATTGTTTTGGCGGATGATAATTTCGCTTCAATCGTCAATGCCGTCAAAGAAGGTCGCACTGTTTATGACAACCTAAAAAAATCAATTGCTTTTTTATTACCCATCAATGGTGGCGAATCAATCGCCATCGTTGTGGCCATCCTCATTGGTGCCACGTTACCCATCACCCCGCTACAAATTCTATGGGTCAATATGGTGAGCGCCATCGGTTTAGGCATCGTGCTCGCTTTTGAACCGCCAGAAGCTGACATCATGAAGCGTGCCCCCCGGCCACGCGAAACGCCCCTGCTATCGCGTTTCCTACTTTGGCGTATTGTTTTTGTTTCACTTTTATTTCTAGCAGGCATTTTTGGGGTGTTTCATTGGACTTTATCGAATGGCGGCTCCACCGACTTAGCAAGAACAATGGCCGTGAATGCCTTGGTGAGCATGGAGGTGTTTTACCTCTTTAGTGTGCGCTTCCTTAAGAACCCTTCCTTTAGCTGGCGGGGCGTCAAAGGCACGCCTAGGGTATTAATGGCAGTGACCTTTGTGATCAGCTTGCAATTGGCGTTTACCTACTTGCCAATCTCTCAGCAGGTTTTCAACACCCAAGGGTTGTCCTTCGCCCAGCTACTTCTGATCTCGGGCATTGGTGCCAGTGTGCTGATCGTGCTTGAGCTAGAAAAGCTCGTGGTTCGTTCGCGTGACATAAGCATGTAATGAGAGCCCAGTAGGGTTGATTTATTTGAGTTGTTAAACCCATCACACGCGGCGTTGTCACCCGCAGGCGTTTCTGTCCCATAAAATTCGGCTGAACAATCGCTAACAGGTAAAGAAAGCTTGCAAGACGACTTGCAAGCGACGTGAAAGCACAGTAAAAGCAAAAATAAACCGACGTGAAAACCAAGTGAAACAAGATCAATGGACGGCATTTTTCCTTGAGTTTATAAAGACACCGCGACAGGTCGGTGCCATCATGCCGTGCTCGAACGCTGTCGCAACGGCCATGCGACTCGCCCTAGAAACACCCCCACTCGGCCAATCCAATGGCGCTTACCCCCATGCCCCTGCTGTGGTGGAATTTGGTCCTGGCACCGGCCGGATAACCGAGCAACTTCACGCAGATAACCTCACGCTTGTCGAAACCGATCAAACCTTTTGTAGACTGCTCGCGAACCGATACCCCGAAGCAACCGTTCTAAATATCTCTGCCATTGACTTTCTAGCGAAGCAAAAGACACCGGTCTCAGTGATCTCTTCGATCCCGTTACTGAACAATCCTCAGGCAAGCACGATCAAAGACGCTATCGCCAAAAGTTATCGCACTGGCATCATCCAAAAATTAGTGACCTACTCTTACGGCCCCAAATCCCCGTTTGCTGAATGTGGGTTCGTTTACGAAGCACGGTTTAAGCAAGTCTTGCGTAATTTGCCGCCCGCCAACATTTGGGTCTATGCCTAGGCCTCAAAGCGCAGACATCAAAGTGCAGACATCAAAGCATCGCTTAACGGACTGATTGCAGCGGTCATCCTATTTGGTATCGTGCGTTAAGACGTCACAAGCGTTGAAAGCGGATTGTGTCGTCTCGTATCGCACCAACCGAGGGATGCCGATGAACAACAAAACCTACATTGACAAGATTTATCAGGTCGACTCTGATGACGAGATGCGTGAGGCCTATGACCAATGGGCAGATAGTTACGAGAGCGAACTGTCACAGCACCAATACTGCACCCCAAAACGGGTCGCAGAAGCCTTGGCAAGACATCTCTCAGACTTTCAAGCGCCCTTGCTCGACTTTGCCTGTGGCACGGGTCTATCAGGACAAGCGTTAAAGCATCAAGGCTTCACTCGTATTGACGGGATCGATCTGTCTCCCAACATGCTGGCCCAAGCCCGCAAAAAAGCAGTCTACCGCTCTCTCAATGTGTGTGAACCCCAATCGCCCTTTGCGTTAGGGGCAGAAGATTACCGAGCCATTGTGGCCTCTGGCGCCATTGGCGCCGGTGCAGCACCCGTCGAGTGCCTATCAGCGGCCATCGAGCATTTGTCACCCGGCGCCTTGCTTTGTGTTTCGCTTAACGACCACACCTTGGAAGACCCCCGCTACGAAGCCATCATTGAAGCGGCTGCCAAAGCGGGCACGATTCGCATCCTCGAAGACCAGTACGGCGATCACCTACCCAATATCGGTTTGGGCGCCAAAGTATTCGTGCTTCAAAAGCAGTCACCACAAAACCCTTAGAAACCTCCTTTAGGATTTGACATGCCAACCTCAGTAATTGAATCGACTCTATTCAAAGACATGTTCGGAACGCCTGAAATGCGTGCCGTGTTTGACGATCAAGCCACCTTGGCTCGCTATGTTGAGGTTGAAGTGGCTTTGGCGCGCGTCCAAGGCGAACTAGGCGTCATCCCTAAAGACGCAGCGCAAAAGATTGCGCAGCGCGCCGATGCCAGCAAACTGGACATGGCTGAAATGAAACGGGAAACCGAGATCGTTGGTTATCCGATCTTGCCACTGGTCCATCAAATCTCTGCCATGTGTGGTGATGCGGGAGGCTATTTGCACTGGGGTGCCACCACGCAAGACATCATGGACATGGCCACGGTTCTCCAGGTTCGCCAAGCGCTTGACATCATTGACCGCGATTTGGCAGCCCTTGACGGCATCCTCGACAACATGGCGGCAACCTATCGCGACACGCCCATGGCGGGACGCACCCACTTACAACACGCGTTACCCATCACGTTTGGCTATAAGGCCGCCGTGTGGCTGTTGATGATTCGCCGTCATCGCCAGCGTCTTGAACAATTACGCCCAAGAGTACTTGTTGGCCAGTTCGGTGGCGCGGCTGGGACACTTGCCTCGCTCGGTGATCAGGGCTTGGCCGTCAGTGAAGCCTTATGCAAAGACTTGGGTTTGGCCAGTGCACCCGTGACTTGGCACGTGGCCCGTGATGGGTTAGCCGAAACCGTCCAGCTCATGGCCCTGATCGCGGGCTCACTGGGTAAGGTCGCGCTGGATGTGATGTTTATGATGGCCAATGAGCTGTCCGAGGTTTTTGAGCCATTTGTCAAAGGGCGTGGAGCATCGAGCACCATGCCGCAAAAGCGCAATCCCATTTCTTGTGAACTGATCTCAAGCGCCTCACGCACCGTCAGACAACATGCAGGCTTGGCCGTTGATGCCTTGGTGCAAGATTTTGAACGTGCCACAGGCCCTTGGCACGTGGAATGGTCGGCTATTCCAGAGTCGTTTATTTTGACGGGAGGCGCACTGAACCAAGCCAAATTCATGTTGGCCGGGCTAGAAGTCGATACGGCCCGTATGGCGGTCAACCTTGACGCCACCGGGGGGTTGATTGTGGCCGAAGCCGTGATGATGGGTCTGGCGCCAGCGCTCGGTCGTCAAGTCGCGCATGACTTGGTCTACGATGCATGCCGTCTTGCTGCCGAGCAAAAGCAAACCTTGGCTCAAGTCTTGGTTAAAGATCAAACGGTTGCGGCCAAACTCTCTGCGGATGAGATTCAGGCGCTGTGCGATCCCGCGAACTATCTCGGCGCTGCGTCTGAAATGGTCGACCGCACCAGGGCTTGGCGCGGCTAAGCCATTCATACGCGCTTGCTCATGCTTTTGCGCCGGATGCCGCCACCAAGTGGGTGGGCGGCATCCGCTGCGATGACTTTGTCTGCCTGACTGCGTAGCGTGCCCATATGCGCTCGTGAAAGAAATACACCACGGTTTGAACGGTGGGTTCAAGCAGGCTTAAGGTCAACGCAACGAACCAGTTCCCGGTCACTGCGTAGGCCACCAGCGCCGCCACCGAAATGTGAGTCACGTAGTAGGAAGCTGTTTTCTTGAGCGTGAAGCCATTGGTTTGGATAAACTTGGTCATGGGCAACGCCTCTTTTGTCTTGTCATCAATGCAATGCTTTTCATTAGGATGCCTGCTCTCGCATCATATGTAAAATAAATTTTTTGTTTATACTTAATAGTATTTGGCTAAAATAAGACAGCGTTGCCTAGCGAATGCCCCAAAAAACGCTGACCATTTGCGAAGCTCGCAAGCACTACAATGTTTTTCATGGTTGCTGATTGACTTTGTCACTGACAAGCTGGGAGCCCGCATGAAAGCATTACGAATCGGTCTGTTGACCCTGTTGGGTTTGATAACGGTTGCGATCGCCGCGATCGTCGTCTTTGTGGCGACCTTTGATGCCAATCGTTACAAACCTGAAATCGAGCAAATGGTCTTGGATCAAACCGGTCGGGTGCTCGACATTGAGGGTGATATCAACCTGACGGTGCTACCCAATATCGGCGCTGACCTTGGGCGCGTGACCTTGTCAGAGAAAAACGCCACACGAGCCTTTTTAACAATCGACTCAGCCAGTGTGTCGGTGGCTTTGCTACCTCTGCTATCAGATCAAGTGCTCATCGATGGCCTCACGATTGATGGTTTAACGGCAACCGTGACCCGTGCCACAGACGGTGGTTTCAATGTTGACGACATACTCAATAAGATCGCCACCGTCGATGCGGCTGCTGATCCTGTATCCAATACAGGCGGGAGCACGGAGGGGACAAAAACAAGCCCTCTTCAATTGGACATTGGCGCTATCAAGCTAACAAACGCAAACTTGCGTTACATCAATCAACGCCAGGACCAGGATTTGCAATTCAATGATCTCAATCTAAAAACCGGGCAGATCGCTGAAACAGCCCAAGGAAGCCTCTCTTTGTCCGCTACTGTGCGGTCCGACTCATCTTCGCTAGACACCGAATTATCAGTGACTGGTGACTACACGCTCAGGCTTGCAGAACAGCGGATCAATCTATCCGCGCTGACCTTGGACCTCAACGGCGAATGGCAAGACTTTAAGGCCATTGAAAGCACCATCGAACTGAACCTAGCCAGTCATTTAGAGACGGGCACCCACACGTTATCTGACGTGTCTGGCTCGGTGAAAGCTCAGCTCAGTAATGACACCACCGAGACCACCGAGGCCATCGAGCTCAACGTCCAATCCAAACAAGTTGTGGCAACGGCTAGCGGTCTTAACGTTGAGCCGGTGACACTCAAGCTAGACCTCACAGGACAAGCGCAGCAAGTCGCCACCGCCCTTAACCTGCCCGCGTTCGAATTCGCTCAAAAAAAACTGCAACTCGACGCATGGACCGCGCAAGTGTCGATAAACGATGCCACTTGGCGCCGCGAACCCCTGCTCGTCAGTGTCCAAGGTGATCTATCGCTTGATACCGCCACTGAAAAGCTACGGACACAGTTACAAGGACAGTTCGATGACGCGCCCATTCAAGCAACGTTAGGCTTGCGGGGTTTTGCTGAACCGGCGATGACATTTGACGTCAGGCTAGATCAACTCCATTTGGACCGTTTTGCGATTGGCCCTCAGACCCAGGTCAGTGCCAGCAGAGCCAATGGGACCTCGAGTGCAAAGCCTACGGGCACCAATGACACCCCACCAGAGACAGCCATCGATTTGTCGGGGCTAAAGGGACACCACATCAACGGTCAGTTGTTGATAAAGGCCGTGCGCGCCAAGCAAGCCACCATGACAGATGTACAAGCGCAGGTGGCCTTGAATCAAGGGCGTCTGGTCGTATCGCCGCACAGCGCATCCTTATTGGGTGGCAAGCTATCTGGGGATCTCTTGATCGATGCCAACAACAACCAATTTCAGCTAAAAGAAACGGTCAATGGAATCGCGCTTGAGTCGCTTTTAGAGGCATTGGGACAAGCCCCTCGGGTCACCGGAGAGGGCTCACTTTCGCTAGACCTCACGAGCCGCGGTCAGACGGTTCAAGCACTCGCACGTCAGCTCGCTGGCAAAGCGAGTTTGAACCTACAAAACGGCGCGGTCAAAGGCATCGATATTGGTTCGATTTTGAATAATGTGCGTTCGATGCTTGGCAAAGCGCCCACACAGCAAGGCGAGGCTTCGGGACAAACAACCTTCACCGAATTAACCGGCTCGGTTGACATCAAACAGGGCATCGCCACCAACCAAGACCTCAGTATGAAGGCGCCACTGTTTCGCCTGCTCGGTAGCGGTACATTCGATATCCCTCAGACCACACTTGATTTCCGTGCCAAGGTGGCCGTTGTTGAGACATCAACGGGACAAGGCGGGGCTGATTTAGCGGCGCTTAGAGGCGTTACCGTGCCCATCAGGATTCAAGGCACACCTGAGAACCTGACTTACCGGGTCGATGTGGCTGGCTTGGCGGCTGAGTTGGCCAAGTCCCAGTTAGGCAACAAGGCCAAAGAAGAAATCAACCGCGTTGTCCCCGGTTTGGGCGATGCGTTAAAGGGCTTGTTTGGGCGCTAGCCCAAATGCTTTATCGCTACTAGTAAAATGCCTTTTCGTCGAGCGACAAATGCGGAAACGCGCTCAGCATATGGCTAGGCGACACCGCTGCGGCTTTACACACATGCTCGCGATTCAGTTCGCTCAATCGTGTCACACCGAGCAAGCCCATGGCGGTCACCACTTCTGTTTCTAACAATTCCAACATCCGCACGACACCTTGTGCACCATCAGCCGCTAACCCAAAACACTGCATGCGTCCCATGCCCACCATATCCGCACCACTGGCGATCGCCTTGACGATATCCGTCCCGCGGTTGAAACCCCCGTCAATAATGATTTTGGCTTTGCCCTCGACGGCGTCCACAACTTCTGGCAACACATCCATGGTGCCGCGGTCATGGTCAAGTTGACGGCCCCCATGGTTAGAGATGTACACCATATCCACACCATGCTCGACAGCAAGACGCGCATCTGCAGCCGTGGCGATACCTTTGAGAATCAGTGGTATCTTTAATTTGGATTTAACCCGATCGACATCGGTCCAGGTCAATGTGGGTTGAAACTCACGCCCTGGCACATTGCTGCGACGGATATTGCGTTTAGCAATATCGCGCTCGCGTCGGCTGTAATAGGCGCTATCAACCGTCAAACAAAACGCCCCACATTGCGCCACCTGCGCGCGCTCAACCAAGTCATCCACCCAAGCTGCATCGCCGTGCACATACAGCTGATAAAGGCGTAGCGCGTTGGGAACCTGCTTGGCCACCTCTTCAAAATTCACCACACTGACCGAACTAAGCATGTGTGCAATGCCAAACTGCTCGCAAGCCTGGGCGGCTGCCACGGCGGCATTAGGGGCGAACAACTCCAGACTGCCGACTGGCGCCAACATCAGGGGTAAGCGTAGCTCACGTCCTAGAAACTGCGTACTTGCATCAACCCGGCTGACATCACGCAACACGCGCGGCTTGAACGCCATGGTGTCGAGCGCGGCACGATTGCGGTTGACTGCCGTTTCGGTTTCCGTGCCGCCGACAATGTAATCCCAGTTATCGTGATTCAGCTTTTGTCGTGCTTTTTGAATGATCTCGTGCAAGTTAAGAAATGACTCAGGGTAAGACGCAGAAGTTGCCATGATGTTGTCTCAGTAAAGTGTTGTCTCTGTCAAAAAGTTGTTATTTCAAATATTTTTCTGTGAGCTGGTCGAAACCCAAGGCATCGGTAGCTATGCCCAACGTGGCCTGCGCACTCGGTTGAACCAAGTCACTGGGTGTGGCACCCTCTTGAACCGCTTTCATGGCGTCAAACAACGCTTGGGCAGCCACAGTGAATGGCTGGTGGCCCCACAGCCAAGCTTTTACGCCACGGCGAGCCAAATCCCCTCGATCATAAAGAGAGGCGTCGGAGCCTGCAACCATGATGGGGAGTTTCAGATCTTTGGTAATGATTTCAAGCTCTTTTTTGTTCTTCAAGTAAGGCACGAACAAAGCATCGACGCCGGTTTCTTGATAAGCGACCAGACGACGTGCCGCCTCTTCAGGTCCTTCGGAAACATTGGCATTGGTGCGTGCTACCACTAGCATGGGGCCATTCCCGCGGGCTTGCACAGCGGCCCGCATTTTCTTGATGCCCTCTTCTATCGATGTCAACCCTTGCGTGTCTGAACCACCGTAGGCACGTGGCAGGATGGAATCTTCGATGCAGGTGGCGGCCACTCCTGCCGCCTGCAGCTCTTGCACTACACGCATGGCGTTTAATGCATTGCCGTAACCATGATCGGCATCGACCACGAGATTTACCGCATTTAGCCGGCAAATCCGCCGGGCCTGCTCGACCAGTTCAGTAGCCGTCAATAAGACAATATCAGGGGCGCCTAACACGGCATGCGAGGCGACAGATCCACCCATGACGCCGACTTCACTGCCTAAGGCCTTGGCAAATCGTGCGGAAACGGGATCGAACACCGAGCTGGCGATCAAACATTCTTGACAGGTCATGATTTCGCGCAAAGAACGAAGCGCGGGTAAGCAGTGTTCGGCTGGCAGGTGGGTTGACATCAACGGTTTCCAAAGCAACTAGAGAACATGGCACGATTACCACTGTGTTCTTTTAAACCGTCTACTGACTGAAGTCCAGAGCGCCGCCTCATACCCCTTTTCCAGTTTGAATCTTGGTCAACGCGGACATGGATTTACACAAGCAAAAATGGCACCTGCGCTTCTTCGCATAACGCGCGAATTTGTCGCACAAGTGCTGGCGGCATAGGTATGCCTTTTTCTTGTCGTGTACGGCGCGACGCCTCTTCGAGTTCACCATGTACCAGTACCGGTTTTGAAGGGTCAGCAGCGGGTGTGCTGTGCAGGACATCAATGACCGCATCTAAGTCATTTTTGAAGTCCTCTGGATCGCGAAATGCGGCGGGATCGATGGCACAAAAAAAGTGACCCAGGTCGTCAGGGTCACTGGGTTGCTGTGTTTTGTTACGTATTGGCGAAAACGACGATCCCGACAAGGTACCCGCCAGGATATGGACCATCATCGCCAAACCATAGCCCTTGTGGCTGCTCATCTCTGGCTTGCCGCCCAGGGGTGCCAAACCACCACCCATCGCATTGGACCGATGGAAAAGAATGTCCATGGCATGACTGGCGTCAGTCACAGGTTCGGCGTTTTGGTCCATCACCCATCCTGCCGGAATGTCATCGCCACGCAGTTCATACACTTTGACTTTGTTGGCAGCCACACTACTGGTTGCCATATCGAGCACAAACGGCGGATGGCGAAGTGCAGGCGCGGCAAACGCAATGGGATTGGTGCCAAGCAATGCCTGTCGGCCTCGGGTAGGAACGGTATTAATGGACCGTGTTGCGCTGGTACACAGGCCAACCAGACCCGCTTCGGCAGCCATCCGAACGTAATAACCCGCCGCCCCAAAATGATGGGAATTACGCACGCACACCATGCCAACACCATAGGTTTGTGCCCGCTCGATCGCCATTTTCATACCCATCACCGCTGCGGCATGACCCAATCCCGCATCAGCGTCTAGCAAAGCGGTCACCCCACGGTCCTTAATGACCTCGGGCTGCGCGTTCGGGTTGAGTTGTCCGCTGCGTCTGAACTGGTTGTAGGTCATGAGCATTGAGACACCATGCGAGTCCACACCCGACAGATCCGTGTCCACCATCACGTCAGCACTGAGTGAAGCTTGCGTTTCGCTCAGTCCCCAAGCACGCAAAAGTGTGTAGATTTGCGCCCTAATCTTTGCCGGTGTTGGTGAGATCCAATCTTGATCATCTGATTTCATGGACTTGTGGCTCCTCAAGGTGAATGTCTCGGTGAATGCTTCACCGTTAGCCCTACCTGGTCTTATATCTACCTCATCTTATGTCACGTGCTGGACTTCACTTAAAAACACTGCCGTGAACGCCAACATTTTTAAGGACACCCGGTTAGCGAGCAAAAAAGGTCGAGACAGTGTCTCAAAGGCGTCCAAAACACCCTAAAATGCATTCCATATTACTTATGGCATGACCTCGCTGGGTTGTGGTGACCAAGATCCTAGCCACACCCCACATCGCTTATCCCGCATCGCTTATCCCGCATCACTTACCCCTTATAGCGTCATTCTTAACCAAACAGCCTAATCATGAAACTCTTCTCCTCTCTTTACACCCGCGTTATGCAGTGGTCTCGCCACCGATACGCCCCTTGGTATTTGGGCGGCATGAGTTTTGCGGAGTCCTCTTTCTTTCCCATCCCGCCCGACGTCATGCTAGCGCCCATGTGTCTAGCCAACCCTGACAAAGCCTGGCGATTTGCGTGGATCACGACGATCACCTCAGTGCTCGGTGGTTTGTTGGGCTATGCGATTGGTGCGCTGGCTTTTGATGCGATCGCGCCTTGGTTGCAAGAACAACCCCGCTACTGGAACGGCTATCAAGCGGCCTTGGAGTGGTTCGACACTTGGGGGATTTTGGCTGTTTTCATTGCAGGGTTTTCGCCGATCCCGTACAAAGTATTTACGGTTGCGGCAGGCGTCTTGTCCATGGCGCTGATTCCTTTTGCCCTGGCCTCTGTCGTCGGCCGTGGCGCGCGTTTCTTTTTAGTCGCCGCGCTCATGCGCTGGGGTGGGGCACGCATGGAAGCTGAGCTACACAAGTATGTCGATCGTCTGGGCTGGGCCACGATGGGCTTGCTTGCGCTTGGTGCTGGCATTTACGCACTGCGTTAAGTGAATCGCCCCGGGTTTGGAGGAGGCTTCATTTCCTGAGAGAATGAAGTCATGAAGAAGCAAACTAGATTTTCCCACGAAGTACGAGAACGTGCCGTTCGCATGGTTCAGGAGCATCGAGCCGAGTACCCGTCAGTCTGGGCCACGGTTGAATCGATAGCGCCTAAGATTGGCGTAAAGCGAGAAGTTCTGGGGCAGGTTCTGCTGGCGTGACAGGCCATAGCGCAGTTTGGCAAACTGGCCCTCAGACTGGGTGGTGGCTGCAATAATCCTCTGGAAGTCCGGCTGGCGGCTGTAGTCCACGTTGCCGATGCTTGGTGTGAGCGTCAAGGTGGTGTAGCCACCACCGCCAATGGGATCGAGATGCGTGGCCGTCAGGCTCAAAGCCACCACGTCCACGGTGTACTCGCTGGTGGTGATCTGCCCGGCGCGGTTGTCAAACAGCTTGTTGGTGTAGCCCAGGTCAATTTTCGGTCGGTACAACCCTCAAAAAACTGGTCAATTTTCGGTCGGCGTTAACAGCACAGGCGTGCGATACCACCACATCGAAATGCCGATTTTGAAGGCTAGCTTTATACTCCTTGTCTTGCGATGAGTCTCTGAAACATCAACCCAAACAGATACACTTCAAGAAATATGTATGCTTGACGCACCTATACGCGTGACGTTCTTGTTGCTCGTGTCGACCGGGACTTTTAAGTGCACAAAAACTCAAAAGCTGTTCTCTGGTTACACCGTAAAGGGATGGACTTCATTTGAACGACAAGCTTTGAGAAAGCTTGAGTAACTCGAGTGGTCTGAACGGATTGACGACTTGAGAACACCGCCAGGCAACCAGCTAGAAAATTTAAGCGGAAGCAGCAAAGGGCAAAACAGTATCCGAATAAACGATCAATGGCGATTGTGTTTCCGGTAGGCTGCGGACGGTGCTTATGATGTTGAAATCGTGGACTACCACTAGAGCAAGGAACGAAAGTGAAACAAATTGACCCTATTTCCCCTGGCGAAATGCTGCAAGAAGAGTTTTTGAAGCCGCTTGGCATCACAAAATATCGGCTTGCAAAAGAAATAGGTGTGCCCCCAGGGCGAATCAGTGAAATTGTATCGGGGCGTCGGGCGATTAAGGCAGACACCGACCTGCGCCTTTGTAAGTACTTTGGATTAAGTGAGGGTTGGTGGCTTCGTGGACAGGCACGTTTTGATACGGAACTTGCAAAGCGAGTCCTGCATAAAGAACTTCAAAAGATCAAACTGTGCCCATTTCTAGTGACGTGATGTAGCCCGGGAATACTTACTCAGATCGCACATGAAAAATCCCAGCCAACTCTCGCTGACTGGGATTTTCATTTTCTGGTGGGTCGGCCGGGACTCGAACCCGGGACCAACGGATTAAAAGTCCGCTGCTCTACCAACTGAGCTACCGACCCCGAGCCCGCCATTATGACGTGACAGAAAACTTCTGTCAAACGACCTGACAAGACCCTCCATTACCACCGGAACCGCTGGCGTTTACGGCTGCGAAAACGAACCGGCGTTGCCTTCAGCCCGTCATATCAGAGGGTCTCGATGCGAGTCAGATAACGCACCCATGAGCCTGTGGGGCAGCGGTCAGCGGCGGTACAGGTGTAATAATCGGGCGATGAAAGGGCTTAGGGTGAGACTGTCTATGCCAAAAACTTGATCCGAGCTGTCAGTGCTTCTTGATCAATGCGCACGTCTGTGGGCGCCCCTGATGCATCGGCTGCACCGAAGACCACGGCTTGACCGGCCACGGGGGCCAAATTGTCCAGTTGAAACCGGCCTGGTTTCTGGGATATGAAGCAATCTTCATCAAAACATAGGCGATCGCCATCAGGGCCGACATCGTCATACTCAAGACCTTTAGCGCCTAGCAGCGTCTTGAGTTCTTCTTCATCGCCCGTGAGCGTGATTGAGCGAATGTCGGACTCGGTGGGATCAATCAAGAAAGCTTTCATTCAAAGGGTTCCGTCAAAATGGCGTGTTAAGTAACTGCCCATACAGCAGCCTGCAAGAACGAAACGGTAGCACGATTGAGCGAACACTGAAAAGGCTAGACCAAAATGATGAGCTCAACCAGCTGATAGCCTTCATTGCGAATCGCCTTGATGGCGGGCTTCTCACAACCCACTTGCAACAATTTTTTTCTTAGGCGAGCCATGTGCACCTCAAGAGCCGCCTTCCCTTTGGTGTCCATTGAATAGTCCAGAGCTTCCAAGAGGCGGAAATACTCCAACCGAAGGTTGGGCGCCAAACAGAGGCACTGCAAAAGGGTTGTTTCTGCAGCGCCAAGCGCCATGCGCTCGTCACCGATGACTTCTCTGGCTTGCACATTGAATTGGATGCGTGACGATACCTCTGGCTCGGCAAGCGTCCGACGCTTCCAGCTGTTAAGTGCCGCCAACAATTCTTCACCTGAAGAAGGCTTGGTGATGTACACATCAGCGCCACTGTCATATCCCAAAATGCGATCATTGTTTGAGTTGCGCGCAGTCATCATCACAATGAAAATCCCCGGACAAGTGACACGCAATCGCTTGGCAATACTTAAGCCATCTTCGTCAGGTAAATTCAAATCCAACACCACCGCATCAAACACTTGCTTGCCCATTAACGCCTGTAAACCAGTGGCATCTGATGTCCCGACGGCAAGATAACCATGCCCGATCAAGTGGCGCACAAGAATGTCACGCAAATTATCGTGGTCTTCTACGATCAAGACGTGTGGGTTGGGATCCATAACTCGAAGACGATTTGATTATTATGGGTGGAGAAGGTTAATTGACCACCCATCTTAATGGCAAAAGCACGGGCAATGTAAAGCCCAAGTCCAGAACCGGTGATATTTCGAGATCTTTCTGCCCGGTAGTACTTGTCAAAAAGCTTTTTCGCATCAGGAATGCCCCCTGGGCCGACCAAATTACCCACTGAAAAAACCAATCCTGTCTGGTCTTGGCATTGTTCGGGCGAGACCTGCACGGTAATCATTGAACCCGCGGCGGCATATTTCAGCGCGTTGTCAACCAAATTACCAAAAACCACTTGAAATAGCGATGCGTCTATTGTCAAACACTGCTCTGGATCCACATGGAAAGACAACTCGATTCGGTGGCTCGGGAACCGCTTTAAACTTTCAGCGATGAGATCTCCGACGGGTCGTTGCCCCGCATCCAATGGCGTGTCGTCTTGATCCACGCGATCCGCTTGCACACAACGTTCAATGATTTGATCGATTTCGGTAATGCCGTCTTTGACGTGGGCACGTAACTGATCTTCAGGCAGTGCCGTTTGCGCCGCATAGGTCATCACCGTCAAAGGTGTCCTGATCTCATGCGTTAGCATGGCAAAAAACTGATCCTGCTCCATGCGTTTGTCTCTTTCCAATGCGGCCACTTCATTGGCGATAATCAACGCGCGTTGACGCTGTTGCTCACGAAGCCTGCCGCGAACCAACACAATCGTTGCGAGCGTACCAAAAGCCAAAACGCTCTGAACAATACTGCGTCCTAGCGAAACAGGCCAAGGCGCCATCAAATTAAGTGCGGGCAAGATCAATGCCCCATACACGACCACCAAAGCGAAGTAATACACCATGATGAACATTACCGGCATCAGCGGATAATCACCACGGGTCTGGCTTTGCCGATCAAGGCCGAACAACAAGACAATGCAAATCCAAACAAATCCGATCATTAGCGCGATCAGATTCAACTGCAATGCCAGTCCCGTGTAACCCAAAAAGTAAAGCAAAAAACCCAAAACAAAGTAATACTGCACCGGCAGTAACAACCTCATCATCCAAGCTTTGGGTTGATATTCAGCCAGCAATCGTCGATTAAACAAGGTGTGGGCGGCGGGCACGAGCATCAGTAACACCGAATGAGCCCAATCGCTAAACATGGCCGGCAAATAGTCGCCGAAAAAAATTCGGACATAACCCAGATAGTTGGTTGCGTAGAAAAAAGAAACCAACATCGTCAATAAAAAGGCGGCAACCACCTTGTCAGGACGCGTAATGCACAGTGAGAAGCCCCACAAAATCAAAAATATCAACAACACAACATCCACACTGCTGATTATTTCTTGGCGTTTCTCTATGCCTTGCATATCACTGTAGGGGTAGACATCTAGGCCAACAAGCATCGTGCTTGTGGTTTGCACCCTTAACCACACTTGACGTGGTTTGTCCCCTGCAGGCATCACAAAGCCGTGATTCATTGAGCGAAACTCAGACGCTCGCCAAGCGTGGCGATCCCCTGTCACCCGGCTATCTCGCTCAGGTTCTAAAGAGTCATAGAATGTGAGGGTGTCTAGGTAGGATGGTCGAACGCGAAGGACCCATTCCTGAGTCTTCTCAGGGCGTGATCGAACCGACGGCCGACGGTTTTGTGTCGCTTGCTCATCAAGCGTCGCAGCGCGGGTTGGATCAAGCGTTAGCCGAATCCAAACAACGCCTTGCACGAAGCCTTCGGACAAGATACCGGTATAGGGTATGAAGTGTTCATGCTTGACTTCAGCCAAAGTCAACGCGCCGGAGGTGTCTTTGAAGTACGCCTGTTGGGCAATCAGATTAACGGGCTCACTCGCTTGCGCGGCCCCAAAAAACAGTGCACTGAGCAAACACAGGAGGGCTTTTGCCCAATTAAAGCCGAACGTCATGGCTGATCCGTCATGACGTTAGCCGTGACTGCTCATCGTGCTCGGGATATCCGCACTTCAGCGCCGCGCCGTTTGACCTCAAGACCCTCAGAGGGCAGTATCTTGAGGCCTTCCAAACCCTTGATGTAACTAGAGCCTTGCATCTGCATCACCCTGATTTTATTGCGCATGACAACCGGGTTATGCACAGGCATACCAAACATCCAGACCTCGTCGAGCATTTTGGCGGAATTAAACTCGCCAGTGTGGTTGGCAGCAGGCCCAAGGCAAAGCATATGACCTTCACGGCCAAACACAGGGATCGAGTCTAGCCCCACTTCCATTTCCAAGGTCATGCCACCTTCGTATCGCCACCCCGTGTTCAAGTCCCACCACGCCTCGCCCGCTGGCAGATAGATTTGGGTCTTGGTACCGGGTTGCGTTAAAGGCGCAACCAGTAGTGCTGGGCCAAACATGTACTGCGTGTCCCAGCGATGGGCTTCTCGATCGCCCGCAAAAGACAGGGCCATTGAGCGCAGTACAGGTAAACCCGTTCGAGTAGAGTCCTCGATCGCACCGAGCACATAAGGCACCAAACGATAGCGCCAACGCATCCAATGCGCGAAACACTCGCGCAAGGGTTCTGTCCAACGTGTTGACTCCAACTCCGCCACACTTTCAAACTGCAAGTTACCGGAAAAAACGGCCATGGCCAGACGGCGCAAATAACACGTCGTGTCAATCTCGTTAGGATTGCCGATTTCGTTGCCCACGTCAGTCATTTGTAACGGCACACCACTGGCACCCACGGAGAGCGCGGCAGCAATCGACTGACGTATGCCCTCCCAACCTTGTTCAACTGCAACCGCCGCTTGCCAAGGGAAACGCTGCGCCGCTGGGACAAGGTCATTGGTAAGCACCACGCCTTCAGGAGGCACTTTGTGTCCAGCGCATGCCTCATACAGTGATTGACGCACCAACATTGGGTAAAGCGTCTGTAACCGTGGGCCAGTTTCTCCGCCTCGTGCTGTCACGTCAGCTGGAATCTCGAATGGGACGTCACAACACACCGCCGAGACGCCCTCCTCAGCCAACTGACGGTGTCGGTCGGCCCATTGCTGATAGACGTCTCTGTGGGTGAGATCCAACAAACCAAAATCACGACCATGGGTGACATCATTGCCTTTAAAGACACAAGCATTCCCATCATCGTGCGCTAACAACCAACCACGATCCTCGAGTTCTTCAAAAGCCGCCGAGTCTTTTTCAATGGCAGGCAACGTAGACAAACAAACGTGAATCGATCGGTTCGCAAACAACTCAAGCACCTGCTTGGGGTCTGGAAAGCGACTGCTATCCCATTCAATACCCAGCTTGGCGTCTTGAAAACGCCAAGCCATCGGTGCGCGCAACATCACGGCATCTAAACCAATACCCATAGCCCGCAAGTTTTGGACTTTTTCCATGAGCTCGGTCAAAGAACAATCCTGTGGCTGTTTGAGCCAGCATCCCAATGCCCATAAAGACGGTTGACCCGCACGACCGGTTAACGCGGTGTATTGGTTGAGCATGTCACCGGGGTCACCCGCCAACAAAAACATATCCAACGTGTGCGCCTGGGCATGGATCTCGTAGACGTCTTTGGCCTCGTGACAAACATCATGATCCACACGACCCATGGTGTTGACGTAGATACCCCATCCCGATGGGCTCCAGGCTAGTGGCAACGCCAAGTGCTTGGGATCGTCAGAAACAATGTACTCGCCGCGTCGGTTGAGATCGGTAAAGGTCTGTCCCAGTCCGTAAACGGATTCTTCTGGTTTTAATGAAAAGCCAAAAGACCAATGCTCATCCTCATGACCAATCGCATCTTCGGTCAGCGAAAGCAACACATCCTCGCCTCGCGTGAGCGATAAACCGAACGGGGCTTGATGGACCACCAACGCCGTTTCGCCCACGGCCAAGCGCCAACCCCGGCGATTGGTTAATGAAGCGATTTCAATTTCGACAATCGCCTCCGGACGGGCGATCAACATCTCAGCACGCAACTTGGCTCGACCGCTCGTTGGTATGTCTGTCGCCACAGCCTGCTCGGTACCAAAACGAAGTCGATACGTACCTGGCGCATGCGGCTCGATCACGAGTTGATAGCCCGATCCAGCATCAAAAATCACTTTGGAAGGGGCGCTCTCGAGGAGTTTGAGTGATTCAAGATTCATGTCGTTTGGGGATAGTTAACCGAATAAAACCTCTATTTTGACGGATTTAATCAGTTTTATAAACTCTGAACACAAATTAAATCGATTGACACGCTTTAACAAGAAGCAATATCTCACAAAAAAACAGTCACAGCCCGGGAAAAATGCGCCAAATTAAGGATTTTTTTAATCTCAGCGGCACTCTATCAAGCCCATCAGCAATCAATTCCGCCCCCAAAACGGACCAAGTCAGCCCCCGCGAAGCCCCGCCGGTGAAGAACCAAAGCCCCTCTAATGCCCCGTCGGCGGCGGGGCCAATCGCCGGCAGTCGACCCGGCAACACCGCTCGCAACCCGGCCCAGCCCGACCGTTCTTGACCTTGAAGGGTGGTCTGAAGAGTTGGCATATTTAAAAGCTGGCTGGCCCTTTCGATATTGGCCAAAACCCCCTCGGGCGTGCACGCGGCTTGCGTTTGTCCGCGTACGTAAGTGCCGCCCGAAACGCACCAACCATCCACGGCCGGCAAAACATACCCGTCGCCACCCACAATACAAGCGGGCCCGCCTCCAAGCGATTGCGCGGGTAAATAAGTCACCTCGCCCGACAATTCATGCAAACCGGCGATACGCGCTTCGGTCCGAGCCGGTGATTTAGGTAGCAACGCAGAACGGTGCAGTAAACGATGACAGTCGCCTGCGTTAGCCAACACCAAGGTGGGAGACTCAGCCAATACCGTGGCCGACTCGTCAACAACTTGCCAAACACCAGCTTGCTTACGCACGCGCGCTGCTCGGGCGGACACCACAGTGACCCCCGGCATGGTAGCCAGGACATTTAATAATGGCGCCACTTGCACCAACCAAGCGCCGGGCAACCACAAACCCCCTCGATTAAGCGGTCGCTGTGCCCGCTCGCTGGCTTGGGACGCGTCAACCCAATGGGCCCAAGCCGGCATGTCAAATGCTTCGCTGACCGCCTGTAGGTCCGACGCCCGACGCTGATCTGCTGGCTTTTGAAGTTGCAGGGCACCGCAACGACGTCCAATCACCGCTGGCAATTGCGCCCAGAACGTATCAGCCGCCATGGCACCCGCTCGAGACAGTTGCGATCGCGCGTTGTCATCGCTAGAAATAACAGGTGTCAGCGCCGCTGCGAAATGGGTTGCATGCCGGCTACCCAATCCCGGCGGATGCGGATCAAGCACCGTCACCGACCACCCTCGGCGCCCCAGAACCGCTGCCGTGGTCAAGCCGCTGATGCCGGCACCCACCACAACCGCGTGTCGCTCAAATGCGCCATGCCCCCGCCGGCTAGCCGAGCGCCAAGCCTCATCGGCCCGATTCGTGGCGGCGTGCTTAACCGGTTGATGCGCAACCGGCACGCTGTAAATCTGCGAATCGCTGAATGGCCAAATCTGCGTGTGAGCCTCACACACCGCCGAGACATCAGACAGACGGTTACAGCTATCGACAAAAATCCAATCGGCCGTCAGAGCCAACTCGCTCACCATGGTCTGGCGATCGCCGATGACAATCGTCAAACTTACCCGAAACGGCAGATGGGTGAACCAACAGCGGTGGATGCCAGGCAGTGGCTTTGGCCATTGCCTGGGCAATACGGGCAAACCGTCTGGTGGCCTTGTTGGCAAGGTCTGCGCATCCGTCATCCAAACCCAGTGCAACTCGCCTGAATCAAAAACCCGGTCGCCTGTTTTGAACGCGGTATGCAGCCGATCCAAAGATCTCGCCCCATCACCGACACAGTCCAAACAAGTCACCGCGCGATCCCTCGCGCGATACTCTGAGATCGAGCGACCAGCCAACCATTGGTCAAAGTTTGACCACATCACCCTACCTCACACATCGCGTTAACCTTCTCACCCATGACGCCTTTGTGAAATACTGAACAGGTATAACCAAACGGTCATTACCCATTCATCGTGTTTTAAGTGAGCCCCCATGTTGCCATTATCCGATTATCTTGATGTCGCCGTTCGCGCTGCCCACGCAGGTGCGGCTATCTTGCAGCAACATCGGGCCTCGCCCGGCGAGCTGGTAATTGATCACAAAGGCCGCAATGACCTTGTTTCACAAGCCGATCGTGAGTCAGAGCAAGTTGTGATGGACATCCTCAAAGAAAATACATCACACATCGGCCTTATCGGCGAAGAGTCCGGTGGTACGCCTGGCACGCAACTCACTTGGTACATTGATCCATTGGATGGCACCACCAACTATTTACACGGCTTTGACCATTATGCGGTTTCTATTGGACTGGTGGCACACGCCGGTGCAACCGACGCCATGGGGCAGACGCTGACCGTCGACACCCCTATTTTAGGCGTGATCTACGACCCCAATCGGGAAGAAATCTTCACGGCCATGCAAGGTGTTGGGGCTTGGTGTAATGGGCACCGGCTTCAAGTGGCAGGGATTGATCGCTTGGCCGATGCGCTGATTGCCATTGGCATCCCCGCGCGTGACTTTTCTTATTTGGATGCGTACCTAGATGCCCTGAAAGCCGTTTTATTTCACACGCGAGGTGTTCGCCGACAAGGCTCAGCCGCGCTGGATTTGGCCTGGGTCGCTTGCGGTCGCATTAACGGATACTGGGAGCAAGGCCTGCAGCCTTGGGACGTTGCCGCTGGCACCGTTATTGCCCGAGAGGCCGGGGCGTGGGTCAACGACCCCTACACGACCGAGATCAGTTGGCCACACGCCGGACAGGTGCTTGCTATCCCACCAACGCTTAAAGCAGAATTTTTGGCCTTGGTCCAACCGCACTTGGCTCCCATGTTCAAGCGACCCTAACCGCTACCATCCAACCGTCAATTCAAGAGCCGCCGTAGGGTTTTGCCAACAGGGTTTTTGGGCAAGGTATCCACAAAGACAATGGATTTGGGGCGTTTGTAACCCGTCAATTTATCTTTGCACCACTCAAGCAAGGCCTGCTCCGTGATCTGTGCATTTGCAGCCACCACAAACAAACGTACGGCCTGACCAGTCGTGTCATCAGAGACCCCAACCGCTGCGCAATCCAACACGTCCGGGTGCGAAGCGAAGACCGCATCAACTTCGGCCGGGTAAACATTAAAGCCGGAGACAACCACCATGTCTTTTTTACGGTCTACGATTTTGATGTAACCCTGCTCGTCACGCAATCCCATGTCACCGGTTAACAAATACCCTTGCGCGGTTAAGCAAGCTTGGGTTGCCTCTGGCGCCTGCCAGTAGCCTTGCATGACTTGCGGCCCCTTGACGGCAATCTCACCCACTTCGCCTTCGGGCAGAGGACATTGTTCATCATCAAGGATGAGTATCGATGTGTCGGGCAATGGCAAGCCAACGGTGGCAGAAAACGTACTGGCATCCGTTGGGTTGGCACAAATCACTGGGGCGGTTTCTGACATGCCGTAACCTTCAATGATGGTCTTACCCGTCAAGGTTTGCCATTTGGCGGCCACCAAAGGATGCACCGCCATGCCACCGCCCAGCGTAATTCGCAACCCTGAAAAATTGAGTTGGCGAAACGGCTCATGCCGTAACAAGGCGGCAAACAAGGTGTTGACCGCAGGAAAAATATGCGGCGATTCTTTTTTCCAGAGGGCCGTCAAGGCAGGCAAATCACGCGGGTTGATCACCAAAATGATCCGCATCCCCTTGTGCAAGGCGTAAAAAGCGCAAACCGTCATGGCAAACACATGATAGAGCGGTAATGCGGTGAGCATATTCAAGGGCTGCGGCAACAAGTCTCCCAAGACCGGCTCAGCCACCTGCTCGATCTGTAAGACATTAGCCACCACATTGCGATGGCTCAGCATCGCCCCACGGGGTTCGCCCGTCGTACCACCGGTGTATTGCAAAATAGCGACATCTTCCGGTAACAATTTGGGCGGGTCGAATATTGAAGTCTGCCCCTTCGACAGGGCTTGACTCAATCGGATCGCGCGGGGCAAGTCCCACGCCGGCACCCGCTTCTTGATGTATTTGGCAACCGTATTGATGAGCCAACCTTTTGCGGCTGATTGCAAGGCGCCGGGCGCCACCACCACCATGTGTTTGGGCTGGGACGCGGGGTCCACTTGTTGCAACACATGCGCAAACGCTTCGAACACAACGATCACATCAGCACCGCTGTCCTTTAACTGCGCACTCAACTCGCGCGCCGTGTATAGCGGATTGACATTGACCACCACATGGCCGGCGCGTAAAGTGCCCAAAAGGCAAACTAGGCTCGCCGATACATTCGGCAGCATCAGGGCGACGCGAGACTTAGGCGCCAGGTTCAACGACTGCAACCACGCCGCCCAGTGCCGAGAGTGACGCTCAAGCTCGCGATACGTCATTTCGTGCCCCATACTGACGCAGGCCACACGATCCACATGTGACGCCAGCGCTTGATCCAGAAGGTCAACAAGCGATGAATAACGATCGATAGATAACAATTTCCCCTCCGGTTTTGTTGTGTTGCCCCTGTCTTTCCATCTCTTTTGCCCTGATAATAAAGGTCATTCCAAGATTGGCGGGCAAATTCTATGAAACGCTTGGCATCATTTCTCCCCTGGCAAGACGAAATCACGGCCTTTCGACGGGACATCCACGCCCATCCTGAATTGGCCTATGACGAATTAAGAACAGCAGACCGCGTAGCCGAACAACTGACCCAATGGGGCATTGAAATCGATCGTGGCTTGGGCGGTACCGGCGTCGTGGGTATTATCCAAAGCTCAACGCCAGGCACTGGCGCCATTGGCCTGCGCGCCGACATGGACGCTCTACCCTTGCAAGAGGTCAACACCTTTGCCCACGCCAGCCGTTACCCCGGCAAGATGCACGCCTGTGGACACGATGGGCACACCGCCATGTTGCTCAACGCAGCGCACTATCTTGCAGAAAACCGCGACTTTGCCGGCACCGTCTATCTTATTTTTCAGCCTGCCGAGGAAGGGGCTGCTGGCGCTAAACGAATGATCGCGGACGGTCTGTTTGAGAAATTCCCGATGCAAGCGGTCTTTGGCTTGCACAATTGGCCCGGTTTGCCGCTTGGCCATTTTGGTGTCACCGCCGGCCCCATCATGGCCTCGAGTAATGAATTCGTCATTGAGATCGAAGGCAAAGGCGCCCATGCCGGCATGCCCCATTTGGGCCAAGACCCCATCATGGCGGCTGCCAATATCGCCCAAGCGCTGCAAACCGTGATCAGCCGCAACCGTCATCCGCTAGAAGGCGGTGTGCTCAGCGTGACCCAGATTCATGCTGGCAGCGCCATGAATGTCATCCCAAGTCATGCCACACTCAAAGGTACCGTCAGGGCCTTTACCGACCAAACACTTGATCTGATTGAACAGCGCATGTCGGCCATTGTGACGCACAGTGCCGCAGCCATGGGCTGCGAAGGCGCCCTCACCTTCAAACGCAACTATCCCCCAACCGTCAATAGCGATAAAGAAACAGCCTTTTGCGTCGATGTCATGAAGCAGATGGTCGGGGCTGAAAAAGTCAATGATAAAGTAGTACCCACCATGGGCGCGGAAGATTTTGCTTTTATGCTGCAAGAAGTACCCGGGTGCTACGTGTGGTTAGGTCATGGTGACGGAGATCACCGCTTGGCCGGTCATGGGCTCGGTCCGTGTCAGTTGCACAACGGCTCCTATGATTTCAATGATGACTTGTTGCCCATCGGTGCGGCGTATTGGGTGAATCTGGTTGAGCAGTGGTTTAAACACCATCAGCCAACCCAGTAACGCACTCATACTCGTGCTCACACTCGCAATCACACGAAGGATTAGGTCTTAGCAGCACACACCAAAAACGGATCCCTGATGGTCGAAGTCACTGATAACCAAAAACAAAAATTTCGGCGTCTTGATCCCGAGGACGCCCAATTGGCGTTGACGAGAGTTCAAGAACAATTACGTCGCCATGCGCTTGTCGAACATATTGTCAATCGCCAGCAGCAAGATGACCATCGTGGTCCACTGGTCGAAGGTCTGCTACAGCGCCAACACGAAAACGAGCTGCGTTCACTTGTCAATGAACTACACCCCGCTGATATCGCCTTCATCCTAGAGTCACTGCCCAAAGACGATCGGCAACTAATCTGGCAATTGGTGCGCGCCGATTTTGATGCGGATGTGTTGCTTGAGGTGGCCGATTGGGTTCGCCAATCACTGATCGAAACCATGGATCGGGCAGATCTGCTGGCCGCCACGGAAAACATGGAGGCCGATGAGATTGCTGACCTCGTCGCCAACTTGCCACCCGACGTCGTGGCCGAGGTGCAAAAAGGGCTCACACTCAAAGAGCGTGCACAGCTCATCGAGGCCATGGGTTATCCGGAGGATAGCGTGGGTGGCATCATGGACTTCGAAATGGTGCGCGTGCGCGATGACGTCACCCTTGAAGTCGTATTGCGGTACTTGCGCAGACAACCCGAACTGCCAGACCATACCGATCAAATTTTTGTGGTCGATCGAATCGATAAACTTTTGGGTGTTTTGACACTGTCAGCCCTGCTGGTCAATGACCCCGACGAGACTGTGCGTGAAGTGATGAGCACCGACTACCTCACGTTAAACCCGCTAGACGATGATGCTGAAGCCGCCGGCGCTTTTGAACGCTACGACCTGGTTTCCGCGCCTGTGATTGACGATAGGGGTCGCCTCATCGGACGGGTTACCATTGCCGATGTGGTTGACGTGATCCGCGAAGACTCTGACGAGCAGGCCCTCTCAAGGGCCGGTATGCAAGAGGAAGACATCTTTGCGCCGGTCTCTCGGGCGATCCGTAATCGCTCACCCTGGTTGATACTGAACTTAGTGACCGCTGGCATTGCCGCCTTTGTGGCTTCGCAGTTTGAAGACACCGTTAGCCATATCGTTGTCCTGGCGTTTTTGATGTCAATCGTGGCGGGTTTGGGCGGCAACTCCGGCAATCAAACGATGACGTTGATCATTCGAGCATTGGCCGTCGGGCGAGTGACCGCGCAAAACGCCTGGCAGCTGATCAAACGTGAGCTTTTAGTGACATTTTTGGTTTCGCTGCTAGGCAGCTTGGTGGCTGGCGGTTTTGCCTGGTGGATTTCTCAATCCATCCCTATTGCGTTGGTGATGATGGCAGCCATGATCGGCAATATGCTGGTGGGTGCCATGGTCGGGGTGTTGGTGCCCATGGTGCGATCACGATTCGGCAAGGACCCGGCGTTGGGTTCGTCGGTTTTACTCACCTTTGCGACCGATTCGCTCGGGTTTTTCCTATTTTTGGGTCTCGCCACTATCTTTCTGATGTGAGACAAGGTCAGGGTCCGACGACTCTTGAACCAGAGATTCATTGAGCCAAGCCGTCATCAGTGTGTAAGTCACGGCTAGCACCACCGGTCCAATGAAAATCCCGATCAAGCCAAACGTCAATAAACCACCAATGACCCCGATAAGAATCAACATCAGAGGCAAGTCAGCACCGCGTCTTATCAGCCACGGGCGCAAAACGTTATCCATGGTGATGACCACCAGGCTCCAAATAGCCAAGAAAATAGCCCAACCCAAACTCTCACCTGTCCAAAACAACCATATCACTGCCGGCACGAGAACCGGGGATGGCCCAATCTGCGCCACACACAAAACCAACATCAGTGCGCCCAGCAAAATGGGATAAGGAATCCCCGCCAATGCCAAGCCAATCGTACCCAAAAGGGTCTGCGCCAAAGCCGTCACGCCCACCCCAAGTGCCACACTGCGTATCGCTTGGCCGGTCAGCACAATGGCCGCTTCACCACGCTGCCCTCCCAACCGCTGTCCGAGTTGTTTGGCCATGCTTGCCGCCTGTTCGCCGCGGGCATACATCAACGCCGACAGCAAGGTCATCATCAGAAAATCGATCAATACACCGCCAACGCTGGTCGCTTGATCAAATAACCATTGCCCCGCACTGCTTAAATGGGGCAATACATATTCTTGCGCAACCGCGACGACGCCACTGGCAGCGAGCCCATTCCACAGCTGTACCAAACGCGCACCCACCCACGGGAGGTCATTGAGCCAAAAGGGTGCGCTTGGAAGGTCACCAATCGACAATCCCGTGCCTAGCTCAACCAAAGTATCACTGTGCCTAATGACGGCCGAAACCAATAACGATGCTGGGATCGCGAGCAGCAACAAAATGGCAATGGTCATCACCGCTACAGCGGGCAAACGGCGGCCACCAAACCACTTTTGTAATTTCAACAACACCGGCCAAGTGGCAACCACCACCAAAACCGACCAGACGCCAGCGGCCATGAACGGCAAAAGCACCCAGCCAGACAGTGCCAATAAGACCGCCACGACAGTCACCGCAAGAACGTAGCGCATTACATCTGGGCGTTGATTCATGGCAATGTCGATCCCATTTGGTCAATAAATTAGAGAGGCATAAATTTATCACGACAGGACCTAATCGCTGTCATCGCCATGTCACGCACTTGAAATATGGTAATTAGTATAGCCAGTTGATCAATCTTTCAGTGATGCCAAGCCGATGCCTAAACAACCAGATTTTCATGACAAAGCCCAGGCTGACTTGATGGACAGCTACGACGAAGAGCTCGAAATGGAGCTCGATGACGACAGACTCGATGAGTGGCTCCTGACTGTGCCAGAACAAGGCGGTCAAACCGGTACGGGCATAGATCGACGTTCTTACTTTAAGGCGCTATTTCGACTGCAGGGTGAACTGGTCAAGTTACAAGACTGGGTTGTCAACCAAAAACTCAAGGTGGTAGTGCTATTTGAGGGGCGAGACGCGGCCGGTAAAGGCGGTGCCATCAAACGCATCACCCAGCGCCTGAACCCGCGCATCTGTCGCGTAGCCGCCCTGGCTGCACCGAGCGAACGAGAGAAAACGCAGTGGTATTTTCAGCGTTATGTCTCGCACCTACCCGCTGGCGGCGAAATCGTCTTATTTGACCGTAGCTGGTACAACAGAGCCGGTGTCGAAAGGGTCATGGGATTTTGCTCTGACGAAGAATACGAAGAGTTTTATAGAACGGTACCCGAGTTTGAAAAAATGCTGGTTCGTTCCGGCATTATCCTCATCAAGTACTGGTTCTCCATCACAGACCAAGAACAACACACCCGCTTTACCATGCGGATCAAAGACCCATTGAAGCAGTGGAAATTAAGTCCAATGGATTTAGAGTCACGCCGTCGTTGGGAAGATTACACCGTGGCCAAAGAAACCATGCTTGAACGCAGCAATATCCCTGAAGCCCGCTGGTGGGTCGTCGAAGGCAATGACAAGAAAAGAGCACGTTTAAACTGTATTGCACACTTACTGGAGCAGATTCCCTATCAGGAAATTAAGCATCCTGAAGTTGTCTTACCCGCCCGTGTACACAACCCGGATTACCACCGCCACCCCGTGCCCCCTGAGATGATCGTGCCCGACCACCACTGAGGCGCCAAACGGCATGGGATGCCGGCTAAGCTGCAACAAGACCGACCAAGCGTGTACATTTCAAAAAGGAATGCTTTTTTGGAGATGTCACGATGACCTCAGTGAACACGATTGCCAAACTCCCCGCTGATCACATTTATGTCAGCGGCTTGGATCAAACACCCGCCAACCACGTGGCGCTCTCGCCGATCTCGTTCTTAGAGCGTGCCGCGCTGGTGTTTCCCGAAAAAATGGCGATCGTGCATGGGGCCTACAGGCAGACGTGGTCAGAGACACTGACACGTTGTCGCCAACTGGCCAGCGCCTTGCAACGCCAGGGCATTCAAAATGGCGACACGGTTGCCGTGATGCTACCCAACACGCCGCCTATGGTTGAAGCCCATTTTGGGGTGCCGATGTCAGGTGCGGTGCTCAATAGCTTAAACACCCGACTTGATGCGGCTAGCGTGGCGTTCATGTTGAGTCATGGCCAAGCCAAAGCGGTTATTTTTGATAGCGAGTTTGCCCCAGTCATGGTCGAAGCCTTGGCCATTCTAAAAAACACCCACGGGCACGAACCCTTGGTTTTTGAGGCGCTTGATGAAGACTTTGTGGCACCCGACCTGAACCTCACCAAAGCAACCTACGCGTCTTTGGTGGCTTCAGGCGATGCCTCATTTGAGGTGCGCTTACCCGAAGACGAATGGCAGTCCATTTGTTTGAATTACACCTCGGGAACCACCGGCGATCCCAAAGGGGTCGTATACAGCCATCGCGGCGCGGCCATGAATGCCGTCTCCAATATCTTGGAGTGGGATATGGCCAAGCACCCTGTCTACTTGTGGACCTTGCCCATGTTTCATTGCAACGGCTGGTGCTTCCCTTGGACCGTGGCGGCTCGAGCCGGCGTCAACGTCTGTCTCAGAAAAGTGGATGCCCAGACCATCTTTGATTTGATGCGTGAGCATGGCGTGACGCATTATTGCGCAGCGCCGATCGTGCACAGCCTGTTGGTCAATGCACCTGCAGCGCTCAAAACCGGTCTGCCTTCAGGCGTAAAAGCCATGGTGGCTGGCGCCGCGCCACCCGCTGCCATGATCGAGGGCATGGAAACCATGGGGTTTGAACTCACCCACGTCTATGGCCTGACCGAAGTCTATGGACCCGCTGCTGTTTGCGTCAAGCACGAGCAATGGGCTGACCTTGATATCTCTCAACGGGCTGGGCTAAATGCCAGACAAGGCGTACGCTATCACTTACAAGCCGATGTCCGGGTACTTGATCCACAGACCATGACACCGGTTCCTTGGGATGGTGAAACCATGGGTGAAATCATGTTTCGCGGCAACATCACCATGAAAGGCTACTTAAAAAATAGCAAAGCGACCGAAGCCGCCTTTGACGGTGGCTGGTTTCACTCGGGTGATTTGGCCGTGCAGTACCCCGATGGCTACGTCAAAATCAAAGATCGCAGCAAAGACATCATTATTTCTGGCGGGGAGAACATCTCCTCTATCGAAGTCGAAGATGTTTTGTACCGTCACCCCGCGGTATTGGCTGCTGCTGTGGTGGCCAAAGCCGATCTCAAATGGGGCGAAGTGCCTTGCGCCTTTCTGGAGCTCAAGGTCGGCGTATCAGCCACTGAGGAAGAAATCATCGCATTTTGTAAGGCGCACTTGGCCCATTTCAAGGTCCCAAAATCCGTTATTTTTGGGGATGTCCCTAAAACCTCAACCGGCAAGATACAAAAGTTCGAACTACGCGAGCGAGCCAGCGCCACCTGACGCACCCCGATCATCATTGCCTTTATTGGAGACGCTTAAACATGGACAGCCCGATCTCAATCACCCGACCCCGGGAAGGGGTGGCCACCATCACCCTGAGCCGTCCGGCAGCCTTTAATGCCTTGTCAGAGGATATGCTCGTCACGCTCAAACAAAGCCTGCAAAAACTATCCACTGATCAACAGGTCAAAGTCGTTATTCTGGCCGCACAAGGTCGCGCCTTTTGCGGTGGTCACGACTTAAAAGAAATGCGCGCCGAGCCCAGCCTGGATTACTACCAATGGCTGTTTTCTCAATGCAGCGAACTGATGCTGGCCATCCAACACTTGCCTCAACCCGTGATTGCCCAGGTACAGGGCGTAGCGACTGCAGCCGGCTGTCAGTTGGTTGCTATGTGTGACTTGGCCGTGGCCGCCCAAGAAGCGCGATTTGCTGTCTCTGGCATCAATCTCGGTTTGTTTTGTGCCACACCCTCGGTCGCGCTCAGCCGTAACTTGACACGCAAACAAGCCATGTACATGCTGATGACGGGTGAGTTCATCAGCGCGCAACAAGCAATGGAATGGGGCTTGATCAATGACGTCGTCCCCGCTGACCTTCTCGAAGAAGCCACGCTCGCCTTGGCAGAAAAGATCGTCGCCAAACCCGCCCCGGCGGTTCAGCTTGGCAAGCGACTTTTCTACGAACAAATCGAAGCCAATATGGCACGTGCATACGAATTGGCAGGACAAACCATGGCCTGCAACATGATGGATGAATCAGCACTTGAAGGGGTGCAAGCATTCATTGAGAAACGTGCGCCGAATTGGCGCTAACGGATAAGTGACCCTGTCAATCCCAGACAACCCAAAACAAGCAAGAGGCAAGCATGGCCGTCGATTACCAAGCACCAACCCAAGACATGGCTTTTCTAATTAAGCACGTGGTCGACTTAGAGACCGTTAGACACTTG
>CBFHKV010000012.1:27757-30365 GCA_965656505.1 Burkholderiaceae bacterium | reverse complement strand
TCATCTGGTGCTTGGCCGTTTGCCTGACGCCCCCAAAGGCGTCAAAGGCATTTCTCTTTTCATCGTGCCTAAATTTCTGATCCATTCGGACGGTAGCCTAGGCGAACGCAATGACCTGAAGTGCTTGTCTCTTGAGCACAAGCTCGGTATTCATGGCAGCCCCACGGCAGTCATGAGCTACGGGGAAACCAGCGGCGCTGTCGGTTACTTGGTGGGACAACCGAACCAAGGCCTGTCCTACATGTTCACCATGATGAACCATGCACGGCTGCAAGTCGGTTTGCAAGGGGTCTCCATCGCCGAGCGGGCGTTGCAACAAGCGATTTGGTATGCCCATGACCGGGTCCAAGGCAAAACCCTGATCGAAGGGCCGGCAGAGGCCGCGACACCGGCACCTATTGCTTACCACCCAGACGTGCGGCGCTTGCTATCAAGCATGCAATGCCGAACCCAAGCCATGCGGGCCTTGACCTATGAGGCAGCCACGCAACTCGACATGGCTGCCCGCCATCCCGACCCCTTACTTGCCGCCCGCGCACAAGCCCGGGTCGATTTATTAATCCCCGTGGTGAAAGGCTGGTGTACCGAGCAATCTGTCGATATCGCCTCTATGGGCATACAGGTGCATGGCGGCATGGGCTACATCGAGGAAACCGGCGCGGCGCAACACTGGCGTGATGCGCGGATCACCACAATCTATGAAGGCACCACCGCCATCCAGGCCAACGATTTTTTGGGTCGAAAAATCTTACGCGATCAAGGCCAAGCTTTCGCTGAGCTTTGCGCCGATATGACCCAAACCAGCCAAGCCCTAGCGAAACAAGCTGACCCCGAGTTACAGCGATTGGGCGCACAGTTAACACAGGGCGTCCATGCCTTGACCCGCGTTGTGGATGGGTTACTTGCCCGTGATACGTCTGAATTGTCAGCGGCTTATTTTGGCTCTGTACCTTTATTGATGCTGGCCGGTGACGTGACTGGCGCGTGGATGATGGCTCGAAGCGCTCTGGCCTGCCAAAAGCCCAACAGCCCCATCGAGCAATCGTTCGCAAAAAGCAAACAAAGTGCGGCGCTACTGTACGCCGACATGGTGTTATTACCCGGTCTCGGGCGTGCTCACCTGATCGGAGAGGGCAGCCGCTGCGTTAACAACGCTCTTTCGCTTTAAAGCACAGTCTGTTTCTCTCCTTCTTTTTAATCATGACGCTTTTACCCAGACAAGATGCTCGAACGACACACTTAGAGCCGACCACAAGACGTCACACGGCACCCAACGTGTGACGTCTTCGTGCCAAATACGAGAGTGTCATCAAACTCTGTTTTTAATTCTGTACGCTAAGGGTGTGTTGACACTGCTTGGGAGGAAAGCATGAAACTCATCACTTGGAACACGCAGTGGTGCAAGGGGATTGATGGTGTGGTGGATGTGCCGCGCATCATCGATGGCGCAAAATCACTGGGCGAATTTGATGTGCTCTGTCTACAAGAGATTGCCATCAATTACCCTCATTTAACGGGTGATCGTGGCAGCGATCAAGTCGCGATCATTGAGGCGTTATTGCCCGATTACGAGGTGGTATTTGGTGCGGCCATTGATGAGCGTCCAGGGGGCGTGCGTCAGCAATTTGGCACACTCATTGCCTCGCGGCTACCGATTTTGCAAGTACAAAAGATCGCCCTGCCTGCACCTTGTCCGGCTGTGCCCGAACGCGCCTGGATGCCACGCATTTGCACCGTGGCAACCGTTGCCGCCGAGTGGGGACCGGTCCATGTCATGACCACACACCTTGAATACAGCAATGTGACTCAACGACAAGCGCAAGCCAACGCACTGAGGGATTGGCATCAACTGATGTGCCAACAAGCACGGCACGTTGCCCCGCTGTCTCCCACTGAGGACCAAACGCCTTATCAAGCCAAACCCCATACGCTAGATGCCATTCTATGCGGGGATTTCAATTTCGAGACTGACAGTGAGGCGTATCACGCATTAACCAACGCCAATGAAGCCGACCCCTTTTCAGATGGCTGGTTACTCGCGAACCCCAATAAACCGCATCCGCCGACGTTTCGTTTGTATGACGACGCCTACGGGCCGGACGCCGTCAGTTGCGATTTCTGTTTTGTCAGTGAGACCCTTAAAAATCGCGTTGAGAAAGTCGAAGTCGACACCCTCACAAAAGCATCGGATCATCAGCCCGTCATGATTACCCTGCGTCACTAGGCTGCCATTTGCTAGCATTCACCTATCTGCCACTTTCAAGAGGAATCGTGATGAGTGATGCCACTGAACAAAAATCCATTGCCCCGAGCCGCGAGACATTCGCGTTCTTTGACACGATCACCTTACGATACGCAGATAACGATCTCAACGGCCACGTCAACAACGCTCACTATTACGCGTTTTTTGATACGGCTGTTGAGGCCTTTCTAAGAGACACGCAATTAAGACAAGCGCTCGCAGGCGAGGTATTCACCCCTGTGGTGGCCTCGAGCTGCCGATACTTTCGCGAAATAGCTTACCCAGGTGACATTACCATCGGCGTGAAACTCGCCAAGCTCGGGCGTACCAGCCTGACCTACGAGTTGGCCATCTTCACCGCTAACG
>CBFHKV010000012.1:7055-27748 GCA_965656505.1 Burkholderiaceae bacterium | reverse complement strand
ACATTACCATCGGCGTGAAACTCGCCAAGCTCGGGCGTACCAGCCTGACCTACGAGTTGGCCATCTTCACCGCTAACAACGGTGACACCGCTGCCGCCGTGGGGACCTTCACGACCGTCTGTACCGATAAAGGTACCCGGCGACCAACGGCCATTCCTCAAAGCGTGCGCGATTTTTTTGAAGCGCACAACCCCATCAACGCCTAGGCGACGCTCGAACACAGCGCGCCTTCAGCATCCAACCAAGAATCCCACTTTAAGGCTATCGGTCATGACTTTCACTGGTTTTACGATTAACCCCACCCCTCGTCTCGTCAGTGATGAGCAAATCGCCAAATTCTCGACATTTGCCGTTTCGAATATCAGCGACGCCATGCTGCGAACCACAGGCACGGATCATCTTCGCCCCTTCCATCGCAACGGCCGGCTAATCGGGCGTGCGCTGACGGTGAAATCAGCACCGGCTGACAACCTGATGGTGCACAAGGCCATTCGCATGGCCCAACCCGGCGATGTGATTGTGGTGGAGACCGGCGGTCATATGCGACATGCGGTCATTGGCGAGCTGATGTCAGCCGCGGCCGGGCTTAAGGGCGTCACCGGCTTTGTGATCGACGGTGCCATTCGTGACAGCGCCGTACTCGCAGAAAAGGATTTTGGGGTGTTTGCACGGGGCATTTCCCACCGTGGCCCGTTCAGAGAAGGTCCAGGCGAGATTAATGTGCCCATCAGTATTGATGGCATGGTGACGCTGCCTGGCGATTTGATCATTGGAGACCACGACGGCGTCATCGCCATCCGTCCAAAAGATCTCGACCAAATCGCTGAACAGGTGCGAGCGATTGAAGAAAAAGAGAAAAACCTGTTGCAACAAATGGCAGACGGCACCCTAGACAGCCGCTGGATTGATGAAACCCTGCAGAAAAAAGGTGTCGTGCTTTGAGATGACGATGTACAAACTGGTCTTGGCGTTGCACTGACTCACTGAGGCCATTCAATCGATTGCGCACTAACCATAAACCCATTCAGGGGCTTGAACGGGTCTTTCTTTCTGCCCCCTCTTTCTACACGTCCCTGTCCCCACGCTAAAGAATGGGGTGTGCAGATCCTTACTAAAAGTGAAGAAAACACTTACACCAGCTTTCCATGACAGTGCTTGAATTTTTTGCCACTGCCGCAAGGGCACGGCTCGTTTCGACCAACCTTTGCATTGGCATTGCGAACCGGTGCTTGCACGGATTGTGAGTCATGGTCGGCAGCCGCGGTGCTTGCCCGCTTGGTCGACGCGGGCTCAGCCAACGCTTCCTCATAGTCTGAATGATGGAATTGCACGTTTTGAACGTGAGCCTGCTCGGCCTCTCTTTCAGCCGCCTCGGCATCGGCACGATTTTGTACCCTAACCGTTAACAACAATTTAGCCACATCGTCGCGGACCCGTTGCAACATGCTGGAGAAAAGCGCAATGGCTTCCCGCTTGTATTCCTGCTTGGGGTTCTTTTGAGCGTAACCGCGCAGATGGATACCTTGACGCAAATGATCAAGAGCAGCCAAATGTTCTCGCCAGTGATTGTCCACGACCTGCAACATGACCGAACGCTCAAACGGACGCCAAGTCTCTTCGCCCACCTGGACCACTTTACTTTCGTACGCAGTCCTGCCCGCTTCACACACCAGTTTGACCACATCGTCATCATCAAACTCTTTCGCCGCTTCAACCGTTTCTACGACAGGCACATTGAGCAACCAATCCGCCTCTAAAACGCTCTGAAGACCTGCCAGATCCCATTGCTCTTCGACCGAGCCTTCAGGCACAAAGTCTCTAACAACGCCGGTGAGGGCTCCATCGCGTAAATCAACCACCAAATCAGAAACATCGCTGGCCTCAAGCACTTCATTGCGTTGCCCGTAAATGACTTTTCTTTGGTCATTGGCCACGTCATCGTATTCAAGCAGCTGCTTTCGAATATCAAAGTTACGGCCTTCAACCTTTCTCTGGGCAGACTCGATCGATCGATTGACCATACGTGCTTCGATAGGCTCTCCCTCTGGAAGCTTAAGCTTCTCCATGATGGCGCGCACCCGGTCACCCGCAAAAATACGCATCAACGAGTCTTCAAGCGACAAATAAAACCGCGAAGAACCCGGGTCACCCTGGCGACCTGATCGGCCGCGTAATTGATTATCAATGCGCCTTGACTCGTGACGCTCCGTGCCGATGATATGCAACCCGCCGGCCGCCAACACTTGCTCGTGCAAACCAGACCACTCAGCGCGTAGCTTTTCTATTTGGGCATCACGCGTCGCCTCGTCAAGCGAGGTGTCCTCACGCAACAGCGCTACCTGTTTTTCCACGCTGCCACCCAAGACAATATCGGTGCCTCGGCCGGCCATGTTGGTGGCAATCGTGATGGCCCCAGGCTGACCCGCTTGTGCAATGATCGGCGCTTCACGGGCGTGCTGCTTGGCGTTAAGCACCTCGTGCTTTAAGCCCGACTGCGTCAAGGCGTTTGACAGTAATTCAGAGCTCTCAACGCTGGTCGTCCCGACGAGCACCGGCTGCCCTCGCTGTTGGCACTCACGGATTTCATTGACAATGGCGTTGTATTTTTCTTGATCGGTTTTATAAATCTGATCGTGCAAATCTTTACGAATCATCGGCTTGTTGGTCGGCACAATGACCGTCTCAAGACCGTAAATTTCTTGGAACTCGTAAGCTTCCGTATCTGCTGTGCCGGTCATACCCGCCAGCTTTTCATACATGCGGAAATAGTTTTGAAAGGTGATGGCCGCAAGCGTTTGATTCTCCAGCTGAATCGTACAACCTTCTTTAGCCTCAACGGCTTGGTGCAAACCATCCGACCAGCGACGACCGACCATCAAACGGCCCGTGAACTCATCCACAATGACCACCTCGCCGTCTTGTACGACGTACTGCTGGTCACGGTGAAACAAGCAATGTGCCCGTAAAGCACACATCAAATGGTGCATCAACGATATATTGCGGGCGTCGTACAGGGATTGACCTTCGGGGAGAAGGCCCTTTTCCGTCATGACGCGTTCGGCATTTTCATGGCCAGCTTCAGACAGATAGATCTGCTGGTTTTTTTCATCCACCCAAAAGTCACCCTCAACTTCAGGCTCGTTGGGTTTAGGCTCGGAGGCCATGCGCTGAAGCAAAGCCGGCACGGCATTAATGGCCTGGTAAAGCGCCGTATGATCTTCGGCCTGACCCGAAATGATCAGGGGCGTACGCGCTTCGTCAATCAAAATCGAATCGACTTCATCAACAATTGCAAACACAAGTGGCCGTTGGCGCTTGTCTTCAGCCTTGTATTCCATGTTGTCGCGCAAATAATCGAAACCAAACTCGTTATTTGTGCCGTAGGTAATGTCGGCTTGGTAGGCAGCCTTTTTTTCGTCGTTGGGTTGCTGCGGCACCACCACGCCCACACTCATACCCAAAAACTGATAGAGCTTACCCATCCATTCGGCATCGCGGCGAGCAAGGTAATCGTTGACCGTCACCACATGCACACCCCTGCCCGCCAACGCATTGAGGTATACCGCCAACGTTGCCATCAAGGTCTTGCCTTCACCGGTGCGCATCTCGGCAATCTTGCCTGAGTGCAAAACCATCGCACCAATGAGCTGCACATCGAAATGACGCATCCCGAACACACGCTGGCTGGACTCCCTGACAAGCGCGAACGCTTCGGGCAGCAAGGCGTCAAGCGATTCCCCACCTTGCACGCGAGCTTTGTACTCAGCCGAGAGCGCTTGCAACTGGTCGTTCGACAACGCCTGCATCGCAGGTTCTAAAGCGTTGATTCGCTTAACATCACGTTCTAGTTGTTTGAGCAGCCGATCATTGCTGCTGCCAATTAATTTTTTAAGCAGAGATAGCATTCGAATTGGATCCTAGCGGACGCGGCGAAAGACCCGCGATCAAGGTAAACAGTGTACCGCAGGAGTCGCCTAACGCTCGACGGCAACCCATCTGCGTCGCAGTAAGGGTAATGGATCGACCCATTTCTCCGCCTGACGGATTTCCAAGTGCAGGTGAGGGCCCGTCGCCCGCCCCGTGGCGCCGACTTTGGCAATCAATTGCCCGCCGTGAACCACCTGCCCAAACGAAACCACCGTGACACTGGCGTGGGCGTATCTAGAAAGCCATCCACCCGTATGGGCTATTTCAACCAAGCGACCAAAACCCCGTCGGTGACCCACAAAAGCCACCCGACCGGGCGCAATGGCCACAATCGGGGTGCCTATCGGCGCTGCAATATCTATACCCCTATGCAAGCTCTTCCTGCCTTCGATTGGGTGCTCGCGCAGACCAAAAGGCGATGAAACGCTGCTGTAACCCACAACAGGCCACCGTAGCGACGCCACATCCCATCGCCCCTTGTCTAGCAGGCTTTCAATGCGAGCGATCGTCGGGACCACGGCACTATCATTTTCCTTGGCTCGGGGCTCTCCAAAGGGCATGAGCAGTGCAACGACCAAGACGACTAACAGCGGCAAATGGACCAATAACCTGACCAACACATCTCCAACGATTTGTAACAAAGCAGAGTTTTCTGTACGCTAGATATACGAATTATTGCTTGGCAGACACGAATGCGATCAACGACTAGCCGACAAGCCCTTCAGTGGATGGACAGCGACGGCCGGGGCGCGTCGGTTCTGCTGACCGCGCAACGACTCTTGGCGATTGAGCGATCTGTCAGCCTCGCCTTACCCAAACACCTCGGGCATGGGTTTGCCGTTTCCGAAATCTTGGGCCAAACGTTGACATTGACGGTCTACAACACCGCATTGGCCTCTAAATTGCGTCAATTTCAATCTCGGCTGGTGGCGCACCTTCAAGCCGACGGGTGGCTTATTCAAGAGATAAAGCTTCGGGTGTCGGTCCAGCCAAGGACTCAGCATGTCACACCCATGCCAAAACAGGCCCGCAACCTGGATGAAACTGACCTGGGACATTTTGAAATATTGGCCGAGGGTTTGCGTCCCGGCCCTTTGGCGGATTCAGTACAAAAGCTACTCGCCCACCATCGTCGCAATAAGACAAAAACCTGAACGATGCACCGTTAAAGCGTTGGGCGCACGAAAGATAACCAATTGAATTTTGAACTTAGGTGGCGCCTGTAAGTGAACTTTAAGTGAGCTGCCACTCGCGCTGAAACGCCGCTGGTGCGGCTTCCTTGGAATCAAATGTCACCATCTCCCAAGCGCTCTCGTCTGCCAACAAAGCTCGAGCGAGCTCATTGTTGATGGCGTGGCCCGATTTCTCGGCCACATACCGCGCAATCAACGGTTTACCGAGCAAATACAAGTCGCCGATCGCATCGAGGATTTTGTGTTTGACGAATTCATCGTCATACCGCAAGCCATCCTGATTTAGTACACGGTACTCGTCCATGACGATCGCGTTCTCTAGGCTGCCGCCACGTGCCAAACCCATTGATCGTAAGGTTTCAACTTCATTCACGAACCCGAAGGTACGCGCACGGGCGATTTCCTTGGCGTAGGACTGGTGCGCGAAGTCAATTTCTGCAAAACCCGCGGTGGAGTCAATCGCAGGGTGTTTAAAGTCAATAGAAAATGCGAGCGCAAAACCTTCGTGAGGTTCGAGTCGAGCCCATTTTTGATTTTTACCTTCGCCTTGCTTGACCTCAATGGGTTTCAAGACCCTGAGAAATTTTTTGGGTGCGTTTTGAAGCTCAATTCCCGTGGATCGAATGAGATAAACAAATGTCGCCGCACTGCCGTCCATGATAGGCACTTCTTCGGCTGACAGGTCCACGTGAAGGTTATCTATGCCCAAGCCAGCGAGGGCTGACATCAAGTGTTCGACGGTTGAAACCCGGGCTTGACCTACTTGCAACACGGATGCCATGCGCGTGTCGTGCACACCCTGTGCCGTTGCTGGGAAGTCAACCACGGGGTCAAGATCAACACGGTGGAAGACAATACCCGTGTTTGGTTGTGCAGGCCGCAGCGTCAACTCGACGCGCTGTCCAGAGTGCAATCCAACACCCGTGGTGCTTACGATCTGTTTGATGGTGCGCTGCTGGTACATACGGCCACTGCCTTACTTGAATCGGTACATTAAATCAACACTTCAATCGATATTTCATATCATTGCATCAAAGCAATATTTGAAATTGTAACCTGAATCGAGCATGAAGCCCAGCATGAGGCCCGTCGTCGCCCGGGGACAGCGGGGACAAGACGGGCCCGGCCAGCATCGATAACAACGCTAGCATGAGGGAATATGCTGGGCTCAGATAAAGCCACAAAAACCAAAAGCAGCCTTAGTCTGCCTGCCTCCTAAGGAACGCTGGAATATCGTAGTGCTCCATACCGGCCGTTTCTAAGGCCCGCACCTGAGCAGACGCCTGCGTTCTTGGGTTACGCAGCACCGAAGGCACGCGCGTATCACCGCCATCACCACTATCGGCAGAGAGCGGTTGGTCGTCTGTGCCTGTTCGCAATGTCCGCTGACCTTCTTGACTGTGCACCAATGTTGGCTTTGTCGCGGCTTTGCCAAGCCCAGTCGCCACCACCGTGACACGCAGCTGATCGCCCATTTCCTCGTCGTAAGCCGTACCAAAAATTACCGTTGCGTCATCGGCCGCGAAACTGCGGATGTGATCCATGATCTCACGCGTTTCTTTCATCTTTAGGGATCGGCTCGCGGTGATATTAACTAACACGCCACGCGCACCATTGAGATCAATGCCTTCCAACAACGGACACGCAACCGCCTCTTCAGCAGCCTTGATGGCTCTGTCCTGCCCGCTCGCCACCGCGGTGCCCATCATGGCTTGTCCTTGTTCACCCATAATGGTCTTCACATCTTCAAAGTCAACGTTGACGTTGCCCTCAACATTGATGATCTCCGCAATACCGGCGCAAGCGTTATGCAAAACGTCATCGGCCGCTTTAAAGCAATCCTCTTGCGTTGCCTCCTCATCCATGAGGCTGTAGAGGTTCTCATTAAGAACGACGATAAGCGAATGAACATGCGCGGATAACTCAGCGATACCATCCTCAGACATTTTTTGACGGCGATTGCCTTCGAACGAGAAGGGCTTGGTCACCACGCCCACCGTCAAGATACCCAACTCTTTGGCAACCTCTGCAACAATCGGTGCCGCACCCGTACCGGTACCACCACCCATGCCAGCCGTGATGAAAACCATGTTGGCTCCCATGAGTGCGCTACGAATTTCTTCGCGTGCCGTCTCGGCCGCTGCTTTGCCTTGATCTGGCTTTGCGCCTGCGCCCAAGCCCGTTCGCCCGAGACGCACTTGCACGGGTGCCCCTGTGGTCACCAACGCTTGAGCATCGGTATTGCAGCAAATGAAATCAACGCCCTGCACACCCGACTTGATCATGTGTGCCACCGCGTTGCCACCGGCCCCGCCAACACCAACAACCTTGATTACGGTGCCTTTGTCGGCACTATCTAACATTTCAAACATCATGATTGACTCCCTCAAATCAAAAAAACGAATACAACTGTCCCTTTACTGCTTATCTTTACTGCTTACCTTTACTGCTTTATCAATGCGGCAAACCCGTTACGACGTCGAAACATCACGCCAAGTCACCGCGCCACCTATTTACGTCCATCACCAAAGCCATGAACCCAAACAAGTTCATTTGCCATCCATTGATCACTCGCATCAATGCATGAACCATTCCTTCATTCGTGCCAGCACGCGTTTAAAACTGCCATCCTGTTGTGTCACCTTGCGTCCGCGCAGTCTTTGTAGGCGAGCCTCTCCGAGCAAGCCCATGACCGTAGAAAATCTTGTGTTGCGCAACACGTCAGCCAGCCCCGCGTCGTAATCTGGTGTGGCCACCCGGACGGGCTTTAAAAAAACGTCTTCGGCCAATTCCACAATGCCCGGTAACGAGGCAGTACCCCCCGTAAGTACGATGCCAGAGGCCAATAAATCCTCGTACCCCGAGTCGCGAATGACCTGTTGCACCAAGCCAAAAAGCTCTTCGACGCGCGGCTCGATCACGGCTCCCAATGCCTGCCGATTCACCAAACGTGGCTCCCGATCCCCTAGGCCTGGCACCTCAACCATGTCCGCTGGATTAGCCAAAACCTGCTTGGCAATCCCAAATCGCAACTTGATGTCTTCGGCATCAGGCGTTGGGGTTCGAAGCATCGCCGCAATATCACTCGTGATTTGGTCGCCCGCAATGGGTAACACGGCGGTGTGCCGGATCGCACCACCGGTATAGATCGCCACATCGGTGGTGCCACCGCCGATGTCCACGAGCACCACACCCAATTCACGTTCATCCGGGGTCAGACACGCCAAACTCGATGCCAGCGGCTGCAGGATCAAATCTTGTACCTCCAGGCCGCAGCGCCTGACGCACTTGACGATGTTTTGAGCCGCACTGACTGAACCCGTCACGATGTGCACTTTGACTTCCAAACGCAAGGCACTCATGCCAATGGGCTCTCGGATATCCTCTTGGCCATCGACAATGAACTCCTGCGTCAGCACATGCAACACCTGCTGATCGGTTGGAATATTCACCGCTTTGGCCGTTTCTATCACACGGGCCACATCCGCCGCCGTCACTTCTTTGTCCTTGACCGCCACCATACCGCTCGAGTTAAAGCTACGGATATGATTCCCAGCGATACCGGTGTAGACATCGCGTATTTTGCAGTCCGCCATTAACTCAGCTTCTTCGAGCGCGCGCTGAATCGAGTTCACGGTGGTTTCAATGTTCACAACCACACCTTTGCGCATACCCTTGGATTCGTGCTGCCCTAAACCGAGCACCTCGAAACCTCCCTCAGGCAGCACTTGTGCAACCACCGCCACTACCTTGGTGGTTCCAATATCAAGCCCAACTATCAAGTCTTGAACGTCGCGTGTCATGGCTTTACCGTTTCTCTTTGAGTTGTTTGGAATCTGGCAACGGTGCCAGGGTTAGCGCAAAACCATCGGGGTAGCGCAAGTCGATGTGTTGAACGCCCCGAGAACCGAGCTGCGGAGCCACTTTCGGCCACATGCGAACAAAGCGTTCGATGCGTTCGCCAAAGGTCACCGCCCCCGGCACGCCAGCCTGTGGATCGGGCGCTTCGGCGCCAGGGTCGCGCCCGAGATCCAATGTGATGCCATTGGATAGTGTGGCTTGCAGTGCATAACGATTGGTCAAGCTCAAGCCTCGCACTTTGATATCCAATTGATCGAACCAGGCCTCTAACTCGGCAAACCGCTGCACGAGCAAACTCTCCGTGCCGTCGGGACCCTGAAACTGCGGCAGGCTCGACTCGTCTTCTAGAGCACCGCGGTTGGCTGTGAAAACCTCGCCCCAAGTGTTGAGCAGTTGGTTCTCGTTCCACAGACCGAGTGGCTTTTGTTCCTCTAGGGTCACACGCAACATGTTGGGCCATACCCGCCGAACCTCGGCTTTGCGAACCCAAGGCGCAGTCTCGAACGCTTGACGGGTCTGATCGAGATCCATTGTGAAAAAATTGCCATACAGCTGGCCGGCAGTCGCACTGCGAACCACATCCGGTGAGATGTAGCGAAAGGTCGACTCGGCCGGTGCCACGATCTCGATGCGTTTGAAATCGAAAGCCGATAGGCGAACGAACCAAACCAGTGAACCGAGCAACAAGGCACAAACCGCCAATACGGTTAAGAGATTGGCCGTGGCGTTGATGATGCGCGCTTCGTTCCACACGTATCACTCCTCTTCCGTCAGCGATGTTTTGTGCTGACCAATCTTGCAACTGGCTTGCGACAAAATACGCACACAAAGTTCGGCGTAATCCATGCCCGCGGCTTTTGCAGCCATGGGCACCAAGGAATGGCTTGTCATACCCGGTGTGGTGTTGATTTCCAGCAGCCACAAGCCTCCCGCATCATCGAGCATCAAGTCAGCCCGTGCCCATCCCTCGGCGTTCACTGACTGATAGGCTTGCACAGCCACGGCTTGGATTCTCTCCGATAGATCAGCCGACAACGGTGCGGGACATAAGTATTGGGTGTCGTCAGAAAAATACTTGTGCTCGTAGTCATAATGACCCCCAGGGGCTTTGATCTCGATCACAGGCAGCGCTTGCGTTTGAGCACCGCGTCCCAACATCGCCACGGTTAATTCCCGTCCGACGATAAATTGCTCGGCCAGAATCACCTCATCAAACTGCAGCGCCGATTGATAAGCCGTCTCCAGATCAGCGGCATGCGTCACTCTATAGAGGCCCAAGGTAGATCCTTCGTTAGGCGCTTTTAAAATCAACGGCAGCCCAAGTAGGTCAATTAGCCCTGACAGGTCAGCTTGAGAATGCAAGACACGGTATCGCGGCGTGGGTAACTTGGCTTGCTCCCAAATCCGCTTGGTCATGATTTTGTCCATTGACAGGCTGGCCGATAATGGACCACTGCCTGTGTAAGGAGTGTTGAGAAGCTCCAATGCGCCTTGAATGGATCCATCCTCGCCGTAACGACCATGTAATGCCAAGAACACCCTGTCAAACTGGGCGTTAACCAAATCACCCAGACTTTTTTTACCGGTATCAAACAGGTGTGCGTCCACGCCAGCACTCAGGAGGGCGTCATACACCCCTTGGCCCGACATCAAAGACACTTCACGCTCTGCGGATCGACCGCCATAAAGCACACCAACCTTACCGAAATCTTTTGCATTTGGCTTCATGAAGATGCCTCCAGAGCGGCCGGTATCTGGCTAATCGAGCCTGCGCCCATCACCACAAAAACATCACCATCGCGTGCAAATGCCTTGATGCTTGCCGGCAAGTCTTTCACATCTTCCACAAACAGCGGTTCAAGCCTGCCAGCCACACGAACGCCACGCGCCAAAGCCCGTCCATCGGCGGCCACGAGTGGCGATTCGCCTGCGGCATAGACCTCTGTCAGCAACACATCGTCGGCCGAACCGATAACCTTCACGAAGTCTTCAAAACAATCGCGTGTACGGGTGTAACGGTGCGGCTGAAAAACCAACACGATTCGACTCTCGGGCCAAGCACCCCGCGCTGCAGCCAGTGTGGCTGACATCTCGACAGGGTGGTGTCCATAATCATCCACCACGGTAAAAAGGCCGCCCTTGTCTGCCGTATAGGGACCGCTGACGCTAAATCGTCGTCCAACCCCACCAAAGGCGCCGAGCGCCTGAACAATGGCCTGATCCGATACGCCCAGTTCGGTTGCTACCGCAATAGCCGCCAGGGCGTTTTGTACGTTATGCAGGCCCGGCAAATTCAAACTGACCGCCAATGGAAGCAGAGGTTCTGCACCACTCGTCCGATGAACCGTGAACGACATTTGGGTGCCTTTGGCCTCAATGTTGACCGCGCGTATTTGTGCCTCTTCGCGCAAACCGTAGGTCATCATGGGACGCGAGATCAGCGGCATGATTTCGCGCACATTGGCGTCATCGCAACAAACAATCGCACTGCCATAAAACGGCAAACGCTGGACAAATTCAATAAACGCTTGCTTTAAACGGGCAATATCATGGCCATACGTGTCCATGTGGTCAGCATCGATATTGGTGATGACCGCCATAACAGGCAAAAGGTTTAAAAATGAGGCGTCGGACTCATCGGCCTCAGCGACCAAATAGTCACCTTGCCCAAGCCCCGCATTGGCGCCCGCCGAATTAAGGCGTCCGCCAATCACAAAGGTGGGGTCTAAGCCTTCGGCGGCCAACACACTCGCCACCAGACTCGTCGTTGTGGTTTTGCCATGCGTACCCGCCACAGCAATACCGCGTTTCAGGCGCATCAATTCGGCCAACATGACAGCTCGTGGCACCACGGGAATCTGAGCACGACGTGCAGCGAGTACCTCTGGGTTGTTACCCGCAACAGCTGTTGAGGTGACCACCACATCGGCCTGCGCAACATGCTCAGCCGCATGCCCCAAGTAAATGGCTGCTCCCAACTGCTTCAATCGGTCGGTCACTGTCGACGACTGCAAGTCCGATCCAGAAACCACATAACCTTGATTGATCAGCACCTCAGCAATGCCGCTCATGCCAGAGCCACCAATGCCAACAAAATGAATGCGACGGATGCGGTGTTTCATGCGGCCACCTTTGCTGCGCTCAGGCATCGGTCAGTAATGGTGGCAGTCGCATTCGATTTGGCATGTTCACGCGCACTGATCGCCACTGTTGCCAATGCCTCACGGGTTTGAACGCCTAACCACTGCGCGAGCCAGTCAATGGCCAGATCAGATTGTTGTCGCAAGAAAGCCGAATCATCCTTCACCAAATACTGGGCATTGGCGCTCTGATGGTCATCAACGGCAAACGGGAAAGGCACGAACAAGGCAGCCACACCGGCAGCTGCCACTTCGGCGACAGTCATCGCACCCGCTCGACAAATCAACAAATCAGCACCCGCCAGCATGCGGGGCATATCATCGATGAAGGCAACGCATGTGGCATTCACTTCGGCTTTTTCATAAGCAGCGGTCAACTCGACCAAGTGTTGCTGCCCCGCCTGATGCACCACGACCGGTCGTTGGTCTAGCGGCATGCGAGACAAAGCCAGCGGAATGATTTCGTTCAATGCTTTCGCACCCAGACTGCCGCCTATGATGACAAGCTTGAGGGGACCTTGCCGCTCTGCATACCGTTGCGCCGGTGCGGGCAATGCCACGATGTCGGCCCGCACTGGGTTACCGACCCACTCGGCATTGGGCAATACCGCCGGGAATCCTGTTAGCACGGTGTCTGCCAATTTGGCTAGCCATTGGTTGGTCTTGCCAGCAATCGCGTTCTGTTCATGCAAAACGATGGGAATGCGTCTGAGGAAAGCCACCAAACCACCAGGTAAAGCGACGTAACCGCCCATTCCCAGAACCACCAACGGCCGATCACGTGAGGCTTCGCGCCAAAGCCGGTACATCGACGCAAGCAAGAAAAATGGTGCCTTAACTAAGTCTCGAATGCCTTTACCGCGGACCCCAGCAAAAGAGACCGTGATCATTTCAAATCCAGCAGGCGGGACCAGACGCCCTTCCATTTTTTGCGGGTTACCTAACCAACGCACGGTACAACCCCGCTCTTGTAACAACGCGGCGACGGCAAGTCCGGGCATGATATGACCACCGGTGCCTCCTGCCATAATCCAGACGGTCGGTGAGTTACTCATGGTCTCCCCCCTCGCATCAGGACTTTGTTCTCATAGTCCACTCGAGCAACGAGCGCCAAGGCCACTAAGTTCATCACTAAGCCGGAGCCACCGTAACTGATCAAAGGCAGTGTCAACCCTTTGGTGGGCAAGACACCTAAACACACACCGATGTTGATGAAAGACTGTACGCCAAACCAAATGCCCACACCCTGCGCAACCAATCCGTTAAACACGCGCTCCATGGCGATAGCCTGGCGACCAATTTCAAAGCTGCGCATAATGACCACAGCAAAGAGCACAATGACCAAGGCGATACCCATGAACCCCAGCTCTTCGCCGATCACAGAGACAATGAAGTCTGTGTGCGCTTCTGGCAAATAGTGCAACTTTTCAATGCTCGAGCCCAGTCCGACGCCAAACCATTCCCCGCGTCCAACCGCAATCAAGGAATGTGACAGTTGATAGGCTGACCCGTAAACGTTTTCTGGATTCCAAGGGTCGAGATAAGCAAACAAACGTGAACGGCGCCAAGGCGACAACCAAATCAATAAAAAAAAGATACCGATCAAAACACCCGCCAAGCTGGAAAAGACTTTGGCGTTAATGCCACCCAAGAAGAGCACACCCATGGCAATCGACATGATCACAATCAATGCACCCAAGTCCGGCTCGAGTAATAACAAAATACCCACGACTGACATGGCAATTGCCATCGGCATAAAGCCATTTAAAAAGCTGTCCATGTGCTCTTGCTTGCGCACCACGTAGTCCGCCGAAAACACCACCGCCACGACTTTCATTAGCTCTGACGGCTGAAAATTCACAGGACCCAAATTGAGCCAGCGGTTAGCGCCATTGGCTTCGTGACCGATCACTGGCACAAAAACCAGCACCAGCAAACCGACCGTGATTCCAAATATGGGCAGTATCAGCCTTTGAACCACGGCCATCGGGACTAACCAGACCAGAGTGGCCATGACCAAACCCACGACCAAAAATATGCTATGCCGCGTCGCGAAGAAATAACGGCTCAAATTGCTATACAAGGGGCCATCTGCCAAGGCTATTGAAGCCGAGTAAACCATCACAAGACCCAAGGCAAGCAGTGTCGCTACCGCGACAAACAAAGGGAGGTCATAATGACGCATGGTTGTACGGCCAGGGCGCACTTCGTTAACACCTTGGGTCAAGTTGGCTAACAGACTCATGCCACCTCCCCAACAGATAGCGCCATCGATCGGACCGCCTCGACATAGGCGTTTCCACGCGCCTTGTAGTCAGCGAACATGTCAAAGCTCGCGCAAGCTGGCGAGAGCACCACGGCATCACCGGGTTGGGCAAGCCCAAAGGCCCTTTCAACCGCTGCATCCATGCTGTCTGCCGTCACAACACTCACAGCCATCGATCCAAACGCCACCTTGAGCATCTCGGCGTCTTCACCAATCAGCACAGCCGCGCGTCCGTGTAACGCCATGGCCTTGGCCAAGTCCGTGAAATCTTGGCCTTTGGCTTGACCACCGGCAATGAGCACAACAGGCTGCCCGAGGCCTTGCACGCCTGCGACCGTGGCCGCTACATTGGTGCCCTTACTGTCGTTATAAAAAGGAATGCCTTGCGTTGTTCTCACAAACTGCATACGGTGAGGCTCACCGGTGTATAGCGAGGCGGCTTTAAGAATGGTGGCCCAGCCACCACCCACACAGCGCACCAATAAAGCAGCGGCCATGACGTTCATGGCGTTATACAAACCAGCCATGGGTAGCGCTTCAACTGGCATCAGTCGAGTGGATCGACCCTGCGTTCTGGGTAGCAACGGCGCCTGCTTGCGACGACGCTGCACAGGGGGTTCGGCTTGCTCAAAGTCAACCGGCTCGGCACAACAAAGCCATTGGACATCATGGTCAACCTCCAAGCCCAAATCGTGGGTGTAAACCGGTGCACCTTGTCCAAACGTGCGCACACGCCACCCGTCTAAGGTCTCAACCATGCTACGAACCACTGGGTCATCACGGTTGACAATGGCGATCGTCGACTGGTCAAACAATCTGGCCTTGGCTTGTTGATAAGCAACGAGATCACCATGCCAATCCAGATGGTCTTGCGAAACGTTCAAAATGGTTGCTGCTGCAAGCTGTAAGGATGAAGTGGTGTGCAATTGAAAGCTTGATAGTTCAAGTACCCAAGCCTGAGGTAGATCATCCGCGTCTAGTGCTTGCATCAAAGCCGTTAAGGCAGCCGGGCCAATGTTACCCGCCGCTCTCGCCGTCAAGCCACTTGCCACCAGCATTTGCCGCGTCAGGGCCGTCACCGTGGTTTTACCGTTGGTTCCTGTCACACCAAGGACCTTGGGCTGATAGCCACGCTCGAGCGCGAGATCTTGCAAGGCCCTCGCAAACAGCTCCATCTCGCCGACGACCTCAACGCCTTGGTTGGCCGCTTCTACTAAATAGCTTTTAACTGTCTCAGACAGCGGCGAGAGCCCCGGACTGAGCACGAGCATATCAACCCCGTTGAGCGCCTCCAATGGTAAAGACAGACCCGTGTAAGTTTGCTCGATCGAGTCTGCCAACGCGCTCTGTAAACCTGACAAGCCTGCTGGTTCTTGGCGAGTATCAACCAGCACCAAACGGCGACCTTGCCGGGCCAGCCAATGGGCAGCCGCTTCCCCGGTCTCACCGAGACCGAGTATCAGCGCCGACTTAGTCGGCATGCGGTTGTTGTCGTTGTCGTTCATCGAATCTTCAAAGAAGCCAATCCAACCAGCACAAGCATCATGCTGATAATCCAAAACCGAACCACCACTTGGGTTTCTTTCCAGCCACTCACTTCAAAATGGTGATGTAACGGTGCCATCAATAAAATGCGCCGACCTTCCCCAAACCGCAGCTTGGTATATTTGAAATAAGCGACCTGCAGCATCACCGATAAGGTTTCCACCACAAACACACCACCCATGATGAAAAGCACAATCTCTTGGCGAACAACGATGGCAATCGTGCCGAGCATGCCCCCAAGCGCCAAGGCACCCACATCGCCCATGAATACTTGGGCGGGATAGGCGTTAAACCATAGAAAGGCCAATCCGGCTCCCGCCAGAGCCGCACAGAGAACCATCAGTTCACCTGCGCCTGGGATGTAGGGGAACAAGAGATATTTTGAATAATCGACACGGCCGACGACGTAGGCAAAGATGCCAAGCGCCGCACCAACCATTACTGTTGGCATGATGGCCAGACCATCCAAGCCATCGGTCAAATTGACGGCATTACTGGTTCCAACGATCACAAACCAACTCAAAGTCACAAATCCAAAGACACCCAGCGGATAACTGACAGACTTAAAAAAGGGCACGATGAGATCCGCGCGATTTGCCAGCGGCATGGTCATGCCGCTGGCGAGCCATTCTTGGAACAAAGGCCATAAATCAGCGTTGGCTGGCGCCGATATGGCAAACGCCAAATAAATAGAGGCCAATAAACCAATGATGGCCTGCCAAAAAAACTTGGTTCTCGATCTCATGCCTTCAGGATCTCGGTAAACCACTTTTTTATAATCGTCAATCCAACCGATCCAACCAAATCCCATCGTCACGATTAAGACTACCCAAACGAAACGATTGCCTAGGTCAGCCCACAACAGGGTACTGATACCAATGCCGATCAATAACAACGCACCGCCCATGGTGGGTGTGCCATTTTTATTCAAATGCGATTCCGGCCCGTATTGACGAACCGCTTGACCGATTTTTAGTTCGGCCAATTTGCGGATGACTCGGGGCCCCGCCACCAAACCAATCAGCAGCGCCGTGCCACATGCCAACACCGCTCGCAATGTGATGTACTCGAACACCTGAAAACTCGAATCGTAGTGAACGGCCAACCATCGGAATAACTCAAGTAGCATGCGGTGTCTCCGCTATTTGTTTTTGTAAGGCGTGTACCACTTTCTCCATGCCCATGAATCTTGAGCCTTTGACCAGCACGCTTTTGGGTTGCATCGCCTTGAAACGCTCGCAAATGGTTTTCACGCTTTCGCATTGCTCGCCATTCGAACCAAACGCATCAACGGTATAAGCAGTCGCCTCGCCGAGTGCCCACAAGTAATCAATGGCTTTGTCTTTGGCATAAGCACCCACTTCAGCATGCATTTGAGGACTATCGTTACCGACCTCGCCCATATCCCCGAGCACCAAAGCCCTGGGGCCCGGCAAAAAAGAGAGCACATCAATAGCAGCGCGTACCGAGTCTGGATTGGCGTTATAGGTATCGTCGATCACCACTTGCTGCGAACCGAGCCGATAGGCTTGCATCCTGCCTTTAACCGCCGCAAACGAGGCGAGTCCCTTCGCAATGTCATTGCTTGTCACCCCCGCCACCAAGGCGCAGGTGGCAGCCGCACACGCATTGATCACGTTATGCTGACCCGCCACACTAAGGCTGATGTCGTGAGAATGTCCTTCAAGGGTCATCTCAAAATGGCTGCCCAAAGGATCACGTGTCACCGACCTAGCCCAAACCGATGCTGTCTCGTTAAGACCGAACGTGAGTTGACGCACGCCCTCAGGCACTTGGCCAACCCAATAGTCGGTGTACTGATCTTCCTGGGGAAACACCGCAACGCCATCCAGCGGCAATGCCCTAAATACCGCGCCATTCTCTTGAGCCACCGCCTCCACACTTTGCATAAACTCTTGATGCTCTCGCTGCGCATTCAGAACCAACCCAATGGTTGGTTGTGCGATTGCAACCAGTTGCGCGATTTCGCCGGGATGGTTCATCCCAAGTTCGACGACAGCGCAGGTGTGAGTCTGCCTTAGCCGCAGTATCGTCAGGGGCACACCGAGTTCATTGTTGAGATTGCCCTGGGTGCTCAAGACGGACGACTCCCCCGCCGATTGACGCAAAATCGCTGCGATCATTTCCTTGGTCGTGGTCTTTCCGTTACTCCCTGTCACAGCAATCAAAGGCAAGTCAAATCGTCGCCGCCATGCTGTCGCCAATTTCTGCAAAGCCAATCGCGTATCACCCACCGCCAGTTGTCTGAGCGGCACAGCGGGATCGGCCACATCCACCAAAGCAGCAGCCACGCCCGCTTGCTGAGCCTGTGACAAGAACGCATGGCCATCAAATCGTTCGCCGCGTAGCGCCACGAACAACGCATCAGGACTTAGATGTCTGGAGTCGGTCTGCACAGGCGGCGGGTTTTCTTTGAACATCAACGCCAATAACGCCCACTGCCGGTCATCGAACGGATATCGCACCGCTTGCACTTCTTGCCAAGTTTCATGGCCCTTACCTGCCAATAGCACAACATCTCTATCAGATGCTTGCCAAATCGTCGACAGAATCGCAAGCGCACGATCGATCTCTACATGTACCGCGTGTTGGTTAGATAGACCGCGACACATTTGATCCAAAATTTCCGTGGGTGACTCATGTCGCGGATTATCGCTCGTCAATACCACTTCATCGGCTTGGGCCTGCGCCACTTGCGCCATCACAGGGCGTTTACTGACATCGCGATCACCACCACATCCCACGACACACCACAAACGACCTTGGCGCGCTTTCACTAGCGGTTGTAATGCCAACAACACACGGTTCAGGGCGTCCGGCGTATGGGCATAATCCACCACCACGTAGGGACCATCTAATGAGTCGACCGAGGTCTTTGCCGTGTCGACAACGCGTTCGAGTCGACCTGCAACCGCTGGGATATCTTGCAGGGAACGGACCATTGAAGACCACTCAAAACCAAGACCGTTCAACACGCCAGCCACTGCCAGTAGGTTTGATACGTTGTAGTCACCAACAAATGACGTTTGAATTTGCGCCGATTGATGCCCTACCATTAAGTCAAAGCGGACGCCGTCTGGTTCGAGCACCAAATGATTCGCCCTGACATCGGCTGCTCGGGCCTGAAGACCATACGTCATGACTTTGCAGCCATTGGTCGCTTCACGCATCTGCTGCGCCCGTTGATCATCCAAATTGATCAGCGCAAGCTTTATCTCTGGCCGAGCAAACAGAAGGGATTTTGCCTGTGCATAAGCATCCATGTCACCGTGGTAATCCAGATGATCTGGACTCAAGTTGGTGAACACAGCGACATCAATAGAGACATTGTCTAAGCGATTCTGATCAAGACCGATTGATGACGCCTCCAACACCACATAGGACGCGCCTGCATCGCGCAGGGTAGCCAATGATTCATGTACGCTCACCACATCGGGCGTTGTCAAGAGACTCGATTGCTTGACACCATTGGCATCAAACACACCAAGCGTACCAATCGAACCACTCGGCCGTCCCATGGCATTAAGCGCCGCCGACAACCAGTGAGTCGTCGTTGTTTTGCCATTTGTACCTGTGATGGCAATCACCGTCATGGCTCTTGAGGGATGATCCCACCAGGTATCGGCCAATGGTCCGAGCCATGTCATCAAATCAGTTACACCAACTGAGGGTGTGTCACCAAGTGCCTGCTGTTGTTCTCGCGTCAAGTCTGTTTCAAACACAATCGCGCAGACACCTCGGACAATCGCGTCTCTGAAATAATCACGCCCGTCAACCGAGCGGCCCGCTGTGGCCACAAAGACATCGCCCACCTGACATCGTCGAGAATCCAAAACCAGACGTGCCCCTGCGGGAATCGTTGTGGTTTGATGGATCGCATCAACAATTTCAGCGACGGTTTGACGAGTGGTCATTGCCGACCCCCATCTTCAACCTGCGTTTTGGCGACCACGTCAGATTCAAACGCCGCATCGGGCTGTACCCCCAGCATCCTCAACGTGCGCCCCATGACCGTGGCAAAAACCGGCGCGGCCACTCGACCGCCGTAATAATGGCCCGCGAGCGGCTCATCAATACTGACCGCCACCACAATCCTGGGATTGGAAACCGGGCCAAAGCCAACAAACGAGCTGCGGTACAGTTCTTGGCTGTATTCGCCTTTAACAATTTTTCTGGCGGTACCGCTCTTACCGGCAACCCTGTAGCCTTGTACCTGAGCCAACTTTGCGCCATCAGGGCCCGCAGAGGATTCCAGCATTGCCCTGATTTTTTGTGCCACGGCTTTGGGATAAACAGGAATGGTTGCGGGCTGGTCTTTACGCTTGATCAGTGTCAAATTGACCATTTCGCCATCACGCGCAAAAGCCGTATACGCTTTGGCTACTTGTAGCAAAGAAGCCGAAAGGCCATAACCATAAGACATCGTGGCTTGTTCAATCGGGCGCCACCGTTCCCATGGGCGCAGTCGGCCGGCAGCGGCGCCAGGAAAACCAATCGTGGGCGGATGCCCAAAACCCAAAGCCGTGAAACGCGTCCACATTTCTTGCGCTTGGAGCCGCTCCGATATTTTGGCCATGCCGATATTGCTCGATTTCGTCAAAATGCCTAAAGGATCGAGCTCGCCATTTTTGGTCACGTCGCGTATGCGTTCACCATGAAAGACCATTTCACCGCGGCCCGTTTCAATGCGCGTGTCATCGTTGATACGATTCAACTCATAAGCCAACCCCATCGTGAAAG
>CBFHKV010000012.1:3499-7045 GCA_965656505.1 Burkholderiaceae bacterium | reverse complement strand
CATTTCACCGCGGCCCGTTTCAATGCGCGTGTCATCGTTGATACGATTCAACTCATAAGCCAACCCCATCGTGAAAGGCTTCAGAATCGAACCCGGCTCAAACGTATCGGTTAGAACCCGATTCCTTAACTTTGAACCTCTCAAAGTCGACCGATCGTTGGGATCAAATGTGGGGTAATTGACCAACGCCAAAATCTCGCCCGTTTTGACATCAACCACCACGCCAGAGGCGCTTTGCGCCTCGTTAAACGCAACGGCTTCAGCCAAGGCACGATACAGTTGGTATTGAATTCGGGTATCAATCGATAATTGGATGTTTTGACCGTTGACCGGTAGAGTGACGGCACGAATGTCTTCGACAACACGACCAAGCCTGTCCTTGATCACGCGTCGGCTGCCCGGTTTCCCAGACAATTCATCGTTGTACGTCAACTCCAAGCCCTCTTGACCCAAGTCATCGAGGTTGGTGAAGCCAACCACCGTTCCCATGACTTCACCTTCTGGGTAAATTCGTCGGGTCTCATCAAGAGCATGAATGCCGGGTATGCGCAGGGCAGCGATTTGGTCCGCGACTTCCAAGGGAACCTGACGCCGCAAATAAACAAATGTTTTACTGTAATCACTCAGGCGTTTTTCAAGTGTGCCCAGACCCATGTCCAATAGTGATGCTAGTTGTTGCAACTGCTCCGGCGTGGCGGCCTTGGTGTCTTCGGGTATTGTCCAAATGGCCTTTGCAGGAATGCTAGCGGCTAAGACCACCCCTTGACGGTCGACAATCTGTCCACGCGTGGCCGGTAACGTCACCGTGCTCTCGTAACGTTTACCTCCCTGCTGTTGCAGAAAGTCCCGATTAACGCTTTGCAGATAAACCGCTCGCCCCAAGAGCACCAAAAAAGCCATACCCAGCACCAATAGGACCAGTCGTGCTCGCCAAGTAGGAAACGAGGACTCGGTCACGGGGTTATCTAGGAACGACAAGCGACGCATCAGTTAGCCTCTCCAGAGAGTACTGGGCGGGTCTCGCGGATGTAAAGCGTCCGCGCGGGTGCAATCGGGATCATCTTTAATGAATCTCGTGCGATCTGATCAATACGCGCATTGCGAGATAATTCTGCGCGCTCGAGCTGCAAATGTCGCCAAACCACATCCAGTTCGTTTTTCTGTGAAAGCAGTTGTTCATTTTTAATAAACAAGTCCCGCGCTTGGTACCGTGCCGTGACCAGCGACATCGCCGCAACCATAAGAAGGACCGCTGCGAGCAGAATGGCACGAACCATCAGGACCTCCCACCGCGTATAGCGGGCAAAGGTGTGGCCGTTCTCTGTGCAAACCGTAAAACCGCTGACCGCGCACGCACATTCGCTTGAATCTCCGCCTTCGATGGCAACACGCGTCCAACATGATTTAGCAACGGTTGCGGCATCTGGTCCTCACGCAAAGGCAGACGCGCATAGGCCGCATCGGGCTTGGCCGATTGCTGCAAAAAGCGCTTTACCCGACGGTCTTCTAGAGAATGAAAACTAATCACCGCAAGACGCCCTCCTACCCGAAGATGTGTCAGAGCTGCCTCGAGGGCGCTATCGAGTTCTTCGAGCTCCCGATTGAGGTAAATCCGTATAGCTTGAAATGTCCTTGTCGCCGGATGCTGGCCCTTTTCCCGCGTACGGACAGTGGCTGCGACGATGTCGGCAAGGTCAAGCGTGCGGTCGATGGGCCGCACTGTGCGGCGAGCAACAATCGCTTTTGCAATCTGAAGAGCAAACCGTTCTTCGCCATACTTTTTAATAACCTCCCGAACTTCTTCCAAGCTGGCGTCTGCCAGCCACTGCGCCGCGGTTTGACCCTGCGACGTATCCATGCGCATGTCTAATGGACCATCACGCATGAAAGAAAAGCCACGTTGCGCTTGATCGATCTGAGGCGATGACACACCCACATCGAGCATCACGCCATCCACCATCTCGACACCCTGGTCAGACAACAAAGCACCCAAATCGCCAAACGCACCGTGGATGCAAACAATCCTCGGATCCCCTTTGGCCCATTGCTGCGCAACGGCGATGGCCTCTGGATCCTTGTCAATCACAAACAACCGGGCTTTCGCACCGAGCCGCTCTAAAAGCGCTCTGGAGTGCCCCCCTCGACCAAACGTACCGTCCACATAAAGACCTTCAGCGGGCAACCGCTCATCAGGAATCAGGGCTTGTACGGTTTCCTCAAGCAATACACTGCGGTGAAAACAGTCGGTCACGTCTTAAAAAGAAAATTGACTCAGCGCTTCAGGCAGCCCACCGGCCAGATCTTGTGCTTCTCGGTCGGCCAAGGCGCTGGCATCCCACAATTCAAAATGACCACCCATCCCTAACAACATCACTTCCCTAGATAGCCCAGCGGCAGACCGTAACTCAGGCGCCACCAAGACTCTTCCGGTGCCATCCATATCCACATCCTGTGCATTACCCAACAACAATCGCTGCAGGGCTCGGGCTTGCACAGGGAAATCGGCAATTTGTTCGCGCTTACGTTCCCATTCCGGACGGGGATAGACCAGCAGGCAACCGTCAGGGTGGCGCGTGATCGTGAGGCGCCCATGCGCCTGCTCGATCAGCGCATCCCGATGCCGAGCCGGCACATTCATGCGGCCCTTTGCATCTAGCGTAAGTGCGCTGCTACCTTGAAACACGGAATTCCCCACAAAATTACACAAAACTGCACTTTTCACCACTTTAGGGGAACAGGTATAGCGGGTCAAGCGATATTTTTAGATTTTTTCAATGATGACAATGACTTAGCGTATATTTGCAAAGTCATTATAGAAAAATATTCCTTAAAATCAGTCATTTGCAGACTGATATAAAAGTGAGGTCTTAAGTATTGGGGCGTTCGCTTAAAAATATTAGAAGCATTCGCTAAAAAGAAGCGGGACAGACCTATAGGCCGGATTCTGTAGACCGACTGACGTCGGCCGGCAATCATTCCTCTGGGCGCAGCATTACTGCTGCGCTCTAGCCACCTACCCGCATGCTCGGACGGGCCGCCCGTCACACCCGTGGGTGCACGCATGCCTATTTGGTGTTGCTCCAGGTAGAGGTTGCCGCGTTTCACCCTGGCACGTTAATCAGCGAACCGATCATACGCCACGGTGTCACCGTGGCGGAGTGTCGCCACCCTCGTGTCAGACTCGTCTCTGTGGTCCTATTCCTCAACGCACGAATGCATTGGACGGTCGTTAACCGTTACCTTGCCCTAAGGAGTCCGGACCTTCCTCGACACCGATTGGCACCGCGATTGCCCAGTCTGCCCCGCTATTGCATTGTAGTCCGACGAACCTGCGACAATAGAAACTGTTTCACGATAACCATCCTGGGCATCGTTCTTAAATTTGTTTGATATCTATCCATGGCAGCAGCTCCCCTTCTTATTCTTCAAAACGTGCAACTCGCTTTCGGTCACCACGCGCTTTTGGATCACGCCGACTTAACCATCAGTGCCAATGAACGCATCGGCTTGATCGGTCGCAACGGCGCGGGCAAATCATCACTTCTT
>CBFHKV010000012.1:0-3401 GCA_965656505.1 Burkholderiaceae bacterium | reverse complement strand
TCACGCCGACTTAACCATCAGTGCCAATGAACGCATCGGCTTGATCGGTCGCAACGGCGCGGGCAAATCATCACTTCTCAAATTACTGGATCAGCGGGCCCAACCCGATGATGGCTCGGTGATCAGGTCTGACGGCGTGCGCGTGGCCACGGTTGAACAGGAGCCCCTCTTGCCGGCATTGACTGCCTTAGAAGTACTGGTGGCAACGGCTGGCAACCCCGGATCAGAAGATTGGGAAAAAGAGGTGCTTGCGCGCAAATGGGTCGACAAGGTCGGCATCGCACCTGACGCCTCGGTGAACACACTATCTGGCGGCATGCGCAAACGGATCGCGTTGGCCGCCGCACTGGTTAGCGAACCCAATCTTCTTCTACTTGATGAACCCACCAACCACCTCGACCTTGATGGCATTCTTTGGCTTGAAAAGGTTTTGCTTGATTGGCGTGGCAGCGTTCTGTTAATCACCCACGATCGTCGCTTTCTCGATGATGTCGTGACACGAATTGTGGAGCTAGATCGCGGCAAATTACTGAGCTTCCCCGGTAATTTTGCCCAATGGCAAACGCAAAAGGACGCTTGGCTCCATGCCGAGCAGCTAGAAAACGCTCGATTTGATAAGTTACTCGCGCAAGAAGAAGTCTGGATCCGTAAGGGTGTACAAGCACGACGCACCCGTAACGAAGGTCGCGTCAGGCGCTTGGAACAGTTAAGGCGTGAACGCGCCCAACGTCGCGAACAACTTGGGCGCGTTTCATTAAAGGTTGATCACTCATCGCGTTCTGGCAAGCTCGTTGCCGAGCTCGATCAAGTCACCAAGACTTATGGCGACCGACCGATTCTTAAGCCCTTCACCACCACTATTCTTAGAGGTGACAAAATTGGCGTCATTGGCCCCAACGGCGCCGGCAAATCAACGCTCTTGCAACTCATCCTCGGTAAGCTAGAGCCAGACACGGGGACAGTCAAGCTAGGAACGAATCTTCAAGTTGCTTACTTCGATCAAATGCGCGAACAACTCGATGAGCAAGCCCGTTTAATTGACGTGATCAATCCTGGTAGCGAGTGGGTTGAAATCGGTCAAGAAAAAAAACACGTGATGAGCTACTTGGGTGACTTTCTCTTTGCACCCGCCCGTGCCCAGTCGCCGGTGAGCAGCTTGTCGGGAGGCGAAAGGGCAAGGCTATTATTGGCCAGATTATTCGCCAGGCCTGCCAACATCCTAGTGCTTGACGAACCCACCAATGATCTTGATATCGAAACACTCGAATTACTCGAGACACTACTGCAAGAGTTTGCGGGCACAGTTTTGCTGGTCAGCCATGACCGGGCTTTCCTCGATAACGTGGTCACACAAACGATAGCTTATGAAGGCAATGGCCATTGGGGGGCTTATGTGGGCGGCTACGATGATTGGCTATCGCAACGCCCGACCAACCATGATGAAAAAAACCCAGGTTCAACCAAACAGACAACGGCAGCCCCAACCACCAAACCAAAGCGCAAACCCAAGCGGTTAACAAACTGGGAAGAAAACGAACTACGCGAGCTACCAGAAAAAATTGAAGCCCTGGAAAACCAAGAGCGCCAGTTGATTGAAACGCTCTCATCACCTGAGTTGTATCAATCCGACGCCCAAAGCCTAAGTGACGTCCAGTCTAAAATCGACGCAGTCAACGATCAACTACAAACCCTCTACGCCCGTTGGCAGCTCCTAGACGACAAACAGTCTTCGGATTAACCGACCAATTTCCACGGTAAGGTCTCTCCTGCTGCCAGCGGCACCACGGTTGAAGAACCAAATGGCAAGTCCGTGGGCACCTTGAGCGGTTGGCGCTTGAGTGTCACCGTGGTGGTATTTCTCGGCAACCGATAAAAATCAGGGCCCCGATGACTAGCAAAGGCTTCCAAGCGATCAAGACGACCCGCTTGCTCAAAAGCCATCGCATAAAATTCAAGCGCGGTATGTGCCGAGTAGCAACCGGCGCAACCGCATGACATTTCTTTGACGTGTTTACCGTGTGGCGCGCTATCTGTTCCCAGAAAAAACCGCGGGCTGTCACTTGTGGCTGCATCCACGAGCGCCTGCCGGTGTTTTTCACGCTTAAGAATGGGTAGACAGTACCAATGCGGTCGGATGCCGCCAGTAAACATGGCATTTCGGTTGTACAACAAGTGCTGTGGCGTAATGGTCGCCGCAATCGACCCGGGCGCATCGCGCACATAGTCCACCGCTTCTTTTGTTGTGATGTGCTCAAACACCACTCTCAAGGCGGGAAAGGTCTGTCTCAAGGGCTTCATGACGCGTTCAATAAAGACCGCTTCACGATCGAATGTGTCAATGTCACCGTCGGTCACTTCACCATGAATCAGCAAAGGCACATCGTACTTTTGCATGGCCTCCAACGCCTTATGGCATTTGCCCAGTAGATCTGTGACTCCAGAATCGGAATTGGTGGTCGCTCCAGCCGGATAAAGCTTAACTGCATGCACAAAGCCAGAGGCTGAAGCGGAGGCTATTTCCTCTGCCGAGGTGTTGTCAGTTAGGTACAACGTCATCAGCGGCTCAAAACCATAATCGGTCAAGCCGTTGTCTTTGATAGCCTGCATAATTTCGTTTCGATAGACACGCGCGGCATCGACAGTCGTAACCGGCGGCTTCAGGTTGGGCATGATAATTGCCCGAGAAAATTGACGCACGGTGTCTCCAACTACTGCCTTTAACGCTGGCCCATCACGTAAGTGCAAATGCCAGTCGTCTGGTCGGGTGATGGTCAATTCGTCTGTTTTGCTCTGATCCATTGTCAATAGTCTTCCCATGTGTCATTGATGGGTACAAACGACCCACCCTGTTATTCCCTAAACATCATCACGCGCACTCAATGGCAAAACGGTAAGACGTCAGTTCGTGCTAGCATAAGTCCTCCGTTAAGGGAAAACGAGTAGCCGCTATTAGTTTACTCGGCTTGCAACTTTGTTACAGTCACTTTGACGTCATCGCTGAGTCACGACATGATTTAGCGCGAACGTTCTTTTTATTCAAGCGTAGGCACCAAGGAGAACCCGAATGGCAACAGCCACAAAAAGCCCCCGCAAACCCAATGCTGCCTTCATGAAGCCGCTCACCCCGAGTCCCACACTGGCCGCCGTGATCGGTGCAGACCCACTTCCTCGTACGGAAGTCACGAAGAAAATCTGGGAATACATAAAAAAACATGATCTCCAAGATCCAGCAAACCGTCGCAACATCAATGCAGACGATAAATTACGCCCTCTTTTTGGCAAAGAACAAGTGTCTATGTTTGAGTTGACCAAGATTGTGAGCGGTCATTTGTCGTAGAACAGGTCACAATAAAAAATCTATTTTTGCAACGATAAAAAAAGGCAGCTTAAGCTGCCTTTTT
>CBFHKV010000011.1:42390-60803 GCA_965656505.1 Burkholderiaceae bacterium | reverse complement strand
TTTGCCTTGGATCGGCAGGGGCATTGTCTAGGCCGTGCGCCGGCATTTGAGGAGGCCCTGGTCCAGGTGCAGGTTCAAAGCAGTGGGGCATTGGCTCTAGGCGACGGCCCATGGACGGCGGTCACGAGCATGGAAGACGAGGCCGAGCAAGAGCATTTGGCGATGGTCTGGGGAGCCCTTTGCACCGGTGTGCGTGATTATGTGAAAAAAAATGGCTTCAAAGAAGTGATCCTGGGTTTGTCGGGAGGGATCGACTCAGCCTTGGTGCTGGCCGTGGCTGTGGATGCCCTAGGCGGACATGCCGTGAGTGCGGTCATGATGCCATCGCGTTATACCGCCGATATCTCGCAAAGTGATGCGCATCAGATGGCCGAGCAATTAAAGGTGCGTTATCAAACGATCCCGATCGGTGACGTCACTGATGCGCTGGAGGAGTCGTTGTCGAGCGCTTTCGCCGGTTGTTCGCCTGACCTGACCGAAGAAAACTTGCAGTCACGCACGCGCGGGACCTTATTGATGGCGCTGTCCAATAAGTTTGGTGCACTGGTGTTAACCACAGGCAATAAATCAGAACTCACGGTCGGTTACTGCACGCTTTATGGTGATATGTCAGGTGGTTTTGCGGTGCTAAAGGATGTCCCCAAAACCTTGGTCTATCGTTTGGCACGTTGGCGTAACGAGCAGTCTGCCGTCATTCCGACCCGTATCATTACGCGTGCACCGAGCGCAGAATTACGAGAAGACCAAACGGATCAGGATGCGTTGCCTCCTTATGACGTGATTGATGACATTATTTCTGGATACGTAGACCACAATCTGCCTGTGCAAACCTTGATTCAGTCGGGCTTGGATGAGAAGTCGGTTAAGCAGGTGGTCGGGTTATTACGGTTGAGTGAATACAAGCGGCATCAGTCGCCACCGGGTCCCAAAGTCACTGTCAGGGCGTTTGGACGCGATTGGCGCTATCCTTTGTCAAACGCCTATCGAGAAAATTTCCCTGAATAGCCCTTCATTAACCAGCCTTTTGCTGGACCAGGAGCCACTGTGAAATTAGTTACTGCCATTATCAAACCATTCAAGCTCGACGAAGTGCGAGACGGTCTATCCGATGTTGGAATCACCGGATTGACTGTGACCGAAACCAAAGGCTTCGGTCGACAAAAAGGGCACACCGAGCTTTATCGGGGTGCGGAATACGTGGTTGATTTCCTACCAAAAGTGCGTGTTGAAGTCGCTGTCAGTGACAGTCAGGTTGAGACGGTTATTGAAGCGCTCATCAAGGCGGCTCGGACCGGCAAGATCGGCGACGGAAAAATCTTTGTCACGCCGCTTGAACAAGTCGTTCGCATTCGTACGGGTGAAACCGGCGACACAGCGCTCTGACCTTACTTCTGTAGGCTTTTCATCCCTTTTCTGCAAAGTCACCCCTAAGCGAATCTCCCTTGTTTTGGGTTCGGTGTTTCAGCTGATGAGGCAAATAAACCCATCGACTCTGGCTTTGGATTTACGCGGGCACACCCTCACCGTCACGGGGCTCGTGCAGATGCGCCCAAAACATCAGTGCAAAAACGGCCAGTACAGCGGGAAAAATCATCCAGTTGATGATGTCCCAGCCAGCCACTGAAAGCAGTTGTCCTGAAGCAAATGATGAGATTGCTACTGAGCCGAACACCAAAAAATCATTCATAGCTTGTACCCGGGTTTTTTCTGCGGGTCGATGGCAGGCGGTTACCATGGTCGTTGCACCAATAAAACCAAAGTTCCAACCAACGCCGAGTAAAACAAGGGCAATCCAAAAATGCGATAAGCCAAGGCCTGATAGCCCAACCGCACCGGCGGCTGCAAGCAACAACAAGCCAATCACCGTGATTGTTGTGACGCCAAAACGCTGAATCAAGCGCCCGGTAAAGAAACTGGGGGCAAACATCGCCAACACATGCCATTGAATCCCTAGGGCGGCCTCGCCAATTGTGTGGCCGCAACCGACCATGGCCACGGGTGCCGCGGTCATCACCAAACTCATCAAGGCATAGGAAACAACCCCGGCGGTTACCGCCACGATAAATTTCGGTTGAGACGCGATGACTTTAAGTGGACGAATACTGTCGGCGTCTAGTTTCGCTTGTGCCACAGAGGGTGCCGGGCCATCGGTTTTGCGAAGTCGCCAGACCACAGGGATGGCCATGAGCGAAAGCAGTGATAGGGCAATGAAGCTGCCAGCAAACGGCGCCCAAGGCACAATGTCTCGTGTCCAGATGACGGTCTGAGGGCCAATGATAGCGGCAAACAGACCGCCAACCATCACCCAAGAAATTAGACGTGGTTTGATGTCGTTGGGTACGCCATCAGCCACCGCAAAACGGTAGCTTTGGACGTAAGACGCGTAGAAGCCGGCGATCATGGTGCCGACACAAAACATGACAAACAATTGTTCGTAGATGCCGGCGGCAGCGATGCTACCGCCAATGGCACCCAATACTGCACCCAGCAAATAACCGGCACGACGACCATAGCGTCGCATAATCCAGGCCGCTGGCAAGGTGCCGATCGCCAAGCCCAAGTTAAAAATACTAATGGGCAAGGTGGCCAAGGCAGGATTGCTGGCCAGTTGCTGGCCGACCAGCCCCCCGAGCGAAACGATGATGGGCGGACCAGCGCCGCCAAGCGCTTGTGCGGTCGTGAGTACTTTGGCGTTGTATTGTGAGCGGACTTGAACGTCTAGGGTCATGGGGTTGTCTTTTGTTGAATCAATTGCCAGAAAGCCGGCAAAAAGCATTCCGACACCAATAGATTTTTACCATGACGAACAAATAAAGAACGACGGGCGAACAACGTGTAAAGAAAAGCAGGAGTCAGTTCCAAAGCCTGAGAGATTCGCAACGCTTGCTGGAGTCCATGGGGTGACCCCATGCGGGATCCAATGCCAGATCCTAGCCGCGTGTACTGAAAGGGGCTGCGCAAAACGCTCGGCTCGTCATAAAGCAAATCGGCTAAGGGTCTTGTCCCCAGTTGTCGAATGCCGCGCCAACGACCACGTGAGCTCACCAGATCCGTTAAGCTTCGTGCAACCACGCAGGGCACACCATTGATCGACATGGAGACCTCTCGGATCCAGACGGGTGCTTTGTCAGCGATCTCTAAGGCGACTTTTTCATCGGCAAGGGGTTGGTCGATTGTTTCTCTCAGGACGGTTAAGTCGAGATTACCAAACCTGCGCAAGCCCTGCGTTAACGGTCCTGGTCGGGTGAGCCAGTGTTTCTGTTTGGGTTGGGCAAGTGGCAAAGGGCGCGTGAGCCATCCCAATGTCTCGAATTTTTCTGTGCATAAAGTCATAGCGCGCTATTATCGCAAGCTTATGGAAAAAGTGCGCATCTCAAAATTAATGGCCCATCAAGGCTTGTGTTCTCGACGCGAAGCCGATGCTTATTTGGCAGCCGGATTGGTGACGGTGGATGGACAGCCCGTGGGGGTCGGTGACAAAGCGCTTCCTGGCCAGTCGATTGTCTTAAACAAAAAAGGACAGCGACAGCAACAATCGTCGGTGACTATTTTGATTCACAAACCGATGGGTATCGTATCGGGCCAAGCCGAGGCAGGCTATGTGCCTGCTGTTAGTCTGGTAACCGCGGCAAACCAGTCACGCACGGATCGCACCGGCCGGGCGTTCAAACACAGTCATTTGCGTGGTTTGGCGGTGGCTGGGCGCTTGGATATCGATTCGACGGGTCTTTTGGTTTTAACGGCCGATGGGCGGATTGCCCGCCAATTGATCGCTGAAGACAGTGATATCGAAAAAGAATATTTGGTGCGTGTTCAGGGCCGACTCGCAGAGTCGGGATTACAGCGCTTAAGGCATGGTTTGTCGCTGGATGGCAAACTGCTCAAACCAGCGCTTGTCGAATGGCAAAACGAAGACCAGTTGCGGTTTGTATTGCGTGAAGGCAAAAAACGCCAAATCCGTCGCATGTGCGAGCTCGTGGGTCTACGTGTCGCGGGTTTGAAGCGCGTGAGCATTGGGCAAATCAAACTCGCTGATTTGCCCGTTGGACAGTGGCGATTTTTAGGGCATCACGAACGGTTCTGAAGGGTTCGGCGCTTAACCGAGCGGTCTTGTCACTGCCTTTGCTTGTCCCTGTAAAGATAAGTCGCGCCGATTAGAACGAAAAGACTATGATTATTCGTCCGCCTGACGAGGTTCGACCTTACGTTGTCCCGTCTCAAGCTCCCAGCGCGCGCTGTTGTCCTGAGCCAAGGTTTTGGTGAGCCAAGGCAGGGTTTCTTTGAGCTGTTGATTGAGTTTAAACGGCGGATTGATCACAAACATCCCTGAACCGAATAGGCCGTGACCGTCATTGGGTGCTTTACAAACCGTGAGATTGACGTCCAACCAGGTCACAGCGGATGTGGCTTTTAAGCGTTTGAGTTGACGGCGCAGTTGTTCGACTTCCCGTCGATTGACCCTTGGGTACCAAACGAGATAGCAGCCAGTTGGGAAACGTTGAAGGGCTTGCTCAAGTGCCTGTGACACGAGACGGTAGTCCTGTTTGTTTTCATAGGCAGGATCAATGAGGACTATTGCCCGTTTGGTGGGCGGTGGCAAGATGGCTTTGATCGCTGCCAAGCCATCGCTTTTATCGGCGCTCACGGCGCGAGGGGGCAGCCCACGGTATTGGGCCAAGTTTTTTCGCAGTATCTCGAATTCAGCCCCTAAGAGTTCAAAGAGTTTGACTTTGTCTTGTGGTCTCAGGTCCTGAAGGGCGAGCCAAGGGGATCCAGGATAGAGGGCCAGCGCTGAATCGGGGTTGATTTGGGCAACGGCTTTCAAATAACGATCAATCATGGGCGGGACGGTCTTGGCTTCCCAAAGTCGGGCAATGCCGTCTACGTATTCGGCTTTTTTGTTGGCCCAAGTGCCTCTTAAGTCGTAGAGTCCCGCGCCAGCGTGTGTATCGACCAACCAAAAGCCGTTGGGTTTGTCTCGAAAATGATCGATGACGGCCAATAGGACCGCATGCTTAAGGATGTCGGCGTGACTGCCGGCGTGAAATCCGTGACGATAACTAAACAAATCTTTCTCCCTCGGCTGCTCTCGGTGATGGATAGACACCGTCTTTGCCGCTTGCAATGGTACACTCTGCGGCGTTTCCCTATGGGTTTTGGGCGCTATTTATGTTTGATTTCATTCGTACGCATCGCCGCTTGGCGATGTTGGCCCTTTTGGTGCTGATCGTGCCAGCTTTCGCCTTTTTCGGTATTGAGGGCTATACCGGCTTCATGTCGCGCGATAAGCCGTTGGCGGAGGTCAATGGTGTGGAGATCACTGAAGCTGAGTTCGACCGGGCCAAAGGTGCGCAGCTCGAGCAAATCCGCCGAACGCTTGGCGCGGACTTTGATGCTGCTGCCATCGATACACCTGCGTTTCGGCAAAGCATTTTGAACGAGCTCATTAATCAGCGCGTGATTGCCAGCGCCGCTGTCGACGGTCGTTATACTGTCTCCGATGAGGCGCTGCGCGAGGCCATTGCTCAGATTCCCTCGGTGCAAGAGGACGGTCAGTTTTCCTCTGAACGCTATCGGCAAGTGTTAGCGGCTCAAGGCATGCAACCAGCTGACTTTGAAATGGGCCTGCGACGCGATTTGATTATGTCCCAAGTCCTCGGTCCGATTGGCCAAACGGCACGGATTCCCTCAGCGGTCGTGGATCAGATCGTTGACGGACTGACCGAAGAAAGAACCGCGGCGGTACGACGATTTGATGCCGAGGCTTACGAGACCGACATCTCGGTGACTGATGAAGACATACAGGCTTGGTATGACAACAATGCCGATCGCCTGCGCCAACCCACTAGCGTAGATCTTCAGTACATTGTGCTTGATGAAGCGGCCGCTTCAGCCGATGTCAGTGTGCCTGAATCAGAAGTGCAAGCCTTTTATGACCAAAACCAGTCGCAATATGGGCAGGCCGAGCGTCGTCGCGTGCGACACATCTTGCTTGAAGTGCCAACGGATGCCGACGAAGCCAGCCAATCAGAGGCTTTGGCCGCTGCTCGCGAAATCGCCGAGCAACTCAAGGCGGATCCGTCTTTGTTTGCTGCATTGGCTTCGGAACGTTCTGATGACCCAGGCTCGGCCTCTCAGGGCGGCGATTTGGGCTGGATTTCTAAAGACACCCTCGTTCCTGAAGTGGAGGCAGCCGTATTCGACCTGTCAGCCAACGAGATATCAGATGTGGTGCAAAGCCCTTTTGGTTATCACGTTTTAGAGGTTACCGAAATTCAAGAGGCTACGGTTAAACCGCTGGCTCAAGTTCGGGATGACATTGTCAGTGACATCACGCGTCAAATGGCAGCAGCCCGATTTGCGGACATGGCCACCGAAATCACCAGCTTGGTCTACGAACAACGTGATGCCTTGGCGCCCGTGGCCACGCAGGTGGGTTTGCCCTTGCAAACGGCCAAAGGATTGTCACGAGAGGGTTTGCTAGCAGACGTTTTTGTGGCGCGTGACGAACCCCTCACACAAGCCGAACAAACCATACTTAATCAGCCTCGCGTTCGTCAGGCCGCTTTTTCAGAAGACGTGTTGACCGATCGATTTAACTCTGGTCCGATCGAAATTGCCCCCGATTTAATTGTGGCCCTACGCGTGACTGATTTGCGGCCGGCTTTTGTGCCGCCAATAGAAGAAGTAAAAGACCTGATCCGCGATGAACTGATCGTACAAAGGGCGATCAAGCTTGCACGTGAAACGGGTCAGGCCGCACTGTTGGTTGCTAACGAAACCGTGGCTGATGGTAATGAAGGCCCCGAAGGTTTTGCGCCGGCGCAGGTGGTGTCTAGACAGGATCCGCGCGAACTGACGCAAGCCGAACTCCTTGCCGTGATGCGCCTACCAAATGATGACGTGCCAAGCGTTGTGGGTATTGAGACAGCTACGGGGTACAGTTTGCTCAATGTTTCCGCCGTTAACGCGGGCCCCAACTTACCTGAGCAAAGTGTCGCGCAGTTACGTCAGCAATTGGCGCAATCTTGGGGCCAAGCCGAAGAGGGCGCGGCATTGGCTATTTTGCGAGAGCGCTATCAGGTCAAACTGTTGCCCGACGCCCAAGCGGTCATCGACGGACAACCGTTGCAGTAATCAATACGGTGGTCTTGCATGGGTTGGCTGATTCGAACCGAAGCGAACCGAAGCGAACCAAAGTCATGGTGGCGTCTTAATTGGACAGTTGCCTGACGTTCAGTAAAGGCTCGAGCACCGGCCAAACGTTATCTAGCAATATTTGCTGGGCGTGTTCGGCAGGGTGTATACCGTCCTCGATAAAAAGGGATCGATCCATCTCTAATCCCGCCAAGAAAAAAGGTATCAAGGCCGCATTGTTTTCTTGAGCGACATCAGGAAATAGATCTTTAAATTGCTTGGTGTAGGCAGGTCCGTAATTTGGCGGAATCTGCATGCCGGCAACAATGACCTCAGCCCCTGCTGCGTGAGACAGATCGATCATCTTGTCTAGGTTGGCTCTTGTCATGTCTAAAGCCAAACCGCGCAGCGCATCATTCCCGCCGAGTTCAATCAGTACGATGCTCGGCTCGTGTTGGGTGAGTAAGGTGGGCAACCGCGTCAGGCCAGAGCTGGTCGTGTCGCCACTGATGCTGGCATTGATGATCGTCACTGGCACCTTATTGGACTGGCTGAGTTTGTCCCTGAGTAATTGCACCCAGCCAGTGCCTCGTCGGATACCATATTCCGACGATAGACTGTCTCCAACTATCAGTAGCGTCTCTGGCGCTTGATCAAGTGCCCCGGCATCGGTAGAGGATGCGAAGGACGGTGATAGGGTCGTAGAGGCGCCCCAGAGGCTGATCGACATCACCGCAATACCAAGGATCCGGGTGGCCGTGCGCATTCTCGCTGGCGCGCATGCCAAGTACCCAATTTGTTTGAGGCTATTTAACGCGTTTGACGACCAGTCGTGCGACAATATTTTCATGATGACGAACACAATAGAAAGTGCGGCTGTGGCCGCCATTGAGGTTAAGGGATTAAGCAAGCGTGTATCTGACGCAGGTGGTGAGCTGACGATCTTGGACGATATCAGTTTTAAGGTTTCTTCGGGTGAATCCGTCGCTGTCACAGGTGCCTCAGGTTCAGGTAAATCGACTCTGCTTGGACTATTGGCTGGCCTAGATGTTCCCAGCGAAGGGACGGTTCGTTTGCTGGGCACGGATATTTTTTCTCTCGATGAGGATGGTAGAGCCAAGTACCGGGCCGCCCAGGTGGGGTTTGTGTTTCAGTCCTTCCAATTACTTGCCAACCTGACTGCGTTAGAGAATGTGATGCTACCGCTAGAATTGGCCGGTAAGTCAGCGGTTGAGGAAGCGAAAGCGGCGTTGGCGGAAGTGGGTTTGGAACACCGATTTAATCACTATCCTTCGACCCTGTCGGGTGGTGAGCAACAGCGTGTATCCATTGCGCGTGCCTTCATCAGTCGCCCAGCGGTCCTTTTCGCTGATGAGCCAACCGGCAGCCTCGATGTGCTAACGGGCGCTCGCATCATTGATCTCATGTTCCGGCTGCACCAAGATTTGGGCACAACGCTCATATTGGTTACGCACGATGGAAACCTGGCGAGCCGCTGTGGCCGCTCATTGGAGATTCAGGCAGGGCGGTTAATTGCCCCGTTAACAGTGCCTTTAGCAGAGGCAGACAACGTTGCAGCACCCATGACGCAAACCTAGCCCGTCAGGCGGTGCCCTTGAGTCGTCTCTAACACGGCATCCCTGCCAATTACCGACACGTCGACGGCTTTTCTTGTATGGTTGCGTTTGACTGTTTGTCGGGCGCTGCCATGAGCCAAAATACCCATTCCCAACACAACGATTATTCACTACTCGCGTTGTCAGCTGCACTCAAGAGTAAACGGATCACCAGTGCCCGTTTAACGGAGCAGTTGCTTGAGCGTATCGCGCAGAGCGATACAACTGGCGTTGTTTTTACGACCCTTTTTGAATCGCAGGCAAGACTAGCCGCCCAGCAGGCAGACCAGCGCTGGTCTACCGGTGCACCACGTTCGGCCATTGACGGTATTCCGATCACTATCAAGGATTTGTTTGATGTTCAGGGTGTCAGGACAAAGGCAGGATCGTTGGTCTTGGATCAAGCCCATGTGCCTGTTGCACAGGCCGATGCGGTCGCGGTCGCGCGCTTGAAGCAGGCAGGGGCAGTGATCTTAGGCCTGACGAACATGACCGAGTTTGCTTATTCAGGGCTTGGGATCAACCCACACCGAGGCACCCCTTTGTCGCCATGGGATAGAAGCACAAAAAGATTGGCTGGAGGCTCTTCGAGTGGTGCAGCCGCTTCGGTCAGTGAGGGCATGGCCGCAGCCGCGATCGGTACTGACACAGGGGGTTCGGTGCGCATCCCTGCCGCCTTTTGTGGGCTAACAGGCTTTAAGCCAACCGCCAGTCGCGTTGACCAAACGGGCGTGATTCCGCTTTCGCCCTCTCTGGACTCGATAGGACCCATTGGCCATCGTGTCAGCTGTTGTCAGTGGCTAGATGCCGTGATGGCAGGCGAGCATGAGAAAACCCTGTGGACGGCAGCAGGAGCACAGTCGCTGGCCCAAGCGAGTGGTGCAAGCCGTCCTGTGTTGGGCATACCCAAGCAGCTCGTTAGAGAGGGCATGGACGAGACGGTCGCTTCTGCCTTTGCCCAAGCGACTGAGGCTCTGCAAAGGGCTGGTTTTATCGTTCAAGCGGTGGATCTGCCAGAATTGCACGAACTGGCAGCGATGAATGCCAGCGGTGGTTTAACCGCGGCTGAGTCCTGGCAATGGCATAAAGAACGCTTGCGCCATGAGCAAGCCAACTACGACCCTCGGGTTGCCGTTCGGATCCTGCGTGGCGAGGCGATTGATGCGCCGGCTTATCAGCGATTATTGCAACAACGTGTCGAGTGGATCGCGCGTGTTACTGCCAAAGTCAGCGGATTGGATGCCTTGTGGATGCCGACCGTACCGGTGGTGCCGCCCGCTTTAGCGCCGCTCTTGGCAAACGATGAGCTTTACGCACAAACCAACCAATTGGTGCTTAGAAACCCGAGCGTAATCAACTTTTTGGATGGGTGCGCTTTGTCATTGCCCTTTAGAGCGGATTCTGACGGGGCACCTGTGGGGCTGATGCTGGCGTCGGTTGCGAACCGAGATACGGCATTATTACAGCTTGGCCAACGCTGTGAGGCAGCGTTATTTGAGGGCTTGCATTAAGGACGTCGTTAGACAGGTACTTAGTGGTGTTGATGCGTGCCACGGGCGCGCACGATTCGACGTACTTGTGGCACACGCCGCACGGCGCGGTAAACCCGGGCCAGGTGATTTCGATCACTGACCTGTACGGTCAAGCTCAACAAGAAGGATTCACCCGTTTCATCATTCATGTTGACATTAATGATGTTTGAGTCGGCTTGGGCGATTTCTCCAGCAATAAAGCCCAAAACACCCCGTTCATTGATGGCCGTAACGTCAATGCGAGCCGGAAAATGGCGCGCTGTCTTGGCGTCCCAAGCGACTTTGATCCAGCGTTCGGGTTCTCGCGATTGGGCCCGTTTGGCCACCGGACAGTCCGCGGTATGCACAACAAGCCCCGTACCCACGCGGATGCCAGCAACGATGTCGTCGCCTGGAAGGGGGGCACAACAGGGCGACAAAACCACCGCTTGGCCCTCGTTGCCTTGGATCAGGATGGGTGCAGCCCGTGCAGCACTAAACACATCGAGCTCGGCCGCCGTGGTCGCGATCAAAGGGTGGTCTGGGGCAAAACGGCGAGCTACCACGGCCGCTAGGCGCTTCCCGAGACCAATATCAGCCAGGATTTCCTCACGCGACTGTGCGCTGCTTTCTTTGATGAGCTTGTCCCAAGTCGGGTCATCGTCCTTGGGGAAATTTAACTTCAACTCGTGAAAAGACTGTTTAAGCAGTCTTTCCCCAAAGGCCACCGATTCACCATAGCGCACCGTGCGCAGGTAGTGGCGAATTTCAGAGCGTGCACGCCCAGTACGTGCAAAATTAAGCCATTGGGCGCTCGGCCGAGAGGCCTCTGAGGTGATGATTTCAATGGTGTCACCGCTGGCCAACTCGGTTCGTAGTGGCACGTAATCACCATTGACCTTACAGGCGACGGTACGATTACCCACATCCGTGTGGATGGAGTAAGCGAAATCGACTGGTGTGGCCCCACGAGGCATGGAAACAATTTCACCGTCGGGCGTAAAGACATACACCGCATCTGGAAACAAATCGACCTTGATGTGTTCGAGGAACTCTCCAGCGTCACCTGTTTGGCTCTGGATATCGAGCAAGGACTGCAAGGCAGAATGTGTTTTTTTCTGAATATCGCTCAAGTTGACGTCGTCTGTTTTGTAAATCCAGTGAGCAGCGACCCCTTGCTCGGCGACATTGTTCATTTCCCTTGTGCGGAATTGAAACTCGATCGGGGTTCCAAAGGGACCGACTAACGAGGTATGCAACGACTGGTAGCCGTTGAGCTTGGGCAAGGCAATGTAATCCTTGAATTTGCCAGGCACCGGACGATAAAGCTGATGCAAAATGCCAAGCGCTAAATAGCACTCCGGTAGTGTATGCACGACAACACGAAAGCCGTAAATATCAAGCACGTCTGAAAACGACTTTTTTTGTTCGGTCATCTTGGTGTAGATACCGTATAGCGTCTTTTCTCGGCCGGATACTTCGGCTTCAATACCCGCTGCGGGAAGGGCCGCGCGGCTGGCGTCAAATATTTTGGTCAGTACTTCGCGTCTATTGCCGCGCGCCGCCAGAACAGCACGTTTGAGAACCGCGTAGCGGTTGGGGTACATGGCCTCAAAGCACAGGTCTTGCAGCTCACGAAAAACAGCATTTAAGCCTAGACGGTTGGCGATGGGCGCATAGATATCTAAGGTTTCCCGGGCAACACGCCGTCTTTTCTCTGGACTAACCGCATCCAAGGTGCGCATGTTGTGGAGCCGATCGGCGAGCTTTATCAGGATCACGCGTAAATCGCGTGCCATGGCCAACAACATTTTGCGAAAGTTCTCTGCTTGCTGATGGGTCTTGCTTTCAAAGGCCAACCGGTCGAGTTTGGACAAGCCGTCAACGAGTTCGGCGACATCCGGGTTGAATTGCTCGGCTAAGGTTGACTTTGCAATGTCTTGGTCTTCCATCACGTCATGCAAGAGTGCCGCCATTAGGGCGTCAGCATCAAGGCGCCAGCCCGCACAGATTTCTGTGACAGCGATTGGATGAGTGATGTACGGTTCGCCACTAGAGCGAAATTGCCCTAAATGGGCTTTGTCAGAGAAGCGATAGGCTTCTTTGACTTTGGCGACATCTTTTTTAGAAAGGTAGCCAGAGATGACGGTCTCTAGCTGATTGATCGAAGCATGGTTGCCTGTTTCAACAGCAGCAAATGCTTTGGCCTCAATTTGATTGGCCTTGGAACCAGAAGACTTTGCTCTTCTGCCAAAGCGCGAACCGACCTTGATTGCTGAAAGCAACCCGGATGAAGCGGTTCGCAGCCCCGGAAATCCCATGTTAATTCACCGTATTAAGTCGGCACCTTGCGCAACATTTCCAAACCAGTCACACCTGATGCAATTTCTCGCAGGGCAGTCACGGTTGGTTTGTCTTTACTGTCGATGCGGGCGGCATGCCCTTGTGCCAATTCGCGAGCACGATAGGTGGCGACAAGCGCCAATTTGAATCGATTGGGGATTTGCTGCATGCAGTCTTCAACAGTAATGCGGGCCATGATTTATCCAATTTTAGGTTGATTTGCCGTTACTGCCATAATCATCGTTTCATGATACAGGCGCATTCGGTTGGTACAAACAACTTATCTTGCGCTGTTGCTTACACCATACATATGCTCATTTTATCAGGTGTGGGGCTCAATAACCGCCAGCGATTCAATGCCAGATCAAGACAAGCCAAAAGACGAAAATAGTTTGGCATGTGTGAGTGCTTGGCGGGGGTAACGCAGGCGCGCCGTCGTGACAATTTGGCTCAATTCGCTCAGGGCGTCTTGGAAGCACTGGTTCACGATCAGATACTCAAAGTCTCCCGCGTGGGCAATTTCCCCTTGCGCGGCCGCCATCCGAGAGGCGATGACAGCCTCACTGTCTTTGCCACGGGTTTTGAGGCGATCTTCTAGGGCTGACAGAGAGGGCGGCAGTATAAAAATACCCGTGGCGCCGGGCAGCAGCTTTTTGACTTGGGCGGCGCCCTGCCAGTCGATCTCCAGAATGATGTCCTGCCCTGATTGCAAGGCTTGATTCATGGGAGTGCGTGGCGTGCCGTAGTAATTGCCATGCACCAACGCCCATTCGAGCAGCTCATTTTGGTCGCGCAAGCCTAAAAATGCTTCTTCACTGATGAAGTGATAGTCACGACCGTCAATCTCACCTTCACGCGGGGCCCTCGTGGTGCAGGAAACGGATAGTTGCAGCTCCCGGTCTTGAGCCAAGATGGCGTTAACCAAACTCGATTTACCTGCGCCGCTAGGGGCGGTGATTAAAAAGACGTTTCCAGCAGCGTTTTTCATGTTGACGGTCGCACAGGTGGTCGTATGCATACAATGGCCATTAAGCATAGCAGATGAGCCTGACCGCGCAGCCATGCGGGAGACGGGCAGGCCCGACAATATCCATGCAAAATGGCTTCAGGAGATGACATATGCAGCAACAAAAAGTAGCGCTAGTGACCGGCGCTGGATCTGGTATCGGACGTGCGGTTGCTTTGGCCTTAGCCAAGGCCCACTTCCAAGTGATCTTGGTCGGTCGGCGCGAAGAGCCCTTAATCGCCACGCAGGCCATGGGTGATAAGCATGTTTTGCATCCAATGCCTGCCGATGTGAGTGACCCTCACGCAGTGGCCCATGTCTTTTTGCAAGTGCAAGAGCGATTTGGCCGCTTGGATGTCTTATTTAACAATGCAGGCCGTGGCGCGCCCGCGGTCCCGATTGAAGATCTGCCAATCGATACGTGGCTCGATGTGGTGAGCGTCAACTTAAACGGGATGTTTTTTTGTGCCCAGGCGGCCATCGCGCTCATGAAAAAACAGAACCCACAGGGTGGACGAATCATTAATAACGGCTCAATTTCGGCCCACGCGCCGCGGCCATTCTCTATCGCGTACACCGCGACAAAACACGCGGTTACGGGATTAACCAAGTCAATTGCGCTGGACACCCGTCCCTACAACATCGCTTGTACACAAATTGATATTGGCAATGCGGCGACTGAAATGACCGATGCCATGGCTGCGGGTATCTTGCAGCCAGATGGCACCAAACGCGCTGAGCCGCGCATGGATGTGAATCACGTCGCCGATGCCGTGGTGCAAATCGTCAGTTTTCCGTTGGAGACGAATGTGCTGTTCATGACCATCATGGCGACCAATATGCCGTTTGTGGCGCGCGGTTAGATCGTTCTTCTGTAAAGACGCCTTCTCGGCGTGGGCATGGGTGAAGCGTTCACCCATGCCTCGGTGATAAAACCACTGCGTTCTAATCACATCGATTGCGTATCAACCATTGAACTCTAATTTTGAAATAAACATGACCGCGAGCACCGATACCCGTAAAAGCCCCCATCATCGCAACGACTATCTATTTTTTCATCCCATAGATACCCGCTGGATGGATAACGATGTCTATGGTCACGTCAACAACGTGAACTATTACTCTTTCTTCGATACGGCTGTGGCGGCCTTTTTGATAGAAAAGGGTCGGTTGGATTTCTTAAACGATCCGACTGTCGCACTCGTGATTGAAACGAGTTGTACTTATTTTGCCTCGATTACTTTCCCTGACCGTTTGTCAGTGGGAGTCCGAGCAGCCAAAATAGGCAAAAGTAGCGTGCGGTATGAGGTTGCTGTGTTCAAGAACGAAGAAACAACGGCCAGCGCCCAAGGCTATTTTGTGCACGTATACGTTGAAAGGGCTAACCAACGTCCGACCGATATTCCCGAGCGCGTGCGTAGCGCGCTAGAGAAAATCAGAAGCATTTAAGATGCCGTAGGTGGGACGTTTTAGTCGGTTGAGACACCCGTGATCGATTTTGAGACGGCTCGGGGATCTCGTGTTGGCCATTGTCCTGTCTGAACAGTCGCAAGGAAGTCAGCGAGTATGGCGTTAAAAGCATCAAACGCTTCCAAGTTCATCGTATGACCGCAATTTGGAATAACGGCAAGCGCGGCACTGGGGATGGTTTCTTTCAGCAAGATGCCTGGCCTTAAACAGGCCCAGTCTTCATCGCCGTTAACGATCAATGTGGGTACGGTGAGTTTGGCCAGCTGGTCTTTTAAATCATATAACGAGGGTCGTTCGCGTTGTACGCCAAGCTGTGTATTGGCTGACCCCAATGCAGAATGTTCTAGGAATTGTTGCTTAAAGCGTTCAAAGCCTTTTGGATTGGCACGTTGAAATTGAACGCGCGTCGGACCCTCAGCGTATGTATCGACAAATGTTTTCATGCCGTCATTGAGCAAGACATCAGCGATGACTTTGGCTTCCGCTCGAAACTTTTCACGCTCACTTGGCTCAGCGCCATAGCCACAGCCTGCAACGCAGAGCGAAAGCGCACGCTCAGGATGTTGCAAACCAAAATGCAAAGTCGCGAACCCGCCCATCGAGAGCCCAACAATATGGGCTTTATCGATACCCGCGTCATCCATAATGGTGACAATGTCAGCGACTGCTCGGTCTTGCGAGTAATCAGAAACCGAAGCCGGCACCGCGGATGGTGGGTAGCCACGGGCATTGAAGGTTACGGTGCGGTAGCTGCCCGAGAAGCGTTCTACCTGGGGTTCCCAGCTACGCATGTCGCCGGCAAACTCATGCACAAATAAAATCGGCACGCCAGCGCCCATGACTTCATAACAAAGGGTGACGCCATCGTTGGTGGTTGCTGTTTTCATACCAGGCCTTTTATTAGGGTTTATCGTGGGTTAGTCGGTGCTGAGATGGGCGATAACGGGTGCGTGATCGGAGGGCTGCACGTTTTCGCGAGGGACTTTGTCAACGACGCAGGATTGGCAGCGCGCTTTTAACGCCTCGGACAGCAGAATGTGATCAATACGCAAGCCTGCATTGCGTTTATATCCGTTGAGTCGGTAGTCCCACCAGCTGAAAGTTTTTTCAGGTTGGTCAAACAGTCGAAAGGAATCCACCAACCCCACAGACAGCAGTTTTTGAAAGGCTTTGCGTTCGGGCTCGGACACCAGCACTTGATCTTTCCAGCGTTCTGGCTTGTAGACATCGGCGTCCGCCGGTGCGACGTTATAGTCGCCGAGAACAGCCAGTTGCGGATGCGTCGCTAAGGTCGCTTGCAGCCAATCATGAAACGCTTCGAACCAAGCCAACTTGTAGGTGTATTTGTCCGACGTCAGTGATTGGCCGTTGGGGCAGTACGCGTTGACGACACATAGGGCACCGAGCGGCGTGTCATAAGTGGCCGTGATCACCCGCTGCTGATGATCCTCATAGGTTGGCAAATTGACGGTGATGTTGCGTGCAGTGAATTTTGATAGGATCGCTACGCCGTTATAGGTCTTTTGTCCCGCCCAGACGGCTTGATAGCCCGCTTCTTGGATGGCTGCCAGCGGGAACTTATCCTGTTCGAGCTTGAGTTCTTGCAGGCATAAAAAATCAGGCTCCGCCGTCGATAACCAGTCGAGGACTTGAGGCAGTCTAACTTTCAGTGAGTTGATATTCCAAGTGGCAAGTTTCATGAGTGAGGTCAATTATTGGGGCTGTCAATCAGGTTACGATAACCGGTAAGGTAACAAACTTTGCAGCCAAAGCACGGACTGATGCGGTTTGACTGATCTCGCCTTGCGAAGCTTGCCAGAATGCAAGCTCAAAAAGGGGACTTTTTTTGAAGGTACTTTTGAAGGCACTGTTTTTTATCCGCGATGACTGAAATTTGTTCTAGGGAAAACGCCACCATGCGCTCATTACTATTCGTACCGGCTGATAGCGAACGTAAATTGACCAAATCGTTACAAAGCGGCTCAGATGTGTTGATCTTTGATTTGGAAGACGCCGTGTCCATGAGTCGCAAATCAGTGGGGCGTCAAGAGTTGGCAACGTTTTTTGCATCTGACACTGCCAAAGCGGTTCGCCAGTCCTCTGGTGGGCCAGCCTTGTATGTGCGCGTGAACGATCTCAGCACAGGCCTGTCTTTGGAGGATTTGAAGGCCGTCATGCCTTTTCGTCCTGATGGCATTGTGCTGCCCAAGTGTCGTCACCAAGAGGATCTTAATCATTTGGCGCACTATCTTGACGCCTTTGAAGCGTTATATCCCCAGTCGTCTGAAGCGCTGACCGGCGTGATTGCGATTGTGACGGAAACCGCACAATCCATAGCGGGACTCGACTCATACCGAGAGGCGGGGACGCGATTGAAAGGCTTAATGTGGGGTGCGGAGGATTTATCGGGGGATTTGGGTGCCTTGAAAAACAAGGACGAAGAAAGTGGCCAATGGTTACCCGCTTTTCTATACGCGCGCACGCGCTGTTTGCTCGCAGCGGCTGCGGCAGGCGTGCATGCCATTGATACTGTGCCAACGGATATTCATAACCTCGAGGGGCTAAAGCAAGAAACCGAGCAAGCTTACAAAGAAGGTTTTTCCGCCAAGGCGGCTATTCATCCAGCCCAAGTGCCCGTGATCAATGCCGCCATGACGCCCAACGAGAGTGCCGTTGGCTGGGCCCAAAAAGTCATGGCAGCGTTTGAGGCGAGTACGGAAGTGGGTGTTGCGACGCTCGATGGCAAGATGCTAGACACCCCACACCGTCGACTAGCCGAGAAAATCCTGTTGGCTGGGGTAACGAAGCCTGCGTGAGTGAGGATGCTCGCCTTAACCCAGCAGAAAGCCAAATGGCGACGTTGGCATTGATTTTGATTGTTTTTTTGGTGGTTTTTTTTGTTTGACAGTCAACATTTCTCCTCCTACACTTATTTTGTAGGATTTTCAAGTGTCGTGATTGTGTTGTTTGGCTGTCACCCTAGCGGTACCAGTAGTGCCTTTCCCTCCTTGATTTTCTGCATTCAGTAATCTTTTTTAATATTTTTCAAGGAAGTACAGAAATGGCAACAGGTGTCGTTAAGTGGTTTAACTCAGAGAAGGGTTATGGTTTCATCATGCCTGACGGTGGTGGCAAGGATTTGTTTGCTCACTATTCAGAAATCCGGGCTGATGGTTACAAGACGCTTCAAGAAAACCAGAAGGTTAGTTTTGAAATTGGTGAGGGCGCTAAAGGCCCAAGCGCGACCAACATCTCAATCGTTGACTAAGGTCATCGAGAGATAAAAAAAGGCAGCCTAGGCTGCCTTTTTTGTTTCTGTTTTTTGCCGTG
>CBFHKV010000011.1:41523-42367 GCA_965656505.1 Burkholderiaceae bacterium | reverse complement strand
GATCGACCTAGGCTTGTATCCAGCGCAAGCGCAGCGCGTTCATCACCACAAAAACACTCGAGAACGCCATGGCACCGGCCGCCAACATGGGCGAGAGCAAGGTGCCGTTAACGGGGTAGAGAATACCTGCGGCCACGGGCACGAGGGCGGCATTGTATGCAAACGCCCAAAACAGGTTTTGATGGATATTGCTAAGCGTCTTCTTTGAGACATCGATCGCGGTGATGACCTTGCTAAGCTGGCCAGACATCAGAACCACGGATGCTGCCTCGATGGCGACATCGGTTCCCGTTCCGATGGCAATGCCCACGTCTGCGGTAGCGAGCGCTGGGGCATCATTGATGCCGTCACCCACAAAAGCCAGCTTGCGTGCATTAGGGGTGTTCTTTTGCATCAAGTCCTCAATGACCTTTACTTTTTGTTCTGGTTTGACTTGGGCATGCACAATATCAAGGTTTAGCGATTTGGCCACGGCCTGAGCGGTGAGCGGATGGTCGCCTGTCACCATGGCGCAACGAATGTTGCGCGCTTGTAGCTCGGCAATGACGGCATGTGCTTCAGGTTTGATGGGATCGGTCACTGCCATGAGACCAACCAAATGACCGTCGATCGCGATATGAATGGGCGTGGCTCCTTCTTGTGCCCACTGATCTACAACGGCCGTGTCGTGTTCACTCGTGACGCGCTCAGCCGATATACCGAGACTCTGCATCAAAGCCTCGGAACCAACCGCCACATGCATGGGCTGTGTTTGGGGTTGTTCAGTTTGTACTGGTTGTGTGTTTGCGACGGCTGCTTTGGCGAGGTATTGAACATTTGCCGTGATGCCAAACCCTTTAACGGC
>CBFHKV010000011.1:14936-41514 GCA_965656505.1 Burkholderiaceae bacterium | reverse complement strand
TTGTACTGGTTGTGTGTTTGCGACGGCTGCTTTGGCGAGGTATTGAACATTTGCCGTGATGCCAAACCCTTTAACGGCCTCAAATGCGCTGGCCTTAGGCAAAGTTAACCCCTGTGTTTGAGCAGCGCTCACAATGGCTTTCGCGATGGGATGTTCCGATTGCTGCTGTAAGGAAGCAACAATGGCGATCAAAGCTTTGTCATCGTATTGGGGCGTCAGCGCCTCGATGTGCGTCAGGCTAGGGTGGCCCTGAGTTAGCGTGCCTGTTTTGTCAAAGGCAATGGTTTGAATGTGTTTGAGCTGTTGCAGGGCATCGCCTTGCCGAAACAGAATGCCCAGCCCGGCGGCCCGTCCCGTACCCACCATGATGGAAGTTGGCGTGGCTAAACCCATGGCGCACGGGCAGGCGATGATCAGTACGGCAACCGCACTCACAAGCGCATGATTAAGCTCCTGCGTCAGCAGGTACCACGTTAGAAAGGTGATAACAGCAATGCCCATGATAATGGGCACAAAGACAGCCGTGACACGGTCTACGGCGGCCTGTATAGGCAATTTGGCGTTTTGAGCGGACTGCACCATTCGAATAATGCGAGCCAAAACGGTGTCTGTGCCCGTGTGTGTGGCCCTGAAGGTAAATCCTACGGTGGTATTAATTGTGCCGCCTGCCACGTTTTCACCTGGCTTTAAATGAGCGGGGACCGGCTCGCCTGTGATCATGGATTGGTCGATGAAGGGTTCACCGGTCAGTATTTCGCCGTCTACCGGTATTTTTTCCCCGGGCCTGACGCGCAAGATATCACCAGGGTTTACCGAATCAACCGGGACATCCTGTTCGCCGCTATCGGTCACTAACCGGGCCTGTTGGGGTTGTAAGCCAATCAAGCGTTCAATGGCGGCGCCGGTGTTGCCTCTTGCCCTTGCTTCAAAATAACGACCGAGCAAAATTAAGGTGACAATGACTGCGGCCGCCTCAAAATAAACATAACGAGCGTTATCTGGGATCAGGGTGGGTAGCAACAAGACCACCATGGAATAAAGCCAGGCAGCGCCGGCACCCACAGCCACGAGCGAATTCATCTCGGGTTGGCCGTTAAAAAGCGCTCTAAAACCTTGGGTAAAAAAATGTCGTCCTGGCACAGCCAACACAAGCGTGGTGAGCACGGCTTGTATGGTGTGTTGGATCGTCACGGGGAGTACCCCATTCAAAAAGTGATGGAACGCAGGGATCAAGTGACTACCCATCTCCATAATAAAAACGGGTAGCGTGAGCAGGGCGGCTATCCAAACTTGCCGCGACAAGCCGCTGATTTCTGCCTGTGATTTTTCGTGTTGGGACTGCACAGGCGCGGCGTTATCTTGAAGTTCGCTGTCATAACCGGCTTTTTTGACAGCAGCAACGAGATGATCAGTCAGTGTGTCGTCTACAGACGCATCGTCGACATCGACGCTCGCGCGACGTGCAGCCAAGTTGACTTGGGCATTGTTGACACCTGGAACCTTTTTAAGAACGTTCTCCACCCGCCGCACGCAAGCGGCACAAGTCATGCCGTCGATGGATAATTGAAGTTTACTCATTTGTATATTGTAGGCTGTTTGCTCGTGTATGGCACTTTTGCCTTGTCGGACATGGGGTTGCCAGACAATGGCTATCAAGTTTGCGCATAGTTAAAAGATGCCATACCTAAAATCAAAGCTAGACAAGTGGCACGCCAGTTACACTGATTTGTGTCTCAGGTTTGATTCGTAGGGTTTTGTTTTAAACAATACATTTTGTGAGGTTTGTCATGAAGTTTCATGTTCCCGATATGACTTGCAATCATTGCGTGCAGAGCATCACGCGAGCGGTGCATGAGGTCTCATCAGATGCTCATGTGGTGATTGACTTGTCCCATCATCTGGTGGAAGTCAAAGATGCGGCTCATGTGCTGCCAGAAAAATTTGTTGGCGCGATGGATGAGATTGGTTTTGAGGCGACGCTATTAGAGGCCGACGCATGAAGGACTGAATTAAAGATAGCCGACGAGAGTTCGTTGTTTTGATGGGATGTTATGGGGATGGGTATGCAGCACGTTGAGACAGATATTGCGATCATTGGTGCAGGCACAGCGGGTCTGTCAGCGTACAAGTCTGCGATCAAGTCGGGCAAGCGGGTGTTACTGATAGAAGGCGGTGCTTACGGGACGACCTGCGCACGTGTCGGTTGCATGCCTTCTAAACTATTGATTGCGGCGGCAGAGGCTGCGCATGCAGCCACGCACATGGCCCCGTTTGGTATCCATGTGGATGGTGCCATCCGAATAAATGGGCAGGAAGTGATGAATAGGGTCAAGCGTGAGCGTGACCGTTTTGTCAGTTTTGTGCTTGAAGACATCGAAAATATTCCGGCAGAAAACAAATTGCATGGTTATGCTCGTTTTGAGTCACCCACGGTGTTGGCAGTCGGCGATCATACAAGGGTAGAAGCGAAGGCCGTGGTCATCGCCACAGGATCGAGCCCAAGCATTCCACCCCCCTTTAAAGCACTCGGAGACCGGTTGATCATCAACGATGATGTGTTTGCGTGGACAGATTTACCCAAGCGAGTGGCGGTATTTGGGCCTGGGGTCATTGGGTTAGAGATTGGACAGGCCTTGGCGCGGTTAGGCGTCGAGGTGAGGGTGTTTGGGATGAGCGGATCCTTAGCGGGACTGTCAGACCTAAAGATTCGTCAAACGGCAAAAAAAATATTTCAAGAAGAGTTTTATCTTGACCCCGACGCCCGTGTCAAAGAAACCAAACGTGTCGGTGATGAGGTGGAGATCAACTATGTCAAACTTGATAACAGTGAGTGTGTTGAGCGCTTTGACTATGCGCTGATTGCCACGGGTCGTCGACCCAATTTGAATGGCTTGGATCTCGAGAAGGCAGGTATTACTGTTATTGAGAAAGGTATTCCGGCCTTTGACCGCCTGACAATGCAAGTGGGTCACTTACCGGTTTTCATTGCGGGCGATGTGAATAACGATGTGCCTTTGTTGCATGAAGCAGCCGACGAAGGGCATATTGCTGGTGGCAATGCCGCGAGCCTGCCGAAAGTATCCCCTGGGCTAAGACGTACGCCGATGGCAGTGGTCTTTTGTGACCCGCAAATTGCGGCTGTTGGCCAAGGTCCAGCCCAGTTGGTAAGTGGCTCATTTGTAACCGGTGCCATCGACTTTACAAGCCAGGGTCGCTCGCGAGTCATCCTAAAGAACAAAGGTCGCTTGCATTTGTACGCTGACATCGCTTCGCGCCGATTACTTGGCGCACAGATGGTTGGACCAAGCGCCGAGCACATTGCGCATTTGTTAGCTTGGTCCGTGCAGCAGGAGATGACCGTGGACCAGATGCTTGAAATGCCTTTTTACCATCCCGTGATCGAAGAAGGTTTACGAACGGCTTTAAGAGACACCGTATCTCAACTCAATCAGGCGCTAGCAGGCAACACAGGAGCGGGCGACTGAATGGCTAAATGAGCCCCAAAATCTGATTTCGTGCCCCGTGACTGTGGTTTTTTGATCGTTTTAGCCAATAAGATCGGTTTATTTTTGTATTATTCGCCAAATTTAGTTAAATCAATTGACTTGTGACGCTAGTGCGCACACACTCAGTTAGCAAGATTTTCAAGCGACGCGGTTGCGGTTTGAACTGTCGCCTTTGGCGGTACCAGAAGTCCTAATCCCTTCCTTGACGGTCTAGCGTTTATTTCTTTATTTATTTTCAAGGAAGTGTTTATTATGGCAACCGGTGTTGTTAAGTGGTTTAATTCAGAAAAAGGTTTTGGTTTCATCATGCCTGATGATGGTGGCAAGGATTTGTTTGCTCACTACTCAGAAATCAAGGCAGATGGATACAAGAGCCTCCAGGAAAACCAGAAGGTCTCATTTGAAGTTGGCCAGGGCGCAAAAGGCCCAAGCGCAACAAACATACAAATCATCGACTAAACACTTTTTAAGTGTTTTATGAGTGATGCAAAAAACCCGCCTTAGGCGGGTTTTTTGTTGGGTCAACTGGTTTCGTTGATGAGCTTTTGTACGTCGGCAGTGAATGCGGCGGTATCCTCTGAGTCCGAAGCCAGCAAGCGGGCTTGGCCTTGGTTGTCGAAGATGTAGACGCCTTGGCTATGGGTGACGTTGTAGATGTCATTGTCATCACCGGGCTTGGGCTTTTCTATTTGATAAGCAATACGGTATTTCTTGGCGAGCCGGGCGATGGTGCGCTCATTGCCGGTAAGGCCAATGGCGTTGGGATTAAAGGCGTTGACGTAGGCCTGTAAAACGTTAGGCGTGTCGCGGTGGGGGTCGACGCTCACAAAAACGATGCGCACGTCTTCGCCCTGTTCTCCGAGGTTAGTGACGATTTGGCTTAATTGAGCCATGGTGGTAGGGCAGATGTCAGGACAACTCGCGTAACCAAAGAACATGAGGACGGTCTTACCGGCCAGGTCTTCTTCAGTGAAGGTCGTATCGCCTGCCGCTTGCAGTTCGAAGGACAAGTCAGGCAAATGTCCTTTAACGTCGTACAGGTTCCAGTCGGGCGAATGCTCGGAACAACCGGCAACCAAGCCAGCAAGGCTCAGGGTAATGAGCGCGGCCCAGCGTTTGAGTAGACGAGGCTTGTAGAAGAGGTAGGCTGTGGTCATGGTGCTTTGGCAAATGGGATGAAAGACTAATCAACACGATTTGGAATAGGGATTAGACCATTTGGTTCCCGTTCTTCATGATGCTTTATTGGGTTGTTTGGCTAGGTGAGGCCAAAGCCGTGCCACTACGACGCGATTTTCGCTGTACGCGTAGCAGCTGTTCACTTTGGCTCTTCGAAGGGCTTCGTTTTCGGGAAGCTCGATTTCTTCAAGGCGTTTGGGGGCCAAACCTTGAAATGCCGTGGTGGCCATGGGGCCGAGCAGTTCCATGAGATGGGTGCAAGACGCGGTCCCACCCAAAATCTCGCGGACTTTTTTATTCCAACCAGCAGCAATGCGAAGACCTTTTAGGGCTGCCAGTGTGTTTTGTGCTTCGCGGCAGATCCCAAACGGTGTGGCGTTCATCGTCGCTTTAATGTCATGTATGGTCAGCTCGTCGTCGATCACCATACGCAGTTCCATATCGTGGACTGGCTCGCCAGCGAGCAGATCTTCGTCGGCGAGTTGTAGGCGAAACGGATATGTTTTTTTGTCCGTGAAATGGCCGACCACTTCGTACAGATCGTCTTTGCGCTTGTAGAACTTCAGCTCAATTTGCCTTGTGTGCAGTAGTTCAAGATCTTCATTAGGACTGCTAACGGTGATGTTGCTTGTGCTCATCGCTTTGTCTGTTGGTTACGGTTGTTCATATTTAAACATCTCGCGGGCTATTAAGGGTCTCACTGGGGCATCTAGGTCACGATAGGGGTGATCGCTTTGGGTTCATTCTGGTTGTATAGAATGATGGCTAATGGTTATCAACGACGGTGAGTGAGGAAAGGCGATGCATGAATCTGTTGAGAGTTTGTCTGAAGTGTCGACGATGTTGAAACGTCATTCGGTGAAATTGGTAGGGCAACCGGGCCCTAGCGAGATGCAGATCGAACAGGCGTTGGCGGCGGCGGTTTGCGCGCCCGACCATGCCAAGTTGCGTGGTTGGCGCTTTGTGTTGGTTGGACAACCAGACATCGTAGCTGTGGGCGAAAAAGCCATTGAGGTGCTCGAGGCAGTGGGTAAACCCATGACGCCAGAAAAGCAGGCGTCAACCCGCGCTTGGCTCAAAGACCTGCCTTTGCTGGTTGCAATGGCACACCATGTCCAACATGATCACCCGAAGGTGCCCGTCATTGAGCAGACGCTCTCTATGGGTGCAGCGGTGATGAATTTCGAAAACGCCATGCACGCCATGGGTTTTTCAGCATACTGGAGTACGGGTCTAGGGAGTTATACGGACGAAATGGCAGAATACTTTGGATTCGATACGCTGGAGTATCAGTTTGTGGGTTACTTGGCTGTCGGTACCCCTAAAAACCGAGTCATTCCCGCTGAGCGTCCCGACCCTTGGACGGTAGCCCGCTGGTTTCGACAACCTTGATCCCTTGGCTGCTTGAAGTGGTGATTGTGTTTAAGGGGTGGCTGATGGCGATGGGTTATTTACGCCAACCCAACATTGGCTAGTCGGTCTCCACCATGCCGCTGTGACGCAGCAGCGCATCGATGCTGGGGTTGCGGCCACGGAAAGCTTTGAATGATTCGCTAGCTGGACGCATGCCCCCGACGGCAAGGATTTCGCGTTTGAAGCGTTCACCTGTGGTGGGGTCAAGGGTGCTTTGCGCTTCCTCGAAAGCACCAAACGCATCGGCTGAAAGGACCTCAGCCCATTTATAGCTGTAGTAGCCAGCCCCGTAACCACCCGCGAAAAGATGGGTGAATGCATGGGGGAAGCGATGCCAGCTTGGGGGCTTGATGACCGCCACTTCGCTTCTCACCGTGTCTAAGGTTGCCATGACCTCCCCTATGCCTAGGCCCTCCGATTGACGGTGCAACAACATGTCAAACAACGAAAATTCAATCTGACGCACGGTCTGCATGCCACTCTGAAAGTTTCTGGCAGATTTAAGCTTCTGGAAAAGGGTTTCGGGTAAGGGCTCTTGAGTGTCGACATGAGCACTCAGGTTCTTGAGAACGTCATACTCCCAGCAGAAGTTTTCCATGAACTGTGATGGCAACTCAATGGCGTCCCACTCAACCGCGGCAAAAGCGCTCGCGCCCGGTTCGTCAACATCTGAAAGCAGGGCGTGTAGAGCATGACCCGACTCGTGAAATAAGGTGATGACGTCGTCGTGCGTTAAGAGGGCGGGTTTATCTCCTTGACCTTGGGCGAAGTTGCAGGTCAAGTAGACGACGGGAGTGCTGAGGTGGGTGTGGGTTTTGCGGCGGTTGCGCTCACTACCGACCCAAGCACCGCCTTGTTTGCCACTTCGGGCGTAAAGATCAATGATGAGGTAGCCGATCAGCTCACCGTTTTTGTTTTCAACTTTGGCGGCTCGCACATCATCATGCCATGTGGGCAGATCGACATCCGTCAGTGTTACTGAGAACAAGTGACTCACCAGGTCAAATAAGCCAGCGACCACTTTGGGTTCCGTGAAGTATTGTTTGACTGTGTCTTCGGAGTACGCGTACTTGGCCTGCCGAAGCTTTTCTGAGGCGAAGGCGACGTCCCAGGGCTCGAGTGGGTCAAGCTGTAATGTGTCTTTGGCAAACGTCTTAAGCTCTTCAAGATCGCGATGCGCATAGGGTAGCGCTCGGGCGGCGAGTTGACGCAGAAAGTCTAAGACTTCTTCAGCGGTATCGGCCATACGGGTTTCGAGCTGCAGCGCGGCAAAATGGTTAAAGCCGAGCAAATTGGCATTTTCAGCGCGCAAGGCGAGCGACTCTTCAATCAGTGATGAGTTGTCATATTTGGGGTCACCTTGATCCGAGGCGAGTGTGGCATAAGCTTTGTAGAGCGTATGTCTCAAAGGTCGATTGGTACCGTATTGCATGACGGGCAGAAAGCTCGGCATCTTCAGTGTGATCTTGTAGCGGTCACGCTGTGCCGTGTCTATATCGGGATCTGCCTCGGCAGCGGATTTAAACGCCTCGATGGCGTCCTTAGGGATACCGTCGAGCTGGCTTAAGTCGTCGACCGTGAGCGACCAGGCGTCGTTGGCATCTAAGACGTTCTCTGAGAACTTCTGTGACACTAGTGACTGACGTTCAGCATTTGTTGCGAAGCGGGTGCGGTCTTCGCCCTCTAGTTCAACACCACTGAGGCGGAAGTCGCGAATCGCAAGCTCAATCACGCGCTGACGGACTGCTGGCCAAGCTAAAAAATCGGGGCTGGCTTGTAGCCGCTTGTATTGCTTAAAGAGGCCTTCGTGTAGACCGGCCCAAGTGGCGTACTCGCTTACTGGACCAAGCATTTCGTTATAGGCTTGCCTTAACTTAGGGGTGTTAACCACCGCCTTCAAGTGCCCGACCGCAGACCATGCACGCCACAAGGGCTCGTTGGCATCGTCAAGTGGGGTAACAATTTCCTCCCAGATCGGGGGCAGATTAGGAGCCGCGGCGGCGTCAACGGCCCGTCGGGCGGATTTGAGAAGGGCCTCTATGGCGGGTACCACGTGGGCCGGTTCGATGGCCGCGTAGTCGATCAGTTCACTGATGGGCACCATCAAGGGATTATTGGCTACTTTGTTGGCAGTGGCGGGGGCGGTTGTGGCTGAAGGGGTCTGCATCGTTGTACGCCTGCGAATTTGGTCTGAATTTTGATCTGAATTAATGGTGCTTTCGTCGCCGAGCGGTTCCGTGATCTCTGCGTCGGCTGTTTAGGTATCACTACACTAAAAGTTTAATGAGCTTTAGGTTCGGTTGCGTCAAAACCCTTGCTGAAATCAGGACAAGGAGAAAATTGTTTAGCCTAAGTCTGGAATTTGAAGGAGTCGGTGGCTTTCGCTATTGGATCGGTGCCGTTCGAACGAGACTGACTCAAGTCATTAGCGAGCGCTCTGCCGCTTCTAGGGTGTTGACAAGCAGCATGGCGATTGTCATGGGGCCAACGCCACCCGGCACGGGGGTGATAGCAGCTGCGACGGTTTTAGCTGTTTGGAAATCGACGTCACCACATAACTTGCCATCGGATTGACGATTGATGCCGACATCGATCACGGTTGCGCCTGGTTTGATCATGTCACCCGTGACCATATTGGGTTTACCAGTGGCAACGACAAGGATGTCCGCGATTTTGGTGTGTTGATTGAGGTCGCGAGTTTTGGAGTTACATATTGTGACGGTGGCGCCGGCAGCCAGTAAGAGCATCGCCATTGGCTTACCAACGATATTGCTTGCGCCCACGATGCAGACGTTTGCGCCCCAAGGCGACACATTGTAGGCTTCAAGCATTTTCATGATGCCATATGGTGTGCAGGGTTTAAAGCGCGGATTGCCGGTCATTAAAAGTCCGGCGTTACTGATGTGAAATCCGTCGACGTCTTTGTTAGCAGCGATTGTTTCGATCACTTTGTTGGCGTCAATGTGCTTGGGCAAAGGCAGTTGCACCAGTATGCCGTGTATCTGGGGATTGGTATTGAGTTCCTCTATCCTATCAAGCAGATCGGCCTCGGTTAAGGTGTCAGGGTAGCGCTGTAGCTCGGAATGGAACCCGGCATGTTCGCAAGCGGCGACTTTGTTTTTAACGTAGACCGCAGATGCAGGGTTTTCTCCGACAAGTATGACCGCCAAACCGGGTTTGATGCCTTTTCTGGTCAGCTTTTGTGTATCAAGCCTAACTTGTTCACGGATTTCTGCTGCGAGTTTTTTGCCGTCGATTATGTTTGATGGAGCAGCTGCTGTCATTTAGCCGCGTCCCCTGCCAAGGCGACTTTCATTAAGTCAGCCACGGTGGTGACTTGAAGTTTTTCCATGATGTTGGCGCGATGCGCTTCAACTGTTTTGATGCTGATGCCAAGGTCATCGGCGATTTGTTTGTTTAACCGGCCAGCGACGATGCGCTCCAAGACTTGTTGCTCGCGTGCGGTTAGGCGCGCGAGCATGGCATTGCGTTCGCGTTGCTTGGTGTGCTTTTGAAGGTTGATATTGGCTTGTTCAAACATACGCGAGACGATTTCACGCAAGTCGGTTTCATTGAACGGCTTTTCTAAAAAATCAACAGCACCTTTTTTCATGGTGTTCACGGCCATGGGCACATCGCCGTGCCCAGTGATGAACACAATTGGCATGAGAGTGTTTCGAGCCAAAAGCTCCTCTTGAAGCTGTAGGCCGCTCATGCCGGGCATACGTACATCGACGATCAGCACGCCAGGTTGATCTTCACGGTATTCCGCGAGAAAAGCTTCGGCGCTCATAAATGCTTTGACACGATAGGTGTTGGCTTCCAGCAACCAGCGTAGGGAGTCACGGACAGCTTCATCGTCATCAACGATATAGACAGTACTCGCGGTGTTCGGCAGGTTCATGCGTGAAACTCCTCAGTGATGTTGTTTTTTTTGTGGCCAGTGGTGGCGTTTATTGGTGAGCCTTTTGGCGCACATGGTAGCGTGAACCGAAAGGTTGTGCCGCCTTCTGGGTTTTTGGTGGCCCATAACTGTCCATGATGCGACTCGATAATGGTGCGACAAATATTGAGACCCATCCCTAAGCCTTCGGACTTGGTGCTAAAAAACGGTTCAAACAGGCGATCTGGATCGCTAACGCCATGCCCGGCATCAACGACGGCGATTTCGATCGTGTTTTCTTGATGACTGACCCTGACCGTCAGAGTGCGTTGCTCACTTTTTTCCATCGACTCGATGCCGTTTTTAATCAAGTTCAGTAAAACTTGCTCAATCAAGATGGGGTCTGCTAGGACAGACGGGGCTTCGGTCAACGGTAGGTGAACGATTTCAATGCCACGTTTGTGCGCATCAATCTCGGCTAGGCTCATGGCGTTTTCGACGATGACTTGAATGTCGACTTGTTGGCGCTGCGGTTCGCTGCGCTTGACGAAGTCGCGAATGCGGCTGATGATCTTTCCCGCCCGTTGAGCCTGTGAGGCTGTTTTTTCGAGCGCTGACAACAATTTCTCTGGGTCAGTTTGACCTGCTTTTAGCATAGCCACAGCACCCATGCTGTAGTTACTGATAGCGGTTAACGGCTGGTTCAACTCATGCGCCAAAGAAGAGGCCATCTCTCCCATTGTTGTTAGTCGGCTAGTGAGCTGAATCTTTTCTTGTTGAATGCGAGACGCCTCTTCGTGACGGCGACGCTCGGTGATATCGCGCGCCACTTGCATGCGCACACGACGACCGTCGGTCCATGCCAAAGTGCGGTGTTGCACTTCAAACCAGCGCTCGACCCGTGACGAATAAACCTCAACCGATTCGTCGTTGGCACGACCACGCCTACCGGCCAGTAACTCTTGGTGTCCAATCGTCTGAGCACCAAAGAGGCTTCGGTAAGTGCGGTTCGCGAATAGAAGTTCTACACCGTCGGCTGCGTCTGCGGTGACCGTGATCGCATCATCCAAGCTCTCTAGAACGGTCATGAATCGCTCATGAGCCGCAGTGAGTGCCTCACGAATTCGGCGTGGTTCGGTGATATCGGTCATGGATGTCATCCAGCCGATTTGGTTGCCATCGGGCGCGAGCAATGGCGAGACATACATGCGAGCCGTAAAGCGTGAGCCATCACGGCGCTGAGCTTCTAGTTCGATGCCACTACTGGGTGTCTTGCCGGCTAAAACGCCGTCGAGGGTCTGGCGGTGCGATTCGTAATGGCCAGGGACCCAGTAAGGAAATGGCGGGCGTCGCCCAATCAAGTCGGCTTCGTTCCAGCCAATCATTCGACAGAAAGCAGGGTTCACGTAGGCGATTCGACCCTCGAGGTCTAAAACTCTCATGCCGGTTGACATGGAATTCTCCATAGCCCGGCGAAAAGCGGTCTCTGCCGTCAGGGCGGCCTCTGTTTGTGTCCGGTGCTTGGTATAGCGCCACAGCGCTAACAAAGCGATCACAATGACCACGGATAAGCCAATGACGACCCATAAGAGCTGTTGTTGGCGAATCTCTTGGTCTATCGTGACAAACATGACGCTGTCTTCGCGGATCTGTTGCAACCAAAAGAAGGCACCCATCACGAAGGCGTAAAGAACCAGCACCAAAACGGGTGCTAACCAATACCAGCGACGGCGTCGAAGGCGGGCGTGTTCTTGAAAGGGGGTGGAAATCACCGATTTCTGGGGTTGTCGCATTGACTCATAGCGTGACTAGGATGTTCTAATTATTTTACGCGGTTTGTTTGAGGCTATGGTTGTGACTATTGACTTAGTGTGTCATCTCGGAAAAATTAAACAGGTTTTTCATATTATAAAAAATGTATTCGAATTATGAAATTTTTGTTGCCGTCTTTTTATACTGCCCATAGAATGACCAAAATATAGATTGGCGTTCGGTGTCTATTGCTGGCCACTGGCGCAACAACTGAGGAGATAGCGATGGCCAATTCTGCGCAAGCGTTCGATGCTGCCAATGACCCTGATTTGCTTGAGACGCAGGAATGGATGGACGCCTTATCGGCGGTCTTGGATCGTGAGGGCCCAGAGCGCGCTCATTATTTGTTAGAGCGGTTGATTGACATGGCTCGTCGATCAGGTGCCCATATTCCCTTCTCACCGAACACCGCTTATCAAAACACCATTCCATCTGGCTTGGAGCCCAAGCACCCAGGCAACTTAGAGCTTGAAGCCAAGATACGCAGTTACATCCGCTGGAATGCCATGGCCATGGTAGTTAAAGCCAATAAGCACAATCCTGCTGACGGTGGTGACTTAGGCGGTCACATCGCTTCCTTTGCCTCTTTGGCGACCATGATCGGTTGCGGTCAAAATCACTTTTGGCATGCCGACAGTCCAGAGCACGGTGGTGACTTGGTTTATTTCCAGGGTCACTCCTCACCTGGTGTTTATGGCCGTGCCTATTTGGAAGGCCGCCTGACAGAAGAGCAGCTCGATCACTTCCGGCAGGAAGTGGATGGCAAAGGGTTGTCGTCCTACCCGCATCCAAAATTGATGCCGGAATTCTGGCAGTTCCCGACGGTTTCCATGGGGTTAGGGCCTTTGATGGCGATCTATCAAGCGCGTTTTTTAAAGTATCTGCATGCGCGCGGCATTGCTGACACCAGCAAGCGTAAGGTTTGGGTGTTTTGTGGTGATGGGGAAATGGATGAGCCCGAGTCATTGGGTGCCATCAGCCTGGCCGCGCGCGAAAAGTTGGACAACTTGATTTTTGTGGTTAATTGCAATCTTCAGCGGCTTGATGGCCCTGTTCGCGGTAACGGCAAGATAATCCAAGAGCTTGAAGGCGACTTCCGAGGCAGTGGTTGGAATGTCATTAAGTTGATTTGGGGTGGTTACTGGGATCCATTGCTGGCTAGCGACAAAGAGGGCATTCTGCGCAAGGTGATGGAAGACGCTGTCGACGGCGAGTATCAAGCATTCAAAGCCAATGATGGGAAATTTGTGCGTGAGCATTTCTTTGGGAAACACCCAAAGTTGTTAGAAATGGTTTCGCGCATGAGTGATGAGGATATTTGGCGTTTGAATCGCGGTGGCCATGATCCTCACAAAGTGTTTGCCGCCTTTGATTCGGCCGTTAAAACCGAAGGTCAACCAACGGTTATTTTAGCCAAGACCATCAAGGGTTATGGTTTGGGTCATACGGCCCAAGGACAGAATCCGGCACATCAACAAAAGAAATTGGATGTGGACTCGATTCGCGAGTTTCGCGACCGATTCAACATACCGGTTCCCGACGAAGCGCTCGCGGATATTCCTTATTTTAAGCCAGCCGAAGATTCACCGGAGATGGTTTACCTACACGAGCGTCGTGAAGCGCTCGGTGGCTATTTGCCCAAGCGTCGCACTAAAGCGGATGAATCACTGAAAGCGCCTGAGCTCGAGGTGTTTCGTCCAATCCTAGACCCCACGGCAGAGGGTCGAGAGATTTCAACGACCCAGGCCTTTGTGCGAGGATTGAATCAGATCCTACGCGACAAAGAAATCGGACCTCGGGTGGTGCCTATTTTGGCGGATGAATCGCGTACCTTCGGGATGGAAGGTATGTTCCGTCAGATTGGTATTTATGCTCCCGAAGGACAAAAATATGTGCCGGTCGATAAAGAGCAAGTGATGTACTACAAAGAGGCGGCTAACGGTCAGCTGCTGCAAGAGGGTATCAATGAGGCGGGTGCCTTTAGCTCGTGGATCGCTGCTGCCACTTCGTACTCGACCAACAATCGCATCATGATCCCGTTCTACATTTACTACTCAATGTTTGGCTTCCAACGCATTGGCGATTTGGCATGGGCGGCCGGCGATATGCAAGCGCGTGGCTTCTTGTTGGGTGGTACAGCCGGACGGACGACCTTAAATGGGGAGGGCCTGCAACACGAAGATGGCCATAGCCATCTGCTCTCTGCAACAATCCCGAATTGCGTGTCCTACGACCCGACCTTCGCCCACGAGGTCGCGGTCATTGTTCAGCACGGCTTAAAGCGCATGGTCGAGGATCAAGAGAACGTCTATTTTTATCTGACGCTGATGAACGAGAATTACGCACAGCCAGGATTAAAGAAAGGCGACGAAGAAGGTATTTTGAAAGGTATCTATAAGATCCGGCCTTCTAGCAAACCACGCGCCAAGACGGCTCTGCGTGCCCAACTGATGGGCTCCGGTACGATTTTGCGTGAAGTACTGGCCGCGGCCGAGTTGCTCGAAACGGATTGGGACGTTCAGACCGATGTGTGGAGTGCGACCAGTTTTACTGAGCTACGTAGAGATGGCATGGATTGCGAAAGGTACAACATGTTGCACCCGACGCAGAAACAGCGAGTACCCTATGTGACGGCCCAGCTGTCGGGCAGCGAAGGCCCGATCGTGGCTTCGACGGATTACATGAAAGCGTTCGCTGATCAAATTCGACCTTACATGCCAGAGGGTAGGCAGTTTAGAGTGTTGGGTACGGATGGGTTTGGGCGATCGGATTTCCGCACGAAGTTACGAGAGCACTTTGAAGTCGATCGTCACTTTGTGGTGTTGGCGACCTTGAATGCCTTGGTTAAAGAGGGCAAGTTAAAGGCAGAAGTGCCTGCAAAAGCGATTACCAAGTACAACATAAATCCGAACAAAGTTAACCCGGCGCACGCCTAATACATCGCGAGTGAGGAGAGAATGTATGAGTAACCTGACCGCCATCGAGGTGCCGGACATTGGTGATTTTAAAGACGTTGAGGTCATTGAAGTCTTGGTAAAGGTGGGTGACACCATCGAAGCCGAAGACAGTCTGATCACGGTTGAGTCTGATAAAGCCTCAATGGAAATCCCGGCTTCCTCGGGAGGGGAAATCGTAAAAATCGACGTCAAGGTTGGCGATAAGATCAACAAGGGCGATGTCATTATGCAGGCTAAGCCAGCGGCATCCACTGCTGAGTCTGAAACCGCCAAGAAAGAAGAGGCGCCACCAAAAGAGGCTCCTAAAGAAGAGAAAGCAGCCGAACCTACAAAATCAGAGGCGACGCTTGAAACAGCAGCAGAAACAGCCCCTCAGGTTGCCGCCAAATCGGCAGCACCTGCAGCAGCGGCACCTGCGGCAGCACCCGCCTCGCCGAGTCAATTGCCACACGCTTCGCCTTCGGTGCGTAAGTTTGCCCGCGAGCTCGGTGTTGATCTCAATCTGGTCACCGGTACAGCACCTAAAGGACGCATCTCCCAAGAAGACGTGCAAGCTTTTGTGAAATCGGCGTTGCAAGGTGGCGTTGCCTCTAGTGGGACTAGAACGGGCGGCGGTGCTGGCTTGGACTTGTTGCCATGGCCAACCGTGGATTTCTCCAAGTTTGGTGCGGTCGAGTCAAAGCCGTTGTCGCGTCTTAAAAAGCTATCAGGTGCAAACTTGCATCGCAACTGGGTGATGATTCCGCATGTCACGAATAATGATGAAGCCAATATCACTGCGTTAGAAGCCTTGCGCCAACAGTTGAATAAGGAAAATGAAAAGGCAGGTATTAAGGTCACAATGCTGGCTTTCTTGATCAAAGCGGTTGTTGCTGCCTTGAAGAAGTTTCCTGAATTTAATGCCTCGCTTGATGGGGATAATTTGATTCTCAAGCAGTACTACAACATCGGCTTTGCCGCCGATACGCCCAATGGGTTGGTGGTGCCTGTTATCAACGATGCCGACAAAAAGGGGGTGCTCGAGCTGGCTCAAGAGTCCGCGAGCATGGCCAAAATGGCGCGTGAAGGTAAGCTGTCTCCAAAGCAAATGCAAGGCGGTTGCTTTTCCATTTCTTCCCTTGGTGGTATTGGTGGTACGCACTTTACGCCGATAATCAATGCACCTGAGGTGGCGATTCTTGGCGTGTCCAAGTCTTACCATAAGCCCGTTTGGAATGGGCAAGCTTTTGTGCCTGAACTGACCCTGCCTTTGTCATTGTCCTACGACCACCGCGTCATTGATGGCGCTGCAGCGGCCCGTTTTAACGCTTACTTAGGCGCTCTGTTGGCGGATTTCCGTCGCATCATTCTTTAAAGGGGATCTGATGAGTTTGAAAGATATTCTGGTCCCTGACATTGGTGACTTTAAAGATGTTGAGGTCATTGAGGTTTTGGTTAAAGAAGGCGATACCATCAACGCCGAAGACAGTTTGATCACGGTCGAATCTGACAAGGCTTCGATGGAGATTCCTGCTACCGAAGGGGGCGTTGTCAAAAAGGTCTTGATCAAGATTGGCGACAAAATCAACAAAGGTAGTGCCATTTTGCAAGTTGAGCCCGTGGCGCAAGCCTCAGGGGCAGCCGATAAACCCGCGCCAGAAGCGGAAAAGGCAACTGAGACAAAGGCACAACCAGCTGCACAGGCAGCAAGCACACCAGTAACTGAGCCAGCCAGCCAGACAAGCACTTCAGGGAGTAAGGCCGAACAGCAGTCGTCAAGTGGCCCATTGGTCGTGCTTGGTGCGGGCCCAGGCGGTTACTCGGCGGCCTTCCGAGCCGCTGACATGGGCATGGAAGTGATTTTGATCGAACGTTACCCGACGCTCGGTGGGGTTTGTTTAAACGTGGGTTGTATCCCCTCAAAGGCGTTACTGCACACCGCATCAGTGATGGAAGAAGCTCAAGCCATGGCCGCGCATGGCATCAGTTTTGGAAAACCCAAGATTGATTTGGAGAAATTACGAGCCTTTAAAGACGGCGTGATTGGAAAGTTGACGGGCGGTCTGGCTGGAATGGCCAAAGCGCGTAAAGTCCGAGTCGTTCAAGGCGAAGCTTCTTTTACCGGACCGAACTCGATTGAAGTGAAACTTCAATCGGGGTCGGAAACCATTCAGTTCGGGCAAGCCATTATCGCTGCGGGTAGTCAATCGGTGAAGTTGCCCTTTATGCCAGATGATCCTCGGGTTATTGACTCAACAGGCGCGCTGTTGCTCGAGAAGATTCCCAAGCGCATGCTAATTGTTGGTGGCGGAATCATCGGTTTGGAAATGGGCACTGTTTATTCGGCTCTTGGCGCCCGTCTTGATGTGGTCGAGATGGTTGACGGCTTGATGCCAGGGGCAGATCGCGATTTGGTGAAAGTCTGGTTGAAAAAGAACGAGCACCGTTTTGACAATGTCATGCTCAAAACCAAAACCGTTGGTGCCGAAGCCAAAAAAGATGGCATCCATGTCTCTTTTGAAGGTGGGGGTGCACCGGATAAACCCCAAGTCTACGACTTGGTACTACAGGCGGTAGGGCGTTCGCCGAACGGCAAAAAAATTGGCGCCGAGACGGCGGGCGTGGCTGTGACTGAGCGAGGATTTATCGAGGTTGATCATCAAATGCGCACCAACGTACCGCACATCTTTGCCATTGGAGACATTGTTGGTCAACCAATGTTGGCCCACAAAGCGGTGCATGAAGGGCATGTTGCTGCAGAGGCTGCCTTTGGTGAGAAGAGTTATTTCGATGCCCGCGTGATTCCATCGGTGGCCTACACCGATCCTGAAGTGGCGTGGGTCGGGGTGACTGAAGAAGAAGCCAAAAAAGAGGGTCTCAAGATTAAGAAGGGCATGTTTCCTTGGGCTGCTTCAGGGCGTGCCATTGCCAATGGTCGCGATGAGGGATTCACCAAGTTGTTATTTAACCAGGAAAGCGGTCGGATTGTTGGTGGTGGCATTGTGGGTACCAATGCCGGTGATTTGATTAGTGAGGTGGCCTTGGCGATTGAAATGGGTGCTGACTCGGTGGATATTGGTAAGACCATTCACCCGCATCCAACGCTTGGAGAGTCTGTTGGACTCGCCGCTGAATCCGCCGACGGTCATTGCACCGATTTACCGCCGACGAAGAAAAAGTAAGATTCCTAGACAGTCCTCGTTCATGCCATGCTGAGGGTTTGATGAGGTGGTAACTGAGTCAGTATTTAAGGGTAGCTCATGAAAACGCCGATGATTGTGGGATGGGGACACACCCCGTTTGGAAAGCACGATAACGTTGATATTGAGGCGTTAATTGCCGATTCTTCAATGGCGGCTATTGAGTCATCGGGCCTAGAGCCGGAGGCGATTGACGGTATTTTTGTGGGAACGTTTAACGGTGGTTTCGTGCCGCAAGATTTTGGTGGGGCGATGGTGGGTGTGGCTTTACCGGCCTTGCGTCACGTACCAGCGGTTCGTTTGGAAAATGCCTGTGCGACTGGTTCAGCGGCGATCTGGACGGCGCTTGATGCCGTAGCTGCAGGTAGGATGAAGAACGTGTTGGTGGTGGGGTTTGAGAAGATGAACACCCTGCCCAATGCCCAAATTGGCGATATTTTGCTCAAGTGCTCCTATGTCAAAGAAGAAGCAAACATCCCGGGTGGATTTGCAGGTGTTTTTGGTGAGATTGCCAAGGCGTATTTTGCTAAGCATGGCGACCAATCCGATGCGCTAGCAACGATTGCCGCTAAAAATCACCGCAATGGCATGGACAACCCCTACGCTCATTTGCGACGCGATTTGGGCTTCGAATTTTGTCGGCAAGAATCAGAAAAAAACCCAGTGGTTGCGGGTCCACTTAAGCGTTCAGATTGCTCTTTGGTCTCTGATGGCGCTGCGGCCTTGATTATTTCTACTGAACGATCCGCAGAGGCTACCGTCCCCGCGGTCCAGTGGATAGCGCGCACTCACGTCAACGAGTGGTTACCACTCAGTCGCCGCGATCCGACTCGTTTTGAAGGGGCGGCCTTGGCTTGGAAGAAGGGCTTGTCTGAGTCCGGTTTGTCGTTAGGTGACTTAAGTTTTGTAGAGACGCACGACTGCTTTACGATTGCTGAACTACTCGAGTATGAGGCCATGGGGCTTGCCGCCTATGGTCAGGGCGCGCAGGTCGCTCTAGAGGGCGTGACTGCGGCCGATGGCCGTTTGCCGGTGAATCGCTCTGGCGGTTTGAAATCAAAAGGCCATCCTATCGGTGCCACCGGTGTTTCTATGCACGTGATGGCTGCCATGCAATTAACCGGCACGGCTGGTGATATGCAATTGCCAAAGGCTGATCGTGGTGCAGTCTTCAATATGGGAGGCGCGTCCGTGGCTAACTATTTGAGTTTGCTACAGGCGGTCTAATATGCACGCGGCTCAAGTCATGAACCTGAGTCAGCTATTGACTCAAACGGCGTGTCTGTACCCCGATTTACCTGGCCTTATTCACCGTGATCAGACTTGGACTTGGCAGCAAATCAATGCCCGTGTTGACGCCATGTGCAGTGCGCTTGATGCACTCGGTGTGCGTCGCGGTGATCTAATCCTCACGCAAACACGCAACTGTCTACAAACATTTGAAATCGGTTGGGTAGCCTTTCGTCTGGGTTGTGTTTGGGTACCGACCAATTATCGGCTCATGCCTGATGATGTGGCTTATTTAGGTCAAAGCAGCGGCGCGACGGTCATGCTGTACGAAGACGTATTTGCCGATCACGTCGATGCGGTTCGCGCGGTCAGTGCAGATTTGACGCATGTGATCGCGATCGGTCGCCCTAGAGAGGGTGAGCATGATTACGAGTCTTTGGTCGATCAGTACATGGGTCGCGCTTTTGAAGCCGCGGTGGTCACAGAAAACGACCCGGCCTGGTTTTTTTATACATCGGGCACGACGGGTAAACCGAAGGCAGGGATACTGACACACGGGCAATTGGCATTTGTGGTTACCAACCACTTGGCTGACTTGATACCAGGCACTCGTGAGACCGATCGTTCGATTGTGGTGGCGCCACTTTCCCATGGGGCAGGCATTCACGCCTTGCTAAACGTTGCACGTGGTGCAGCGTCAATTTTGATGCCAAGCGATCGGCTTGAACCGGCGGTGTTTTGGGCGCTGGTTGAACAGCACCGTGTCACCAACCTTTTCTCGGTACCAACGATTGTTAAGGTGCTTGTTGAGCACCCCTCCGTTGACCAATTCGACCACAGCAGCTTGAAATATATGATTTACGCGGGTGCACCGATGTATCGCGCCGATCAAAAGCTGGCGCTGCAAAAGCTAGGGCCTGTTCTGGTGCAGTATTTTGGGTTGGGCGAGGTCACGGGCTGCATAACTGTACTGCCACCTTACATGCATTCGGCCGACGATGAAGATCCCAATGCCAACATCGGTGCCTGTGGCCGACCCCGAACCGGCATGGAAGTGGCTATTTTGGATAAGACCTTGAAACCGCTGCCTGTTGGAGAAGTTGGCGAGATATGCGTGCGTGGACCCGCGGTATTTTTTGGGTATCACGGCAATCCTGAAGCCACCGAGAACGCACTCAAAGGCGGCTGGTTTCATACGGGTGATTTGGGTCGGTTGGATGACCGTGGCCTTCTCTACATCACTGGCCGCGAGTCTGATATGTACATTTCCGGAGGCTCTAATGTTTACCCACGGGAAGTAGAGGAGTTGTTACTTACCCACCCTGCTGTCCTCGAAGTGGCCGTTCTTGGTGTGCCTGATGCGAAGTGGGGCGAAGTCGGTGTGGCGGTCGTGGTTTGTCGTCCCGAGGGGCCTATGGTTTCGGTTGAAGCGTTATTTGCTCACCTTGAGGGCCGTTGTGCAAAGTACCGCTGGCCGCGTTCGTTTTTCTTTTGGGAATCATTGCCCAAATCCGGTTACGGCAAAATCACCAAAAAAGACATTCGCCAGCAGCTCATCGAACGAGGCGAGATCTCGGTTACTTAGACGGCATAACCGCAACGTTGTTAGGGTGAAAGCCGTCGTCTCATTGGGCATACACTGTAGGGGATAAAATGCACCCAATGGACGCTGTCATCAAGCCTTGGTTGCGGTGTCCCTTTTCGGTGGATGAAAGTTTTTTTGTGTTTTGATTCCAATCCATTGCCCGTTTCCTTTTCATCTCTTTGTCCGGTAATCGCTTCGTGTCTGAATCCCTCATTACTCTCACCTTACTTGGCTCGCCGATGTTATCGGCGTTTCGAATGCAACGCTTATTGGACCAGTTCGATCAAGCCTCATTACCTGTGACAGCCGTCTATGCTTACTATGAACACCATGTGTGGTTAGCGAAACCGTTGAGCCCAGATGAACAAGCGCGTTTGGGTGCACTGCTAGATTACGGTGCAGCCCCTGAGACAATTACTGCTGAGGGATTGGTTTTACGGGTTTTACCCCGCTTGGGGACGGTGTCTGCTTGGGCCAGTAAGGCCACCGATATTGCTCATAATTGTGGCTTCGAAACGGTGCGTCGAATCGAGCGTGGTGTGCGCTATGTTTTGACGCTTGACGCGGATAACGAGACTTCCGATCAGGTTTTGGCACAAATAGCGGGTCTGTTACACGACCGAATGACAGAAACAGTGGTCGACGAGTCGTTTGATGTGGCTGCGCTATTTCTGACGCAACCGGCCAAACCCTTACAGACCGTACCTGTCTTGGCACAAGGTAAGTCAGCGCTTGAGCAAGCTAACGATACCCTTGGTTTGGCGCTTTCCGCCGATGAAATAGATTACTTGGTGACGGCTTTCCTTGAATTGGAGCGTGATCCATCCGATGTTGAGTTGTTGATGTTCGCGCAGGCCAACAGTGAGCATTGCCGTCACAAAATTTTTAACGCCCAGTGGATCATTGACGGACAGCCGCAAGCGCACACCCTGTTTGACATGATTCGCCACACCCATGCAAAACAACCGCACGGCACGGTGGTCGCGTATTCCGACAACGCCGCTGTCATGCAAGGTGCACCGGTGGTGCGGTTCGAGCCTATTGGTGGGGCGTTTGATAACACTGGTGCTTACGCTTTGCCTTATGGTCGACGTGAGACGGTTGGTCACACGTTGATGAAAGTGGAAACACACAACCACCCCACGGCCATTGCCCCGTTTGAAGGCGCGGCGACGGGTGTTGGCGGTGAAATTCGCGATGAAGGGGCGACTGGACGAGGGTCCAAACCCAAGGCTGGTTTGACTGGATTTTCTGTATCGCATTTGCGTTTCGAAGATGCCCCGGCACCATGGGAAGCTGATCATCACGGTATGCCAGAGCGTATCGCGTCGCCTTTGGCTATCATGATTGAAGGGCCTTTGGGCGGTGCGGCGTTTAACAATGAATTCGGTCGCCCTAATTTACTGGGCTACTTCCGTAGCTTCGAGCAAAGCGCGGGTGGATTGCGATGGGGTTATCACAAGCCCATCATGATTGCTGGTGGTTTGGGTACGATTGATGATGGACTGACTCATAAAGACCCATTGCCGCCGGGATGCTTACTGATCCAACTCGGTGGGCCTGGGTTGCGTATTGGTATGGGCGGTGGCGCGGCATCAAGCATGGGCGTTGGCATGAATCAAGCCGATCTGGACTTTGATTCGGTACAGCGTGCAAACCCCGAGATGGAGCGTCGGGCACAGGAGGTGATTGATCGCTGCTGGCAGCTCGGTGAGGATAATCCGATTTTGGCTATTCACGATGTTGGCGCCGGCGGTTTATCCAATGCGTTTCCTGAGTTGGTCAATGATGCTGGTCGTGGCGCCACGTTTGCCTTGACGCAAGTGCCGGTGGAAGAGAGTGGGCTTTCACCTGCAGAAATATGGACCAATGAAAGTCAAGAGCGATATGTGTTGGCGATTATGCAGGAAGATTTGCCTCGCTTTAAAGCCTTGGCGGATCGTGAACGCTGTCCTTTCGCTGTGGTTGGTGAGGCCACTGAAGCGCGTGAGCTAAAGGTGTTAGATGAGGACCGACCGACACCCGTGTCAGTGCCCATGGACGTGATTTTGGGTAAGCCACCACGGATGATGCGCAATGTGAAACGCCTGCCAAGCGTGAGTGAACCCATTGATTTAACCGTAATTGAGCTCGATGAGGCCGTGGATAGGGTGTTGCGGCACCCCACGGTGGCCAATAAGACCTTTTTGATTACCATCGGTGATCGCACGGTCGGTGGTTTGACGAGTCGAGACCAAATGGTTGGGCCATGGCAGGTTCCGGTCGCTGACTGCGCCGTTACGTTAAGTGATTACGACGGCGAGCAGGGTGAGGCGATGTCGATGGGGGAGAGAACCCCGTTGGCCCTATTCGACGGTCCCGCTTCGGCACGCATGGCGGTGACTGAAGCATTGACCAATTTGGTCGCTGCCGATGTCGCTCGGTTAGAGGATATCAAGTTGTCGGCCAACTGGATGGCCGCTTGCGGATCGGCGGGTCAAGATGTCACGCTTTATGAAACGGTTCGTGCCGTGAGCCAGTTCTGCCAGGTGGCGGGCTTATCCATTCCAGTGGGCAAAGACTCCTTGTCGATGCGAACACAATGGGTGCCTGAAGCCAGCGATGAATCAACTCGAGAGGTGCTTTCGCCCGTTTCATTGATCGTTTCTGCCTTTGCCCCGGTTGCAGACGTTAAAAAGACATTGACGCCCACACTGCGAACCGACTTGGGTCCTACCACCTTGATCTTGATTGATTTGGGAGAAGGTAAAAAGCGCATGGGCGGCTCGATTCTGACGCAGGTGGCTGGTCAGCTCGGTGAGTCAGTACCCGACGTCCAAGACGGTGAGTTACTTCGGACCTTTTTTGTGACGATGCGTGCGTTAGCCGACTCGGGGATTGTTTTGGCGTATCACGACCGCTCTGATGGCGGCCTGTTTACAACGCTTTGCGAAATGGCGTTCGCCGGTCATTGTGGGCTGTCAATCAATATCGATTTGCTCACGATCGATCCTCACGTCGAGGATTTGGGTGCCTTTAATATCCGCCCACAACAAATGGCGGTTCAGCGAGACGAGATCACCCTTCAGGCCTTGTTTAATGAGGAGGCTGGGGCAGTGATTCAGGTGCCATCGGCTGAGCGTGACGCGGTGATGCAAGTGTTGCGAGGGGCAGGCTTATCTCGGCATGCTCACGTTATTGGTATGCCTAACACCACTGACGAAATTGAAATCTATCGTGATGCCAAACGAATTTGGGGCAGATCGCGGCTTGCACTAATAAAGACGTGGTCTGAGGTCAGCATGCGTATTGCGAGTCGTCGCGACAACCCAATATGCGCGCAAGCGGAATGGGCCATGTGGGATGACGTCGAGGATCCTGGCCTGTCACCTATCGTCCATTTTGATCCCCAAGAGAATGTGGCCGCGCCTTTTGTCAACACCGGTTCCAGACCGAAAGTGGCCATCTTGCGAGAGCAGGGGTGTAACAGTCACGTGGAGACCGCGTGGGCGTTTGATCAGGCGGGTTTTGAAGCGCATGACGTACACATGACCGATCTTCAAACCGGGCGATCTACCCTTGAGGACTTTAAGGGCCTGGTTGCTGTTGGCGGTTTCAGTTACGGCGACGTGCTGGGTGCTGGTGAAGGCTGGGCACGGAGTATTTCGTTCAACGCGTCGTTATCAGCGATGTTTGCGCAATACTTTGCGCGCCCTGATACGTTTGGTTTGGGTATTTGTAACGGGTGCCAGATGTTGGCAGCGCTTGCACCGATGATTCCGGGCGCTGAACATTGGCCGCGATTTACCCGTAACCAATCTGAGAAGTACGAGGCTCGCCTTTCGATGGTGGAGATCTTGGCATCGCCATCTATCTTTCTGACCGGCATGGCTGGCAGTCATTTACCTGTGGCCGTGGCGCATGGCGAGGGTTTTGCGGATTTCCGTCGCCAAGGGGATGTGAATCATGTGGCCCGCGCGATGCGATTTGTGAACAACCATGGTCAGGCGACTGAGGCCTATCCGTTCAATCCCAATGGCAGCCCAGATGGGTTAACAGCTGTCACTACAGCAGATGGTCGTTTTACCGCGTTGATGCCACATCCCGAGCGAGTGACTCGCAACGTCATGCTTTCTTGGCATCCGAACCGCTGGGGTGAACAGGATAGTGGCGGGGCGTTTTCACCGTGGATGCGATTTTTTCAGAACGCTCGGGTTGCGCTGGGTTAACTAAGCGAGACCACCGCAAATATGGACTTTCGGGTGAAGGCAAGGGGGAACAAGCTTTCACCCGAAAACCCTGTTAGGCGCAAAGGCTTTTTTGCCAGTGGCGTATAATTTATCTTTGCGCTTGGAGCTTTTTATGCGTCTGAAACAAACTGCGCTCACCTTTGACGATGTCCTATTGGTGCCTGCCTTCTCTCAAGTGTTGCCACGCGACACGATATTGACGACCCCACTCACGCGCTCGATCACCTTGAACATCCCCTTGGTATCAGCGGCGATGGACACAGTAACCGAATCCCATTTGGCTATTGCGATGGCTCAAGAGGGCGGGATAGGTATCATCCACAAAAATCTCTCACCGACTGAGCAAGCTCGGGAAGTCGCCCGAGTCAAACGCCACGAATTCGGTATTGTCATCGATCCGGTAACCGTTACCCCTTCGATGCGAGTGCGCGATGCTATTAATTTGCAAAAGCAGCATGGCATTTCTGGCTTACCGGTGGTAGAAGGCGGTAAGGTGGTGGGTATTGTCACCAACCGCGATCTACGTTTTGAAGAACGGCTTGATGAGCCTTTGCACCGAATCATGACGCCTCAGGATCGATTGGTCACCATGCCTGAGGGGGCCACCTTAGACCAAGCCCAGTCGTTGATGCACAAGCACCGGCTTGAGCGTGTGCTCATTGTGAATGATGCCTTTGAGCTTTGTGGGTTAGCGACGGTCAAAGATATTGTTAAGAACACCGAACATCCGATGGCGTCCAAAGACAGTCACGGGCAATTGCGGGTCGGTGCTGCCGTCGGTGTGGGAGCAGATACGGACGAGCGGGTAGAAAAACTGGTGCAAGCAGGCGTTGATGCGATTATCGTGGATACGGCTCACGGTCACTCGGCCGGTGTCATCGATCGTGTGCGTTGGATCAAGAACCATTACGAAAAGGTACAAGTCATTGGCGGTAATATCGCCACGGCGGAGGCTGCCAAAGCCCTACTCGATGCGGGCGCAGATGGTGTGAAAGTGGGTATCGGACCTGGATCTATTTGCACCACACGGATTGTGGCCGGTGTCGGCGTGCCCCAAATCACGGCGATTTCTGACGTCTCAAAAGCTCTCGAAGGAACAGGCGTGCCACTGATCGCTGATGGCGGTGTGCGGTTCTCTGGCGATATTTCAAAGGCCATTGCTGCCGGTGCCTCGTGCGTCATGATGGGAAGCCTCTTTTCTGGTACTGAAGAGTCTCCAGGTGAGGTGGTTTTATTTCAAGGGCGTTCGTACAAGTCTTATCGCGGCATGGGCAGTCTAGGTGCGATGGCTGAGGGTTCGGCTGATCGATACTTTCAAGATGCTTCTAGCAATACAGATAAGTACGTCCCTGAGGGCATCGAGGGAAGGGTGCCTTACAAGGGTAGCGTTTTGGCTATTATTTACCAATTGATTGGCGGTTTGCGTGCATCCATGGGTTACTGTGGTTGCGCCACGATCGAAGAAATGCGCACCAAACCTGAATTCGTACAAATCACGGCAGCCGGTATCCGTGAATCGCATGTCCACGATGTACAGATCACCAAAGAAGCGCCCAATTATCGAGCTGATTAGTGAGTTGATTGGTGCGTTGATTAGTATGTGCC
>CBFHKV010000011.1:0-14837 GCA_965656505.1 Burkholderiaceae bacterium | reverse complement strand
TGGTTCACAAGTGACCCAGCTGATTGCCAGGCGTGTGAGAGAGGCTGGCGTTTACTGCGAGCTGCATCCAGGTGATCCTGGTCACGTGACCGAGAAGTTTTTGCAAACACAAAAGTCACTGGGACTGAAAGGCATCATTCTCTCCGGTAGTCATTTGTCTGCTTATGATGCCGACGCACCCAAAGTGCCCCATGTGATTTTTGAACAAGGCATGCCGGTTTTAGGTATTTGCTACGGCATGCAAGCCATGGCCGATCAGTTGGGTGGCAAGGTGAAAGCAGCGGATCACCGCGAGTTTGGTTACGCTGAGGTCCGTGCGCGTGGACACACCAAATTGCTGGACGGGATTCAAGACTTTGAAACCAAACAAGGCCATGGCATGCTCAAGGTGTGGATGAGCCATGGCGATCAAGTGACCAAATTGCCGGATCGCTTCGTGGTGATGGCGTCAACCCCTTCTTGTCCTATCGCGGGTATGGCAGACGAAGACCGTGGCTTTTATGGGTTGCAGTTTCATCCAGAGGTCACCCACACGATTCAGGGGCAGGCGATCCTTGAGCGATTTGTGCTCGACATTTGTCACTGTCGCGGTGACTGGACCATGCCGAACTATGTGGATGAAGCCATCGCTAATATCAAGGCCCAAGTGGGTACAGATGACGTTATTTTGGGTTTGTCGGGTGGTGTGGACTCTTCGGTCGCAGCCGCACTTTTGCATCGGGCGATTGGCGATCAATTGACTTGTGTCTTTGTAGACCACGGCTTGTTGCGTTTGAATGAGGCTGACCAAGTCATGGCAACCTTTGCTGAGCATATGGGCGTGAAGGTGATCCACGTTGATGCCACTGATGATTTCATGGGCAAATTAGAGGGCGTGACTGACCCTGAAGCCAAACGAAAAATCATCGGAAAGGAGTTTGTTGAGGTTTTTCAACGCGAGGCCGCCAAAATTGAAAATGCCAAATGGCTCGCTCAAGGCACCATTTACCCTGATGTGATCGAGTCCGCTGGTGGTAAAACCGGTAAGGCTGTCGCGATTAAGTCGCACCACAATGTGGGGGGGTTGCCCGAGACATTGAATTTAAAGCTTCTAGAGCCCCTACGTGAATTATTCAAAGACGAAGTCAGAAAGCTCGGTGTTGCCCTTGGCTTGCCAGCAGATATGGTCTACCGTCACCCGTTTCCAGGGCCCGGTCTGGGGGTTAGGATTTTAGGTGCTGTTAATACAGAATATGCCGACTGGTTACGCGAGGCCGATGCCATCTTCATCGAAGAATTGCGACAGACGATTGACGCTGAGACGGGTAAGACATGGTACGACCTGACGTCACAAGCTTTTGCGGTGTTCTTGCCTGTGAAATCGGTTGGTGTGATGGGTGATGGACGGACTTACGAATACGTCGTGGCTTTAAGGGCGGTACAAACATCAGATTTCATGACGGCTGACTGGGCGCCGTTGCCGCACGCCTTACTCTCAAAAGTGTCTTCGCGCATCATCAATGAGGTGAAGGGCATCAACCGCGTTGTCTATGACGTGTCAACGAAACCGCCCGCCACGATTGAGTGGGAGTAGTTTTTATAGCGTAAGTCATTGATTTAATTAATTTAATGACTTACACAAAAGTTTCACACGACTCAATCAACCATTGATTTTGCTGAAGATTTTCTTTACAGTTAAACAATCAGCTCAACCAAGGATTTACGATCTCAACACCGGCCTGCGCAAAATCCCGAACATTGCGTGTCACCAGTTTGCAGTCGTTCGCTCGAGCAGTCGCTGCAATGATCGAGTCAAATGCTGCCATGGGTTTGCCGTTGGCTTCAGCTTGTACTGTCATCTGCGACCAGGCTCGAGCCACGGTTTGGTCAAACGCTAGAACGCGGTCTTCGAATCCGGTGACGAGTTGGTCAAGCCATTGCGTTAATTCGGAGCGACGTTTTGATGCTGGCATGCGTTCAACGCCACGGTTTAACTCACCCCAAGTCATGGCGCTTGTGTAAAGCTCATGCGGTTTGCGTTTCTCAAACCAGTCAACAACATGGGTGTCGCGCTTGGTCTTAACCAGTTCAGACAGTACGCAGGTGTCTAGCAAGTACCTCACAGATCAATTTCCCGAATGGCCTCGTGTGACCGTTCGATGGTCAGTGGTTCACCACGAGGCGCATTGAGTAGACAATCCATCAGGCGTGGGGTCTGCCCACTCAAACGACGGTATTCGGCAGCGGAAACCATGACCACGGCCTCTTGGCCTCGCCGAGTGACGAGTTGTGGGCCCTCTTTGATCGTTCGCTCAACCACCTCGCTGAAGCGGCTTTTTGCCATTTGTAGTTGCCAAGTATGCATGATATTATATCTAACTAGTCTGTCTAGTCATTATTGTTGCGCACATGCACAAGACTGTCAAGGTGGGCCTAGTCAAATTAACAAAAGCTTAAATACAGCTCAAGCTCGCCCAAACGGCGTCAATTAGCTGTAGCAGTCGCGAGACTTGATCTACCAACCTAGACATGGCGCTGTTGGTGTTTGTCATGTTGTCCGATTAAGATAAAAACGTTCAATAAGCCTTTTGTTAATCGTATTTCAGATGGCCGTGTTTTGAGTTGAGTGAGGAGCGGTAAATGGTAGTTGCCATCAAGCAATGGATCCAGCAAGTCAGTGATCGAGCCAGAGATTTGCTCGATATGCGTTCGAGTGAATTGCCAGTCGATGATTTGATCAGCCAGTGTCATGCTGTCCTATCTCGTCGTGGCGAAGCCACCGGGTTGGCGTTAGCGGGATATGTTGTGGGTTCATGGCATGCACTGCCAAAAAATAGGCAGGTCGAGTTTTTTGAACGCCTGCTTGCGGAGTTTGGCCCCGATGCTGAACGCTTGCAAGTGGCGATTGTTGCTTATCAGCGCGATAGCGGTGATGCAAGCGCATTGGAGCTTCATCAAGCGGCTGAATCTCGACGTCAGGAGCTATTTCGGCGCATCAATGCCGTACCGGATGGATTACCCACGCTGATTGACATGCGTGCCGTGTTACGAGGGCAGCTAAAAAAATATCCCCATCTCAAAACAATCGATCAAGACTTTGTTCACCTCTTTACTTCGTGGTTTAACAAGGGTTTTTTAAATCTGGAAAAAATCAGCTGGGATACCCCAGCCGCTGTCTTGGAAAAGCTCATCCAATATGAATCAGTGCATGAGATTCAAGGCTGGGACGACCTACGACGACGATTGGCTGAAGATCGTCTTTGTTTTGCTTATTTCCACCCCGTGATGCCAGAAGAACCTTTGATCTTTGTAGAAGTGGCACTCGTTAAGGGCATGGCAGACTCCATCGGTTCTTTGCTGGATACACCCCCTTCGACGCCGCGCGACGCTGACACAGCTGTTTTTTACTCGATCAATAACTGCCAGCCTGGCCTTTCCGGGGTGAGTTTTGGGAATCTCTTAATCAAGCAGGTTGTCTCGGTTTTACAGCGTGATCATCCCAAGTTAAAACGCTTTGTCACCTTGTCGCCCATACCAGGGTTACGTGCATGGGTAACTAATGAGAAACCGGAGTGGCAGGATGCTTTTGAGGCGGGCAACCATCCTGATGCGTTGTTGGCCCTTGTGGCTCAGTATCTAACGAGTTGGAGCGGCAAGCGGCTGCGTGATCCGGTTTCTTGGTTTCACCTTGGGAATGGCGCAAAACTTGAGCGTATTAATCCACAAGCCGACAAAAGCTCGCGTGGTCTGACGCAAAGCTTTGGATTTATGGTCAATTACCTTTACGAGCTTGATGATATTGTGACCAATCACGAGCAATTGATGGAGCAGGGGCAAATCGCCACATCTAAGTCTATACAGAATTCCCTTAAAAAACCGTTAATGAAAAGGGAAGAGAAAGCACTGTCATAGTGTTCTTCTGAACAGCGTCATCGTTAGCATTGGACACGAAATCAACGTAGAAACAATGTAATAACCAAGTTCGTTGAGGAAAGAAACGGGGCCCCTAAGGAAGAGTACTGGCGCAAAGCTAGGGCATTGCACCAAGAATCCAATCCTCTTGCCTGTTAAGAATAGTTTTATTTATGGTTTTAACCGTAAATATTTATGGATCATGTTGACAACTGCATTTTTATAAATGCGAATCATTATATAAGTGAGGATGCGAATCGTTTGCAATAAGAAACGTTTTCTGAAATAATTGACTTTGCGCTGGGAAAGGAATTCGGCGCTAAACCATGTAAGCCCCGTAAACTAGATATGGAAGACGTTCAAATGACCCTAAAACGAATCTTGGCTACGGTCACCGCTACAGCAGCTTTCGCCGCAACGCCTGTGCTTGCGGCCGGCGAGTTGAACTTATATTCATCCCGTCACTACGACACCGACGAACGCCTGTACTCTAACTTCGAAGAGCAAACAGGTATCAAGATCAATCGTATCGAGGACGGCGCGGATAAGCTCATTGAAAGAATCAAAGCAGAGGGGGCCAATAGCCCGGCTGACGTGTTGCTGACTGTCGATGCTGGGCGCCTGTGGCGAGCCGATCAGGCAGGTCTATTGCAGCCCGTTGAAACTGAGATCTTGGAAGCCCGCATACCAGACAATCTAAGACACCCAGACGGATACTGGTACGGCTTGTCTCAGCGGATTCGAGTGATTTTTTATGACAAATCAAAAGTAGACCCAGCTGATATTCAAACTTATGAGGCTTTGGCTGACCCTAAGCTTGAGGGTCTTGTATGTACCCGCTCGTCAGGCAATATCTACATGCTGTCACTGATGGCTTCTATAATCGAAGCGCAGGGTGAAGAAGCTGCAAAGGATTGGGCTGAAGGGGTATATGCCAATCGCGCGCGTGATCCCCAAGGTGGCGATACCGATCAATTGCGTGGCATTGCGTCAGGGGAGTGCGCGATTGCTCTCTCTAATACTTACTATTTTGCACGCGCATTACGCAAAGACGTCAGTGGGTTAGACGACAAAGCCCTAGAAAATATTGGCGTGGTCTTTCCGAATCAGGAAGATCGTGGTGCTCACACAAATATTTCGGGAGCGGGTGTCGTTGCCACAGCACCTAACCGTGAAAACGCCATCAAGTTCCTAGAGTATTTGGCCAGTGATGAAGCACAAGAGTATTTTTCAGCCGGTAACGATGAGTACCCAGTGGTTCCAGGCGTCGGTTTGTCAGATAGTGTTGCCGAACTCGGTCTCTTTAAGGCGGACGAGGTTAATCTAAACGCCTTGGGTATCAATCAACCGGCAGCGCAACGCATTTATGATCAAGTCGGTTACAAGTAAAAGGCTGATGCCCATAAAAAAGGAGAGCTTCGGCTTTCCTTTTTATTTTCTGCTTCAATCAAACCACCTGCAGATATGGCAGTGCGTGTGCATCTCGAGATCTTAACGTACTACCCGTTATGCCGCCCCTTTCGTGTTTTTCTTGAACCAACTGAACCCAACTGAACCTACTAGCGACTTTAATGCTGCTACACGGCAATTCGCAGTCTCCAACGTATTTCTAACATTATGCACATCACCTTCCATGAAATGCATATCTGGTGATGCCCTGCGACCTTGGCTCGGATTAAGTGCCTTAATCCCAGCGTGTTTGATCTACCGAATAAACCGGTAAGCTTACGTTCGCTTCTGCACTACCGCTGTTTTTATGTGCATTTATGCCAACTTCTTAAAAATTAGTAGAATCATTCAAACATTGCAGTTTTATTATAGAAAGGCACAGGTATCATAATGGCTACAAAAGCAGAATCCACATCAACCGAATCGAATGACCAGCACGCAAGCGAAACCGTTGCGCCTGTACCAAACACACAAGCAGACGCAGCAGCAGCCTAGTCTACAAACGTCACTGGGCGCGTGGTGTTTTCCGTTGAGACGACAGCCGCTGGTGTTGTGGTGCGTACGGCATTTCTGACAGAAGAAAACAAACTGTTAAACATGCCGGCTGTCTTTCCGGACTTGGTCTACGAGATCAATGTTATTGATGACTTAAAGCGTCAAGTCATGCTGCACTTTTCTCAGGCAGCACAAGCGGGTGTCAAGGCGATGGCCCAACAAGACACTGGTCAGTCAGGTTAAGACTGTTTTGGGACGGAGTGGCGACGCGACTTTAAAAATGTAGATGTTCAAAATCTTCGTCCTTGGAATCTGGCAGCGGCATGACGATTTGATTAAATCCCAATAGCCGACCATCCCGCGCTCGGTCTAGATGGGCAAAGCCCCACATCTCCTATGATCCGCACAAAGCGCTGTGTGAAATGGCACAAACAAAAACGTGCCCGGGTTTCAGTGAGTACCTGTTCGTGACCGCATGATCTGCCGACTTAGAAAGAACAAGGGAAGTAAGCCAACCAGAACGATCACAAGAGAGGGCGTTGCAGCCTGAGTCAGTCGCTCGTCGTTTGCCAAGTTATAAGCTTGGATGGCCAAGGTATCAAAGTTAAATGGGCGCATGATCAATGTTGCTGGCAATTCTTTCATGACGTCGACGAAGACAATCAAAGCGGCTGTTAACAGGCCGCCAGAAATAAGAGGCGCATGGACTTGTTTCATTGTCTGAAATCGACCTTGACCTAACGTCCTGGCCGCCGCCTCCATATTAGGTGTGACTTTGCCCAAACTCGCCGAGACGGTATTTAAAGAAACCGCCATGAATCGCACCAGATAAGCCAAAATAAGCGCTGCCAAACTACCAGTAAAAATCAATCCGAACGATTCACCCAACCAGTAGATGGCTAATTGGTTAATCACTCGATCTGCATAAGCAATCGGATACAAAATACCGACGGCAATCATTGTGCCCGGAATGGCATAGCCCATTGAGGCGAGCTTGTTGACCGCTAGGGCAATGGGCGATCGCTCGATTCGTGCAACAAAAGCAAGAAAGAGCGACACCAAAACCGCCAATACCGCGGCTATAGAAGCGAGCATGACGCTGTTACCGATCATTGATATATATCGCGGTTCGGTTAGATCATGTCCGGCCATCATGTGCATATACAAAAGCATACCCACCGGGGCGATGAAGCCGCCGATTAAGGGAATGGCACAAAATATGAATGCGCCCCAGCGGCGGACACCGCTTAGCTGATAAGTCGATAAGCTCGTGTAGCGGCTACGCGATTCAAAATACTTTGCTCGACGCCGACTGGTACGCTCAAGCACCAGTAAGACAGCCACAAATGCCAAAAGAACGCTGGACAATTGCGCGGCGGCGACTTTGTCACCCATACTCGCCCAGGTTCGATAAATCCCCGTCGTGAACGTTTGAACACCAAAGTGAAAGACCGTGCCGAAATCAGCCAGTGTTTCCATCAGTGCCAGCATGAGTCCGACAACTATGGCTGGCCGAGCCATGGGTAGTGCAACCTTCCAAAATGCCCCTGTTGGCGATTGTCCCAATACTCGAGACGCTTCTAGCGTGGCGACCGACTGTTCAAGGAAAGCCGCACGCGATAGCAAATAAACATAAGGGAAGAGCACCATGATGAAAACAGCAATCGCACCGCCAACCGATCTAATTTGTGGAAACCAGTAGTCCCCAAAACGCCAACCTGTGAAGTCGCGCAGCATAGATTGCACCGGTCCGGCGACTTGCAGCACATCTGTGTAGGCGTAAGCGACGACATAAGCGGGCATGGCCAGTGGAAGAATCAGTGCCCATTCAAACAAATGACGCCCTGGAAACTGGCACATCACCACCAGCCAGGCGCAACCCACGCCGATGATCGTTACGCCAATGCCAACGGCAATAGCAAGATGCAGACTGTTGTATATGTAGCGTGGCAGGACGGTATCAACGAGGTGAGGCCAGTTGCCTTGACCCTCTTGGAAGATGCTAAAGATAATGCTAATGATGGGCACAGAAAGGATCAAGCCGATGGCGACTGCTATCCAGCCATACACGCTCAATCGGAAATATCTCATGCGACAACCAACAACGGTTGTTTGCATAAAGAGACCAATTCCACAGATTTGCCTGCTATGAATGCTTGTGCCTGTTCTGTGGGTACCAGCACCTGTAAGTCAGGGTATTGCTGGTGGGCATCCACTAGGTCTACTAGGGTGTGCGAGCCAACAAAGTGTCTGTGCAAAACTTGGTAACGACCATCGCCGGATTTGACCGTTAGCGACTCTGGACGAACCATGACCTGCACATCCCCGAGTGGGTGGCTAGGGCTTGCATAGAAATCGCCAGCGACAGTTCGAATAAATTCACCGCTGTTATGACCAGGTAACGTCAGCGTTGCACCCAAAAAGCGTGCACAGAATTGATTGATGGGCTGGTTATAAAGCTCTTGCGGTGTGCCTAGCTGGACAATACTGCCCTTATCCATGAGAGCGATACGATCGGCCATGTACATGGCTTCTTCGGGGTCATGCGTCACAATCACTGCCGTGATGTCATGTTCTTTCAGCAGCCGATGTGTGCTTTCTCGCAGTTGCAATTTCAGATCGGTATCTAGCCCTGAAAAGGGTTCATCAAGCAGCATGAGTTGGGGTCGTCGTGCCAATGCCCGAGCCAGCGCAACGCGCTGTTGTTGGCCGCCGGAGAGTGTGGTCGGCATGGCGTTTTCAAAACCAGACAGATTAACGCTATCCAATAAGTTGGAAACTTCATACGCCTCATTTGGCGCGCCTTGTATACCAAAGGCGACATTTTGTTGAACAGTTAGATGCGGGAACAGTGCGTAGTCTTGGAACAGATAACCCACTTGTCTTTTCTCAGGGGGTATGTTGGTGCAAGCCCCAAAAACAAGGGTTTCCCGAAGCGTGACAGTGCCATCTTCAGGCGCCTCGAGACCCGCTAGGATTCGAAGGAGGGTGGTTTTTCCGCATCCAGAGGGCCCAAGCAGACATAGGGTTTCCCCGGACTTGGCAGATAGCTCTACCCCATTGATTACGGACACCCCGTCAAATGCAAGACGAATCGACTGCAATTCAAATGACACGTTTAATATCCACGCGAGCTCTGTTGATCTCGCTCGCCAAAGAGAAGAGGGAAGTAAAGAAAAATCATTATCAATACGGGCAACAGTTTAACAGAAGCACTGTAGCGCTTGGTCCCATCTTGAGGCGTTTGATCGATTTTTTACCGGTATATCGCATGCGATTCTGCTCTCACATGTGTTGCCGCTAGTCGAACCGATGACTCGATATTTTTTGCTTAAGTAAGAGCGAGAAAACGGTTTAAATCAACGTACACAATCACTGCAGAAGACATCTTTTTCGCTGCCGGCTATACCCGTATTTAATGTGAGGTCATTTATTTCTGTCATATTGCATGATTCAGTGCAATTCATATTCATTTATTGGATTAAGGGCGTTCTCTAATTTCCACAAACGTCGCTCGGATCTAAACCCAAAACGCGACAAAGCGTGTACCATCACCTACAAATTTTGATGATGTGCAGCCAAACCAGTGCGAATTAAGCCCTAAGTCAAACGCCCAGACTTTGATGGATCTTTCTGCTTTGAAACCTAACGAGAATTCCAAGACGCCTCAAGCACAGACAACGCTTACCAGAGCGTCGCATAGCCTCACTTTCGTTGGTAATACGCTTGCGGTGGTGGGGTGCCTTGCATTAGTCTTAGGGATGTTGGGCGTGTACGATATGGAGATTTTTGCGTTCGGTCTTTCGTCTGGTGTGCGGATTATCGGTACGGTTGCTATTGCAGGTTGTTTATTTAGCGCAATTGGTTACGGCATTACTGACTACATGAGTAAATAACGTACTTAAGGAGAAGAGCATGTTTCAACGCTCAGATTATTTTATTATCACTGCTGTGATGCTCTCGTTTATCGTTTCTGCGTTCTTGTGGTTTGTGGTTAGAGATCAGCAGCAAGCCATTTTTACTGCGATTTGGATTCCATCGATTTTTACGTTTGGCATTTATTTCAAATTATGCGCTTTGATGGGACAGCGAAGATGAGCCCAGACTTTTTGCTATATCCTGCGATTTTCATCTTCTCTATGCTTGTGATCGGTTTGGTATACACCGTTAAAGAGTTCACAAAAATGAGTGAACAAAGCGATCAGAAGCTTAGGCAGCAAGAAGACGAAAAGGCGAAAGGCGAAGAATAGCCCTCTGTTTGGCGGAGTCATAGTAGCGATGATCGCGATTGCTTGATGCTGCCCTGCGAAGGTGCGCGTTGAATGGCGACTCTAGTTTTCTTGTCAGCTAAAGCTCACGCCTCAAGGGCTCACAGTTCCTCTGTTTTCCTTTCGGTTGATAGAGCGTTTCCATAGCCTAACCAAAAGGTAGGCCATTGCCACGCCGATGGTATCTGCTAACCAATCTAGCCAATCACCGTTGCGCCAGCCAGTAAGCGACTGTAATAACTCGATAACAGCGCCATAAACAATCAATCCCAACAAAACCGGCTTAGGTGCTTGCTTGTAAGCCCACACCCCCAACACGCCCAATGTTACAAAACCCAGCGCATGTTGTGTTTTGTCCCAAATATCAAACGCGATCGATGGCAAGTGCTCTGCTGGAAGCAGTGAAAAGAAAAGCACAACGCCAATCGCTCCCCAGAAACAAATCCGTACGATGGTAATCAGTTGCCTTTTCATGGGTAAAGCATGCAGTTAATGGCGACCAGACCAGCCTTGCTGTTGCTGTAATGGTTTTGTCAAATAACTTTCAATTCGTTCAGTATGACGAAATATGATCAACTCCACTGATTTATGTCATGCGGTAATTGACGTGGCAGTGATATTCTGATTAAGCGTAAACACACAAGGAGTACGAACCATGTCCATTCGAATCAATGACACCGCCCCAGATTTCACCGCAGACTCGACTGTCGGGGAACTGACTCTCCACGATTGGATGGGCGACAGCTATGCCATCCTTTTTTCTCACCCAAAGGACTTTACGCCAGTCTGCACAACAGAGTTTGGGGCGGTTGCCCAACTGGTCCCCGAATTTGAAAAACGTAACACCAAAGTCATGGGTGTCTCCGTCGACAGTGTAGAAGAGCACCACAAATGGATGCGAGATATTGAGTCTGTCGCTAACGCACCAGCCAAATTCCCCATCATTGACGATCGCTCGCTGCAGGTATCCAAACTCTACGATATGTTGCCGGCCGATGCCTACTTACCTGACGGTCGCACACCGGCAGACAGCGCCACCGTTCGGACGGTCTTCATCATTGGTCCTGACAAGAAAGTCCGTTTGACCATGTCTTATCCGATGTCTGTGGGTCGTAACTTTGCCGAAATCATGAGGGCCCTCGATGCGGTACAAGCCACAGACGGCGTGCCGATTGCAACACCGGCGAACTGGCAGCCCGGGCAAGACGTGATTGTTGCCTTGAGTGTCAGCGATGACGACGCCAAAGAAAAGTTTGGTGAAATAGACATCAAATTGCCGTATCTGCGTTACGCAAAAGCACCGAAGCAAGCACAAAAGTAAGCGGATAGACCATGGATGTTCCGGGCGCTTCAAGCGTGAAGCGCCCGGTCCCGGGCAGGCCTTTGGCCTGTCATTTTTTTTGTCTGCACGATCACCACGGACTCATCGCAGTTATTATCATTGTTGTTGATTTGTATTAAGGTGTGATGTGCCTAGCCGTTTTGTTTTTTCAGAGGATGACGTAGAGATCTCTGCCGTACGTGCCCAAGGACCCGGCGGCCAAAATGTCAATAAAGTCGCTAACGCCGTTCACTTGCGCTACGACATTCATCGATCGTCGCTACCACAGCATGTGAAAGAGCGGCTATCTAGCCTGCGAGACCACCACATTAGCAAAGAGGGTGTCATCGTCATCAAGTCGCAAAAGTTCCGTAGCCTTCCTAAAAACAGGGCACAAGCACTCAGTCTATTGCAAGCATTGATTGATAAGGCCACAGAGCCCGTTAAGATTCGACACGCAACCCGCCCAACGAGGGCTTCAATACAAAGAAGGCTGAAAGCCAAGACGATGCGCAGCAGCATTAAGTCTCGTCGCGCCTCAGCGGTGAATGAGTCATGAAAGCCATACTCCAACGGGTTATTGAGGCGAGCGTCAAAGTCGATCAAGACATTGTCGGTGCGATTGGACCCGGCTTGCTAGTGCTTCTTTGTGCTGAAACCGACGACACCGATGAAACTTGTGATCGCCTGATAAAAAAAATCTTGAATTTAAGGATTTTTTCAGACGATGCCAATAAAATGAATTTGTCGCTATCCCAAACCCGTGGTGAGTTACTGGTGGTTTCTCAGTTCACACTCGTTGCTGATACCCATCGCGGTAACCGACCCAGCTTTACAGGTGCGGCTTCACTCGGACACGCCAAACACCTTTATGAGGATTTCATCGATCGCGCACGCCAAACGGGCTTAACGGTGGCATCGGGTGTTTTTGGTGCGAATATGCAAGTGTATTTGGTCAATGATGGACCCGTCACGATCCCTATTAACGTATAGTGTGTGATGCTTTAGGGTGAAGAAGTTTCGGCTCAATGGCGGGTTCTTGAATTGGTTTCTTGAAATGACTATCAACTGATGCGCCATCATGAATAGTACAGCCCGTCACATCGAACACCCAGGTCCGTGCACTGAAGAGGCGATTCAGACGCTGACATCACGTTGTCAGACCGTACGGGAGACACTATCTGCCGGACAAAGCCTAATCGCCGCCTTCGTCGCTTTGCTGCGTAAGTATCAAGTTTCGGGTGCCGTAGCTAAATTGGGCAAGGGCAAGGTTTTTCCGGCTCAATACGTGTTGCCGGCATTGTCGACTGACCCTGCCTATGCTGTTTATTACAGTGCGATCCATACCGCATCGACCCCTCTTCGGCTGACCGAAGGTACGGTGACCGTTGGCCTTAAAGACCAGCAGCCGTGGCTACATTGTCACGCCCGTTGGCTCGATGACAAAGGCGTCATACATTGCGGTCATTGGTTACCGGAGCAGACAATGCTTCAGGAGGATCTGCCGGTTGAGTTAACGCTGTTACTAGATGCCACATTTGAGATCTGTCCAGACGCGCACACGCATTTTTCACTCTTCAAACCCAGGACGACCCGTTGGTCTGAACTAGATGTTATCGCCGATGTGGATGTGCAAGAAACCCTGTCCACGGATAGTGGCTATTTGGTTCGAGTGGCGCCGAATATTGATTTGGGTGAAGCACTGTTGGCGGCTTGCTCAAGACATGGTTTGTCTAAAGCCAAAGTCTTGGGCGGCGTCGGAAGCTTGGTTGGCGCCGTCTTTAATGATGAACGTGTTGTTGAACCGTTTGTTACTGAAATGTTGGTGAAATCGGGGCATATTGACCTAGAAAAAAAACAAACCCACCTTGACATCTCTTTAATTGACTACACGGGTGTGGTCACTGAAGGCATTCTGATGCAGGGCCAGAATCCTGTCTTAGTCACTTGCGAATTGGTGCTCGTTAGCAACTAATCACAGTAATTGCGCTGAAATTCGGTATGGTTTTAGCTAGCCTCAGGCTGCAGGCAAGCACGGGTCGATTCACACTGATTTGTTCGAAATTCCCACACTGCGTTAACTCCGTATTGATCAGACAAGGCGAGCGGCGCACACTGCTGCTACCTTTCGACCCTTTCGTTTCGGAGCCCATTGTGCCAGCTCGCCCCACATCTTCTAGTTCAATGTCTCAGACTTCGTCAGCCCCGGCGTATTGTCGCCGGTCACGTCAACGCGGCCAGGGGATGACTGAATACATCATCATCGTTGCTTTGGTTGCGGTCGCTGCGATCGCCGTCTACCAATCTTTCGGCCGAGTTATCCGGGCCCAAACAGCGGCCATCGCCAATGAGCTTGCGGGTGAGAGCAGCAGCACGGCTCGCTCCAATGCGGGCACTGCTGCCAAGGAAGCTTCTTCACAGATAAAAAACAAATCATTAAAGAATTACGGCGCTTCCTCCAAGTGAGCAAAAGCCGACGTACTCAACAGCGGGGTGCTGCATTGATTTTAGGGCTTGCCATCCTGGCAGTGGCTGTCTTAGCATGGCGAGAACGGACGTCTTTGTCCCAGTTGCTCCTTGCGCAGCAGTCGCTCGACCAGGCTACCGCAGCCGCGGCCTTGTCAGCTGCTCAGTTTCAAGCACGACGGTTGAATGCACATGCGTTTTTAAATAGAACCATGATGGCGCACCGTGTCGCCATGGCTCATCTATTAACCATCGCGTCGGCAGAAAAAATGCGTCTCGAGATGAGTCGCCGCGTTAGCCGTGGAAATCCGCCTGCCTATCTCATCGGTATGATCTTTGGACCACAGCATGCTGCGGCATACGCTGCTTCGAAAATGAGTCCTGCTGGAGATACGCAATCAGGTGTAGATGCACTTCACCATGCGTTTCAAAGTCATGACAAGGCCATACACAATCAAATGACATCAGCGCGTAAAGCGCTGATTAACGACGCTGAGTCATCCGTTCAGCGATTGGTTCGCGACGTCCTAAGTCGTAATCTTCGGGCGCAGCCAGGTGACGACTTACCGTTAAGAATCGAGGTGACCAATCCAATGGGACCCTTGGCATTGGTGAGTGAAGATCGAACCCCTGAAATCTGGCGACACTGGTTCGATGACGTTATAAAAAAGCACCAGTACCTGCAGTCTCGGCGTCAAACAGCAACCAACTATTTTTGGATAAACCCCCGCTGTCCCTTGATGTACCCCCAATTAAGACGCCGAGGCAGCACGGTCTTATCAACCGATGGTATCTGGCAAGCCACAGATACGTTGTCGTTTCACAAGGTATTAGGCGTTCGCTGGGACTTGTGCTACTGGCGGGAGTACCCTATGGGTTGGGCAAACGTGAAACAAACAGTGCGTCGTAATGACAACAGTCGGCATGACCAGTTTCTTGAAGAGTTA
>CBFHKV010000010.1:5224-74055 GCA_965656505.1 Burkholderiaceae bacterium | reverse complement strand
TCGATGTCGGCTCATCTCATCCTGGGGCTGTAGCCGGTCCCAAGGGTATGGCTGTTCGCCATTTAAAGAGGTACGTGAGCTGGGTTTAAAACGTCGTGAGACAGTTTGGTCCCTATCTGCCGTGGGCGTTGGATACTTGACGGAGCCTGCTCCTAGTACGAGAGGACCGGAGTGGACGTACCGCTGGTGTATCGGTTGTCATGCCAATGGCATTGCCGAGTAGCTAAGTACGGAAGAGATAACCGCTGAAGGCATCTAAGCGGGAAACTCGTCTGAAGATAAGGTATCCCGGGGCCTAGAGCCCCCTGAAGGGTCGTTCGAGACCAGGACGTTGATAGGTCGGGTGTGTAAGCGCAGTAATGTGTTGAGCTAACCGATACTAATTGCCCGTGCGGCTTGATCCTATAACCTTGCAGGTTATGGCGTGAAAGTGTGCCGCTAATTTGTAGTAGATAACTGTTGTCAATGCCCAGTGTTTGTTTGAATCAAGCAGGCGCTGCGTGCAGACCCAACAACCCTCTTTGTGCTTCTGACCCCAATTGGTGCGTGAGCCCCTGAAAAAAAGGCTCGCGTGCAACCAGCTACGCTTGACGACCATAGCGAGGCGGTCCCACACCTTCCCATCCCGAACAGGACCGTGAAACGCCTTAGCGCCGATGATAGTGGATGTACATCTGTGAAAGTAGGTCATCGTCAAGCTCTTATACCCCCAAACCCCCGCCCCTCCATAAGCGGGGGTTTGGCTTTTTATAAGCCCGTGTTTTTTATAAGCCCGTTTTATAACCCCACAACCCGCGCCATCAACACTCACTGACCATATTGAACAGCACAATATTAACCACCCTTTACAACCCACAGCCGCTCGCCTCTAATACACTATCGGTTTGGTCTGGCGCCGCAGTACTACAATAAGACTCATGCGCGGACAAGACATCACAGATCTGATTTTGCTATCGGCTATTTGGGGTAGCTCCTTTCTGTTCATTCGTCTTGCGGTAGGTGACCTTGGCCCGTTTCCCTTGATGGCCATGAGAACAGGTCTTGCTTTACTGGTCATTTTGCCATTACTCCTTTGGCGCCATGGTGTTCCTTCGCTAATGAAAGATTGGAAGCCCATCTTCATGGTCGGTATCTTGAATGCGGCTATCCCCTTCTCCTTATTGGCTTACGCTGCCATTACCATCCCAGCAGGTGTTCTATCCATCTTGAATGCGGCGACACCGTTGTGGGGTGCGACGATTGCTTTAGTTTGGTTAAAAGACAGACTGCCATTCTCTCGTCTATTCGGATTGGGTGTTGGCTTTAGTGGCATTGTGTTGCTTGTCTGGGAGGAGTTTGAAGTTGATGCTGTTCTTCGTTCTGGACTGGGTTTGGCCGCGGGTCTTTTGGCGCCAGTTTTCTTTGGATTTGCTGCTAGTTATACCAAACGCAACCTAATGGGGCGTGACCCTTTGGCCGTTGCCACTGGTGCTTTGATCTCGTCGACTTTGGTACTGACCCCCTTGGCCTGGCTGACATGGCCAGAGGCGGCGATTCCCACGCAGGTGTGGGGTTCGGTGCTGCTATTGTCCGTTTTATGCACAGGTATGACTTATATTATTTTTTACCGCTTACTCATGAATGTTGGACCAGCAAAAGCCAGTACGGTGACGCTATTGATCCCGGTGTTTGGTGTGCTTTGGGGGTGGTTATGGCTTAATGAGCATGTTTCAGTACTTATTTTGTCGGGTGCTGGCATTATTTTATTTGGAACAGCCTTTGCGACGGGCATCATTGGGGAACGAAGCCGCAATGTCTAGTTCAATGTTGGAAAGAATTAGGCCAAAGTGTGAGTCAGAGTTGTAGAGGTTGAAGTTGTAGAGGTTGACCGACTTATGTTAATCGTCAGGCTAATCGACTTAAGTTATTCGACTTGTTGCAGTGCGTTGATGAAATTTTTTTGCCCCTGCGCCAAAGTGCCATTGTTGTCGATGTGTCTGACCTTAATACTGTCTGGGAAGACGGGTGTTTCACGCTGTAGGCGTCGTTCGATCTCTTTTGCTGTCTCGCGGCCTCTGTGGCGCAAACGTTGGGCGAGTACCGTGGGACTCGCCTGGATTGATAGCACAACGAGGTTGTGCACTGTTTCAGCCAGTTCTTTGATGGATTGACGCGAACAATTAGCAATGATGTGTTTGCCCGTAGCTTGTTCGGCGACCAAGTTTTGTCTAAGACCATAATGCAGGCCATGGGCTTTCCATGTAATCAAAAATTCCCCAGCCCGCTCAAGTTTAAAGAAATCCCCTACCGTGCAGCTGTCATAGGTTTCCCCAACCTGTCCCGGTGGCCGGGTGACCACCCGTTTGGCGAAGACATATTGTGTGTCTGGAAGTATCGATCGAGCCCCATCCATTAAGCTGTCTTTGCCGGCACCGCTTGGCCCGACGACCGCGAAAAATTTGCCGTCAGTGTGGTTAATAATCATTCAATCAGTTCTGCGTTTCTTAAGAGTTGAGATAATTCAAAAACCGGTAAGCCCATCACGCCAAAGAAGCTTCCATTGAGTTGCTTGATGAATTGAGCGCCCTGTCCTTGAATCGCGTAAGCCCCTGCTTTGCCGAAGGGCTCTTGGGTGGCAACGTATCTTGCCATTTGGTCGGGGCTCAACGTATCAAATGTCACGAAGGAGTGGGAGAGGGCACGGTACGTTCGTTGTTGGTGGTGCAGTGACACGGCCGTATAAACATCGTGTGTGGTGCCGGACAGCATGGATAGCATCTTGAGCGCATCCGTCTCGTCGACGGGTTTGCCGAGAATGATTTGTCCAATAGCGACGGTGGTGTCAGCTGTCAGAATGGGTAGCCCCTGCAGTGATGGTTGCAGTTCGTTGTATTGCTGGGCTCTCAATAGCTTATCGTCAGCGGTTCGGACGACATAGTTACGCACGGCCTCATTGTCTTTTCTGGGCTCGTCTTCGCCGGGTGGCGTGGGTACCCGTATTTGTTTGGCTGGGATTTGCATTTGCTGCAAGATCTCAACCCGTCTGGGGCTGGCTGAGGCCAATAAAAGATGAGGAACGCGGTTAAGCCACATGGTTACTCACGGTGATAAGGGTGTCCGTTACTGATGGACCAAGCCCTATAGAGTTGTTCGCTCAACAAAACCCTGACGAGCGCGTGCGGTAAGGTCATCGCCGATAATTGGATTTTGTGGTCACAGTGTTGTTTGAAGTTAGCATCCAAACCGTCGGGCCCGCCAATGATCAGGGTCAGGTGACTGGATTGATCGTGATAGCGAACAAGCAACTCAGAAAACCCAACGCTCGTTAAAACCTGACCGGTCTCATCAAGCGCGATGCGAGGACCGGGGCGGCCTTGTAGCGCCTGATCCAACCGCTGCGCCTCAATGGCCATGTTCTGTTGGGGCGTTTTGCCGGTATTGCGGGTGGCGGGTTTGATTTCCTTCACCGCGACTTCCCAGTCGCCTTTCAACCGTTTTAAATACTCATCGCAAGCGAGCGTCACCCAGTTAGGCGTTCGATGTGCAACAGCTGCAATCAGTAACTTCATACCTATTTGGTGGTTGTGCGGGTTGCTGCTCGGGTGGCTGTGCGGGTGGCTTTTTTAGCAGTAGGCGAAGGCGAATCCAATTTCATGCGCACGGGCTTGTCGCCCCATAGCTCTTCAAGGTTGTAGTAAGCCCGAATGGCCGGTTGCATGATGTGAACCACAATATCGCCTAGATCAACAAGAACCCACTCACCGGTTTCCTCGCCTTCCATGGCGATCACCGTTAGGCCTTGTGCCTTGGCTTTATCTTGGACATTACGAGCCAGTGCACGGGTTTGGCGGTTTGACGTCGCCGATGCGATGACCACGCGATCAAAAAGACCCGTGATATGCGTGGTGTTAAAGACCCTGATGTCTTGCGCTTTGACTTCTTCGAGTGCATCAACCACCGCACGCTGTTGTTTCCGGATATCCATGTGTTTATTCTCAAACAGTGTTTTGATAAAGGTGATGCTTATTGATATAGGCCATCACGGCAGGGCAAACGTCATCGCTCACAGACTGACCTTGGGCTAAGGCTTCTCGTACACGGGTGGCAGACGTCGACATGGCTTCGAAAGGAAGCGTCTGTAGGCGAGAAATGCCTTGGTCAATCAGAGACTGTAAGGGGTCTGGGACGGTTAATTGGTGTTGGGGTCGACAAGCGACCAAAAAGGTAACAATTTGCGCAATGGCTTCCCATTGAGACCAAGAGCAAAAATTTTCTAGTTGATCGGCACCAAGCAACCAGAAGTAATTCGGCCCTTTTGGTAGGGCGCGCAGCGTGTCTATCGTATAGGTCTGGCCTTCGCGTTCGATTTCAATAGGGTTCAGACAAAACCTTGGCTCGTCCTGAATCGCTAGCGCAACCATGGCCGCACGGTGCGTGGGACTGGCCTTGAGTTTGGTGCGCTGCCAAGGCTGGCCCGCTGGTATGAACTGTACTTGGTCAATGGGCGCGTGTGCCAAAGCAGCCTGCGCCAGTCGCAAATGAGCGCAATGGATAGGATCAAAGCTGCCGCCAAATAAAGCGATCTTTTCGGTTTGGCCTGTTGTGGCTGACATCAGATCCAGTCCCTTGGCATAAGATATTCGCTCAGCTTTGCCTCTGGGCTACCGGCTTCAGGATGCCAATCGTAGCGCCAGCTAACCTGAGGTGGCATCGACAGAAGGATCGACTCGGCGCGCCCACCCGACTGCAAACCGAAGAGAGTGCCTCGATCGAAAACCAAATTGAATTCAACGTAACGACCCCGCCGGTACATTTGGAAATTTTTTTCTCTTTGGCCGTAAGGCAAGGTGCGACGTTGTTCGACAATCGGCAAATAAGCCTCGAGAAAAGCATTGCCTACAGATTGAGTCAGGGCAAAGGAGGCTTCAAAACTAGGCTCATTCAAATCATCAAAAAAAATACCACCGATGCCTCGCGTTTCTTGGCGGTGCTTGAGATAAAAATATTCATCACACCAGTGTTTGTAGGCGGGGTAATAATCAGCACCGTGGGCGTCCAACGCCAATTGGCAGGTTCGGTGAAAGTGACGGGCGTCCTCTTCGAAAACATAGTAAGGCGTCAAATCCATGCCGCCACCGAACCAGAAGATATCCTCATCGGTCGTGGCTTCGTTGGCGTAGGCAACAAACAGTCGCGTGTTCATGTGCGTGGTTGGCACGAACGGATTGTTGGGATGCAAAACCAGTGAGATCCCCATGGCCTCCCAGCGGCGTCCGGCTACGCCAGGACGATGGGCAGACGCTGACGCTGGCAATTGGTCGCCCATGACATGGCTAAAAAGCACGCCAGCGCGTTCAAACAATTCACCACCTTCGATCAATCGCGATAAACCGCCTCCGCCTTCCTTGCGTTGCCAGCGGTCGGCCCGAAACTGTCCTCCATCGGACTGTTCAAGCTGCTTTACGATGCTATTTTGCAGACCGAGAAAATAGGCATGTGCCGCGCTGACATCAACTGCAGGATTCGTCATTGATTTAAAGCTCTCCAAGCAATGTCTGTACGGTATTGGGCCCCATCGAAATCGATGTTGGCAACAGCGTGATAAGCCAGGGCTCGAGCTTTGGCCACATCATCAGCCATCGCGGTCACACCGAGCACCCGGCCCCCGTTGCTAAGTAGTTGTCCGTCGTCATTGAGTAGGGTGCCAGCATGAAACACGACCACTTGGTCGTTTGTCTCTAGGTGGCCAGTGATGGCATCACCCACTCGGGCTTTGGCGGGATAACCATGGCTGGCCATGACCACGCATAAGGCAGTGGCAGGATCCCAGTCTAGCGTTTGGGTGTTTAGCTGGGTTGCCACGGCGGCCTCGATGAGCGAGATCAAGTCTGACCTTAATCGCATTAAGATCGGCTGCGTTTCGGGATCGCCCATGCGGCAATTGAATTCCAGCACGCCAATGGGTCGCGTTGCGTCATCGCCAGGACCGATCATGACACCAGCATACAGAAAACCGGTATACGGGATGCCTTCTTTGCGCATGGCATTGATCGTCGGTTCGATGACCTCAGTCATGATTCGACGGTGTATCTCTGGGCTGACCACAGGTGCTGGCGAGTAGGCGCCCATGCCGCCAGTATTGGGGCCTGTATCGCCGTCTGATAGCCGTTTGTGATCCTGGCTGCTGGCAAGCGGCAAAATGTGCTGGCCATCGGCCATCACGATGAAGCTCGCTTCTTCACCCGTCAGGCAGGCTTCAATCACCACCCGTGCGCCTGCAGCACCCAAAGACCCATCGCCAAGCATGCTGTCAACGGCTTCGTGCGCTTGGACCAAGGTTGTGGCAACGACCACACCCTTGCCCGCCGCGAGGCCATCGGCTTTGATGACAATCGGTGCCCCTTGCGCGTCGAGGTATTCGTGCGCGGCGGCAGGGTCAGTGAAGGTTTGGTAGGCCGCTGTCGGTATGCCGTGACGTTGCATAAACGCTTTGGCATAGTCTTTTGAGCTTTCCAGTTGAGCGGCGCGCTGCGTCGGACCAAAAATCTTTAACCCAGCGGCTTGAAACAAATCCACTACCCCGGCGGCCAGTGGTGCTTCTGGGCCAACGATGGTTAATTCAATACCAGTTTCTTGGGCAAACGCTAACAAGGCGGTGGGATCGGTAATCGCAACATTGGTGACGCGTTCCATGATGGCCGTGCCACCATTACCCGGTGCAACATAGACATGAGAGGCTTTTGGGGACTTTAGCAATGCCCACGTTAACGCGTGCTCCCGACCGCCAGAACCAATAACGAGCAGTTTCAATCGATATCCTTATTTTTCATTAGGCAAAATGGCGTTTGTATAGACTTCTTGAACATCATCAAGGCCTTCAAGCGCATCAAGTAGCTTTTGCATTTTGAGGGCATCGTCTCCCTCTAGTGCGACCTCGCTTTCTGGCTTCATGATGATATCGGCCATTTCAGCCGTGAGCCCTTTGTCTTGCAATGCCTTTTGTACCGCAGCGAAATCCGCTGGAGAGCACAGCACTTCAATCACGCCTTCTTCATCTTTGATGACGTCATCGGCACCTGCCTCCAAGGCGGCTTCCATCACAGCCTCCTCAGACGTGCCCGGCGCAAACAAAAATTGACCAAGGTGGTTGAACATGAATGATACGCAGCCGTCTTGCCCGAGGTTGCCACCGTGCTTGGTGAAAGCATGGCGCACGTCGGAAACGGTACGCGTCCGGTTGTCTGTCATGCAGTCGACAATGACTGCCGCGCCGCTAATGCCATAGCCTTCATAACGGATTTCGTCATAGTTATCGCCGTCTGCCGCACCCGCACCGCGGGAAATGGCCCGTTGAATATTATCCTTGGGCATGTTGGCCGCCATGGCCTTGTCCCAGGCCATCCGCAAACGCGGGTTGGCATCGGGATCTGCTCCCCCCGCGCGAGCGGCAACGGTGATTTCACGAATGATTTTGGTCCAAAGCTTGCCGCGCTTGGCGTCTTGGCGCCCCTTGCGGTGCTGAATGTTGGCCCATTTACTGTGTCCGGCCATAGTGATGCTGTCTTGGTTGTCTAAAACGCTAGTTTAGCGCGCTCAAGCGTCCCTGCCGACCGATTTGAGCGAACTTCTGTCGAGCGAGGGACGTATGCTGCCGATGCGCTAATATTTGCATACAGGTTTATGTTGTGCTTAATAAAATTAGCAATCGCGCACAGCGTCTGCGACTGATGAATTTCAAAGACATTTCGCACGCGATCGTGCGTTTATTTTGATTGGAGCGTCCATGAGTATCTCAACAAGAGCAATAAGGATCGAGCAGCACGGTGGCCCGGAAGTCATGCACGCGGCAACTGTTGACGTGCCGGGCCCAGACGAAAACGAGGTCACTATTTCACAAAAGGCCGTGGGCCTGAATTTCATTGACATCTACTTTAGGTCTGGTTTGTACCAATCGGCCTTGCCACACGGTTTGGGTTTTGAAGGAGCAGGTGAGGTTGTCGCGGTTGGCAAAAAAGTCAAGCGGTTCAAAGTGGGTGACCGGGTGGCTTATGGCCAAAGCCCAATTGGTGCTTACGCGTATATCCGTAACGTCCCCGCCGCACAGGTTGTGAAATTGCCCAACGGCATCTCATTTGAGCAGGCCGCGGCCATGATGCTTAAAGGCTTGACGGTTCAGTATCTGTTTCGCCAGACGTATCGGTTGCAAGGCAATGAAACGATTTTGTTTCACGCAGCCGCCGGTGGGGTTGGATTGATTGCTTGCCAATGGGCCAAAGCGCTAGGCGTGAAACTCATTGGCACCGCTTCGAGCCAAGAAAAAATGGACCTTGCACTCAAGCATGGCGCTTGGCGCATGATCAATTACACAAAAGAGAACGTTGCCGAGCGCGTCTTGGCATTAACCAACGGCAAAAAGGTGCCGGTGGTCTATGACGGGGTTGGCAAAGACACGTGGGCAATGTCACTGGACTGCTTGCAACCGCGGGGCCTGATGGTGAGCTACGGCAATGCTTCCGGGGCTGTTGATGGGGTCAATCTCGGTATTTTGGCGGCCAAAGGCTCGCTCTATGTGACGCGCCCAACGCTCGGTACACACGTGGATACCCAAGAAAAAATGCAGGCGGCGGCAGACGAGCTCTTTGACTTGGTGTTGAAGAAAAAAATCAAATTGCGTATCGACCAACGTTATACCTTGGACCAGGTGGTTCAAGCGCATCAGGATTTGGCGAGCCGTAAAACCACCGGTGCTTCCGTATTTGTTTTAGATTGACAAGCCATGCATCGGTAGAAAAAACCCAGCACCGAGGGTGCTGGGTTTTTTTTGCGATGGTTTTGACGATTGAGAGCTGTGTTTGAGTTCAGCCTTCCTTGGCTTGCTGATGGTGGTAGTCGGTGGCTCGAGCCACCTCGTTTTTAGAGCCAATAACGACGCTGACCCTTTCGTGCAGGGTTTGCGGTTCGATATCGAGGATGCGCATTTGACCATTGGTGGCCAAACCGCCTGCTTGCTCGACGAGCATGCTCATCGGGTTTGCTTCATACATCAAGCGTAGTTTGCCGGGCTTGTTAGGCTCGCGCGCATCCCATGGGTACATGAAGACACCGCCACGCATCAGCAGCCTGTGGATGTCGGTCACCATAGAGGCGACCCAACGCATGTTGAAATCCTTCTTTCTGGGGCCTGTTTTTCCTGCAAGGCATTCATCGATGTAGCGTTTGACAGGAGGCGCCCAGTGTCTGGCATTAGACATATTGATCGCGAATTCACCGGCCTCTTCTGGTACGGTGATTTCATCGTGTGTCAGTACCCATGAACCCATTTCACGATCAAGGGTGAAGCCGACCACGCCGTCACCAACGGTTAGCACCAACATGGTTTGTGGTCCGTAAATGGCGTAACCTGCAGCCACTTGGGCGTTGCCCGCCTGCAAGAAGTCCGCTTCTGTGATTTCACGTCCGGAGGCATTCGCGGGTGCTTTAAGGACCGAGAAGATGGTGCCGATGGATACGTTGACGTCAATGTTGGAGGAGCCGTCAAGTGGATCAAACAGGAGCAGATACTCGCCTTTTGGGTATCGATGAGGAATCAGGTGGATGGTTTCCATTTCCTCAGACGCCATGGCGGCCAAGTGACCACCCCATTCGTTGGCTTCCAATAAAACGCTATTTGAAAGCACATCGAGTTTTTTCTGGACTTCACCTTGCACGTTTTCACTGTCGAGGCTGCCTAGGACTTCGCCTAGAGCGCCTTTGCTGACAGCGTGACTGATGGTTTTGCAGGCCCGTGAAACAATCTCGATGAGTAGGCGCAGTTCAGCGGGTAATGCTTTGTCATGTCGTTGTTTCTCGACCAAATATTGCGTCAGTGATGTACGTTTTTTTGTCATTTTCAAGTCTCATAGGGATAGGGCTTTGGTAATGACTTCGCGCGTACCCGGTGATAGTTTGTCGTGCGAAGCAACCTGCTCAAGCGCTGATTGCATCAGCGGTTTTAGGGCGGGCGTGTGATGCGTCCAGTGGTCTAAGGCACGGCCTAGTCGAGCAGCGACCTCTGGGTTGGTTTCATCGATCAAGCAAACCTGTTCGGCCCAGAATCGATAGCCGCTGCCGTCGGCGATGTGAAAGCCGGTTGGATTGTTCAGGCAGAACTGAAACACAAGGGCACGTAAGCGGTTGGGGTTACGCCGTGTGAAGGCAGGGTGTTGCATCAAGCCTTTGATGCCCTGAACGCTCATACCAGGGGCATTTGCTTGCAGCGCAAACCATTTGTCGATGACCAGTGGATCGGCCTGAAACCGCTCGTAAAAGTGCGTTAATGCATCGGTGACGGCATCATCGCGACGGGCATGCTGCAGTAAGGCGCGCAAAGCGCCCAGTCGATCGGTCATGTTGGTTGCACTGTCGTATTGAGACAGGGCGTGAGACAGACCAAAATCGTTTGCCGCTTGACACAAGAGTGACAGTGACAAGTTTCGCAAGGCTCGCTTACCTGCAGGTTGTGCGCCGGGGTCATAGTCCCCCGTTGGCGTATGGCTGATAATCAGGTTTTTTAAGGGCTCTGCCAAGCTCATGCCCAGGGCTTGCTCAAGCGTTTGTTTGCGATAGGCCAAAATCAATGGGTCCATGGGCGACATGGACTGCAACAAATACTTTTCAGATGGTGGTGTCAGTAGCCTGGTCAGGTAGCCGGCATCTAAACGGGCGTCCTCTAGGAGACTGGCACAAATCTCGGTGATTTGGGTAAGGGCGCTCTCATTGGTTTGCTCTGCGTCTAGTAAATAGGCGCCGAATAGTGTTTGTAAAGCATCCCAACGCGCAAAGGCGTCGCTGTCGTGGCGCGCTAGGATCTCTAAGGCTTCATTTGATAAATCGCTAGCCACGCGAATCGGCGCAGAAAACCCCCGGTTAAGTGAGGCGATCGCATCGGCTGGCGTACCCTGAATGTGCCACTGTTGGCGCTGTTGCGTGAGCTCGAGCAGTATCGTCTCGCCGCTGTGTTTCTCATGCGCAATAGTCAGTGGCTCGCCACTCGGCCTGACAAAGCCGATGGCAAAGGGAATGTGGAATGGTTCTTTGGTAAGGCCGCTTTCCTTCTCTACGCCAACAGGGGGGCAGTCCTGCGTCAAAGTAATTTGTGTGGTGTTGGGTTCGGTAGAGGCGCCAATATGCACCTTCACGGTGGGCGTGCCTGCTTGAGCATACCAGCGTCTAAACAAGCCCAGGTCGCGTTCAGGAGCCTCTTGCTGCCAAGCCCACTGCATGGCGTCAATGAAGTCGTCACAGGTCACAGCCTGACCGTCGTGTCGGCGAAAGTACTCGCGCATACCCGCTTGGAAGATGGTTTCACCCATAAGGGTGTGCAGCATGCGAATGACTTCAGCACCCTTTTCATACACGGTTGCTGTGTAAAAGTTACTGATTTCTTGGTAACTTTCAGGGCGAATGGGGTGAGCCATTGGTCCCGCATCTTCAGGAAACTGGGCCGCCTTGAGCATCACAACATCGTCAATGCGTTTGACGGCTCGTGCGCTAGCCGCAAGCTGCTCGTTGAGCCCCTCAGCCAGCATATCGGCTGTGAATTCTTGGTCCCTAAATACCGTTAAGCCTTCTTTCAGACTTAACTGAAACCAATCACGACAAGTCACTCGGTTGCCGGTCCAGTTATGAAAGTATTCATGTCCAATGACCGCTTCGATGGCCTGGTAGTTGGCGTCGGTGGCCGTCTCGGGGTCGGCTAAAACGTAGGCCGCGTTAAAGATGTTCAGGCCCTTGTTTTCCATGGCGCCCATGTTGAAGTCGCGTGCGGCGACAATCATGAAGCGATCGAGGTCGAGCTCAAGGCCGAAGCGTGTCTCATCCCAGCGCATGGCTCGTTCTAGACACTGCATGGCCCATTCGGTTTTATCGAAAGTCCCTGAGTCGCTATAAATTTGCAATAAAACCGATTTGCCACTCGATGTGGCGGTCATCAATTCGCGACACTCGAATTGACCGGCGACTAAGGCAAACAGGTAGCAGGGTTTTGGGAAGGGGTCGTGCCAGCAAGACTCGTGTCGACCGTCAGGCAGATCGCGCTCGGCAGATAAATTGCCGTTTGACAGCAAAACCGGGAAGGTGGCCTTATCGCCTCGCAAGGTCACGGTGTAAGTGGACATCACGTCGGGTCGGTCAGCAAACCAGCAAATACGCCGAAAACCCTCCGCTTCACATTGCGTGAACAGATTGTTGCCTGACTGATATAAGCCCATGAGGCTATCGTTTTGTGCGGGTCGGCAGATGGCGGCTATTGCGACCTCGCAAGTGTCAGGCAGATCGAGCAAGGTCAGTGTATCTGCGGTTAGCTGGTATTTTTCTGCCGGCCATGGGTTGCTATCGATCAGCACCGAGACCAGTTCCAGGTCATGACCATCCAGAACCAGCGGATCACGGCCAGCGGGATCACGTCGTTGGACCCGCATACGCAAACCAACCTCGGTTCGCTCGCTGTTTAGATCAAAACTTAAATCAACGGTCGGGATCTGAAAGGGGAAGGGTTGGTAGTCGGTGCGAAATATGGTCATCGGTTAAGAAGTCGCCTTATAGAGTGCTTGAGTTCAGTTGACCTGATGCCGTCCATTGTAGCGAGCCTACAGGGGCTTCACCGAATCCTATGTGGAGTGTGCGCCCGCGGATGTGCTGCAATGACACAACCGTGGCAGTTAAGGGGGGCTATGCAACCCCCTTTTTCCGGCTAACTGAGGATTTATTGCTCTGGCTTGATTAAAAACGCCTCACGGGATTTGCCGGCCGATTCAGCAGCCACAACCCAGCGTGGTGGTTTTCCCCTTCCCGTCCAGGTGTCACCTGTTTCTGGGTTTTTATACTTGGGCGGTACGGGGCCGCGTGAGCCCGTGCTGGCTTTCTTTGCCACCCGTGCGCGGCTAGCGCCTGGCTTGCCAAACGCGGCCGCGATTTCTTCTGGCGTGATTTCATACTCTTTCATCGATCGAATAATCGACTGGATCACGGGCTTTCGCTTTTTCTGCTGCAGTGCAGCCGCTTGTTTGCGCAGTTTTTCTATTTCTTTGTGTATTTTGGCTTGTAAAACAGCGTAGCTTTGACGTGCCATGGTGTGGTCGCTCCAGTTGGTTAGTTACTTGGTGATGGATTAATGGGAAATGTTTGATCGCGTTATATTTTTAAGTAGTCGAAAGTTGTAACTAGTGAATTTGGGTGTTTTTTATTGCCGATGTGGCAAATATCACACAAATGTGTTGTCAACCTCATACTTCGGTATTTAATAAATTAAATATATTTTATAAAAAAAGTGAGTGTTCAATAGAGGCAGGGTTTGGCGTAAGCTTTAATGAACGGTTTTCCACATTACTGAATTAAATATCAAGGCAATCGTTGGCGCAGAGAAAATAATCATCGCGATTAACCTAAATTCAGTCACTAGCCGTTCTTTTAGAAAGACTCGTTGGGAAAGCCTGTCGTGCAGCAATGTCAGGTGCATCAGATTTACTTGGTTACGGTGTTGGTTTTAAGCATGGGTTCTGTGTTTTGGCTCTATTTTGAGTTTATATTCAGGCATCGAAGAGCCAAGATTTACTTAAAAAACAGTCGAACACGGTAGTCGAACATATTGTTTGATAGATTCTATTTAGTGGTTCAGCTTATCTTGACCCTATGTCTTGACGCTAAGCCATTGCGTATTTTTGCTTAAAGACAATCGTGTTGAATGTGATTTTGCATTAATTTTTTTTTATTTTCAAGCAATAATATGTCGTCTGGCAATTAATATCCTTGTCAATATATGGATGCAGTAAGTATTGGATAAGTGGCACCTGAGTGAGCGGCACTTGGTCTTTGCGGCAAACAGCCGCTTGCTACTGAAGTTGGCATCTCAAAAGAGGGGTGTCTTATTGTGATGTTTCTCTGGATGTTTCTTTGAATATTTCTTGGGAGGGCTAGATGTAATCGACTCTTGGTCGTCGGCAACTCGGGCTTGGCCCATGCCCGTCGAGGTTGTGTGGGGTCATTGGTTCGTTCGCTGCTTGGAAATGAGATACTCTGTGTGTTGGGTTGCCCCAATGGTAGCGCTAGATTTGTATGGGGTGTTACGGTGCATCGCCAAGCACTTTGTGCATAAAAACCCTTCTTTTAGCGCTGGACTTTATTAACCATCGTCACACAAGGATGTTGATTAAAACGATGAATGCTGTTGTCGCTCCCTTTCAAAGTGCCCAATCCCTTTTGCTGGACCCCTGGGGTCTTTCGAATTTGGATTTTGAGCGCGCCATTTCTGAGATTATGTTGCATCGCGTCGATTACGCGGATCTGTACTTCCAGTACACCCGTAGTGAAGGCTGGAGTCTGGAAGAGGGCATCGTTAAAACCGGCAGCTTCTCTATTAGTCAGGGGGTTGGGGTTCGTGCGGTTTCAGGTGAAAAGACCGCGTTTGCCTATTCTGATGCCTTGTCATCCGATGCCTTGATGAACTCGGCTCGGGCCGTGCGCGAGATTGCACGCGCCGGTCAGAGCCGTCAGATCCCAAAACTGGCTGCTCAGACACCACGTGCGTTATACGAAGGCATCGATCCGGTTGCTTCACTACCTCCCCAAGAGAAGGTGGCGTTACTTGAGCGGGTTGAGAAGATGGCGCGACAGAGGGACCCTCATATCGTGCAAGTCATGGCCGGACTGGGCATGGAGTACGACGTTGTCTTGGTTGTCGGCAGTGATGGGCGTCAAAGTGCGGATGTTCGGCCCCTTGTTAGATTGTCGTTGACGGTGATCGCCCAGAAAGACGGACGGCGTGAGACTGGCCATGCAGGCGGTGGCGCTCGCATGGGGCTGGGCTACTTTTCTGACGACTTGCTAAACGAATACGTTGATCGAGCGGTTAGCGAGGCTTTGACTAACTTGGAGGCCAAGCCTGCACCGGCTGGGGAGATGACGGTTGTGCTTGGCGCGGGCTGGCCCGGCATTTTGTTACATGAGGCCGTCGGTCATGGGTTGGAAGGCGACTTTAATCGCAAAGGTTCGAGTGTTTTTGCGGGGCGAATTGGTGAGCGAGTGGCCTCCAAAGGTGTCACGGTGGTTGACGACGGGACTTTAGAAGGTCGGCGCGGTTCACTCAATGTTGATGACGAAGGCAATACCACTCAACGCAATGTGCTGATTGAAGATGGTATTTTGCGGGGCTACTTGCAGGACACGACCAACGCACGCTTGATGGGGGTAGCCCCCACAGGTAATGGCCGCCGCGAGTCGTTTGCTCACTTGCCCATGCCGCGCATGACCAACACATTCATGCTGGCAGGACAAGAGGAGCCTCAGGACATCATCCGATCCGTCAAGCGTGGTTTGTATGCGGCTAACTTTGGCGGCGGTCAAGTTGACATCACGAGCGGTAAGTTCGTGTTTTCTGCGTCCGAGGCCTACATGATTGAGGACGGCAAGATCTCGTACCCTGTCAAAGGGGCGACGATTATTGGCAACGGTCCGGACGCGTTAACGCGTGTCTCGATGATTGGACATGATTTAAAACTTGACAGCGGTGTCGGCACTTGTGGCAAGGAAGGGCAGAGCGTACCCGTGGGCGTTGGCATGCCTTCGATTCGCATTGATGGCCTCACTGTTGGCGGCACGGCATGAACCCGTATTGAAATGCGTTGTGCAACTAAATGAGTTGATTTAGGTTCTGTGAACGAGAATTTTGTGTTAGATTCAGAATTATGGATAAAGATCGTTTGAACCGAGTGCGTTTTAACCGAGTGCCTTTTGGGTTTTACTTTTATGGCTTTGCACCACAGCTGGCGCAAGGGCATTCGAGTCGTTTCTAACTCCAAACCGAATCCCAAAACCGCCAGCCTTGCTGGCGGTTTTTTTTGGTTTGTGGGGTGCGATTAACCGTGCTGCATGTCGCTGGTGCAGCAAGCGATGCCTCACTCGGCCTGGTGCCGAGTGTTTTGATGTTCTAACCATTGATTGATGAATGACCAAGGAGTGATCTGTGCCACACAATACCGACGATTTGCGTATTCGCGAGATTAAGGAGTTAACCCCGCCGTCACACACGATGCGGGAGTTTCCTTGCTCTGAGCCTGTGGCGGATACGGTGCATGAGTCGCGCCAGTCGTTGCATCGCATACTGCATGGGATGGATGACCGTTTGGCTGTCGTCATTGGCCCATGCTCGATTCACGACACCAAAGCGGCATTGGAATATGCGCAGCGGCTCAAAAAAGAACGCAACCGGTTAAAAGACGATCTGGAAATTGTCATGCGGGTTTACTTTGAAAAGCCGCGTACGACGGTTGGCTGGAAAGGGCTCATCAATGATCCAGATTTGGATGGTAGCTTTCAGATCAACAAAGGATTGCGGGTTGCACGTGAGTTACTGCTGGAAATCAATACCATGGGGTTACCCGCGGGTTGTGAGTTCCTCGATATGATCACGCCGCAATACATTGCCGATTTGGTGTCTTGGGGGGCCATCGGGGCTCGAACCACCGAGAGCCAAGTGCACCGTGAGTTAGCGTCTGGTCTGTCATGTCCCGTTGGCTTCAAAAACGGTACGGACGGCAGTGTGCGGATCGCTGTGGACGCCATGAAAGCGGCTTCGCAACCGCATCATTTTTTATCAGTCACCAAGGGCGGCCATTCGGCGATTGTTTCTACCGTTGGAAATGAAGACTGTCACGTGATTTTGCGTGGCGGCAAGGCCCCCAACTATGATGCGGCGAGTGTTCAAGTGGCCTGCGACGATTTGGCGAAGGCGGGTCTCGCGCAACGCTTAATGATTGATGCCAGTCATGCAAACAGCGAAAAAAAACCAGAGAATCAGACCGGTGTTTGCCTTGAGATCGGCAAGCAGGTGTCGGCAGGGGATACCCGGATCATTGGAACCATGGTAGAAAGTCATTTGGTGGGTGGTCGTCAAGATTTGGTGGCGGATCAACCCTTGACTTACGGACAGAGCATTACAGACGGTTGTCTCGACTGGGAGAAGTCGGTTGCGGTGCTTGATGGATTGGCGCAAGCTGTGCGTGAACGACGTCGGATGCTTTCAACGACCGGAAAATGAGACTGACATGGGCCATACACCGATAACCCAGCGACTGAGAAAACCCTTACCAGCGGCCATGCTAAGCGCCTTAGAGGCTCGCTTTGGCGATCGGTTTTCTCAAGCGCAGGCGGTTCGGACGCATCACGGCAGTGATGAATCGCCCTTTCCGGACATGTTGCCTGACGCAGTGGTGTTTGCCTTGTCGACAGACGATGTCGTGTTCGTGGTTAACGCATGCGCTGAGCACGGCATTGCCCTGATCCCTTACGGCGCCGGCTCTTCTTTAGAAGGGCATCTGCTGGCCATCGAAGGCGGTATTTCCCTCGATGTCAGCGGGATGTGTGAAGTCGTGTCGCTCAATACAGAGGATTTAACTGTCACGGTTCAGCCCGGTATGACACGAAAGCAACTCAATGAGTATTTGCGTGACACAGGTTTGTTTTTTCCGATTGACCCGGGAGCGGATGCGTCTTTAGGTGGCATGGCATCGACGCGGGCCTCTGGGACCAATGCCGTGCGTTACGGCACCATGCGCGAGAATGTTCTCGGTCTAGAGGTCGTGACAGCGCAAGGCAAGGTTGTTCGAACGGCAAGCCGCGCACGAAAATCCTCAGCTGGCTACGACTTAACGCGCCTTTTTGTTGGTAGCGAGGGTACTTTAGGCGTGATCACTGAGGTGACTGTGCGGCTTTATCCGCAACCTGAGGCCGTCAGTGCGGCAGTTTGTCATTTTCAAACGGTTCATGATGCAGTCACGACGGTGATTGAAACCATTCAGCTTGGGGTCCCAGTCGCCAGGGTCGAGTTAATGGATACCGATGCGGTGCGTGCCAGCAATGCTTATAGCAAGCTGTCACTGCGTGAAACACCGTTGTTGTTATTTGAGTTTCACGGTAGCGCAGCGAGCGTTCAGGAGCAGGCACAAACGGTGCAAGCCTTAGCCAAAGACAACGGCGGCTTGGATTTTGAGTGGGCTGAGCAAACCGAGGATCGAAACCGGTTATGGACGGCTCGCCATAATGCGTACTTCGCTGGACTTGGATTGCGCCCTGGGTGTCGTGCAAGCACAACTGACGTTTGTGTGCCGATCTCCAGGCTAGGAGACTGTTTGAATCAAGCCACTGAATTGGTGGGCAAGGCGCCGTTTCCCACGACCATCGTGGGTCATGTCGGCGACGGCAACTTTCACGTCCTCATGCTACTTGACCCGGACAGTGATGCGGAATGGCAGGCGTCTGAGCAACTCAACAGCGCGCTGGTCGAGATGGCGATTGCTGCAGATGGCACCTGTACCGGCGAGCACGGCATTGGTTTGCATAAACTTGATTTCATGCGGCAAGAACATGGCGAAGAGGTCTTGGCATTGATGTGGGCTTTGAAGAAAGCCTACGATCCACTGAATATCCTTAACCCAGGTAAGGTTTTGCCTGAGCCGTCAAATGGTTACGCTGCCCAAGCGTCATTACCAAAAGCCCCTTTTATCGGGTAAATCCTCCTGTCAGATCGCTTAAAAAAGGCTAAGGTGTCAGTAAGATCACAAGTTTGAGATTGACATCATGAATGCGACCAATGAAATGCTGGAGGCTGGCCGGGCAGAGACAGATCTTGATGAGATTTTGCACGCATTAGATGCTGTCCTTGAGCCGCATTGCATTTTATCTCGACGCGAACAAATGCGACCTTATGAGTGCGATGGTTTGTCGCTTTATCGACAGATGCCGTTGATTGTGGTGTTGCCCGAGACCGAAGAGCAGGTGCAAGGTGTCTTGCGAGCGTGTCGGCGATTAAACGTCCCAGTGGTGACGCGTGGCGCGGGGACCGGTTTGTCGGGTGGGGCTATGCCGCATGCCCAAGGCGTGCTGTTAGGCATGTCTAAATTTAACCGCATCAAGCATGTCGACCCAGTAGCCGCCACGGCAGTGGTTGAGCCTGGTGTTCGTAATTTAGCCGTTTCTGAGGCGGTCGCGCATCTCGGCCTGTACTACGCCCCTGATCCATCGAGTCAAATTGCCTGCACTATTGGCGGCAATGTGGCTGAGAATTCCGGTGGGGTCCATTGCCTTAAATACGGACTGACGATCCACAACGTCTTGAAAGTTCGTGTCGTCACGTTAGACGGTGAGATCATGGCGCTTGGCTCAGAGGCACCCGACGCGCCAGGTCCTGATTTGTTGTCAGCGTTTATTGGCTCAGAGGGGATGCTAGGTGTGGTGACCGAAGTCACTTTGCGGTTATTACCCAAACCCACGTTAGCGAAAGTCATCATGGCCAGTTTCGATGACGTTGAAACCGCCGCACAAGCGGTGGCTGCAGTGATTGCGGCAGGCATTATTCCAGCGGGTTTGGAAATGATGGATCAGCGGGCGACCGAGATGGTCGAGCCTTTTGTGAATGCGGGCTATGACACCAGTGCCAAAGCGATTTTATTGTGTGAGTCTGATGGTACTCTTGCGGAAGTGGCCGAAGAGATCGCCCGCATGACCGCCGTATTTGAAAAAGTGGGTGCCACGCGCATACAAGTGTCAACCTCGGAAGAGGAGCGCCTGCGATTTTGGGCAGGCAGAAAGAATGCTTTTCCGGCTGCGGGACGCGTCTCGCCTGATTACTACTGCATGGACGGCACGATTCCACGCCGTCGACTGTCTGAGGTGCTACAGGCGATCGAAGAAATGGAAACCACTTACGGCTTGCGATGTGCAAACGTCTTTCATGCGGGCGACGGTAATCTGCATCCACTGATTCTGTTTGATTCAAACCGAGAAATAGAGGTTGAGAACGCCGAAGCGTTCGGCGCCGCCATTCTTGAATTATGCGTAAAGGTGGGTGGCGCCATCACCGGTGAACATGGTGTGGGCCTGGAAAAAATCAACCAGATGTGTGTGCAGTTTGGGCGCGATGAGCTCGATGTCTTTCTGAGTGTTAAGCGCTCGTTTGACCCAGATGGTTTATTGAATCCAGAGAAAGTGATCCCTACACTGGCTCGTTGCGCCGAATATGGAAAGATGCACGTTCACGGCGGGCAATTGCCGTTTATTGACTTGCCAAGGTTTTAAACGATGGACTATGTGTTGTCTCAACTGAGCGAACAGGTCACGGCAGCCAGGGCCAACTTCCGACCGGTTGAAATTGTGGGTGGTGGCACCAAACGCTTTTTGGGCAATCCCTTGCCAACGCAAATGCAGACCAAGGCCATCCGGCTGGAGATGAAAGCATTGTCCGGTGTGATTGATTACGAGCCCAATGAACTGGTCATGACCGCTTGGGCCGGAACCCCGCTGCAAGAAATCGAAGCGACGCTTGCCAAAGAAAATCAGATGTTGGCGTTTGATCCGCCCAGTTTCTCTCAAGGCTCCACGATCGGTGGCGCGGTCGCCTCTGGGTTGTCGGGGCCTTTGAGTTTTGGCTATGGGCCCCTGCGCCATTATGTGCTGGGTACCCAGTTGCTTGACGCACAGGGTCGAGTGCTCACCTTTGGTGGCCGGGTCATGAAAAACGTCGCGGGCTATGACGTGTCTCGTCTTTTAGCGGGCTCACTGGGCATGTTTGGGGCGATTGTGCAGTTATCCCTCAAGGTCATGCCCATGCCCTTAATGGATCAAACCGTTTGCTTTTCGATGGATGAAACCGAAGCCTTGGCATGCTGCGAGGGATTGCGCGCCAAATCTTGGCCGGTCAAAGCGGCGGCATGGTTGCCTTCAGACAATGAGTCGGGGGGCGAACTCGCCATCCGGCTATGCGGTGCACAATCGGCTGTTAAAGAAGCCCGTGCGGCACTCGGCGGCGAATTGCTTGAAGAAGCGGCAGCGTCGCAGTGGTGGACAGTTTTTAGGGATCAGCAGAGTCCTTTTTTTAATGCCCAACCACTCTGGCGGTTGGCCGTTAGGTCAAACACCCCCCCGTTATTGCTCGGTGACACCGCCTTTGACATGGGTGGCGAGGTCAGGTGGATAAGAACTGACCATGAAGCGAACGAGCTCCGATCGACAGCATCTGCGGCGGGTGGCCATGCCACCTTGTTTCGTTGGGACGGTGAGCAGACCTTGCCGTCTAGTGGGGTTTTTCAGCCTTTGGGCGCCACGGCACACGCAGTGGTTAAACGGTTGAAAGACGAATTCGATCCAAAGTCTATTTTCAATTCAGGCCGTTTAGTGTCGGGCTTATAGGTTCATCGGTTTAAAGGGGGAAGGGAATCCATGCAGACAAAGTTGTCAGCGTCGATACGCGATACCGCGTTGGGTCAAGAGGCCGATGAAATTCTCAGACGTTGTGTGCACTGTGGATTTTGTACGGCCACATGTCCGACCTACCAGATCTTGGGTGATGAGCTCGATAGCCCGCGTGGGCGGATTTATTTGATCAAAGAGATGCTAGAGGGCAAAGAGGTCACCGAAACGACTCAAACTCACCTAGACCGCTGCCTGACCTGTCGTAATTGCGAAACCACATGCCCGTCGGGTGTGGAATACGGCAAGCTGATTGACATCGGTCGAACCATGGTGGACCAGCAAATCCAGCGGCCACGAACAGAGGTGCTCAAGCGGCAAGCGTTGCGCTTAACGATGAATGCGCCATGGTTTGCACCCGCTTATCGCCTAGGTCAGATGGTCCGTCAATGGTTACCCGAGACCTTGCAAAAAAAGGTTGTGGCCAAGCAAGAGACGGGCCAACGGCCATCGTCCACGGCGCACCATGCTCAACAAGTGCTGATGTTAAACGGTTGTGTTCAGCCAGGCATGATGCCCAATATTGATGTTGCCACGATGCGGGTGCTCGACAAGTTGGGTGTGGGCACTCAAGTGACTAGTGAATCCGGTTGTTGTGGTGCACTTAATTTTCATCTGGATGCTCAAGAACAGGCACGCAGCCAAATGAGAGCCAATATTGACGCTTGGTGGCCGTTGATTGATAGTGGGGCAGTTCAGTGCATTGTGATGAATGCATCGGGTTGTGGCGCAATGGTTAAAGAGTACGGCCATCACCTGCGGTTGGATCCGTTGTACGCTGAAAAAGCGAAAGTCGTTAGCGCGCACGTCAAAGATATCGCACAATTGTTGACGCCGATGGCAGCAAAGTTGCTCGACAAGCTCGACAGCGCGCGTTTACCAGATCGGCTGGTTTTCCATCCGCCTTGCACGCTACAACATTGGCAAGGGTTGCGACCAGTGACCGAAACCTTGCTCAAATCGTTGGGTTTGGAGCCACAACCGTTTGAAGAGACCCACTTATGCTGTGGATCTGCCGGGGCTTATTCAGTGCTACAGCCCGAAATAGCCACCGCTTTGAGAGATCGCAAGCTTGGTCATCTCGATCAAAACAAGCCAGAGGTGATTGTGTCGTCCAATATCGGTTGTATCGGGCACTTACAGTCAGGTACTCAAACGCCCGTGAAACATTGGATTGAAGTCATCGATCAGGCCTTGGTCGACTAAGAAAGGCCTGATCGATATTAGAAACAATCTGTGAATGGTCTTTTATTCAACAGCTTTGACCATGTCTTCGATAACCTTCTTGGCGTCACCAAAGACCATCATCGTCTTATCCATATAAAACAACTCATTGTCTAATCCCGCATAACCAGCGGCCATTGACCGTTTGTTCACAATCACGGTTTTGGCTTTGTAAGCCTCAAGAATGGGCATCCCTGCGATGGGTGATTTTGGATCTGTCTTGGCCGATGGATTCACCACATCGTTGGCGCCAAGCACCAAGACAACATCGGTCTGAGAGAATTCGCTGTTGATGTCATCCATTTCAAAGACTTGGTCGTAAGGCACTTCGGCCTCGGCGAGCAAGACATTCATGTGCCCGGGCATGCGCCCTGCCACTGGGTGGATGGCGTACTTAACCGTGACACCGTTCTCTGTTAGTTTTTCAGCTAACTCCTTCAATGCGTGTTGCGCCCGAGCCACGGCTAAGCCATAGCCGGGCACGATGGTGACTGTTTCGGCGTTACCCAATAGGAAGGCTGCGTCATCTGGGCTGCCAGAGCGTACGTTGCGTGCGCCCTGATCCGCGGCGACAGAGCCATCATCTGTCCCGCCACCAAATCCGCCCAAAATCACATTGAAGAAGGAGCGATTCATGGCTTTGCACATGATGTAAGAAAGAATAGCCCCGGAGGACCCCACCAAAGAACCCGCGATGATCAACATTGAATTGTTCAGTGAGAAGCCGATACCGGCTGCTGCCCAGCCTGAGTAGCTGTTGAGCATGGAGACCACCACAGGCATGTCGGCCCCGCCGATTGGAATGATGATCAGGACCCCTAAGATAAAGGCAATCAAGGTCATCAGGATAAAAGGTGTCCAGTCTTGGGTCAGCATGAACCAGATACCGCAGCCCACCATGAGGAGCGCAAGCACCAAATTCAGCATATGTTGTCCAGAAAACGAAACCGGCGCGCCTTGAAAAAGACGGAATTTGTATTTTCCTGACAGCTTGCCAAAGGCAATGACTGATCCTGAGAAAGTGATCGCACCCACAAAAGTCCCAATGAACAATTCGAGACGATTGCCAAGGGGGATGGGGTTGCCAGGCTCGGTAATGCCAAAAGCTGATGCCTCGTCAACGATAGCCACCGCAATCGCAACGGCAGACAGACCGATCATGCTGTGCATGAAAGCAACCAGCTCAGGCATTTTGGTCATTTCGACGCGCTTGGCCATAACCGTACCGACCGAACCACCAATCACCAAGCCCAAGATGACCCACGCAAGCCCTGTCGTTGCTGAACCCTCAGTGGCTAAGCTTATGATCAAGGCGCCGGTGGTCAAAATGGCCACTGCCATTCCGATCATGCCGAACACATTTCCTAGGCGAGAGCTTGTTGGATGCGAAAGGCCTTTGAGGGCTTGAATAAAGCAGACCGACGCAATCAAATAAAACAACGTCACGATGTTCATGGAAATCATGCGGCGTCTCCATCTTTTTTAATGTTTTTCTGTTTTTTCTTGAACATCTCAAGCATTCGGCGGGTTACCAAAAATCCGCCAAAAACATTGACAGCGGCTAGCGCAACGGCAAATACACCCATGCTGCGTGCCAAGTAGCCCTCCGTTAGCGCCGCTGCCAGCATGGCGCCAACAATGACGATTGCTGAAATGGCGTTGGTGACGGCCATCAGCGGGGTGTGCAAGGCTGGTGTGACATTCCAAACAATGTGATAACCGACGTAGACGGCTAAAACAAAAATGATCAGATTGATGATGGTGGGATCGATGCTTTCCATTCTTAGCTTTTCCTTAAAACGTCGCCGTTTTCGCACAACAGGCAGGCTTGCACGATCTCGTCTTCCCGGTTGATCGACAACTGACCATCCGCTGTGATTAATTTCATAAAATCAAGTAGGTTGCGGGCGTAAAGGGCCGAAGCATCGGTTGGCACCATGCCGGGCAAATTGGTTAGTCCCACGAGCACCACGCCATTGACCTCAATGACTTCGTTCATTTGAGATAAGGGGCAGTTACCCCCGCGTTCCACAGCCAAATCGACAATCACACTACCCGGTTTCATGGCATGGACTGTTTCGGCACTGATCAGGTGGGGTGCTGGACGCCCAGGAATGAGAGCCGTTGTGATGACGATATCGGCTTGGGCACAACGTGCGGCGACCCGTTCTGCTTGGCGAGCCATCCAGGCCGGCGGCATCGGCTTGGCGTAACCACCTGCGCCTTGGGCGATCTCGCGCTCCTCATCGGTCTCAAAGGGCACGTCAATGAACTTGCCGCCCAACGATTCGATTTGTTCTTTGGCCGCTGGCCTGACGTCTGACGCTTCAACCACAGCGCCCAGCCGTTTGGCAGTCGCAATGGCTTGCAGCCCGGCCACACCAGCGCCCAAGACAACTGCTCGGGCTGCCTTGAGGGTGCCAGCGGCTGTCATCATCATCGGAAATAGGCGACCGTAATAGTGCGCGGCTAGGAGCACCGCTTTGTATCCGGCCAAATTGGCTTGCGAAGAGAGCACATCCAGACTTTGGGCTCGGGTGATGCGAGGTGCTGCCTCTAAGGCAAACGCGGTTAAGCCGGCTGTTGCCATGGCTTGTATCCCCTCATCGTCAAACGGATCAAGCATGCCAACCACGACGGTGCCCTTCGACATGGCACTTAACTCCTGCGTCGAAGGGGCGCGAACCTTGAGCACTAAGGCAGCTGCCAAAGCCTCGTTGGCGCTGACAAGGGAAGCGCCCGCGGCTTCGTAAGCCTCACTGGTGTAACGAGCAGTCAAACCGGCGTCGTGTTCAATGCAAACCTGGTGACCCGCCGCGATCATTTTTTTGACTGTCTCTGGGGTGGCCGCCACACGGGTTTCATTGTCGCGTGTTTCTTTTGGAATGCCGATTTGCATCGGTTTCCTCCTAAGTTTTGGTTATCTTGGATGCTTATTGACTATCGTTATACACCAGCGCCGTACAATATCCATGATGAAACCATTAAATCAAAGGCAAGGTCAACGGGTGGTTGTCGGCATGTCCGGCGGGGTTGACTCGTCAGTTGCTGCTTGGCTTTTGAAAAACCAGGGTTTTGAGGTGATCGGGCTCTTTATGAAGAACTGGGAAGACGATGACGACAGTGAGTACTGCTCGACTCGTCAAGACTGGCTTGATGCAGTCAGCGTAGCTGACCTGATTGGCGTCGATATCGAAGCAGTTAATTTTGCTGAGCAATACAAAGATAAGGTGTTCGCTGAGTTTTTGCGCGAATATGCCGCGGGTCGAACCCCCAATCCTGATGTGTTGTGCAACGCGGAAATTAAGTTCAAAGCTTTTTTAGATCACGCCATGGGGTTAGGGGCGGATTTGATCGCAACAGGTCATTACGCGCGCGTGCGACCAGACCCCTTGAACAGCGGACAATTTCAGCTGCTTAAAGCATTAGACGGTACGAAAGATCAAAGCTATTTTTTACACCGTCTGAATCAAAAGCAACTCTCTCAAAGTTGCTTTCCGTTGGGGGAAATCACAAAAACCGAAGTGCGCCAGATCGCACACAACATCGGTTTGCCCAATGCCAAGAAAAAAGACTCTACGGGCATCTGCTTCATAGGCGAACGCCCATTTAGGGACTTTTTAAACCGTTACCTCCCAACAAACCCGGGGCCGATCAAGACGCAAAATGGCGAAGCGGTGGGTGTTCATCATGGCCTGGCTTTCTATACCCTTGGGCAAAGGAAGGGTCTTGGCATTGGTGGGGTTCGGCAGTACCAGCGAGCCGATGGTTCAGGTCCTAGTTGGTATGTCGCCAAAAAAGACTTGGCCAGCAACACACTTTATGTGGTCCCTGAACATGACCACCCGTGGTTGTTGAGTGATCGGTTGCAGGCCGAACAACTGAGTTGGGTCGCAGGGGAATCGCCGCTTGAGACTCAAATTTATGGGGTGAAAACCCGCTATCGCCAAGAAGACGCCCAGGCCAAGCTGCTGCATGGTGCCCCCGAGTCTATTGGCTTGCGATTTGTAGAATCACAGTGGGCGATCACACCCGGACAATCTGCCGTGCTTTATGACGGTGATGTTTGTTTGGGCGGTGGCATTATTACCACCGCATCACCGCCCCTTTGATGAGGCGGTGATGCGGTTGGGCGCTAGGCGCTAGGCGGTTGTGTGCTTGTAAATGATGGCCGAGTAGAGACTTTTTCGTACAGTTGCCCCAAATTAGGGTAGGGGGTTCGCCAATCGATGTCGGCAAATCGGAATTCCAAATAACCAAGAGCGCAGCCGACAGCGATGTCAGCGAGTGAGTAATTCACCCCAGCACAAAACGGTTGCGTACCTAAGCCCTTGCTCATGGCGGCCAGAGCAGAGTGAATTTTCCCATACTGACGATCAATCCATGCCTGACTGATTTGTTCGGCAGGCCTTTGCTTTTCTTTGACAATCGTGACGCCGGCATCCAATAAGCCATCTGCTAAGGCTTCCCAGCATTTCACATCGGTGCGTTCACGCCCTGACTGAGGAATCAACCGCATGACAGGCGATAAGGTATCAAGGTATTCAACGATGACGCGGGAGTCGTAGATTGCTTCGTTGTCTTCGACCAACAAACATGGCACTTTACCGATGGGATTAAAAGATTGAATTTTTGTGTCTGGCTCCCAAACGTTTTCTATTTCAAATTGGTAGTCAAGTTTTTTTTCAGCTAGAACAACGCGTGCTTTACGCACATAAGGGCTGGTGGGTGAACCGATGAGTTTCATAGGGTTTTCAGTGAGTCAAAAGTAGGATCGATGCCAAGAGAGTCATAGACTGGTCATGACGGGTCTTAATGATTACTTTTACCAGTTTATCGTCTTGATACGTACCCGTAAATGAATCCCAGGCTATGGATAGCCTAGGCGTTGCGCTTAAAGGTAAGGGTAGCGGCGCAGGGACAGTGGGTTTTGGAGGGGTCTGTGCAGTGACGTTGATGGGGTTGTGTGAGGTTTCGGATAAACTAGAAACCTTAGAAACTGTCGTTTTTTTACCCACACTTATGTCGAATGAATCTGCTTTGAATGCCTTAACGGCGCTATCCCCACTTGATGGCCGCTATGCCAATCGCTGTGAAGCGTTGAGACCTTTACTATCAGAGGCCGGATTTATGGCGCATCGGGTTGAGGTTGAAGTGGCGTGGCTACGAGGGCTTTCTCAAGCAGACTTACCCGAGGTGGCGCCATTTACTGCCCAGGCACAAGCCTTGCTGACCAACCTGGTCCGTGATTTTTCAACAGATGATGCAGCACAAATCAAGGCCATTGAAAAAACGACCAACCATGATGTCAAAGCCGTTGAATATTGGCTAAAAGAAAAGGTACAAACCGATGCCTCGCTCGCACAAGCAGCGGAGTTCATTCATTTTGCTTGTACTTCTGAAGACATCAACAATACGGCACACGCCTTGATGTTTTCGCGCGCCCGAGATCAAGTAATGGTTCCCGCCTTAAACGGCTTACTTGAAATGTTGCGTCACTTAGCGCGTACTCAGGCTGATCAGCCCATGCTTTCTCGCACTCACGGACAGCCGGCCACGCCCACGACGCTTGGTAAGGAGTTTGCCAATGTGAGTCACCGCCTAGCCTCTTGTATCACCGCCATCGGGGCGGTGAAACCGCTTGCCAAGCTTAATGGGGCAACGGGCAATTACAGTGCTCATTTAAGCGCCTATCCTGATGTTGACTGGACACAGTTCAGTGCCAAGGTTTTGGAGGGCTTGGGTTTGGAGCAAAATACCCACACAATTCAAATCGAACCCCACGATTGGATGGCGGCACTGTTTGATGCAATTGCACGGACCAATACGGTATTGCTGGACCTGAATCGAGATATCTGGGGTTACATCTCGTTAGGTTATTTCAAGCAACGGCTCAGAGAGGGTGAAGTGGGTTCCTCCACCATGCCTCATAAGGTCAATCCAATTGACTTTGAGAACTCTGAGGGTAATTTGGGCGTTGCCAACAGTCTTTTGCGACACTTGTCAGAGAAACTGCCCATTTCGCGCTGGCAGCGCGACTTGACAGACTCAACGGTGCTTCGTAACGTGGGTGTGGCCTTGGGCTATTGCTTGGTTGCCTATGATGCGTGTGAACGTGGTTTGGGCAAGCTTGAAGTCAATGCGGCTGCCATTGATGCGGACTTGGATCAATGTTGGGAGGTGCTTGCTGAGCCCATCCAGACAGTCATGCGTCGTCACGGCCTGCCTCAGCCTTACGAGCAGCTCAAAGCACTGACCCGCGGGAAAGGTATCGATCAGGCGGTACTCCAACAGTTTATTCAAGACCTCGAACTGCCTGCAGCTGACAAGCAACGCTTGTTAGCCATGACACCAAGATCCTATTTGGGCCTTTCAGCGACGCTTGCGAAGCAGCTGTGAGTAGTGATAGCGTGTTTTTGTTCACAGTAGTAGCGGCGCCGAGTCGCTCAACCCCACAGCTAACCATTCTTTATTGTTAGGAACCGTATATGAAAAAATCATTTCTCACGTTCGCAACGGCCATTGCGATAAGTCCCTTTCTTGCATCCACTGCACAGGCTCAGTTTTTTGGCAAAGCAGGCGACGCGATTGAGTATCGTCAGGGGGCGTTTCAATTAATGAAGGCTCACTTCAGTGCCCTGCAACCCGTGGTCAAAGGCCAGGTGCCGTTCGACCAAGCGGCTGTCGTGGGTGACTTATCCGTGTTGAACATCGTGTCCACATTGCCATGGCAGGCCTTTGGTCCTGGCACTGAAGGTGGTGAGGCTTCGGACGATATTTGGTTGGATCCTGAGGGATTCGAGACAGCGCAGGATAAGTTTCTGGCGTCATTGCAGCCGTTGACTGCCGCAGCCAATGAGGGCAACTTAGATAAACTGCGCGCCGCGTTTGTCGATACCGGTGCCAGTTGCAAAGCGTGTCACGACAGTTATCGTCAGTAATCAAAGTCGGGTAGGGGGGCATTCGCAAGAGGCTGGATGAAAAGGCTCGATGAAAATGCTCAGTGAAAAGGCTCCTTTAAAGAGCCTTTTTTAATGTGTAGCGTTCAAAAGCCCATCGGTGATGCCGTGCCTAGTTCGTGCAGCCACCAGCCAAAGTAGGTTAAACCAGAGGCAAGTACGATCGCCCAAGCTTTTAGCCCGATGTCGTCGCGAGCAGGCTTTGTATTCGGGGCGAGTTCGGTCTCTTTGACTTGCCCAGTAATCATCGGTGGGACCAGTTGCTTTCCTCGGATGGCATAGACAGTGATCGCCACTAGGTGCAGACCTACCAATCCGAATATGACGTTCTCGTTCCACTTGTGAATGCTCGTTAGCAGTGAAGCGGTCTCAGAGGAGACAAAGTCGTTTAGCGGTCCTGCCGTCAGGATGTCATCGGTGGCAAAGAGCCCTGTTGTCGCTTGCACACCAACGGCCAGCAATAAAGCCACAACGGACCAGCCACCCAACGGATTGTGCCCGGCGCGATCGGCCAAGACGCCATGACGCACGTAAGCCCAGACCGTTCGCGGTCCCTTCACAAATGAGGAAAACCGGGCATAACGCGATCCCGTAAATCCCCAAATGATCCGAAATAGCAAGAGCATCAAGGCCAAGATGCCGAACGCTACGTGCCAGTCCATCCAACGACCACCCAACTTGACCGTGACAACCGCCGCGATAACCGCGAAGGCAAAGAGCCAGTGAAACAATCTGGTGGGTAGGTCCCAGACTTTGACCAACGAAGTGTTTGATTGGCTCATTTGTGAAGACGCATCTCGTATTAAAAGGCTGATCAGATTAACAAAAAATGCTATGATCACCGTCTTGATAACAGTCAGATCGGCGCATTAGCTCAGTTGGTTAGAGCGACGGAATCATAATCCGCAGGTCCGGGGTTCGAGTCCCTGATGCGCCACCACTCCATGATTTGTTCAGCTGGCTCTACCCAATAGACGGGGGATGGGTATTGACACCGCTTGCGGTGGGATGGAACGACGGAATTTTTTAAGTTAAACGAGCTGCATCTTCAGCCGTTGATTTCGTCATAAAAAGCATCATCCTTGGCATGCTCGGCAGGCTTGTGAACTTACTTGGTGGCAAAGACGCTGCCAGCGCTTTCCAGGAAATCTTTCATCCATTGCCGAACCATCATCGGGTGCACTTCGAACTTTTGCGTAACCTCGTTGATCGTGATCGCACAACGGACGAATTCCAATGCCACCTTGGCTTTGAAATCGGCACTACGAACCTTGCGTTTCTTAGCTTCTGATATGCTAATTTCCTCCAGAACAGTAGCTTAAATTACTGTCTAAAGTACATGATTCCCTTTAATGTCATGCCTTGATAAAATAAATAAAATTTATTTCTTAGATTCAAGTACGAAGTACTTGAATCTAAGCGAGACAAATTGGACTAACCTTGAATAAACATTTATCTTCAATAATATGTTGCTGCATGCTTGTTGTTGGTGCCGAAGTTTTGGCCGATGTCACAGCAAACCCGTCGGGCGCGACAACTGATGTCAATGGGGTTCTAACTCCACAAACTTCTGACACTGTCGAGGTCGACAGCACGGGGGGGGTCAACGTTGTGTCGATTGATAACGATGCAGCTGAGAACGTGACAGTAAATGTTAGAGGGGCAGCGGAGCTTAAACCAGCAACCCCCAAATCTGCCATCAATCTCGGTTCGGGTGCTGCTATAAACATCTTAACCCCGACAAGTATCTTGGCGTCTACAATTTCAGACAATCAAATCGGTACCATTGTCATTCGGGGTGCGAATAATAGTATTACTAACTATGGAACAATCCAGTCTGCGCAGGGTTTGGCTATTCAGGGCAACATTTTTAATGAAACAGCTGACGGAACGGTACTGATAAACATCGGAACCATAACGACTATATCCTCGCTAACAAATAGCGTTCAACTTGGTGCTAACGCACAGGTCACTAATTCCGGAGACATCCTGTTCGAGGGGGGTGGGAATCATTCAGCCGTTTCTGTTAGTAGCAACAGCAATGTCATTAATACAGGTCTTATTGAGGCCAGCGAAGTTTCCCTTTCGACAGTCCCTGTCGGTGCTGTTTATTTAGGTAATCTCAGTACTTTGGTGAACAATGGCACGATCCGGATTATTGGCAACACTAACGATCTGGCGGGACGTGGCTCTGCGGTGACCACTAATGGATCTGACGTTTCTATTAGTAATGCCGGGACCATTGACGCATCAAAAGGTGGTTGGGCGATCACTCACGGAAAGGGGGGGCAAGTTCTAATTGACAATGCCGGCACCATTATCGGCGGTTCGGGTGGGGCTATGAGATTGACCAACGCTGAGGGGAGCGTAATTACTCTGAAAACGGGATCTCAAATCACCGGGGATGTTCTGGTGCGTGTCAGCGACAGACTGCGAAAGACCGATGCTGAGCATTCTTCACAGCTAGCAATCAATTTATGCAACCGGGATCCATCACGTTCGATTTGCTTCAAAACGGTCTCGGTGTTGCCCCAGAATGCGACCCTTGAGTTGGAAGGTACGGGCACTGAGGATGATCGTCTTACCGGGTTCAATCAGATCGTCAAGTACGACGCCGGTGCCTGGACGCTCGGCGCAGATTTCCAGGCCGGTTCTGCTAGCGATTCCTACCAGACCGGCGATTTCCGCGGTACTTTGAGCATCAATGTTGATGAGCGAAGGGGCCAGCTGAATCTTACTGGCAATGTCACCGACAACGGCGATGGCACTACGGGGAGTTTGGTCAAAAATGGAAATGGCACACTAACCCTGTCTGGGACGAATACTTATAGCGGTTCGACGGCTATTAACGCCGGGACCCTTGAGACTAATGGTGGCAACGCGATCGGTAACGATTCCGCCGTCACGGTCGCTTCCGGAGCAACTCTTTCTTTGACGTCTGGTGAGACCATTGGTTCGCTTGCTGGCGCCGGCAGTGTCGACTTGAATGGGCAAAGTTTACGCGCTGGTGGAAATAATTCCAGCACCACATACAGTGGTTCAATCAATGGGTCCGGCAGTCTCGAAAAATTCGGCACCGGCACCCTGACGCTTTCAGGGACGAGTTACAGCACCGGTTCTTTGTTAGTCCAGGAGGGTGCCCTTGATGCCCGCGGGGCCTTTCCCATGTTGACGACCGTTGGCACTCTCGCAACCCTGAAGGGCTCCGGAACCTTGGGGGGGCTGACTAACCTGGGGCGGGTGGCGCCAGGAAACTCGGTCGGGGCCCTCAATGTGAGTGGAAACTATTTCCAGGATACCAGCGGGACCCTAGAGATCGAGATCACCCCTGACGGCAGCGCTACCGACCAACTCCTGGTCGGTGGAAATGTGGTCCTGGCCGGTACGCTTTCAGTCAATGGTGAGAATGGCGGTTTGCTGACCCCGGCGGTTGGGGGGCAAACCTACACGATCATCACTGCGGGCAGCGGCGTCACAGACCAATTTGATTCAGCCCCATCTTTGGGAGCCTTTACGTTCCAACCTATCTACAATGCCAATGATGTGCAAATAGGTGTGACTTACACCGGGTTCACGCCGATCCAGCAGTCCGCCACTGGGATACCTGGAGCGGGCACGAAAAACCAGGTGACCAAGGCCATAGCCCTGGATAAGATTTTAGTAATACCCACAGGATTTAACAGCGGCAATGCCGATTTCGACCAAGTCCTGCTTGAGATCGCCAACGAAACCGCGGACGAGCTGGCCAACACATACAACAACATCATCGCCGAACCCTACGCGGCTTATATGACCGTGCTGCTGGAACAGAACGACTTTTTCGCCGAGACGGTGCTTGATCGCGCCCAGGGCTGCTCGGTGAGTAGCCGCGGTTCGTTGGGCAGTGATTTCACCCGACAGCCCGACACGGCAGACGTCAACGCTCTGATTGGCTGCGGTAGCTCTGCAGGCGTTCGTCAGCACGGTGCCTGGGTAGATGCGAGCTGGGTCAAGGGCAACGTCCGCGGGGGCGATGGCCTGAGCGGCTATGACTACCGTATGACGGGGATCGTGGCTGGAGTCGATAATGCCTTTGGCAGCAACTTAGTCGGCGGCGTCGCGTTCGGTTATAGCCAGTCCAAGCTCGACAACTACGAGCTGGCCGATGCCAAGATCCAAGGCAACAATTACTTCCTGAGCACCTATGGCACCTACGCCCGGCAGGACTGGGAGTTCTCAGGTCTGCTCGGCTTCACGTTTGGCGATTACGACTCCAGCCGGCGCATCCGCTTCGGCAGCATCGACCGCACGGCCAATGGTGAGTTCGACGGCAAAGGCATGATCGCCTCGGCCAAGGCGGCCTATTTTTACGAGGTGAATGATGTCAGTCTAGTGCCGGAGTTCGGCCTTACCTATTCGAAGATATGGCAGGACGGCTTTACCGAAACAGGGGCCGGCAGTTTGAATCTCAAGGTCGAAGATGCCAACGCCTACTCCTTGGTGACCTCGGTGGGCCTTCGACTGAGTACAATCGTTCAGAAAGGCGAGACACGCTACCGGCCGCACGCGCTGCTGCGCTACGATTACGACTGGAACGCTGGCAATGATGAGGATCACGACTTGAAAGCGACTTTCGCCGAAGTGCCGGTTATCGGTCCCATCGACGTCGTTGGCCAGAACCGTGGTAAGAACGGCGTGATAGTCGGCGGTGGGCTTGCAGCACAGATCACCGATAACGTCGACCTTTTCGTAAACGGCAGCTACCGCTGGCACAACAATGGCGATGACTATACTTTCAGCGCCGGCGTGCGCATGACGTGGTAGACCCTTGCTAAAGCGTTAAGACTTAAACACAGACATTGTGTGACCTAGTGAGTGCAGTCATGGTTGTTGTCATGAAGCCATTGGCCTACATCAACTTGAAGCTCTTCAATTGACTGCTATATTTTGTGCGCCTAAAGGCAACCGGTAAAACTCCCGCAAGATGGTCTTGTGAAGTCGTTTACATAGGCTTTTGGTCTGGGGGTGTGTGAACTTGGTTTTGGTGTGCTCGATGTCATTGAGCGCCAAATTTTGCTGGTAGTCATGAGTATCGGCTCAGCCACGTCGTAGCCACTGCGATGTACTTTTAACCCCCAACACATGCTGGTCAGATTGAAATCATCTCGATGCGCCTTCATAATCGCGTACTTTACCCGGACTACTTGTCTCTATTTTTGCCGTTGCCTGAGCGGCTGCAGAGGCGCAGCAAATACCCGCAACGACATACGCAACACAACGCATGATAGCGATATACGGCAACGACCAGCGGGGTCGCGCCGTTGACCAAGTGAGTTTTGATAATGATGATTCAGCGTACCGAACAATCATGAGCAAGACGGCCTGTAACGCTCAAGCCTTTTTCACACTCAGAGACAGTGCTCACGGCGAGTTCTTTGTTGCCAACTCAGTGGTGTGGGCGGTTGGCTTCAACCGTATGGGCGGACCCCTTAAGCAGCGCGTCCGGGGGTCGGGTGGCAAAACAGAAGAGATCGTGCTAGCACCCTAACCGCTATTGCGGATATCAACGCAAGCGAAAAGAACACTTCAGCACTTCGTGACTCAATTACACTGGTCATAACGATAATCGCCGTATTCTAGCCAATGCCGGCCTTGGTCCTCAAAGACAAGAAACTCGGAACGATCCTCGCCCAACAACGCCACTACAAACCCACGCGGCGGCTCGGAATTGCCGAAGTAGCTGTAAGCTGTCATTGCCCGGACACCTTCACCGTTGACGTTGACAAACGCGTTCCAGTCGCCGGTTGGGTTGTTAAGGATGCCATATTCGATCTGGCGTTTTACCGCGCCGCCGCCACAATAGACAACGCCCTCAGGCGCTTCCGGAGCAATTGAGGCGTAACTATCACAGGCGCGTGCAAGGGATCGGACCGCAGCGGCTGAACCTTTGAGATCAAAGATGGCATAAGAGACATCCTGATCGATCATCGACAAGTCCAAAGCCGCATTGGCGGCAATTTGCTGCAACACAAATTGATAATCCGCCCGTTCGAAGAATTCGATTACTACCGGATAATTGTCAATGATCTGGATGGAGCTGTTCTCCCGTCCGGCCTGAAATATCCCCGCCTCAGTTGTACCATTTTGCAGGAACCGGATCGATAGCCCCTGTTTTGCGGCGATGTCCTGACTGTCTTTGTACCCTGCCGGTGCAAAAAGTATGCGATCGCATTGCAACTCAAGGGTTGTGTTGCTGGCCTGTATAGACGCATTTGGATTATTTCCCGCATTGAATTGCCAATCAGCCATCGCATGCAGAGGAGCGAAAACCAGAACAAAGATGAAAAAGAGACGTGTCATTTGGAACCTCTTCGATAAATGAAGCCCGGCCATCAGTGTGTACATGTTAGAACGCTTCTACAGCAAACTCAACGCAACGATTGCGGCGCAACGTGAAGTAAGAGGACGCATATCTCAGGGGTTACAGCAACGTGGCGGAGCTGACCGTTGGTTTGAGCAGCTACTTCGCGCATTACAAAGGGGAACGCCCACACCAGTCACTCGAGTACAAAACACCGGATGCTGTGTACGCCAGCGGTCAAGGCGGCGGCGCCAGCAGTCTGGATCATTCTAGCGATGCGCGGGGTGAATCCCCCGCTTCGCTTCGCGGGGGATTCACCCCAAGAGCAAAAAAGGCAGCGCTGTTCCGCTGCGGTTGAAGAAATGGACTTAGCTTAAACTCGGCAGGATTCTGTCTAGACAATCGGGTCCTATTTAATCGATATTTTATCGATGCTGTATAGACCGCCGCTCGCCGCACATTGCATATTGTTTGGCATTGTTTAGTCCGGTTGACCAACCTCACTGCTGCGCCAACCTTATTCCCCCTTTGTAGTGACACTAAAACAACGAACAGGTCCAGAGCGCTTGGGCAAGTAGTTGGTCGTCCGTGTCGCGTTTTGTGACCAACTGAATCCCGATGGGCAAGTTGTTGTCGCCACGAAATAACGGCAGTGTTATTGAGGGGGTGTGGCAAACCGTCCAAATCGAGCTAAATGAATGCGAACCGGTGGCGTTAAGCCCAATGGGTGCTTCACCAGGCGCCGAGGGCGTCAAAATGACATCATAATCGTCGAATATGTCATCGAGTTTGAGTCTTAAGTGTTCACATTGCCTGCGAGCCTCCTGATATTGGACGAAGGTACACGCCGCGCCGTGGGCTAGCCGATTGTCACGAAGTGTCTGGCTGATTTCTTCGAAGTGATGATCGATCTCCCAAGCGCGGTTGCGCGCAAACTCAAAGCTCGAGACGTGTTGATGCGTCAAGTTGGTCGAATCAAAACTCGAAGGCAGTGTCAAGTCAGTCACTGTGGCACCGGCCTTGCTCATGGTGTTGGCGGCGGTCTCAATGGCTGCCTTGGTGGCGTCATCGGCTTCTTCCCAGAAAGGCGTGCGGCAAACGCCTACACGCAGGGGTGCGTGCGGCTGGACCGTTGCAACCGGTGTGTTCTGACCAATCAAAACATGGCGATACAAGGCGATGTCTTGGATTGACCGTGCTATCAGCCCGAGCGTATCTAGAGAACCCGCAGCCTCCATCACTCCAGTCATTCTGAAATCCCCCCACGTTGGCCGATAGCCGAAGCAGCCGTTGTAGGCGGCGGGTCGTATGGTTGAGCCTGAAGTCTGGGTGCCGACAGCTAACGGGACCATACTGTCACCCACGGCCGCAGCGGAACCGCTAGAAGACCCGCCTGGCGTTCTCGTCGGATCCATGGGCAACTTTGTCTTGCCGGGATAACGATTGGCAAACTCGGTGGATACCGTTTTGCCCATGATCAATCCGCCAGCACGTCGGGTTAGGGCGACACATGCGGCATCTTTGTTGGGGCGATGTCCGGCGTGAATGGGTGTCCCGTATGCTGTTGGCATGTCAGCGGTGTCAATGATGTCTTTGATGCCCACAGGCACACCGTGCATAGGTCCTCGAACTGGGCTGCGATCCAACGCTTTTGCCTGCTTTATCGCCTGTTGTGGGTCTAGGTATTGCCATGCATCAACGTCAGGCTCACGTAACGAAATATGCTCGAGGCAAGCATTCACTACGCCTTCAGCGGTCAGTTTTTGGGCTTGAATTTGTTCGACTATTTCAGTCGCTGTGAGGGTATGAATCGGTTTCATAAAAACAAGGTGACTCCAGTGATGATCGCAAGACGTTTGACGCGACAGGCGATCGATTAACGATTAGAACGTAATTTTTTGTTAGTTTATTTTTTTTGACATTACACAACGAATCACTTGTTCTTTGCGCGCAAATTGATAATATCTCGAACTTGGAATTGACGAATATTTGTCAATTTGATTGCGTAAATCTTAGAATCCATTTTTTAAATCTGTTTTCATTAAGGCACCCTGAGCAATTGGATTCTAAGGAATGACATCTAAGGGTAATTGCTTAAGTGATTGCCAACATTGACTGAGGTTATCAATCCCATTAGTGTTACTCCTAGCATATTTAGTGTGCTGAAAAAACCGACAGTAAATTCTTGAAATTGGATATCGGAGAATCAAATGAAAATGAAATTGTCGACTGGGCTGTTGTCAGTCACAGCCGTAAGTCTGTTCACATTGGCAGGCACTGCTGCGGCCGTAGAGCCAATTAAACTGCGTTGGGCCTCCGACCATAGTGGCCCTCCACACCCCGCAGCGATTGCTGAGGTCTATTTCGCTGAGAAGCTCGAGGAAAAAGTGCCAGGTAGCAAAGTTCAGTTGTTTTGGGCTAAGTCTTTGTATGACATTCCTCAGGGTGCGCGAGCAATGTCGCAGGGTAACCTAGAAATGATCACTGGTCAGTTTGGCAAGACGGCACCAGTTGAGCCACTCGCTAACGTGGTCTTGGGTGCAGGCAAACTAACAACCCCAGGTGCGATTGGTAAGATCGGTACCACTGAGACATTCAAAGAGTTTTCTGAAGTCATGCAGAAAAAACATGGCATCTCCGTGATTGGTGCCGGTGACATGAGCATGTACATGGGCGTCGGCGGTATCAAATCTCGCTACCTCTCACCTGATGATTTCAAAGGCAACAAAATCCGTAGTATGGGTCCTGCTGAAAACGCGTTGCTGTCTGCTTTGGGCGCAAACCCAACAGCCATGGCTTTCGGTGACGTACCGACCGCACTACAAACCGGTGTGATCGATGGTCTCTTAACCAGCTTGGGTGGTTTCAACGCGGTTAAAGAGCAAGCACCTTACTTCTCGGTTGCTGGCTTGAACGGTATCGTGGGTGACTACTACTGGTTTGGTGTAGGTGACCGCTGGTGGAATAGCCTGAGCGAAGGTCAGCGCGGTGCGATCATGGATGTGTTCGAAAACGACTTCCTGCCTTTCCAACGTGCAATCAACTTTTGTAACGATCAGCGATTAGTCAACCGTTTCGGAACAGATGATAAAGACGCGCCTGGTATCTACGTGATGACGCCAGAAGAGTCTGCCGCCATTGTTAAGGCCGAAGGTGGTGCGACCAATGAGTGGATCATGACAAAAGTAGATGACCAAGGCGATAAGCTTGTCGCTCAGTTCACTACGGAGGCCGCTGAGCTTGTGAAAGCAAACCCAATCGGCAGCTCGGAAGTTGAGAAAATCGATTGCAGTCAGTATGACGACGTGTTTGCTCGCTACGCACCTGGTGGTGCTTTGGCTGGCGCTAAATCACGTAAGTAAGCACGTTTTATAAATGTAATGACAAAAACCCATGCGAGCCGCCGTTTGATCTGCGGGTTATGTAGCTTTAAACCTTAAGGACTCATTGTGACAACTAAGACAGGTATTTCACTATTTGCTCACCGTATGAATGTCGTGATTGAATGGTTGGTCTCGTATGTGGCTGGTATTTTGTTTTTCGGTGTGACCATATTTACGATCATCGAAATTTTTCGGCGATACGTTCTTGGCAACGTGTTTGAGTGGAGCCAAGACGCTTCGATTTATTTCATGGTGGTTGCGGTCACTCTTTACCTATCTGTGACGCAAATTCGTCGTGGACATCTGGTTATGGCAGCTGCTATTGAATACTTGAACTACAAGAAATTTTATCGCACTGTTGGGATTGCCCGGATTGTGGCCACGGTAGCCACTGCCGCTTTGTGCCTGAGCTTAAGTATTTCAGGTTGGGAAATGGTGTCCTACTCTTACTCTATGAACGTCACTAGCATGAGCCTTGCATTCGATCTGTGGATGTTTCATGTGATGTTTGTTGTCGGGCTCGGCTTGATGGGTTTGGTTGCCTTATTCCAGATTGTTGAGGATGTTATTGCTTATTCAAATGGTGATCACCTCTTAGGCGAAGTCGATATGATCGCGGACATATAGGTCTTAATTCAAAACGTGTTTGTGACGCCACTGGTCTTTACGTGTAGTACCGACCAGTTGGTTTTTTTTCTCGCTTAAGCTTTAGGGACTGTTAAATGGCGCAGCATCAGTCCGATGGCAAGCTTGTGACAGCACTGATTTTGATCTTTGTTTTTGATATTTTTTGGATGTTTGAGCGTACGCTCTGATCGTTATGCAGCGACGACTTGGCGGAGGTTACGTTTTGTCATTACTTTGTATTAAGATTTGGCATATAAAAAAACGTAGCGGTTTTTTGATCTATACGACACGAAATCAATGGGAAATCAAGGTATCTTAAAAGCAATACTCATGTGCGTGCGCATGATGATGAGCTTGATACCAAACAAAAAGTAGGAAACAAAATGGGTGCTTTAGGCGGTGTACTTATATTATTGTTGGTCATTGGCGTACCGATCGGTGTGGCTTTGTCCGGCGCGACAGCAGTTATGGTCATGTTTGATGACTTTCTTAGTTTTAGCTCGCTGTTTCAATCGTTTTTCAATTTTCTAAGTAAGTATACCTTAATTGCCATTCCGTTTTTCATCTATGCGGGGTTTTTGATGGAAAAAACGGGTCTGGTGAGCGGCTTATTCCGTTTCGCTGACTCGCTGGTTGGTTGGATTCCAGGTGGCTTCGGTTACGCGACATTGATTGTTGCGGTTCTGTTTGGTGCCATCTCTGGCTCTTCTACGGCAATGGCAGCAGCACTGAGTGTGATTGCTTATCCAGAGTTGATTAAGCGGGGCTATCCCGTGTGGATGTCTGCTGGGCTCATTGCGTCGGCCGGCGGTATTGCTTTGTTGATGCCGCCGAGTATCACGCTCATCTTATTCGGTGTGTTGACCGAAAGCTCCGTGATCGAGTTGTTTTTTGCAGGCATGGTGCCAGCCTTGATGCTAGCGATCAGCGACGCCGTCATCATTTTTAGTGTGTCCCTGTTTATCAAACTGCCTCGCCGAAAGTTCAACATCAAAGAAGTGGGCAGCACGTTACTCGAAGCCTATCCAGCCATTCTGATGCCTATTTTGGTGTTGGGCGGTTTGTACGGCGGTATCTTTACGCCGACAGAAGCCGGCGCAGCAGCCTGCGCCTATGCCATGCTGTACGGTTTGCTCGCGAAGCGTGGTGAATTTATCAAGGAATTGGGACCGACCACGCTCAGAACGTTGAATCTAACCGCGATTGTGTTCTTCTTGCTCGGTTGCGTTGGCGTATTCCAGTTCTTCTTGGCTAACATGGGATGGCCACAGATGATCGCCGACTGGGTCGGTACACTCGGTTTGTCCCGTATGGGTTTCTTGTTTGTGTTGCTCGGAACCTTGCTGGCGTTGTCGACCGTACTCACCGGTGTGGCCGTTTTGGTCCTAACCGTGCCGATCTATTTCCCCGTAGCCTTGGCCTTGGGTGTTGACCCAATCCACTTGGGTATCCTGACAGCGCTGTGTATTGAAATTGGCGGTGTGATTCCACCAGTCGGCTTGAATTTGTTTGCCGTCAGTGGCGTGACAAAAGTACCGCTGACCACGGTGATCAAAGGCTCTTTCCCCTACTGTATTTCTGACACAGTGGTGTTGATCTTGATCACGCTGTTCCCAATGCTCGCGCTTTACGTACCTAACTTGTTGGTGGTGTCTAAGTTCTGATGTCACCCAAAAGGCGATAGTACAAACGCCAATCCTTCGGGATTGGCGTTTGCTTGTAAAGATCCGGTATGGCGTTGTGGTTATGTTTCTTCGTGCTCAGCGGACTGGTATATTTTGAAGTCGGCTTTCGGATGATAAGTCTTTAAAGCGTTACCGGTCGTGATTGCCGGTCTCAGTCGATATAAAACAGGGCATGCTCGAGATTAGATCAACGCCCTAATGCTGAAAGGAATGATTGTGGGCTCAACCATTGTTGAAAAAATTCTAGCCAAACACGCAGGCAAGGACCACGTGCAAGCGGGAGAAGTTGTGGTGGCAAGCGTTGATTACGCCATGGTCACCGATACCCGAGCGGTGAATACGATCAAGCAGATCGATCGCTTTGGAGACCAGCCTCTACAGTTTGCTAAAAAGACCTCATTGGTTCTAGATCACTACTCACCACCGCCCAATCAAGAGGCAGCGGCTATTCACACTGAAATGCGCGCATTTGCTGCTGCACGAGGCACTGGGCTCTACGACATTGGTGATGGTATCTGCCATCAGGTGCTGCCAGAAGGCGGTCACTTGACTTGTGGTGATCTGGTGGTTGGCACCGATACACACTCGGTCACCTACGGGGCATTCAATGCCTTTGGTACGGGCATCGAAGGCACTGATGTCTCTGCGGTCATGATGAGTAGCAAACTGTGGTTCAAAGTGCCTGAAACGGTTCGCATTGACCTACAAGGCGAGCTGGCACCTGGTGTCTGGGCAAAAGACATCACGCTGGCGATGCTCGGTCGGTTTGGTGCAGAGGGATTAAACTATCACGCCATCGAATATGTCGGTGATGCCGTGCGAGCAATGGCCATTGACGACAGAATGACACTTTGCAACCATGCCGCCGAGTTGGGCGCTAAAGCTGCCATCTTGGAGCCAGATGAAAAAACATTTGCCTGGTTAAAGGCGCACGGTGCCAAAGCGCCTGTTCCGACATTTGCTGACGCTGATGCCAAGTACATGGAGCGCCTATCGATTGATGTGGCCAACTTAGCCCCCCAACTGGCCCGCAAGCATGAGGTTGACGATATTGTGGGCGTGGATCAGATTGACAAGCAAAAAATTCAGTTTGCGCTAATTGGAACCTGCACGAATGGTCGCCTGGATGACATACGCCAAGCGGCGTCTATTTTAAAAGGACGCAAGCTTGCCCCGGGCGTACGCATGATTGTCACGCCAGCCTCAAGGCAAATCTACTTAGCTGCTCTGAGAGAGGGTCTGATTGAGATCTTAACGACAGCGGGTGCTTCTTTTGATTCGGCAGGCTGTGGCACCTGCGTGGGAATCACCAACCGCTTGGTTCCAGGCGACGGTGACACGGTTATTTCAACGGCAAATCGCAATTTCAAGGGCCGGCTCAGTAATAAAAATGCTGACATTTGGCTCGGTTCGGCGGCGACAGTTGCCGCTTCCGCGCTAACCGGTTACATCACGGATCCCCGATCGGTGGAAGGTGGTACTTGGAGGTCGGCGGCATGAGTGAGCGTCTCTTAATTACCGGTTCCGCATTTTTACTCGGCGATGATGTCAATACAGATTTGAACTGTTCAAACAAATACCTGCCTGGTAAAGACGTCGATTATGTCGCTCAACATGCTTTTGAGCAGTTGGTTCCTGGGTTAGCGACACGAATCAGCAATGAAGGGGGTGGTTTGCTTGTGGCGGGGAAGCACTTTGGCATCAATTCCTCACGGGAGCAAGCCACTCACGTCTTACAGAAAATGAATGTGCGTGCCATTGTTGCGCAGTCTTTTGGACGACAGTTTTTCCGCAATGCGATTAACAATGGATTGCCTGTTTTTGAATGTGACACGACCGGTATTACCGAAGGGCAGTCGCTTGAACTCGACCTTGCTGCGGGCACACTGTGTTGCGACGGACAAGTTCTGCAAAAAACACACCCCCTGCCATCGGAGATTCTTGCGATCCTCTCGATGGGTGGTTTGGTACCTTTTCTTCAAAAGTATCCTGACTGGAAATTTGCATGAGCACTGTTACAGCATCACAAAAGCGACAGACGCTACGTCGTTTGTTAGACGCTGAAAATGCAGTGCGTGCGCCAGGTATTTATGACGGTTACGGTGCAAGGCTCGTCGAACAGGCCGGTTTTCCGGCTGTTTACATGACAGGCAATGGGGTATCGGCTTCTTTATTGGGACGACCCGATGTCGGATTGGTTGACCTAACCCTGATGACGGATCATGCCCGACGCGTGGCAGCCAGTGTGGACATGCCTTTGATCTGTGACGCTGACACGGGATATGGAAACGTGGTGAACGTGCGACGCACAATCATGGAGTTTGAAGCGGCCGGTGTCGCCGGGATTCACATTGAAGACCAGCTTTCGCCTAAGCGTTGTGCGCAGTTACCAGGAGACCGAACCGTCGTTGACTTTGACGAGGCGGTTGCCAAGATTGCTGCCGCGAGTGCCGCACGGGCTGATCCAGCGTTCGTGTTGATTGCTCGCACAGATTCCGCTGGGGCACTCGGCCTAAAAGAGGCCATTCGACGCGCGCAAGCGTTTACAGAGGCAGGTGCCGATATGGTGTTTGTGGAATTGAAAGATAGCCCCGATATTTTGCAGAATATCCTGACCATTAAGGCAAGCGTCACCGTGCCGGTTGTGGTGAACATTGATAGTTCACCCGCCTTGCGTGGCTTGCCAGCAGCAAAACTCAAACAAGCGGGTGTTGACCTGGCTATTTACCCGGCACTCGCTCGTGGGGTGTTTGGATACGCGATGCGTGCCGCGTTATCGCATTTAGACAGCAAGGGCAATCTCGCGGGTTATGAGAGCCATATGTTTAGCTCGGCGCAGTACAACGATGCACTGGGATTGGATGAGATTGAGGCTTGGGAAAAGCGGTTTGATTGAATGAGTACCGACTCAATTTAACCCGTTTAGGGCGAATGGGTGCTTGGTGTCTTGTTGACCTTGATGAGACAAAGGGACAGCAGCACGCTCAGCCCAATTCCCAAGGTCATCCATAGCACGTTTGCCCCCCATTCGCTAAGCGCGAGCCCGAAAGCGAACGGCGCAGCGGCTTGCGTGAGCTTGGCGGGCAACATCAGCCAACCTTGTCGCAAACCGTAACCGTGAGTCCCAAATATCACCAACGGCAAATGCCCACGGGCGATAATCAAAATGCCGTTGCCAAGCCCATGTAGCAATACGAATAGAAAAGCCATCGGGGCGGCAAACATCATCAGCAGTGCGGCTGCGATTGGGTGACAGAGCGCCGCCAAGCGGGTGGCGATCAAGGGATGCCAGTGGCGCATAAACAAGTAATCGATGAGTCGCCCTAGCGTCTGCGCAGGACCCACTAACGCAGCGATTGTAAAGGCCAGTCCAAACGCAACCCCCATGTCTTGTAACAGGGCAGGCAGATGCATCATCAGTCCCATGGCGACGAATGAGCTTGCCGCAAACATATACGCCAACAAGTAACTGTTTCGTGTTGCCTGCCTCTCTTCTTGTCGTTGTTGCGCGTGGGTCAATGGCGGTGACGGTTCTGGTGTGGGTGTGTTTTCTAGGGCGGTGGCGGAGGTCGAGCGTTCAAGGGTCTGTGTTTCAGCCAAAGGCTGGGTTTTGGGGGTGAACGCGTGTAGGGGTAAACCAATCAGCAGGTGTACGCCCGCCCAGAACCAGCAAGCCACACGCCAATCGAACTCATTTTGTATATAAACGGAGACGGTCCATCCCGCAAAACTCGCGAAGCCAGCCAATAAGGTGATGCCTGTGATCGTATTGCGAGCGTCTCGACCAAATAATCGCACTAAAGCAGCAAAAGCCACTTCAAATAGACCCAAGGCCAGACCGACGCCCATAAAGATATAGGCAAAGACCAGGCTCCAGACGCCTTGCGCAAACCCCAAAATAATCAACGAGATGGCGAAGAAGACATTAGATAGCATCAAGACGGGTCTGCCGCCGAGCTGGTCAACCAGACGGCCAGCCCACGGTCCTGCCATGGCCGAGACAACAAGCGCCAAAGAAAAACCTGTAAATAGAGAGACCTCGGGTAAGTTCAGGTCAGTGGTTGCTTGAGTGGAAATGACAGCGGGTAGATACTGCGCAGGGGCACTCGCGATAATTTGTGCCAAGCCAATGGCGCCAACTGCTTGGGTTTTTGGGTTCATGTTGATCGTCGATTCTGGGTGGCAATGAAACTAGTGACTAGGAACTCGGGCCTTGAACCTGTAAGCGTATATTTAGGATTCGCAAATCATAACCACCTGTAACCCTACACGATGGCGTACCGTTTGGCTGGCACATTGGTAACGAGAACGTGATTGCCCACCATATCGCACGGTCCAGCGGTGAATCGCGTGGTAAAACCATTTTTTCGTCAAGGCCATCTTTTGCGCCAATTTATTCCTGTCGTTTATTGGGTGTAAAACACAAAATGAATCAAAAACCCGTTAAAGCAACCGTCGTTATTGCTGTCTATAACGATTGGCGTTTACTGGCGTGCCTGTTGGCATCTTTAAAAGCGCAATGGCATGATCAATTTGATGTTGCGATTGCCGATGATGGTTCAGATTCGACTTTTGTTGCTCAGGTCAGGCAAGTGCAAGCGCAAGGCTATCCTTTTGACATTCGTCACTATTGGCAGGAGGATAAGGGGTTCGGAAAGACGATTGTGATGAACCGTGCCGTGGCTGACGCACAAAACCCCTACCTAATTTTTATTGATGGTGATTGCGTTGTACAAAAGCATTTCGTTGATGACCATCTCCGGTTAGCTAAGAAAGGGCAGTGCTTGGCCGGTCGCCGTGTGGATGTGGCGCGAGCTGCTTTGGATGTGCTCGATACCACGCGTCCCGAAACCATGTGGAAACGGCATATTTTTCGTCTGGTGTGGATGTCGTTGACACGCCGGTCTCGCCATGTAGAAAAAGGTTTTCGTGTCGGGATTGGGCGTATTAATCGATTCACTTATAAAGCCCGCGGCATTGTCGGTTGTAATTTTTCAATTTTTCGTGAAGACCTCATGTCGATCAATGGGTTTGATGAACGCTTTAACACGACATGGGGTGCGGAGGATTCGGATGTTGACCGTCGGCTGCGGCTCAAAGGGGTTCGCATTCAGAGTGCATTTATGTGTGCGGCAATGATCCACTTTGACGCGTTGTATCATAAGCGTGACGCTTGGGCAAAAGCGTCCGTTGATAGCGATAAACCGGATTATTTTGAAATGGCTGCCGCCGAAGGCTCCGCGTGGACCCGTTTTGGTATCGACAAGGGGTGATCGGTTGAATGGCGGGCATAGCAACCGATGAAGCCTGCGGGCATCGTAGAGACTACAGTCGTCGTACCCGAGGTGCCCTTAGGGATTGAGCGGTCAGCGGACCCTCGTTAAGATCGAAGTCATCCAATATGCCTGTTTTTAATATGAATGCCCCGGTACTGCGAATATCGCTCACGATCGCTTGTCGAGCACGCGTGGCATCACGGGTGATCAAGCTCTCGAGCAGGCGAGCGTGATGATCGAAGGCATCCCATTGAATGACGCCACGGGTGGCGTGTCTTAACGTCAACGACATGGCGGGTGCCACCTGCACCCAGAGGGTTTCAATCATCTCGAGCAAACGTGGCATTTGTGCCGCCCGGTAGAGCGTAAAGTGCAAATCCCGATTGGTGTGCGAGAGCAGCGTTGGGTTGGGGCGTGGTTTGGTGCCTTGCTTTTCAAATCGAGTGACGGCTTGTCTGATTCGTTGAATTTTCGCTGCCGAAATACCTTTGCAAGCCACTTCTGCGGCCAACCCTTCTAAAGCGCAGCGGATACGAATGAGCTCGGCAAATGCCTTGGCATTAGGGCACGACACACGAACCGTCCGATTAGAAAGCATGATGAGTCCGCCTTCTGCACTCAGGCGACTCACCGCTTCTCTAACTGGCATCACACTCGTTCCAAATTGTTCGGCAAGTCCCCTGAGTGTGAGCTTTTCGCCTGGTGCGAGTGCGCCTGCGATCAGTAGTCCTCGCAATTTTTCATGAACAGTATCCGCTAACGTCTGTCGCTTGATCGTTTCTTGTTGGTAAACCAGCATTGGGATCGGCTCTCCTTTCACTTCACGTGAGTGTCGAACGAAATGTCATCGGGTCAAACCGTTTGTGATCTTGTGATCACAAACGGTTACATGCGGTTGCGCACCCCCACCGACCTGTCTAACCTTCAGGTGTCGATTCAATCAGTGAGTATGAATCACAGGCTCATTGGTGTTGAACCAATAACGGGTGTCATTTGTTTAACACGTTTAAGCGAGGAAACAAAACGATACATGGCAGATCCAGAGACTATCACCCCCCCCATTGACGTAGCGAAAGTGCGCTTTCGAGCGCCCACTGCCAAAGATGGTGTTGCCGTTTGGCAATTGGTGAGTCAGGCCGGCACATTAGAGCTAAACACGGCCTACTTTTATCTGGTTTTTTGCAGTGAGTTTAAAGAGACTTGCCTTGTGGCTGAGTGCGACAACCAAATTGTTGGCGCCATTATCGGTTACCGCTCGCCGGCATCAGCAGACACGATTTTTTGCTGGCAAATAGGTGTATTGCGCGCATGGCAAGGTCAAGGCCTAGCCAGCAAAATGTTGAACGCTTGGGCTGATACATCGCAACGCCCTTGGCTTCGCTATGTGACGGCGACTGTGGCTGAGGATAACGCGGCCTCAGAGAGATTGTTTAAACGCTTTGCAAAAGCACAAGACGCCACATGCGAAGTCGTGCCGTACTTCACATCAGACCTATTGGCACCGGGTCATGCGCCAGAGCCACTGTATCGGATCGGGCCATTGTCACCCACATCATCACCAACGGCTATTGCCGTTGACTAAACGCGACTGAGACGGCATTTGTTGTCTGTCCGGTCACCGTCTTCAAATTTCAAAGGAGGTCTATTGAGATGAATATTTTTGAACAATACGAGTCTGAAGTTCGAGGTTATTGCCGTTCGTTTCCCGCTGTTTTTTCATCAGCCAAAGGGGCGTGGATGACTGACATTAGTGGTCAGCGCTACCTCGATTTTTTTAGTGGCGCGGGTGTGTTGAATTATGGTCACAATAATGACCGAATCAAGCAACCACTCATTCGTTATCTGCTCGGTGATGGCATCACGCATACATTGGACATGTATAGCGAAGCCAAGCAGCGCTTTATCCAGCGATTCAACGATGTGATCTTAAAGCCGCGTGGCTTGTCCTATAAGTTTCAATTTCCTGGACCAACCGGCACCAATGCGGTTGAGGCGGCTTTGAAACTCGCACGCAAAGCCACGGGTCGTAAGACAGTGGTTAATTTTACAAATGCATTTCACGGCATGACCTTAGGTGCCTTGGCGGTGACCGGTAACGGTTTCAAGCGTGCGGGCGCAGGTGTTGCGTTACACGATGCCGCATCGGTGCCTTTTGAGGGCTATCTCGGCAAAGATGTCGATACCTTGGCCTATTTCGAAGCGATGCTTGACGATAATGGCAGCGGTTTGGAAATGCCAGCCGCGGTCATTATTGAAACGGTTCAAGCCGAAGGTGGGGTTAACGTCGCGAGCATAGCGTGGTTAAAGCGTCTGCGCCAGATCACCGAGAAACACGGGATTATTTTGATTGTCGACGACATTCAAGTGGGTTGCGGTCGTTTAGGTGCATTTTTTAGCTTTGAAGACGCTGGTATCGTGCCAGACATTGTGACGTTGTCGAAATCGCTATCGGGTTACGGCCTGCCTTTGGCTTTGGTGTTGATGAAGCCAGAGCTCGATGTTTGGGCACCCGGCGAGCATAACGGCACCTTCCGTGGCCATTGTCCTGCCTTTGTGACGGCAACGGCCGCGCTTGATTTTTGGGTTGACGATCAGTTTGAAACCTCGATTCGGCAAAAAGGCAAACTCGTTGAAAAGCGATTGAACGACATGGTGCAATCCATGGGCGTTACTGCTGAGATCAGAGGTCGAGGATTGATGTGGGGCGTTGATTTCGAGGATCCATCACTTGCTGAAAAAGTCTCACATGAGTGTTTTGAGCGCGGCATGGTGGTTGAAACCGCCGGCATAGACGATCAAGTTTTGAAACTCTTGCCAAGCTTAACCATTGACGAGGCTGATTTAAGTGCAGGACTTGACATCATTGCGCAAAGTTTGGCGGCGGTGACAGAGACCAGTGAGGTCACTAGCGAGTAACTTAGTAGTAAGTTCGCTTGCTGATGGGCTCTGCTAAAGGGGCCTGTCTGCAATCTTTGATTAAAAAAATAGAAAAAGGTTCAATCGATGATCGTAAAACATTTAGAAGATGTCTTGGGTACAGAGGCTGATGTCGATACGGAAGGTTGGAATAGTCGTCGTTTGATATTTAAAGATGCGGGTATGGGCTATTCGGTTAATGACACGATTATCAAGTCAGGTGCTGAATTGGAGATGGAATATCGGAATCATCTGGAAACGGTTTATTGCATCGAGGGTGCAGGTGAAATCACCGACTTGGCTTCCGGCGAAACCCACGCGATCAAGGTCGGGACAATTTACGCCTTGAATGAACATGATCACCACATTTTGCGGGCGAACAAAGGCACCCACATGAGGATGGTTTGTGTCTTTAACCCGCCTTTAACAGGACGAGAAGTACACGATGAAACCGGGGCTTATGCCGTAAGTGACTGACAGCGGTACTAGGCCGATTTTTACGGAGGACCGTAAATGTCGAACATCTCAGTGCAGACACCATTTCCCACAACGGCCGCGGCGACGGATGCTTATCCGTCTCGTATGGCTGGCAAGCCAAAAATCATTGCGCGCCAAGACCCCGTGGTCTATGGCAGCGCTAGCGAAGGGCCATTGGACGAGCAGGCCCTTGCCCTTTATGAAGAAAACGGCTTTCTGCAATTTGATGCTTTGCTCCAGTCTGCCGAATTGGAATCTGTGATTCAAGAGCTTCATCGATTGCGACAAGACGAAACACTTAAAGGCAGTGAACAGTGTGTGATTGAACCTGAAAGTCGTGAGACACGGTCCATTTTTGCGGTTCATGAAATCAGCGAGATCATGCGAGCCCTATGCGCACACCCCAAGATTGTGGCCATCGCTGAGCAATTGCTTGGTTCAGACGCTTACGTTCACCAGTCGCGAATCAATTACAAACAGGGTTTTCGTGGTGAGCCTTTCTATTGGCACTCAGATTTTGAGACCTGGCATGTCGAAGACGGTATGCCTTCTATGCGGGCAGTGAGTTGTTCGATTGCTTTGACGTCGAATCTACTTTTCAACGGGCCGCTCATGTTAATCCCGGGATCTCATCATCATTTTGTGTCTTGTGTGGGCGAGACACCTGAGAACCACTATAAGCAATCGTTGCGCCGTCAAGAGTTAGGGGTACCCGATGAGGAGAGCTTGACTTGGCTGGCACAAAACGGCGGTGTGGTGTCACCAACGGGACCGGTTGGCTCGGTGACTTTTTTTGAGTGCAACACCATGCATGGGTCGAACTCAAACATCACACCGTTTCCGCGCAGTAATTTTTTTGTTGTCTATAACAGCATGGAAAACACCGTTGTTGAACCATTTTGCGGATTGCCACCGCGTCCTAATCACATTTCTGAGAGGAAGCGGTTCGTTAGGTTAAAGGATTTGTAAACGCTATCGGTTATGGCGTCGTTTTTTCTAAAGGAGGTTGATTATGGATAGATTTTCACAGTGGTTGAGTAAATTTCGATAGTCGCTGACGGCCTTATGTGGTTTGACAGTGTTTGCACTCGGGCAAGCCCAAGCTCAGACGACCCTGGAAAAAATCCAAGAGCAGGGCTATATCCGTATTGGTTTTGCCAAAGAGTTCGCTGACTGGGTGTGTTTCTTCGATCAAGGCAAGATCGCCGAAGAAGGACCCGCGGATACGTTTTTCGATGCGCCACAGAATCCCCGCACACAACAATTCTTACAAGCCGTCATGCAAGCGACATGAAGCTCAAGTAGAGACTTCTAGTCGCTTGGTTATTAACGGCTCTCGCTAGACGAGCTTAGCAAAGCCTTCTTACTTCGTCCCTTGTACTGCGAGTTCGGCTTGATCGACTAAATCAGTGCCGATGCGACTTTTCCATTTGTTGTAAACCGCCTTTGTGGCTTGGATAAAAGCTTGCGTCTGTTCGGTTGTGAGGTCAGTGACACCCACGCCAAGACCCTCAATGGTTTTGACCAAGGGTTTGCGTGCGATTTCAATTTGCTGCTTGGCTGCCTCAACTGCGGCTTGACGTACGATGTTTTGATCGGACTCTGACCATGACGCCCAAACATCTTTATTCACGACGAAGACCAAGGGATCGTTCATGTAGTTCCAGCGTGTGATGTATTTTTGATCAAGGTTTTGCATTTTGGCTGCGACAAAGATAGCCAGAGGGTTCTCTTGTCCATCAACGGCGCCGCTAGCTAGCGCTGGTTGCGCGTCAGCCCAACTCATTTGCGTCGGGTTAGCACCCAAAGCAGTGAAGGTGTCAATGAACAGAGGGGAACCAACCACACGAATCTTCATGCCTTTAAGCGATTCAGGCGTATCGATGATACGTTTGGAGTTACTTAATTGCCGGAAGCCGTTTTCACCCCACGCCAACGGGATGGCTCCTTTTTGTTCGATGACCTTAAAAATTTTCTTACCAACCTCGCCTTGAGTGATGGCATCGGTACCGGCAAAAGTCGTCGTTAGAAACGGTAAAGAAAACAGGTTGAGTTCTTGAATCTGTGGCGACCAGTTGATGGTTGAACCAACGGCCATGTCGATGACGCCTTGACGCAATGCTGAGAACTCACGTGTTTGGTCACCTTGAACGAGTGATACGCCAGGGTAGAGCTTGATGTTGATACGACCGTCTGTTCGCTCGCGCACCATGTCTGCCCAAATCTCAGCGCCTTGCCCCCAGGGGAAGGCGGTTCCCACGACCAACGAAAGCTTGTATTCGTCTTTGTAGCCTTGCGCACCGACCATTGACGTCATGGCTACCGCGCTTGCTGCAACGGCGAATTTGAGTGTCTTTAACAATGTCATGTGGTCTCCAATTTTTCGAATTTTCTAAATACTAGTGTGGAAGGTAGGCTTAAATGATAAAGGTTTTAGTAGCCCAAAACAGTAGGCATCCAAGTGGTAAGAGCCGGGAAAACAACCAAAGCCAGTAATACCACGCCGGCCGCCAGCAGAAACCACAGTACCCAACGCGTGGTTTCTTCGATACGGATATTGGCGATTCGACAGGAAACCATCAGGTTGACAGCAATGGGTGGGGTGAACTGACCAATGGCCACCATCATGGTCAACATCACGCCAAACCAGACCAAATCCCATCCGTAGAAAAGGGCGATCGGCATGAGTAATGGAACAAATATCAAAAAGATAGAAACGCCATCGAGCACCATACCAACAGCGATGAGCAAAATCAGTAGTAACGCTAGCACGCCGTATTCACCGAGACCACTGTCAGTGATGGCCGACGTGATGGGATCAATCAGGCTCAAGGTTGATAAAGCATAGGCAAAGATGCCTGCCAGGGCGACCACGATCAGGATAATGGCTGATAGTTCACCCGCGTCCCTAAAAATGGCGAACAAATCCCTCATGCCGATAGTTCGATAAACAAACATGCCTACAAACAAGCCGTAGAAGACGGCGACCACGGCTGCCTCAGTTGGTGTAAACAAACCGGCTCGCATGCCTCCAAGGATGAGAATGGGTGCCGCGAGACCCCAAGAAGCCTCTCGCAAGCTTAACCAGAAGGCCGGCCGCGGCAATGTTGCCTCGGCATTACCCATCTGGTGTTTGCGAGCCAAAAAGAAGGCTGGGACCATCAGTGCCACCCCAAATAAGAGTCCAGGCAACAGGCCAGCAGCGAACATGGCAGGCACAGATGCACCTGGCACTAAGATCGAATAGACGATTCGCGCAATTGAAGGAGGGATCAGGATATCGATGGCAGCCGAGGACCCAATGACACTCGCTGAAAAAGGTTTGGGGTATCCTGCCTTGGTCATGGCGACGAGCATGACGCCGCCCACGGCGGCAGCGGTGGCAGGACCTGAGCCGGAAATGCCACCGAGGAGCATGGCCACCAGAATCGCAACCACGGGCAACACGCCGGGTCCGCGCCCCAAGATTGCGATGGCTAAATTAACCAAACGGCTGGCCACCCCGGAGCGCTCAAAAATAGTCCCTACCAGGACAAACATGGGTAAGGCTAGTAAAGGGTACTTCCCAAGGCTGGCGTAGAAGTTTTGAGGGACGGCCAAAAGGCCAAACCACAGCGTATCTAAATTAGAAAGTGCAATCGCAGCAATGGCCGCTAGGCCCATGGCCACGCCAATGGGCGTGCCGATCACCATTAAGGAAACAAATAAACCAAATAGAACCAAACCAATCATGATCGGTCACCAAGGCGGACCCAAAGGCCAAGCAAACGCAATGTGATCACGCTGGCCAATGCGGGTAACCAAATGGAATACCACCACTGAGGCACGCCGATGCCTGGTGAGATATCGCCGTATCGAATGTCGTCCCAGACCAAGCGAGCGCTTAGAACAGCCAGAATGGCGAACATAAGGGCGCTCAAAAGGGTAACGATTCGATTCAGCCGGCGTTGATTGTGTGCTTTGCAACGCTGTACAAAGAACTCAATCCGGATGTGGTTTTGTTTAGCGAAGGCGCCTGAACCTGCGACTAAGGCCAAGACAATCATCAGGAAAATGCTGAGCTCTTCAGTCCACGCAAAGGACTGATCGGTAAAGTAGCGCACGAGCACGTTGGCAAAAGTCATCAAGGCGAGCGCTGCCATGACACCCGCGGATAAATAATCTTCGATCGCCAACGGAATCCGCGGTTTTGCCATCGGATCGTTGTCATTGATAGGTATGGAGTCAGGTTCAGTCATCAGGGTCACCATTCAAGGGGTGTTCATGACATCGTTTGCGCCCAGCTGGGTCTATTAGGCTGACTGCGTTAGCCAGGCACGGTATTTGGGGCCATGTCGATTTGAGCGAGCATGTCAGTTAAGCTGCCTTGAGGCGCGAAGCTTTCTGGGTCGGCCATGGGCCAGCCGAGTTTGAAGACGCGGGTGCGTAGCACGCCTTCATTTAATTCACCCGATTGAAACTCGGGAAATACGGTTGATAGCAAAGTGACGTGACTCGCTGACAAGCGCAGCGCAATGTGGTGTGCCCGTAACTCACTCGGGTGATGCAAGCCAGCCGAACCGATGAGTTCGCTAAGTGCGGCCAGTGTATTGCGGTGGTAATTCGCAACCCGAGGGGCTTTGTCTTGGACGACCAATGCTTTTTGCCGTATCGGATCTTGCGTGGCCACACCCGTTGGGCAGCGGCCTGTGTGGCAAGACTGCGCTTGGATACACCCGATTGAAAACATGAATGCCCGCGCGCTGTTACACCAGTCTGCGCCCAGAGCCATGGTGCGCGCCATGTCAAAGGCTGAAACGATCTTGCCAGAAGCCCCAATCTTGATTTCATCCCGTATGCCTAATCCGACCAATGTATTGTGTACGAGACGTAGCGCTTCCCGTAAGGGTGTGCCCACGTGGTCGATGAATTCAACAGGTGCTGCACCAGTGCCGCCTTCGGCGCCATCGACCACGATGAAGTCGGGTTTGATGCCCGATTGAGTCATGGCTTTGGCGATGGCAAACCACTCCCAAGGATGACCAATACAAAGCTTAAATCCAACAGGCTTGCCGCCTGATAACGTTCGCAGCCGTGCCACAAACGCTAGCAAGCCAGTGGGGGTATCAAAGGCCGTATGGGCGGCTGGTGAATTGCAGTCTTGCCCCATTTTTACGCCACGAGCAGCGGCGATTTCAGCCGTGACTTTGCCGCCCGGTAAAATGCCACCATGGCCCGGTTTGGCGCCTTGCGATAGTTTGATTTCAATCATTCGCACTTCGGGCCTGGTCGCATTCGCGACAAAGGCTTCTTCATTGAAATTCCCGTCCTCGTCGCGGCACCCAAAATAGCCTGAGCCAATGTTCCAAATTAAGTCACCGCCTGGCCTTAGGTGGTACTCACTGATACCCCCTTCGCCCGTGTCATGCGCAAATTGTCCGAGTTTGGCGCCTTTATTGAGCGCCAGGATGGCGTTGGCTGAAAGCGCCCCAAAACTCATGGCAGAGATGTTAAGAACGGAGAGTTCAACCGGTTGTCGGCAATCCTTACCGCCAACCGTGATGCGAAAGTCACTCGATTTGGGGTGCACAGGTTGCATCGAATGGTTGATCCATTCGTACCGGTTCTCATAGACATCTTCTTCGGTACCAAAAGGCCGTTTGTCGAGTTCTTGTTTGGCACGTTGGTAAACCAATGAACGCTTCGATCGTGAGAAGGGTGTGTCATCCTTGTCATTTTCAAAGAAATACTGACGCAACTCAGGCCGAACGGATTCAAGCAAATAGCGCATGTTGCCAACGATCGGGTAGTTACGACGGATGGCGTGTTTGGTTTGGCGTAAATCATGCCATCCCATGGCCAACAGAACCCACATGATAACCGTCGGTAACCACCAACCCCGGCCAAACACCAAGGCGAAAAACGGCCCGATGATGCTGGCAGCGAGCACAATCCAAAAGACGGCGAATTGAGTTTTTAGAGGAGGTAATGGCGAAACAATCACTTTTTGTCTCCGTTGTAATGCCAATCAAACTGACAATCAAGATACCAGACTTAAACAATCGATTGCAGGTTAAGCCACGCAATGATTAGGCTAATGGTGATCACTGAGCCGATTGTGCTAATTAGGATCGCGCGGGCACTGACGGCTGGGTTTTCACGATACAAGCTAGCCAGCATGAAGGGTCCAGTACCCACAGGCAGGGCTGCCGCCAAAACAGCTGTCCATGCCCAAATCGGCGGCAAATCAAAAACAAAAAACACCAGTACGCCCGCAATGACAGGGTGTGCAAAGAGTTTGAGAAAGATAATTTGTAAGATGGCAGGGCTAGTCGATCGTGCCGGTGGTTGCGCCAAAAAAAGTCCGATGGTTAGCAAGGCGCAAGGCGTGGCTGCATCAGCGAGCAAGTCCAACAAACCCACGATCGCGCTCGGAGGGGCCACCCCGGTCGCCGAGCTGGCGATGCCTAAAAGCGGTGCCATCAAAATAGGATTTTTTAACAGCGATAAACCAACTTTTGCCAAGACGGGGAGCAGGTTCTTGCCTTCGGCCCGAAGCCACTCAATGGCGATGACCGTTAAGGCAAACTGCAGACTGATGGTTAGGACAATGATAATCACGATGGCAGTGAGCGCCTCTGGTCCTAGGACCATCAGAATCAAAGGCACGCCCATGAAGCCGGTGTTGGCGTAACCCGCGCTCATGCTGTTAATCGTGCGTGTGATATTCGGGAGTCCTTCGCGACGGCTCAACCAGATGTAAGCCAACATGGTTGCCAAGGTCGCCCCGCCGTAACTGACGGCAAATTCAATTTCTGTGAGCGCCTCTATTTCGGCGCGCGCCATGGCGACAAACAACAAAGCCGGTAAGGCTAGGTAAATCACAAAGCGATTGATGGCTTCGCTTGCCGCAGTACCCAGTAACCCGTGTCGGCTCGCAAGCCAGCCAATCAGAATAAGCCCGAAAACAGGAACGACCGCATCGATAACGGCTTGAAACATGGTGAGCAAGGGAAGCACTCGGTTTGATAAAACCTGAGTTTACCTTGAGGCAAGGGTGACTCTTCACAGCGAATGCCGATGAATGCCCGTACCCCGTTTATTGGGTAGAGCCCGTTTATTGGGTAGAGCCTTTTGTATTAAGCGGTGGTGCCCAGGAGAGGACTCGAACCTCCACACCTTGCGGCACATGGACCTGAACCATGCGCGTCTACCAATTCCGCCACCTGGGCACGATGTGAGGCATAATGAACGCTACACAAGTTAGAAATTATAGACGAGATTCAAAACTTGGCAATTAAGTCAACCAACAGCCCCCGCTCCTCCAAAAAAGGCCAGGACAATAAGTCAGCAGTACCTGCCGATTTTGATCCGGATGTGCCTTCGAGAGAGCAAATTTTGCTCGAATTAAGGCGAGCGGTTTCTCCGCTCACACCAGAGGAGTTAGCGAGCCGGTTAGGGGCAGACAAAGAGGCGACCCAAGTCGGTTTTTTTAGGCGCTTGAGTGCCATGGAGCGCGACGGGCAGTTAATGCCAAATCGCAAGGGCGTTCTCTTGTTGGCAAACAAATTGGATTTTGTGGCAGGCCGGGTACAGGGTCATCGAGACGGCTTCGGTTTCCTGCTTCGCGATGATGGCAAACAAGATATTTTTTTAGCACCGCGCGAAATGCTCAAGGTGCTGCACGGTGATCGGGTGCTCGTCAAGCCGGTGGGAGAATACCGCGGCAAACCCGATGGTGCGATCGTGGAGGTGCTTGAACGTCGAACCAACCGCTTGGTTGGTCGGTTTTTAAACGAACGCGGTGTCTCGATTGTCGTCCCTGAAGACCAGCGAATCAAACATGATGTTTTGATTCCACCGAGCGAGACGGCTCAGGCGCAGCATGGCCAAGTGGTCTCTGTCGAGATCATTGAACAACCCACGAGACATACGCAGCCATTAGGCAAGGTTGCTGAAATCCTTGGCGAAATCGATGACCCTGGCATGGAAATTGAAATCGCGGTGCGTAAATTTGACGTTCCGGTTGAGTTCTCTGATGCGGCCTTTAAACAAGCCGCGAAATTGCCCGACTCCGTTAAGCGAACTGACTTAAAAAATCGTGTTGATTTACGCGATGTGCCCCTAATCACCATTGACGGCGAGGACGCCCGTGATTTTGATGATGCGGTTTATTGCGAACCGGTCGAGATCGGGGATAAGCGTAAGCGACCCGCTTGGCGATTGTTGGTTGCTGTCGCGGATGTGGCGCATTACGTTGAAGACGGCGATGCACTTGATGATGATGCGAGAGAAAGAGGCACGAGCGTTTACTTTCCGCGCAAAGTCATTCCCATGTTGCCTGAGAAGCTTTCCAACGGCTTGTGTTCACTCAATCCACAAGTTGATCGATTGGCGTTAGTCTGTGACATGGTGGTCCATACCAATGGCGCCAAGGCAGGTCAGGTGGCTGCCTATCAGTTTTACAACGCTGTCATTCACTCGCATGCGCGAACGACCTACACGCAAGTTTGGAATGCGATGCAGCAACCAACCGGACCGGCAGCGAAGCAGTTTGCTGCTGTATTGCCTCAAATCAACCATCTATACGAGCTGTTTCAGTTGCTTCAGTCTTCACGTAAAAAGCGTGGTGCCATTGACTTTGACACGGTTGAAACCAAAATCGTTTGTAATGATTTGGGTCGTATTGAAAAAATCATTGGGCTGGTTCGCAATGACGCCCATAAGATGATTGAAGAGTGCATGCTCGCGGCCAATACATGCGCTGCTGACTTTCTTTTGCGCAGCAAGCATCATGGTTTGTTTCGTATCCACGAAGGTCCAACCCCAGAAAAGCTTCAATCGTTGCGCGCATTCCTCAAAACCCTGGGGCTAAGCCTCGGTGGTGGCGATGACCCTCAAGGTCAGGATTATTCGATTTTGATGGATAAGGTTAGGGCACGCCCCGACTTTGCGCTTCTTCAAACCATGTGTTTGCGCTCGATGCAGCAGGCGATTTATTCACCAGATAATGTGGGTCATTTTGGGTTGAGCTACCCAGCCTATGCGCATTTCACGTCACCGATCCGTCGCTATCCTGATCTATTGACCCATCGTGCGATCAAAGCCCTATTGGATTGCAAGCGTTACACCCCGACGTCGCCGAACCATGTGGCAGTCCCCGGTATGACAAGACGCGAGTTCGAGCATGATGTGTGGGAGAAACTCGGGTTTTTGCTTTCTGCGCGCGAACGCCGAGCCGACGACGCTTCTCGCGATGTGGAAGCGTGGCTCAAATGCTGGTTTGTCAAAGAACGCGTCGGTGAGATCTTTAGCGGGCGTGTTACAGGCGTGGCGAGCTTTGGTATCTTTGTGACCTTGGATACGTTGCACGTCGAGGGCATGGTTCACGTTTCTGAGTTAGGTACGGAGTACTTTCAATTTAACGAGGGCATGCATGAGTTGCGTGGCGAACGAACAGGCATGCGTTATCGTTTAACAGACTCGGTACAAGTTCAAGTGGCCCGGGTTGATTTAGAGGCACGCCGGATCGAATTCCGGTTGGTTGACGGCACTTCATTCTCAGCATTACGTAAGGCCTCGGCGCGCAAGAGTTCGGATACGCGTCATGTCAAAAAAGCCGCGGCACCGAAGCCAGCGGAGTTGCGTGGCCAGACGGCAAAGCAGCGGCGTGCTCAGGCCAAACGCACCGCCAAAGCAGCGGCAAAACCCGCCGGTTCTCGTGCCAGTAAAAAATCGGTCAAATCGTCAGTGGCAAGCCCGACATCTAAAAAACGCTAACAATGGGTAATGCGATGAAACAATCCCAGTTACTGGCGGGCTTTCACGCGGTAACCGCGCGCGTGCGGCATGCACCGGAAAGTATTGAGACGGTCTACGCTGATGAGCAGCGCCGAGACAAAAGAATGCAAGTCATGTTGCGTCTGCTCGCTGATAGAGGCGTGAAGGTGCATCTGGTCAATGCGGCTCGAATGGATGATTTGGCAGGCGCTGTTAAGCATCAGGGGGTGGTGGCCATTGTCCATCCACTGTCGCAAGCTCAGGATATTGAAGAGATTTTTGATGATTTGAAGGAACCGAGTCTTTTTTTGGTGCTTGATGGCGTGACCGACCCCCATAATCTTGGCGCATGCCTGCGCACGGCCAACGCGGCTGGCGTGCACGCTGTGCTTGCGCCCAAAGATCGAGCGGTGGGTTTGGGAGCAGTGGTGCAAAGGGTCTCTTGTGGCGCGGCTGACACCACACCCTATCTGATGGTGACAAATTTGGCCCGAACGCTAAGAGCACTGAAAGCCAAAGGTGTTTGGATCGTCGGCACGACGGATGACGCTGAGCAAACGATTGATGAAGTCGATTTGACCTTACCCACGGCGTGGGTCATGGGTGCCGAAGGCGAGGGTATGCGTCGCCTGACACGCGAGCTTTGTGACGTGCTCGTGCGCATTCCAATGTCAGGCAGCGTTGAAAGCCTGAATGTGAGCGTTGCCACGGGTGTGTGTTTGTTTGAAACGGTTAGGCAACGGCAACAAAAGCCCATCTAGCGCTAAACTTGGCTCAAAACTGATTAAGCGATTCCCTATTCATTAACCCTTTTATCCTTTTATGAGCGAAACCTAGTATGGCTGAGGAAGGTTTTACGACACGGATTCTGCATGCTGACCGCCGCGCGGGAACGGAGCACGGCGCCGTGCACAAACCCATACACACATCTTCTCAGTACGCTTATTCGGACTCGCGTGAGTTAGCTGCCGTCTTTCAAGGCAAACCCGGGTTCTCCTATGCCAGACAGGGTACGCCGACAACCGCTGCGCTAGAGTCCAAATTGGCTCAGATGGAGGGGGCACGAGCCGCGATTGTGTTCTCCACAGGCATGGCCGCCTTGACAGCGATGTTCATGACTTTGCTAAAGACCGGTGATCACGTGGTTTCCACTCGATACCTCTTTGGCAACACAAACAGCTTGTACGGCACGTTTCAACGGCTAGGAATCGAAGTGACCTTGGTCGACGCGACTGATACGTTATCGGTTGCTTCTGCCATCAATGATCGCACCCGTATCATTTTTGTGGAGTCGATCGCTAATCCGGGTACCCAGATTGCGGATTTGGTTGGTCTTGGTGAACTGGCTAAGCGTAAAGGTTTGCTCTATGTGGTTGATTCAACACTGACTTCGCCGTACCTGCTGCAAGCCAAACATGTTGGTGCCAGTTTGGTGATGCATTCATTGTCCAAGCATATTGCCGGTCACGCGCAAGGGCTTGGGGGGGTATTGATTGATACGGGTTTATTCGACTGGTCAACGTATGACAATATCCTGCCGATTTATCGAAAGGGTGACAGCGCGGGCTGGGGCTTGGCTCAGATTAAGAAAAAAGGCTTGAGAGACATGGGTGCAACCCTGGCCGCTGAGCCTGCGCATCGAATTGCAGTAGGAGCGGAAACCTTGGCATTGCGGCTAGAGAAGGCTTGTGAAAATGCGTTGCTATTGGCGCAGTATTTGGCCAGCCACCCCAAGGTTAAGTCGGTTTACTACCCTGGACTTCAAACGCATCCGCAGCATGCCAGGGCGGCTGAATTGTTTGGGAAACGATTTGGTACCCTGTTGTCATTTGAACCTCAACCCGAGATTGATTGTTTCGATGTGTTGAACGCTTTGAGAGTGGTTATTCTTGCGACACATCTGGGTGATACAAGAACATTGGCATTACCTGTGGCGCACACGATCTACTACGAGATGGGGCCAGCGTTGCGTCGTGAAATGTCTATTTCTGACCAGTTGATTCGCGTCTCTGTTGGTATTGAAGATCCGCAGGATTTGCAAAATGACTTTGATCAAGCTTTCGCTAAGCTGACGTCGTAAAAAAAGAACAAAAAATGTAGCGTAAAGTTAACAGCACTGTCCCGAGGTCCATAAAAAAAAGAAAAATAGTAGTCTCATGGTGCAGTGCTTATAAATAAACTTTAACGCACACCTAATGAATATGCGGTTTTCAAACGTTTTTTTTCTTGACAGTTAGGGCTAGTAAAGGCTACATATATTCATTCGGTGCGCAGTAAGATCGACATCGGAACGGGTTGCCACAGGGAAAAGCCGTGTGCGCGTAAATTTTTAAATTAAAAATATGAGAGAGGTATTCCTAACATGAACAAAACCGAATTGATCGACCACATCGCCGCTAAATCGGATATTTCAAAAGCCGCGGCTGGCCGTGCGCTTGATGCACTGATCGGCGGTGTTAAGACCACACTCAAAAAAGGTGGCTCGGTGACTTTGGTCGGTTTTGGTACTTTCGCGGTCTCTACACGTGCCGCTCGCACGGGTCGTAACCCACGTACCGGCGAAGCCATCAAAATCAAAAAGGCCAAAGTGCCAAAGTTTCGTCCAGGTAAAGGCCTCAAGGATGCCGTCAACTAAAGCCAACCAAGGGGCTTTTGCAACCTGTCCCTGATTGGTATGACACATCCATTTGGCAGTAAACACACGGTCCGCTATAATGCGGATCGTGTTGTTTGAAGTGTTGGTTTTATAATGGCAACCTAGTGTGCAAAAAACCAACCATTGTGGTTATTAATTGAGCGTGACTTCAACCCAGTTTGTTGTGTATCACCACAATTCATCATCACCAGCCGTCCGCACCGTGGGTGCTTAGCTCAGTTGGTAGAGCGGCGCCCTTACAAGGCGTAGGTCACAGGTTCGACCCCTGTAGCACCCACCACGATTAATCGGATTGCCATTGGATCATCAAGCGCCCAAGCGCGACAGTTGAAAGCATCCTCTTACCCCCAAAATGACCATCACCGTCGGACCTCCCGGCACGGTTTCCTGTGTCACAATTCACCGTCTATTTTTTGTAGGGTATGGGATGTCAGAAACAGAACTGGTGGATTTTTCACCTAGGGCAGCCAAAGCGGTAGAGCAGGCTTTACAGTCTCAACTTGCTCAAGAGCTCGGGGTCAGTGTCAAGCAGGTTGCCGTCACGATGGGATTGTTGTCCGAAGGTTCAACGGTGCCATTTATTGCTCGATATCGCAAAGAGGTGACCGGTGGCCTCGATGATGTGCTCTTGCGTCAACTCGAAGAACGCCTAACGTATTTGACGGCATTGGAGGAACGACGCGATGTGGTGCTGGGTTCAATCGCCGAGCAAGGCAAGTTGACAGCCCCTTTGTTGAAAGACATCCTGGCAGCCGATAGCAAGCAGCGCTTAGAGGATTTGTATGTCCCTTTCAAGCCCAAGCGACGAACGCGCGCACAGATTGCCCGTGAGGCCTGCTTAGAGCCTTTGGCACAAGCGTTATTGCTTGGCTCGCAAGCAGACGCGCCACAGACGCTCGCGCTCGCCTACGTGGACACAGAGAAGGGAGTGACGGACGTGAAAGCGGCCCTTGACGGGGCCAGGGACATCCTATCTGAACAGTTCGCAGAAAACGCCGATCTGATTGCCCATCTACGAACGATGGTTTGGTCGCGTGGTTTCATTTATGCCAAGTTGGTTGAGGGTAAGGAGAAAGAGGGCGCTAATTTCAGAGACTGGTTTGATTTTCATGAGTCCTTAAGGCAAATCCCTTCGCATCGCATGTTGGCTTTACTTCGTGGGCGGCAGCAGGGGGTGCTGGATTTAAAGGTGGGTTTATCGGTTGAAGAAGAAGCGTTAATCCCTCATCCTTGCACGCGAGCGATCGCTCATTTTTTAGCATTCTCGGAATCGATTTTCGAGGCAGAGCCGCAGACGCGAGCGCATTGGTTAGCCGAGGTCTGCCGTTGGACATGGCGCGTGAAGCTATTGATGGCTTTTGAGATTGAAATGATCACCCGCTTGCGAGAGGCTGCCGAAGCAGAGGCCATTCGAGTCTTTGCCGCCAATCTGAAAGATCTGCTCTTGGCGCCGCCTGCCGGACCCAAAGCGGTTCTTGGATTGGACCCTGGCATTCGAACCGGTGTTAAGGTGGCTGCCATTGATCGCACAGGCAAGGTGGTCGAAACCGCCACCATCTATCCATTTGAACCGCGTCGTGACGTCGCTGGGAGTTTGGCAACGCTCAGTCGCTTGGCGGCCCGTCACCAGATTGAGTTGGTGGCGATTGGCAATGGCACCGCCTCAAGGGAAACAGAAAAACTGGTCGCGGAATTGATGCAAGCGAATCCATCGCTAACCCTCACACGGGTGGTGGTGTCAGAGGCCGGTGCTTCCGTTTATTCTGCTTCTTCCTTGGCATCAGAGGAGTTTCCTGATCTTGATGTCACCTTACGGGGTGCCGTCTCGATTGCTAGACGTCTGCAAGACCCCTTGGCCGAGCTTGTCAAAATCGAACCCAAGTCGATTGGGGTTGGTCAGTACCAGCACGACGTGAATCAGCGACAGCTAAGCCACTCGTTAGAGTCAGTCATTGAAGACTGCGTGAACGCGGTTGGCGTGGACGTGAACACGGCTTCGGCACCCCTGTTGACCCACGTGTCCGGGCTGAACACTAGCCTTGCAAAAAGTATCGTCTCGCATCGTGACCGTCATGGCGCCTTTCCATCTCGAGCGGCGTTGATGTCGGTCTCAAGATTTGGTGCCAAATCTTTTGAGCAGGCGGCCGGATTTTTGCGCATCCAAGGCGGTGACAACCCGCTCGACGCCTCTGCCGTGCATCCGGAGGCTTATCCTGTCGTAGAGAAAATCCTTGCGAAGATAAAAGCCGATATCAAAACCGTCATGGGCAATAAGGACGCCTTAAAAGGGCTGTCGCCTGGCGCGTTTACGGACGAAAGATTTGGTTTGCCAACCGTCAAAGACATTTTGCTCGAACTAGAAAAGCCGGGACGTGATCCGCGGCCAGCATTCAAAACCGCACAGTTTGATGACAGTGTGCAATCCCTGTCTGACTTAAAAGTAGGGATGGTACTTGAGGGCGTGGTAACCAACGTAGCCAATTTTGGTGCCTTTGTGGATGTGGGCGTGCACCAGGATGGTTTGGTTCACATCTCTGCACTTGCCAACCAGTATGTTAAAGACCCGCGTGATGTGGTTCGCACAGGCCAAACAGTGACGGTCAAAGTGTTAGAGGTCGACGAATCCCGCAAACGCGTTGCGTTGACCATGCGGCTCAATGATGAGCTGACACAGGCTGCGGCATCCACCGGTTCGCAACCTCATGAGTCAAAGCAGGGTTCTAAAACAGCACGCAAAAGCGGTCCCAAATCCGAAACAAAGTCATCACCAAAGTCACCACCAAAGGCCGCAGGTGCCATGGCGGATGCGTTTGCCAAGCTTAAGGGATTGTGACGCTTTCCCCTGCCAGGATGCCGAGCACCTGGCAGGGGATGCAGCAGGGTTATTGACGGCGCCCGAGCTTGCCTTCAATGCGCATACGTAAGGCGTTCAGGAGACCACCAGTAATTGTTATAGATCAGGGTGGCATAACGAACGCGGCATGAAGCCGTCTTTGAGATGGGTGGCCATATTGGGTGAAAACCCTACTGTCTATTAAGGAGTACACTAAGAATCTTAAGTATAAGTTTTGTTAAAAATACCTAGCCCAAATTTACGTGGTTTTTGCTTACAGGATCGATCAATGAAGTCGGAACAGGATGTACTGTCGCTTCTGAAAGCGTTTCTAGAGAACAGATTAGAGATTGACCCCTCCAACATCAACATGGATACTGAATTAGAGTCCTTAGGAATTGATTCGCTTATGCAAATGGAGTTGATGTTTGATTTCGAGGACAAATTCGCTTTTCAGATGCCTGAAATAGAAGATCGCCCCACCACCGTCGGCGAGCTCGTCAACCTCATACAAACGCATCTGCCAGACCCAGCTGGCTGAGGTCTGGTTACCATGGATCCACAGTCAAAAACGCCGTCAGAAACGCAGTCAAAAAAACACCGAGTGGTCGTGACTGGTTTGAGTATTCTCGATCCTTTCGGTGAGGGTGCCCAACCGTTTTTTGAGCGTTTGCTCAACGGACAGACGCATCAGCGCGTTTTTCAAAACACGGTCGCAGATCCCATATCCATTACCGCCGTCACCTGCGAGCCCTTTGATTACAAAGCGCGCTGGGGTAGTCCCCCACACCCTGCCACTGATCGCTATACCCAGCTAGGCATGTACGCCGCACTTGAAGCTTGGCAGCAAGCCAATCTGCCATTTGATGCGCCTGACCCACGTGCGGGTGTGATGTGGGGTACCGCATTAGGGGGTATGAAAGCCTATGAAGAGGGTTTGCAACGACATTGGTTAGATAAAAAAGTCAGAACCTCGCCCTTGGCTGTGGTTCAAGGCATGAACAACAGTTGTGCGGCGCACTTGGCCATCCGGTTGGGCTTGGGTAACGCTTGTCTGACCTATTCTGTGGCGTGTGCTTCTGCAGCCAACGCCATTGGTGAGGGCTACCGACGAATCACTGATGGCTACGCTGATCGTATGTTGGTTGGGGGCTCTGATGCACCGCTGCTGTATGGCGTCATCAAGGCTTGGCAGGGTATGCGTGTTTTAGCGCAGCCACCTGAGGGTCAAGCCGCCTGCCGCCCGTTTGACCAGGAGCGACAAGGTTTGATGTTGGGTGAGGGCGCGGCCGCACTGGTACTAGAAGAATATGACAGCGCCATCGCCCGGGGGGCGCCTATTTTGGCCGAGCTGGGTGGCTATGGCGTTAATTGCGACCACGATAACTTGGTAAGACCCAATCAGGCGGGTCAGGTATTGGCTATGCAGGCCGCCATCCAACAGGCACAGCTGTCTGTTGAAGACATCGGCTATGTCAACGCGCATGGCACCGCTACCGTTGAAGGTGACCCAGTCGAAATAGCAGCCATACGAGAAGTATTCAACGACGCCTCAGAAACTTTGCCTGTTAGTGCCACAAAGGCAAGTCACGGACACATGATGGGAGCAACTGGCGCGGTTGAGGCCGCAATCAGTGTATTGGCTTTGTCTCAGGATGCCTTGCCACCAACCGCAAGCCTAGTCAATATTGATTCTGCTTGTGAGGGTGTTCACCACATTACTGGCGAGGCACTACGCCAGACGGGCGTTAAAGCCGTGATGAGTAACAGCTTTGCCTTTGGCGGATCGAACGCTGTCTTGGTGTTTAAAGCGCTGTCATAAATCGTCACCACAATTCGCCACCATAAACCGCCACCATAAACCGCGATCAAGTTGGCTATCCGCGAAGCCGCACATCTAATTTGAGCTCACGCATGGCGTCTACAAGTTGGCTCAATGCAAAGTCAACCATGGCCGTATCGTGCCCTTCACTGAGAAAAAATCGCAGGCGCGACTTCCCCGTTGGCACCGAGGGGTAAATCATCGGTAGCGTATTGATGCCTTTGTCGACCATGAGGTTGGATAGGGCGACCGCCTGAGTGTCGTCGTAAATCATGATCGGCACAATGCCGTATCCCGCCGCAGTTGATGTGTCAAATCCCAAAGCACGGGCTTTGCTTAAAAAGTACTGACTGATCGATTGCAGACGCTTGACCCGTTCAGGCTCCGCTTGCATGAGGCTCAGCGCGGTAAGGGCCGCCGCCGCAGAGGGAGGCGCCATGCCCACACTAAAAAGAAAGCCCGGGCAGTAGTGACGCAGGTTGTCAACCAAATCTTGATGGCCGGCCACATATCCCCCGCAACTTGCCAGTGATTTGCTTAAGGTTCCCACCCAGATGTCAATGTCATCGGCAGCAACTTGATGGTGTTCGGCAATACCGTGGCCAGTTTGGCCAAGCACGCCAACCGAATGCGCTTCGTCGACCATCAGTATGGCGTTGTGACGCTTTTTGATTTCAATGACGGTTGGCAAATCGGGGATATCGCCATCCATGCTGTATAGCCCTTCGAGAACGATTAAGGCTTGGCGATGCTTATGGCGACGTTTTGAGAGGATGTCATCGAGTCGATTCCAATCCTGGTGGGCAAAGGGCAGCCGCGTTGCGCCCGATAGCCGGATACCCTCCATGATGCTGTTGTGCGCTAGCCAGTCGTGCACGATCAAGTCGTGACGGTCAAACAAATAACCAATCATTGAGACGTTGGTGGCATGGCCACTGACAAAGGAGACGGCTGCGTCCGTGCGGTGCATGCCGGCCAATGCTGCCTCTAATATTTGATGAACGGGACGCTCACCGGACACCAAACGGCTGGCCGATACGCTGGTGCTATAGCGATCAATGGCCGCTTTTGCGGCAGCGTTGATCCGTTCATCGCCCGCTAAGCCAAGATAGTTGTAACTGGAAAAATTCAATAATGAACGACCCTTTTTCTCGATCAATGTCGCGTTCACGCCATCCGATACGCTGAAATAGGGGTCAGCAATAGCCAGTGTTTTGGAGAGACGCTGCAAACGCCGCAGCGTCTTCACCCCACGGTGTTGAGATAGGGGTGACTGTGCGGCGTTTGTGTCATTGGCGATATTCGCGCTACTGACACTGTCAGTGGTGTCAGTGGTATTGGTGGTTTCTGCTGTGTTCTTCATTTGGGTGTCGGCTGGCAGCGGTTTGGACGGCGGTGGTACAGATTGAGCCAGTTGGCTGGGTCTTTTAATATTTCCTGTTCAAACAACTGGCTCATGTGTTGACAGATCTCAGGGTTACTTTGTGACTGCCCGACCATGTCCCAAGCCGATAAGACACGCAGGCGAAATCGGGTCGGGCAGTCGTCTTCACGCGCGAGCACGACGGCAGCCAGATAAGCATGGGTTCGACGGGCGAGGCGCACCGCATAGACGGCAT
>CBFHKV010000010.1:0-5214 GCA_965656505.1 Burkholderiaceae bacterium | reverse complement strand
CTTGGTCGGCAACGCCGCGCCAAAGCTCGGAAACGGGACCTGATGATGACGGGCCTCATCCACATGTAAAAGCACAATGGAGGGTGTTCGCTTCATGAGACCCTCAACCATTCGGCGTGCCAATCCTTGAACAGGGCCTGAAACCACGCCGGCCATCCCTTGCATCGACTGCTGCCGGGTGCGTTGCACCATCCAGCGGGTCACTGGGTGTTGAATATCGCGCGTCACGATATAACGACTGATCATTTGTGGGAGGGCGTTGCCGATGCCAGCACCTGCCACATCGCCCAAGTTGGCGTGATGAATCAGGGCAAAGACAATCGAGCGTTGCGAGAGCAATGCGTGTTGCAGTTGGGCGTGGGGTTCAAATGTCACCCTGCCGCCACGGGCTAGGCGATCAGCGATCAGCACTTCAAGCAGTGCCCGACCAGACGCGGCTCTCAGACGCGGCAAAACCAAATCTGGATCGGCGTGCGGCGCGATTTCGGCCAAATTCTGACGTGCACGCGCCTCTAGCTCGACCCGTTTCTTGCCACGATAGCGGCCACGCCAAGCGCCAAAGGCTGATACCCATGACACAGGTAATAGACGAGCCAGACCGTAAACCATTAAAAACCCAATATCAGCCAAATTCGCGGGCCGTATGAACGGTGCAGGCTTGCCAGCATTATCGCGCTTAGTCATGTGGCGTGCCCCTTTGAACAGCAACAAGGCCGGCCGCTTTAAGCACTTGATGGCCAAGCTGATGGCTGGCGTAATCAATGGCTTGACCATCACCTGCTTCCCAGTTACGCCAAATCAAATAGTTGGTTTTGCCATCGGGCAGTCCCCACTGGCGGTATACCTCGGGCAGGATGGGTACATGGTCACCAAAAACGCACAGAACCACCGGTTGTTGCATCGTTTTCAGGGCCGACTGCAGTTCGCCAAGCATTCGATCGGTTTGTTTTAAGCAGGCCAAATAGCCGGTAAGCATCGTGTGGGGTGATGGCAGGGCGCCTCCTTTGACATATGGTCCGTGCCCTTGCATGGTGACCGCATGGATAAAGGCGGGTCTGTCGCTCTTGAGAGGCCTCATTTTGTTGGACAGAAATCGCCCGAGTGCCACGTCACCGATGTAGTTATTCTCAATGGTGGCTTGGCTCGTAAATAAACCGCCAAAATCGTTACTCGCTGAAGCGCTTTTGAAGCTCGTCAGGTCGACAAACTCGTCAAAGCCTAGTTTTGGTAAGACCTTGTTTCGTTGATAAAACGCACTGTCATATGGATGCACAAAACTGGTGTCATAGCCATAAACAGACAGCGCTGCCGGCAGGGCTGCAGAGAACAAGCTAGGACTTTGCTTTGAGACCCACTGATAGGGCTCAAACCCATGAATGCCCATGACGCGGGTGGGTACGCCAGTCAGAAATTCGAATTCGGTGCGTACGGTGTTGGCACCAAAGGCCGGCACGGTTAGTAAGCCAGTGGCCCATGACTGGTGACACAGTCGGTCCCAGGCGGGTAATTCAAAAGCCTTGTCATCAAGAACGACATGAGGCTCTTGGCTCGCCTCACGATAGGCATCGATTCGCCTAAAGTCCGCAAACGACTCGACTTGAATGCACAAGATGATCGGCGCCTGTGCAACCTTGTCACGGCGAGTGTCGTCGGTTGAAACAGGACCTGTGACGCGTAATGCAACGGGTGCAAATGGACCCTTTTTTAAGGCGGATTCCGCTTGGTGGTTCTTCTTTGTGCTGGCCACACGATAGGCTGCAAGCGTTGCTGTCAGGCCAAATTGATGACGGTCTTGGGCAGGCTCAAGGCTTAACTGTTGGCTAAGGTAGTTGGCTGTCAGAATGCCCAAACCACCGGTTAATAAAAACGTAGCCAAACCGACCCGTCGGACAGAGCCGCTGTTATCCAGAATTAATGCGGGTTCTAGCCACCACCACAAGGTTACCGCGACCATCAGCCCCAGAAATAGTAAAGCTGCTTTTTTGTAGCCGAAGTAGGGTAGGTAAAGTTTGGGGTGTCTGATGACATCCCAAAAATACACAAAATCACAAGCCAGAAAGGGTTCGCGTAGTGTGCGGTACTTGTCACGATCAACAAGAATGAGTAAGGCAAGTCCAGCCAATGACAGCCCGAGCGCTAAGCCCACTCTGCTTGTCAGCAATAGCGCCAACCCAAAAACACACAGTAAGACGAAGACATGCGTGGCGTTGGCAGCGACTTTGCGCGTTAACACGGACTGTGGGCGCGGTGTCAGCCAACGCTCTGCCCACCAAGCCAATAGCACGGTGGCGATGCCACCTGAGGCGAGCAGCGGCCACAGGGCAGAGCCACCCCACAAGGACAAAGTCAAATTGAGCGAACCTGAGGTTGACGTCACGAACGTTTCTCCTGACTCACGCCAAGACCGAGCCGGTTCAGTAACCACGCCGCTAGTCCATCAGGCAGACTGGATAGCCATTGACAACCGAGGCTTAACCAAAAAGGAAACGCAATGCGGCCGTGATTGGCCGCGAGGCCGACTTGAATGGTTTGCGCGGCCCGCTCAGGGGACCATAAAAAGGGCTTTGGGCCGGGCATGTCATCGCACATGGTCGATTGCACGTAGCCTGGCAAGATCACATTGATGGACACGCCGTGAGGAGCCGCCGCGCTGCGCAAGCTCTCGCCATAGGCTTTCAAAGCCGCTTTGCTTGCGCTGTAGCTTGGCGTGATAGGCAGTCCGCGCCAAGCGGCCAATGAACTCATCAGCGCGATTTGACCGTGTTGACGCTGTTGCATCATGGGCAGGACGGCCTGCACCAAGTGCATGGCTGATATGAGGTTCACCTGCAAAAGTTTTTGAGAGGCATCAGAGTCTTCTAGACCGGTGTCAGGATCAATGTGGCTATTCACACCGGCGTTAACGATCAAGAGGTCAATACCGCTTGCTGACAAATCGTTTCCCCATGTGCTGACGGCCACCGAATCGGTTAGGTCTAGTTGAACCACCTCTGTTGTGGCGCCAAGTTGTTGACAGCGATCTTCGAGGGCCTTCAAAGCGTTGAGCTGTCGTCCTTGCAGCCACAGTTTGACGCCGTGCTTGGCATAGGCTTGAGCCAGTGCGCTACCGATGGCGCCACTAGCGCCTGTGATCGCGATTTGTTTCATGAGGACGCAATGCCAGTCGGTGGATGGGCTGCCAGCAGGGCCTGCAGTCGGCTGACGGGTGCGAGCAGGTGAGTAAGGGCTTGATCAACTGTAAGATTGATGGCGTGATGGTTGTAGAGGCCGCCGTTGATTTGGGTGGCGTAAAGGACAACCCGTTTGAAAGCCCTGAAAAGTGTGGTATCAGGACGTTTGCCTTCACACCAAAACGCATCCAACGAACCCTGAAAGCTCAAACCAGGCATATGGAACATGGAATGACCGAGGACCATCGTGGGGCAGCGATGAAACAACGCCTGACCGATGGTGGTGCTGTTAATGGCCACCAGCCCCGCGGCGTGCTCAAGCAAGGTGGGCAGGTGCCCTGTTTCTAGAAAGCGAATCCGAGAATCCGCAGCCATGGCTTTGGCGACATTGGCTACGATTTTGTCGTGCCGTGCAAGCCCCGGATCAAGCGGATGGTTTTTAAAAACCAGCACCGAATTGGCCGGTGCGTTTTTAAGAAATGAGGTGATCACTGATCGAATAAAGTTCTCAGGTGCTGTGCCTTCAGGAAGGTTTTCCCCAGCATGAAAAAGAAGCTGCGCATCGCCGGGCACCTGTAAAGGCACCAAATAAAATGGCGAGTGATGGGACTGCGTCAATGTTTTTACTTGCTGGTGATCGTGGTGCTTGCGTTGCTGCACTCTCGCGTAACGGCTAATGTATGACCGGTATTCGGCAACAATCGAGTGCGGCACATGTGACTCATAGTGTGGATAAAACAAGGGGTTGAAGGCGTCTGCCAAGTTGTAGGCGACGTCGTGAAAGATGCGCGCTGGCATGCTGTTGACAGTCGGTGTTGAGGCGCTTTCGCTGGGTAAGGTTGGTGCAACGGTGCGATACCAAACGGGATCGCGTGGCAGGTCGGAATAGCCATTGACGCCATTGCGCTCAAGGGTGACCCAGTTCGGCCGAAAATACCCTTCTTCAAATACATGTACGTTAAGTCCTAAGCGTTTGGCGAGCTCAACGGCAGGGCGATGGACTGGCCGACAGTCACCAAACAGCACCAGATCCGTGGTTGCGCCCTCAGAAAATAAACGGCCATAAAAATCCGGTAAGGCCTCGCCTGCTGCCTTGCAACGCTTTGTGGGTAATGTCTTGGGATTACGGGTCAACGGCCAATAAAGGTGATCCCCGACGGTGTAATGCACTTTTGTGACGCGATGGCCACAAATGGTGAGCGCTTGGGCCAGTCGCTTAAAAAAAGGTGATCTCAACCCCTGAAGAAACATGAAATTCAGCGTGGTCATTTAAATGGGGTAGCGACGGTTTGAATTGGCGTCGCATCAGAGCCGGGCGCTGCATAGCCGTTTGATAATGAATTATCTGGCGCATTTGCTTTCTCCTTGGTGGCCAGCGACTGTAGAAGCTTTAGCACCAATTTTTGGTCGCTCTTGTCAAGCGATTCCAATAGTTTCATAGCGGTGCCTAAAACCAATGAATCGTTTTGACGGTTCGCTTGGGTGGGAGGCGATTGCCCATGAGGGTAGTGGTTTGTTTGTGTCAGGGGTTCGAGCAAATCATCTCCTAGCCATTCAACCAATACTTGCATGCGTGGCGATTGCGGAATGGCATTGCCGCGTAACCATTTTCGGACAGCCTCGGTACTGACGTGAGGAAGATGGGGTGCTCGTAAAGAAAGGTCTCTGGCTAATACTGACAAAGAAGGTACCCGACCACCGTAAGCGCGCTCCAACAACAAAACAAGTTGCCTAGAGAATTGGTGTTTCATGTCACTTGAATCTATTGACATGTGTTTACCTCAATGGTGTTTACAGGATTAGGCCTTGGTATCGAGCTAAAAATAAATTGGGCAAACAAAGTTGGCTGTCAAAAATGAAATGTTGTTTTACTCCTAACTTAAAGGGAGGTCAATGTAAGAATACCTTTATTTTCAACAATATTGGTGTTTTTTTGGGGTTTGTGTTGATTTGGTATGGGGCAAAAACAACAAACTCAGCAAATAAAGTTGCCAATTTAGTTTGTGCAATGGATGTCTGAGAGTGTGTAAAGTCAGATCCCATG
>CBFHKV010000009.1:0-74709 GCA_965656505.1 Burkholderiaceae bacterium | reverse complement strand
GAACATAACGCCGTCTGGCGAACATTGCAAGCGGATAAAAGGGGGTCTGTCCCCAATATAAGACTCGCCCAATGCGCTGAAAATAAAATAGGGACGGAACACTAGCCCATCACCCTCGCTTGCGAGGACGACCCCGCTGCCCGGGTTGGGCGCGCCTTGAAGCAACGGTCTCAAGGTGGCGCACAAAGCTCGCCGAACCCAAGGCCCACTGACCCTGCAAGGCCGCCTCTAAAGTTTGCTGTTTCTCAGCCGGCAGTCCCTGCAAGAGGCGTTTTTGGTAGGTGGCTTGCCGGTCAAATGGCGTGTTGCCGCAGTGCCAATAATCCGAGTGATCCTGAACCCAAGCGCGACTGGCGCCGAATTGGCCGCAATGCTGCGCCGCAGAAGACCAGCGCCACGCCAGGGCACTTGGCGAAAACCCGGCTCGTGCCGGTGCCCCTTCAACCCATATCAGGGCCGGGAGAATCCACTGCCCGGGCTCGATCACGCTATTGCGGTAGCGCCCAGAAAACACCCCACCGGACTTGAGCAAAGCGGATAACTGCCGACCCAAGCTTTGAATCAAGCGGCTAGTGGCCGATGGGTCGGGCGCCGTGAGCACGAGTAACAGAGCAAGCGGCGTCAGTGACCAGCCGTGCAGGCTGATGCCAAGCGCCAGTGTGTACTGGCGCAGCCAATCGGTGATTTGATCGAACGGGGCCTCCTCTGGGGCTTGTGCCCAGCGGTCTGCCAAATGAGACGCAAAGCAGGCCTGCACCAACTGAGGCGTATCAGGGGCATAAAGGCGGGCCAATCGCACGAACAATCTCCTACACTTTTTTAGGCAGGTCGCTGCGCCAAGCTTGACGCTTAGACATGGAACTCATTGAGGTCCTGCCTGTCATAAAGGGTGTTAGCACTCTAGCCATGGGAGTGCTAAAATAATTAATGACAAGGTCAGGTGTTGTCAGTGCATGTTGAAAGCACAAATTGAAAGGGCAAATCAAAACGACACCTGACACGTATTGATGCAACGAATGATGCAACGAACATTGGAACAAAGAATAGTCTTGCTAACCATTATTTTTCAAGAACACATTTCACATCGTTTGATAGGTGCTTAAACGTCTATGACAACTGAACGCAACCTCACGATATCCCCCTCCAATTTGGCGCTCGCGATCGCCAACCCCGGCGCGCTTGGCTCGATTGAGTCCTATATTTCGACGGTCAACCAGATTCCGATGCTGACCGCGGATCAAGAAAAGTCACTCGCCACGCAGCTGCGTGATGATGGTGACTTGAATGCGGCTCGAGACCTGATCCTATCGCACCTGCGCTTGGTTGTCTCGGTCGCTCGGCAGTATTTGGGTTATGGAATCGCGCATGCTGACTTGATCCAGGAGGGTAACGTTGGGCTGATGAAAGCCGTCAAACGGTTTGATCCGGACCGTGGGGTCCGTTTGGTGTCGTTTGCCGTTCATTGGATCAAAGCAGAGATCCACGAGTTCATCGTGCGCAATTGGCGCTTGGTCAAAGTGGCAACCACCAAAGCCCAACGCAAACTCTTTTTTAATTTACGGCGTATGCGACCCGACGGCGGTAGTCTGGATTCAGCGACTGTCGATCAAATTGCCAAAACGCTTGACGTTCGTGAACACGATGTCCGGGAAATGGAAGTGCGCATGACTGGGCGTGAGATGTCGCTTGAAACGCCATCACATGACGAGGATGCTTACAGTCCGGCTGAGTACTTGTCCGATAATGGCGAATACGACCCCACGCAAGTGTTGGCGCGTCAGTCCCATGACACTTTGCAGGGTGAGGGGCTCCAGGGTGCACTCGCCTTGCTTGACGACCGGGCGCGTCGTATTGTGACGTCACGCTGGCTGCAAGACGAGGGTGGTACCACTTTGCACGAACTCGCTGATGAGTTCGGTGTGTCGGCTGAACGCATCCGGCAGATTGAGGCCGCGGCCTTTAAAAAGATGCGTGGTGCGCTTCAAGAAGCTGAGTAATCACGGGGTCACCACTGCGCAACCACTCGGCAACCACTCATCGACCAACAAGTAACCACCAAGCGACTGAACCGACACCCTAGCTGACAACATCGGTTCGGTCATTTACCGCTACCATATCGGGCATGGATGCCAACATGCTCGTTTTTGGTTTATCAGGACTCTTGGCCCTGGTTTGTTTTTTGTCGCCGCTTGCCGGCGTACTTCGCATTCCCACCACACTGTTACTGTCGATCATGGGGGCCTCGCTTGGCTACTTGGTCCACTCACACACATGGGCGCCGCCCTGGCTAGCCCATTACCTCATCTCCTTACAAGCTTTTGAAATCCCTTCGGAAACCATCTTGGCCGTTTTTCTGCCCGTTTTGCTGTTTGAAACGGCACTGGCCATGAATGTACGCCGCATGATGAGTGATTTGGCACCCATCCTGCTGTTGGCGGTGGTGGCGGTTTTTATATGCACCTTGTTTGTGGGTTATGGCGTTTCCTTGCTTTCGCCATACAGCTTGGCAGTTTGTTTTCTACTTGGGGCCATCGTTGCCACGACCGATCCAGCGGCGGTTGTCAGCATCTTCAAAGAAGTGGGCGCACCAAAGCGATTGACCACGATTATTGAGGGTGAAAGCCTGCTCAACGATGCAGCAGCCATTGCACTATATTCTGTCATGTTGGGCATTGTGGCGAGCAACGGGGCAGCGGATTGGCGCCATGGACAGTTACTGGTGACGTTTGCTTATTTGTTAAGCGGTGGCGCCATTTGCGGATTTTTGCTGGGACGTCTTGCCTGTGCGGCCTTGCCGTTGTTGCGTGGCTGGCCCGCGGCAGAAATTTCTTTGACGGTGGCAACCGCTTACCTGTCTTACACCATCGCCGAACATTATTTGGGTGTATCAGGGGTTGTCTCCACGGTTGTGGCGGGCCTTGTGGTCGGCTCGGTGGGTCGCACACGGGTCACACCCACGACGTTTTATGCCATGGCGGAATCGTGGCGCCAATTCGGTTTTTGGGCTAGCTCTTTGATTTTTATATTCGCGTCCATGCTGATTCCTCGGCTCCTCTTAGAAGCGACTTGGATTCATTTGTGGCTGGTGGCAGCGATGATGGTGCTGGCCTTGTTGGCGCGTGTGGTGACGGTGTTTGGGCTGATGCCTATTTTGACGGCCGCGGTGGGCACACGTGTCGATAGCCGCTACAAAACCGTCATTTGCTGGGGTGGGTTGCGCGGGGCGCTGTCTTTGGCACTGGCTTTGGCGGTGACCGAGCACAGCGAATTGCCTGATGATGTCAGTACGTTTGTAGCGATTGGTGCCACCGGGTTTGTCATCAGCTCGTTGATTGTCAACGGCTTGACGCTCAGGCCCCTGATCGCTTTGTTGGACTTAAACAAGCTGTCAACCAACGAACGGGCCTTGCGCAATCAGGCCTTGGTTATCACCGTCACGGAGTTGCAGAAGGAAACCGAACGCATCGCGGTGGACGAACGTATTGGGCGGGCGAGTCGACAAAAAATCAACGATGTTTTTGATGCCAGTGTCACGAGTATCTCGGATGCCCAAGTCGATCAGTTCAGTCACGATGAACGCGTTCAACTGGGACTGTCAATGATCGCTAAGCGCGAGTTTGAGCTTTTCTTTTCGGGTTTGCGCGAGCAGGGGTTTGACGCGAGGACGGCCGAACGTTTGCTGGCTCTATCAGAGCGCACCGAAGACAAGATAAAAGCCGATGGCCTGGCGGGATTCAAAACCGCGCTTTGGGAATCGTTGGACTACCCGAGAACGTTCAGGGTCTTGCTCTATTTAAGTCGATTGATCAACGTCCAACACTGGCTGGGCCAGGCTCTGAGCCAACGGTTTGTCGAGTTGGTGGGTGTGCGTTGGGCCACACAGCGCTTGATCACCTTTGCGGATCAAAAGATTCGCCCGATGATTGGTGATCAGGCGGCCGACAGCATCACGGCTTGCTTGCGCATGCGCATGCAGCTCGTTGACGAAAACATGCAAGCCATGCGTTTGCAGTACCCAGCTTTTGCGCAATGGTTGGAAGAAAACTACCTGGGCAAGCTCGCACGCACACTAGAGCGAACCCGCTATCGGCAAATGCTGGCTGACTCCATTATTTCCGGTGAGGTCTATGAGGCGCTAACGGACCAACTTGACGATCGTTGGCGCTTCTTGGACCGACAGCCGCCTTTGGATGTGGAATTGGCGCCGGCCGACCTGGTACACCGGGTACCGCTACTGAAAGCCTTGTCTGACCAAGCACTCAAACCGGTGGTCAAGTCGCTGCACAGCCGACTCGCTTTGCCCAACGAGCTCATCCAAGGGCCAAGCAAGCCAAACCCGTCGCTTTACTTCGTGGCTTCAGGTGCGGTGTCAGTGTTGTTGCCAGATGCCACGCATATTGAGCTTGGCTCGGGGGAGTTTTTTGGAGAGTTGTATCTCTTGAAACCGGATGCCGCCGAATTTGAGGTGCGATCCTTGGGTTACACCAAACTGTTGGAACTCTCTGCCAAGGACTTTAAGCAGCTCATTGCGCACGATTCCACGCTTCGCGAGAGCATCGAAAAAGTGGCCAAGGAGCGATTAAGGGCGCTGGAGGTGGGTCGGTCCGCAGTGAGTTAATCAAACGGATCCAGCGGGGGCGAAGCGCTCGAGTAAGGCGTCTAGGATGACGATACTGGCTTCAACCGTAAACGCGTCCTCGAGCAACATGTCCGAGACCGCAGACACCGGCAGACAAGCGATGGTCATGACCTCGCCATCCTGGTTGACCGGTACGACATGAGCCGCCAACACACACTCGCTCGAGAGCACAGCTTCGGATTGATAGCCCTCCGGTAAGCGCCGTTGCATTTGGGTGACGCAACGCAAAGGGGTCCGATTGGCAATCGTGGGTTCATCGAGACCGGCCTCTTCCTCGGTCTCGCGCACCAAGGCCAAGTCGTCGCCCTCGCCGTAACCGACCAAGCCACCGACCAAGGTGTCCCACATGCCGGGATCGGTGGCTTTGTCTAGCGCGCGCCTCGCGACCCATAGGTCGCCAGACGGTGACCAAGCGTTCAGGTGCACGGCACGTGTGCCCAGACCAAGAGCCCTAACGGCACCGCGCTCGATCGCACCGATCGAGGTTGGGGTTTGGGTTTGGGTCGGGGCAGGCCAAACGTCCAGCAGTTCATCACGCCATTTGGGCAAGCAACCCGCCTGATGGAGACTTCGCGCGATGGTCATTAACTCGCTGTTGACATCGCCCGCGGTTTGTCCCGCTTGCAGCGTGAAGGTATCGTTGACGATCTTTCCAGGGAAGGCTTGGCGCAGGATTTGGGCGGCCGGTGGGTAGACAGCTCCGCAGACCTGGCCGGCAATCACCAGCGGCATGGCACCGGGATGCGGTGTTTGTTGTGTGCTTTGCAGCAATTCCTGAAGGCGATTTCGCCACGCTATATGAGCAGATTCGGTGTTAAGCATGGCTGGCGATGAAGGGTCTGTTAAGGAACGATGAAGGAATTAACCCGCAAATTGTAACGAGGCTTTCGCCACTTGCGCGCAGCTTCGCTATAATTCATAACTTTCTAGATTAAGTTATTGCGTTGCTGACCAGACTCTTGTTTATGTGTTTCTTATGATTAAGCACACAACATCATGAAACCGGTCAGTTAAAGCATCCTCTTAAGGTGAGCATGATGAAGTTAAAGGGATATCTCCTGTCGGCCTGTGCTTTCTTGATGAGTGGCATCGCCCACGCTCAGGTTCAGGATATGCCGGGTGGACCTAGGGTTAACCAACTCAACTTAGACGTTGGTGTGACCGAAATTGCCCGAGATATCGCATGGTTGCACTGGATGATGTTGATCATCTGCTTGGTTATTTTTGTGGGCGTGTTTGGGGTGATGTTCTACTCCATTTGGGCGCACCGCAAATCCAAAGGCGCCAAGCCCGCGACCTTTCACGAGAACGTAGGTGTTGAGATTGCCTGGACCGTGATTCCTTTCTTGATCGTGATCGGCATGGCGTTGCCCGCGACCCGGACGGTTGTGGCGATGAAAGACACGTCTGGCGCTGACATGACCGTTAAAGTGACGGGTTACCAGTGGAAATGGGGGTATGAATACCTCGATGGCCCGGCCGCTGGCGTTGAGTTTTTGTCTAACTTGGCGACCCCTCGCGCGCAAATTGAAAATTTAGAGCCCAAGAGTGAGTTTTACCTCATGGAGGTTGATCAGCCTCTCGTGGTGCCCGTTGGTCAGAAAGTACGCATGGTCGTTACCGCGGCTGACGTGATCCACTCCTGGATGGTGCCCGATTTGGGTGTTAAGCAAGACGCCATTCCAGGCTTCTTGCGCGACACCTGGTTTAGGGCAGAGCAAGTTGGCACCTACCGCGGCCAATGTGCTGAGCTGTGCGGTAAAGACCATGCCTTCATGCCTATCGTGGTGCAGGTTGTGTCCCAAGAAGACTACGTCGCTTGGGCCGACGCCGAACAGACCAAATTGGCTGGATTGGCCGATGATCCCAACAAAGACTGGTCGACCGAAGAGCTCGTGGCCCGTGGTGAGTCGATCTACGGAGCCCAATGCGTGGCCTGTCACCAAGCCAACGGTGGCGGCCTGGCACCAGCTTTCCCAGCGCTAGACGGCAGCCAAATTGTAATGGGTCCCATGGCGCAGCATATCGAGATCATGCTCAAGGGCAAAGAAGGCACGGCCATGCAATCGTTTGCACAGCTTAACGACGTTGAGCTGGCTGGTGTGATCACTTATGCCCGTCAGGCTTGGGGCAATGCTGGCAATGGCGTTGATCCCGTGGTGACACCGGCGCAAGTGAGCGAGGCCCGCTAGTTAAGCAGTACTTAAGTGGAAAAGTAACTGGGGTGGAGGCATCTGCCAAAGCTGATTACCATTCCGACAGTTTTGATTAGAATTAAACATTAGTTAAGCTATTGACTTAATCAAGCTATTGACACTACACCCGCTTGTCGGGTACTCAAAACCGACTCAGGTCAGGAGAGAAGCATGAGTAGCGTTACCGTTGATCAGATTCCAGGCAAAGGTGAGGACATCTCACATGATCATCACGATGATCATGCTCATGGTGTACCGCATGGATGGCGTCGTTGGTTGTTTGCGACCAACCACAAAGACATCGGCACGATGTACCTAATTTTTGCGTTCCTCATGTTTTTAGAAGGCGGCTTACTGGCGCTCCTGCTTCGCACCGAACTGTTTGTTCCCGGTATCCAATTCTTCCAGCCTGAACTCTTTAACCAGTTCACCACCATGCACGGCTTGATCATGGTTTTCGGGGCCATCATGCCGGCGTTTGTGGGTTTTGCGAATTGGATGATCCCGCTGCAAATCGGCGCCTCAGACATGGCGTTTGCGCGGATGAACAACTTTAGCTTCTGGCTCTTGCCTGTGGCTGCGATTTTGTTGACCGCTTCATTCTTTGTGCCCGGTGGCGCAACGGCTGCGGGTTGGACGCTTTACGCACCCCTGACGATGCAAATGGGTCCTGGCATGGACTTGGCCATTTTTGCGATCCACATCATGGGTGCCTCGTCCATCATGGGCGCGATTAACATCATCGTGACCATCCTGAACATGCGCGCGCCTGGCATGACCTTGATGAAAATGCCTTTGTTTTGCTGGACATGGCTGATCACGGCGTATTTGTTGATTGCTGTTATGCCTGTGCTTGCCGCGGCTATCACCATGATTCTGACCGACCGACACTTCGGTACGGCGTTCTTTAACGCAGCAGCCGGTGGCGACCCCGTTTTGTATCAGCACATCTTCTGGTTCTTTGGTCACCCAGAGGTGTACATCATGATTCTGCCGGCCTTTGGCATCATTTCCGCCATCGTGCCCGCCTTCGCACGCAAGCAGCTTTTTGGCTACTCCTCGATGGTTTACGCCACGGCTTCGATTGCCATCCTGTCGTTTATCGTCTGGGCACACCACATGTTCACCACGGGCATGCCCGTGACGGCTCAGTTGTACTTTATGTACGCCACGATGCTGATTTCGATCCCGACAGGCGTGAAGGTGTTTAACTGGGTCGCAACGATGTGGAAGGGTTCAATGACGTTTGAGACCCCCATGTTGTTTGCGGTGGGTTTCATCTTTGTGTTTACGCTGGGTGGCTTTACTGGTCTGATTCTTTCCGTGGCGCCAATCGACATTCAAGTTCACGACACGTATTACGTGGTGGCTCACTTCCACTACGTGTTGGTGGCGGGTTCGCTGTTTGCACTCTTTGCTGGTGCCTATTACTGGCTTCCGAAGTGGACTGGCAAGATGTACGACGAGCGCTTGGGTAAGTGGCACTTCTGGATGAGCATGATCTCATTTAACATCACCTTCTTCCCCATGCACTTCATGGGCTTGGCCGGTATGCCACGCCGTTATGCTGACTATGCCAGCCAGTTCACAGACTTCCACCAGATTGCCACGATTGGTGCCTTCTGGTTCGGTTTGTCGCAGCTGATCTTCATGTGGGCTGTGTTGAAGGCTTATGCGGGCAAAGGTGAGCAGGCAGCTGCCAAGCCTTGGGAAGCCGCGGAAGGGCTGGAGTGGACCGTGCCTTCTCCCGCGCCGTTCCACACCTTTGAAACACCACCCGTGGTTCGTTGATTTGTCAGTTGATTGAATAGGATTGGTATGACCCCAGAGCAGCGCCGCAAGAACAAGCGAACCGGATTGATTTTTTTGGTGATCGTTGCTGTGCTGTTTGTCTGGGTGGTTGTTAGAAAGATCATGGAAACGCCAGGGGCCATATGAGTCGTGATGACGAGCCCTTGTCGGATAGCGTTCAACGCAAGTTGAACTTCTTCCAAACATTGAAAGCTGTTTTATGGGCAATGTTTGGGGTACGTAAGCAGGCAGGCCTTAAAAACGACATTGCCAATCTCAATCCGGTGCATGTCATTTTGGCGGGTCTGTTGTTTGGTGTGATTTTTGTTGTACTGCTTGTGCTTTTGGTACAGGCGATCGTTAGTAATATGATGGGTTAGGTATGCCTTGAACTAAATGTCTCATTAAGGCATTTGGTGCGAGGCATTGGATAAGTAACGTTTGGGTTGCGTTTTGATTGCGTTTTAGTTGCAATCACGGTTGAGATTCATTTTTGACTCAACACGCAATCGATAGCAGGACTCAGGAGAACAAGAATGAGTGCAAGCCACTCCAGCGCGGGTAAAGAAGCCCCTTACTACTACGTGCCCCCAGACTCGGCACATCCCGTCCGGGCAAGCTTTGCGCTGCTTGTGATCATGTTGGGTGCATCGGCCTGGGTCAACCAAGTGGAAATCGGCAAATGGGCCTTAGCCGCCGGCATGATTGGCTTGTTGTTCGTGATTTGGCAGTGGTTCGCTGACGCCATCAATGAGGAACAGGCTGGCTTAAATAGTAAGCGCATCGATGTGTCCTATCGTTGGAGCATGAGCTGGTTCATCTTCTCTGAGGTGATGTTTTTTGGGGCGTTCTTCGGGGCGCTTTGGTACACCCGTGTGGTGACGATGCCTTGGCTCGGTGACTTAGACCACCAGTTGATGCTTTGGCCTGATTTTGCAGCGGTTTGGCCGAACTTGGGTCCCGCGGGTATTGTGGAAGAGTTCCAGGTCATGGGTCCGTTTTGGTTGCCCACCATCAACACGGCATTGCTCTTGATGTCGGGTGTGACATTGACCATTTCTCACCACGCCTTGCGTGAAAGTCACTTTGGCAAGGCCAAGTTTTGGTTGTTAGCAACCATCGTGTTGGGCTTTATCTTCGTGACCTGTCAAGCCTACGAATACTACTATGCCTATACGGGCTTGAACCTGCGGTTTGATTCCGGCGTGTTCGGTTCGCTGTTTTTTATGTTGACGGGCTTTCACGGCTTTCATGTGATCCTTGGCGCCATCATGCTCACGGTGATGCTGGTTAGGATGATGAAGGGTCACTTCACGGCCGACAACCATTTTGGATTTGAAGGCGCGGCTTGGTATTGGCACTTTGTCGACGTGGTCTGGTTAGGACTTTACATTTTTGTTTACTGGTTCTAGCGCTTAAGTCAGCGTTGGTTCAAAAAAGGGCCGTATAACCACGTTTATACGGCCCTTTTTTAGATCATTCTACACAAACAAGAAGACGGGTAGCATCGCCCTGAACGACTGTTGGTCGCAGCAGCAGTTAGGGCGAACCGGGCTTCTACAGCCAGACAGTAATGGCTAAATAATGATCGCTAAGTAATGATCAGTCACCAGTACGCTCGGCAACAAGTGCTAAGCCGGGAAGCCTGTGGTACCGATCCAACCCATCCAATGGGAAAAGAGCAGCAGCAAAAAGAGGGCTACTGATAAGCCAATTCTCACCGTCAGTGCATTGACCGTCTTGCTTGAGCTCCCTTTGTCGCGCATGAGATAGAACAGCGCTGACCCTAGGCTCGCTAAGATGCCAATGAAAACAAGCGCCACAAAGAGTTTCATGTTGTTTGATTCCACAAGGTAAGGACTAATTATGGCAGACAAGCCTGCCATCCGTAAAACCAAGCGCTGGTGGCTTGCTGTAGGCCTCTTGGTGCTTTTGGTATTGTTATTCATTGGACTTGGTAACTGGCAACTAGACCGTGCCGCTGAGCGCCGGACGATCGCCCAAGAGATTGCGGCAGGCCGGCAAGCGCCGCGCGTGCTCCTAGGGGCACAAACGACGCTTGATGGCTTGGTGACGTGGCAACCGGCCACGGCGGTTGGGCGGTGGCGGCCAGAATTGAGTTTCTTGTTGGACAACCGAAATCTGGGTAACCGTCCGGGCTTGTGGTTGGCGACACCGCTGGAACTTGCCCCAGATCGCCTGCTTTTGGTTTTAAGAGGATGGGTTGCCCGGCCGATCGGTCAGTACAACGCGCTACCCGCGATCGACACCCCCACCGATGCGGTGACGGTAGAGGGGGATGTGGCCACACATATTCCCCGGTTGTTCTCGCTTGGGGAAGAGGCGCCTTTGTCGTTTCCAGCGGGTACGGACGCTGATGGGCATGCACTGCCTTTGAAAGACTTGACGCGACGACAGAACGTTTCTTTGACGGCGTTGTCAGACCAAACGGGTGAAACATTCTTGCCGCTGGTTTTGATGCAAACCGGTGATGGCATAAAGGATGGTTTGGTGCGGCAATGGCCACAGCCATCAGTCGATGCGGATAAGAATGTTGGGTACGCGTTCCAGTGGTTTGGGTTTGCTGCCATTGCCTTGGTTGCTATAGGCGTTTTGCTGTGGCGCATGCCTAGGCGTGCGAAAATAAGTGCCCATTCTAAGGATTCTAAAAGTGACGACTGACCCTTCAGAAAACTCAGCCGCGGTTGCACCCAAGAAACGAACGGTGATGCCGCTGATTATGGTTGTCTTGGTGAGCTTGGCGCCCGTCATTGCGGCGTTTTTGGTGTACTACAACCCACAATGGCGACCGGACGGGATGGTCAATTACGGTACGCTGGTGCAGCCTCAACGCCCGCTACCAACCGCTGAGCAATTACCCGCCAAAACGTTAGATGGCCAGCCGTTTGATGTCAGCGAACTCAAAGGTCAATGGCTGTTGGTGTCGGCAGACGGTGCGGCTTGTCCCGAGGAATGCGCAAAGAAACTGTATGTCCAGCGCAATACGCATGCCATGACAGGCAAAAATGTCGAGCGCTTGAGTCGTGTTTGGTTCATCACTGATGACGAACCGGTGCCACAAAAGGTGCTAGACGCCTACGTGGGCACCATCATGTTGCGTGTTGATCCAGACGACCTGGCAAAATTTTTAACCGTGCCGCAAGGCATGGCCAGTGCCCAAGAAGCATTGGCGCAACCCATTTGGATTATTGATCCATTGGGTAACCTGATTCTTGAATACCCTGAAGATCCTGATCCTTTAAAAGTCCGCAAGGACATTGGTAAGTTACTGCATAACTCCCGCATAGGCTGACCTTACTCATGGCTTCCATTCCTGCTTTGACGGCTGAAGAAAAAAAGCGCAAACGCTATCGACGTTTGATTTTTTTAACTTGGTTCTTAACGCTTGACCTGATCATGTTCGGTGCGTTCGTGCGTCTGACGGACTCTGGCTTGGGCTGTCCGGATTGGCCGGGCTGCTATGGCAAGGTGACGCCGATTGGCGCGATGGCTGAGATTCGTGCCGCGGAACAAGTTATGCCGCAGGGTCCCGTGACGGTTCCCAAGGCTTGGATTGAGATGGTGCACCGTTACGTGGGTGCGCTGCTTGGACTTTTGATTATTGGATTCACGGTAATGGCGTGGCGCTGGCGTGAGATCATTGGGCGAACGCCTTGGCTGCCGACGGTGACTTTGGTGGCGGTTTGTATTCAGGGGGCGTTTGGTGCGTGGACGGTCACGCTCAAGCTCATGCCGATCATCGTGACGATCCACTTACTTGGCGGGATGACGCTCTTGGCGTTGATGACGTGGCTTGCGGCCCGAGAGAAACAACACACGCCAATCAATCCTGACAACCGCCGTTACAGTCCTTGGGTGGCGTTTGGCTTGTTTTTGCTGTTTGTGCAAATCGCGCTCGGTGGCTGGGTCAGTACCAATTACGCGGCACTGGCCTGCATGGACTTCCCGACTTGTAACGGGGTTTGGGTGCCGCAGATGGATTTTGCGAATGGCTTCTCGCTGATCCGGGGCTTGGGCGAATTGCCAAGCGGTGAGGCGATTTCTCAAACGGCTTTGGTGGCCATCCATTGGGTACACCGAAATTTTGCGTGGGTGATTTTTGGGTATTTTGGGTATTTAACGTGGCGACTGAAATCGGATCCTGGACTGCGTGGCCCTTGCCATTTGATCATCGCATTGCTGTTTGCGCAGCTGTTTACGGGCTTGACGACGATTTTCTTCCAGTGGCCATTGCTGATCGCCGTGTTACATAATGGCGGGGCTGCCGGCCTGACACTGGCCACTGTGACGCTATTGGTTCGGGTCCATGGGATGAAGCCGGCCCAAGTTTCTCAAGCACAGCGGCTTCAGTTTGCCTAAAATGGTGATATGACAACTGCTGCGGCCTCTTCTGATTCCTTACTGCGCCAATATTGGGTGCTGACCAAGCCGCGTGTGACGCAGCTCGCGGTGTTCTGCGCGGTGATTGGCATGTTCTTGGCGGTGCCAGGCTTGCCTGACCTGCAGACGGTGGTGGCGGCCACGGCTGGGATTTGGTTGTTGGCGGCTGCGGCGTTCGCGGTGAATTGCCTCATTGAACAGCAGGTCGATGCGCGCATGACACGTACGTCTGGTCGGGCCACGGCACAAGGCAGCATTGCTCACCACCAGGTGTTGGTGTTGTCGGGGCTCTTGGGTGGCGCGGGCATGTTCATTCTTTACCAGTGGGTCAACCCGCTGACCATGTGGCTGACGTTTGCCACCTTTGTCGGTTATGCGGTGATCTACACCATGGTGCTAAAACCCCGTACCCCGCAGAACATTGTCATCGGTGGTTTGTCTGGGGCAATGCCTCCTGCGTTGGGATGGGCCGCAGTGGCAGGCAATGTGCCGGCTGAAGCGTGGCTTTTGGTGCTCATTATTTTTATTTGGACACCGCCGCACTTTTGGGCGCTCGCGCTCTACCGCAACAAAGACTATGAGAAGTCTGGTCTGCCCATGTTGCCAGTGACGCACGGCAAAGATTTCACGCGACTACATATCCTGTTGTATAGCTTTGCCCTGCTCGGCACGACCTTGCTGCCGTTTGCCGTGCGCATGAGTGGCTGGCTTTATTTGCTGGCGGCGGTGGCTTTGGGTCTGCGATTTGTATGGCTCAGTTGGCAGCTCTACAAGCAATACAGCGATGAGAAGGCGCGACAGCTTTTTAAATACTCGATCGTTTATTTGGCGCTCTTGTTCGCCAGCTTGCTGGCTGATCACTGGCTGATTGCGCCGTAGCGTTCAGGCACGAGCTGTTCCACGGCCACACGGCTACCCGGCTACCCGGGGTTATTTCCGCAAGTTCGCTATTTTGTTGGTTGCTTCTGTGTTCGACACTTCTGTGTCGAACATTCTTTGGATGATTCATCATGTTGGCCCATTCTTTACGCCACACCGCGAAGTCGCCCTTGTTCCTTTCGATGCGTCGCTGCCTGCAGCTATTTGCCTTGGGGGTTCTGACGGCTTTTGTGGTGGGTTGTTCGGATTCGCCGGAATTCGCGGGCAGTGATATCACGACCGGCAATATTGGTCAGGATTGGTCGCTGACGGATCATACGGGTCAAACGCGTGATGCCAGTAGCTTTCCCGGTAAGGTGACGCTGGTGTTTTTTGGGTTTACGCAGTGCCCTGACGTGTGCCCTGCTGCTTTGGCTGAGATCAGTACGGCGCTAAACATGCTGGGGCCGGACGCCAAAGATGTGCAGGTTGTGATGATCACGGTTGACCCGGATCGTGACACGCCAGCGCTTTTAGAGGCGTACCTCGGTGCGTTTGACGAGGGATTACCGACACCGTTTTTGGGGTTGACGGGCACGGCTGAGCAGATCCGGCAAACGGCGGGTGACTTCAGGGCGTTCTACGCAAAGGTACCCACACCGGACGGCAGTTACACCATGGATCACAGTGCGTCGTTTTACCTGATAGACCAGAATGGCAAGTCACGCGTGTTGCTGAGCAATCAAGCGGGGCCTGACGCCATTGCACAAGATATCAAAACGTTGCTGAACTAAAGAAATAACTGAGTGGTGAAACCGTGACGGTCACGCCGAGTGTCGGTGTCATTGGATCCCTTCTAATTCATTAGGGCATTAAGGCGTTCTGGCTTCAAACGCCAAATTTGGATTGCTGCACCGCGCGGGCTATCCCACGTCCACCCCGCTACTCCCGCAGATTCTACATTCAGGACCCTTTAGCTTAACCACTGGGCTGGTGGTGTCAGCAAAAACGCCTCGAGTGGCACACCGCCGGTACCAACCACCAGTGGCTTTGCGTGAGGAAACTGTTTGGTGAACTGATTGAGTCCGGATAGTGCGCCACGTTTGCGCCCACTTTTGACTTCAATCGCAACCAGACTCGATCCGTGCGAAAGGATGAAATCCACTTCATGCTGACGTTCGCGCCAGTATTGAAGTTCTATACCAGTGGGTTTGTTGTTATGGAGGTGGGCGCCGATGGCAGACTCGACCAGGCGACCCCATTGATCAGGCTCAGTGGCGGTTTGATCAATGGATTGCTGCGATAGGGCACTCACAAAGGCGTTATCCAGCACCTGTAGTTTTGGGCTGGATGCCCGGCTTCTTGCGTGGTCGCCAGCATACTTGTCGAGTCCTGTCATCATCCATGCACCTGCTAATAGCGTTAGATAATGTGACAAAGTCGTTGTGTTGCCGGCATCTTGCAGCTGACCGATCATTTTTTGGAAGGAAAGTATCTGGCTTGAATATTGGCAACCGAGCGTAAATAGTCGCCGTAACAAGGCTGGTTTGTCGATGCGCGTGATTTGCAATACATCACGACTTAGCGTGGGTTCCAGCACAGCATCTAGTATGTAATTTCGCCAGCGTTGCTCGTCATCAATCAAAGCTGCAGCCCCTGGGTAACCACCAAACAGGATGTATTGTTCGACACGCCAGCCGAAGGCGGCTTGCATTTCAGCATACGACCAGTGAGGCAGACGTATTAATTCAAAACGTCCCGCCAGGCTGTCGCCTGTGCCAGCCTGCATCAGAAATTGAGAGGATCCCAGTAAGACGACATGTAAAGGGTGTTCGGCACGGGTGTTAAAGGAGTCCTCGTCCCACAACATCTTGACTGCCTCAGACCAACGCGGGATTTTATGAATCTCATCGAGGATCAACAAGGTGGGAGCATTTTGTTGCAGGCGGCGAGCAATGTCCCACTGTTGCACGATCCAGCTGGCATCGGGTAAGCCGGGTGTATCAGCAGACGCGTAGTGGCTCTGTCCATCAAAGTGGGTAGCGGCTGCCCTAGCCAGCGTTGTTTTACCGACTTGCCTTGGACCAGACAGGATCTGCATAAAGCGTCTGGGCTCTCTGAGTCTGTGATTTAAAACAGTTAATTGGGGACGCTGAAACATGTTTTACAGTTTGCTCAATATGATGACTAATTTTACTCAATATATTAAGTAAATTGCAAAACGATCTGGAATTGACGAGGCATTGACCCGGGCACTGACCAATGACTCAGGTTTCAGGTTGTTGCGCTTGAATTCAGCGTTCTTAACTTATACGCATCGTACGAATTTTGCACAGTTAATCGGAAAATAACCGATTAACTGTGCAAAATTCGGATGTTTGTGATTTTTGTGTTGTTTATTGACTGGGGGAATGCGCGCATGTGCGCGCTTGTGCGAACGTGACGCGCGTATTTAACGTTTGGGGCTAGCCAACAGCCACTCTTTGATCGCTGACTGAGCCACCGGGTCCAGGTCATCGGGCGACAGTGAAGATTGCTTTTGCAGGATCATCATGGCGTATGGGGTGGCAAGTGCGCCGGCCTCGGGACATAAGCGCAGCTCGTCGCCCACGGATGGGGAGCGGGCACGCCAAAAGTTGATCGCGGCTTCAAGTTCGGTGAGGGTGATATCTGAGTTCATACTGATATTTTCTCAGAATATCTCTTATGATCTTTAAAAACCCGATGGTTTTTTACAAATAGACAGGAGGCAAGCATGGCGTATGATCCGATGAACCCTTTTGGGTTGCCCTCCCTTGGCGCGAGTGGCGCTTCACAAAATCCTTTGTTATCGAGTATGGACATGATGCGCCAAGCCATGACGGGGCTTGGCCAATCGGCGCAGGCGAGTTCGGGCTCGTTATCTCAGCCTATGACGCCGGAAGACTTAGAACAAAAGATCAATGATCTCAAGGTTGTTGAGAACTGGCTTAAGTTAAATCTTTCGATGCTGAGTTCTTCAATTCAAGGGCTAGAAGTGCAGTTGGCCACGGTGCGCACCTTGCGTTCGTTTGTGGCCATGGGAGAGACGCCTGCGGTAAGTTCCACGAGTGATGCGTCGCCGCTTGAGGTGGCGTTGGGTTTGAAGCCCGCGCCCACTAAAGCGGCAGCACCGCGTGAAGCATCGACGGGTGGGCGGGAGAATGAAACGCAGAATGATGTACTGAATAAATCGCTAAATGAAACAGCGCAGAAGCCGCCGTCGGGCGACGCGTCGGCGCCTGATGCCAATACCAACACCGCGGCTGCTCAGGCGTGGTGGAAGATGTTAGAGAACCAATTTAACCAGTTGGCGAGTGCGACGACACAAGCGAACGCTGCGGCGCAGTCGGCCATGGCCGATGCAGCGGCGAGCGGCGCAAAGAAAGCAACCAAAGCAGCGGCAAAAAAAGCCAGTCAGGTTGCTACTAAAACGGCTAAAAAAGCGGCTAATAAAGCGGCAACTAGATCGGCTACTGAAAAATCAACCCCAGCGTCCCGCACCAGGGCTTCGCGTGGTTGATGCCCCAATGAAATCAATTTAACCATCGGTATGTATTTATGTTGAACGTTGTGATTTTGGCTGCGGGCATGGGCAAGCGCATGCAGTCTGACTGCCCCAAGGTGTTGCATGAGATTGCGGGCAAACCCATGTTGCTGCATTTGTTGGAGACGGCCAGAGCGTTAAATCCCGATCGTTTGATCGTGGTGGTGGGTCACGGCCAGGCGCAGATTCGGGCGGCACTCGAGTCGCAACCCGATGTGGTGTTTGCTGAGCAAAACCCACCCATGGGCACGGGTCACGCGGTGAGCCAGGCGGTGTCGCACTTGCTTTTTGATGGTGAGGCGGATGCCACGATGGTGCTGTACGGTGATGTGCCGCTGGTACAGGTACAAACGCTGCAGGCGTTGCTCAGTGGCAGTGACGGGGGATTGGCGCTGTTGACCGAGACCATGGACAACCCCACCGGATACGGACGTATTGTTCGGGATGAGTCACAACGCGTGGTGTCGATTGTTGAAGAAAAGGATGCTTCTGCACAGGTGCGCGAAATACGTGAGGTGAACACGGGGATGTTGGTTGCCTCGACGCCGAGCCTGATTCAGTGGTTGAGCCAAATTGACAATCAAAACGCACAGGGTGAGTACTATTTGACGGATATTGTGGGCTTGGCCGCTCGTGATCGGGTTGAGATCAACACCGTGGCGCCAGAGTTTGGCTTTGAGACCCAAGGAGTGAACAGTCGCGCGCAGCAAGCCGCTCTTGAGCGTCAATGGCAAACGGAGATGGCCCGTCGCCAGTTGCAAGCGGGGGTGGCTTTGGCGGACCCTCAACGGTTTGATTTGCGTGGCACCTTGACGTGTGGTCGCGATGTTTATATTGATGTGGGTTGCGTCTTCGAAGGCCAGGTCACGCTAGGTGATCGTGTGGTGATTGGCCCGCACTGTTTGGTGAAAGACGCGGTGATTGGTGACGACACGCGTTTGCAGGCCTATAGCCATGTGGACCACGCGCAGATCGGTCAGTCGGCGCAACTCGGTCCTTACGCGCGTATCCGACCGGGTAGCGTGATCGGTGACGCGGCCCATATTGGTAATTTCGTGGAAATCAAAAATACTACGTTAGGTAAGGGCAGCAAAGCCAATCACTTGGCCTACATTGGCGATGCCGATATTGGTCAGGGTGTCAATATTGGCGCTGGCACCATTACCTGCAACTACGATGGGGCAAACAAGCACCGTACGACGATTGAAGATGATGCCTTTATTGGTTCTGATACGCAATTGGTCGCGCCAGTTCGGGTGGGCAAAGGCGCGACGTTAGGCGCAGGAACGACGTTGACCCGAGATGCGCCGCCCCATAAGCTAACGCTGTCGCGCTCTACCCAAAAGACCCTTGAAAACTGGCAACGCCCTGCAAAAAAATCGAAGTAACCCCCCTTCTATAGATGCTTCAGAACCGTCGGCACCGGAAACACCGGTGACTGACGGTTTGCCGTTGCCGCAACGCCTTTGGGCGGTGGTGACGGTATTTGTGGGCATTGGTATCAGCGTGTTCGAGGGCTCGATGGTCAATGTTGCTCTGCCTGACATTGCCTTGAGCTTGAATACGTCAGCAGCCGCCGCCGTGTGGGTGGTCAATGGGTTTGGATTAACGGTGGCAGTGACCTTGTTGCCGTTTGCAGCCATGGCCGAACGGGTGGGGTTCAAGCGGGTGTTTCGGATCGGTCTGATATTGTTTGTGCTCGGCGCGATTTCGAGCGCCTTGGCGCCTAGCTTTGAGTTGTTGTTGGTCAGCCGCGTGGTTCATGGCTTGGGCGCCTCGGCGATCATGTGTCTATTTGGCGGTTTGTTACGCCATATCTATCCCATGCACTTACTGTCACGTGGCATTGCTTTAAATGCTGTGGTGGTGTCGGTGGCATCGGTGATTGGTCCAACCGTGGCTTCTTTGATTTTAACGGTGGCGGACTGGCGCTGGGTTTTTGTGTCTATGGTTCCTCTGGCGTTCGTTGCGTTCTTCACGATGCGCGCGCTGCCTGAAGTAGCCAGGGTCGAGCGGCGTTTTGATTATTCGGCGGCGCTGCTCAGTGCAATTGCCATTGCTTTCTTTGTGGTGGGGTTGGATTATTTGGCGACCTATCCTTTCTGGGCGACGGTCTCGATTGCGATCAGTGTCTTGATGACCATTAGCTTGGTACGTCATTCGTTGCAACAGACAGCGCCTTTGGTGCCGGTGGATTTGCTGCGTATCGATGCTATACGGGCGGCGCTTGCAGCTTCTGTGTTTTCGTTTGGTGCGCAGATGGCGGCCTTTGTGTCCTTGCCTTTCTATCTGTTGATGACGCTCGAAAAAGACGCCTTAGCGGTGGGTATTCTTATGGCGGCCTGGCCGCTGGGTTCGACGATGATGGCGCCGATTGCGGGGCGTTTGGCTGACCGCTATCCGGTGGCGGTGCTTTGTGCGATTGGCTCGGGTGCCATGCTATTGGGCAGTTTGTGGATTATTTTGTTGGGCAAAGATCCGAGCGATGTTTGGCTATTCGCGGCGATGGTGCTTGGGGGTATTGGCTTTGGATTTTTTCAGACGCCGAACAATCGGGTGCTACTGGGCTCGGCGCCTCGCGAGCGCGCGAGTGCGGTTGGCGGTTTGCAAGCCGTAACACGGGTGGTCGGTCAAACGGCTGGTGCGGCTTTGGTGGCCATGGCGTTCACGTTGAGTGAAACGAACGAGCCCATCAATGGATTATTCGTGTCGGTGGTCTTGGCTGGCTTGGCCTTGATGATCAATGTGCGGCGCCAATGGCGAGCCATGCATGAGGTTGACCGCCCAAGACCTTGATCAAGGTTGAATCGGGTTTACAGCCTAGCGCTCGGGTGATGGCGGTGGCTAATGTGGTGGTGGTTATGGCGGCAGCGGCAACTCGGTACTGAATTTGCTTCGATGGATAGAAAAAAAAGTTCGTACATTTCGGACGTGGTTGGCCGCGGTAAGGGTGCGATGCACCAGTGCGTGATAAGCGTCCATATCTGCCACGGTGATGATGAGCACAAAATCCGGACCCGTTGAGACGCGGTAGCACTGTTGCACGGCGGTTTCGCGTTGAACCAATCGTTCAAATTGCGCCAAGGCGTCGGCGTCCTGCAGGCTTAAGGTGACTTCGACAATCGCCGTTAAGGTGGGGCCGACTTTTTGTGGCGAGAGCACGGCGATGGTTTTTTCGATGGCGCCAGTCTGCACCAATCGGCGCACGCGCCTAAGGCAGGTGGCGGCAGACGCATTGACGGCGGCCGCCAAGTCCTGATTGGTCAGGCTGGCGTCTACTTGCAGTTGGGCTAAAAGACGCCGATCTAACGCATCTAAAGTTACCCGCTCTGAGACCGGGTTTGATCTGGGGTTTGACTTGGAATTTTTATTGATCTTGTCTAGCACCATGACAATAAGGGTTTCCTGTTGGTTGTGAGCCATGGTCAATCGCGGCTGAACTGCTGCCAAGCCCAAGTTCAAGCCCAAACCGCTACTAAGCGATTGTTGACGAAGTGAAATAATTGATTGTTTATTTGTTAATTTTGATAATTTTTCTCATTTTATTATTATTTTGATTTTTAATTTCATTTTTCTGCTCATTTAATCTGATTAAACCGTCGCAAATAGCAGAAAATGTAGCCATGTGTTTTTAACTTAGGACGCGAGTCATGTGTGGGATTGTTGGCGCGGTTGCGCAACGGAACATTGTGCCGGTTTTGCTGGAGGGCTTACAGCGGCTGGAGTACCGTGGCTACGATTCATGTGGCGTGGCGGTATTTGAGGGCGGTGAGCTCAAGCGTGCGCGTAGCACCGCGCGGGTGGCGGAGTTGGTGTCGCAAGTGGCGCAAGATGCCATTGAGGGTTTGACGGGCATTGCTCACACGCGTTGGGCCACACACGGGGCACCCGTGACGCATAATGCCCACCCGCACTTTTCTGCTATCAACGGTGGCTCACCGCGCATTGCCTTGGTGCATAACGGCATCATTGAAAACCACGATGAGTTGCGCGGCATGCTGCAATCACAAGGCTATGTGTTTGATAGCCAGACCGATACGGAGGTGATTGCCCACTTGGTGCATTATCACTATGAGTCGGATTTATTGGCAGCGGTGCAGGCCAGCACGGCGATGCTCAAAGGGGCTTATGCCATTGCGGTGATGTGTCGCGACGAGCCGCACCGCTTGGTGGCGGCGCGCGATGGTTCGCCGCTTGTGATTGGTCTGGGCTTAAAAGAGAACCTGTTGGCCTCTGATGCGTTGGCGCTCGCGGGGACCACGGATCAGATCATCTACCTGGAAGATGGCGATGTGGCTGACTTGCAATCTGATCGGGTGTGGCTGTTTGATCGCGAGGGGCAATCGGTTGAGCGGGCGGTTCAAACGGTTCAAGCCCACACTGCGGCAGTCGAGTTGGGACCTTACCGCCATTTCATGCAAAAGGAAATTTTTGAGCAGCCACGGGCGGTGGCCGATACGCTTGATGACTTGAACCACATATCGCCTGATTTGTTTGGCGATGAGGCGTTTAAGATTTTTTCGGGTACACGGCGGGTTTTGATTTTGGCGTGTGGCACCAGCTTCTACGCCGGGCTGACGGCGAAGTACTGGATGGAGTCGATGGCGAAGCTGCCTGTGGATGTGGAAATTGCGAGTGAGTATCGATACCGCGATAGCGTGCCAAGTGACGATACGCTGGTGGTGACGATTTCCCAGTCGGGTGAAACGGCAGATACCTTGGCGGCGTTAAAGCATGCGCAGTCTTTGGGTATGTCCAATACGTTGACGATTTGTAATGTGAGTACCAGTGCCATGGCACGGGCTTGTCGTTTGCAGTTTTTAACGCGTGCTGGGGTTGAGGTTGGTGTGGCGTCGACGAAGGCTTTTACGACGCAGTTAACGGGCTTGTTTTTATTGACACTGGCGATGGCTCAAGTCCGGGGCCATCTCAACGAGACGCAAGAAGCCGAGCATGTGCGAGCGCTGCGACATCTGCCGGCTGCGATTACGGCGGTCTTGGCGCTTGAGCCACAGATCATGGCTTGGGCTGAACGGTTTGCGGGGTGTGAGGACGCCTTGTTTTTAGGGCGCGGGATGCACTATCCCATTGCCTTGGAAGGTGCATTGAAACTGAAGGAAATCAGTTACATCCACGCCGAAGCCTATCCGGCTGGTGAGTTAAAGCACGGACCGTTGGCGTTGGTGACAGACCAGATGCCTGTGGTGACCGTAGCACCCAATGACGCTTTGCTTGAAAAGCTCAAATCCAATATGCAGGAAGTGCGGGCACGCGGCGGGGAACTCTATGTGTTCGCTGATGCCGATACGCACATCAAATCAACGGACGGTGTGCAGGTGATTCGCCTACCTGAGCATTACGGGGCACTGTCGCCCATTTTGCATACGATTCCGTTGCAGCTTTTGGCGTATCACACGGCTTGTGCACGCGGCACGGATGTGGACAAGCCAAGGAACTTAGCGAAGAGCGTGACAGTCGAGTGAGAGAGCACTGCCCGTCTATATGACCGTTTATTACTTGAATAATTTGTTATGTTGTTTATTTAGACAAGTAATTTCAATATCTATTAGCGTATTAATTTTTTAAAACCCATTGCGTTTTTGACTCAACAACGACAAAACCATCTGCGGAGTAAATCATGCCTGAGCTTTTCTCAGCCTTAGGTCTTTCAAAGCAAGTCGAACACGGGCTCGCGCGTGAATGTGCTCGCTTGCTCACATTCTTAATCGGTTTAGTCATGACAACCTTGGTCGGCGTTGCACACGCAAACGAGGTTGGTGACAGGGCACTTGTCTTAAAGCCTAAAGCCAAACCGTTGTTTGTCTCCAATAGTGGCAGCCGCTACTGGGCATGTGCTGGCATGGTTAACAAGAGGTTATTGGATTCAATACATAATGACTTAACATTTATTTCTCAGCAAGAGGGATTGCCGCTGCCTGATAAGTCACTTTGTTTATACAGTATTGGCGAATTTAAACTCATGGGTAACGTGATCACTACTTACGGTGTCGATTATTATGTTAGCGAGAGTAGTATGACTACCTGTTTGGCTAAGGATTATTGTGCTGACTTTCGATCGGTGATGTTCAAGGTAAAGGATGGTGAGATTTTTCGTACATACAGCGTGACATCGGCAGATAAAAAGTTAAGCAGAATGGCGTGTACAAAACTGGACGGTACGGTTATTTCTCTTGATGAGGCTTGCCCTTAAGCTTACTTAGAACCGCCTTTTTTGGCCATTGCCCTCGTAATGATCAAAGATATTTGCTACCACCTAGCCCCGATAATGTTTTAACAGGTCTGTTCATAAATTGGATTAACCAATGAAACGAATCACCCTCCTGTCAGGCTTGGCATGTTTGGTGTTTGGGTCTTCTCTGGCTCAAGGTCAAACGCACTGTCATGGCAATGAGCGTGTTGTGTTTTCATGTTCGATGCAAAAAAAGACGGCATCGGTTTGTGCATCAGAGGTCTCCAGTCCGTCGCAAGGCTACTTGCAATATCGTTTTGGCGTGCTCGGCAAAGTTGAAATGGAATACCCCAAAGTTCAGCAACACCCACAGGGGAAATTCACGACTTTTTACGGCACTCCGATTATGGATGATGGCTCAAGAGCCATGATTGCGAGTATTGAGTTTGGTGTTAGCGATTATGGTTATGAGCTCATCACGACTGCGTTGAATGACACGTCAGAGACAGAACTCGTTGTGTCTAGAGCTGGGAAGACCTTAGCGACATTGATGTGTCGTCCTGGGAGTGTCCTCAATCCGGATATGTCTTCTATGGGGATACTTTCGACCTTCGGGCTTAATTGAGCCACCAAGCCCAAAGAAAGCGAGTTGGTTATTGACTTAATCACACCATCTATCTCGAAGAAAGGCCGGCACTGCCGCTAACAATATTTGCGAGCTAACGGTTGATTAAGCTGAGTAACTTTCAGACGAAGAACGTAGAACCGTCATCAGTCAGATGTTGACATCGATCAAAGTCCACTTAGCTGCCACTGCCGAGATCAACTCTTCAGTGGAGTGAACTTTAAGAACCGAAGTGGGTGCCATGCGCGCTCAGCTTTTATCACAGCCATTGCGACAAAACAGAGACCGTTGTTGAATTGACAATGACGTTCTAAATGTTTAAAAATGTAACTGTGTTTTGGTATGGAGCCGTCGGCTGGTAGCCATCAACACCGTTGATAAGACACGTGAAGACAAACAACCATTTCTCGGTTAGATGCAGGATCGTTACAGAAAAAAAGGAAAAAAATGAAAAATGATGCTTATTTGCTGGAACTAACTTCTATTTATCGCACGGTGCCCGACGACCAGAAAAGCGATTTCATCAATCGTTTTAATGCGCAAGCGCGTAATCCGGTGGCCATCTTTGGATTTGCGGTGTTTTTGGGATACTTCGGTATTGACCGTTTTTTGCTGGGCCAAGTTGTATTGGGCATTTTAAAGCTCATCACTTTCGGTGGATTCGGCTTTTGGGTATTGATCGATTTGTTCTTGGTCGCCGGCACCACCCGTGAGAAGAACATTGAAATTGCGCGCTCGATAGCTGGCAACACTAGCGCTGCGACATTGCCATCAGGCAACGCGTAAACGCTTAGAGATTAGCCATGGGTGTTTAAGGCCATCGACATCTACTTAAAAACCCATGGCTATGCAGAAAAAGCCCTACCACTGTCCAAAGGGCTTGATCGCAAAACCGTATGGGCTGTAGTCGACGTCTTCGAGCGATGTGTCAATCTGCTCAGGATCCAAGACGGGTGGTGGCGTTCGTGGCTGGTAGTAAAAGGCTTTGGTGACATCGGCAGGGCCATACTTGATGGGCGCAATGTTTAGTGCACTGTGCTGCAAGACAAACCAGAGCAACACGCCTGCAAACATGAAGTGATTCAAAAAGTCGAGTGGGTTCGTTAAACGCATCGTCAATCTCCCTGTGATGACGCTAGATTAAAAGCAAACGTGTGCGCAATCAATCTTTGCCTACCTGATCAGACCATTTGTTACAAATGACTTTGGCCTGACGGCCTCGCTTCGAACGTGATGGCGATGACTGACGGCGTTCTCAGCGGCTTTGTTTGGGTCCAGCTTCACACCGACCACTTCGTCATCGGTGTGCCCATCGCGACTATGGCGTTGATTGCCGTAGGGGAATACTGTTTTCTTAAACGTTCACGGAAAGTCGGCAGTTTTGATGCCGATGATTAATCTTGTGTTTCTCTACTTCCTCGCATTTAGTGGCAAGCCTGAAACAAGCGAATAGTTCGAGGCAAGAAACAAGTCAGATTGAACGTCGTTGGATCGTAATGGCGATTAAAAGCCTCGGAATGACCAAGGTGCATTTGTCTACCTTTCACCCAAACCCAACCACCAATACATCAGCACTATGTCGGTGAGTGCGCCAGTGTGCATCTGTCGTAATTGTTGTTAGGCAAACGCAATGATAAAAGTACATTAATTTGGCTTACAGTTACTCGGGCCAAGAACATTCTGTGCAGCACTTTCTATGCTTGCGTTTAATTCAGCGGCTGTTTTCGCTGTGAAAACTTTTCCGCGCGCGGCCGATGCCAAACAATGACCGGAGTTGCTATTACCTATATCGATGACATTAATCGTCAACAGCGGTTTTTCAGCGGCCAACTGTTGAGCAATCGCGCAAGGATCGCCATCGCAGCTCTCATCGCCATCCGTCACCACCAAAATCATTGATTCACGATTTACCCCGTCTACCATTTGCCCAGCTTGCCAAATGGCGTCGGCGAGCGGGGTGCCTTTTTGCGGTGATAGGCTGTCAATTCTTCCTAGCAAATTGCTGCGCTGGGCGCCCCTGAAAAAGCCTTGATTGACGGCGCGAGGACACACACCAAGCGTAACCAATCCGGCATTCACGTCATTGGGCAGACGCTTCACAATATTGGTCACGGCATTTTTGGCAACGGTGATTCGACGCGGTTCCGAATAAACCCTATCCAATACGGATTTTGGTATGGTCAATAACATCTGCAAAATCTCTTTACTTGACCGGGCTCCAAAGATTTGCCGCTCTTGATCTGGCGTGATGCCGATGTTGACCTCCATGGATCCTGAATGGTCAAAGACCACCACAACTTCTGGGGCGAGTTCAGGCGGTCGTACCCCAGCGCAGAAGTCTTTCGCCGTCTCGGCGGTTACCTCTGGTGTCTTCACTGGTGGCTTGGGCTCAGGGGCTTTGGCAGCCGGTGCCGGTTCTGACTCCGAACAGACGATTTCAGCGCGACAAAGCTTGGGCGGTGCTAAGGGCGTGCGAATCGGCTGCCATAACTCGATTGGATCAATAACAGTAGATGGCGGAACGGTAATGGTTAGGTCTTCGGTCGTGAGCTGCTGACTCGGGTCTTGGGCCAAAGATGGCGCCTGTCTCGGTGAAATCGGACAGAAGAACCACCACAGCGCAAAGATGAACAGTAATAACAAAATGAAGCCCAACAACCAACCCAAGCAGATCAGCGAACATCGACGCTGGCCGCTGGCAACTGGGGGAGGGTTCTTATCCTTAACGCTATCAATGCCGTCGGTGGCTGTCGTTGCGGCGCCTGCCGCGCTTGCTGCAGTGGCCGCAGTAGCCATAGTCGCTGCCGCTGCAATCGGCAAAAGCGGCACTTGCTGGTCAGCATTGAGTGCGCGACGCCAATAAAGCACAAATGGCTCTCCATCGACAACCATCAATGCGTCTTGCGGGATCTCCGCAATCGTTTGGCGTAGGTCAGTGGCTTGTGTCTTGGTTATCGCTTGCCGACTTTCTAGCTGATCGATGGATTGATTCACCGTAGCCAGTCGCTGTTGCAGTCGGCTCAACAGGCTTTCAGCTTGGGAAGAGGACAAGTCACCAAAAGGTTGCGGTACGCCGGAAGCGTGGCTTAACCACTGCACTTGACCTGGTTTGGATTGAACGGGCCGCGGGAACATACCAAGCACACTCGGTGGCACGATACCGCGCAAAGCCGTCGTCAGTTGCTCGTGTTGCTGCACAAGTCGCTCAGCGACTTCGGGGCTTAATGCGCGTTGTGCAAGTCGGTTCATGGCTCTGTAGGACTGTCCTTATCGATTCCCTGGGCGCCAATCGCACAATGCATCAAAGGCGCTTACTTGCCCATTAGTGACATAAGTCATAACGGCTATCTCGATGCAGCGCCGCTGTGGATCCGTGGCCCAACATGCTCGGCCTAAAAGGTCGGGGCACCGATCTGGCTGCTTAAATTAGCAATCTCGGCTTGGACCGACTTGATTTGCGACTGCAAAACCGCCGGATTTGCATTATCGGGGAGATTGTTGAGACGCTCAAGCTCGGCCTTGGCTTTGTCGATCCGGCTCATGATGGCCTGGTTTTCAGCGTTTTCCTTGGCGATAGCGTTTAAGGTCGCGTTCAGCGAACGGGTTAAACGGTCTCGTTCAGAACGTTTCAGAACAATGCCTTCCTCTAGCCGTCTGTTTTCATTGTCAAGCTGTGTCACAGAATCCTGCAGCAACTCACGCTGAAGCGTGAGTTGATCAAGCTCTGCTTGTTTGTCATCAGCCCGCGCTTGATAAGACCCAGAAAAGTCGCATGAGACCTTGGTAAATATTCCGGCGGTTTTAACGGCCGACGGATCACATCCGGCCTTATCGACCGCGCAACCCGTTAGGCCTGCTAGGCCTAGGACAAGAACAGCAAATTTAAGGTGACCTACTCGCGAGCTGGATTGCATGCTTTTATTCTCCAAATTCAGGTGGGTTAGGCCTCAGTCAAAGCCCAGCAAGGTTCAATTAGGTATAGGCCGGCAAGGCTGAATAAGTTTGCTCGACTAGCCGTTGGAGATCATTTCGCTCGGTTTCGAGTTGCGTCAATTTCTGCAACATACGGGCACTGGTCACACCCGCTGTGCTTTCTTGCTCAGCAACGCCTTGGTATGTGGCAATACGCTCATCAAGCTCTTTAATGGTCTCGTTCAAGGAAGCTTGGTTGGCGCGCATGGTTGCCAGTTCCTGATCGCGTGCTTTCTCGTCACCCGACTTGGTTTTGATATCAAGGTCAATTTGGGCCAATTGACGCTTATTTTTTTCAACTACTTGGCGCACATTGACCATGTAGTCTTGAAGTTTTTTATTATCAGCCTCAATGTCACTGATGTAAGAGTTCATTCTTTGCTCGTTATTCGCGAATTTCGCGCGGCGCTGATCAAGAAGATAGTCTGCCCCTGCGCCAACACCACAGCCCGCGACGGCGGCCACGGCGACGGTGGTTCCATCACCACCGCCCAACAAGGCGCCAAGGGCGCCTAGGCCAGCACCGATGACACAAGATTGGACACCTGACTTACTCGCCAAAAACGTTGGTTTGTCCTGTTCAAGCAATGGGTCAGCCGCGCCTCCCGAAATAAAATCAATCGTCTCGCAGCCTGCCAACAAAGTAACTGTCGCAATAACAAGTGATAAGCGACTCTTTAAGGCCATACTCATCGATATCTCCTATTTTATTATTTGAATACAACCTTTAAGCCAAGCCGATCTGTTGATTGTTCTTTCGGCAATATAAGTCGTCAAATCTTCGACATAGGCATCAACATACTGGTCTAAAGTCGAAGCTGGCCTTGCAAGTAACGCCTGTTTAGCGACTGTTGCTTGGTGGTTGATATCAGTTGGGCTATAAATCGTTCCCAATTCAACTATCGAATCCGAGTATAAACCTGAAACCGTGTCTAAAGCGACCTGGGTTTGAGTTAAGGAATTCTCTATTCTTTTGCAGGTTTCTTCGCTGCTACGCGGTTTGTCTGGATCACACGAAGTTTGTACAAAATCCTTGCCGCGCTGCAAGTGACGGCCAACTTGATTCATCTGGGTACAAAGAAACGCGCCGAACTGAAGACTTGAGCGAATCGCACGTTCACGTTGTTCTTGCTGGCGCTGGTTTGACGTGCGCAATTCGTCTTTGACACGACTGAGCTCTTGTTGCACCTCGACGTCCGTGGTTGATGCAGCCAATTTGTCGATTCGTGCGCTGGCTGCCTGACCTGCCTCATCACGACTGGCACCGCTTAATAACCACTGCTCTTGTAGCTGCTTTAGCCGGTCGCCAGATTCGGACGTCGGTGCCACCAAACTGACTCTAAACCCCGTTGTGGGGGCGCGATTCTGCTTCCCATCTCGATAATACGGTTGTTCGACTCGCCAAGACGTACGGATGTCGGCTTGCGGGGTCAGGTAATTTCCGCCCTTGATCACAAAACCACCGGCCTGACCATGCGTACGGCCATGGGCCCTAAGCTGAAATGACTCAAAAATCAATTCATCGGCATTGCCCAAGATATCATGCAAACCTAATGGATTTGGATCGAGCAAACCCGTAAAGCGCATGGTGCCGTTTGAGGATTGCGCGCCGGCGAACCAAGCATACTTATTCAAACTCTCTGACATAGGGAATCTAAAGTCTTGGAACTCCGCGGGAGAAACGGAAACGCCACCCCGAGCGGCAAAGGACCACTCAACTTCGGTTGGGAGCCGCACAAAACCCTGCATGCCAGCCTCTGCGGGTAAGGCATCGCTGGCATTGGCTTGCAACCATTGGCTGTACTTATCAGAAAATGCGACACCCTCAAACCAGCTCACACTGGTTTTAGGCAATCGCATCTTGGCGCCAGTGGAGGGGCAAGTGTCATTCATCACGGCGTCATACTGTAACTGCGACACCTCGTATTTACCGAGCAAGTAATATCGGCCCGAGGCCTCACCCTTCTCGGTAAAGCTACCCGCAATGTGGACATCGTAAGAGCCCTCGAGTACCCCCCACTCCTCGTCACCAGACCCCAAACGAATCGGCAGGTCATCTAATGGGCCTGGCAGCGGTATCAAGATTTTTCTAAAGACCATGCTGCCATTGCAGGGCATTGGCAAAACCACATCGTCTTCTAGGGGCTTAGAGTTGTATAACTTTTGCGCCCAAGGCTCGCTGTTTTGCGCAAAAACCGGGTGGCTTAATGCACCCAATCCCGTCAACAAAGTCACCAGCCAAGCGGCCGACATTAAAAATCTAGGCATCTCGTAGACTCTCCGAAGGTTGAACCTGCATGGCCATGTAACCACCAATCAAAGACACGATCACCGCAACACCAAGTGCAATGACCACGGCACTAACCATATGTAAAGGCGCGAGAACGCTGACGTACTGTCCCGCCGGCAAAGCTTGCCCAAGGACCACATTAAACACCTCGCTACCCACCCAATAAAAGCCCACCCCGACAGCAAAACCTACCGTGACGAGTACCAGTGCTTGCACCATCACATAACCAAGAAGACTCGTGCGGGCGTAACCGATTAAACGTAAGAGCGCGAGATCTTTGCGTTTACGGTCAATATTGGCGGCAAAGGCACCGATTAAAGAAGCCGTACAGCCGATGATGCCAAGCCAAGCAATCACGCCAAAGAGCAATTGCAACAATCGGTCAATGGCCTGCACTGATTCAATCTGTGCCAGCCGTGAGACAGTCTGAATGTCTTGGTCAGCCAACCACTGACTCAATGCGGGTACGTCATCTAGCGATTTGGCATACAAACGTGCTCTGGGGTAGAGCAAGCGCTCTTTGGCTTGCGGGTTGGGTACGAACTCACCGGCCAAAGGCCACGGCTTGTTATCCCTAAAATCTTCCAATGCGGTTAACAAGGAAGGCGTGATCAAGGCTGCTGGTCGGGTGAAAACTGCCGCATCCAACACACCAGCAACAACAATAGGAACCGTGAGGCGTTCGGTTTCCCCGTCGCGTTTGCGCGTAATGATCAGGTCAAAACCCTCACCTGACACGATCGCTAAACGCTTGGCAGCTGTCGCGCTAAGCCATGCGCCTTGTTCATCGGGCCCTTTTTGCCCCTTTAACAAGGGATCGCCAGTTAGTGAGGGCACTAACTCGGCGTTGGCCACAAATGCACGAGACGAAACCCGCAGATCACCAATGGTGTTCAAAGAACGGGTCAACGGCGCAACAAAACCAACAAAGGGTTGCTGGCGGGCTTGATCAAACCAAGCCTGATCAAGTGCATGGCTGGCAATCATGCGGACTTCAAGGATATCCGGTTGGCTGGTCAACTCGGCGCGCATCTGCGACACCACACCGTGTTTAAGACCAAACAACAACATCAGCGGCGCGACAATCGCGACCACCGCTGCGACCATACAAATAGAGATTTTTTTGTCACGCCAAACGTCTAAGCACGCCAAGCGCCAGAGCACGACGCTGCGTGTGCCCTGTGCGCCACCAGTGACGGCATTCATGCTTGGCATGGTTCAAACACCATGTGAGAGGGTCCCACCGATTTCGCCGTCAATCGGCTAAGGCCAAACGATTGCACCAATTCCCATTCGTGCGTCACAACCACTGTTGCGACATGAAGGTCACGTGCGAGCTCAAGCATGACTTCAAACAATGCGATGGCATGATCAGGGTCTAGGGCTGCCGTCGGCTCATCGGCTAGCAAAATACTAGGTCGATGAGCGATCGCTCGTAGAAACGAAACGCGTTGACGCTGACCAACCGAAAGTTCACGGGCGTAGCGATTGGTCAGTGTTTCCAAACCAAGCCTGGCTGTGGCGTGGGCCAGCCAAGGCTTGTCAATAGAACGTCCTTGAATCTGCGCCTGTAACTCAATATTTTGTTGCACCTTGAGATAAGGTAGTAAGCCGTTAGTCTGCGGTACAAAGCCGTAATGCTGACAGCGTAAGCTTGACAGGGTTAGGTCGTGTTTCGTCTGTTGACTGTTCACAACGGCGCTGATGTCTTGCCCCACTAGCTCAAACCGATCCAAGCGCGACGGTTCCAAGATTAAACCCAAGGCTTCAATCAAGGTGCTCTTGCCGCAGCCGCTTGAACCAGTCACTGCGATCGCTTCGCCCGGGCTCAAAACCAAGTTCGGCAAGCTCACCTTGAAAGCTTGGTTGGCTTTCCCTCGAACGATTTCAAGGTTTCGAATCGCTAATGCTGACATCGTCTTGTGCGGCGCGGTTAAGGCAGCGCTTCAAGCGGAACGGGGTACACATTGTCACCAGGATCGGCGTCCGGAGCCAATGCCACCCATCGATCCACATCGGCATTAAAACTTCGATAGAGCGCCAACTTACCTGACAGGTTACGAATGAATTGCTGTTGCTGAGCGGCAGACCAACTTTTCCAAGTTTGTTCATTCAAATTCAGAACCGCGCTTTTATAAGGCAAGCCTTCGAGATACTCACCAATCAAGCCCAGTTCTGCGATATTGGTTTGTTCACTCTGTTTGAGCTGACTGGGATCACGCCCCATCGTTGCGGCTACTGAGCGCAATTGTTCAAACATCTTGGTCGGTGAAATATGACTTTGGTTAGCGGCATCCACGATCGATTGCACGGTAGAGCTCATGTCACTGAGTTGGTTCTTGGTTACCAACACCCTGACTTCTGTGGTGGGTCTCGATGGATTAGCCAGGTCTCGGTCTAGTACCCAGGCGGTAAATACACTCGGTGCCTGAGTGCCTTGCTTTTCGCCCAGGTACGCCAACTGCATGGCATGACCCATGAGTATGGCGTCGCGCTTTAACGCTTCCACGGGGTCAGTGGTGGGTTCGGCTGCTGCGGCCAGTAGCGCACTACCCGCTGAACTTTCACCTTCGTAGGCCAACTTGGCCTGCTCGACAATCGAGCTGGCCAAACCGTCAACCTGTGCGCCAAAGCGTTCGACCGACCCCGCATCAACAGGGTAATAAAGGGATTTACCCACAATTTCGTTGTAAGTCAGCTCTTCATACTGGGCTTGCGCAATCGGGTGGTTGCGTTTGCCCGCCGGTGTTTTGAGGTGCAAGGTATAAAGGGCAATACCCTTCTCTTTGGTGGCCAATCGAACTTGTGCCGTATCGAGCTGCGTTGTCGATAAGTCATCCTGCCCAGCGATGGCACCGGCGTCCGTGATTAGCACCATGTAACGGGCACCAAATTTTTTCCAGTCGATGTCGTCAATGGCCTTGATCAATCCGGCATACGTGTCCTCATTGAAACTCGGCGTTGAGACGTCGGCGGGCTTTAAATCAGCGATCTTATTCAAAAAGTCAGCACCGGAGGTCACGGTAACGGGATCTACAAACAGCTTACTTGTGTACTCTAAGCCAGGAACGGCATCCACATTGCCACGGTAAGCAACCAAGCCGAATTTCACCTGGTCACCTAAGCTAGCAGCCTCAATCTGTCTGGTGATTGAATCCACGGCCTCTCGGGTGCGCTCAATATAAGGACCCATAGAAATGGTTGAATCAATCACAAATACCACCGCGGCGCTAAAAGCTTTGATAGAGCTTTGCTGGGATGCGGCTGGTGAAGGAACTGGCGTCCCACTTGAGGCCTGGGCTTGGGCCTGCGCACCATCTTGTGCGGTCACTGAGGCCACATTCAACACACGCAACGGTTCACCGGCTTGGGTATAAAGCTCTTCAGACTCGAAAATGGGCAGCAAGTAAAAACTTTGCTGTTGGTCAACAGCGAGCTCGGGTTCCTTGGCGACAACACCGGAGGCTTTGCCGGTTTTATCAAGCTCAGCCATGATGGGTTCGATGGCCATGGCCGGGGCTTCCGCGTCCACTAGGCCTTGCGCCTCTTCCTTGCCTGCAAAAAACAGCACCGGGCTGCGGTTTGCCGGGTTGGTAAATGCCAACGTGAGCTGCATTTTCCACTCAACAGTACACGCCTCATCTAACCATCCAACCAAGTTCCCTTTGGTATCAGGCCCCACCTGAATCCAAGATAAGCCGTTATTCTCCGTACGCTCATAAACGTAGTACCGAGAAAACGCAGGCACGGGCTCGCCGTTGGCGTCACCAATTTGTTCATACAACGCACAGTCTGGTGTCGTGAGCACTCGCTGGTGCAAGCTCTTTTTGTTCTCTTGCAAAAGCGGCTTTGTTTGCGCCTGCGCGCTGGGTACCGCAGCCGACATGCCCAACAAAACCGATGCCGCAACAATTGATACTGACTTAATCATGACTTATCCGATCCTCTGATTTGAAGACAGTCGTCTGGGTTACTCTTCTTTCAGTGACTTTGCGCGCGCTGCAATCGCAGTATCTTCAGGCTTTTGCTGTAAGTAAAGTTCATACCAATAAACAGCCGTTTCAGGCTCTGGGGCATTGAAACAACCCCCACTAAAGGTCAACGGATCAAATTCCTTGGCATAGGCCAGAGCCACTGCCGAGTCGCCCGTTTGAGCAGCGTGCGCATACAAACGTTGAATGAGGTCGCACTTCTGTACTGCTTTACCCGCAGCAATCACCTCAAAAACCTGTTCGGTCGAGGGCGTTGACTGCACGCAGCGCTGTAGGTACGCGATGTCATCGTCAGTTTGATCAAGCGCCTCAACAGCGCATGGCGCGGCTATCGCTGGCGATTCAGGTTCAGCCGCAGCTTCAGGTTCAACGGCTGCGATCGGTTGGTCGGTCGACGGTGCTGGGGTCACGGTTTCAGCACTTGTTTGGTCAGCAGCAAAGAGAAACCACCACAATCCAGCCCCGATCACGGCGAGCAAAACCAAACCGAGTATCAACGGTAACAAAAGCTTATTTTTTTTAGGTGGTGGAGGCGGAGGCGGTTCAGGCGTGGGGTCGGGCGCGACCTCAGGCTCAACCTCTTGAACCACTGGCTCTGGTGGCGTCGCAGCAGCGGCCACCGGTGAGGCCATCCTGGCCGTTGAGGGATACAGCTCGGTCCCTAAGCGCATAATGCCCTGAAATGTATCCTCCACCCCTTTGACTAAAATGCGGTACTGCATCTGAGGATTTGCCAATAAGGCGTCCACAATCAGTGTGCCTACCCAGCAACGAACAATGCCGCCCTCTATTTGCTGATCTTGCGGCTCATGCCATGTCTCCGACGGCTCCCACTGACCATTGGCGCCCAAAAAGCGACCGTCCTGGTTGCGTGCAATGGAAAACGACAGCTCGCCTGCAGACTCAATTGACGATCCTTCTAAGGCGATGATGGCATAACCCGGTCCTTGAACAGGGTCCGGTAAAACGTTGGCTTTGATGATTTTCACGGTGTGGTCGCTTTTGCAGCGTTAAGTTGTTCCAAAATAGCACCTAACTTGGCATTGAGTTCGGCAGAAATGTCACGGCCCGCATCAAAACCTGCGTTTTCAATGACCAACTTACCGAGGGCCACGAGCCAATCGAACACATATTGCCGGTAATAGTCGGTGGGCTGATCGCCTAGCGGCGGCAAACCGCCACTAGGTACTCTAGGCGGTTGAACAAACACCGCTTGGCCGGCGTTGTGTCGACTTTGAGCGCGGTCGTCGGGATCCAAGTACTGCTGTCCAAGCCAAGTCAAAAAGTCACCCATCAGTGTTTGCACGGCGAGGACTTGGCGGTCGACCAGGTTTTCACGTTTTGTGCCCGACTGCTCACTCTGAACAACCTTTTGCACCAAGCGCGACTCGACGTCAAACCGCGATATCGCGATGATGAGTTCGGCGGTCAACTGTTCCATGGTACGCCTCGGTACGCCGACAAATCCAAGCATGGCTTCGTTATCGACCTGGGCACTCAAATGGTTGATCCACGCTTGATAGATTGCTTTACCAAAACGGGCGTCAGACCCAGTCACAGCCGGCTGGGTTGGCTCACTCGGCTTAGATTCGGATGCGTCACCGGTGAAGTCCAAATCAAAGTCCAAGCCGAAGGCTTCATCCATTGCCGAACGACTTGGCATCGAACGGTCATTATTGGCGTCGTCATCAGGTGCAGACAAATCGAAATCACTGCTCAAGTACAGGGAGCGAACCCGCTCTTGCGGCATCATCAAGGCAGTTTGCAGGTAGCCGAGTAGCTTGGCTTTACTGCTTAACTCACTGGTTAACTCCTTGGCACGCTTGGCCCTGACTTTGACTTCATCGGCGCCGCTCGGGTTGTACCAATCGCTTAGGCGACCTTGCGTCACGTGGTCAATGGTCTCTTCGAGCTGCTCATGAAGTCTGGCCAACTTGTTGGCGCGCACCGCGACTTGACTGATGTAATCACTCAATCGCGTGATGCCACCGTCATTAAGCGTCATCATGGCCTGCCAAGCTGCACCAGGTTCTTTGACATACTCCTGAACCGTCGCGTTGGTTGACCAGGTTTGCGCCATGGCCGTCAACTTCGATTGCTTATCACCGGCGAGCGCTATCTCACGGCCATTCTCGGTGTTAATGAAAGCCTCGGCCATACCGGGCTTTCGAACCAAGAACGACGTGTTAAAGGACTGCTCGGGTGACCATTCGCCTAACCAATCACAACCAGAAAATTTTTCGGTCAGTGTGATGTTAATGACACTATCCCAGACTTGGTTAAGCATCGATTCTGTATTGGGCAGCGTTGACTGGATTTTGAGGTCCAGTCGGGTCATCGCCCAGATGAGGCCACACTGTCGCTTGGCACGGTCAGCGGCGGTTGCCCCTTGTGTGCGTTTGACCCACCGGGTCAGCACCGGTCCAACATCGGCCACGTCGGATTGTTTGTCTGAAGCCGCGCATATGACCAACACATTCATCTCTTGCATGTCGGTGTAACGCTGAAACAAATAGGCCACTTTGCCACGCAGAATCAGACGGGGGATAGGGTTGCCCTGTTCGGCCTCGCCGTCACCTGCCTTGGCTGGGGTGTTGAGCTCCTCAAACGATTCGAGCTTCATTCGCCCGCGATAGCCCGGGAAGTCCAAGATATCAACGGTATTGAACGCCGTCTGGGCGGGTGTGTTTTCTAAGGGAAAGAGGATTTCCACTGTTAAGGCCGCCAAAACTGCGCGTGGCAACTCCACGGCTTCACTGGCTTTACCCGCCATACACACAGGCAGTCGACCATCGTCATCGCGATCGAGTTGGAACAAAGTCGTCACGTTCATGATGCTGTCACGGCGCTGCTTGTAGCCCTGACCGTTTTCGTGGGGCTCGACCAAAGCGCTCAGGGGGGCCAATACCGTTGAGGCATGACCGAGTTGTTCAAGCGCTGCCGTCAACTTGTCAAAACTTTGCGTAAAGCCCTCTAATCGTCCCCAAAAAAATGAAAACAACTTGACCCGATCTGCACGAGTCAAATATGGCGCAAGCTCGGTCAATTCTGGCAGAAACTGGGCTGTCAGTGGTGCGATCGCGCCGCCATAGTCGCTTTGCAAGTAATCCCATAGCTCAACCACGTCGTCTTCAGTGACACCGGGTACGCGCTCGTTTTGCTTGCGCGAACGCGCCTCACGTAATGCCGTGTGAGCCGCTTCGAGATTGGCCCCATCGAATGAGAAACCGAGCTTCTGTTGATTGAAATCTTCAATAAACGAGTTCACCAACACCTTGACCAAGTCAACTTCCGCGAACAGCTGCAATTGCAGCGGAAACCCTGGCTCGGTCACATGCTCACGCTTGGAAAATCGCGTCACCAAGCCAGTCGCCTCAGCGCCGCCACCAGGCGGATTCACGTGATCAATGAAATTCAAGAGCTGGCCATCTAAGCGGGTCTCCAAATGCCCATCGGGACCCGCTATCAAAGCAGAAATCAAATAGGATTTACCGGCTTGTGACAACCCAAAAAACCCAACGGTCGAGCCGGTGAGTGAAACTGGGGCCAGTTTTTTGGCTTGGTTGCGGTGCTGACGTAGTTTGTGTATTAACTCTTGCGCTTCGTTGGCAATGGTCACTGAACCACGGCGGGCTTCATGAATCCATTCGATGGCCTGACCCGCGTTTGTGTGTAGGGCTTGCCAGCTGTTACTGAGTGTTTCGCCGTATTGATCCTCTTGCATGGTGCTTACCTCACGCTTCCGCTGTCGAGCCAGTACTGGGTTAACCCATTATTGGCCATGGTGTTGAGCTTCAGTGTGATGTGGCCCTTTGATGCGCCCTCCACTTCAGCCACTTCAAAGCTCTCCCGATGCGTACTGTTGGCGCGCTTGGGTTTGATTCGCAACTTAACCATGACTGTCGTCTCGCTAGAAATGACTTTCTGGCGAACTTTGGCATCATCGATGGTCAAGTTATAGAGTGGTGCGGCGGGCCAACGGGCCGCGTTGATTTGCCGGTAACCGATTGGGAGTGTACCGGGGACGGTGAAACTCTCGTCCGGGACCTCATAATCATCGGCATCCAGGTTGATGTCGCGGTAGTAAACGGCGGCATCTTCAATTGTGTTGGTGTTGTCGATGCGTCCAAGAAATCGAACGGTCGAATACGGCTTGAAGCTGCCCGAGCGGAAATAAAAGTTAGGGACTTTGCCGTCTTTACTCAGCAAACAAATCATTGCCCCCACTGCTGCCGTGCTCTTGGGATCATCAATTCGCTCGTTACGATGGAACGGATACCACCCACCCGTATGGTAGCCGTGCATGCTGATGATGCGATGGCTTGGCATGGCCTGCAAAGATTGCACAAACGCGAGGATACCTGGCAGTCTTGACGGCCGACCGGTCATCAATAGGACGTCTGGTCGAAAGTGATGGATAACCTCAGCCAAAGAAGACAAGGATTTACAAATATTAGGTCGCCCAAGAATGAAGTTCATGTGCAGCTTTTTCAGGTCAACCTGGACCATCACATCCAAGATACTAAATGGCTTTTGTTCGGCGCCACTGCCGCGCACTGAGCGTTGCACCGCCTCGTCGACATAGTCCAACACCGCCTGACTGGGCAGTGCCCGCCCTTCAAGCAGTTCGCGGATACTGAGCTTGCCCAAATTGCCTGAATGAAGTGGGTCGTGGTTTTCGTATTCTTTGATAATCCGTAGACCAACCGGATAAAAAATCTGTAAGGTGAGTTGCTGACGCAACAAGGCATCATACGCATCCAACTGCTCTGACCCCATGAGCTTTGAGACCACGGCGTCGGCGTGGGTGACGCCGGCAGCACTGATAGCCGCCGTCACCGCCGGCGTCACCATTTCATTCAAAATATCGAGCACGATGTCGTCGCCCGCCATCCGAAAGCCATCCCGAAATCGTTGCTCCGGTACGATGGTCGAACCGCCCCTGACCGAGCCACCCGTGCTAGTGGCATGATCAAGAAAATATTCGTTAATGACGAGATCGGTCGTACCGCCACCGATGTCAATGGTTGCCACCGACAGATAAGGGCTTGCTCCGTCCTCTCTTGGGGGTTGATCAGGTCTGGCCATGGTGCGGAAGAACTCTTCAGCACGCCCACCGTAGTTGTTATAGATTTCGTTAAAGATGTAGACAGCTTGACCACCGGTTGCCTCATCCCACTGCAAGTGGACTTTGGGCAGTGGCGGGAAGGCCGTGACGGTGTCATCGTCTAAGTCGGCATCAATAGGGTGCCAGCCCATGCTTTTCCAGACCACGCCAATCGCTTGTTGCATGCGGTCTTTAAAAATCTCTCGCTCAGGCGCTGGCATCGAGGGCGGTACGGTCAACACGATGCTACGTAAGTGACGCGGCAAATTGGCGTGGTTGCGCTTTAAGCGTTGTGCAGGACTGTTGATTTGCGTGAGTGCTTGCGTGAGCACTTCGCTGAGCATCAGCATCATCAGCGAGCTGCGTGAATAGTGCGGGTGAAAGACCGGCATGCGCTCATCAGGATTGAGCGTATAGAGCGCTTCGCCAACTTCATTGATAAGACTAGAGAGCGGGGCGGCTGTGGCCATGGGTTCGCGATCAGATTTCGAGTTCACGGTATTGAAGTGCCAGCGTAACTCGTAGGGGTCGTTGCTCCATAAATAGCGCTTGGGGCTAGAAATACCGGTTGCGCCCTCGGTGCCACGGCGCATGGCAGCCAGCCGGGTCGCCTCGGGACCTACTCGGACAATGGTGGGCCACAAAAAGGCATCGGCACGGCCACTCTTAGCGGAGAATTCCTCCTTTCCAAAACTGGCTTGCGCGAACTCAATACGGCTCTCAAAGGCTTCTGAATAAGCGCATTCAGGACGACTCAGGTCCCGCAAAGCCAATTCATAACGCTGACTAAAGCCGGTGTTATCTTGCTCATGGGACTCAATCAGGATGCCGCATGTGCGTGAGTTGCCTACGTCAAGCACCATATCGACCTGTATCGGTTGAAGAAGGTCTTTACTTGAGTTCGTGACGACTTTGATGTCAGGCAAAGTCAATTGCGTACCAAGCAAATGCAATAGATTCAAGTAATGCGCTTGGTGAACCAGTGCGGATAGATTCTCTTGTATTTCCTCATCATCGCGCTTCAAGCGTTCAGGGGCTTGCTCCTTGAATACCTCGGCGATCCAATCCGTAACCCAGTTTTGGTCTAGATACCAACCCAGTCCATCGGCACGATAAGCCAACGCGAACGTAGCGCCTGCTTTGATGTCGGCCTCGCGCGGTGAGAGGTAGGCCGTGTCTTGAATACCTTCATTGATTTTGGTATCAAACGCAAAGGTGACCCGCCAGACGATTTCATCGAATTCGTCGGTCACTTTGACAAATCGCACGCGCGCCCAATTCAATGGGCCTTGCTCGAACTGTTGTGCGCTGCTGCGCTTAAAAATCGGCGCCGGTAGCCATTGCCCTTCTAGCACACGCAAGGACTCATCGACGTCAATTTCAAGGTTAGGTGTCACGGCATGACTGGTATCCGGCGGCAGATAAAAGCGGCCGTTGCGCTCGTTCTCTTCGAGTCGAGCCAAAGGACCGTCGCCTGTGGGTCGCGCGAATGCCCCAGACATCCCCTTGACAGAAAAATCCGCTGCAAAATCCATAAACTGCAATCCACTATTCATGATCAGCGTGGTTTGCTCTTCGTATTTGGTGATTTCCGCAAACATCATGATTTCCTATCTTAAGGTGATTGCCGGATCATAATCGGCAGGGGTTTACCGTCGCTCGAAACACCCGTGCAATTGGTCTGACCCGATGCGTTAGGCGTGCACGAAATGGTGGGCAAGGCCATGGTAGTGCCATCGGAGCACTTGGCCACCCCAGCATTACCCGCGATAACCAACTGGCCGCCGGTCATCTCAGATGAGGCGTTGCTTTGGCAACGAACGCCACCGCTTTTCTCAACCGTCACCGCGCCTTTGCCGTCTTTAAAGTCATAGAAAAGTCTGACCGGTTGCCCCGTGTTAGCGTCTTGCAGGCCACCCGCAGCACGCCACCGTCCATCGAGAAATGAGACCGAACCGGACTGAACAGCGCCACTTGGGATTTGCATGGCTTGGCCCAACGGTGGTGTTGCCACACTGGGCTGAGTGCCCGCGGTGGCATTGGGCACAGGAACTGCTGGCATCGCTGTTTGATCCACGGCGCGGGTCTCTTGCTCAGCCGATGCTTCGGTCGATGAATCAACATTAGGCGCTGGTGGATCGGGCATCAAGGTGTGATCCACAGCGGGATCCAAACCCTGAGCCGAATCGATTGACGCTTGACTCTCATCAGTGGGCTTGGCCGTTCCCAGACCGTCGACAGCCACAGCGGTTTCTGAATCAGTCGGGACGACGGCGATCGAGCCGCTGACGTTTGGCGATGCCATGTTGACGTCGCCTACGGCTTGTCCCGTTAGGTCAATGCGGTTTTGGGTCAGGTCGCGCTCGCGGACAATGACATCAACGTTCGAGTCGCGACCAATGGCTGGCGCATTTGGCGGATCTATCGTGGGGCTGACGGCAACGCCCTGGAGTCCGGGTAGATTGATGGTGCCTGCTGGGGCACAGGCACGTAGTAACAAAAATAACAGGAGCAATAATAAGAGAGCCAATAACAACCAATGCCACCAAGGTCGGCGCGCGACGGTTGTGACGGCGGCGGCGGTGGTTGCGGTGGCTGCCCCAGCACCAATCCCTGCTGCACTGGCCACCGGCGCGCCAGCCACCACGGCGGGCGCTGGCCGCAAGTGGTAGAAAGGGTCAGGCGACGGTGCTTCTCCGACGTGAAACCCCCAAAAGGTCAACACGGGCTCGCCATTAACCAGAAACACGCAAGCATTATCGGGGTGCGTGAAGACTTTGTCTTTCAGGCTTTGGATGATTTGTTGCTCGCGGCCAGAAACGCCAGAAACCGCCCCAAGCGATGTCGTCACGGCTTGTTTAAATCGATCCAAGCTCGCCACCGCTGTGGCTTGTTCCTCAGGCGTGGCAGCTGACCACGGCACAACCATGCCGCCTTGCGGTGCATACCAATCCACGGTTGAGCCCGTTTCGTTAACCTTTGGAATGGCTAAGCAATTGGCCGCATCCGCCCCGACCCGCGCCCGAATGACTTCTCTGAGCTGGGTCGCAACCGAGTAGACCGGCTGCCCCTCATCGCCAAGGGGTTGGTACTTTTGCAGGTCACCGCTATTTAATAAGACGCCTGTCATTTTTCTGATGGCCTATTTCGTAGTACTTGGGGGCAAAGAAAGCTCACGCCCGGCATGCGAGCAAGTAACTGGATTCTCCAACACTGTAGGGCTCCACCAATTGCCAAGCAGGTCGATCAATCCGATGGCTATGAACAATGGATCCACCCGCCATTGGCTTGGTAAAAATGGTGAACGCCAGCGTGCGCATCTCACGCGCACTGCAGTCGAACTCTCGTAAAACACGCGTAGAAAAAAAAGCCTCGCCAGCAAAGACCTGTGGCTCATGGTAATCAACGAGTTCCCACATTTTGACCAACGAACCCACTTTCTGAGCCGATTGAGGGTCGGCATAAAAGGTGGCGGGATCTGCTGAATCAACCTCGATCCATTGAGCCATAGCCAATGAGGGGAACAAGACGCCAACCCATGTGGCGGCGCATAAAAAAAAGGCTCTTAGCGTCATGGCGAAAGTATTTCTAAACAGTTGACCACAAGTAATATTTTTAATCGTCATACATTTTACTAAGAAATATTTCTTAGTTAGTTGCCCAAATGGGTAGTTTACGGCGTATTTCTGCATAAATTCAATCGTGTAGCCGATTTCGGTACACCAGACCAAGCGACAGCAAAGTCACGCTCAACCATGCCTTGCCAAGCGGTGACAACAATTCGCTTACCCACCGCGCAGGTCATAGCGGTGGGTGAGCAACCTTAATGAGCACCCTTAAGGGATAATGAATGGATCCATAAGGAATACTTATTGGCGGAAATGAGTCTCTTCTCAAGAGGAGTCAAATGAGTTTGTCATGCGTGCGGTTTTCCACCACCAGCAAAAATCAGAAGCGAAAATCAAAAACAAATGGAAAATTTGCTGACTATGTCACGGCTTGTTTCAAACGTATGAGGTTTGTCGCTCAAGCCATTGCTTCGGGTATCCTTGACATCAAACTAGGAAAAAAACAACCAATGTGACAATGAGCGATCCTTATTAGCAAGGAAAGTCGTGCGATTGGCTACGGCAACTCACCATAACCGCGAACAACACAAGGACTGTCATGGGAACGATCAACTACCTGACTCGAATCGAGTTTGATAATGGGGCGCTAAGCCGGCTCGGTGCGGTGCTCAATGAAGTGGGCGTCGAGCGCCCTTTGGTTGTGACCGATCAGGGTCTTTTTAAAGGACCGCTGTTTGCAGAGTTGCTGACAGCTTTAGAGGGCATTGAACATGCCGTCTTTGCCGATACCCCACAAAACCCGACTGAGGAGGCCGTTGAAGTGGCCGCTCAGGTTTACCGAGAGGCCAACTGTGATGGCGTGATCGCATTTGGTGGCGGCTCTTCGATGGACTTGGCTAAAGGGGTGGCGTTACGTGCAACGCATAACGAGCCTTTGGATTTCTACGCAGCCATCAATGGGGGGGTGGCCAAGATATCGTCGGCTGTTTCTCCGGTGATTGCGATTCCGACGACTGCTGGCACCGGCAGCGAAGTGGGACGTGCTGCTTTGATTACGTTAAAGACGGGCTCAAAACTGGGTTTGATCTCACCTCATTTGATCCCCAAAGTGGCGATTTGTGATCCCTTGTTAACGCTCGGTCTGCCGGCGTCGCTGACAGCGGCGACCGGCATGGATGCTTTCACGCATTGCCTTGAGACGTATATCTCGCCACTAGAGAACCCTCCGGCTGAGGCCATCGCCATCGACGGATTAGAACGTATCAACCGCTGGCTACAAGTCGCTGTTAATGATGGCTCGAACAAAGAGGCACGCTGGCACATGATGATGGGGGCTTTGCAAGGCGGGCTGACGTTTCAAAAGGGGCTTGGGGCGGTTCACGCGATGTCTCATCCACTGGGTGCTTTAAAAGATGTGATTCTGCATCACGGCACACTAAACGCACTACTGTTGCCCATTGTGTATGAAACCAATCAGGACGCCATCCCTGAATGGAAGCAAGACAAAATCCGCGCTGCCCTCGGTCTTGAACCAGGTGCCTCTGTGTCGGATTACATCAGGCAGCTGAATGCGGCGCTTAAATTACCAACGAGCCTCTCTGAGATGGGAGTGACCGAACAACACCTGCCGGCACTGGTGCAAGGCGCGGTCAAAGATCACTCTAACGGCACCAACCCAAAGCCCCTGGGCGAAGCAGACTACGTCCGGTTGTTTGGCGAGATGCTTTGAGGTGTTGATGTCGGACGATCACAACCATCCGTGTGTGTTTTGTGGGGCGCTTGTTGAGCATGACACCACACCACACTCACGGATTGTGCAAGAAAATGAGTTGGCTTACGCCACGCGCGATGCCTTCCCCGTCACGCCTTTGCACACCCTCATCATCCCCAAACGTCATGTGCTCGATTACTTTGCGTTAACGACTGAAGAAGTGGGTGCCATTCACGAACTCATCTTGGCGCAAAAGACCGTTATCGATGCACTGGACTCATCGGTTCAGGCCTACAACATTGGCGCCAATTGCGGTGAAGTCGCCGGCCAATCCGTGTGGCATTGCCATATCCACATGATCCCCCGACGGTTAGGTGATGCCCCACACCCCAAAGGGGGTGTGCGCCATGTGATTCCGTGGAAAGGGCGCCAGTGATTGGCTAGCGATAGCATTCAGATTGTGGTGCTGACCAGTCCTGGCACCACAATGTGAACCACACTGACTACTCAGCAGAGCCATAAAAAACAACCAGGCTGAGCGGCATAGGCCGCGCAGCCTGGTTGCATCTTTTACTGCGTCAAGACATTAAACGCTTCTAGGCATTAAGCCGCTTTTCTATGGTCTTCCAGATAAGTGTCTTGCGCCGCGCCGATCTCGATCTTGCGGGGCTTTTTCTCTTCAGGAATGACGTTTTGAAGGCGGACAATCAGTAGACCGTCTTGCATGTCAGCGGATTTGATCACCACGGTTTCAGCTAACGTGAAATGGTGAGTGAAGTCACGCGTGGCGATGCCGCGATGCAGGTAGTCACCTCGACGTTGGGCGTCCACCTTACCTGTGATGGTGAGCTTGTCACCCTCAAAGGTGATGTCTAGTTCATCACGTTTAAAGCCAGCGACGGCGAGCTCAATGGCGTAGTCGTGTTCGCTTTCTTTGATGATGTTGTAAGGCGGATAGCTCGGTGTTTTGTTTTCTGCGACGGTGTTTTCTAGATCAGAAAAAGCATTCAATAGCCGCTCAAAACCGACTGAGCTCAATAAGATGTTGCGTCCATATGGGTAAGTCATGATTCATCTCCTACGAGAGCAAGTTGAACAAAGGGGACCAGCCTCGTTGAGCACTGGCCCTACTGACTAAATGGGACGCTATCGGGAGATTTCAAGGGGTATGTAACAAGAGACGTATCAAATGACGGTTACATGCATCCATAAACTTACGACCGAGGCTCACAGCATTTGACGGTTTTTGCGTAGAAGGTTTGCATGTCATACCCATAATGGGCACGAACATACCCTTTTTGGGCATGGAAGGTAACGCCGTGTTGCGCTATTCCGGCTTGATTCCCCGGCAGAACCCAGCACACATCGCCACAAACACCACTGCAAAAAACACAGCAAAAAACATAGCAAAAAACACAGCAAACACCGCTGATGAACCCAACCCACAGGCGAGCTCGCCTGTGGGTTTAACCAAAACAAAATATTAGACAGCCGTTGTCTTTAAGTGTTGTCTTTAAATTTTGGTCAATTCGGCGTTCAACGTCGGCTGGTGCGACTCAACCAACAAATCTGCAAGCGTGCGCGCCACGACTTTGGTGGCGCGACGCAGGTCTTCAAGATCAATGTGCTCATCAGCCCGTTTGGCATTGCTCTCAAGCACGGTGCGTGGGCCTGCGCCATAGATGACGCCCGGGATGCCCCGTTCGACGTAAAGCCTAACGTCGGTGTAGAGCGGTGTGCCGATGGCCGGTATCGGTTCCCCAAACACCTGCTCACCGTGTGTTTGCAAAGACTCAACCAACTGCGCGTTACCGGCCAAAGGCACCATGGCGCGGGCCAACAACAAACGGCGTGTTTGGATCTTTAGGGTATTGCCACCCCGTGGGGGTTGATAGCTTGCCACGGCGGTCTCAATGGTACGCATGATCGATGCTTCAACCTCAGTCGGGTCTTCTTCAGGAATCATGCGACGGTCGAGCTTGAACACCACCTTACCCGGCACCACGTTGGTGTTGGTGCCGCCGGTGATGAGTCCGATATTTAAGTAAGGATGGGTGATCCCTGGCACTTTAGACTTGATGTCTAAGTACTGCGCATTGAGTGCATAAAGCGCCTGCATGATGTGTACAGAACCTTGCAAAGCATCAACACCACTGTCAGGGATAGCCGCATGAGCCATGTCGCCTTCTACCGTGACTTCAATTTGCAGGCAGCCGTTGTGTGCCGTCACCACCTCATAAGAAAACCCCGCGGCAATCATCAAATCGGGTTTGGACAGGTTGTTTTTAAGGAGCCAAGCCGGCCCTAATTCACCGCCAAACTCCTCGTCATAAGTAAAGTGCAATTCGACCGCACCTTTTAGCCGTGACGGGCGCTCGGCAGTCCCCGCTTTAAACCTATCCTCTAACGCCCGCACGGCAAAGGTAAAGGTCGAAAAGTCTGATTTACTCACCGCAGCGGCACGACCATAAAGCTTGCCATCGACGATCTCTGCCGCATAAGGGTCGTGAGTCCAACCGTCACCGGGCGGCACCACATCGCCATGGGCGTTTAACGCAATCGTGGGGCCTTTGGTTGCATCATACTCACGTCGCACAATCAGGTTAGTAATAGACGTCATGCCAGCAGCCGACACCTCATCGGCTGGCACGGGGTGTGCCGTGGCAGGCATGTCAAAGGCAGACAACAGTTCAGCCGTGCGGGCAGCGTGCGGGGCGTTATCACCGGGCGGGGTATCGGTTGGCACACGCACCAGTTCTTGTAAAAAGCCCACCTGCTCCTCAAAATGCGCATCGATCCACGCATCTAACGCGGCGTAGTCTTCACTCGTAATTGGGTGACCAGATGTCGCTTGACTAGCGGTTGAATGATCAGACATCACGCGATTGTCTTTTTCTGGGTTGGTTGGCACGTATTTCATCCCTTCAGTTCCGGTTTTAGTTCCGATTTCAGTTCCTGTGTCAGTTGTTGCAATAGGCCTTCAAATGCCTGCACGCACAACGCGGTGTCGTCGTTGGTGACAGCTTCGAGAGGGTTGTGACTGATACCCGCGTTCAACCCACGCATAAAAAGCATGGCTTGGGGCATGATGTCGTGTAGTTTCATGGCGTCATGGCCGGCGCCGCTCGGCATGCGGAATACCGGCAACCCCAGCCCTGCAACGGCGCGCTCCCAGCGCGCTTGCATGCTGGGGTCTGATGGGGCGGCGGCGGCACGCATGATTTCTTCAAGCCGGTGTTGCAAACCGCGACGCTCACAAATGCGTTGGAGTTCGGCTTTGACATCAGCCAAGCAGGCATCACGCACAGCATCAGTGGTGGCGCGTATGTCTAAGCTAAAACGGCTACGACCAGGTACGACGTTAATGGAACCATTGGGTACCTCGAGCTGGCCAACAGTAGCCACCAAGTCAGGCACGCTAGCAGCTCGTTTTTCAACGAAGAGAATCAATTCGGCCACACCCGCAGCGGCATCATGGCGCAACGTCATGGGGGTGGTGCCGGCATGGCAAGCCATGCCCTCTATTTCACCCAAAAGTCGAACACTGCCGTTGATTGAAGTCACCACACCTAAGGGCAAGTCTTTGCTGTTTAAAACAGGGCCTTGTTCAATATGCACCTCCACAAAACCCAGGTATTGAGACGGGTCGCGTTTTAAACCCGCGATCTCTTCCACATTGAGACCCGCCTCTTTCATGGCTTGGCGCATGCTGATGCCATCAGCGTCGGTTTGCTCTAACCAATCGGGGTTAAAGGCACCTGTCAGTGCGCCTGATCCCAGAAATACGGCTTTGTAGCGTTGGCCTTCTTCTTCCGAGAACCCCACCACTTCGATACCAAAGGGCAGCCGTTTGCCTTGGCGAAAAAGCTCGCGCACACACGCCATGGGGACAAGAATACCCAGGCGGCCGTCGTATTTACCACCGTTGCGAACAGTGTCGTAGTGGCTACCTGTCATTAAGCGCGGCGATTCAGGGTCTTGACCGTGATACAAACCCACCACATTGCCTACCGCATCAATAGTGACCGTGTCAAAGCCACAATCGTTTTGCATCCACTGCGCGATTTGGGCAGCACAAGCCCGGTGGGCCTCGGTGAGATAAGTCACCGTCAGCTCGCCGCGCTCGGCGTAATGGGGATCACTAACGTCACTAAACGCAGCCAATTCTTCACACCAGTCCCAGACCAAATTACCCAACACAGGCGTCACACCAAACAGCGCGTTCAGCCGCAGCTCTGCGATGCGGTGCACTTCACGCAAGCTCTCTTGCCGCTCAAACTCAGCTGGCTGACCCAAACGCCGCTGCAAAGTACTCAAAATCTCGTCAGGACTTAAGGCAAAAGACCCAGCAACAGCATCAACCCCACCACCGACCGCACCAACACCACCACCAACCGCACTGACAACTGTACTTGCAACCGCATTTACAACCGTACTTGCAACCACCGCTCCCCGCGGCCCTTCAGGCGCCAGCACAAACGGAAACCCAAATTTGGTGTTGTAGTCATTTAGTAATGCTAATAATGGCGCGTTGGAAGGCAAGTCCAAGACAGCGCGCCAGTCTGGCGCGCTGTCTTGAAACAGTTCGAGTTGAGCGGCTTCACTGCTTTGCTGCACCACTTGAGTCAGGGCATATTTGAAAGCCGCGAAACTGGCAAAGGGCCTGTGCGCAATAACCGCCTCAGCGATCCAAGGGGCACCGGCATAGGCACCACGGCTACCACTGGAATCAATGGGTTTAATCCCAAGCCAATTCTGTAGTTCACTGACACTGGCGGTGTTCAGCCCTGCCAAGTCAGGCGAAACGCGTGGTGGTGCAGATATGGTGTTATTCATGTTCGTTGGCCTGTCTGATGGAATTTAGCTGGCGGCGATACGTTGTTAGACGGGTGCACTTGAACCACCCTCCCAAGCACGACGGCTAAGTCTGTTTCGCGAGGATCAAAACGCAGGTGGCGTTCGACATTGTGTAGATGTTGTGACATCAGTTGCTGAACCAAAGCGGTGTCATGCTTCTCAAGGGCTGTGACCAGTTGGACGTGTTCTTGGTGTGAGCGTTCGGCTGAAGGTGATGATTGATACATCAAGGCAATGAGAGAAGACCGGTTCAAGAGATCAATCAGCAGTTCCGTGAGCACGGCGTTACCGTGTTGCTGGGCCAACAAGGTGTGAAATTTACCCAACAGTCGTGTACGTTCGGCGATGTCTTGTCGCTCAATGGCGCTTCGTTCAAGCACCAAATGGGCTCTAAGCGTTTTGATTTGTTCAGCGTTGATGCGCTCGCACAATTGGCCAACGAGCGCAGTTTCCAACAAGTTGCGCACTGCAAATACTTGGCGAGCTTCTTCAACGCTTGGCGTGGCAACGTGCGCGCCACGGGCAGGTGTCAGGGTCACCAAGTGATCACGTGACAATTGATTCAAGGCTTGCCGAATCAATGTGCGCGACACACCATAAATATCGGCCAGCTTTTGTTCGGCAAGCTTGGTACCCGGCATCAAACGACGCTGCACAATGGCTTCAGTGATAGAGGCGACGATACGCCGGGTGCTGTCAATATTGTCGGCAGGGCCATGGCTAAGCGTATTAGCCTCAGAGGATCCACCGGTGGATTCAGTGCCTGGCCTCATTTGTTTGCCATCGCTTTTAAGTCGCTTCAAAATGGTTAAGGTCTAACTGTTTCAGTCACAAACTCATCAGAAAGTGTATTCCCATTTTTATCAAATTGCATACCGTTTTTCGGTTGTCAGAATGATAGTTAGTTACTGCTTAGCTACCTGTTAGCCATTGGTTGTCCTGCCGCAGATTGCCTGCGCGAGTTCATGGGAGGACATGACAAGCAGAACGATAAGCGGCTTTCGTTTCTAAAAAAGGAAGCTGAGATCACCTGCACCCTCGGCGCTGGCAACCTGCGTCAATAAAGAGGCCCCCCTCTACACGCGTGGCTATGAAGCCATCGACAAAGAAATCACGTTGTCAGTGGCGGTGAGTATTGGGCTTTTGTGGTCGAGCATCACTAGTGTCCCAACGTTTGGAACAGGTCTTGTTGAACGGGAAGATTTCCTGACTCGGTCGGTTCAACGGGTCGTCCGAGTAGGGTTTCGATAGAGGTGGTCTCAAACATGTTTAGATCCAGTACGCGGAGAATTTCGTAAAGCGAATGTTTCAGATTCAAGCGTTTCTTCATAATAGCAATCGAAACGTAGGTCGCAATCGCGACCCATATCTGCGTCTTGACGGCGTTTTCTGTGTTGCCATAAAACGCTTTGATTCGAAGATGCTGTTTGATCCACTTGAAGAACAACTCGACTTGCCATCGTTGCTTGTAGAGGGCGCAAATCGTGATGGCTGGCAAAGCAAAGTTGTTGGTGAGAAACACGAATCTCTTGTCGGTCTGTGCATCGATGAACGTGATGCACCTGAGTACTTCCGGGTATCGAGTAGTCGACAGCACGCCGGTCAACCGGACATGATGATCGCTGACCAATCCAGTGCTGTTGTCGACGGAAAAGGTTTGGATCAATTCGGTTTGCATGTTGGCTTTGGCCCGGGTCACAAAGAAGGCCCTGTCGGTGTGCAAGGTGTAGAGCCGAGCAAAGTCGAGGTAGGCTTTGTCCATGACGTAAAACGCGTCAGCCTCGATGTATCCTTGCTCGCAGAGCAGGTCGAGAACTTTGACGTCGTGCATCTTGCCGTCGCTGATGTGAATAAAACTTGGAATCGAACTCTTCAAATCGATCAACGTGTGAAGCTTGACGGCCGCCTTGGCTGTTCGAAATGGCGCCCAGTGAAACAGACTCAGACACAAGTCTGTCGTCGTCGAGTCCAGCGCATAAACGGTCGCGCCCATCAGCGCGTTCAGTTCGGTGTTGGTCGGTTCGTCGCCGTAAAGCGTGCGCGCTGTTTTTATCAAATGATGAGCCAAGTCGGCAAAAACTTCCCAGGGTCGTACGCGGTTTGCATTGGCCAACGTGTTGCGAGAGATCGTCTTGCAGCGCAACCCCATATGGTAGAAATGTTTGCGTTGCGCTCGCAAATTGATCTCGATATCGCGCAACGATTCGCGTGCCGTCAGTTGCGCAAAGGCGAGCGTCAAAAACTGATCCAGACAGCTGAAGTCCTGGACTTTGTGTTGAGCACGTCTCGCTGCCACCATTCGACTGAAAGCTTTCAGCGGCAAATACGCCATAACTTGAGCGAATACCAATTGTCCGGAATGCATGATCAACCTCGCCAGATAACATCTGACAATGATGACTCACCCGAGAAATCAGATTCAAATCGTGGACACGCGGAAAAACGGGTTTATCCATGAATATCAATGAATTACCGACGATCAATCGTGAAACGTTGGGACACTAGTGATAAAGACATAAAAAAGCTGCGAAAGAAATGCAGGAGCGCGAACTTGCTGCCCTTGAGGCAGTCGACTCCTCGATTGTGCGCAGTGAGGTTGAACTGGAGTTGCTTGAGTCCATGACTGTCAATGCAAAACTTCATTTATTCCCTCGCATTATGAACGTGCCAGACACTGCAAAAAGCTTTGCAGAGCATAAAGACATTGTCTTTATTGGTGGTTATCAACATACGCCAAACGTGGATGCAGTGAAGTACTTTGCTAAAGAAATTATGCCATTGTTGCGCAAGAAGATCCCAGGGGTTTGCTTTTACGCCGTAGGGAGCAAGCCGCCAGCAGAGATCAAGGCGCTCGAATCAGAAGATGTCATCATTACCGGATTTGTCGAAGAATTGAATCCGTTGCTGGACAAGATGCGTGTCTCGGTCGCGCCGCTGCGTTACGGGGCTGGCATCAAGGGGAAGATTGGTACTGCTATGGCTGTGGGGTTGCCGGTTGTGGCCACATCCCTTGCGGCCGAAGGTATGTCGCTTAAGGACGGGGACAATATTCTGGTGGCGGATGGATCAGAAGCTTTTGCTAACGCCGTTGCCAGGATTTACCAGGATGAAGCACTATGGCACAACATCAGCCAAAATGGTTTAGCCTTTGCAGATAGTGCTTGGGGCGCAGAGGTGGCTTGGAACATATTGGCGGCAATTCTTGCCGACATGGGCATCCAGACGAATCGTAACGCACATCCGCTTTCACTTTACTCCTGGGGCCTCTCCGCTCCCACTCTACACGCGCATCACTTTCTGATTTTGCTAGTGCAGAAGGTTCTTTTGACGCGGAGCAAATTGTTGGTACAAGTGGCTTGTTGGGCCCGGAGCAACATTGGGCATTGAACCACATAGCTTTTGGCTCTGTTTTTTCATCTAACCTAGGCCTACCAGTAACTCGATTCGTACGGCAATCTGAGATGCTGAAACAAAATGAAAAAGTCCTTTTTTTGGATTTTTTGCCTGGGATGCAACCTAGAAAAGTAGGTAGCTATCCTTTACCTGGCTATGGAAAATTGATCAGCGTCTATTTTCCCGCTGGTTTTGTTCGACGCCGATTGGATGGTACACCACCACGGATTTAAATCAAAGGCTCCAAGGTTATACGGATTACTTGTCAGAATAATTCTGTTGTTTCGCTGTCTATATCTTTCAAATTCAAAAATGAGTCACCTATAGTGACTAGAGTACTATCTAAAGACATGAATATTAGTAGCATTAAAGGTGAGACAGTTTTCGAAATAATTGTTCCTTCGAACGCGAGTTTCCTACAGTTTGATGCTGGCTCAACCTGTTATGAGCCTACTCTCGATGGCTATTATGATTTTTATCCTGCTGTTAATAACTTTAAAAACACTATCAGTCAATCGCCTTATTTTGAAAATAATTCGGATTGGATAGGTAATATAATGCGCGCGCCCGATTGAAAAGGCGTGATTGTCGGGCCAGGAGCAGACAATGCCAACGTGCTATACCAAAGAATACAAGTTGAACCGCTGATTCCTATAAAAATAGTAGCACGGGCTAATAGTTTTGGTTTACGGGAATCCACGGGTAGATTGCAAGTAAACTGGCTTGACGTGGGCGATCGATTTATTTCAAGTAGCAGTGTATTAATCAAAGTTGGTGGGGATGAGAAACCATTCGAGGCTTTTATAACCGCCCCTAATAATGCTCTTTTTGGTATACTTTATGTAACGCCTCATGGTCCTAAAGATGCGGTCCAGTTTTCTGAGATGCGCGCATTTGCGTCACATAAAAATTGAGATGTTGAGTTATGCAGATAATTATTCCCATGTCCGGATTTGGAGAGCGTTTTCGTCGCGCGGGCTTCGTAGTTCCTAAGCCTTTAATTGAAATCGAAGGCAAGCCTATCGTTGCTCACGTTATCGATATGTTTCCGGACGAATCTGATTTCATTTTTATTTGTAATCAGGAGCATTTAAACGAGCCGGCATATCGCATGGAGGCTATCTTGAAAGAGCACTGCCCTTCAGGGCGGATAGCCGGCATCCCGCCTCATAAACTCGGTCCTATTAATGCGGTTCGTCAAGTGGAGCACCTGCTTGACCCAACAGCGCCGGTGGTTATCAACTATTGCGATTTCACTTGCTATTGGGACTGGCATAACTTCAAACGGTACGTTAAAGAAACAGCCTGCGCAGGTGCCCTGCCCGCATATAAAGGTTTTCATCCTCACTCGCTGGGCAGCACTAACTATGCTTACATGCGTGAAACGGATGGATGGGTTCAAGATATTCAGGAAAAACAGCCCTACACCAATAATCGCATGGAGGAATATGCCTCCAGTGGTACTTATTACTTTGCGTCGGCTCAAATCATGCGTGATGCATTCCGCACGGTAATGGAGAAGGATTTGAATGTAGGGGGTGAGTATTATGTCAGCCTCGCCTACAAACCACTGCTTGAAAATAAAATGCCCGTTGCTGTTTATCCCCTCCAGCACTTTATGCAGTGGGGAACACCAGAAGACTTCGTTGAATACAACTATTGGTCAAAAGCGTTCCTGAGTCTGATTGCGCGCTCTGAGAGCGCCTCGTCACCCAAGGGGGCGCTGGTTGTTCCCATGGCAGGCCTAGGGCAGCGCTTCGCTGACGAAGGCTATGTACTTACTAAGCCACTTATTCCAGTTTCTGGATTGCCAATGGTGGCTCAGGCCACGCATGACTTGCCCCCCGCAGAGCATCAGGTCTTTGTATTGCGAGCAGATATGCCTGGATATGAGAATGTAGCAAATCAGTTAAGTGTGCGCCACCCCAAGGCATTCATCAAAACTATTGATCGCGTGACTGAGGGACAAGCTTGTACGGCATTGATTGGGCTGGATGCTCTGGAAGGCAATGTAGGAAAGAATTGTTCTCCGATAACAATCGGTGCATGTGACAATGGTGCGCTTTACGACGTTGATACTTTCGCCAAACTGGTTCAGGATCCATCGGTGGATGTCATCGTCTGGGGTGTTCGCGGGTATCCAAATGCGATACGCAATCCCGAAATGTTCGGTTGGATCGATGCCGAGGATGGTCAAATCCGCTCGGTCTCAGTGAAGACGCCGTTGGACAACCCGGAATCTGATCCGATCGTTTTGGGTACATTCACCTTTCGCAGTGCTCAAGACTTTCGTCGGGCTTTGGATCGACTCATCGCACGCAATGGGCGGATCAATGGGGAGTTTTACATTGATTCGCTTATCAATGATGCAATCGCACTCGGATTGCAGTGCCGTCTTTTTGAAGTGGATAGCTATTTGTGCTGGGGCACACCGAACGATCTACGTACATTTGAGTACTGGCAATCGTGCTTCCATAAGTGGGTAAGCCACCCTTATCGTCTTACTCTTGATGGCCGTATTCCCAGAGAGCAGGTTGGCATCCTTGAGGCAAGATACCAAGCTACGATTCCAGCGCTGCCTTGTGCTCTTGTATGATCAAGCGTGAATTAGTCATCTTTATGATTGTTGGTGCGTCCACAGTCTTGGTTGACTTTATTACTTACCGTGGCCTGATTGATTTTCAGGTCATGGAAGTCGACATGGCGAAAGCAACAGGATTCTTGGTTGGAACTCTCTTCGCTTATTTTGCCAATCGCTTTTGGACCTTTGGCCAAAAGTCACACAAACCAGGAAGTGCGTGGCGGTTTTCAGCCTTGTACGCAAGCACGCTTGGCGCGAACGTTCTAATCAACGCACTCGCACTAAAACTGCTTGCTGATATGGCTAGTGCTTTTCAATTGGCGTTTCTTCTCGCAACCGGCGTCTCTGCGGCCCTTAATTTTCTGGGAATGAAGTTTTTCGTCTTTAAACCGATCTCCGAGCCGGAGCTTCAATGAAATTTTCTTTAGTCATTCCTTGTTACAACGAAGCAGCCAACCTGCCTTTGCTGCTGCAGCGCTGCAAAGAACTTGCCGTCAGGCCCGATGTTGAGGTTGTTCTTGTCGACAATGGATCGACCGATAGCACAACAGAAGTACTTGAAAATCTACTTCCGAAGTATCCTGGATGTCGAAGTATTCGTGTCGAAAAAAACCAAGGCTATGGCTTTGGAATTGTGTCTGGCCTGAAAGCGGCTAAAGGTGAGATTCTAGGGTGGACGCATGCAGACATGCAAACCGATCCTCAAGATGCGCTTTTAGGCCTAGAAATTTTCGAAAAGCATGGGTATGAAATTTTCGTAAAGGGTCAACGTTATGGTCGCCCTTTTATGGATGTTGTATTCACTGTCGGCATGAGCATATTTGAAACGGTTTTGCTTACTCGGCTAATGTGGGACATCAATGCCCAGCCGACAATGTTTTCTCGCAACTTCTTTGAATCTTGGACTGATCCTCCTGACGATTTTTCACTTGATTTGTACGCTTACTATCAAGCTCAAAGATGTGGGCTTAAGGTATATCGCTTCCCTGTCAGATTTGGTAAGAGGACACATGGTATCTCGCACTGGAACGTCAACTGGGCAGCAAAGCGAATGTTCATCCTAAGGACAGTAGATTTCAGTTTTAAATTGAAACGGAAAAACTTGAAGTGACCGTTAATACATTACGTCAAAAATTTACTGGACATGGAGTTTTATTAGCCGCAGTAGCTCTATTGGTATTTTATTATACTATTCAGGCTTATTTTTATCTTAATCAAGCACTGATACCCGACGAGATACTTTTTATTGAGCACGCAACTAGGAAGTATGAGGGGTCGGGTATTGGAATAAACCCATTTTTGTATTCAAATGATTTTGGATATGGTAGTATTTATTGGTGGCTCCATTCATTGCTAACGCAGGCCTTGAATCCGCAGCTTTCAGCCAGAGTTTTATATTTTTTCTTTCTCGTAAGTAGCGTCTTATTGCTATTTTTAATATTTATTAAAAATCGATCTTGGCAGTTAATTTCTGCAGTCATTTTATTTTTATTGCTTCCAATGTCTTGTTCGCAGGGAAAGATTACTGGGCCAGAGCCTCTCTCACACCTTTTTCTGGTTCTTAGTCTTTATGTCTTGCTTGATTGGTTTTGTGATTGCCAATCCCTTTTTGTTGCTAAGCCCATCTGAAATTATCTCGGGTTATTATGCCCCTAATTTGAATCCTAAACAGCGAGAGTTTAAGGAGGCGGTTTCAAGTGTGAAGTGCAACAAGCCGGCGATAATAATCGTCGGCATTAAATATATCAGGTAAAAAGAGTTCAGCAGGGCATTTGAATCCGAGGCTTTTTCGAGGCCTCGTGTTTAACGCCCAAGCGACTGAATCTAACCCATCCTGACTGAATACTGATAGGTCGATTTCTTTGGGTAAATACTGTCGTAGCAATCCGTTGGTGTTTTCATTGATTCCCCGCTGCCAAGGGCTATGCGGGTCAGCGAAATACACTTTGACGCCTGTGCGCTCTGAGAGCTTTTAATGCTGAGACATTTCCTTGCCCTGATCGTAGGTCATCGACAAGCGGCGCTGGGCGTCAATTCGGTTCAGTACTGTGCTGAAACCCTCAACAGCGGATTGCGCACAACCGTCTGCCACTTTGGCCAAGGTCACAAACAAGCTCGTTCGTTCAACAAGCGTACCAACAGCAGAGGCGTTGCCACGACCTTTGATCAAGTCGCCCTCCCAGTGGCCAGAAATCACACGGTCATCCACTTCTGGCGGTCGTTGGTGAATGCTGACCATATTAGGAATTTCGCCACGGCGGTCTTCACCACGAGCACGTGGGCGACGAGCTTTGCGCGCTTGCCTAAGCGTTGCAAGCAATTCTGTGCGCAATTCACCGCGCGGCATGGCATAAAGCGCCGTGTAGATGGTTTCGTGGCTGACACGCATCGAGAGATCTTCAGGGTACATACGTGGCAGTATGCCCGCGATCTGCTCAGGAGATAACCGCTGTCTGAGAAGCTTCTGAACTTGAGCCCACAGGAAACTATCAGATGCCAGCAACGGTGGTTTGCGACCACTCGACCGAGCCACGCCAGCCCGCTGTTGGGCAAGAACGGCTCGGTAACCACCGGCCAAAGCAGGCCTACAAGCCTGTGCCTGAGGACTACACCATTGATTGCGAGCGAGCTTCCGACTCACCGAACTCGCGCTTCGGTCCAAGCTACGCGCAATGGCCCGGATGGTGCATCCTTTCTCAAGGCTCAGTTGAATCAAAATTCGCTCTTCACAATTAAGATGCTTGTATTTGGTTTTCATTGCAACACAGTACCTCAAGGTTAGTGTTGCACTTCGTTTTTGAACTCAACGGAGATAATTCTTGGTGGCAGAGGGGAAAATTGGGATGTAGTTCCTGTTGGGAGTTATTCATATTTCGGATTGCATCCGAGCTATAACCGAAACTAGTGTTTGAGGCAGTTACAAGTAGGCGGCATATCCGTTGTATGGTTAGTTAGTAGTGACCAAACCAATAACTAGCCATAGGAGTATGCCGCCATGAGTAAGAGTACCAGCAATGTTGTCGAATTTGCAGACCCAGTGATCGAGAAGGATCTGCTTACAGAGTAGATCCGACAAGGAGCCCAGCAGTTGCTGAACCAAGCTGTTGTGATTGAGTTAGAAGAACGCTTGGCCGAGCATCAGGCGCGTCGATTACCTGATGGTCGCCAGGCCGTGGTTCGCAATGGTTACCATCCTGAGCGTCAGGTGCAAACAGGTATTGGCCCTGTGACGGTACAGATCCCCAAGATTCGGTCCAAAGATGGCACCCCGGTAGTGTTCCGATCCGCATTGGTGCCACCCTATGTGCGCAAGAGTCGATCACTGGAAGCTGCATTACCTTGGCTGTATCTAAAAGGCGTGTCTTCAGGGGAAATGTCAGCGGCATTGGTAACACTGGTGGGGCCAGAGGCAACGGGTTTGTCAGCCAGCACGGTGTCACGACTCAAGAAGGACTGGGGTAACGATTACGATCAATGATGCAAGCGTCGTCTGGACAAAGATCAATGGGTCTACATCTGGGCAGATGGCATCTACAGTGGGTTAAGAGGCACAGACAGCAAGCTGTGTGTGCTGGTAATTATTGGCGTCAATGAGCTCGGTGAGAAGCACTTTCTGGCTATTGAAGATGGGGTGCGCGAATCTAAGCAGAGCTGGCGTGACGTACTGCTTGGTCTAAAGAACCGAGGCATGAATGCACCCAAACTGGCGGTTGGTGATGGTGCCATGGGTTTCTGGGCAGCACTGGGCGAAGTTTATGGTCAAACGCGCCACCAGCGCTGCTGGATGCACAAGATGGTCAACGTCATGAATTACATGCCCAAGTCCATGCAGCTCAAGGTGAAGTCAGCGCTTCATGAAATTTGGCAAGCGCCAACCAAGGAAGAAGCCAATAAGGCGTTTAACCTCTTTGAAGACATGTTTGAAGACAAGTACCCCAAGGCGGTGTATAACCTGAGGGACGACCGCGAAGAGCTGATGGCCTTCTACGACTTTACGGCCCAGCACTGGCAGAGCTTACGTACAACCAACCCGATTGAGTCGACGTTTGCCACCATTCGGCACCGTACCAAGCGGGCCAAGGGTTGCCTAACCGATAAAGGGATGCTGCACATGATGTACAAACTCGCGGAGTGCGCCCAAAAGAACTGGCGTCGATTGCGAGGATTCGATTTCCTGGCCAAGGTGATTACCGGGGTCAGATTTGTAGACGGTGTGTAAGAAACTGACAAGCCAAAACGGAAAGCCGCTTAACAGCCTGCTAAACACTAAATTTGACAATAGCTACCTCTCAGTTAGAAATCGCGTAAAGGTCTCCGGGAGCATTTGAATGTTCTGGCCGGAGGCTGTAGCTGTATCCTAGAGCGGTTTCTTCGCTGTTCATTTTGACCATACTCATGAAGACGAATCGATGTACGCTCGCATCAACGGCGCGTTTGGCAAGATCAATCGTCCTGTCAACATTGCTCACACGAAATGCTCGCAGCGAATTTCGTACTTGATCCCGCATAATGTGGCCACACGATGCCAAATGGATGACGCTGTCCTACCCCTTTAGAGCGGCTTTGCAAGACTTCGCACCGTGAACAAGGGCCTCGTCGGCAACGCTACTTTGTCGGCTAACCACAAGGACCACTTTATGTCCTAACGCAACCAGATGACGTCACAAGGCGCTACCCGCGAAGTTGTTTGAACCGGTAACGAGGACCCTCATCTGTGTAAAAACTCTAGTAATTTTGCTGGGTATTTAGCGAGTATCTTCAAGATATTGGTCTGCAAGCCATTTTCACGGCAGGCTCGCAGTACTTCGCGATTGAGACGTAGTTTTGCGCCAAAGCCGCCGGTACTCGCCCCCCCGGTCTGCATGTTCACAAGAACATCTGGCAGGTGCCGATAGCGAACCTCATGGCCATGAAAGACACGCACGATGAACTCATAGTCACCAGCGATAAAGTAATTTGTCTTGAAGCGCCCAACACGCTGCACCACCGCACGGCTCAGGAACAACGCCGGATGGGCGGGCATCCAGCCCCATGCCAATCGACCTGGTGTGAAATGATCGGAGCGGTAGCGGCGCACCATGCGCTGTGGGTCCGCTTCGTGAAAGAAACCCACATCACCCATTAGCGCATCAAGTTGCTGCTCATGCATCAGCGTCGCGACTCGGGACAGCACCGTATTTGTAGCGTACTCATCATCGGCATTCAGGAAGCAGATGATGTCGCCGCCAGCCCGATCCAGGCCTTTGTTCATCGCGTCGTAAATACCATCGTCTGGCTCGCTGACAACATGGGCAAGTTGTGGGCGAAAGCGGTCAATAATGGCTGGGCTCCCATCTGTTGATGCACCATCGATGACGATATGCTCGACGCACGACCAATCCTGATCGACCACTGACTGTAGTGCGCGCGCCAACGTGGCGGTGCTGTTATAGCAAACCGTGATGACGGAAATTAGTGGATCGGCTTGCACGGATCAATAACGCAGGAAACGGCGTGCAATTTCCTTGGCCCACATAGGTACAAAATGCTGTATGAACCGGCGGCTTCGTACGCTAGACACAGGCTTCAGACCGCCCTTGAAATCCGGCACCACAGCACGTACATCGGCCAGACACTTTTTCAACTCAGCCTCATACATTTCGTACACGGCGGCTGGCTCGGCACACTCCGATGTGTAAAAGGTGGAAAGCCGGTCGAACTTGCCGTTTTCAAGTAATTGAAACTGGTGGAAGTGGTAAAAAATCAGTGGCGCATCCTCGACTGTGATATTGGCATGTGCGTCTTTGCCGAACCTGTATTGCGCATAGTTCCACGGTGCAATGCCGGCGCCCGGTTGCATCAGAATATGGCAATTCGAGTAACGGCCCGGCCATTCATCCAGATATTTCTGATCACCCATCTTGCCGTCTTCCAGGCGGTAATAGCACCAATCGATGCATTGCTCGCGCCAGCGCGACAGACAGGCCAGACCTTGCTCGTCGCGGCGGAAGCTGTCCCACTCGACGCAGAAGCGTCCATTAACTTCGCGATCCTTCAGGCGCGGCGAAAAGCGGTGTTCGATGATGGCGATAGAGGCATCGCAGATTTCATCGAACAGGGGTTGCACATCGGAATAAAACAGCAGATCGGCATCGACATAGGTAAGAAAGTCGATTTCTTGATAATTCTGCATCACATACCAGGTGAAGCATGATGAAAGAGTCCAGCAGTACTCTGCCACGCCGCGACCCGCCTTTGCCTTGAGCAGTTCCTCGGTCTCAATCTCTGCCAGGGCAATGCAATTCACGAAGGGCATGTTCAGCGATTCGAGGATGAGCTTGGTCTGGTCGTCCATACAAAGCACATGAATTCTCATGCCGGGACAATAACGCGCCAAGCTGCGAATCATCGCAAGACCCTTTAGCAGGTAGTTGCTGTCGAACAGGGTGCAGAAGTAGCGAACGCTCATGGTGAAATTTTCCTGAACACATAGGTACGGTTGGCCGATCCGACACCGCCCTGCACAGATTCGTCCAGGGTATAGGTTGCGATCAGCTTCAGGCCCTGCCTTTCCAACAGCTTCAGGAACTGCGGCTCGTTGAAATGGATCTCCACCGTCTCCACGCCGTAGGCTTGCTTACGGTAGTACACATTGGGTGACCCCAAGACCACGGGCGTGCGATGGAAGATGGCGTAGCCACTCGCCACCCGTGCCGTCTCGGCCACGGCGACCTCATATTCCGGAATATGCAGCAAGCAGCAGCCGGATATGACGATGTCGAATGCTTCGTCACCATACTTCAACGCCGTAGCGTCTTCGACGTCAAATCGCAGCGCCGGGTACTTTTGGCGAGCCAGCCCGATGAAGGCCTCGGAATAGTCGCAGCCGGCATAGTGTAGGTCCAGACCGGCAATCTCAAACACCTCGGAGTAGAAGCCACTGGAGCATCCCACCTCCAGCACCGACATGCCACGCACGTCAGAAGGCAATGCGCGCAGGGCGCGCGTCATGACATCGAAGACGTCCACCGCCACCCCGCGCCGCCAGACCGCCAGCTGGGTGTCGACCAGTTCCCGCTGCCGGGCCGGCAGATCCTGCGATTGCCAGGCGCCGCGCAGACGGCTGGACTCCTGCTCTGCTTCCCGGCCCTGGATCTGGACATAGTGCGAGGAGACTCCCGCACCAACAGGCGACTTCTGCAGCCAAAACTTGAGCAAACGCTTAAGGCGGGGAAAGCGGTTCAGCACCGAACGTAATGAAGCCCTCATGCTACACACCCTTGCAGGTAGCGCTGCAGGATGGGCACCAGCTCTTCCATGCGATGGCGATAGGTGTGCTCGCGCAGCGTACGCGCCTGGCCGGCGCGCGCGATTGCCTGCGCTTCGTCCGGATGGGCCAGGTAGTAACGGATCAGCTCTGCCGCCTCCTCCGCACTGGAATAGGCCACCACCTCCTTGCCGATCTCGAACAGCTCGGCCAGATTGTCCTTGAGGTCGGTCAGCAGCAACGCGCCCACGCCGGTAGCCTCGTAAAGGCGCATGTTGTTTGCATAGCCTTCCGCCGCGTTGATGTGACGATTGAGCGTGATACGACTTCGCGCCAACGCCCGGTACATGTCCAGACCCCAAACCTCACCACGGTGACGAGCCCGGATCGCTGAATCTCGCGGCAGGCTTTCCGCACCGTAGCCGAAGAACTCCATAGGCGTGTTACTCGCCATGTACTCAAGCATCGGCACGGCCTTCCCATGGTGCCGGCTGATACCACCGACAAAGCTTGCAACGATATTTTTTTCGACCGACCCAAGCGCCTCCAGCACGCTGGCGTCAAACCCGATGCGAAAGTACTCCGAAGCAACACCGTGGGCGCGAATGCGATCCACGAAATGAGGGAACGAGGTCAGAATAAGATCGTAGCCCCGGATGTAAGCAGGCGGTGGTAGTGGGCAGGCGATCTGCCCGACGATAAGCCTTGACCGCTTGCGCAATCTGGCCAGAGCCTCCGGTGGCAGGAAGCGGATATCCTGGCAATAGACGACGTCAGAAGCCAGTGACTCGATCTGTTCGATTGCGATGTCGACAATTCCACGCATTGCGGCCAGTGCCTGACCGATCACAGGCAGTTGAAACAACCGATAGGGAATACGCAACGCAAACGAGTTGACACGCAAACCATGCTCCGTGGCCCAGGCTGACTGGAGCGGCACACAGTTGCCGATCAGATCAACTGCGCTGCAGCCGAGATCATTCAGGTGCCGGGAGTAGTAGTCCGCTGTTCCAAAAAAGCCGCCAATCAAGGCTTGCTTTTGGCGACTGGAGGATTCAGCCGCGAGCCCTCCATGCGCCGAATAGAGCTGGTTCAGGAAACCAGGATGGTAGGTGTCAAGCAGCGCGATTTTCATGATTCAAGGTATGGGGGCAGCCAGTTGCAACGTAGGCGCCGGTCTCCTGTGTTTACCCCTGGGTCAAGGCACCACAGAAATCGATAGATCCTGCGCTCAGCAGACGCTTGATCGCCTGCGGATCGCAGAACTGCTTGTGCTTGACCAACACAGCAATCACGTCTGCGCCGGCCAATGCTTCCTCCAGGCTGACGATGTCGAACTCGTCATGAGCCTCGATATTGGGCTCGACAGCAATCACCTGGCCGCCACATGCCTTGATCGCCCGTGCAATTTGAAGTGACGGCGATTCGCGCAGGTCATCAATATCCGGCTTGAACGCAAGACCAAGACATGCCAGTCTGGCCGGCCGGCCCAGCCGTTTGGTTTGCGCCTTCATGGTCTCGCTGATCTTGTTGACCACCCATTCCGTCTTGAGGTTGTTTACCTCGCGCGCAGCCCGTATCAGTCTGGCGCTCGCAGGGTTTTTCGCAACGATGAACCACGGGTCTACGGCAATACAATGTCCGCCCACCCCAGCCCCAGGCTGAAGAATATTCACACGCGGATGACGGTTCGCCAAACTAATGAGCCTCCAGACGTCGATGCCCTGCTCATCGCAAATAATCGAAAGTTCATTGGCTATGGCAATGTTGACGTCACGGAAACTGTTCTCAGCCAGCTTGCACAGTTCAGCAGTCTTGGCATCTGTCTCATGCACCTGACCCTTTACGAAAGTCCTGTAGAAGTCTGCTGCCACCCGGGTATCGGCTTGAGTTACGCCTCCCACCACACGATCGTTGCCGACTAGCTCTGTCATGATTTTTCCTGGAAGCACCCGCTCCGGACAGTAGGCAATATGGATACCAGACACATCGACCCCCTGCCCGGCCAGCACCTCTCGCATCTCCAATGTGGTTCCCACAGGCGATGTGGATTCCAGAATAACCAGATCTCCGCGCTTGAGCAAACCGGCGATGCTGCGGGTCGCAGCCATCACGTAATCGACATTGGGTTGCGGTATCACAGTGCCTTCATGGAAAGGCGTGGAGACACAGATCATGAACACATCAGCGGCTCGGGGACTGTTGTACGCCCTGAGACGTCCGGCAGCGACGGTCGCCTGGACAACGGCATCCAAGTCCGGCTCAACGATGTGGATCTTTCCCTGGTTGATTGTGTTTACCGCGTGCTCGCTGACGTCAACTCCAACAACCTCATAGCTTGCGCTAGCTAGCAAGGCCGCCGTCGGCAGGCCTATATACCCCAGACCGACAACGCATACCGTCTTGTTCTTCACTGATTAACCCTCAAAGTTTAGAAATCAATTCTTGAGCAACTACTGCACCTAGCATCAGGCCCGCCATTCTTGAGTAAAAGCTTGCAGACAAGACCCGTTCGCCATTACCGCTGCGAAAACATGCTAGCTGAGGCGGAAGATTGCGGCGACTCAAAGGAATTTCGGTGACCGCAATCAGCCCCAAAGAATGAGGCTGGAATTGGCTTGAGTGCCCTAATTAGTTTTCATGCCAATCCGGTACTTCTCTGCATCCCAGTTCAGCAAGTCATCCACCTCGAGCTCTGTAAGAGTGACTATTCTGAAGCATTCCGGCACCCGCACTAGCACGTCATAGTAGCAGCGCAGTTGCGCACGCTGGGCCTTGCCAAAAGCAGGCATCACATAGACGCCAGCCCCCCGGACGAACACCAATTCCGGCATAGCCTGCGATCTGCACGCCTGTGCGACAAGCTCATCCATATTGTCATAACAAGCGGCCTTCCTGCCCAGGAAGACCACATGGTCGGGATACATGGCCCAGCCACTCGAAAGGCGCGCGTAAAGCGAATCGTCAAGGGCCAGCCCCTGTATATCAGCGTCGTCCAGCACCACGTAAGAGTGGCCGCAAGCCTCGGGAACCGACGGAGTTGCGCCCTTTGGGCGAGCATGCCGCAACACTGCACCTCGCATTTTCAGAAGTACGTTCTGCAGTTGCTCCTGAACTTCCGTGACAGTTGCACCTCCCAATACCAATCCATGGTTCTGCAGGAAAAGACAACTGATATCAGGCCGCCCCTTCAACCTATCTGCAACCGCCTGCGCCAGTGCCGCGCCGGGCTTCCGGTAGGAAACTAGATCCGCCCGATCAACAGACGAGAACGGAGCACCGGAATGATCACGTACTAGCCACGCAAGTATGTCGACAGGATGCAGGTGGACGACGACCTGGTGCGGCATCAGTGCATGCAATAGCGTTTCAATTGACGGCCTCAATGTCGCTCCAGCGATCGCCTTTGGTATCACCCCAAAATCGCCAGCATCCAGTGATACGCGCAATGCCCCCAGATCCACCGGCACAAAGATATCCCGCTCACCGGCATCCGCCAACCAGGTGCCTGACGCCTTGACCCAAAGGACCTCGCCATCCTTCCAAGATACATTGCCTCCCGCACCCTGGACCAGCAGCGGATCCCGTCCGAGCAACTGACAGAAATGGATAACGTCGTTTCTGACTGACATGATCAGCTTACCGCTGCAGAGCGCTCAGCTCCGTCAAGAAGCGCCGCAATTGAGAGTATTCGGTGAAGGCCGCATCAGGCGCATTAGCCTCGGTCCCAAGCGGCGTATCTTCGTGGGTCTTCTGTATTGTTGAGGCGTTCATCTGTTCCCTCGCTCCTCTTATATCGTTGACGGGGTTGTCCCCGATCATCCAGATGCAATCGCCCTTTGGCCTCATCTTCTCAAGCGCAAGCTGGAATGGAGCCTTGTGCGGCTTGTCATGCCCCGCCTCCTCGCTGGTGATGATGTAATCAAAATAATGCTCCAGGCCAAAGTAGACCACCTTACGGAACTGGATCTGGGCAGTCAGGTCCGTGACGATTGCAGTCGGGATGCCCAACCGCCGGACATCGTCCAACAACTCCTTCACACCCTCAAACAGGATCGCATTGCTGAGAAATGTGCGCCAGTACGTCTGCTCAAAATCCAGCGCCCAAAGAACCTGCGAGCCCAGCCCCATGATCTCCAGCATCCGCTGCAGATACAACAAGCGACTATGCGAAGAGGCTGTGTGCTTGAGCCGCGTCTTGACCTGCTTGCGGGCCTCATCGAACGCCTTGTCAAAGTCCTCCGGTTTGATCGAGAACGTAGAGACAACTTTGGCCCGAACAGCCGCCTGAGCAGCAGCGTGCGCTGGCGCATAGGGATAGAGCGTATTGTCCGTATCGAACAATATGGCGTCCGGCAACCTGTTGAATCGGTCTTTTGAAAAAATCTTCATAGAAAGCGCTTCATAAATGCCTGATTAATATGAGACAAAGTGATCAATTGCATCAGGCCCAAGACGCCGTCCGCCCATTTCGGCCTGATATCCAGGAATTCCAACGCGCGGGGACACAGCATCTGCGCTGCCAAAGCCACATCTTCAGCAGATGTCTCTCCCTCTATCGTAAGCTCCACCTTCGAAGCGTCATTGGAAGTGGCCATGTCGACGTGGAGGCCGCACACACCCACCAACACGCGCGTCAGCGACAGCTCATTCAATCCATTTCGGGAGCGCGCCAGCAATTTAAAACGCAATGGACGCTTTCCGTCGGTCTCCTCCAGCAGACGCGGATGGATCGGATGCAGAGACAACACCAGGTCAGCGTACGCAGCCTGTGGCCGTATGAATTTCTCTGAATCCGGCTCTCTTTTTGCGAACGAGGAAAGAACCTGCTCTACGGAATGACCCCGCTGCCCGAGGTCCCTGACCTTTTTGAGGTGGCGTCTCAACCCCTCGTCAATGTCCAGGTAGATGCTCAGATTGAAGCATGTTCTCAAGATCGGCAAGTACAGGGCATGCAAGCCACTGACGATGATGAAATCATTGCTTTTCACCTGCATCTGCTCGCTCCTGATGCCGGTCTTGTGGTCGTAATGACGCTGAATAATGGACTTGCCATCAATCAGGGAAACCAGGTCATTGGCGAATCCTTCCAGATCGTTCGCCATCGGGTTCAGGTGCGTCATCGCCTGCCAGATCGGTTTCTGTCTATCCCACAGGTGATAGTCGTCTCCGGAGAGCTTGGCGACCGAATGGTCTCCGAACAAGCCCTGGAGCGCATCGGCCAGTGTGTCCTTGCCCGATCCGGAATCGCCAGCGATCCCGATGACGAAAGGTCTGCGGCTAAGACGGAAATAGTCGTTCCGGCTGACCGTTTCGCGCCAGATCCGCACCGCCAGTACGATGCCGATAGCAACCATTGCCGTGTGCAGCAAGGAAGCCACGTGTGGTTCCAAATGACCAGTCAGCGCCAGTATCGCCGTGTCGGCATGGCCGAGGCCGAACGGCACTGATGGCAGGGCGAGCAGCGTGCTCAACACATAGAAGGCCGAAAACGCTGCGCTCAGCACGATGGCGATCCGGCCGCTCATTGCCTGATAGTTCACCAACAACGGCACGGCCCAAATGAACCAGCCGGGTGAGGCAGGCGTGAGCAAGACGACAAGCAGGAAGGCCATGCCCAGCATCGACTGGAATAACTCGAAATTCATGCGCCGCACCCGCCAGGCGCCATACATCATGACCAGATATACCAGCGGCACCACATAGACGGAAACACCATGCCCGATCGTCAGAGCGAACTGATATACCTTGCCCATTTCCGGATTACTGAGCAGCATCTGCAGCGCTGCGCCAGAGAACAGGAACGGAAGGCCGAACGCCACCACCGCAACGACCATACCCTTCAAAAATGAGGGAAGCAAGCGGTGGAGGGCACGCGAATGAAAGAAGTAGACCGCAAAAAATGGCAGCGCCAACACCATACTCAACTTGGCGGAGATGGCCAAAACGCAGAATACTCCAGCAAGGAAAAGCTTCAATTGCCGCGTGAAATAGAGCGACAGCACCAGCAAGAGAACAGGAACCAAGTCATTGAGTCCCAGCACATAAGTGGCGATCAGTACGATGGGAGAAAGCCAGTAAGCAGCCAGCAGCAGGCGTTCCCGGCTTGGCAGAAGTCTCCTAAAAATCGCCAGCAAACTGAGATCTGCAACCAGCAGCGTGAAGGCGTAGCCGAGATGCAGCGGCAGCCCAAACATCCCGCAGATCAATGTCAGCGGCAGAAATGCCAGCCACATGGCGTAGCCATACGGAAACGCCGCCAAATCGCCCCCTTGGCCGAGCCAGACCGACCAAGGATCGAGCGTTGGTTTTGCAATGCTCGCTTCGAGGAAGGGCACATACCAATCCGCGACCGGGACAGGCAGCACCAAGAAGATCAGTGCAATCCGTATGCCGAGGCCGACCAGGAACAACAGATCGGTGTACAACTTTTTCATATGCGGGCGAACTTTTCCCAAAGGTCTGGCCTCTTCGTGCAAACTGCTTCCGCACGGATATTCCGCTCGTTGAGCATTTGGACGAGTTGCGCTATCTCTGTCTCGGCATCACGCCCCTGCAATTCCGGCGAAACCAGGCAGAGCTTGAACCCCGCCTCCTGCAATTTCCTGGTTTCGTCGTGACCGAGCGGAAATTGGGTAAAACAGTCGACCCAGACCCAGTCCACTTTTCCTGCTAGCGTCAGCGCAGTCTGGATAGATTCGAATTCCGAAACACGGACAGCGCAACGGTGCACGCCGAGTCTGGAATATTTGACAAGGAAAGGAAAGGATTGATCCAGGAAGAAATAGTCCTCGATCCCGGCGCGCTGCATCAAGTCGATCAGACGCGACTCAAGCCCTTCCTCCTTTACGTTCAGAATCAACGTGCCGTGCCGGTAGGCCGCAAGCCAAGCCTCGAAAGATTCTCCATCGACAAATGGATCATGGTGGATCATCAGCCTGTCTCCATGGCTGCGAATATCCACTTCGACCCCATATTTAAGGGGAGTTTCATTCAGCTGAACGAGCGTATTGCGGCGATGCGAAATGAGCTTCATGGTTCAGAGTCGTTTATTTAATTGCAGGCTGAAATCTACCGTCCTGCGTATGAACTTGCGCTTCGCGGCCCAGTTGACATTCCAGCGCGACACTCCGTGAGCGCGTTCGCCAAATCGGACTGGGAATCGGTGTACCGCCAATCCCATTCGACACGCTTGGTAATAGGCGAACAGATCGAGCGAGAAGTCATAAGGGGGCTCGTGCCATGACTCGAAGAAAGCCCGCGAGAACATCGTCGGTTGTGCATTTATATCCCACATCGGCTTGCCGAGCAATACCGTCTTAAACACGCTCATGCCGACCGTGAAGACCACGTCACCGAAGGGCCGACCGTAGCGCCGCCCTTTGACGAATATATTCGGACCGTGTTGCTCTAAGAGTGCCAAACCGCGCAATGCATCCTGCAGGTCAGTTTGCATATCCGCGTGCGTCCAGCCTAGGACGTCCCCAGTCGCAGTCCTGAGCCCGGAAAGAATTCCGAATCCGTAGCCTTGATTTTTCTCGACTCGGATACTGCGGCAGCCCGGATAGTCGGGCAACAGTTTACTCAATACGTGAGCACTGTTATCAGTCGAACCGTTATCAACCAATATCAATTCGCAATTTGGTTGACGCGCAACCTCTTGGCCACGCTCGAGCAGCAACGGCAAATTTACCGCCTCGTTGTAACAAGGAATGACGAGCGAGAATTTCATATTTGCTTTGGCGGCAAAGCCGTCTTGAATACAAATAACTTCATACCAATGAAGTTCATGGTTGCCGATGCCCCTGTTGCAATCACAAAAGCAATCGGGGCCGATCCTTGGAAATCAAAATGCCCCCCAAGACCAACTCATTGACTGTAACGTTGGTCAATAGCGTAACCGCGTAAAGCAAAGCGAACCTCAATAGGCTGCCGCGCGCATGAGACTTGTGCCCGAATGTCCAGAAACGATTGGCCAAATAAGCGAATAAAGTGCCAGCGATAAAGCCAACACCCTTGGCTAAACCGATTGACGGAGCTTGCCACCAAGACAGAGTACTGTAGACCAGATAGTCAATCAGTACAGTGAGGCCCCCGACTAGCAGGAATTGCGCCAACTCACGCCTGATCATTTATCGCACTCTAGATATTTCGGAAAAACTTGCCGATACCGTATTCCTAGCTCACCCATGGCATCTGGAGGAACTCTGGCATCCAGCCTCAATTGATATGGGTGGCCAGACCATTTGTGAAAGCAGGATTGCCAGTATTCGAATGCGCGTAAGTCATTTGGCGTGCCCCACGACACGAAGTGATCCACCTCGAACAAGTGGCAGCGCAGCCCCATTTCAGTGGCATCATTGATACAGGCGTCGATGTAGAACTCACCGTTGATCCGCCCATCTCTGTCGATCAGTCGAGCGACGGCATCGCGAAAGTCCGCTGCGCGCTTGAAAGTGAATGTGCCGAGCACAATGGGATCGGATTTCGGCGAACTCAAGGGCGTCTTTACGGAAATGCGCTCGATGCGCCCATCAGTCGCAGTGGCTTTTATCGCTGGAAAAGCGTTAAGCATGAGGTCTGTGCCATCGATCAGGCAGTCAGCACCGCGTTCGCTCACCATAAGGCCCGAGCGGGCGCGCCATGCTTAACGGCCGACGTCAGGGCTACGGGGGTTCTTGTCAGCGAGCGTACCGTTGGAAGATCGCTTCGCAAGCAAGGCTTGAGATGTCGTCATAAGCGCAAATTTAGGCACACCACTGACTCAAAGCACAATTTACCGATTGCGCCTAATTTGCTAAACCGTCAATTTACGGTGAGTAAACCCAACGTCGCCTGGGTTGGCGACATCACCTTCATTCAAACTAAAGAGGGGTGGTTGTACCTGGCCACCATGATCGATTTGTTCAACCGACAAGTCATTGGTTGGCAGGTAAGCACCAGGATTGGCCAAGTACTTGTCAATGACGCTTTAACAGCGGCGCTCACCACGCGTGGCAAACCAAGCGGCGTCATCGTGCACACTGACCGCGGCTCCCAGTATTGTGCTCACTCATATAAAGCCATCCTTGCAAAGCACGGCTGTGTACAGAGCATGAGCAGAAAAGGAAATTGTTGGGATAATTCAGTAGCCGAAAGCTTCTTTGCCACGTTTAAAAAGCAGACTGTCATCGGCAAGCCAATTGGAACACGTCATGAAGTGCGTCAGCAGGTCTTTGAGTTTATTGAGATTTACTACAACCGAGTCCGCAGGCACTCGGCCAACGGCTGGGTCACACCAGTTGATTTTGAACGCCTGTACCACCAAAACCTAGAGACTTCTGTTGTCCATTAATTTGACTAGGTCCAATAATTTATGACCGTCGGGCTGTCGGGGCACAACAGGTGTTCGACCTGCAGCACGGCATGTACGGGGCCCAGCTTGTTGGAGGGTATTCCAATGACCTTGCCGCCGGGGCAATACTCATCAAGAATCTCCCGCATTCTGTAGTCGGGATTCCGCAAGTGATCCTCGTTGCAGATGAATATGAAATTCTCTTCTCCAGGGAACATATCGATCACGTGCGCAATGATCGACTTCCCATCGATTTCGATCAGAGGCTTCGGTACGTCATATCCTGCCTTTCGGAACCGCTCACCGAAGCCGGACATGGGTATGACGATCTGCATTTCACGTTTGCTCATTGATTGCACACTCTTTTTCATGCGGCCGGGCATTTCTGCACCGGGATCAGATTCCACCACGCAGCAGCTTGCCACATGCGCCGCGCAGCCGGGCCCAAAGTAACGCGGGACTCCAACGCCGTGCTTCTTTCGGCCTTCTCCTCAAGCCGCCGGCGAAGCCGGGACGGACCGTCCGCGCCAGCTGTAGAGACTCCTTCAGAGCCGCTTCATACGCCGAGTAGACCAGTTCCGGCTCGCGATGCAACTCGGTATACGCGGGAGACAGCCGAAAAGAGCTGCCGTCAGCATGCAGCTGAAACTGGTGGAAATGGTAGAAGATGAGCGGTGACCCGTTTATCGTAGTCCTGGATTGCTCATCCGTGACAATGGCGTACTGATCGAAATTCCACGGTGCAACGCCCGCACCCAGGTGTTGGATTATGTGCACGCCACGGTAGAGACGAGGCCACTCATCCAGGTACTTCTGGTCACCCATCCGGGTGTCTTCCAGCCTGTAGTAGCACCATTCGATGCACTGCTCCCTCCAGCGCCGCAGGCATTCCATGCCTTCCTGATTACGCCTGAAGCTGACCCATTCAACGCAGAATCTCCCATTGACCTCAAGGTGCCTAAAGCGGGGCGTAAACCGGTGCTCGATGATGGCAATCGAGGCATCACCAATTTCTGCGTAGATCGGCTCGACAGGCGAATAGAACAGTAGGTCCGCATCAACATAGGTGATGAAGTCAATTTCCGGATGCCTTTGCATGACATGCCACGGAATGCACGAGGAGAGTGTCCAGCAATATTCAGCAATTGACCTGTTTTTCTTTGCCTCCAGAATTTCTTCTGTTTCGACTTCAGTCAACCTGACACAGGTGACGTAGGACAGCTTCAGACCGGTGAGCAATGTCTCGGTCAACTCGTCCATGCAAAGCACATAGACCTGCAAGTCTACGCTGTGACGAGCAAGAGACCGCAGCATGGCAATCCCCTTGAGGGCATAGTTGCTGTCAAATAGGGTGCAGTAGTAACGTTTGGTCATTCAATTCTTCTATGGCTCAGCGTTTCAGCGCCCCCAACTCCCGACAGGCCGGGACTTCATCTAAGTGTTCGATTTACCGCTTTTTGTACAAGCGGGCCCCGCCCACAATCTTGAAATCATTGATGGGCCGCATTCCGCTGTTTTCTGCAAAGTCCAGCAATAGCACGTACCCGGCTTCGGTCAAGATGCGCTCAAAATCATCCAGAGGCATGTATGTAAAGGGGTACTCGACATAGCCTTCCGCTGCGTCAGCCGGTATTTGTACCCCATGATCCCTGACAGCCGACCTCTGTATTCCAATGACATCTTCACCGCCGGCGTTGAACGCCACGCGGCCAAAGAAGACATGACCGGCATTCAGAGAAAGCAATTGGGCCAGCGCCTCTCTCGGATTTTCTAGGCATTGAAGCGTGCCGGATGTGTGGATCAGGTCTATTTCACCAAGATCGGCCGCCGCGTTGGCCATATTGTCCCACCATTTGGCATAGTCGAGACCGACTAAACCTACTGCATTAACCAGTGACGGCAATTCAACAACGTTCCAGGAGAATCGGAACTTCGGCTCTACCAGAGCGCGCAAGATAGCGGGTGGAATGGCACATCCGCCACCCAAGTCTAGAACGCGCAAATATCCGACGCGATTCGAAACAAGTAGTGCGACAAAAATTGACTGGAGGACGTCGCTCCCAAGGTGCCATGGCGAACTCTGCGCGTGTGTTAACCATCTTTTTGTTTTCGTCGCTATGTAAGCGGCAAGCTCTGAATTGTCATAGCCCTCTACAGAATCCAAGTCTTGGACCGCATCAGAATAAGAAGTATATGTCTCACACACATCGCCAATGAGATTTAACTGCCTCTTGTACTGTTGGATTTCCTTTTCGTATTGCTGCACTAAGCGCCTCAAACGCAGCACGTCCTTAGCTATGGGCGTCCTCACAGCAATCGCTTTGACAAGCTTCTTCAGTGAATTCATTTCGGCTTTCGAGTTTACGTCCGGTCAGTCTATCCTATTGCCGCCT
>CBFHKV010000008.1:111049-127773 GCA_965656505.1 Burkholderiaceae bacterium | reverse complement strand
TGCACTAGTCTTGAAAACTAGCGAGGGTGCAAGCCCTCCCAGGGTTCGAATCCCTGACCCACCGCCACGATATTCTTTGTTCGGACTCGAGTCATCGGTAACACTTCATTAGGCTCTACCCAATAAACGGGGTACGGGCATTCATCACACTCTGTTGATGACACCATTCCAGCCGCACAGAGTCAGTACTCGCATGCGGTCATTCGCAAAGTTACTAAGTCCAAAATCTCCCGTTGTGGTCGCCTAGGCGTTATCTCGCATTGCGGACAGCGCCGCGCAGCGGTAGTGTGTCGTTTGGATTCTTTTGAGCAGGCCTCTTGATGCAAACCAGTATTTCCATCGGTTGTGGCGCGGGCTTTTCCGGTGATCGCGTGGACGTGGCGCTGCCCGTGGTGAAGACGCTGATCAAACGTGGTCAGCCTGCGGCCCTGATCTTTGAGAATTTGGCGGAAAGGACGTTGGCAACGCAACACCTGGCCAAGCAACAGAACCCGAAACTCGGTTACGAACCCCTGCTGGAATGGGAGATTCGGCCCGTGCTCGCTGATTGTTTGGAACACGGCATTACCATCGTGAGTAATTTTGGTGCCGCCAATCCACATGCGGCTGCCGACAAAATCTTCGAAATTGCCGACTCACTGGGATTGGCGCGACCGCGCATCGCGGTCGTCCTAGGCGATGATCTGGCCACGGCTTCAGGTAAAGCGCTGGTGCATGAGCAAATTGGCGATGCCTTTGATGCTGCCCGCTTTGTTTGTGCCAACGCGTATCAAGGGGCACGCGCCATTGCCGACGCCATCACCGCAGGCGCTCAAATCGTTGTCACGGGGCGTGTTTCGGACCCCTCACTCGTGCTCGGCCCCGCATTAGCTCATTTTGGTTGGCGTGATGACCAGTGGGACGAATTGGCAGGTGCCACCATGGCGGGCCATTTATTGGAGTGCGGCGCACAGGTCACCGGCGGTTATTTCGCTGACCCTGGACGCAAAGATGTGGCGGGTATGGATCAAGTCGGGTTTCCCATCGCCGAAATCATGTCCGACGGTAGCTGTATTGTGACCAAGGCCGACAACACGGGCGGTTTGGTCACAGCGGCTTCCGTTAAGGAGCAGTTGCTCTACGAAGTGCACGATCCGGCGGCCTACATCACGCCCGATGTGGTCGCCGATGTGATGCAATGCCAAGTCACCGAAGTCGGGCAGAATGCTGTCCGGCTGACGGGGGTTAAAGGGCATCCCCGAACCAGCACCCTCAAGGCGAATGTGTTCTTTGACGGCGGTTGGTTTGGCGAAGGCGAAATCTCATACGCTGGGCCCAATGCCGAAGGTCGGGCACGTCTGGCGCTCGATATCTTACAAAAGCGACTTGGCGATCAATTGACACTGCGTTTTGATTTGATCGGGCTATCGAGCATCTTTAACGATGACAGCGGCAACCGTTTGGCGACCATGTCCGTCAGTCCCTTGGGCGAGCCCGGTGATATTCGCTTGCGGGTGGCGGCGCAACACGAATCGCTAGAACCGATCGAGCGTTTACTGCGTGAAGTAACGGCCTTATGGACTTGTGGGCCAGCGGGTGGGGGTGGCGTGAGAGTCAACAAGCGACAACGCTTGTCCACCACGTCATGCTTAATCGCCCGTGACCGTCTACCCGCCCATTTTGTTCTGATGCACTGACCCTAGGAGCGCGACATGTCAACCACCCTGCTCTATGACCTGGCACACGCCCGCACCGGAGACAAAGGCGACCGTATCAACATCAGCTTGATTGCCTACCGTGAATCCGATTTTGAGAGCTTGGTCGAGGCGGTGACCGAAGCCCGTGTGGCCGAGCACTTTGGTTATCGCCAGCCAAGCGCTGTCAAACGTTATGTCTTACCCAATTTAAGCGCGATGAATTTTGTGATTGATGAGGTGCTAGATGGTGGGGTCAATGATTCACTCAACCTTGACATGCACGGCAAGTCATTGTCGTATCATTTGTTGGGTTTGCGCATATAAATGGGACGTCGTGGCAACATGTTCTAGCGTTGTTTTGGTCATTACCCGCTTTGATGGCCTAAGTTTGCTGCTGCCCCATGGGTTTTTAAAGTATGGTGTTTCAAACAAGCTTTTACAAAACAGTTAGTGAGACAACGTAGTGACCCCTTTAACTGACGATTACGGTCGAAAAATCGAATATGTGCGCATCAGCGTCACAGACCGCTGCGACCTGCGTTGCACTTATTGCATGCCCGAGGGCTTTAAGGACTATCGTGAACCAGACAATTGGTTAAAGTTCGACGAAATCACGCGTTTGGCCAAGGTGATGACAGCTGCCGGCACCAAGCGGATTCGCTTGACAGGCGGTGAACCCCTTTTACGCAAAAACCTGCCAGACCTGGTGGCGGCACTGCGTCAAGAAACGAGCGTACAAGATATTTCACTATCAACCAACGCCACCCGTCTGACGCGCTTTGCGAAAGACTTAAAAGCCGCTGGTTTGAATCGGGTCAATATCAGCTTAGACAGCCTAAAAAAAGACAAGGTCCGGGAGCTGTGTGGCCGCGACGTGCTCGACCAAGTCATTGCGGGCATCGATGCCGCGTTAGAAGCGGATCTCAAACCCGTCAAACTCAACATGGTGGTGATGCCGGGTAGCAACGACGATGAAATCAACGACATGTTCTTGTTCTGCCGCGACCGAGGCTTAACGCTGCGCATGATTGAGACCATGCCGATGGGACACACGGCGGTGCAAGCGGGGCATCTCTCGCTGCAACCCACCATCGAAAAACTGCGTCTCGATCATGGTTTGATTCCGGTCATCGGTGAGCTCGGTGGTGGGCCGGCCCGCTATTGGCAAACCCCAGACGGCAACACTCAGGTGGGATTCATCACCCCGCTCAGTCAACACTTTTGCGCGACCTGTAATCGCATCCGCTTGGCAGTGGACGGCACCATCTACCTGTGCCTGGGCCAAGAAGAAAAAATTGAAATGCGTGACCTGTTGCGCGATCCCGGCTGCACTGACGAGGCGATCATGCGCGCGTTAGAGCAAGGGATCCATCTGAAGCCAGAGCGTCATCATTTCCTTGAAACCCCGGAAAAAATTGTCCGGTTCATGTCTCAAACGGGCGGCTAATACCTGCGCCCTACTGGTCCTATTTGTTTAAAACGCATGTCCACACAAAAATCCCCTCGTCCACCCCTTTTGGCGTTTGACGACGCGCGTAACCAGTTGCTGTCGCAGGCGACGCCACCTAAACAAACCGAGCAAGTGCCATTGTTACAAGCCTTGGGACGGGTACTGGCATCGCCCGTGGTTTCCCCCATGGATGTGCCGGCGTTTGCCAATAGCGCCATGGATGGTTATGCGGTCTCTCCTGCTCAACCGCGAACCGCTCCTTGGCGTTTGACGGTCTCGCAGCGGATTGCCGCGGGTCGTACCGGCGTTGCTTTAGCGCCTGGCCAGGCGGCTCGGATCTTTACAGGTGCGCCGGTACCAGAGGGGACCTACGCGGTCGTGCCGCAAGAAAATACGGTTCTTGAACAAGATGTCCTCCTCATTGAGAACCCCGTGGATAAAGGCCTCTTTGTTCGTGATCAAGGCGAGGACATCCCCGCTGGCCAAGAGATCCTCAAGTCCGGTATACGTCTGAAACCCGCCGATCTCGCGCTCGCAGCCTCGGTCGGCGTCACGCACATCACGGCTTTCAAGCCCTTGAAGGTTGCCATTTTATTGACCGGTGACGAGCTGGTCGAACCTGGCACCGCGCTTGAACCCGGACAAATCTACAACAGCAACCGTTATTGGTTGCAGGCCATGCTGACCGACATCGGGTGTGAGGTGCTAGATCCTGGCATTGTCCGCGATACGGCCGAAGAAACCCGCGCTGCACTCAAGCGCAGCAGCGAAGCAGCCGACCTCATCATCACCTGTGGCGGCGTATCGGTGGGGGAAGAAGATCACGTGCGGGGTGCCGTTGAGTCGATGGGCCGAATCGACCTGTGGCAAATCGCCATGAAACCGGGCAAACCGCTGGCATACGGCAAGGCCAATGAGGCTGATTTCATTGGCCTGCCTGGTAATCCGGTGAGTGCCTTCGTGACCTTTGTCCTGATGGGATTGCCTTTCTTGCAAATTCGTATGGGCATGCACCCGGCCCCGCTGTCACCACGCTTCATGGTCGCTGATTTTGACTGGCTCAGGCCTGATCGACGTCGTGAATTCATACGCGTCAAACAGCAGCAAACAGACTCGGGGCAATGGGTTCTCAAGCGTTGGCCGAATCAGGGATCGGGTGTCATGAGCAGTGTGGCTTGGGCAGATGGATTTGTGGATATTGCGCCTGGTACCACGATTGAACCGGGTCAGGTCGTGCCATACTTGGCGCTTTCTGATCTGCTGGGCCAATTGAGATGAAAGTCAGAGTCTTATATTTCGGGGAGTTGCGTGAGCAAGTCGGCTTGCACGAGGAGACCGTGACGGTTGTGACAAGTACGCCGACCGTGGCTGATTTGTTGACAGAGCTCACCACCCGGGGCGATCAATGGGCGCAGGCCCTTGAATCCACCGAGCCCTTACGCATCGCGGTCGATCACGAAATGGCCCAGCCGACGGTTACTTTGCGTCCAAACTGTGAAGTGGCTTTTTTTCGGCCGGTCACTGGAGGATAAAAGTGACCGAAGCCAGCGAACGTTTTTCCGTGCGTGTGCAAACCGAGCCGTTTGAATTGGGCCAAGAATTCGATGCCTTTCTAGCCAACGACCGCCGTGCCGGCGCTGTGGCCTCGTTTGTGGGACGCGTACGCGACTTAAACGACGATCAACCGATTCAACAGCTAGAACTTGAGCACTATCCTGGCATGACAGAGAAAGTGATGCGCCAAGTAATTCAGGAAGCGGCAGACCGATGGTCTTTGTTTGGTGCGCGTGTGATCCACCGTGTTGGCCCACTGGCTCCCGGGGAAAATATCGTTTTGGTGCTGACATCTAGCGCGCATCGACATGCCTCGTTGGATGCCTGTGCGTTCATCATGGACCACCTTAAAACACGGGCCACGTTCTGGAAAAAAGAACAAACGCCTGCGGGAGAGCGCTGGGTAAAAAGTCGTCAAAGTGACACCGAAGCGCGGCAACGTTGGGAAGCCAAGGACACCCTAAATGAGCAATGACCTTACCCACTTCAACGAATCCGGTCAAGCACACATGGTCGATGTGGGTCACAAGGCCTCAACCCACCGCCAAGCGGTGGCTTCAGGCGCTATTACGATGAACGCCACCGCTCTAGAAAAGGTACTTGCCGGTGACAGTCAGAAAGGTGACGTCTTGGGTATTGCACGGGTGGCCGGCATCATGGCGGCCAAACAAACAGGCAACATCATTCCGCTGTGCCATCCGATTGGACTGACACATGTGGGCATTGATTTCTCGGTTGATACACACAAGCGAACCGTCCTATGCCAAGCCACCACAGAGACTGTCGGGCAAACCGGTGTTGAGATGGAAGCCATGATGGCAGTCTCTGCGGCTTTGCTAACGGTTTACGACATGCTCAAAGCCGTTGACCGCGGCATGGTCATCAGCGCCGTGTCTCTACAAGAAAAAAAAGGCGGCAAATCCGGTCACTGGCAGCGTCAAAACGATAACGGCGAAAGCTAAACAGTCAGCGCCACCCATTTTTTTAACCACGTAAGCGACAACCCCCAAAGGGCGCTCACAGAGCGAACAAATCACGTAGAATGCTGACTTGGTTGCCCGGGTGGTGAAATTGGTAGACACAGGAGACTTAAAATCTCCCGGCCCTGATACGGTCGTACCGGTTCGATTCCGGTCCCGGGCACCACGTCTAAGTTATTGATTTATAAAGATTTTTAGGTCATGGCTCTACCCCATTATGGGGGGAAGTAATCACTCACTCCCCAATAATGATCCATTCTTGTCAGAAGTCTTGACCACCTTCTTTGCACGCGCAACTGCATCACGGGCTCTGGCTATGTGGGCTGAATCACCGGTCTCAACAGCATCCGCCATGAAAAACGCGATCTCTTCATCGTCGACCAGTGCAGCGGCCGGATCGTAGGCAATCAGTATGACCAGCAATCGCAGCGGCCAGAACATGTACATCATCACGGTCAGGTAACACGATTCCGCCAACCAACGGTGCCCAAGCGGACTCTGTTACTTCCCAATCAGGCACGGCGTCACGCATCGAGTCACGCCGTATCGTAAGCCTGCCGACAAGTTCAGGTCGCTGCCGCTCCAAAGAGCGTATCCACTCTTGTTCAATTCTGGATGTCCACTTGGCCGCATACAGTCCCGCTGTAGCAAGGCTCATTAGCGCATCGGTCATCGCCAAGGGATAAAGAACGCAGGCATCCAGAAGTGCCGTGTACCGAGCATGACCAGCCATTAATACTCCAGACCCAACTCGCGTGCATTATCTGCCATACGCTCCAGTGCACTGGCTTGCTGCTCACGCATTTTTTGTGCGTAGGCCATCAGATCATCAAAGGCGATACGACGATGTGATCCCACCTTGCGGTGTGGCAATCTTCCCGATTCGATTTCCTTGATGACAAATGGACGTGACACATTGAGGAAATTCGCCGCTTCCACCGTTGTGAATTCTTGATCAGCGGGCACCAACATAACTGCACGCCCCTCGCTCATTGCACCAAGCAACTGACCTATCAACTTCAGTGCTGCCGGCGGCACCTCAACAGTTGGCGTCTCCCCAGTGTCTGTGGTCAAAGTAATGGACGCGGCACGAGAATGATCAAGCGATGCCATGATGCAACGCTGAGCCGCTCGAACCATCTCCTTGTCGTGAGGGTTCAATAGGGGTGGGGCAACCTCGCGGACTCGATCGACTGTTCGCATGATGTTTTCCTTTCTAAGGTGAACATATGTTAACGCTTTAGACGCATTAAGTGCAACAAATGTATTGAGTGAAAATACTGTAAAAGACGCGACTGCCCAATCGTCTTGGTGATGACCATCGCACTTACACCTGGATTGTCCAGTGACCCTCCTTTTCTAACTGGACACCTGTGACCGACACCATGTCAAAAACGGGCATACAAGACCAATTTGACCTGCATTTCCAGATTGTCCCTGTTGCGCCCTGCTGACACCGAAGTAAAATTTTGCATGGGGAAGATTGTTTTTTCCCCAAACTCACGCAAACCCTTTATTCATGCGGCTTTTGTGTCCGGCCCCGGGCACCATGGTTTACAAGAGGCTCTACCCGATAACATGATTCCAAATACAGGGTCCTCTCAAGCTCTCGAATTAATGGCTAAAATAGCCATTAACAAACAGGAGCGTTCTTATGCGAGTCTCTGCCACTGAAGCAAAAAACCGATTCGGTAGCCTTTCGGTTATCGCCAAGCGAGAGCCCGTTTTTGTAGAAAAAGCAGGCCACCTCGATACCGTCATCATGTCAGCCGAGCAGTACTTAGCACTACAAGCCAGCAACGACAAGGCCAATCGCGCTGCGCGCAAAAGGCAATTCGAAACCGAGTTCAGTGATTGGATTGCAGCGCAAAACGCCAAGTTTGAACTAACCGGCATTCCAGGTGCTGACCTACGTCCTTGGTGAATCATCGATGGCACAGTATGACGTTTTTACCAATCCGAGCAAAAGTGCTAGTGATGGCATTCCTTATGTAGTAGTTATTCAAAGTGATCTGCTCGATGCGCTCGCAACACGAATGACCGTTCCTCTTGCGGTATACGATTCGCAAATCAAAGTACCTACCACCTTGTGCCCCGTTATTACAGTAAAAGGGAAGCGCTTTCATGCGCTTGCCCACTACGCTGCGCCCTTGCCGGCAAAAACGTTGAAACGCCCTTTAGCTAATCTCGGGTCACAGGCTGACATGTTGGTATCAGCAATCGACACTGTCATATCTGGCATTTGATGAAAACACTGACTTTCGCACATAGCTTTGTCCTACTGACTTGTGCCAAGATTTAACGCCAACTGCACAAGTAGCTACCCGGAATAGCGACCAACATTGAAACACGTGCATACCAGACCAGTCTGACCTGTTTTTCCCGGTTGTCCCTGTTGCGCCCTGCTGACACCGACGTGAAATTTTGCATAGGGAACAAAAAATTTCCCAAACTCATGCAAAGTCAGTATCCATGAGGCTTTGGGAGTCCAGTTACGGGCATCAATGTGTACAGCGCCTAATGACACTATGGACGCTTTGAACTTATTTTGCGAATCTATTCGAGCAGATGAGTGACTATTAACGGTCGAGTGCCATGTCTCTTGTATGTGGCGCGTGTAGACCCAAGCACAGGCTCCACCCAACACGAATAGGTGACCACTCACCTTTCACATCAAGCCGAGGTGCAATGGGCTACATTGCCGATTTTGCACAAGCGCAAGACGGCGTTGTAGGACTGACACCCCCCCCGCCCCAAATTTCTCCAGCAACTGTTAGCTTACGCAACGAATGGCGGGCATACTTTATTTAACAAAACCTGCCAAGGCTAGGCGCTTAAGCGCACCCTCAAACCGGCGGGTTACTTTTTCTGTGTGTACTTATTTCACAGGAAACCAATCGCGTCATGCACAAATGATCAAGGCCCCCTTTAGAAAACCTCTGACGATCCGTCATCAACAAGTGGACCGACTTCGCGATCGCGGCATGGTGTTCGAGGACTTAACGACTGCTGAGTTTTACCTTCAGCACCTCAATGATTACCGGCTTAGCGCCTACTGGCTCCCCTTCGAGGCTGACCACGATAGGCATCGCTTCCAACCTAACACACCGTTTAGCCGCGTTCTAAACTTATACCTGTTTGAGCGCGAGCTTCGACTCGTCGTGCTTGATGCCATTGAACGCGTTAAAGTGTCTGTGCGTTGTAACTGAGTACTGACGACAAAGGAATTTCACACCCCATGAATGACGACTTAAAGTCTTACGCGCAACTTCTATTTGACGGCTTGCGCGAGCAAACGTCTGATCCAGTCAGCGGTGGTATTTGCCGAGACACCTACGGACCAGGCGAACAAAACGCACACGATCAAATGGCTCGACACGCCAAGGCGCTAGGGCTAGAAGTCTGGACCGACCACTTGTGCAACACCTTCATGGTGCTACCAGGCACAGATCGCACGTTACCCGCGGTCGTCATTGGCTCACACCTTGACTCGGTTCCAGCGGGCGGCAATTTTGACGGGGCCGCTGGTGTTGTCGCCGGTTTGGTAGCCATCAAAGCGCTGCAAACACAAGGGGTGCAACTCAAGCATGACGTGATGGTCATGGGCATCCGTGCCGAAGAAAGCTATTGGTTCCAACATTCCTACATTGGTAGTCGTGGTGCATTAGGGCTATTGGATGCAGAAGCATTAGACAAACGACGGGTTGATAACCAACGCACATTGGCAGACCACTTGGCATCGGCCGGCGGCGATGTACAAGCCGTGCGTGAAAAGCGCCAGTCACTGACACCTGGGCGCGTGGCAGCATTTTTAGAAGTGCACATTGAACAAGCCCCATCCCTTGCTGTTGACGGTTTTGCAGTGGCTATTGGCACCGCTATCCCCGGCAATGTGCGCTATGCGCAAGCGCGTATTGCGGGTGAATACGGTCATGTGGGTTTGCCCAGACGGTTTCGCAAAGATGCCGCTTTGGCCGGTGCCGACATTTTGGTGGGGCTTGATGAAATCTGGCAACAAGCTGAGGCCCAAGGTCAGCCCATGGCCTTCACCGTCGGTGAGTTTCACACCAATCCCCAACGGCATGGTTTAACCATTGTGCCCGGTGAGTTCCGTTTCAGTTTGGATCTACGCGCTTACGATCAAACATTCTTAGAGGGCCTTGAACAACGATTTTTGGCGATGGTTAAAACTGTCGAACACAATCGTGGTGTCAAGATTGACCTCGGCCCTCGCAGTGCTGCATCCGTGGCGCGAGCCGATGAAGCATTTTCTGAGGCTCTACGCGTAAGCGCCAAGGCCTTGGGTATTGCAGCACCCGACCTGCTGAGTCCCGCCTCGCATGACGCGGCTGCCTTTCACAGCGCCGGCATTCCGTTTGGATTTGTGTTCATCCGCAATCCCAGCGGCAGTCACCATCCTGGCGAAGACATGAGTACCGACGACTTCATGCAAGCCACTGCGATCTTGATCGACACCTTAAAAGCATTGGATAAGAACGGTTACAAAACATCCGCGGCCAATCAACCGATCTAAAGGACATCGTTGCCCCCTGCCGACACCAAAGTGAGATTTTGCATAGGGAACAAAAAACTGCCTCAATTCGTGCAAGACTTTTATCTACGGAATTTTTGCATCCAGTCTCGGACACTAAACCCAAACCGTACATGCCCCCTCCCTATCAAACCTCTGCCAACGATTGGCTTTTGCAAACGGATGTCTTGCCGGGTCAATCTATGTTTTTGACATTCTTTTAACCCACAACCATTCACGCCTCACATTTAACGCCACACGTTGAGTTGATGAATCGCTTCAGACCCCAACCGAATCGAGAAAAACGAATCAGACGACTGCCCGACCACAAAAACGCGATTGAAAGCGATCGCAACTTGATGCAAGCGTCAACAAGCAGCCCGTTAACCGCATAAACTGTGGGTTGATTAATCCAAATACAGCAAAGGTGTCAGGACATGAGTGACCATTTTTATGAACCCAGCCAAGGCCATGGCCTGGCTCACAACCCGTTTAAGGCCATCGTTGCACCGCGGCCAATTGGTTGGATTTCAAGTTGCAACGCAAAAGGCGAAACCAATCTGGCGCCCTACAGTTTTTTTAATGGCTTAAACGACACACCGCCCATGGTGATGTTCAGTACCACGGGCGAGCGTAAAGACAGCGTCAATAATATTGAAGCCACCGGTGAATTCGTGGTTAATTTTGTGGGGATGCACCAAGCCCGCCAAATGAACAAAACCTCAGCAGCCGTGGCCAATGGCGTGAACGAATTCACCCTCACCGACCTCGTGTCCATCCCTTCGCGCTTGGTTAAACCCCCTCGCGTGGCTGATGCCATTGCCGCAATGGAATGCAAGCTGTGCCAAGTCTTGCCATTGACGGATCACCAGGGCAAGCCCGTCAAAGGGTGGGTCACCATTGGGGAGGTGGTGGGCATACACATCAATGAGCGCTTCATTAAAGACGGCCTGTTTGACATCACCGCCGCTCGCCCCATCGGTCGTTGTGGCTACCGTGGCGACTATGTCGAGGTCAAAGCGGTGTTTGAGATGATACGTCCCTCTTAACGCATGGCGTTCAACACGGCCGCTTTTCAACCAGGGGCGCGTTAATTCGTCCGTGGCAGCGGCAGCGCCGTCTTGTATCTGACCTGCTTGAGCGTGAAAGCCGACCGGATTTTTTCAATGCCGGGGATGGGCGTTAGCTGCTCTAAGATGAAATGCTCGAGCGCCGCAATGTTGGTGACCGCCACCCGAATCAAATAATCACTATCTCCCGTCATAAGGTAACACTCCATGACCTCATCGTGTTCACTGATGCGCTGCTCAAAAGCGGCTAACGATTCCTTATCTTGCGACTTAAGGCTGATACTGATGAACACATTCAGATCCAGACCCAAAGCAGCCGGATTGGCAATCGCCACGTAGCGGTTGATCACACCGGCTGTTTGCAAAGCACGGACCCGATTCAAACACGGCGAAGGACTTAAGTGCACCCGCTTGGCCAGTTCGACGTTGGATAAGCCCCCATCATTTTGCAATTCCTCTAAAATCTTTAGGTCGATGGCGTCAAGTTTCATTTTGTGCTTCATTTCGCTATTGAAACGACATTTTATTTCGTTTTATGGCATTAAAACCATTGATTCGACATTAAATTTGGCGTTTTTGTCTCTAGAATCACCTTTTGACCTCTCTTTTTTTACTGCTTAGACCATGAATGCTCCTATCGATCCCCGCTTGAACCAGTGGTTACTACATGAATCCGATGCCGACCCCACTGAGACCAAGGAATGGCGCGAAGCCTTGCTTGCGACTATCGCTCAAAGCGGACCCGAGCGAGCCCGCTTTCTGCTCGATGAGCTTGCGCAGGTCGCCGAGTCATTACAGCTCGGCTGGCAACCCCCGCTATGCACACCCTATGTCAACACGATAGGCGTCAACAAGCAGCCACCGTTCACTGGTAATTTGGCCGTGGAAGAACGGCTTGCCGCCATCATGCGCTGGAATGCCTTGGCAATGGTCGTTAAAGCCAATCAAGCGTATGGTGAACTCGGCGGGCATATTGCCAGCTACACCAGTGGCGCTGATTTGTTTGAGACCGGTTTCAACCATTTCTTTCGCGGCAGAGAGGGCTTAGAAGAAGGCCAGCACCGCGGCGATTTGATTTTCTTGCAACCCCATAGCGCACCAGGCGTCTACGCGCGTGCTTATCTAGAGGGACGACTCAGCGAAGAGGACCTGACACATTTCAGACAGGAAATCACCGCCACCAACAAGGGCATTCAAGGCCTCTCAAGTTACCCACACCCCACCTTAATGCCAAATTTTTGGCAATTTCCCACCGGTTCCATGGGCATTGGACCCATCAGTTCGATCTATCATGCCCGGTTCATGCGCTATCTCAGTCACCGCCAGGTACTCGACTGCACCAACCGTAAGGTCTGGGGTATTTTTGGGGATGGCGAGATGGATGAGCCTGAATCAATGAGCGCCCTCACCCTCGCCGCGCGAGAGGGTTTGGATAATCTGGTCTGGGTGGTCAATTGCAACCTGCAACGCTTGGATGGGCCGGTGCGAGGCAATGGGCGCATCATTGATGAGCTCGAACGTTTGTTCAAAGGCGCTGGCTGGAATGTGATCAAACTGGTGTGGGGCAGCGACTGGGATGGTCTTTTTGCGCGTGACACCGAAAACGCTTTGATCAAAGCGTTTGCCAATACCGTTGATGGTCAAATGCAGACGTTTGCCGCTAAAGACGGACCTTATAACCGTGAGCACTTTTTTGGGCAGAACGAAGCCCTGATCAAGCTCGCGCAAGGCATGACAGACGAGCAAATTGACCGTCTCAAACGCGGCGGACACGACTTGGTCAAGATCCACGCCGCCTACACCGTGGCTGCCCAACACGTCGGCCAACCCACCGTTATTTTGGCGCAAACCAAAAAGGGATACGGCATGGGTGCGGCAGGTCAAGGCAAGATGACCACCCATAGCCAAAAGAAGCTAGAGCGAGAAGACTTGATCGCTTTTAGAAATCATTTCGACTTGCCATTGACCGACGAGCAAGCGGCTGCTTTGGATTTTTACAAACCCACGCCCGATAGCGAAGAAATGCGTTATCTGCATGAGCGACGCAAAGCCTTGGGTGGCTATTTGCCTGCACGTCAAACCACCTGCCAAACGGTTCCTGTGCCGTCACTAGAAAAATACGCCGGTTTTGCGCTCGAAGCCAACGGCAAAGAAATGAGCACCACCATGGCTTTTGTGAGGCTGCTTGGCCAACTGCTTAAAGACAAAACCCTCGGGCCCCGTATCGTGCCGATCGTGGCCGATGAGGCACGCACCTTTGGCATGGCCAACCTATTCAAGCAAGTCGGCATCTATTCCAGCCTTGGCCAGCGTTACGCACCAGAGGATATTGGCTCGGTGCTGAGTTACCGCGAAGCCAACGAGGGGCAAATCTTAGAAGAAGGCATCTCCGAAGCCGGCGCTATCGCCAGCTGGACTGCTGCCGCCACGAGCTACAGCGTGCATGGCTTGGCGATGTTGCCCTTCTACATCTACTACTCCATGTTTGGATTCCAGCGTGTGGGTGACCAAATATGGGCGGCTGCCGATCAATGCGCCCGCGGCTTTTTGATCGGGGCGACGTCAGGACGTACCACGCTTGGTGGTGAAGGCTTGCAGCATCAGGACGGCACCAGCCATGTCGTGGCAGCCACGATTCCGAACTGCAAAGCTTACGATCCTGCCTTTGCCGCAGAGCTTGCCGTCATCATTGATCAGGGCATGCAAGACATGCTCGTCGAACAGAAGAACCTCTTCTACTACGTGACCGTGATGAACGAGAACTACCCTCAACCAACCGTCGATATCAAGCATCGGGAGGCGATTCTTAAAGGCGGCTACCTCTTCCAACATCTGCCTGCAATCACCAAATCCAAAAAAGCAGCCCCCAAAGTGGCATTGATGGGATCTGGTGCGCTTTTGAACGAAGTGCTTAAAGCCGGCGAAATGCTCAGCGAGCAGGGCCATGACGTGAAGATCTACAGCGTCACCAGCTGGAGCGAACTCGCACGCGATCAAACCGGCTACGTACAGGATTTACTGGATGCCGACTCGGGTACCATTGTGGCAGTCAGTGATTATGTGCGTGCGGTGCCGGAATCAATCCGTCAACACATCCCCGTTAACCGTCCTTACGTCACACTAGGGACCGATGGATTTGGACGCAGCGACACACGAACCGCCTTACGTGAATTCTTTGGAGTGAGTGCCCAACAAATTGTCGATGCCGCCAAATCATCTGGTACTTGATGCTTGTGTGTTGATGTCAGGAGTCTTAAGACCCTTACTCCTCACCCTAGGTCAACAACACTGGTTCAAACCCGTTTGGTCTGAGCGCATCGGCTCGGAGTGGCGTCGTAACGCCAGCCGCTTATGGGTGGTGCCTGCCGATGTCTTGGACAATGAATGGCAGCACATGCAACAGTCGTTCCCAGAAGCCAACAGTAGCAACTGGCCGAATCAGACACTCACACCCGATACGGTCACACCCGCACTGAAACACAGTGATCCCAAAGATTGGCATGTGGTGATGGCAGGCATACAGGCCAAACAGCGGGCACCCGATCAGGACGTGACCATCGTGACCTGGAATATCAAAGACTTCCGTCGCAGTGAGTTAAGACAGCACGGTTTAAATTTGATGGATCCTGATCGATTGCTTTGCCTTTGGTGGGCCACTCGAGCGCAAGCCCTCACACTGTACCTGAGTGAGACGATTGACAATCTGGTGACAAGCGGTCGGCGACAAGCCGAACCCTTAGAAAATTTTTTAAAGCGTGAACGCCTCTACAGGCTTTGCAAGCTCTATCAAGCTCTACCAAACCCTACACAACCACACCAAACTGACAGGCCAACCAGCCATTGAACAATCGAACAATTGAATAGCAAACAGGCATTAAAAAACCACGCCAATCTTGGCGTGGTTTTTTGTTTTTTACTTCTTCTTAACAACCAACCATTATTCGGCTGGCTTGGTCTCTGTTGCCTCAGCGGCTGGTGGCGCTGCCTCAGCGGCTTTGTGTGCTTCAGATTGAGCCGCGGCTTCGGGTGACTGCTCTTCAATGCCACCGATGGCCTTGATGGAAAGACGCAAACGGCCTTTGTCATCGGCTTCTATCACTTTGACGCGTACGCCCTGACCCACTTTGAGCACATCATTGATGTTGGCGATACGGTAGTTTGCAATCTCGGAGATATGCAACAAACCATCACGGCCAGGCAATACCTGAACGATGGCGCCAAAGTCCAACAGCCGCAAAACACTGCCGTCATACACTTGGCCAACCTCGACGTCTGCAGTCAATTCGGTGATTCGACGCTGGGCCTCATGTGCTTTATCAAGATCGGCGCTTGAAATGACGATAGTGCCGTCATCTGAAATATCGATTTGTGCACCCGTCTCTTCGGTCAGCGCACGAATAGTCGCTCCGCCCTTGCCGATGACATCGCGGATTTTTTCTGGGTTGATCTTCATGGACAACATGCGGGGAGCGAATGCAGACAGCTCCTGACGCGAACCGTCCATGGCCTCGCGCATCTTGCCGAGAATATGCAAACGGCCATCACGGGCTTGTGCCAAGGCAACCTGCATGATCTCTTTGGTGATGCCTTGGATCTTGATATCCATTTGCAACGCGGTAATACCCTGCTGTGTACCCGCGACCTTGAAGTCCATATCGCCTAAGTGATCTTCATCACCCAAAATGTCCGTCAACACAGCGAACTTGCCGTCATCAAGGATCAAACCCATGGCCACGCCTGCGACGTGTTCTTTCAACGGCACACCCGCGTCCATCATGGCCAAAGCGCCACCACAAACCGATGCCATTGACGAAGAGCCATTGGATTCGGTGATTTCAGAAACCAGACGGATCGTGTATTGGAAATCGGCATGATCAGGCAACAAGGCAGCCAACGCCCGCTTGGCCAGACGACCGTGCCCAATTTCACGACGCTTGGGCGCGCCAAATCGACCAGCCTCGCCAGTGGCGAACGGCGGCATGTTGTAGTGCATCAAGAAACGTTCGCGATAGTCACCGGTAACCGAGTCAATGATTTGCTCGTCTTGCTTGGTGCCAAGCGTGGCAACCACCAACGCTTGCGTCTCACCACGGGTGAACAAAGCACTGCCGTGAGCACGGGGTAACACGCCCGTACGGATTTCAATCGGACGCACGGTACGGGTGTCGCGACCGTCAATGCGTGGCTCACCAGACAGGATTTGCTGGCGAACAATGCGTGACTCCAGATCATGTATCACGTTTTCTATGGCAACCGCATCAGGTGCTGGCTGCTCAAGCGAAGCAGCCTCTTCCATTAACTTTGTTTTGACCTGCGCATAAACTTCACGTAACTGAGTGGTGCGCTCTTGCTTTTGGCGGATTTGATAGGCTGCGGCCACTCCCTCTTGTGCAGCGGCCGTGACCTTCGCAATCAAGGCTTCGTCTTTGGGGGCTGGCTGCCAATCCCACTCTGGCTTACCCG
>CBFHKV010000008.1:35207-110952 GCA_965656505.1 Burkholderiaceae bacterium | reverse complement strand
ATGAATGATCACCTGCACTTCATTGTAGAAGCCCTCAGGGAAAAGCGGACGCAAGGGGCGGTCAATTAAGCGGCAGGTCAGGGTCTCTTTCTCTGACAAGCGACCTTCTCGCTTAAAAAATCCGCCGGGGATACGACCCGCTGAGTAGCTTTTCTCAACGTAGTCCACTGTTAATGGAAAAAAATCTTGTCCTGGCTTGGCTTTTTTGGCTCCCACGACTGTGGCTAACACCACCGTGTCTTCGATGGATACAACCACCGCGCCAGAGGCCTGGCGAGCAATTTCACCGGTCTCTAGCGTAACCGTGTGTTGGCCATACTGAAAGGATTTCGTCACTTTATTAAACATTGAATAGTTTCCTTACAAATGAAAAACCGTGACTAAGACAACACCTATGGTCGCCCTAGTCACGGTTAATTCATGGATGATCGTCCTGCGTAACAATCACTTACGCAAGCCAAGTTTTTCAATCAAGCCTCGATATGATTCGGGGTTAATCCGCTTCAGGTAATCGAGTAATTTACGGCGTCGGCTAACCATGCGCAACAAGCCGCGTCGGGAGTGATGATCTTTTTTGTGTTCTTTGAAGTGACCGGTTAGCTCATTGATACGAGCGGTGAGCAAAGCCACTTGCACTTCCGGCGAGCCCGTGTCACCTTCGGCACGTTGAAAACTTGAAACAATTTCTGACTTCTTGATATCTGCAACAGACATGGATAATCCTCTAATAACAGGCGCACAAACCGAGGTGTTTGGGCGTGATGAGTTAACTAACCGCTTGTGGGCACCTGAGTGCCGAGCAAGAAATGATGCCAATCGGACTTTTTACCTCTAACATCAGCATCTTGCCGACATTCATTGTATAGAGGCTGAGCAACATTTAAATTATAGCTTACTTTCAGTCACGGTCAGGCTCAGCGCGCTCACTTAACGCACCCACCCACTTCGCCCCACTCTCTGAACCGACCCACACAACACCCACCAAGGATTGACAACATGGACGCCCGTTTCACCAGCATTATCAAGCCCCTGACGCTCATCGGCGTAGTCGTCTTGACGGGCTGTGCCTCATTGGCGGATGTCAAACCTGGCACCCCGTTGGCTGAGGTTATCAAGCAACACGGTCAGCCTGCAATCACCTGCCCAGAAGCCAATGGCACCCAAAGGGTGCTCTGGACTCAACAGCCTTCGGGCGAGCAAGCATGGGCCGCATCCGTTGACGCCGACAATCGTGTTGGCGAATTTACGCAAATGCTCACGGGTGAACAATTCGAAGCAATGAACCAAGGAGAATGGGATGCCGAAAAGGTGCGCTGCCAGTTCGGTCCACCCGCAAACATTCGTCGGTTTCCTGACCACCCAAAGGACAACGTCTGGGAGTACCATTACTTGGGTGGTGGCGATAGCGAGTACATGATGCTGTGGGTCACGGTTCAAGAAGGCACCGATCGCGTCCTAAACTACACTACCAGCATGGATCCCACCTTAAACCCAACGTTAACCAACAAATAATATGTCTAGACGCTTGCTCAAACTTGCAGCGCTATCGACCGCCTTCTTGATGGTGGGTTGTGCGCAAATCAAAGATGTACCTTCTGGCACGCCATTGTTTGATGTTGAACAGCAATTTGGTGCGCCGACAACCATTTGTGAGCCTAACGGGCAAAACCTAAGGGCGGTTTGGTCGCAACAACCTTATGGCCATTTTGCATGGGCAACCACGGTGGATGAAGCCGGTCTCGTGGACGGTTTTGAGCAAGTGTTGACCGACCAGTCATTTAAGAAACTTGGCGAAGGCGTTTGGACCCCAGAGCGAGTGCTATGTGAATTCGGTCCGCCTGAGGAAATCGGTAAAGTGGGCCTACCCAGTCAATTAAAGATTGTTTGGTCGTATCGTTATCGACAATATGGCGTCTGGTATTCGCTGATGTATGTTTTTTTTGGAACGGATGGAAAAGAGGTCACTGAGTTTTTTGCAGGACCAGACCCCATGTACGACCAAGACCGCTATTTCTGGTGGCAATAAAAAGCCTTTGGTGGTTAAAGATCCTCTGGCGAACGAAACTTCATCTGTTTGGCGTGCCTGATACGCCAAGCCCAAATGACCCAACCCGATAAGCCATAGATCACAAATAAAGCAAAGAGGACCAAGGGAGGATCGCTGGAAACGAAAACAAAAGTCCCCACGAGTGCCAAGATCGCCCAAAAGGGAACACTACGACCCAAGGCGAAATTTTTGCCACTGTAAAATGGTGCATTGGTGACCATCACCATGCCACCATAAATCGTCAAGCCAAACATCACCCATGCCAGCACAGCAGGCTCAATCATCAAGCGGGCGTCTTGTACCAACCACACAAAACCCGCCACCAGCGCCGCGGCAGCCGGGCTTGGAAGCCCTTGGAAAAACCGCTTATCGCCCGTGGCGATCGTGCTGTTAAACCGGGCCAATCTCAGCGCAGCGCCTGCAACATACACAAAGGCCGCCAACCAGCCCCAACGACCCAAGTCATTCATCGCAAATTCGTAGGCCACTAAGGCGGGTGCCACGCCAAATGACGTCATATCAGAGAGCGAGTCATATTGCTCACCAAAAGCCGACTGGGTATTGGTCAAGCGTGCAACCCGCCCGTCCATACCATCAAGCACCAACGCCACAAAAATAGCAATGGCAGCTAGCTCAAAGCGGCCATTCATCGCTTGAACAATCGCATAGAAACCGGCGAACAAAGCAGCCGTTGTGAATGCGTTGGGTAGTAAATAAATCCCACGCCGACGCTTCTCGCGCTCTTGAGAATCCGGCGCTGGTGATGGGTTAGGGGCTTGGTCGGGTTTTGTCATTCGTTAGTTCGGCTAAAACAGTCGTGGTGGCGCTGACCTTGTCACCAATGGCAACCCGAGGCCTCGCGCTCAATGGTAAGTAGACATCGACGCGAGAACCAAAACGGATAAATCCGTAGCGCTCACCACGCCCAATCACCTGACCCACTTTGGCATAACAAAGAATTCGCTTGGCCACCAAACCGGCTACCTGAACGGCGGTCACGATCTCTCCCTCAGCGGTACGTATCACCATCGCATTGCGTTCGTTCTGAAGCGACGCTTTATCGAGGGCCGCATTAAAGAACCTGCCCGGAAAGTATTTTGTTTTCTGTACCGTGCCATCAACTGGTGATCGATTGCTATGCACATTGAATACATTCATAAAAACACTGATTTTTAGGGCACGGCGCTCAGCGTAAGGATCATCGACCTCAGCGATCATGACAATGCGTCCATCAGCGGGGCTAAGCACAGCATTGGCAGCCGTTGAGCCCTCACGCGGCGGATCTCTAAAAAATTGCACAACAAACAGCGTTAGCAACCACAGTGGGATAGACCACGCAAACGACCAAAAGCTCACCAACAGGGTGATCACCAAAATGCCAGCGATAAAGGGCCAGCCTTCTCGGGCAATGATGGGATGAGGATAGGCAGGAGTGTTCATGTCAACCGAAAGGTTAACCCAAAAAAGAGTGATTCATGGGCGATTAAAAAGACAACCCCTCTGCAAGCAGAGGGGTTGTGGCGCAAACACAAATGATCAATTCTTGTTTTTATCGACCAATTTGTTGGCTGCAATCCAAGGCATCATGGCACGCAATTGGCTGCCGACCTTTTCGATTTGCGAGTCAGCATCAATGCGACGACGCGATATCAATGTTGGGGCACCTGACTGGTGCTCCAAAATAAAGCTCTTGGCGTATTCACCCGTCTGAATATCCTTGAGTGTCTGACGCATCGCTGCGCGTGTCTCATCGGTCACAATGCGTGGGCCGGTCACATATTCCCCATACTCGGCATTGTTAGAAATCGAGTAATTCATGTTGGCAATACCGCCCTCATAAATAAGATCCACGATCAGCTTGAGCTCGTGCAAACACTCGAAGTAAGCCATCTCTGGGGCATAACCCGCTTCAACCAAGGTCTCAAACCCTGCCTTGATCAGCTCAACGGTGCCACCGCAAAGAACCGCTTGCTCACCAAACAAATCGGTTTCCGTCTCTTCACGGAAATTGGTTTCAATAACGCCAGCACGACCGCTGCCGATGGCGCAGGCGTATGACAGGGCCACGTCGCGGGCAGCACCCGACGTGTCCTGATGGACAGCCACTAGCGCTGGGACACCGCCACCTTGGGTGTAGGTGCTACGTACCGTGTGCCCGGGGGCTTTAGGTGCAATCATGATGACGTCAATGTCAGCGCGGGGCATGACTTGACCATAGTGCACGTTAAAGCCATGAGCGAAAGCCAACGCAGCGCCAGTCTGGATATTCGCATGCACTTCGTCACGATAGACTTGGCCGATGTTTTCATCGGGCAGCAACATCATGACCATATCGGCTTGTTTGACCGCATCGGCGACTTCAGCCACCTTCAAACCGGCATTTTCGGCTTTTGGCCATGAAGCACCGCCTTTGCGCAAACCAACCACCACTTTGACGCCCGATTCATGCAAGTTCAAAGCGTGAGCATGACCCTGTGAACCATAACCAATGATGGCCACGGTCTTGCCTTTGATCAGTGACAGATCGCAGTCTTTGTCGTAGAAAACCTTCATCACAAACTCCAGATAATTGTTGTGTTTTGCTGTTGCTGTTAGTGTTGCTTGACTTAAAAATCACACACGCAGGACGCGTTCGCCACGTCCGACGCCACACCCGCCCGTTCGAACGGTTTCGAGTATGGCCGTTGGATCCAGTGCATCAATGAAGGCCTGCACTTTGTCGTGATCGCCAGTGAGTTCTACCGTGTAAGTTTTGTCCGTGACATCCACAATGTGTCCGCGAAAGATATCCGCCATGCGTTTGATCTCTTCGCGCTCTTTACCAACCGCCCGCACTTTGATGAGCATCAGCTCACGTTCAATATGAGGACCGTCGGTCAGATCCACCATTTTGACGACGTCGATCAGTCGATTCAGGTGCTTGGTGATCTGTTCGATCACGGCATCAGAACCTATCGTCGTCAAAGTCAACCGTGACAATGTTGCGTCTTCTGTGGGCGCAACGGTCAAAGTTTCAATGTTAAAGCCTCGCGCAGAAAACAGACCCACCACACGCGACAAGGCACCCGGTTCATTCTCCATAAGGACGGAAATAATGTGTCTCACGTGATGTCCCCTTATAGGTCTTCTGAACCGAGCAGCATTTCCGTCAACCCCTTGCCTGATTTGACCATCGGCCAAACATTCTCGGATTGATCGGTAATGAAGTCCATGAATACCAGTCGGTCTTTCATCGCGAAGGCTTCTTTAAGCGCCCCCTCGACGTCGCCCGGCTTGTCAATTTGCATACCCACGTGACCATAAGCTTGAACCAAGCTGATGAAGTCGGGTAAGGCATCCATGTAAGACTCGGAGTATCGGGAGCCATAATCAATCTGTTGCCACTGCCGAACCATACCCAGATAACGGTTATTTAGGCAAATCACCTTTGGCGTGAGGTGATATTGCTTACAAGTTGACAGTTCTTGGATGTTCATCTGGATCGAGCCTTCGCCCGTGATGCAAGCAACCGTCGCGTCAGGGTTGGCCATTTGAACGCCCATGGCATAAGGCAATCCAACACCCATGGTGCCGAGTCCGCCTGAGTTAATCCAGCGTCGAGGCTTGTCAAAACCGTAATACTGGGCTGCCCACATTTGATGCTGTCCGACGTCGGACGTAATGAACGCATCGCCTTGGGTCACTTCCCAGACTTTCTGCACCACGGATTGTGGCTTGATAAACGTTTCTGAAGTGGCAAACTTCAAGCAATCTTTACCGCGCCACTGCTCAACCTGCTCCCACCACTTGGCCAGAGCCAGCTTGTTGGGCGTGGTCTCCTTTGAGGCGGCTTCATAATGCGAGATCAACTCATGCAGCACGTCTTTGACGTTACCCACAATCGGGACATCGACCTTGACACGCTTAGAAATGGAAGACGGGTCAATATCGACATGGATGATCTTGCGTGGCGACTGCGCGAAATGCTTTGGGTTGCCAATCACTCGATCATCAAATCGAGCACCAATCGCAAGTAGCACGTCGCAGTTTTGCATGGACATGTTGGCTTCGTAGGTACCATGCATGCCGGGCATGCCCACAAATTGCTTGTCAGTCGAAGGATAAGCACCGAGACCCATCAAGGTGTTTGTGATCGGCGCACCCACCATGCGAGCAAACGTGGTTAGTTGCTCCGACGCGTTAGCCAGGATCACGCCGCCGCCGGTATAAATCATCGGACGTTCGGCTTGCAACAACATTTGCACCGCTTTTTTGATTTGCCCTTGGTGGCCTTTCACCACCGGCGAATACGAGCGCATGGTGACCTCACCTTTGGGTGGGCCAAACTTGGTTTTAGCGGTTGTGATGTCCTTGGGAATGTCAACCAAGACGGGGCCAGGCCGACCGGTCCGGGCAATGAAAAAAGCCCGTCGCATGGTGTCGGCGAGCTCTTTGACATCGCGCACCAGGAAATTGTGTTTGACACAGGGTCGGGTAATGCCAATGGTGTCGCACTCTTGGAAAGCATCCTCACCGATGGCGTGGGTCGGTACCTGGCCACTGATGATGACCATGGGTACAGAATCCATGTAAGCGGTGGCTATGCCGGTGACAGCGTTGGTGGCACCTGGACCACTGGTCACTAGCGCTACACCCACTTTTTCAGAAGAGCGTGCGTAGGCATCAGCCGCGTGGACCGCCGCTTGCTCGTGTCGCACCAAAATGTGTTGGAATTTGTTTTGCGTGAAAATCGCATCGTAAATGTAGAGTACTGCGCCGCCCGGATATCCGAAGACGTGTTCAACGCCCTCTTCGGCCAGACAGTTCACGACGATGTCGGCGCCTGTCATTTCCATGTTGTATGTCCTTTCGTTACCGGCTTCGCCAAACCAATTGCAACCGTCAAACGGTATGCCAAGTTCGCGTAGACGTCCACCACATGAATAGCGCTTTCAAGCTCACGGAGCCTGGCCACCTATTCACATCGCAACCCCTGCACGCCCTAACTGATTCACTAGGCACGCACCCATTGGTGCACTGGATTGAAACGGATGTGCCAACAAACCGCTTGTGGCGGCGTTGGCAGCATTTGATAACTGGTTTTTTGGCTACGACGCGCGTCGCGTAGAGCCACTCAACCCTTGTCAGTCGGTTGGTAGCAATCGACAGATAAGACGGCTAATGTAGCTTTTTCTGTGACGTAGCGCAAATGCGCTAGAGTACTGACTATGTTGGGCGCCCGATTAAACCGTCTGCAGCGATTTGTCTACAGCCACCACTTTGTGGGTGGGCTGCGCCGAGGTGCGGGCGTCTTGGTGGCTTTTCTTGTCGTGACTTTGTTTGCCGCAGACCCTAGCGACGGGCTGATTGCTGGACTCGGCGCATTGTGCGTGGCCCTGATCGATCAGCCTGGGCCGATCACGGTCCGCATACGCGAAATGTTGGTTGGACTGACATTGGGTGTTTTTGCCGTCGGGCTCACTGGTCTGGCCTCACAAAACCCCTTGTTATTGCTGATCGCGGTGGTCGCCCAAGGTTTTTTCTTTTCTCTTTTTGCCGTCTACGGCAAACGAGGCACTGTCATTGGTATGGCCTGCCTGGTGCTTGCTGTCGTCACCATGCACACGAGTTTTACCTTCCAAGAGGTTTTGTGGCATGTCATCACATCCGCGAGTGGTGCGGTGACTTACATGGTGGTGAGCTTATTAAGTAGCCGACCGCTCCAGGTCAGGGAAGAAGAACAAGCATTATCGGTGGCGTTATTTGCCACCGCCGACTATGTCGCCGCTCGGGCCGATATGTATGAACCTGACGCTGATATCGACGACGGTTATCGACGCTTGATTGCCAGTCAATCCAAAATGACCGAGCAACACCAAGCCGCGCGCGACATGATTCTGCGCTCAATCAGCCCAGACGCACTGAAGCACTCAGCGCGTCGCACAACGGTTTGGAATGTCTTTATTGATATGGTCAATATGCTGGACATGCTCGTGAGCACGCACACGGACTATACCCTCATCCACCGCACGCTTGGGCATGCCGACATCTTGATCTTTAGCCGAGATGCCCTCGGCAAAATGGCGCTGGAGTTAGAACGGATTGCGCTGGCCGTGACCCGAGAGAAACCACTGATTCGCCGCAATAGCGTCAAAGCCGAAATCCGAGCTATTGAGTTCGAAATCGAGAAAATGAAACAAAGCGGCTTTGCAGACCAGGAACCTGAGGCCTACACGGTTTGCGTCCAGATCTTTAGGCGTTTGCGCAACGTCAACCGTCAAATCGGAAGGATGTTGGACCAAACCCAGTTCCCAGCTGTCAATACGCCCTTGAACCCAGCCCAACTCGACGATTCGTTAATCGATTTTTTGTCACGACAGTCGTTTCACCCTAGGCTATTAACCAGCAACCTCAGACTCGACTCCCCGCCCTTTCGATTCGCCCTCAGGGTCACACTAGCGATTGCCATTGGCTTGAGTATCGGCTTGATGCTACCTATCGTAGGTGACCATGGTTACTGGATTGTTTTAACCATCGTGATCATCATGAAACCCGCCTTTTCGTTGACCAAGCAACGTAATAATGCGCGACTGACTGGCACGCTCATTGGTTGTACTTTGGCGTTTTTGTTGTTTGCGGCCACAAATGAAATCGAGTACCTCCTGATTGCCTTGATCATCAGTTTGATTGCAGGCTTCGCTTTTTTGGTGATCAATTACCTGGTGGCATCGATTTTCAACACCATCACGGTGTTATTGGTGCTGCATTTTGTCTTTCCCCAGACCGTGGATTTGGTTAATGAAAGAGCCATAGACACCATTATTGGGTCAGTCGTTGCTTTTGCTTGTAGCTATTTTCTGCCTTGGTGGGAGGCACGCTCTTTGCCAAGCTTGTCCGAGGCGGCCATTCGAGCCAATGAGCATTTTCTGCGCACTGGCTTGGCACTGTTTGAAGAAGACAAAGCGGGCAAACCCAACCAGACGCGCCCCAATGCTTGGCCCTTGGCCAGACGCAATACCTTGGTTGCCTTCAGTAATTTTGCCGAGGGGTTCTACCGCATGATGGGTGAGCCCCATTCGCGACAACAGTTTGTCGCTGAGTACAACCACTTGCTGATTCAGAACCACATTTTGGCTGCCGAAATTGTGGCAACAGTCTCTCAACTCCGTGCGCAACCTGAACGAGCCGCCCCGGCACTCGCGTTCATGCGAGTGCTCGATCAGGCTTTGATCGATCGTGATTTGGCGGCAGCCAGTCAGGCGCCCCCGACCTTTGAAAAGCACACCACACCTGCCGATTGGCTTTACCCACTCAAACAGATGCAACGTGCAGTGCAAAGTATCATCCGTGAATCAACGTCGATCCGTGGGCTGACCTCAACGTAAGCAACACGCCTTGCTTGCTGCCTTCATGCCCTAGCCTTTAATCAAGGGCTTAATATTTTTAGACAGACAAACGCCTACACAAACCGGAGAGTGATTTGAAGATTGCCGATATCAAAGCCAACGCTTATTCAATGCCGTTTGCCAGTGCATTTGCATGGTCTCAGCGCTGAACTGAAAATCCTTGTAATGCCCTTCAGATTGTTTGTTCTCTTAGATCAAATGGATCACGTTGTAGCGGGCCCCCATCATGTGGTGGGCCATTTTCTCAAACCAGGGGTCTTTCTTGCGCACTGATTCTGGGATCCGGTCCATCACTTCAAAGAACACTTTGCGCATACGCTGCATCATCTGAACCGCATTGGTGACCGTGGGGGTCCGACTCGAGAACTGAATGTCTTTCAGGCGTTCATTGACCTGCAAAATCTTGCTCGGCAGCGGCCCAGCCGAACGCCAGAAATCGACTTGGAAGACAAGCGTGTCCAAGCGCGGCGAATCGCCTAAAACGTATTCAAGGGGTGTATTTGAGACGCAGCCACCATCCCAATAGAACTCACCATCGATTTCAGTGGCAGGAAATCCTGGCGGCAAGGAGCCAGAGGCAATAAAGTGCTTGGGCGTTAGTTTGGTTTTTTTGGAATCGAAGTAAACAAAATTGCCACTCGCGACATTGGTTGCCCCCAAAGAGACGCGTGTCTCACCGCTATTGATACGATCAAAATCAGCGAATTTTTCTAAGGTGGCAATCAGCGGTGTTGTGTCATAGAAGCTGGTGCTATCCGGACTACCACTGCCTGGTCCCAACAGTCGAGGCTTAAAGAATCCTTCTTGTCCGTTCATCAAAGCCGACATCGCCGCCATGGAACGAAACATGGTGTGCCCCAATTGAAATACCTGCCACCCAATTGGGGTGTATGCCTTGCTTGGCCAACCCTTCATAAACGCCCGCTTGGTAGGAGCCTAACGCGCCCCCACCTTGAAGCACCAGCGCGATACGAGGTTAGTCGGGCAGGTGCGAGAGGACGTTTGACATCTGGGGGTGCTCCTAATTTTCAGGGCGACGAAACACCAGTTTGTCCGGTGTTGAAACGTCAGGTGTGTAGCGATAACCTTCCAAATCAAAGGCCGTCAGTTTTTCTGGCTCATTGATGCGGTTTTCAACAGCATACCTTGCCATCAGACCGCGGGCCCGCTTAGCGTAAAAACTAATGACCTTCCAAGCGTCACCTTTTTGATCTTGGAACACGCATTGCACAATGCGCGCATTCAACGCTTTGGTGTCAACCGACTTGAAATACTCATCTGAGGCAAGGTTGACCACCACGGGCGTTTTGTCTTTGACCAACTGATCATTTAGGTAAGGAGTAATTTTGTCGCGCCAAAACTCGTACAAATTCTTTCCCTCTGGATTGGCTAACTTGGTACCCATCTCGAGCCGGTAAGGTTGCATCAAATCCAAGGGACGCAAGACGCCGTAAAGCCCACTCAGAATGGCCACGTGATCCTGAGCCCATTTCAAGTCGGCCTCCGACAAGCTATCGGCTTGCAAGCCCTCGTACACATCCCCGTTAAAAGCCAGCATCGCCGGTCGGGCATTGGTCTGCGTGAACCGCTCAGACCATCCCGCATAACGATCAACGTTTAACTGCGCCAAGGCCGGACTCAGCGACATCAAGGAGGCCACTTCGGAAGCACTTTTTTTCTTTAGGACATCAATCAGCGCCTTGGCCTGCGGCACGAACTGAGGCGCCGTGTGCAAGGCCGTCGGCAGGGGTGAGTCGTAATCCAATTTTTTCGCGGGAGACAATAGAACTAGCATGCGATCGCATCCATAAAACCTGTCAATGCCTAAAGATAACAAACCTTTGGTAACTTTGAAGTCAAAACCCGACCCCGCACCCCTGCTCCAAGGCGCACAGTGCCTGTGCCGATTCTGCTACCATTACGACCTCGAGCGGAGAGGTGGCAGAGTGGTCGAATGTACCTGACTCGAAATCAGGCGTACGGTTTTCCCGTACCGTGGGTTCGAATCCCACCCTCTCCGCCAGTAGGGTAATAAAATCAATGGCTTAAGAGCATTTATAGGTTTTATATGCCACCCTATGTACCACCCTTAGCGCAAAATAAAAGCCACCTAAGTGGCTAAGCGTAATTACGCTATGGGGCTATGGGGCTCTATGCTGCCAGCGTTATTTTGTCGAGCCTAAAGCCGTTGCGAAACCACTTGCGGTATTGGATTAAGACCCATACCTCGCCCTCTGCAACCTCAAAGAGCATGGAACCACCTGGCAGATTACCACCAAGGTTCAGTTGGTTTGCCCAGTTTGCCTTGGCAGGCACATGAGGATATTGAGCCGCGAACTCTTCACGAGCCTTGAGCGCTGTTAATTGATCCTTGGCTCCTGACGCTGAACGTCAGCAGGCTCTTGCTTAGGCGATTGGATGGCAACCAGCGCCTCTAAGTTCTCACGGATGGCGAGCAAAGTGCAGACGACGCCGACAAGCATGACGTAGACGACAATGCTGGCAATCACTATAAAAATGACGTTGGGGTTTCTTGATTCGTTAAAGAAAAGAAAAAAGCAAAACACAATAAAGGCGACGTGAAACAGGTTCATGATGCCGCCAAATAGTTTGGAAACTGCTGAATTCATTTCTATCCCCCTTGGTGTTTAAGTATAAAAATTATTTTATTAACGTGTGATCTTTTAGGCTAAAGTTGGTTAACGCGATCGTGTACTTTTTATCTGTGTTTGTTGCGTGGATCACCAAATAGAAATCATCTTCGTTGTACTTACTACGTCCCACGTTTAGAATTTTACGAGTTGCTGTTCTCGCCCCGTAATCTAAGAATTGGATGCCGATGTATTTTTTCTTCACAGCTTCTAACTCTCTATCTACAGGCGCGGTTGGTTCTGCTTGGAACATTTTTACTAGGCTCTTAAACATGTCACTCTCCTTGGTGTTTGCTAAGTGCATATACAGATATTAAGTTCATTTAACTACGCCGCTTCGATGTCTCTGTTCATCTGCAGTTCCACAGCGGTTGCGTCAAGCGCACCGGTTAGGACGCCGGTTGAATTTGAACGCCTGTATCACCAAAACCTAGAGACTTCTGCTGTCCATTAATTTGACTAGGTCCAACTTTGACTTAGCGGTCTGGGAATCTGAGATGCTAGAATATTTTTCAGCCAACCCACCTAATTAATCAAAGTTGCACTTCGTACTTGAATCCACCAGAGATAAGGAGAGATAAAATGAGCAAAAGACCAATCCTGGTCGCGCTGGTGGCCGCCGCGATCTTGATGTTGCCACTTTCCCCGGCCAATGCCGCCGACCTGGTGGAGAAGGTCCAAGCACTCGGCAAGATTGAGGCGAACATCTGGGAGGCCGCCGCAGCGGTATATTTTCATCTGGCCGATGACGATAGGGAAAGCCAGAAAACCACCACAACCGACTTCCACGACGATGTGGAGACCGTCCATCGCCAAATCAAAAAGCTGGAGAAGATGGGTCTCAGTGAAAAGGAGGCGACGCGCTTCGCCAGGATAAAAGAGCACTGGAAGGAGGTCCAGCATCGGGCCGAAGCTCTTCTGGCCGTCGACCCTGGTAGCAAGGCTGCCATGGACGCAGAGCATGCCCGCTTACTCCAGTACTGGCACGCCACCGAGAAACTGGACCACGAAATCGACCAGTTCATCGTCGACCTGGCCGGCGAGCACTGAACCACGGAAAAGGGAACTCCACCCTTAGGCTCAGCGCGTCATCCAGTTTCCGATTCAGCAGTTTAAACCGGCGTCAGAACTAATCGCAGAACCCCGAAACTGTAAAGCTCGGCACTTGATCTGACGGACAAGCTACTCAGCGGCACAGGTGGTCAGTATTCAACCAGCGCCAACAGGCCAAAGTATTTTCGGGTATGAAAGCGGGTACGAGCAGAGCCACAAGGCGACCAAGCAGGTTCCGGCCAGTGCGCATATCTCAATCAAGTAAACTTCAGAAACAACGCCTACATAGATATGACCGGTTCCGGCCAGTGCGTAAGCTTACCGGAACAGTAAACAGGTTAAAAATGTAGATTTCCGCCCCTTTTAGGATTTAGGGATGAGGAAGTCGAAGTTCACGGAAAGCAAAATTGTGGCCATTCTCGGTGAAGGTTAAGCGGGTGTGCCGGTATAGATCGCGATCGTGTACGAGAACTTCTCCTGCGGCGCTTCGATCGCCGCCTCCGGCCTTGCATATCCCGGCCCACAACATTACATCAAATAGTTCCTTCCTTATCCCTGTTTATAGTCCCATTCTGTCGGCAATCGCCACAATACGGTGCATGTCACGTAAAACAGGTTTTTCTATCAATTTACCATCGATCACCACCAGTCCCGTATTCGCCGCCTCGAATTCAGCGATGATCCGGCGCGCCCGTGTGATCTGATCCACAGATGGGGTAAATACCTCATTGAGTGCCGAAATCTGCTTGGGATGGATAGATCCCTTGCCGGCAAAGCCCAGTGCCCGGACTTTCTCTGCCTCAACGCGCATACCTTCAGGATCATCAAGATCAAGATAGGGTACATCGATGACATCAAGGCCAGCTGATGCAGAGGCATGGACGACCCTTGATCGTGCATATAAGAGTGCATCGTAAGTATTCTCGCATCTGAGTTCGGCGGCCATATCCACCCCACCAAAGAACATCGCGTCTATCCGTGGACTCGAATGGGCAATCTCATAGGCCGCTTCTAGCCCCTGATTGGTTTCGATGATGATATGAAGCCGTGTGATATGCCCCGCTTCAGTCAGGAGCTGGTCCAGCATTACCACCTCATCCGGGGTGCGCACTTTTGGCATCATCAGCGCCGGTGGCGGCGTGGGGCTGGCCAGAATGGCGTTCACGTCCTCTATCCCGAAACGCTCCCGCACCGAGTTGATCCTAAGGATACGTTCCACCCCATCATCGGCTTGAGGTTCAGCAAAAAGTGCCAATGCCTTCTGCCGTGCTTCTGCCTTGTCTTTCGGTGCAATACCGTCCTCAAGTTCAACACAGACAATATCCGTCCCGCTCGCCAGTGCTTTGGGATACATGTCTGGACGCAAGCCCGGCGTGAAAATAAAACTCCGGCGTGGGCGAATGGTCGAATTATCTGTCATTGATCTTTTCCTCATCTTTTCTGAGTGATTTCTGGGAATCAAATGCTGCTATTGATTTGAGATTGGGTCATTTTTATGCCAGTTCATCTCTTTTCAAATCAGCGGAAAAATAGCTAGAACCTGCAGCAATGTTAAACCACATGCATGAGTAAATATAATTCTTAGGAATGCCTCGTCCTTCAGCGAATTGCATCCCAAGGCGGAATTATGCGTCTACATTGCAATGCTCAGCTGCGAAAGAAAACCACTCCGTGGCTTTTTTCAGGTCTTTAGGGACACCATTTTCTCCCGAGTCATGCAAATCAGCTAGCCTATAGCTAGCATTAACATTTCCCTGTAAAGCCGCTAGTCTGTACCATTTTTCTGCAACTTCATAGTTCTGTGGCACACCAAGACCTTTGTCGGCCCTATTTAGAGCATCGACAATCTGACTGTCCGGAAATCGTGATTTCTTCATGGGTAGTGCTCCATCGTATCGAGAAAGTTCTATTTCCGACCGCACTTATCCTAGAAGGCTATTACCATAGCAAGTACGCCAAATCACCATTTACATGCCTGACGCAAGAGTATGAGCGCCTCTTCAATACCCTCGATGTTGAACGAAAACATAACCGGTGACTCGTTGTAAGGAGTTACCTTGACCAGAAGCCTATTGCCATCAAAAAGAGTTTTGATAAAAGGGATGGCAGCTCCCCCACTAAACAGACCCAGCGCCTGGTTATCGGTGGATGTTTGCATTTTCTTAACGAACGCCTTCTTTTTATCCACACGGAATGTCACTTCTCCGTAGCCTTGGATATCAGACATGAACATTCCATCAAATATCAGCACAGCCGCTGTTTTATTTTCTAAGCAGCGCAATGTGAGCCTTGGTTGTGTGTTTCTATTGAACCTGGCGCTTACTGGCTCAAGTGAGGTGGTGCTCACAAATACATTTGTTGAGTCGTCAATCTTCGATTGCTCGATGTAAATATCCCACTTATTTTGAGCCTTTGGCGCACCCAGTTCAATTTTGGCTTTTGAGTCTGCTTCTTTCTGAAATTTATTTGCTACCAAATCAAAACACTGAAGCCGCATTACGTTATCGGTTATCGACGAACAACGGCGAATCTGATCGGCGTGATCCTGTGACGCTACCGGGGGGGGGTAAAAAGCATACCAAAAGCTATAGCGACGCCTAATATTCTCTTCATAAGTCACCTTGCACTAAAGTTGCTCTATTAATATTTTTCTTGTTGGCTAAAAAGGTTATCTGTGACGTTCCCCCGAATTCATAGACACCTCACTGTCGCCAATATTGCAGCATGATTTCTTTTGCCCAATCGGGCTCTTTGAAATTGCCGCGCGCTAGAAAACCAGACATGAGCGGTTTGATATCAAGAACCGGGGAGCCGTCAATCGCATCAAGCCCCTCGAGCTCGATTTTTAGTCGGTCAACACCAAGCACACGACAGACAGTAGAGCCCAGTCGATTGGGCCGATTTTTTCCACGCTGCGCAAAGATGCCTACCAAAGGCCAATCGGTGCGGCCTCTCGGATGTCGTGCTCCCTTCTCTATTTTGCTGTCTGGGACGCGGTGAAAAGCGTAAATAACCTCGACATGCGAAAACTCAGCCAATCCTGCCAGGACCGATTCGTCAAACTGGGTGGCATCCAACTCAATGTAAGACTCGATTTTATCCCAGTCATCGTCAATCGCTTCTGTGCGATGACTATGTACGATACCAATCGGCAAAAGGTTCACGGGTTCCAAGCTCCGACTCCTTAGGGACATGTCAAAGGGCCCTGACCTATCTGGTTGCTTCGAGCCTTGTAGCTCAATCTAGGCTACTGCTCACAGTCGTGCCATGTCAGCAAAGAGGTGCGCAGATTGATACAAAATGTAAGTCAAAAAACGCGCCAACTCCCCATACGGAACCATCAATTTTCACACCAGTACCGGACGTACCGCTCTGATTGCATTTTTACAAATTGCTGCTGCTGCTTAGTACAGCCCTCACAAGATTCTCGCGTCACTCGAGTTAATGATCCTTTGTTGAGGTCAAGTTCCCAGCGTGATGTAAAGACTGCCAGAGAGTTACGCGCCTGGGTCACCATAATGAAGGACACCACAGGCTCTTTCGAAACAATGGAATACGCCGCCATAACATTAGTGTCAGGCATAACTTGCTTGGGCAGGTTTTGATTAGGATGATTGCCACCGAGGCGCATACGCCCAATTACGCTAGTTGGCGTGTATTGATTCGATTGCAGTGTGGTCTTATTACGGTCAAGCAAGATTGCACAGCTCGCGCCGCTTTGGTCAACTTCCTTGGCGCTAACCCAGCGTTTTTGAGGGTCAAACAACAAATCTAGCGGTGCGAGTTCCGGGCTTAAGCTCATAACATCGGCTTGTGCCGATTTAGCATTCGCTGGTGCCGCATTTTTTGCATTACCCGCCTGCATACGATCGCGATCTTTCAATACCCCTGCAACAGTTTCCATGCACTGAACGACGTTTTTGAGGGCTTGGTCGCCTCCACGAATTTGTCGTGAGGAGACGGTGAACAATCCATCAAGTTGCACAGGAAGATAGCCTTGACTGATCAACTCTTGTCGCAAATCGCCAAGGATACGACCTAGATTCCTGTTGGCATCGGCGACATTTTTGGGTAAGGAATTGTCGCGAGCGTCTATCGCACTCAACGCAATCTGACTACTTGAACATAAGCCCCAGCCATTTGCACCAAGCTTTTCGGCTAGTAGCTTAGACAAACTACTAACTGGTTTGCTTACAGAGTCAGCGGATGTTTGTGTAGATTGCTTGGATAAGGGCTTGGGTGCAGGTGCTTGCACCACGACTGGTGCCACTGGCTCCGGCATAAGCTCGGGTTTTGCGCCAAGCTTAATTATCCGAGCTTGATATGACTCACGCAGGCACTGAACGTTGGCACCACAGCGATTGCGAGCCTTGACCCAGGCACGTTGATCCGCGCGAACTTGGTTACCATCTGCGGCTGATGCGCGCGCCTGTTTGTATACTTTTGCGAGTTGCGCATCTAGCACAGCTAATTCCGCGTTATCGCAGATACTGTGCTCAACTGGTGTACCGGCCTTAGCACAATCAAAGCTCGGAGAATTAGCTTGAGCCATGACTGGCAAGGCGCCAGTTGTGAGGACAAGAATGACCTGCAGAAATCGTTTGAGCATCAAACATCCCCCGTTTGTTGTATTCGACTAGTCACCAGTTTCTATCGCCAAACTCATTTTTAATATAAAAGTTGTAACCAAATCGCACAAAACACGCGTTTGGCCCTTACGCGAGCCTACTCAAATTAGTCACACTATCTTTTTTATCACAAAAGTTGTCCGCTCCAGTTAACTTAGTTTCCTAATTTCAGGAGCAGATGGAGAGATTCTTTGCCACACTTTAGCGCTCAGATCAAAGAGCGGGCGGTTCGTCGTCCGATGCCACCAAACAGTCAAACGATTTCTATAGGGTGGTCAGAGTCTTTAACCGAAAACCGTCACAGATTTCAACACTTGCTTTAGATCCTCTTTAGTAATTTTGCATTTGCCGAACTGGTGTCTACTGAATAGGGAATGCCAGTGAATGTAGTAACCGCGTGAACGCGAGTCTTGAATCCCCTTGGTAATGACAGCCTTGGGGATCTTAATGACGTCAACTGATCAAACTACAAGAGATTTCAGTTGTCAGTTGATCAGTTTTTAACGGATCAGACAGAACGCATCCTTATTAGATTCATGCCTTATATACAGCTGCACTAATCGTGAATAAGTGCCTTTGTTAAGCAAATTACCGTTTACGCTCAAATGAAAATTTTTCAAAATTGTTTGACAGGAAAACGCTTCCAGAATAGATTCATTTCAAGACAAACAAGATTCGGGTTCAATGCCATGGAGATACAAGAGCTGGTCCGTATGCTGTCAGCTCTGCCGACCGCCACGCTCTATGAGGCTATGGGCAAAGTGGGGGGTATCAACCACCATATTCGTCCAATGTTACCTAGATCTCGGCTTGCCGGTATAGCCTATACAATCCGTATCCTTCCTGGAGAAACCTTGGCAGTGCTTCGTGCGATAGAAGAAGCACCAGCAGGGTCTGTTCTCGTGATTGATACCAGTGGCGACGGGGTGTCGGCTGTATGGGGAGGGACTTCTTCACTTGCGGCCGAAGTACGTGGTTTAGCAGGATGCGTGACGAACGGCCTCGTTCGAGACCTTGATGATGTCATTGAGATCGGCGTGCCTATCTACGCCGCCGGCGTGACGGTAACAGGTACGTTCAAGGGGCATTCGGGTTGGGTTGGTTTGCCTGTATCCGTGGGCGGTCAATTGGTGCGCCCAGGCGATATGCTAGTAGGTGATGCTGATGGTGTCGTGGTCATTGCTCAAGAGCTGGCGCAGGATACGCTAACGACTGCTCTAAAACAACGGACAAAAGAAGAGGCACGCGATGCACGCATCAAAGCCGGCGAACCTCTAACATATGTCCTTGGATTACGTTGAGCGTAAATCATGGGACAGACCCTCGCAGAAAAAATCTTCTCCCGAGCCTGCGGCCGACAGGTTAATCAGGGGGATATTGTTTACCCCGAGCCAGACCTCATCACGACGCACGACTGGTATGTCGTGAACTTTGACAAGGTTTTGCAAGAGCTGGGGCTGAATCGCTTGCATGCTCCGCATAAACTCTTGATTTCAACGGATCATGAGCCCGTGGCCACCAGCCCATTGGCAGCCCAGCGGCAGCGGCAGGTTCGTGAGATTGTTCGCAAATACGGCATTGAGCATTTCTACGATGTTGGCCGGGGCGGTCACGGTCATATTTTTCCAATGGAAAAGGGTTTTATTCGCCCGGGCATGTTTGTGATCGCATACGACATCCATGTCACCAATTATGGCGCTCTTGGCTGCATGGGTGTTCCGGTCGTGACAGAAATCAGTGAGGTTCTGGCCTGCGGTAATGTCTGGATGAAAGTCCCCCACACAGTTCGCGTCAATCTGGTCGGCCAATTGCGTCCCGGTATTCACATCCGGGACGTGGCGCAGAAACTAATTTCTGTGATTGATGTGGACGATGCAGACTATTCTGCCTTTGAGTTTGGTGGTCCAGGATTGGCGTCGGTCGATTTTGCTGGGCGCCAGGTGCTTTGCAACACCCCGATTGAGATTGGGGCCAAGACAGCATTTATCGAGCCTGATCAGCAGACTTTAGACTACCTCTCGTCGAGAACGAATGAGCCTATAGAGTTGATCAAAAGCGATACCGACGCGGTCTATCATCGCGTCATTGAGTTCGATCTGGGATTGGTGGAGCCACAGGTGGCGATACCACCCACCCCAGACAATGTGGTGGGTGTGTCAAAAGTCGCTGGTAAGAAAATCCAACACGCATTTATTGGCTCTTGCGCCGCACCGGGCATCAGTGAACTGGCCATCGCAGCCAGCATTCTAGAGGGACGACGCATTCACCCTGGTGTCAGATTCTTTCTGACACCGAGTACTTACGAGGTGATGTCCGAGGCAACCGCACTAGGCTATATGCAGATCTTCGTTGATGCGGGTGTCTCGGTCACGGCTCCTGGCTGCGGCGTTTGCGCAGGAGGAAAAATTGGAGCCATGGCCGATGGCGAAGTCTCCATTAACACCGGGACACGTAACGATTTTGGTCGTTTAGGTGCGATGAAATCAGAAATCTACCTAGGTAGTGCGGCAACCGTCGCTGCTTCGGCTGTTGCAGGGGAGATTACAGATCCACGCGCCTATTTACTGAATGCAAAGAAAGTGCAGGATGCTCAATGAAAAACTGGATCATGCGCGGCAGATGTTGGAAATTTGGTGATAACGTTGGCATTGACGGCGATATGATGCCTCTCGAATTTGCAATTAAGCGGGAAACCGATCCGGCGGTCTTGGGACCTTATTTAATGACGGGGCTAGATCCAGATTTTCCCAAGAAAGTTCAACCAGGCGATATCATTGTCGGAGGCAAGCGCTTTGCACAAGGCAATCCACATATTCAAGGTTTGATCGGGATCAGCGCTCACCAGCTCGGACTGGTGGTGGAATCTATTCCACGAGGCAGCTATCGCAATGCGATCAATGCAGGGGTTGCATTTCTTCCCGGATGTGCCGGGGTAACTTCACAGGTCGACTCTGGTGACGATATTGAAGTCAACTTCGAAACAGGATTGTTTATCAACCATAGTCGTGGTGTTAGGCTAAAGTACTCGCCCTTAGATGCATCTCAATTGGCAATTATTGCGGCAGGTGGCTGGCGTGCTCAGCTAGAAGCACGCGTTGCTCGGATGCTGGGACAAGCGAGCGAGTGAATATCTAGTCACTCCCACTCAATGTATTCGTTAGTCACATTTCCATTCATCACTTTGGCCTCCCTTGCGCAATCGATGATTAAGTCCTGACACGCTTCAAAATTGAATATTTCAAGTTGCCCAAAGTCATCATTAGAGGTCAGCGTAGGCAGCACCTCGCGCTTGCCTTGGATTTTAGTTTTGTTCCACCTTGTGTGGCTAGCCGGTTTTGCCGCTGGTTGTCACCAATGTCGTCTGGGATAGCCTAGGGGCAGGTGCTCTGCAGGACGAACCGCTAACTCCAAAATTTCGCGCGTTTCCGCCTGCTGCACTGCCGATACTTAGGCTTTACGAGACTAAAACGTCCTCAAATAATCCATTACGCCAATAATCCCGTTAAGGACTATTTTTAGTCTTGTCACCTCGCTATTAATGAAAAAATCCCGTCCGGGAAGCACTTCGTTTCATGGATACGCACGAACAATGGATTCATGAGATCAAGCTTGCCAAGCTGCGGGAACAACTGCAAGTAGGGCTTAGCCAGCTAGATCAAGGACTAGAAACCCGGTTGGCTCTAAGGCTGAACTCGACGCGGTATTCTCAGAAATTCAAGGCGATCCAAAGGCGAGAACCCAACCGAGGATATACAGAAACAGCCCCCTTAGCTTTTAAGACGGTACCCCGTGGCGAACATCCAGGTAATAACCGCAAAACAAAGGATGCTGAACGCGCTGATTGCTGCCAACGAAGCGACGATGGACACGTCTGCAACATCAAAAAAAGCCCACCTAAAACCTGAAATGAGGTAGACGGCCGGATTGAATAGCGTCACAGTTTGCCACACCGGTGGCAGCATATCGATCGAATAAAAACTTCCCCCCAAAAACACCAGTGGGGTAATGATCAACGTCGGCACAAGATTCAATTGTTCAAAATTACGCGCTATCAACCCCAGAATAAAGCCGAGCAGGCTAAACGATATGGCCGTTAACACCAGAAAAAATAGCATCACAAAAGGATGCGCAATCGTCACCGGCACCAATAGGAACGAAACGCCAAGAATGATCAGACCGACCATGATTGACTTTGTGGTCGCAGCGCCAACATACCCAATCACCATTTCCCAAGGGGATATGGGTGCGGCTAACGGCTCATAAATCGTGCCAATAAATTTCGGGATGTAAATGCCAAATGAGGCGTATGACACCGACTGCATCATCACGGAGAGCATGATGAGGCCTGGCACAATAAAGACACCGTACGGCATTCCATCGACCATTGTCATTTGGCTACCAATGGCCGAACCAAACACAACGAAATAGAGAGCTGTCGAAATAACCGGCGACGCCACAGACTGAAGCATCGTACGGAACGTGCGTGCCATCTCAAAGGTATAGATGGCTCGTATCGCGTACCAGTTCATTTTTTCTCCACGGTAACCAGATCAAGAAAAATATCTTCCAAAGAGCTTTCGTAGGTTCGTAAATCCTTAATCACAATGCCTTCGGTAACTAACACGGCCAACAGCGAGGAAATGCCTGTTTTTTCTGCATTGACGTCGTAATGGTAGAAAAGAGTCATCCCGTCATCCGCAGCCTGCACGCCAATCGCTGCCAAGCGATCGGGCAGTGCGCTGATCGGCTCATGTAAATCGATTCGTAACGCTTTGGTGCCGAGACGCTTCATGAGCTGAACTTTTTCCTCAACGAGCAGGATTTGGCCCCCATTGATGACCGCCACCCGATCGGCAATTTCCTCGGCCTCCTCGATGTAGTGCGTGGTGAGAACGATAGTGACCCCCTGTCGCTTTAATGCTTTGATGACTTGCCACATGTCACGACGCAACTCAACATCCACACCCGCTGTCGGTTCATCTAAAAACAGAACTTTGGGGTCATGGCTTAACGCCTTGGCAATCAGCACCCGCCGCTTCATACCACCTGACAGCTCTTTGATCTGGGCGTCTTTTTTGTCTAACAGAGACAGCTGACTCAACACAGCCTCAACATGAGACTGATCGGGTTTAAAACCAAACAAGCCGCGTGACAGGCTTACCGTTGAAAGTACGGTCTCAAATGGCTCAAGCATCAGTTCCTGCGGCACAATCCCAATCAGCGTGCGCGCCTGCCGATACTCTTTAACCACATCAAACCCACCCACCTTAACCGTACCGTCAGTGATGGTGGTCAATCCGCAAATGATAGAAATCAGACTTGTCTTACCCGCGCCATTGGGCCCAAGCAAGGCCAGTACTTCCCCGCTTTCGATGGTAAGCGACACATCATTTAAAGCCCGAGCACCGTTAGCATAACTTTTGATGAGATGCTGAACTTCAATGATGGGTGACATCTTTCTATCCTCATTTCTTTCAAGGTGATCGCGTCGCAGGACTTGAACCATTCGTGAGATTGTGACGTTGTTGGTAGTTTGGTGCTGATAGCGTTCTAAGCATCAATGGCAAAGTCGATGTGACACCAACACACAACACCACCGAGGTTAACAGCCGTATTGCTTGTAAAGCATAAAGGGACTTTTGCCAGGCAGTGCATTGACCTAACGCCGCAGTAACAGCCGAAACAAGTGGGGTTTCATCCAAATATCGGCACGCTCAAAGGCTGGTCTGGCCTGAAAGCGCTCAAACCAAGCGTTCAGTGCGGGTACGGGTTTAAGCAATGAATACTCGCCAATCATGGCTAGCCTTGCAATAAGCACCGCACTGACAATATCTGCCGATGACAGCTTGTCACCAAACAACAATGGTGATCCCACCGGGATGTGGTTTAAAAAAACAGTCACACGATCGCGCTCGGTCTCAAGCTTGTCCTTGAGGCTGCCTTCTGTGAAGTAGCTGATACGCTTTTTATTGATCGCAATTTTTGCGCGAACGGCCTCTGGGTACTCGGTGATCTCTAATTCACCTTCAAGCTTTCTGACAATCTTCTTGAGCACCCTCGGAAAAATAAAACGTAGCGGTGGGATTTTAAGCATCGCTTTTGTGAAAGTGAGGTCTTCAATGGGGATGGCATAAAACGCTTGCACGACGGCCTCGATATCACCGCTGACCGAGACCTCCCTGTCCGCCCATGCCGAACCGGCCTTAGCGCTTGCAAAGCGCAGGATGTCCTGACTGTCTATCAGGACGGTGTTGTCATCGACCAACGCCGGAACCGTCATGTGAGGATTGACGGCCTGATACCAAGGAGCTAGCTGTTCCTTGGCGATGTGGAGATCCATCGGCCGGCTATCAAAACCAACGCCTGCTTCGAGCAAAGCCAGGCGAGCAACCATCGAATAGTAAGAAGGCGGTGCGTGGTACAAAATCATCAAAGACCTCGATTTTTTCTTGGTTCAGGCTGACCACTCTACCGCCAAACCATCGCCTGCGCTACAGTGTGGCCATCAACGAGGAGAAGTGCCATGGATACCGACTTAAACACCCCATTAAACGAAGACGACATCGACACGCTTGACGCCTTTTTGGCGTCGCTTGAAAATGGACCCATCATGAGCTTCGAAGGACTCGATGGCCTGTTTTGCGCACTGCTGTGCGCGCCCACCATGGTGATGCCAAGCCATTACCTAGAGGTCGTCATGTACGAGCAGTTTTTTGAAGACGAGGCGCAAGAAGAGCAAATGCTATTGCTCATGACACGGCACTGGAACACCCTCTCGGAAACATTGCGACAAGCGTCAAACAACGGCGATGTTTATGTGCCTGCGCTTTTGGTTGATGACAGCGGTCAGCCCTGCGGCAATGACTGGGCAGGTGGCTTTTTACTCGGCTTGTCCCTGACCGAAGACGACTGGCAAGACTTCATTGACGATAAAACACTCAGTCAATTGTTATTACCTATGTTAACGCTCGGCCAAGAAAACCACCCTGACACCACCCTGCGTCTTGCCCCGTTATCACCCAAGGACAGAGAAGAACTACTAGACACCATGTTTGACGGACTCATGCTCATATATGAACATTTTCAGCGTAAGGCTCACTGAAAATCGATTGTCACGCGTTGACCAGACCCTAGACCAATGAGAGTCCTTAAATCAACGCGGCACGCACCTTGGCCGATACCCACTCACTGACCAAGACGGTGGCCAAAATAACCACCAATATCAAAGTCACTTGCGGCCAGGCCAATACGTTTAATGAAGCCTGAAGTTGCAGGCCAATACCACCCGCACCGACAAGCCCCAGAATCGTGCTCTCACGAATGTTGATATCCCAGCGGAACACCGAAATCCCCAAAAAGGCCGGCATGACTTGCGATACGACGCCGTAATGCATCACCTGGGCAGAAGAAGCACCCGTGGCCACAACGGCTTCCACTTGATTCTTGTCGATTTCCTCGATCGCTTCGTAAAGAAGCTTGCCAATAAAACCAATGGAGCGCAGCGCTATCGCGATGATCCCCGCAAAAATGCCGGGCCCGATGATGGCCACAAGTAGCAGCGCCCAAATCAGAGAGTTAATCGAGCGTGAAGCCACGATGATGCTTAGTGCCACTGGTCGAACAAACAATACCGAAGGCGTGGTGTTGCGTGCTGCTAAAAAGGCCACCGGAACAGCCATCGCAATCCCACCAAGCGTGCCTAGGGTCGCGATATTCAATGTATCCCAGAGCGGCTGCCAAAGCGATTGGATATATGCCCATCGAGGTGGAAACATGCGACTGGCAATGTCAGCGGCTTGGGTTGGTGCATCCCACACAAACACCCACATCGTATTGGCGTTCATGACCTGCCATGAAAAGACAAACAATGCCACAAGCGCAAGCCATGCCATCCAGATCAGAAACCTGACTTTTGGGGTTCGATAGGACCAGATTTGCGGCAAATTGACCGACTCTTTCAGGCCATCGATCATTGCAGTCTCCGTCGAATAAGGCCTGAGCTGTATTCCACCACCATGACGATGCCGATGATAATCAACAGTATGGCTCCGGCACTGTCGTACTCGTATCGGTCAATGGCCGTGTTTAACGTGGCACCGATTCCACCTGCACCCACAATCCCGATGACCGAGCTCTCCCGAAAATTGATGTCTAGTCGGTAAAGTGACAAACCGACCAATCGCGGCATGACTTGTGGCGCGACACCGTAGACCAGAATCTGCAACCATGAAGCACCCGTGGCGCGGATGGCCTCGACTTGTGCTTTATTGATATCTTCAATGTCTTCCGCCAATAGCTTTGATAAGAAACCAATGGTGGCAAAGGAGAGGGTTAAAAAGCCAGCGAAGGGCCCAAAACCAAACATCGCCACGAAAAAAATGGCAATGATAATTTCTTGCAAAGAACGTGAGATTGCAATGATGGCCCGGCAAATTAGATAGACCCATGTCGGTGCCATGTTATTGGCTGCACCAATGCCAATCGGCACACTGATGATGATCCCAATAACAGTGGCTGTCAGCGTCATGGTCAGGCTTTCTACCAGACCAACCGAGATATCGGTCCAGCGACTCGTGAAATCGGGGACCAAAAAACCCATGACAAACTTCTGCCCTCTTTCCAGACCTTCCCATACCCGCGTCCAGTTGACCTCAACCGATCCAATGGCGAGAAACAAGTAAAGGGCAATGCCACTAAAAATCACACGACGCCAAAATGGGTCTGTAAAGATTTGAGGGGGTCGTTTCCAGCTAGAGGGATAAGCCTGGCTTGCTTGGCTCATATCGCTGACACACCGATTTGCTGCATGGCGTGAGCTTGTTCGGCTTCGCTAGTCTTGTCTTGCTCATGCGATTCGCGCATGGCCGTCCAGTCTTCAGCCCCGTAAATGGTCGTTAAGACATCATTGTCCAGATCTTCTGGCTTACCGTCGAATACCACTTCACCGGCGCGCAAACCAACAATCCGACGCATAAACTGCTTGGCTAAAGGCACATCATGAATATTGACAATCGCTGGCAGTCCGCGCTCAACGGAAATCTCTGTGATGAGCCGCATAATTTGCCGGCTGGTTTTGGGGTCTAAGCTCGCTGTTGGCTCGTCAACAAGCAAAAGATCGGGCTCTTGCGCCAAGGCGCGGGCAATACCCACACGCTGGCGTTGCCCGCCAGACAAAGCGTCTGCTCTTTTATCAGCGTGTGACAACAACCCCACACGATCTAGTAATGCAAAGGCATTGCGTACGGCGTCTGCAGGAAACTTGCGTAAGTAAGATCGCCAGAACGACACATAACCGAGCTGCCCTGAAAGGACGTTTTCCATGACGGTTAGCCGTTCAATCAGTGCGTATTCTTGAAAGATCATGCCGATTCGTCGGCGTTGGCGTCGTAGCGCGCCCGATGATAAAGAAGCGAGGTCAACGTCATCTAGCAAGATGTGGCCAGCCGTGGGTTCAACCAAACGATTGATACATCGAATGAGGGTCGACTTGCCTGCCCCTGACGGTCCTATCAGACCCACGATTTCACCAGGACCAATCGTGACAGAGACGTCTTTGAGCGCCACGTCTTTGGCACCATATTGTTTGGTCAGGTTTTTGATAACCAACATCGACTGTCCTTATGAAGACTCAAGACAACGCTAAGAACACAGAGCGGTGAGGCAGCCCCATGTGGCATGGGGCTGCTCAAACAAACGTTGGTAAACCAGCGCCACTTCAACGATATGGCGCTAGGGCACCAACACCTTACTGACAGGTATATGAAACGTTGTTAGCCGCATCGATCTTGCGGATCACATCCCAGTCTTTCTTAAAGGTGATGGGAATGAACTTGGCTTCGCCGCTTTTTTCAAATTCTTTCTGTAGTTTGGTGCCTTCCCAATCGAATGAGAAAAACGCCTCGCGGATTTTCTCTTGAAGCGCTGGCGTCAGGTTGTGGGCAACGCCATAACCCGTAGTTGGAAAGGTTTGTGACGTGTAAATGATGTTAAGTTGCTCAGGCTTGACCACATCACGCGCTTGCATCCGATTGCGAACCGAATTGGCAATAGAAGCGGCTTGGTAGTCTTTGTTAGCCACACCGAGGATTGAGTTGTCATGCTTGCCAGAGAACACTGCTTCAAAATCGCGCTCTGGAACCATGTCGAAGTCAGCTTTCAAAATCGCTGAGGGCGCTTTAAAGCCAGAGTTCGATGTTTGTGAAGTAAAGGCCAACTGCTTGCCTTTGATGTCTTCCACTTTCTCAATGCCAGACCCAGGGAAGGTGATGATTTCCATCTCATAGCCAAAGCTATCGTCAGCACGAGCCATCATGGCGAAAGGTTTGAACCCGGCACATGCGACTGCCAAAGGATTCGAGCCGGTATTAAAGCCTGCGATATGCAAGCGACCTGAGCGCATGGCCTCGATTTGTGCAGCGTTAGACTGCACAGGGAAAAACTGGACTTTTTTACCCGTGGTCTTGGCCATGTGATTAATGAACTCTGACCAGACGTCGGCATAAACAGCAGGGTCTTCGACCGGTGTGTAAGCAAAGATCAGGGTTGAAGGATCAACCTGCTTGGAGGCGTTTGTGGGTGTGTCGGCGACCAAGTCACCGTCACTGTCCGTGTAACGCGAATCGAGGGTGAATTGGGCACTGGCAGTGGCTGAAAACAGCAAGGACGCAGCAAGCGTACCCATGAGGTATTTACGCATGTCAAACTCCTGAGTGAAGGAAGCGGCAAGTTATTCGTTAAGATTGACAACGAAGACCCAACAGGGGACATTCGCTACAAACTCGTCGAATATTAGGTCAGGAATATGACAGCTTTATGTCTGCTTCTGTTCCGATTCGATCGGGGGGATATTCGTGCGCGCCTCTGGCGTGGCACCACACAACAGTTCGACAGCACGGTCAGCGGCATCCTGAAAGGGTTCCAGCACCAAATCAGCGCCATTACCGGCCAGGGCTTCGGTGTCTTGTTGCTGGTGCGAGGCCACGGCCATGCGCCCCTGAAAACCCGCTGACCGAGCCAATTGCATGAGGGTGTGGCGCGTATCCTCGTGACTCAAACCCGTGACATAAATGGGAACGGTCGACACCAACCATTTGGCTTGGGGCAAAGGCAATTCACTCACGAACTCGGGATCACTGGCATCGCCAAACTTACTTCTCAGACCGAGCTCACCCCAGCGCTTGACCGCCATCGGGTTGAAATCCACCCCCAGGACATTGATCCCGCGATTTTGCAGCCTCAATCCAATCGCCGTTCCAAACCGTCCCAACCCAAAAATGATGACGTCGCTGTCGCCCTGACGAACAGCCCCTGCATCTGAAGGTTCGCGGGGTGTGCCTTGACGCTCGAAGATACCCAATACAGGCTCAAACAGCGTGTAGAGCTTATGCGAATACGTGATCATGTAAGTCGAAGCAGCGATCGTGACCAAACCAACCATGGTGACCAAGCCGAGCGCCTCGGACGATAGATGTCCCAAAGAGACCCCCATCGCGACAAAAATCAAAGAAAACTCACTGATCTGGGCGACCGTCAAACCGGCCATGAAACTGGTTCGTTTGCGATAACCCAAAGCTCCCATAATGATCAAGACAATCAACGGATTACCAATCAAAACAAACAAGGAAAAGACAATGGCGCCAGTCACATGCGCGCCTAGCAACGACAAATCAAGTGCCGAGCCGAGCGAAATGAAGAAAAACAAAAGTAAAAAATCCCGTAACGGTGCCAAGCGTGCCGCGATGGTTTCGCGATAGGGCGTCGAGGCCAACGCGACACCAGCAAGCAACCCCCCCACTTCTTTGCCCAAACCAACCAGATCGCCGACGGCAGCAAACATGGCTGCGAGTGCGATGGCAAAAATCACCAAGAGCTCAGGTGCACGCGCCAAGCGCTCAGTCAGCGGATTGGCTACATAGCGCACAAAGAGGATCACGAGGCCAACCATGGCCAACCCAGAGATGAGCACCGTCAGAACCGAGCCACCGACGTGCCCGCCGTCCTGGGTTGCAGCCGACCCAATCCCCACCGCAGACAGAACAATCATGGCCAAAACCACCACCAAGTCCTGCACGATCAAAAACCCTAAGGCGATTTGCCCATGGAGCGAGTCAATCTCGCGCTTATCGGACAACAACTTGACAATGATGATGGTCGAAGAAAACGTCAGCGCCACCGCCACGTATAGACTGGTGACTTGACCCAAACCCAAGGCCAGCCCGATCAGGTAACCAAAAAAAGCTGTGAAGGCGACTTGCCCCAAGCCCGTCATGAGTGAGACTGGCCCCAATGATCGAATCAACTTAACGTCGAGTTTGATACCCACCAAAAACAACAAAACAGCGATACCTAACTGAGACAGCAGTTTGATTTGGGCGTCTGATTGCACCATGTCCATCACCGATGGACCGGCAACCAGCCCGACCGCGATGAAGCTGACGATGAGCGGTTGTCTTAGCAGAATACCGATAGAGCCAATGACCGCTGCGATCATCAAAAGCGCAGCAATCTCACCAAATGCGGAGTGCACAAACACTTCCATCGGCCCCTGTCTCCTGTTCGGCGTGTCGTATTAACGAATCCACTCATCGCTCAGGTTTTAACGCTCAGGCATTAACCGAATTAAGCGCCGATTACTCGCACCCGGTGAGTGGGTAGATGCTACATTTTACCGGGTTGTCTTTTGATCCCCGCATCCGAGCCCATTTAATCAAACCGATTTCGTTTTATGACCTTGCTGCAAACCATAGGCCTGTCACGACGCGTGTCACCAAAACGCTGGTTGTTTCGTGATCTGGATCTGTCACTGTCTGCCAATGAACAACTCGCCCTGCAAGGGGCCTCTGGCGTGGGCAAATCGACGTTACTGAACCTGCTCGCCGGTCTGGATCAACCAGATGGTGGGCAAGTGCTATTTGAAGGGGTAGACCTCACCGCCATGGAGGCGACACAGCGACTCGCCCTGCGTCGCGACGCCTTTGGCTTTGTGTTTCAAGCCTTTCACTTGTTGCCCCATTTGAACGCCCTTCAAAACGTCATGGTGCCTTGCTTATTGGCGGGCTTGTCTGTGTCGCAGTCCAAAGCCCGGGCCCTTGCGCTACTCGACAAGCTTGGGTTGGGCGAATTACTCGAGGCCTTGCCTGCGGTCCTGTCAGGTGGTGAGCAACAGCGCGTAGCCTTGGCACGCGGTTTGGTGCATCAGCCACGCCTGGTCTTGGCCGACGAGCCCACCGGCAACCTCGATCCAGAAACCGCAGCACAAGCCCTGGACTTGCTGTGCGACACCTGCCGCAAACAGGGCTCTGCCCTGATCATGGTGACCCATTCTGCGGATGCTGCCCAACGACTGGATCGCCGTTTTGTGTTGACAGGCTGATGCTGTTTTTTTGGCTCTTGTCGTCTGCCTTTCGAGCCCAACCCGGGCGCTGGATCATTGCCGGTATGACGGTAGCCTTGGGGGTTGCGCTCGCCGTTGGCATACACACGGTCAACCGTTCCGCGCTCGGTGAATTTGGACGGGCCTTGGACATGATCAATGGCCAAGCGTCAGCGCAATTGGTTTCACCGACGGGCACCTTTTCTGATGCCCTTTTTGATGAGATCGTTGAAAAGCAACGCGAACTGGGCATTCGTGCGGTCAGTCCCGTGCTAGAGATCGACAGCCAACCTGTCAATGTCCTGGGGATCGATCTCTTTAGAGCCGCTCAGGTGACTGCCGCTTTGATGCCTTCGGTCGCTGATCAAGCACGAGAGCCCCTATTCTCTGGTGAGGCCATTTTCTTATCGGCAGCGGCGCTACAGGCCTTGGACGTGGCCCTTGGTGATGAACTGACCCTTACCCTGGCAGACAAGCAAGAAATTTTTACGATCGCCGGACTCGTCCCAGGCGCGTCGGGACAACGCATCGCTGTCATGGACTTGGGTCTGGCCCAATGGCGACTCGACGGCATGGGCCAGCTCAGTCGCTTAGATATTCAACCCGAGCCGGGCCGAAGCCTAAACGACCTTGCGAATGACATCGAGGCGTTGGGTCTCGGGCTCACGCTCGTGACCGCCGATGACCGCGATCGGCGCATGTCGAACCTCTCACGGGCTTACCGCGTCAACCTCACCGTACTCGCGTTGGTAGCGCTATTTACGGGCGCCTTTCTTGTCTTCACCACCATCAGTTTTTCGGTGATCCGCCAGCAATCACAATTGGCTTTGCTCAGCGTTCTCGGAGCCACACGCCGCTGGGTATTCGGATTGGTGTTGACGCAAGCGCTGATCGTGGCCGCACTGGGTGGTTTGGTGGGCATTGGCATGGGACTTGGATTAGCCTGGCTGTTATTGAACGTGGTCGGTGGCGATTTGGGTGCGGGCTACTTCGCCACCACGGCGCCACCCCTGATCATTGCCCCCCTCACCTTGTTAGGCTTTTGGTTGTTGGCACTTGGCGTTGGTGGACTGGCCGGCTACTTTCCTGCGCAAGCGGCCACTCAAGACAAACCCATGAAGCAACTGCGTGCGGGTGCTCACGAACGTGTTCTCAAGCCCGTGTTGCGCTATCGCGTGGCGATCGGGTTGGGACTGGTCAGTTTGATATTGGCTTTTCTACCCGCAATAGACGGTTTGCCCATCGCCGCCTATATTTCAATTGCCTTTTTGCTTTTTGCCGGACTGGCACTCACGCCCGCCTTGGTTCACCAACTCTTTGCACAAATGGCGCGCCGTCTATCCACATCCCGAACCCATGCTTCGTCAATGACCCTAGCGGTCTGGCGCTTAGCCCAAGCCCCGGCTAGTGCCGCGGGATTGATCGCTGGCGTGGTGGCCGCGCTCGCACTCACCGTGGCCATGGTGGTCATGGTGGCCAGTTTCCGGGACTCGGTAACGCGGTGGTTAGACCAAGTGTTACCGGCCGACTTATACGCCAGCCTTAATCAGTCCGACTTGGGCCGCACGCTCGCCGAGGATCCCAATACCGTTGAGATCCTCGGCGCTTTAGAGGGTATCAAACGCATTGAATTGACCCGTCAACGCGATGTGTTGTTTCGCCCGGATCGGCCCGAAGTCGCCTTGATTGCGCGACCTATTGCCAATGTCGGTGCCGCCGACGCCTTGCCACTCACCGGTGGGGTCACACCCGCCACAACAGGAGACGGTCCCGAAGTCTATGTGTCTGAGGCAATGGTCGACTTATATGATTGGCAACCGGGGGGCTACCAACGCCTTCCGTTAGCGGGTGTGACAGACGGGTCTGTCCCGGTTTGGGTGGCGGGTGTTTTTAGAGACTACGGCCGCCAACATGGATCGGTCGTGATAGATATCAACGATTACCAAGGCTTAACGAATGATTCACGCCGCACGAACATAGCGATCTGGTTGACACCCAATGCTAGTGGTTCCGATGTGCTGGATCGAATACGTGAAGCATTCCCGGCATTCAAGGATCTGTCTTTCAGAAGTGCGTCTGATTTACGGGCCCTGTCACTGACGATCTTTGATCGCAGTTTTGCCTTGACGTATGCACTTGAGGTGGCGGCTCTGCTGGTGGCCCTCTTCTCTGTGGCAGCTGGCTTTGCTGGCCAAGCCTTGCTACGACAAAAGGAGTACGCCCTCTTGCACCACCTTGGACAATCAGGTGGGCAACGGATCCAATGGATCACCCGTGAGTCCGGTCTCCTTTTGGCCCTCGCCAGTCTTTGGGGAACTCTCTTGGGTTTACTGATGAGTCAAATCTTGATTCACCGCGTCAATCCTCAGTCCTTTCACTGGACCATGCAAACCAGCTTACCGATCAGCGCCATGGTTTTGCTGATGTTGATGGTGGTTTTACTGGGCATTGGCGCAGCCGTTTGGGCGTCTACCCGTCACCTAAAACCGGATCGATTGACCGAGTCTTTGAGGGAGGATTGGTAATGACAGGCATCACACGTCGACTGTGGTTGAAACGCTTATTGGCCTTGTCATCGGTCCAGCCGTTGGCGAGTTTGACTGCCTTGGCCGCTTCACCGGAACTGGCTGCTGACGCGGTCACGTTCCCTAGCGTGCGACCACGCCCTTTGGTCTTTCCAAAAGATTTCGGTGCCCATCCGGACTACAGAACCGAGTGGTGGTATCTCACCGGTTGGTTGGACTCGGGTTCACAACCCGTGGGATTCCAAGTGACTTTTTTTAGAAGTCGCACGCGCCATCCGGTGGCAAACCCGAGCCGCTTCGCTCCACAGCAGTTGATGTTTGCCCATGCCGCCCTGGCCCTTCCAGATGAAGGTCAGCTGCGTCATGCACAGATTTCGGGTCGCGTGGGGCCAGCCGGGATTGCCTTTGATACCAACGACACAGACTTAAAAATGGCCGACTGGCAATTGCGGCGCACACCGACCGACCGTTATGACGTCTTTATCCCCGCAGACGACTTCACGCTTGAGCTAGAGGCCCAACCAACGGGCGACCCTGTGCTGCGCGGTCAAGCCGGTTATTCGCTGAAAGGCCCATCACCGGATCTGGCCAGTTATTACTACAGCCGACCTCAGATGCGCGTGCGGGCGCAAGTCACCTTAAAAGACCGTCCAAGTTCGGGCGCCACCCATACCGAGCCACTGGATTTGACTGGGACGGCCTGGTTTGACCACGAGTGGTCCAGTAGCCTTTTGATGGAGGACGCGGTGGGTTGGGACTGGATTGGCATCAATCTCTTTGATGGCAGCAGCTTGATGGCTTTTCGCATTCGAGACGCCGAGGGTCAGACGCTTTTCAGTGAGTGGGACTGGCGTGACGCCCAAGGCAATCGAATAGAAAAGCCTGCCACCGTCGAATGGCTCCCTTTTGGTCGCTGGCGATCACCGCATTCACTGGTGAGCTACCCCGAAGGCTTCACCCTAAAAACCCCGACTCGGCAATGGCAGTTAAAGCCGTTGATGGCCGATCAGGAAGTAGACGCGCGCGCTAGCACGGGGGGCTTTTATTATGAGGGTGCGGTGACGTTGATTGAAGAAGGACGCGTCATTGGTAGGGGCTATCTCGAGCTAACAGGCTACGGAGAGCCGCTTAGAATGTGAGTCCGCTGCACTGACTCGCCATAAAAGGGTTGAGCCGCATTTAGGCAGCAAGGCAATCCCTTACACTGCACCCCATGGCAACAAAACTCAGCAGTCTGACCCGATGGTTACGGGAATACCGTGTGTTCTCCCGCTACAAAGCCCAATGGTGCTTGGCGGCCTTGTTTTTGCTGTTGGCCGCAGCGGCCACACTGGCCGTGCCCTTGGCCTTTCGAAACTTGGTCGACACGGGCCTCACAAGTCAGGCCATCAACCAGCAATTCATCAATCTTCTATTGCTAGCGGTGGTTCTCGCCATCATGACCGCCAGCCGTTTTTATGTCATGTCGTGGTTGGGTGAGCGCGTCGTGGCTGATATCCGCCAACGCGTCTTTGAGAATGTCTTGCGGCAAAGTCCCGCCTACTTTGAGACGTTACAAACTGGCGAAGTGCTCTCGCGTCTGACCAGCGACACCACACTGGTGCAGACTTTGGTCGGCTCTAGCGTATCCATCGCCTTGCGCAGCCTGGTCATGCTGGTCGGTGGCATCACCATGATGCTCATTACCAGCGCTTGGCTGGCCAGCGTCATGATTGCATTGCTGCTCGCTGTCGTGTTGCCGATCTGGGCGTTAGGCCGCTACGTCCGAAAAATGTCGCGCACCAGTCAGGACAAAGTCGCAGACACAAGCGCCATGGCAGGCGAGGTGTTGAATGCCGTGACCACCGTGCAAGCCTTTGTGCGTGAACCCTATGAACAAAAACGCTACCAATCTGCCGTGGAAATGGCGTTTTTGGTTGCAAAAAAACGCGTGGCGTTGCGTTCGCTATTGACGGCCACCACCATCCTGATGGCTTTCTCGGTGATTGTCTTTGTCCTCTGGCTCGGTGCCCAACAAGTCAGCGCCGGTGCCATGTCGCTCGGCGATCTGACCCAGTTTGTGCTCTACGCGGTTCTGATTGCCGGCTCCATCGGTGCCTTGTCGGAAACATGGGGGGCCTTGCAACGCGCTGCAGGCGCTACCGAGCGACTCGTTGAACTGATGCAGGCCATGCCTGCGCTTGCGGCAGACGCCCCCTTGACCCACACGACCAAATCGGCGGCTCGTTCCTCGGCCACTGGCGACACACCCGCCATCGTGTTTCGGGATGTGTCATTTGCCTACGCGTCACGGCCCAACTTTGCAGCCATGAATCATTTGAGTTTTACCTTGCCGGCGGGCGGGCGCTATGCGTTGGTTGGGCCTTCGGGTGCCGGCAAAAGCACTTTGTTTGCGACCTTGCTGCGTTTTTACCAACCCAACAATGGGCAAATTGAAGTCTTCGGACAAGCGATTGATCAATGGCCGGTTGCGCCACTGCGTGAAACCATCGGCATCGTTCCTCAGGAACCCGTGATTTTTGCGGCTAGCGCCTTAGAAAATATTCGCTATGGCCGGCTAGACGCCACCGATGAAGAGGTGGTAGCCGCCGCTAAAACCGCCCACGCCCATGACTTTATTTCCGCCTTACCTGAAGGCTATCAAAGCTTTTTGGGGGAGCGCGGTGTGCGTTTGTCCGGCGGACAAAAGCAGCGCATTTCCATTGCCCGGGCGATCCTTAAGAACCCGCCCATCTTGTTACTTGACGAAGCCACGAGCGCCTTAGATGCTGAGTCAGAACGCGAAGTGCAACAAGCACTCGATACGGTCTTGCCTGGGCGCACGTCATTGACCATTGCCCATCGCTTGGCCACGGTGCTCAGTGCCGACCGTATCCTCGTGCTCGACCAAGGCCATGTTTCAGAACAAGGCACGCATACCGAATTGATCGCACAAGGTGGTCTTTATGCCAAGCTTGCCAAACTGCAATTTGCCTAAAAAAAGCGCAGGCCTGTATGGCTCGACGTTGCCTTTTAAAGCCAGGCCAAGCCATCAAAGAATTTAATAAAAAAACAGTGATATGTTGATTTTTTAATAAAAAAACACATTGTTTAACAAAATGTCAGCGTTAGGCTATCCATTTCTTTGCCAACACTTCAACCTTTCGAGCGTTCAACCTGCCCGCACGTGTCGGGTTGAGCCTGTCAGAAAAGTAACGCAAATAGACGGGGCGCCAAAAGGGTCGTGCACACAACAAGGCACAACCCTTAGGCATGCTGTCTTTAGAAGCCTTTGCTAATTGCAAACAGCGCACCCACCCGACCTGCTGAGTGGCCTTGGGTGCTTGTGAAAAAGTTATCGGCTGAAGCGCCCACCACGCTCAAATCAAACACCCAGCCACTGACATCCTTTGAAATACCCGCTTTGTAATCAAAGTAGCCGCTTAAGTTGTTGCCATCGACATCGACGGCGTTTTTGAGGGTTTGGTAGCCCGCATGCAAACCAATTGCCCAGCCGCTACCCAGATCAATCGAACCGTTGGCGTCAAAATAAAACGTGTTCTTTGAATCAGCCCCACCAAAGTAATTGGTCGGTGAGTAATAGACCTTGAAAGAAGCCGGTCCTTTTTCTAGGCCAACATACAACTCCGTGGTGTTGGGGTTGACTGCCATACCCGCACTGGGATAGATGTACTGAATGGCACCCACATCCATGGTCAGGCCGTTACCTACGTCCCCACTCCAGCCACCATACACATCCATTTCAATGGATGTGTCATCGGTCCAACCCACATTGGAGTTCCAGTTGCCGATGTAGAAGCCCGAGGCGTGACTCAGGTCAATTCCACCTTGAACCGCCGGTTTGAAATTAGTCTGGGTATAACCACGGAACCGGTAATCACTGGTCACTGCCAGATTGCCGGATAGCGTCAAGCCGTTTCCGAGATCGGTTCCCTCAGCCTGAGCAGTGGCCATGGCGGCCACACATAATGGGGCACTCAATAAGCAGACGGACAAGCGTTTGATATTCATTTGGCATTCCACGAAAAAAGTGAGGCTGGGAACAATCCACAACCACCCGTGAAAATCGCGGGTAACACCAGTAATGCACAAATCGTGCCAACTTTTTTGTATGCAAAATCGATTAAATAGCTCTCTTTTGGGTAGCTTTTATTTTTATTTGCCTCTAAATGGGGCGCAACGCACCAAATGAAACAAAATGTAAAGCTGTCGAAAGATGCAGTGGCTTGATCGACGGTAAAAAAAATCGCCCGATCCGTAAGGGATCGGGCGACGGTTTACCAGAACCTAGTGACAGATTCAGGCGGTTAGGTCAAACCGGTCTGCATTCATCACTTTTGTCCAAGCAGCGACAAAGTCACGCACAAACTTCTCTTTGCTGTCGTCTTGTGCATAAACCTCCGCATAGGATCGCAAGATCGAGTTCGATCCAAACACCAGATCCACCCGCGTCGCGGTCCACTTGGTTTGGCCACTGGCGCGATCGCAGATGTCGTAACTGTTACGCCCCGTTGGCTTCCAGCTGTAGGCCATGTCGGTCAGGTTTACAAAGAAGTCGTTCGTCAAAACACCAACGCGATTGGTAAACACACCGTGTTGGGTACCCGAGTGATTGGTGCCAAGCACTCGCATGCCACCAACCAAGACCGTCATTTCAGGCGCGGTCAAGCCTAGCAACTGCGCACGATCCAACAACATCTCTTCGGCGCTGACGTCGTAGTCTTTTTTAAGCCAGTTCCTAAAACCATCGTGTACCGGTTCAAGGGGCTCAAACGATTCCACATCGGTCATCTCTTGGGTTGCGTCACCACGACCGGGCGAGAACGGGACGTCAATGTTGACACCGGCTGCTTGAGCGGCCTGCTCAACGCCCAGATTACCGGCCAACACAATCACATCGGCGACACTGACATCCGTTTCATCGGCAATGTTTTGAAGCACCTTCAGCACTTTGGTCAAACGCGCCGGTTCATTGCCTTCCCAGTCCTTTTGAGGGGCCAGACGGATCCGAGCACCATTGGCGCCACCACGCATGTCTGAGCCGCGGTAAGTTCGCGCACTATCCCAAGCGGTCGAAACCATCTCACTGATGGTCAAACCACTGGCAGCGATCTTGGCTTTGACCGCAGCCACGTCGTAATCTTGCCGGCCGGCTGGAACGGGGTCTTGCCAAATCAAGTCCTCAGCAGGCACTTCCGGTCCGATATAGCGTGCCTTGGGCCCCATGTCCCGATGGGTCAGCTTAAACCAAGCCCGTGCAAACACGTCAGAGAAGTAGTCCGGGTCTTTGTAGAAGCGCTCTGAAATCTTGCGATAAGCAGGATCTTTCACCATCGCCATGTCCGCATCGGTCATGATGGGGTTTAGACGGATGGAAGGGTCTTCAACATCAACGGGCTTATCCTCTTCCTTGATGTTGATCGGCTCCCACTGCCAAGCACCGGCTGGACTCTTTTTGAGTTCCCAGTCGTAGGTAAAGAGCAGGTAAAAATAACCGTTATCCCATGTCGTGGGATTCGTCGTCCACGCCCCTTCTAAGCCACTTGAGACCGTGTCACGGCCCACGCCACGATTACCGTTGTTTTGCCAACCCAGCCCTTGCTCGTCAAGTTCTGCGCCTTCGGGCGCCGGCCCGAGCAGACTGGCATCGCCATTGCCATGACACTTACCCACGGTGTGTCCGCCGGCCGTCAAAGCCACCGTCTCTTCGTCATTCATCGCCATGCGGGCGAAAGTCAAACGTACGTCGTGGGCCGTGCGCAATGGATCAGGCTTGCCACCCACGCCTTCAGGATTCACGTAAATCAAACCCATTTGAACGGCGGCCAAGGGGTTTTCCAGAGACTCGCGGTCTTCGCCCTCACCTTCGTAGCGGGTGGCGTCTAACCATTCCTTCTCTGAGCCCCAATAGATATCCTCTTCGGGCTGCCAAATGTCTTCACGACCAAAAGCAAAACCGTAAGTTTTAAGACCCATAGACTCATAAGCCACGTTACCGGCCAAGATGATCAGATCGGCCCAGCTCAGTTGATTGCCATATTTTTTCTTGATGGGCCACAACAAGCGTCGCGCTTTGTCTAAGTTGACGTTGTCTGGCCAGGAGTTTAGGGGCGCGAATCGCTGATTCCCGGTGCCCGCGCCACCGCGTCCATCGGCGACCCGATAAGAACCAGCGGCGTGCCAAGCCATCCGAATCATCAGGCCCCCATAGTGACCCCAGTCAGCCGGCCACCACGCCTGGCTGGTTGTCAACAATTCAGTGATATCTTTTTTGAGTGCTTGAGCGTCAATTGACTTCACCGCCGCTCGGTAATCAAATTCAGGATCCATTGGATTCACTTTGCGATCGTGTTGATGCAAGATGTCCAAATTTAGAGCGTTAGGCCACCAAGCCATAACGTTGTTTGATGTAACCGTGTTCGCGCCGTGCATGACGGGGCATTTTCCTTGGTCTGACATGGCTAACTCCTTCTCCAGTAACTAGGATGATAGATTAGCTCAATTGTTATTTGTTTAACAATTGTATTTACCTATATTTGTAATAGGCGATGATGCAGAAACATTGGCCAAGACTTGCGCCCTGCTTCTGATGTCTACCAGCCTATCATTGAAAGCAAGCAGGGGCTACAAGCAGGGGCTACCCAACGCCAGTGACCCGATTGGGTCTAACGGGGCGATGGGAACAATGGGTCGACAGATCAAATGCGCCTTGATCAAATGCGTCTTGATCTTCCATAGGGCTTGTGTTTACCTGTTTCTGCGCGTCTGTTTCTGCGCGTTCGCTCGCGTTTCTTTCGCGTTTCTCTCTGTGGGATGATGATATGAATGAAGGTTTGGTTTTTGCACAATTTGGCCTGTTGGCCACGCTCGGATGGCAGGTCTACCAACGCTGGGCCTCGCTGAGCTGGGACAGTGGTGCAGCGGCCCTTTTAGCCCTTTCAATCACCCTAGCCGCATGGACACTCACGGTGAATCGCCCGGGTAATTTCCGTATTGTGCCCACGCCCAAATCGGATGGAAACCTCATTACGACCGGACCGTACCAATGGATCAGGCATCCCATGTACACCAGTTTATTGCTACTCGCGGCAGGCGCCGCACTCCTTATTGATGGCTGGTGGGCTTGGTTTAACTGGTCGGCATTATTCGTGGTGTTGGTTTTCAAAGCGGCTATTGAGGAGCACTTTCTCCTTGAGCACTACCCACAATACCGAGATTATCAAGTCCATTCAAAACGGTTCTTGCCTTGGATTTTTTAATCGAGTTAAGATCGAATAGATACATGTTCATGAGGTGAGCCGCCATGTCACTGAATTGCCGACTCGGAGATCTAGCCATCACGGTCAACTGCGACATCCCCGACAATCTCGGGCGTATCGTGCGTGTGATCGACTCCCATGGACTCGAAGACTGGACCGGGCACGGTCCCATGCATACTTGGGAAGTACAAACACTGTCTGAAACAGACTCTTTAACCTACATCATCAAAGGCCGTTTGACATTCAAATGCCGAGGGCCCGTGCCAGATGCCTTTTTACGACCACTCAACCCGCCTGCCGACGAAGAAACACTCGAAGAGACTATCCCGCCCCAACAATTACCCGCTTGACGGGCTCGTGTTGTTATCATCAACGCCATGAAGTAATGACTTCGTTCATCGCGAAGGACATTTTTAACTAATGGCTTTGGGGAGTACACCGTGCAGAAATATCAAGTGTGGATAAATGGCCAATGGACTGATCCCGCGAGCGGGCAATGGCTAGAAACTGAAAACCCTTACACCGCTAAGCCGTGGGCCTTGATTCCGCGCTGTGATGCAGATGACGCCAATCGGGCTGTTGAAGCCGCCTATGCCGCTTTCGACAAGGGACCATGGGCTGAGATGAACGCTAGCCAAAGGGGTGCCCTACTGCGCAAACTCGGCGACCTTATCTCGGAAAACGCGGAATGGCTCGCTGACATCGAGGTACGCGACAACGGCAAGTTAAAAGCCGAGATGTATGGCCAAACACAGTACATGCCTCAGTGGTATTACTACTTCGGCGGCTTGGCCGACAAAATTGAGGGAGCCGTTATTCCCATCGATAAGCCCGGCATGTTCAATTTCACGCACCACGAGCCATTGGGCGTGGTCACGATCATCACGCCATGGAACTCCCCTTTGCTCTTGACCACCTGGAAACTGGCACCGGCCTTGGCCGCCGGCAACACCGTGGTGATCAAGCCCTCGGAATACACCTCGGCGTCGGTGCTCGCGTTCATGAGTCTGGTCGAACGGGCCGGCTTCCCCAAAGGCGTGGTCAATGTGGTCACAGGCTACGGCCACGAGGTCGGCAGTGCCTTGGTCGAACACCCCAAAGTGGCCCGCGTGGCGTTCACCGGGGGTGAGGCAGGCGGCATTAAGGTTTACGAGGCGGCTGCCCGAGGGTTAAAGCCGGTATCGCTTGAGCTCGGCGGCAAATCCCCCAATATCATTTTTGAAGATGCCGATATCGATAACGCCGTCAAAGGCGCGGTGTCGGGCATTTTTGCAGCCACGGGACAAACTTGCCTGGCGGGCTCGCGCTTACTGGTGCACGAGAGCGTTCACGATGAAGTCGTCGAAAAGTTGTTGGCATTGGCCAAAACCGCCAACATGGGTGATCCCATGTCACCACAAACCCAAGTGGGACCGGTCACGACACATCCCCAGTTTGAAAAAATCCTCTCCTACATCGACATTGCCAAACAGGATGGCGCGCGTTGCGTTTTGGGTGGACAAGCCGCCACGGGGCAAGACACGGCAGGCTGGTTTGTTGAACCCACCATCTTCACAGACGTCACCAACGACATGCGTATCGCGCAAGAAGAGGTCTTTGGACCGATTCTGTCTATCATCAAATTCAAGACCGATGAGCAGGCCGTTGAGCTTGCCAATGACGTGCTGTATGGTCTTGCCGCCGGCGTCTGGACACAAAACATCGGCCGCGCCCTGACCATGTCCAAGCGGATTCGTGCAGGCACGGTTTGGGTCAACGCGTACCGCGTGGTGAGCTACATGTCGCCCTTCGGTGGTTACAAGCGCTCTGGCCTGGGTCGAGAAAACGGACAGGCCATGATCTATGAATACCTGCAAACCAAGAGTGTCTGGATCAATACCAACAGAGATATCGCCAACCCATTTGTGATGGGGTGACCCGCTTCGTGCTTGAGATGAACCGGGCGTGAGAAACACCCCAAGACAAGAATCCACGCCTTCCTATCACCGCGCTGACTGGCAAGTGATCAAGGACCTGTGGCCCTACCTCATGGCCTACAAAGGTCGGGTGGTGCTTGCGCTCGCCTTCATGGTGCTGGCAAAGTTTGCCAACCTTGGCGTGCCGATCTTACTCAAGGAAATGATTGACACGCTAGACGTCAACACCTTGGCTGGTGCCGCGCTGGTGGTGCCCATCGGGCTCGTGGTTGGTTACGGTCTATTGCGCCTGTCGACGTCTATTTTTACGGAATTGCGCGAAGCGCTTTTTGCACGGGTCACGCAACATGCGGTGCGCCAGATTGCACTGAACGTTTTTAATCACCTTCATCGGCTGTCACTGCGCTTTCACCTTGGACGGCAAACCGGTGGCATCAGTCGCGACATCGACCGCGGCACCCGGGCGATACAGACACTGGTGTCGTTCTCGCTCTACAGCATTTTTCCAACGTTTGTCGAATTCGCCTTGGTCTTAGGCTACCTATGGTATTTCTACGACATCTGGTTCTCTTTGATCACCCTGATCGCGCTCACCCTTTACATTATTTTTACCGTCCTGGTGACCGAGTGGCGTACCCACCTGCGACGCACCATGAACGATCTGGACACACGGGCCAATCAAAAGGCGATCGACTCGTTATTGAATTTTGAGACCGTCAAGTACTTTGCAAATGAATCGTTTGAATCGCGTCGTTATGACGAAGGCTTACAGAAGTACCAAAAAGCCGCGGTGCTTTCGCAAAAAACCTTGGCGGCCTTAAATCTTGGCCAGCAAATCATCATCACCACGGGGTTGGTCTTGATTATCTGGCGTGCCGCGACCGGCGTGGCTGACGGTAGCCTGACCTTGGGCGACCTGGTATTGGTCAACACCCTTATGATTCAGCTCTACATGCCACTGAATTTTCTGGGGGTGGTCTATCGTGAACTTAAGCAATCGACTGCCGACATCGATCGGATGTTCAACATACTCAAAGAAAACGAAGAGATCAGCGACAGCCCAAACGCCAAAACATTGGTGATTCGCGATCCCAGCATTGGGCCCACGGTCGTGTTCGATCACGTGACCTTTTCTTATGACAACAAACGCACCATCTTGCACGACTTTTCTTTGACTATCCCAGCCGGCACGACCACTGCGGTGGTGGGCCATACCGGGGCCGGTAAAAGTACCCTGTCGCGTCTGCTCTTTCGGTTCTACGACATCGAAGCTGGTCGCTTATTGATCGACGACCAAGATATCCGTGACGTCACACAAGCGAGTCTGCGCCAAGCGGTCGGTATCGTGCCCCAAGACACCGTCCTGTTTAATGACACCATTGCTTACAACATCCGATATGGCAAACCCGAAGCGACCGATGCACAAGTACGTGAAGCCGCACGGGCCGCCCAATTGGATGGTTTTATTGCTCAGCTACCCGAGGGCTACGACACCTCGGTGGGGGAACGGGGGCTCAAATTGTCAGGCGGGGAAAAGCAACGGCTGGCGATTGCGCGAACGTTACTCAAGCACCCAGCCTTGCTGATATTTGACGAAGCCACTTCAGCATTGGATTCGCGCACCGAACGGGCTTTACAAAATGAACTGAAAAAACTGGCACGTAATCGATCCACGCTAATCATTGCACACCGCCTGTCCACGGTGGTGCACGCGGATCAAATCATTGTGATGGATCAAGGGCGCATCGTCGAACGGGGCACGCACCAAGGCTTAATGGCCGCTCGCGGTGTCTATGCTGGGTTATGGGATATGCAAAAGCAACAGAGCCAGTCTGTTAGCGGTTGAGTCTATGGCTCAATCAATGGCTCGATTAATAGCTCAGTTAACCGCTCTCTAGCCTTGGGATGAAAAACACCTCACAGCCAGGCGCAAGCGGTTGGGTATAGATGATCTCGTGAATCACGCCATCAATGGCAACTGCAGTGTCCTCTTCGAGCACCTCTCCAATGCCAGGGTAGCGCTCATTTAACGCCCGTAGTACCCCGCGCATCGTACCCACTGACAAATCCAGCGTGACCTCACCATCGGTGTAAGGCGGTAACGCCCCCGTGAGTGTGACTCGCACGGGGGCGTTACCGCCGGTCTTGGATACCGATTCAGGCACCGGGTCAAGCACCCACAGTCTCATTGGCGGCGGCTTTGTCGAGCGTCGCCAACACCACAGGCGGTGACATGGGTAACGCGTGCTGGCGCACACCAGTGGCGCCACGCAGCGCATTCGCGATGGCTGCCATGACGGGCACAATGTTGACCTCACCTGCCCCCTTGACACCAAATGGGTGGTTGGGGTTAGGCACCTCCACAATCACCGCATCGATCATCGGCAAATCTGATGCCACGGGTACGCGGTAATCGAGGTAACCGGTGTTTTGTAGCTGACCCTTGTCGTTGTAAATGTAGGTTTCGTTCAGTGCCCAGCCAATACCCTGCACCACGCCGCCTTGTATTTGGCCTTCGACGTAGCTTGGGTGAATCGCGCGACCAACGTCTTGAGCAGCCACATAACGCAAGATCTTGACGGCCCCTGTGTCGGGATCGACTTCAACGTCACAAAATTGCGTGGAAAACCCGGGGGCTTGACCACCGGCATTCAGAGCCACTTCGGCCACAATCGGCCCACCGGTCACGGCCCGTTTCGCGGCAATGTCCTTGAACGACAGCGGTGGTTTGCTATCAACATCCTCGGCCAAGTGCGCCGCACCATCCTTCCAGATGACAGCATCAACGGCCACATCCCAGATCATGGCCGCCCTAGCGGTCATGTCCTCAATGATTTTTTCACAGGCCTGAACCACGGCCATCCCCGTGGCAAACGTCACCCGAGAGCCCCCGGTCACGTGGTTATAGCCAATCGAGGCGGTATCAGAAACGGTTGAGCGCACGCTGTCATAAGGCACGCCCAAAGTCTCGGCGGCCATCAGTGCCATCGAGGCCCGGGAACCACCCACATCCATGCTGCCTGAGGCGATGGCGACCGAACCGTCCTCACTGACGTGAACGGTCACTGCTGACTCGCCCCCACCGTTAAACCAAAAGCCTGAGGCCACACCGCGCCCTTGATTCTTGCCCAATGGGATCTTGTAAGCGGGGTGATCCATCAAGGCTTGGATGGTTTCTTTGAATCCATCGTAGCCATGCTTGGGGCCCCAAATCGTGGGGGAACCCGCTTCTACCGCATTCTTTAACCGAATGGCGAGCGGATCCATGCCGATACGACGCGCGAGTTCGTCAAGCACGCTCTCGACCGCGAAAGCGGCAATCGGCGAGCCGGGAGCTCGGTAGGCCACGGCCTTCGGTCGATTACACACCACGTCATACCCAACCGCGCGAGCATGCTCGATCTCATAAACAGAGAAAGCACACATCGCCGCATTCATGACGGGCGATCCTGGAAAAGCGCCGGCTTGCAGTTTGAAAACCCCATCAGCGGCGACGATTTTGCCGTCTTTGGTCACACCCATTTTGACGGTCATCGAAGAGCCAGAAGTCGGTCCTGTGGCCCGGAAGAGCTCCTCGCGGCTCATCACCATTTTCACCGGGAAACCCGATTTCTTTGACAATAAAGCAGCCAGAGGCTCCAGGTAGACCACGGTCTTGCCACCAAACCCACCACCGATTTCAGCCGGATGGACCAACAAATCACTTATATTCATGCCCAACAACTTGGCTGTGTAAGCGCGAACCATGAAGTGTCCCTGGCTCGAGGACCACACTTCGCACTGACCGTCGGCGCCAAATCGTGCCAAAGCAGCGTGCGACTCAATATAACCTTGGTGCACGGGCTCGGTGGTGAAACTCATCTCCACCACCTCATCGGCCAACGCAAACCCCGCTTCTAAATCGCCCACTTTGAATTCCGACCGTCTTGCGACGTTTGAAGGCTTGGTAGGCGCTGGGCTCACGCCACGCGTGATCATGTCTTCAAACAGCAATGGCGCATCTTCCTTCATGGCGTCATCGACATTGATCACATGCGGCAAAACCTCGTAATCCACTTTAATCAGGGAGATGGCTTCGCTGGCAATGGTGGGTGAGATCGCCGCGACTGCTGCCACCGCATGCCCGTCATAGAGGGCTTTTTCACGGGCCATCACGTTGCGCGTCATGTGCCAATAGTTCACCTGCACACGATCAGGGCCGATGTAATTGAAGGGCTGATCGGGGATGTCTTCGCCAACGATGACGGCTTTCACGCCAGGCAGGGCCTCGGCTGCCGAGGTATCAATCGAACGAATGCGGGCGTGCGCATGCGGTGAGCGAAGCACTTTGCCCCACAACATACCCGGTAACGAGTAATCGGCACCGTACCGCGCTTGACCCGTGACTTTGGGAACACCATCAGGACGCACCGGACGTGTACCGACCACTTTCATCTCAGCTTCAGAGGCTTGTGTTTTCTTGAGCATGATCAGGCTCCTCTCATTTCGCGCGCCGCATCGAGCACGGCGTCAACAATCTTGTTATAGCCTGTACAACGGCATAAATTTCCCGCTAACCAGTAACGTACTTCTTCTTCGGTCGGATCGGGGTTGCGGGCCAGTAAGGCTTTGGCAGCCACCAAGACCCCAGGGGTGCAAATGCCACATTGCAAGGCCGCGTGCTCTAAAAACTTTCGCTGCAACGGATGCAAATGATCGCCTTCGGCCATGCCCTCAATCGTTTGAATCGACTTACCTTGGGCTTCAACACCCAAAACCAAACAGGAGCAAACCAAATCATTATCAAGCGTCACGCTACAGGCGCCGCAGTCACCAGAACCGCAACCTTCTTTGGTACCGGTCATGTTTAACTCGTCACGCAACACATCCATCAGGCTTTGTTGCGTCTCACACAAAAATTCAACCGCTTCACCGTTGATCGTTGTGGTCACATGATGCTTTGCCATATTAATTGTTCTCCTTAGCCCGTTGCAGTGCTCTAAGCGCCGTGCGGCGTGCCATCACACCGGTGACTTTTGTTCGAAAGACCTTGGTACCTCGCTTGTCGTCAATCGGTGTGGCCGCTGCGCTGGCCAAGGCAGCCATTTTGTCGAGCGCGGCTTCATCGACGGTGGTCCCAATCAGGGCGTTGGCTGCCTCGGGCACGACCATCGCCTTGGCTGAGACGGCGCCCAAGCAAACGCGTGCATCGGTGCAGACGCCTTTGTCGTCCAAGGTCAAACTCACACCCGCGCCAACCACCGCGATGTCCATTTCCGTGCGTGGCGTAAACCGCATATAAGCGCTACCGCTATGAGCCGGTTGTGTGGGAAAGAAAAAAGAAACCAACAGTTCGCCAGGTTGCAAACTGGTTTTGCCCGGGCTGACCGGCACGTCTTCGACGGGAATCTCCCGCCGTCCATTGGGTCCTTCAATGCTTGCGATGGCACCAACGGCCATCATGGCTGGCACGCTGTCTGCCGCGGGTGAGGCGTTGCAAAGATTGCCGCCCATGCTGGCTCGACTGCGCACTTGGATAGAACCGATCCAGTTCGCGCCGTCCACAACACCAGGGAAGGCAGCGGCAAATCCTTCGTTGCCTGCCAAATCCATGCAAGCAACTGCTGCCCCCACACGCCAACCACCTTTCTCTTCTCGCACCGAGACAATCTCGTCAATGCCCTTGATGTCGACAATCAAGCCCGCTTTCAGGCGTCCTGATCGCATTTGGACGAGCAAATCGGTACCACCGGCTAAAACCCTAGCCGGCACTTGAGCGCTCGAGAGCAATACAGCGGCTTCTTTGGCGCTACTTGGTGTCTCAAAACGAACTTCTGCTGTCATTGTTTCCCCCAGTGGATGGGGTTTTGTCGGCTTTATCCGTACAAAACCATTCAGCCATTCTATGCCAGTGACTGACCATCTGCCCAGCCCCCCGGTGCAAATGGCGGTTTATAAAAACAAAAGCATACTTTGCTACTATCAACAGGCATAGATATTTTTCTCTTCCACGGAATTCAAAGGACTTTTCATGACACTCAAGGACAAGGTTGCATTGGTAACTGGCGCGGCGAGCGGCATTGGTAAAGAATGTGCCATTGAGATGGCCAAAGCAGGCGCTCACATCGTCATTGCTGACCTGAATCTGGCGGGGGCGCAGTCGGTTGCCAAAGAAATAGAAGGGTTTGGCGTCAAGGCGATGGGCGTTGGCATGGATGTCACCAATGAAGAACAAGTCAACGCCGGTATCGAAGAGGCTGTAAAGCAGCTCGGTAGCATCGATGTGCTGGTGTCCAACGCTGGCATCCAAATCGTGCATCCGATCGAGGACTTTCCATTTGCCGATTGGAAGAAGATGCTGGCTATCCACTTGGATGGTGCGTTTTTAACCACGCAAGCGGCGATTAAACACATGTACGCCAGTGGCCGTGGCGGCTCGATCATCTATATGGGCTCGGTCCACTCGCATGAGGCGTCTAAATTAAAGTCCGCTTACGTGACAGCCAAACACGGCTTGTTGGGTCTGGCTCGCGTGGTCGCCAAAGAAGGCGCTGACAAAAACGTGCGCGCTTATGTGGTGTGTCCTGGCTTTGTTCGTACCCCGTTGGTCGAAAAACAGATCCCAGAGCAAGCAAAATCGCTGGGAATCAGCGAAGAAGAAGTCATCAAAAATGTAATGCTTGGTCAAACTGCCGACGGTATTTTTACGACTACGCAAGACGTCGCCTCAGTGGTCACCTATTTGGCGGGTTTCCCCACGGCGGCACTGACCGGTCAATCATTTGTTGTCAGCCATGGTTGGTACATGCAGTAACCCCAAGCCAAGACCTTCGGCCATCACATACCCCTGGAGAGCCAATCGATGACTGATTCGCATTTGTTTCGCCTAGCCGGCTTGCGCGCGGGCGTTGCCGAATTGGTCAGCGGCTTTGGCAGCCATCAGCGCGAAATTGATTTGGTGACCGACAACCTCATCATGGCCAACCTGACCGGACACGATTCGCATGGCGTGGGCATGTTGCCACGCTATGTGGATGCGTATTTGGAAGGGGGTTTGAAACCCAACGCCCACATCCAGACCCGGCTTGATCACCAAACCCTTGTCGGATTAGACGGTGACACGGGCTTTGGCCAGGTGGTCGGCCATGACATGATGCTGCTAGGCATCGAACGGGCCAAAACCCATGGCAGCTGCATCTTGGGCTTGGGCAACGCCCACCACCTCTGCCGGATTGGGGCTTGGGCGGAGATGGCTGTGGCGCAAAACTTGATCGCCATCCACTTTGTGAGTGTGCTGTCTCGACCGGTTGTGGCGCCTTGGAACGGCAGCGATGCCCGGTTTGGGACCAACCCCTTTTGTGTGGGCATTCCGATCGAGGGTCAAGCGCCTGTCATCCTGGACTTCGCCACAAGTGTGATTGCACAAGGTAAGGCTCGGGTGGCGCTCAACAAAGGCGAGTCTTTAAAAGACGGCCAAATCATTGACGACAAAGGCCAGCCCACGAACGACCCCGCATTTGCCGTCAAGCCCCCCATGGGGGCACTGCGCACCTTCGGTGAACACAAAGGATTTGGTTTGGCCCTGGTTTGCGAACTGCTCGGGGGTGCGCTGGCCAACGCCATGACGGTGCGTGAGCGTCCTTTCAATAGTCAAATTCTCAATGGCATGCTCACCATCGTGCTCGATCCTCAACAACTGGCGCCAGGCAACCCGTTTGTTCAAGAATCCAAGGCATTCATTGATTGGGTCAGGGCCTCACCGGCCATGGCAGGCACAGAGGGCGTCAAAATCGCCGGCGAGCCCGAGCGTCAAACGCGTCAAACCCGTGAGTCTGAAGGCATACCGATCGATCGCAACACTTGGCGTGATATTTTACTGGCCGCTGAAAAGCTCGATCGCGATCCCGCCTTGATCCAACGGCTAGCTGACGGCAACTGAAGGGATGCTGAGCCCTTTTAGGCCGGCTGTTTGCGCATGAATGCCGAGCGGGAGCAAAGACAAACAACCTCACCGTGTTGATTGATCCCTTTGTGCTCGAACTCGACAATGCCCGCATTCGGTCTGGATTTGCTCTCGCGTAACGATTTCACCGTCGTTTCAACGCGAACGGTATCACCATGAAACACGGGGTTAGGGAACTGCGTGTCTTTCATGCCTAAGTTCGCAATCGTTGTCCCAAGCGTGGTGTCATAAACCGAGATACCAATCACCAAACCTAGCGTAAATAAACTGTTGACCAAGGGTTTACCAAACTCGGTGCCCTTGGCAAACTCAAAATCGATATGCAGCGGCTGAGGGTTCATGGTCATGTTGCAAAACAACATGTTGTCCGCCTCCGTCACGCTTCGGGTTAACTCGTGCTTAAAAACCTGCCCCACTTCAAACGCTTCAAAATACAACCCGGCCATGATTTTTTCCTTGTTTTTCCTTGCCCTTGCCTGAATCAGTACGACTTGGGGAGCCCTAAAACCCGCTCCGCGATATAGCACATCACCAACTGCGGACTGACCGGCGCAATGCGCGCAATCAGCACCTCTCGCAAATAACGCTCAACATGGTATTCCTTGGCATAACCAAACCCGCCATGCGTCATCACGGCTTGCTGACAAGCGTTGAAACCAGCTTCCCCCGCCAAATATTTGGCGGCATTGGCTTGGGCACCGCAGGGTTTGCCTTGGTCAAACAAGGTCGCCGCTTGAAACACCATCAGATTGGCCGCTTCAAGCTCCATCCAATTGACTGCCAAAGGGTGTTGTATGGATTGGTTTTGACCGATAGGCCGATTAAAGACCACGCGCTCCTTGGCGTAATTAGCGGCCCGACTGAGTGCCACCTTACCCAAGCCAACGGCCTCCGCAGCGATCAAGATCCGCTCAGCATTCATGCCGTGCATGATGTATCGAAACCCCTTGCCTTCTTCGCCGATCAAATCCTCGACAGGCACTCTCAAACCATCAATGAATAGCTCATTTGAATCAACGGCTTTGCGTCCCATTTTTGGGATTTCACGGGCAGTGACAAAGCGCCGGTCAAGGTCGGTATAAAAGAGACTCAGTCCATCGGTTGGGCTCGCACAATCCTCAAGCGGCGTGGTACGCGCCAAAATCAACATCTTATCGGCCACTTGCGCCGTAGATATCCAAACCTTGGTGCCGCTCATCAAATAGTGATCGCCTTTGAGTTCAGCCTTCACTTTTAACTGCGTGGTGTTTAAACCCGTATTGGGTTCCGTAACAGCAAAACAGGATTTCTCTAAACCCTCAATTAGCGGTGGCAACATGCGCTGCTTTTGTTCCTCAGAGGCAAATTGCACCACCGGATTCAGTCCAAAAATATTCATGTGGACCGCAGACGCACCGCTCATGCCGGCGCCACTCTCGCTGATGGTCTGCATCATGATGGTGGCTTCGGTCATGCCCAATCCCGATCCCCCATAAGCGGTCGGAATACAAATGCCCAACCAACCCCCTTCGGCCAACGCTTGGTGCAATTCGTGCGGAAAGCCCCCGTCCGTGTCCCGTTTGAGCCAATAATGCTCATCGAACGGTTCACAAACTTTTTCAATGGCTTCTTTGATGCGTAATTGATCATCACTGAACGAAAATTCCATCGTTTTCCCTGCTTTTGTGTGTGTAGACCGATTATGCGACGAGTTTACCCCACCGCGTTCTGGCACTGAGTCCCGCACAATTTGATCCTTTGCGCCCCCAGACGACCTGAGATTAGCCCGATGATTTGCCTTTCAACCGGGCAATCTCTGCTTTGGCTTGATCCGCTTCGGCCCGCAGGCGGCTGAGCACTTCTGGCGACGTGCGCTCGGGGTTTGAATAATCCCACTTCCAATCATGATCGTCGGACCAGCGCTGGGGCGACTGCAGTGTTGTTCGCGGACCTGGGGCCGATTCGAGCAAGGCTAGCGCCAAATCCAAGGTTTGACTTTGCGAAACACTGTCGTGCGGCTTACCTGCCGCGTTACCGAGCGGGAAATCGCTAAACAAGAACCGCGGCACGCCGCAGTGCTCTGGAATGTCTTTGGCACAACCCATCAGCAACGTGGCAATGCCGTTTGCCTCCAAATGGCGCGCGACCAAGCTCAATGTTTGATGACAAACGGGACAGTTGGCAACAAGCACAGCAGCGTCAACACCATCGGCCTGGCAACGGCGCAAGATTTCCTGGCAATCGACTTCTAGGGTTTGACGCTGACTGCGATTGGTGGGTGCACCATGAAAACGCGCACTCAGGCGACCTATGCGACCTTGGGCCACCCTATCGCGCAACAGCGGCAAAGGAAACCAAGCATTGGCATCGGTCATGGTGGTGTGTTGGCGATCAATCGAGACATGCGAAATCCGCAGATCATGATCGAGTGCCGTGTCACCGGAATACGTTTCATAAAACTTAGCGCTGGCGTTATACGGTGCCCCAGGGCCTTGATCGCCCTTGGTTGGGTCATAAGGGGCGGCGGTTGTGATCAGGGCGACAGTGGCTTGCGAGAGTGGTTTTTTCAGTGGTTGAAACGGCACATGATGGTAATGCGCCCAGCGGTATGGGTTGTCATAGCCCAAGGCTAGGTACCACTCTCGAGTGCGTGCCATATAACGAATCGGTTGATCATCTTCTGGCACAAAATCCATGGTGTCTGTCGTCATTTTTATCTCGCGACCGGCTGGCTGTAACCCGAAACAAAGGTTTTAGGGCTGCCCCCCTCTGGCGGGAACACGTGACGGGACACGCGACCAATGTCAGCGCCGTAAGCGTGCACACTGATGGAGACTTGGTCTTTAAACACATTGCTGACACGGTGAATATCACCAATCGTTGGCGACACAAACGTCACATCACCCGCTTGCAAAGTGAGCGGCTGACCGGTTTCAAAGGGCCTGCCGTGCTCATCACAGGCATAATCTTGCGAGCTTTCAGCGCCGCGCAGCATGCCTATCGCACCCCAGACCGTGTGATCATGGATCGGCGTTGATTGACCTGGCCCCCACACAAAACTCACGACCGAGAAACGCGCTTGCGCATCAACGTGTAGGCAGTACTGTTGATAGTACTCGGGGTGTGGCACCGCCACGCTATCGGGCAACCAATTGTCGTTGGCCACCAAGGCTTGCATGGCCTCCTCTAGGCGCGGCCAAAAGTCAGCTTTTGATTCATCACTGGTCTGTACCAGTGCCTCAAGCGCTGACACGAAGGTTTTAAGCGCTGGGGCTTGCTCTGGAACTTGCACATGTGGTGATGTCATTCGCTGTCCTATTCCCTTATTCACTCATTATCTGTTGCTGGCTTGATCGACCACGTTTCTACCCTAACCCTGAGCCCGGTATTTGGCAATCCGTGCTTTCAGACCCGGGCGTGCGACAGCACGAACAAGTGCGGCCATGTCCTCGTCGTCACCCGACGCAAGTAACGCCTTGCTCATCAGCGCACGGGTTGCATGGTCTAGGTTTTCTGCCGTTTCTGACAGGGTGTCTTGGCAAGCAGGCCATTGCGTCTGGCGCGCGATCTGCGTCAACATCCCTAATGTCTGAGCCTGTTCAGCATCGACCGTGGCGGCAACCTCTTGCAAGCGACGCGCTCGGTCATAACCGATCAAATGCCCCAAGCGCCGCGTCCCAAGTAACAAGCCAAACAGCAGACCCGGCATACGGAATGTGGCGTCGGGCTCGCTCACCCGATGCTGACACGCCAGCAAAAGGTCAACACCCGCGCCAAAATTCTTACCCTGCGCCAAACAGAGCGTCAAGGCGGGCGAACGATATATAAGCTGCAACAGTTGTTCGATACGCACAAAGCACCAAAGCAAATCGCCCTCGCTTTGGGTTTCAAAGTCTGTGAAATCAAAACCAGCACAAAAACTTTTGCCCTCGCCCGTGAAAGTCAACATCGGCACGGCGTGGGCATGCGCTTGCTCAACCCCTTCCAAGAGCGCCTCCACCATAGCCGCATTGAGTGCGTTACGTTTGTCCGGTCGGTTCAACACAAACGTCCAGTGGGCTGGCGTCTTCTCAATCAAAACCAGATCCGTTGCACCAGCTGACTTCATGCGTTTTTCCCAAGCGCTTGCCCAAACACTTCCTCGTTGTGCTCACCCAAGCCCGGGGGACGACGCCTGATCGGCGCGCTCTCACCATCAAAGCGCACCGGTGAGGCAAATGTCTTTGTTTGCACGCCATTGGGTAAGTCAATCGGTTGCACCCACGACATGTGTTGGACTTGCTCATCGGCAAGCACTTCAGAATAGCGGTTGATGGGCGCACAGGGCACGCCTTTGGCCCTGAATCGCGCAAGCCAGACGGCAGCCTCTTCTTTTATAAAAATCGCTTCAAGCCGCTCGCGCAAGGCCGCCTGATTTTTTGCCCTGAGTGTGGTTGATTCATAGTCTGGGTCGCTGGCTAAGTCAGGCAAGCCAACCACTTCGCAGACGGCTTGCCATAGCGCATTATTGCCGGCCGCCATGCCAAAATAACCGCCCTTACACCGAAAGGCTTGGTATGGTGCGTTTCGAGGATGGGCCGAGCCCAAGCGAACCGGGTCTTGGCCACTCCCAAAAAACTCTGACGTTTGCAAAGCGGCAATGCCCAACGTCGCGCCGAGCATGGGCACGTCGATGTGGGTGCCAACACCCGTTGCAGCCACTTGCCGTAGCGCGCTACTGACCGCAAATGCGGCATAAAGACCCGCAGAAAAGTCTGCCACTGGCACGCCACACTTCACCGGCGGGCGGTCGGGTTCACCTGTCACGCTCATGATGCCGCTCATGGCCTGCACCGTGAGATCAAACCCACCTTCGGCGGCCCGGGGGCCGGTTTGTCCATAGGCTGATATCGAAGCCATGATGAGTCGAGGGTTCTCGGCTTTCAATACCTCAAAGCCGATACCCAAACGTTCCATCACACCGGGCCGATTGTTTTCAATCAAAACATCGGCTTGCTTGATCAAGCCTTTAAACCGCGCCACATCATCGGGCTGCTTGAGGTCCAAGGTGACCGAGCGTTTATTGCGATTTAAGGAAGCGAAGTTCTCGCTAAAGCCGTCTGACATCGGCGGCCAACTGCGCAGCGTATCACCGCCTTTTGGGTTTTCGACTTTGATCAGGTCAGCGCCCATGTCGGCCAACAAGAGACCACAAAATGGACCCGCCGCCACATTGCACAATTCGATAACCCGAATACCTTCTAGCGGTAATTGCTGCACCCGTTCACTCCTTTTTAAACCGTCACCTAGGCGACGCCGTCGACCACGATCATGTTGAAGTCCGCTGCACCCTCGCGTTCGGACTTGGCATCTTGATAGGCCATTGAGTTGTAGAACGCAACGGCTTTCTCACGCGATTCAAACTGATTCACGACGACCCGTTGATAAGGCAAGGCGCCTTCGAGGGTCGCAGGGTCACCGCCCCTGACCAAGAATTTCCCACCCAGTTCTTGACTGGCGATGGTGGCTTTTGCGCTGTATTTGCTGTACTTGTCCGGATCAGTGATGTTGACCATGGCGATGACATAAGCAGACATTTTTGTTTTCCTTTGATCGGGTTAATGAGCTGTTGTTTTTGAGTTGATTATCGGTTGATATCTTATCGGTTGATATCGCTCGCTTCGGGCGCTTAAAAAAACGACTGATTACTTAGCGCCGCGTGACCAACCATACACCAGCGACGGTCACCAAGGTACCCGTCATAACCCAAAGCGTGAGCGCCTCACCAAATAACCACCAGGCCATAATAGCAACCGTGGGCGGCGTCAAATACATCAGACTGCTCACGCGTGTTGCGGCCCCTTGACGCAGTAAGATGAACCACAGGCTCATGGCGCCAATCGACAAAGGCAAAATACTCCACAGCAACGCACCCACCAAGGGCCATGTCCATTGCACCTGGATCGGTTCAAACAGCAGCATCAAAATGGCGGTGGCGGCGCCACTGGCCGCGTACTGAATCACCGTGCCCGCCCGCAAATCAAACATGGGACAAAATCTTTTTTGATAAAGCGTGCCAGCGGTAAACGAGATCAACGCCGTCACAGCCAATAGCAGACCAATCAAAGTGACACCCGCAAATCCGAGCTTTTGCGCCAATACGATGGCCACACCGGCCAAGCCTAAAAACAAACCAGCCCATTGCTTGGCTGAGACTTGTTCGGCCACCCGAGCAGCCAAAAAAGCCGTTAAGACGGGCTGCAAGCCCACAATCAAGGCGGTGAGTCCGGCCGGCATGCCCAATTTAATCGCGGTCCACACACCGCCTAGATAGCCAAAGTGCAACAACAAGCCCGCGACAGCAATATGGCTCGACAAGCGCCACGTCGGCCATTGCATGCGCCAGAACAAAGAAAGCGGTAATAGCAATAGCAAAACACCCGCAAATCGCATGCTTAAAAATGTCATGGGATCCGTGTAGGGCATGCCATAGCGGGCTACGATGAATCCCGTGCTCCATAACAGCACGAAAAAAGGGCCGACCCAAAACAAAGAGAGCGGTTTGCCAGCGTTGGTCATTGGAAACAATTCTTATTCAATTATTTTTTTCCGTGCCGCAAAGAATTTCGCACCCACCTGGCTTTAATTCATGAATAAGTTAAGTATCATGCGTAAAATCTTACCGAAGCGGTATGGTTCGTTTTTAGACAAGAGATAAGGATAGTGACATGAAATCAACACGTCGTCAGTTCATGATGGTATCAGCGGCAAGCGTCGCCGCATTGAGTACGGCGAAGGTTGCGTATGCGCAACCCATGCTCTCTGAATCAGACGCTCAAGCGGTTGCCTTGGGTTACAAAGAAAACGTTGCTGACGTTGACACCGCCAAGTTCCCAAAATACAAGGCCGGTCAGCTCTGTAATAATTGTCAACTCTACACGGCTAAAACCGATAATGCAGGCGCCTGTAGCATCTTCCCTGGCAAACTGGTTGCTGGAGAAGGTTGGTGCAACCTGTGGATCAAAAAGGCGGGCTAAACCCTGCAACAATCGCGAAGGGTTTACCCCAGAGCAAAAAGAGCCGCTGACATCTTCAGGGGCTCTTTTTTTTGGAAAAGGCTTAAGACCTCGCCAAGCGCACCGCCTTTCAGTAGAATCCATAGAAAGAACATAGGAGTTCCATCATGAATAAACGCGTTTTGGCATCAAGCCTTTCCTTGCTAGCGGCGGGTTTCATTTTTTCTGCGCCCGCCAAAAGCGAAATACTCACCACGGGTTCATTGGTCAGTATGTGCCAAGCGACAAACAATGTCGCCGCACAAAACTTTTGTCATGGTTTTAGCCAAGGTGTTTATGACACTTACGTCATCAGCCGCCATCCAGAAAAAAATCCGTCCTTCATTTGTTTGCCCGATCCAGGCCCGACGCGCAGTGAAGTCATCGATAACTTTGTGGCTTGGGCAAATAACAACCCTCAGTTCACGAGCGTATCCGCCGCTGACACGGTGTTGCGTTATTTGGCAGGCACCTATGCCTGCTAACAATCGGCTCAATTTTTAGCCGGCACTCGTCGCCCCCCAATCGGCTCAAGCCGATAAGTGAAGAGAAGGAAACTGATCATGAAAACTTTTAAACGCACATTAATCGCACTACCTGTTGTTGCCGCCTTCGCGATTGGCGGTTGCTCAAACATGACAGAAGCACAACAACGTGAGCTCTCAGGCGGGGCCATTGGCGCTGCTGCTGGCGCTGGCATTACCGCTATCGCTGGCGGCAACCCCATTTGGGGTGCGATCGGTGGTGCAGCGGCTGGCACCCTAGGCGGCTTTTTATACGACAAACACGAAACGGGTAATTAAAGTCGTCTATAGCCGCTCAAAGCTGCTCAAGCCGCTCAAGGTCGGCGGCCTGATCGCCTGACAGCCTCCATCTGCGGAGGCTGTTTTATTTCTGCCGCTTGCCGTGCCGAACAAGCAGCCACAAAAGCGCTATTCTTTCGATGTTGGCACTCATCCACTAAAGTCGAGATTATCAAGGAGATCGCTATGTCGACTCAGTACACCCCAGAAGCCACCATTGAGCATTGGATCGATGGAAAGGTGGTCCACGAGTCTGGCAGTCGCACCCAAGACGTTTTCAATCCCGCCACAGGTAAAGTGATACGGCAAGTGGCACTCGCCTCTGAGGCCACCGTTGTACAAGCCATCGACTCGGCCCAGAAAGCGTTTCCCGCTTGGGCCAATACCCCGGCTATTCGTCGGGCGAGAATCCTTGATAAATACTTGCAACTGTTAAATGCACACAAAGACCAGCTGGCCGCGATATTGACGCAAGAGCATGGCAAAGTGTTCTCTGACGCGCAAGGCGAGGTGACCCGCGGCATTGAAATCGTTGAGTTCGCCTGTGGAGCACCGCAATTGCTAAAAGGTGACTATACCGAGCAAGTTTCCACGGATATTGATAATTGGACGGTGCGTCAACCGCTTGGTGTGGTCGCTGGCATCACGCCCTTTAATTTCCCCTGCATGGTACCCATGTGGATGTTTCCCATGGCGATTGCTTGTGGCAACACATTTGTCCTTAAACCAAGCGAACGCGACCCATCGGTATCGCTTTACATGGCTCAACTTCTGCACGAAGCGGGTTTGCCTGCCGGCGTCTTTAATGTGGTTCAAGGCGATAAGCTCGCCGTCGATACACTGCTCGCCCACGACGACGTCAAAGCCTTGAGTTTTGTGGGTTCGACCCCGATTGCACAGCACATCTATCAAACCGGCGCCTCACATGGCAAACGCGTGCAGGCTTTGGGTGGCGCTAAAAATCATATGGTTGTCATGCCTGATGCCGATATGGATGCCGCGGTTGATGGCTTGATTGGAGCTGCCTATGGTTCTGCCGGTGAACGCTGTATGGCGATCTCTGTCGCCGTGCTGGTCGGTGATGTGGCCGATAGCCTGGTCGAACGTTTGGCTCAGCGCGCCCGCACGTTAAAGATGGGTGATGGCATGAAACCCGAAGTTGAAATGGGCCCAGTCATCACACAGCAAGCCCGCGAGCGGATTGAGGGGTATATCGCCGCAGGCGTCAAAGACGGTGCGACTTTGGTGGTTGATGGCCGTCAACCAAAGCTCAATGATCAAGCGGATGGGAATGGCTTTTTTGTGGGTGGTACCTTGTTCGATCATGTCACGCCTGAAATGACCATCTACCAAGAGGAAATCTTTGGGCCGGTCTTGGTTTGTGTCCGAGTGGCCTCTTTGGACGATGCCATGACTTTGATCAATGCGCATGCGTTTGGCAATGGTGTGTCTTGCTACACCAGCGATGGGCACGTCGCGCGCGAGTTCGCGCGCCGGATTCAAGTGGGCATGGTCGGCATCAACGTCCCGATTCCAGTCCCCATGGCCTGGCACGGTTTTGGTGGTTGGAAGAAAAGCATCTTCGGCGACATGCACGCCTACGGTGAAGAAGGTGTGCGCTTCTACACCAAACAAAAATCGATCATGCAGCGATGGCCCGAAACCATTGCTGCGGGTGCCGAGTTCTCTATGCCGGTCGCCAAATAGCATTGGCCTTAGGCGATCCACCAAACCACTAACCCATCGAGGTCTGTTTGAAGCGAGCTGTTTGTTTATTAAGCGGTGGTCTTGACTCAACAACGAGTCTGGCCATTGCCCAATCGTCTGGATTTGAAGTGTATGCCCTGAGTTTGCGCTATGGTCAGAGGCACACCATTGAACTTGACAAGGCCTCCGCGTTCGCCTTGGCAAGAGGTGTCAAGCGCCATATCACCCTAGACATTGACTTGCGAGCTTTTGGTGGTTCGGCATTAACCGATGATATTGCCGTGCCAAAACCTGGGGATGAACACGCCATGACGGCTGGCGATATACCGGTCACTTATGTGCCTGCCAGAAATACCATTTTCTTAAGCTTTGCGATGGGCTGGGCTGAAGTGCTAGGCGCCAAAAGCATTTTCATCGGGGTCAATGCCCAAGACTACAGCGGCTACCCCGACTGCCGACCGGCTTTTTTGGAAGCCTTCGAACACTTGGCCCAAGTGGCAACCAAGGCCGGTGTCACCGAATCCGATCGGGCGTTACAGATTCACGCCCCGTTGATTGACATGAGCAAAGCCGAAATCATCACCCGAGGCACAGCGCTCGGTATCGATTTTGCCGAAACCAGCTCTTGCTATGACCCTGATACCGAGGGCAAGCCTTGTCAGGCCTGCGACGCCTGCGTGTTGCGGGCCAAAGGGTTTAGAGAAGCCGAGATGGTCGATCCACTGTTATTGAAGTTTGGACTCAGCACATGAGTAAACCCGTTGGAGAACTATTGACGGCGGCGAGCACTTTTGAAGCAGCTTGCCACGTCCCTTGTTTGCCCGTCACACACCGCGCTGCTCGACTTCATGGGCACAGCTACCTCGCGGATATCCGCTGCGCAGCGCTTGACCCCTTAACGGCGCAGCCGGGTGCTGAAATCGATGTTTTACAAGCCCATATCGAGTCGATAACCCATCAATTGGACCATCAGTACCTCAACCAATTCATCGCCTTACCAACGGATGAAAATATCGCCCGTTGGATACGTCAAAAGCTTGCCCTGAGCGGCACGCGCACGGTCAGCGTTCAGAGCACAGCAGACAGTGGTGTCGATCTGGACAAAGACGATCACGCCCATCTGTGGCGCCGCTATCGCTTTCAGGCCGCTCATCAACTGCCGCATGTGCCGGCTGGACACAAGTGTGGTCGTATGCACGGGCATGGCTTTGAAGTCATTCTGCACGTCCAACAGGGCGTCGCTGGCAAACACCTGCTCGTTGATTACGATGAGCTCGATCAACACTGGTTACCGTTACAGACTCGCTTAAATTACGCCTGTCTGAACGATATCCCCGGACTAGAAAACCCAACGAGCGAGTCATTATCTGCTTGGATCTGGGCACAACTAAAACCCACACTACCCGCTTTGTCGTGGGTCACTGTGTATGAAACGGGCAGTTGTGGGGCACACTTCGATGGTCAACACTATCGCATCTGGAAGGATTTGACGTTAGACAGTGCTGTTCGTTTGAAACGGGTGGCCGCAGATGACCCACGTGCCAATATCCACGGACACACATTTACCCTGCGTCTTCACTTACATGCGCCATTGGATCAAGTGATGGGCTGGACAGTGGATTTTGGTGATGTCAAAGCCGTTTTTGATCCCATTTTCAAGCAAATCGATCATCAGCCCTTGCATGAAATCGTCGGGGACCGCGACGCCGACACGCGCAGTCTGGCGCACTACATTCGGGACTTGGCCGAACCCGAGCTACCCCAGCTCGATCGACTAGACCTCTATCAAACCCGCGGTTGCGGCGTCATCCTGCACTGGGGTGAGCTCGGGCCCGCACTGCCCGTATAGGCGACCAATGGCATATAGCGTCAAAGAGATGTTCTATACCCTGCAAGGCGAAGGCCGCCAAGCCGGCCACGCCGCGGTTTTTTTACGGTTTGCCGGTTGCAACTTATGGTCTGGTCAAGAAAAGGATCGACAATCAGCCGTTTGTCGGTTTTGCGATACGGACTTTGTGGGTACCGATGGCATCAACGGTGGTAAGTTTTCCGATGCCCAATCGCTCGTCGGTGAGGTGGACCGCCTTTGGGGCGGACAAACCCAAGCGCATAAACTTATCGTGTGCACCGGCGGGGAACCGCTACTACAACTCGATACGCCACTGATTGACGCCTTGCATGCCCACGGGTGGCGGATTGCCGTTGAAACCAATGGCACGGTCAAAGCGCCCCCAGGCATCGACTGGTTGTGTGTGAGCCCCAAATCAACAGCCCCTTTGAACCAAACCCAAGGAGACGAGTTAAAGCTGGTCTACCCACAGCTTGACGCCCCGCCCGAAGCGTTTGAATCGCTGTCGTTTCAACATTTTTTGTTGCAACCCATGGATGGCCCAGACCAACGAGCGAACATGCAAGCCGCCGTTGCCTATTGCAAGGCCCATCCCCGTTGGCAACTGAGTCTTCAGACACACAAATGGTTAGGCATTGATTGAACACCCATGATCTATTAACGTCGGTCGGTCAACAAGTTCAAAGCTGACTGCGCGATGTCACCCCGTGCTGGAATCCATTCATGACAGACCTAAAAACGCAATACAGGCAGCCATCAGCACACTTGCGCATCGGGGCGGTGTTGCTGGCCGCTGGCCAAGGCAGCCGCCTAGGAAATCGACCCAAAGCATTGATAGGCCTGAAAGGCGAGCCTTTGGTTTATCGCCATTTAACCGCTTTAACCCAGGCAAAAATCGACGAGATTGTGGTGGTCACCGGCTTTTATCACACCCGCGTTGAGCCGATCATCGAACCATTCCCCGCCAAAATCGTACGCAATTTGAATCCGAGCGCAGGCCAAGCGAGCTCCGTTCGACTTGGCATAGAAACCTTGGGTCAAAACTGCGATGCTGTCATCATGATGCTATGCGACCAACCATTGATTGGCGAAGTCGAGATTCATTCGCTGATCGCCGCTTTCAAGCAGCGGGCTGGTGGTGAAGCCGTGATTCCTCGCGTCAACGGGCGTCGGGGCAATCCAGTCATTTTGTCAGGCGCAGCGATCACCAGCATTTTGGCTGCGGGTCGCCACATGCACTGTCGCCGGTATATGGACGAGCATCCTGAAATCATCACGTACTTCGATAGCCCAAACGATCACTACATTACTGATATCGATACCCTGACGGATTTGGCAACGTTTGAACAAAAAACGGGGTGCCCCTTAAGCCTACCGGCTTGTCCCCTATCGCCCTAACCGTATCGCCTTTTCGGGATTTTCGCGATTTTCAATAGCCAATCACCATGCCATCACGCCGCGTGTCTGATCCGCCCACGTAAGCCGGCGTATCCCCATCGCTCGATTCGATGCGCGCGATCAACTGGGCACTACCGAAGTCCAAGCTATCCAAGGGTTTCACCGTGAGCTTGTGCCCCATGGCCTTCAATGCCTCGATCACCGCCGGGGGCCACTGCGACTCCATGATCAGTTCACCGTTGTCATCGATTCGCCAGCGTGCGCAATCTGAGGCGGCCTGGGGGTTTAAGCCTTCAACAACATGACGCAGTGTCATTTGCAAATGACCTTGGGCCTGCATATTGGCACCCATCACGCCAAAGGCCATCATCGGCTTGCCATCACGTGTCATGAACGCAGGAATGATGGTGTGCATCGGCCGCTTGCCGCCGGCTACCACGTTGGGGTGTTTGGCATCCAACTGAAAACTCTTGCCTCGGTTGTGCAAGGCAATCCCTGTGCCAGGCACCACCACACCTGAGCCAAACCCGGCGAAATTCGATTGGATATAAGAAATCATGCGCCCTTGCGCATCTGCCGCACACAAGTAAACCGTGCCGCCCGACTCGGGTTGCCCCGCGTCGTAACGGCCTGCTTTGTGGGGATCGATTAGACTGGCGCGCTGTTTCAGGTAGGCTGGGCTGAGCAGGTCAGCGGCCGACACGGTCATCGCATCGGGGACGGCCACATGGGCATAAAGATCCGCGAACGCCGCTCGCATCGCCTCAATTTCCAAATGTGCTCTTTGCGCTGATCTGGGCTTGGTCTGGTCGTAAGGCAGATAATCCAAAATACCCAAAGCAATGAGCGCGGCGATCCCTTGACCATTGGGCGGTATCTCATGGATGTGAACACCTTTGAATCCCAATGAAATGGGATCTACCCAGCTGGTTTGGTGGGCAGCCAAATCCGACTCGCTCAAAGCCGCCCCGTGTTCGCGCGCAAAAGCGGCGATCTGTTTTGCCAGACGACCCTCATAAAAAGAGCGGCCTTGGGTCAAGGCAATCTCGCGTAAGGTGACCGCCTGATCCGCAAATCGCCAGATTTCACCCGCCTTCGGTGCCCGCCCGTTGGGCATGAAGGCGTCAAACCCCGGCTGCGCCGCGAGCTCCTCGACCGACATCTCCCATTGCTTGGCGACCACAGGACTCACGGGAAATCCTTCCATGGCATGACGAATCGCGCTGTCAAACAAGGTCTCAAACGGTAAAGCCCCAAACCGCGCTGACAGGTCCGCCCAGGCGGCGATTTGACCCGGCACCGTCACCGTCTCCCAGCCCCTGTCAGGCATGGCTTTCAAGCCCTTAAATCGGTCTAAATGCCAACCAGCGGGCGAGTGCCCACAACCATTCATCCCGTGTAACTTTTGCCCATCCCATAGCATGGCAAAGGCATCACCGCCCAAGCCATTCATGGTGGGCTCAACCACCGTCAGTGTGATCGCAGCCGCCAATATCGCATCGACCGCGTTACCACCTTTGGCGAATGCCGCTGACCCGGCTTGCGAGGCTAACGGTTGCGAGGTGGCAATCAGGTTCCGGGCAAACACGGGTTTGCGGTTAATGGCGTCAAATGTAGAAAGATCCATGGTCTAGTCAGGCTCATCAAATCAAAGAGATAACTAGCATAAGACAGTCGCGCGGCTTGTGCCACTGCAGGCAGCAAGAAAATAAAAAAACGAGCGCACGTCATAACCCTACGTTATGCTCGCTGATTACCAAGTGAGGATCGCATGGGCTTTCTATTGGCATTAGATCAGGGCACCACCAGTTCACGTTCGATTGTGTTTGATGAGCATGGGCAAATCAAAGCCATGGCTCAGCAGCCACTGACACAGCACTTCCCTGCCCCAGGTCATATCGAACACGATCCCATGGAGATTTGGCGGGGTCAGCAACAAACCGCGCTCGCGGCTATCGCGCAAGCCCAGATCAAACCAGCCGATGTCACCGCTCTCGGCATCACCAACCAACGCGAGACCACCGTGCTTTGGTCGCGTGCCACGGGTCAGCCACTGGCTAACGCCATCGTGTGGCAGGACCGTCGTACGGTTGATCGATGCCTCGAATTGCGTGCACAGGGTCACGACGACCTAATCACGCGTAAAACCGGCTTGTTGCTCGATGCTTACTTCTCAGCCACCAAGCTGGCATGGTTACTCGACAACGTACCCGGTGCCCGTGAGCAAGCCGAAAATGGTGAGTTAGCCTTCGGCACCATCGATACTTGGCTGACCTGGCAACTGACCGAGGGTGCTGCCCACGTGACCGATCCCAGTAATGCCAGTCGAACCTTACTGTTTGATATTCACCGCTTGCAATGGGACGAAGAATTGCTGGCGCTGTTTGATATCCCAGCCTCGGTGTTGCCGACAGTTGTCCCCAGCGCTCATGTGATTGGCACCAGCACCGTGAAGACGCTGGGCGCAAACATTCCTTTGGCCGCGCGTATTGGTGATCAGCAAGCCGCCACCGTTGGCCAGACCTGCTTCACCCCTGGCATGGCCAAAAATACCTATGGCACCGGGTGCTTTTTACTCATGAATACCGGGTCAACCCCCGCAAAGAGCCGTAACCGATTGCTGACCACTGTGGGCTGGCAGTTGCCTGAAGACCAGCACCAGAAGGGCAACAAGGGACACGTTTACTGCTTGGAAGGCTCCGTTTTTATGGGTGGCGCCACGGTTCAGTGGCTGCGTGACGGTTTGGAATTGATCGAAACCGCCGCAGATATCGAGGCTTTGGCTGCCAGCGTACCCGATACTGGGGACGTTTTTTTGGTGCCCGCGTTAACCGGACTTGGCGCACCCATTTGGGATGGTGAGGCGCGCGGCTTGTTGGTGGGCATGACCAGAGGAACCACCAAAGCTCACATCGCACGCGCCGCCCTACAAGGTATCGCATTGCAAGTTGCCGACGTCCTCACTGCCATGCAAGCCGATGCGCAAACCGAGCTCACGCAACTGCGGGTCGACGGTGGCGCAAGTGCCAATAACCTTTTGATGCAAATCCAGGCCGACTTACTGGGTATCGAGGTCATACGCCCTAAAATAACCGAGACGACAGCCCTTGGTGCGGCCTATCTTGCAGGCTTAACCACAGGCGTTTGGGCCGATCATGATGCGCTTAGCGAGTACTGGACCATTGATCGCGTGTTTGAACCCACTTGGTCAAGTGACCAACGACAAACCATGCTTGACCGCTGGAAACAAGCCATTGATCGCTCAAAAGGTTGGAGCAACCCATAGGAGACCTTGATTGACCCGTCCCGATCCTGCATTGCCCACTGACCGGGCCGACTTACTGGCTCAAACGCAACAAGACAACTTCTATGATTTAGCCATCATCGGCGGTGGTGCCACGGGGGTCGGTATCGCCCTAGACGCGGCGGTGCGTGGCTTTAGCGTCTTGCTGGTTGAGGCTGAAGATTTCGCCAAAGGCACGTCATCGCGGTCAACCAAACTGGTGCATGGCGGCGTTCGGTACTTGGCCCAAGGCAACGTGCCACTGGTACGCGAGGCATTACACGAGCGGGCGGCGATTTTGAATAATGCGCCCCATTTGGCGCAACCCTTGGCATTCTTGATGCCGTGTTATCGACGCTGGCAACTGCCTTTTTACTGGACGGGGCTCAAGCTTTACGACGCCTTGGCCGGCAAACAGGGCCTAGGACCCACCCAGATGCGAAATGCGGCGCAAACGCAAATGGATTTACCCAATGTGTTGCGCTCAGGCCTGCTGGGATCGGTCAAGTATTGGGATGGGCAATTCGATGACGCCCGATTGGCGCTCGCGCTGGCGCGAACAGCGGCCACCCATGGCGCCCACCTGCTTAACCATTGCCGTGTCATTGAAATCAATCATCACGATGGCAAGGTTGCAGGGTTGCGAGTGCAAGACACAGAAAGTCAGCAAACGTGGTCAATCAAAGCGCGTTGTGTCATCAATGCCACCGGCGTTTGGGTCGATAACCTGCGAACCCAGGACGACGCCAGTGCGCAACGGCCCACGCAAGCCATGGTCACTGCCAGTCAAGGCGTTCATGTTGTTGTTGATCGTGCCTTCATGCCTGGCGAGCAAGCCCTCATCGTCCCAAAAACCAGCGACGGCCGGGTACTGTTTGCCGTGCCTTGGCTAGGCAAAGTCATTTTAGGCACCACCGACACACAACGCCCTCACGCGGATCTTGAGCCACGCCCACTCAAAGAGGAGTTCGATTTCATTCTGCGTGAAGCGAGCTTATATCTACAACGCGCCCCTGGACATCAAGATGTGCGCAGCCTATGGGTCGGCTTGCGACCGCTCGTCAAACCCGTGACACACCATCACAGCGATCAATCGACCAAGGGAATCAGTCGCGAACACACGATCGTGACCAGTGCCAGCGGCATGGTGACGGTCACCGGTGGCAAGTGGACTACCTACCGCGTCATGGCGCATGACACGCTCGAACACTGTTTTAAAGCCGGGTTGTTAACCCGACAAGGCCATGATCAGACCGCAGATCTGCCGCTCGTTGGGGCACAGGCACAAGGGCCGGTGATACGCAAGCTCAGTGAGCCACCAAGCTTGGCGCAATACGGCGATGAACAGGCCGAGGTGCAAGCCTTGCCAGGTGCCCGAAACTGGCTGACGCCAGAACTCAGTGAAGCGATGGTCCGTTTTGCGGTCAGGCATGAATACGCACGAACCGTAGAGGATGTTCTGGCGCGACGAAACCGTCTTTTGTTTTTGGACGCCGAAGCAGCCGAAAAAGTCGCTCCTGCGGTGGCCGAGGTCATACATTCGGAAACCGGCCATGACCCGGAAACTGAAGCGTTTGAAAGCCTTGCGAGACTGTATCGAACCCTACCGACGTAGCGTTAGTGGTTTCGGTTCGCTCACTGAGGCTGGATGGTTTCGAGTCCGCCCATATACGGCCTGAGGGCCTCTGGAATCGTTACTGAACCGTCAGCCTGCTGGTAATTTTCCAGGATGGCGACCAAGGCCCTGCCCACGGCTAACCCAGACCCATTGAGTGTGTGCACATATGCTGGCTTGCCCTTCTCCGGCCGATAGCGTGCCTGCATCCGACGCGCTTGAAAATCCTCACAGTTGGATATCGAAGAGATTTCACGCCAAGTGTTTTGTGCCGGAATCCAAACCTCAAGGTCATACGTTTTGGTGGCACCAAACCCCATGTCACCGGTGCATAGGAGCATCACGCGGTAAGGTAGGCCCAGTTTTTGAAGCACCGCTTGCGCGTGTCCTAGCATTTCTTCTAGGGCCTCGTATGACTTCTCGGGATGGGTGACCTGCACCATTTCCACTTTATCGAACTGGTGTTGACGAATCAGACCGCGGACATCGCGCCCACCACTGCCAGCCTCCGATCTAAAACATGGGGTGTGAGCGGTCAAGCGCAAAGGTAACGTTTCTGGGGCCACGATGCTGTCACGCACAAAGCTCGTAAGTGTTATCTCAGAGGTCGAAATAAGGAACTGCTCTTCAGCGCCTTCGTCACTGTCGCCGCCACGACCGACCGAGAACATATCCTCTCGAAATTTAGGTAACTGGCCGGTGCCTAAAAGCGTCGAGGCATTCACAATATAAGGGGTATAGCACTCGGTATAGCCGTGCTCTGTGGTCTGCACGTCAAGCATGAACTGCGACAAGGCACGATGCAAGCGGGCCATGGGGCCCTTTAAAAAACTAAATCGCGACCCGGATAATTTAATCGCCGTCTCAAAATCGAGCCCCATGCGTTCGCCGATCGTGACATGGTCTTGCGCCTCAAATGGCAATGCAACAGGATCGCCATTGGCATCTGCCTGCGGCACCGAGCGGCTGACTTCAACGTTGTCATCGCTATCCTGACCGGGTGGCACACTCGCGTGGGGCAGATTCGGCGTGGCCATCAACAACGCACTCAAGTCAGCTTGAATGCGGTGTAGCTTTTCTTCTAAGCCTTTGAGTTTGCCCGGAATGGCTTGTGATTGGGCCATGATCTCACTGGCATCCTCGCCCTTGCTCTTTAATTGGCCAATTTGCTTGGCCAAGGCATTGCGTTGGGCTTGAAGTGTTTCGGTTTCGGTTTGTATGCCTTTGCGCGCGGCTTCTAAGGCCTCAAACGCTTGACGGTCGAACACCACCCCACGGGTCGCCAAACGCTGCACGACGGTATCTAAGTCTTTTCTGAGAAGGACGGGATCAAGCATGATTCAAAGCCACTGGCGAGTCAAACAAGACCGCATTGTAGCGCCCGTTCAACCCGTGACTCGCTGGACCAACCGCTGAACGCTAAGGCACGATCATCCAGCGAATCACCAAACTGATCACATACAGGATCAAAACACTCACACCCCATAAGCCCACAAACCACAACACACGACGACACCCCGAACGGGCGCCGTCTGTCGGTTTGGAATCAGATGGTCTAGGAGTGATAGCCACCGGTCGCGCCTACCTTGCCTCTAAACACCCAATAGGCATAACCGGTATAAATCAGGATCATGGGGATCAGAACCACCGTACCCACGAGCAGAAAGTGTAATGATTCGTCAGGTGCGGCCGCCTCCCATAACGTGACCGACGAAGGCACGATGTAAGGGAAAAAACTGATCACCAAACCGATATATGACAACACGAAGATCCCAACGGTTGATAAGTAAGCTTGCTTGCCCTCGCCCTTACGAATGCCTTTGAACAACGACCAAGCACACGCCAAAACCAGCAAAGGCACGGGAATCACATAAAGCAAATCAGGCCAAGAAAACCACTTATCAGCAAAGTGTTCATGCAAAAACGGTGTCCAAAGACTGACCACCACTATCAAGAGCAATGTGCCTAGGCCGCTGACTCGAGCAAACTGCAACGCCTTGCGATGCACTTCGCCCTCGGCCTTGAGGATTAACCAAGTTGAGCCCAGCAGGGCATATCCAACCACGAGGGCTATCCCTGTCATTAAAGAAAAGGGAGATAGCCAAGCGGACCAATCGCCCGCAAACGCCCGGCCGTTGATGGGGATGCCTTGCACCAATCCTCCAAGTGCCATGCCTTGAGCAAAAGTCGCCACCAGCGAGCCTCCAGCGAAGGCCTTATCCCAAAAGTTACGCTCACCTTTGACTTTCCAGCGGAATTCGAACGCCACACCTCGAAACACCAATGCCAGCAACATCACAAAAAGCGGAATGTAGAGAGCGGGCAGGATGATCGAGTAGGCCAGTGGGAAAACAGCCAGTAAACCACCGCCCCCCAAGATTAACCAGGTTTCATTGCCATCCCACACGGGTGCGACCGCGTTCATCATTTGGTCGCGGTTCTCTTTGCCTTTGACAAAAGGAAACAAGATGCCAACGCCTAGATCAAAGCCATCGAGCACCACGTAAGCCAATACCGCGAAAACAATCAAAAACCCCCATATCAATGCGTAATCGATCATGACGAGCTCCCGCTATCTGGAGCAGGTTGAGGCGACTTGGCAAGGGACGGTGGGACGAAGCCGGCTGCTCGCGTGGGCTGATCAAAGGTCATCACGGGTTCCGAGTGGGCCGGGGGTTGCCGCATCTGACGCAAGATGTAAATCAATCCCGCTGTAAACAACGTGAAATAAACCACGATGAAAGCGATCAAACTCGCCGCCACCGTGGCCGTTCCAATCGGCGAGACCGAATCAGCGGTGCGTAACAGGCCATAGACGGTGTAGGGTTGACGCCCCACTTCCGTCACGATCCAACCGGCAATCACTGCCACAAATCCGGAGGGCGCCATCAACACACAGGCCTTGTGTAACAGCGGGGTATCGTAGAGGCGGCGGCGCTTTCTGAGTACCAAACTCCAAATACCCAGCCCCAACATCAAGAATCCGATCCCAACCATGATACGAAACGCAAAAAAGGGCGGCGCCATCGGTGGCCACTCTTCCTTGGGAAACGCGTTGTAACCCTTGATTTCACCATCTAGGTCGTGACGCAAAATCAAACTGCCCAACACGGGAATCTCGACCTTATAGTCCATCCGACGTTCGGCCTCGTTAGGGATACCAAAAAGGATCAAGCCAGCAGGTTTTTCCGATTCAAAGTGCCCCTCCAAAGCCGCAATTTTTAACGGCTGATGGGCCAAGGTATTTAACCCCTGCGAATCACCCGCAAAAATTTGAATGGGCGTCACAATGGCAGCTATCCACATCGCCATTGAGAACATTTTTTTAATGGCCTCGCGGTTGACAGTCGGATCATCACCCTGGTTTCTCAACTTCAGCAAGTGATAAGCAGCCACACCACCCACCACAAAGGCCGTGGTCAGGTAAGCCGCGAGCACCATGTGCACGAATCGGTGAGGAAAAGAGGGGTTGAAAATGACCTTGAACCAGTCCACAGGTATGAACTGCCCCACTTCATTAATGGCGTAGCCATCGGGTGTTTGCATCCAGCTGTTGACCGCCAAAATCCAAAAGGCCGACAGGAAGGTACCAAAGGCCACCATGCCCGTTGCGAATAAGTGCAAACGCTCACCGACCCGTTGCCGACCAAACAACATCACACCCAAAAACCCCGCCTCCAAAAAGAACGCGGTCAATACTTCGTACCCGATAATCGGCCCCAATATCGGCCCGACTTTGTCAGAAAACACACTCCAATTGGTGCCGAACTGGTAACTCATCACGATGCCCGACACGACACCCATGGCGAACGACAGGGCGAATATTTTTTTCCAGTAATTAAAGAGATCGAGATAAACGGGCTTACGGGTGAAATGATGCAGGCCGTTCAGCACAAACAAATAACTGGCTAGGCCAATCGTAAACGCCGGAAAGATAATATGAAAAGCCACTGTAAAAGCAAACTGCAGCCGCGCTAAGTTCAGGGCATCAAACCATTCCATTTGCTTAGTCGTCCATAGAGTCGTTCAAAGAAAGTCTTGAATGATTAAAACATGTGAAAGTGGCACTTGTGTGCTGTACAACCGATTATTTCTCAGGTTTCTTCTGGGTGACTGGCGGGGTGCAAGGTGGATGCTTCGCTGGGGTTGACGCCGAATCCAATGACGCTTGCGCCTCATCATCCCATTGGCGCAGTTGAGCCAGCTTCTGTGCGATTTTGCTTTCCAAACCACGATCGGTAGGCTGATACCAACCAGGCGCTGGCATGCCGTCAGGAAGGTAGGTTTGACCCGCGGCATACGCGTTCGGTTCGTTATGCGCATGACGGTAGTTTTTGCCGTGCCCGAGATCCTTCATCAATCCCGTTGGGGCATTTCGCAGGTGATGAGGTACGGGTTGCGTTTGGTCTTGCGCAACGAATATCTTGGCTTGATTAAAGGCTTTATAGCCCGCATCACTTTTGGGGGCGATGGCAAGATAAACAGCTGCTTGACCGAGAGCAAGCTCACCCTCGGGCGAGCCCAATCGGTCGTAGGCGTCAGCGGCATCATGAACGAGCGTCAGTGCGCGTGGATCGGCCAACCCAATGTCTTCCCAAGCCATTCGGATCAGTCGACGCGCCAGGTAGCGTGCGTCAGCGCCACCGTCTAGCATCCGCATCAACCAATACAAAGCGGCGTCTGGATTCGAGCCTCTGACCGATTTATGAAGGGCTGAAATCTGGTCATAGAAAGCATCGCCACCCTTATCAAATCCGCGTTTTGTGGCACTTAAGGTGGCCGCCAACACGGTTTCATCAATCTCGGTGAGCCCTTGTGTTTGCGCACTTTGCAACAAAATCTCTAATTGATTGAGCAAACGCCTGGCATCACCGTCAGCTGCCAACAAGAGCGCGCGGTTAGCCTCGGGCGTCAAACTCAGTCCCAGGCCGTATTCTCTTAAGGCGCGCTCGAGCAATTGCTGCAAGTCCGCCTCGCTGATGGGCTTGAGCACGTGCACCTGCGCGCGTGACAATAAGGCGCGATTCACCTCAAAAGACGGATTCTCTGTCGTGGCACCGACAAAGACCACGAGTCCAGACTCTACAAATGGCAACAATGCATCTTGCTGAGACTTGTTGAAACGATGAATTTCATCGACGAACAAGAGCGTTTGCTGCCCAGTTTGGTCAAGCGTCTCTTGAGCAGACTGCATGGCCGCACGGATGTCTTTGACCCCCGCAAAAACCGCTGATATGGCAATGAATGCACAGTCGAAGGCATCGGCCATGAGTCGCGCTAGTGTGGTTTTACCAACCCCAGGTGGCCCCCAAAGGATCATTGAATGGGGCTGACCCGCTTCAAAAGCCAAACGTAACGGTCGACCCGGACCAAGCAGCTCGGTTTGTCCAATGACCTCGTCAACGTGCCCCGGGCGCATGCGCTCAGCCAATGGTGCTTTGGGGTCTCGGTGAAAAAGATCACGCGTCAAAGTCAGTCAAGCCTCACAACATCCGTGTCAGGTGGCACTTCAAATACAAACGTCTTATCAGGAAAGGCCGATTGCGCGCGAATATCTGACAAATCGATGCGCGTGGTCTGACCAAATCCGTCTAGCAATAATAAGCGTGCCGGGTTACCTTCGCGCATGCCAATGTCAAGCTGCGAAAGGCCGGCATCGGGTTGTTTGGGTTCGGCTCGAAACCACATCAGGCCATCACGGTCAGGCAGTGGTGAAATGTCGAAGGCTGCCTCTATCTCGCCCGTGCCAAACAAAATGGCTGCCGGCGAGCTAGCCATGGCCGCAGCTGCCGTTCGGACACTGACTTGGCTTAGGTCGGGATCGTATTGATAGATGCGCTGTCCATCAGACATCACCAATTGTTCATAGGGTTGGCGAATGTCCCAGCGAAATTTATCGGGCCTGGCAAAAGCAAAATCACCCGATTGCGCCAGTGCCGTTTCGCCCTGAGGTCCAACCGTGTATTGCGAGAATGAACCCTTGGCGGCCGACACGATTTTCACGAAACGGTTGAACGCATCCAATGCCCGATTCTCTGCCGCTGCCAGCGGCAGTGTGATCAGGCAAACGGTGGCAACAACGGCCAGTCTGATGGATGGTGTCATCCTAACTGTCCTCTGCCGGACCCGCCGGCGCCAAGATTTCCCGGTTGCCATTGGATTGCATGGCTGACACCACCCCAGCATTTTCCATTTGCTCAAGCAGGCGTGCCGCGCGGTTGTAGCCAATTCGAAGGTGCCGCTGCACCAGTGAAATAGAGGCGCGTCTATGCTTTAGGACCACGCCAACAGCTTGGTCATACAGTGGATCGGACTCGGCATCGGCAAACCCGGTCACGCTACTCGCACCCTCACTCGAATCACCCTGCACCGCCCCTTCTAGCAAGCCCTCAATGTAATCGGGCTCACCCTCCGATTTGAGTGACTCAACCACGCGGTGCACTTCCTCGTCAGACACAAACGCCCCATGCACGCGTATGGGCAAGCCGGTTCCCGAGGGCATGTACAACATGTCCCCTTGACCCAAAAGTGTCTCAGCGCCCATCTGATCGAGAATGGTGCGCGAATCAATGCGAGATGACACCTGAAAGGCAATGCGGGTCGGAATATTGGCTTTAATCAAACCCGTGATAACGTCAACGCTCGGTCGTTGGGTAGCCAGTACCAGGTGAATGCCTGCTGCCCTGGCCTTTTGCGCGAGCCGTGCAATCAATTCTTCAATCTTTTTACCCACCACCATCATCAAATCGGCGAGCTCATCGATCACCACCACAATGGTCGGCAGCTCTTGCAACGGTTCAGGGGCATCAGGCGTTAATGAGAACGGATTGGGAATGGGCTCTTCTCGTTTGGCCGCTTCGCGAATTTTGTTGTTAAAGCCAGCCAAATTACGCACACCCATCTTACTCATCAAGCGGTAGCGTTTTTCCATTTCGGCGACGCACCAATTGAGCGCATTTGCCGCATGACGCATATCCGTCACCACTGGCGCCAAGAGATGCGGGATACCCTCGTAGACGCTCATCTCAAGCATTTTGGGGTCAATCAAAATCAAACGTGTCTGGGACGCATCGGCTTTGTATAGCAGCGACAAAATCATGGCATTGATACCAACCGACTTGCCCGATCCCGTGGTACCCGCGACCAGCAAGTGGGGCATCTTGGCCAAATCAGCCACGACCGGGTTCCCGGCGATGTCTTTACCCAAGGCCATGGTTACCATTGATTGGCTGCCGTGATAGGTCTGTGAGCCCAGAATTTCAGACAACTTAACCATCTGACGTTTGGGGTTCGGTAACT
>CBFHKV010000008.1:0-35197 GCA_965656505.1 Burkholderiaceae bacterium | reverse complement strand
ACTCTAGGCCCATCAAATTCTTGCCCGGGATCGTTTCCACCACCCGAATACTGACCAAACTCAATGCTCGAGCCAAGTCTTTCGCCAAATTGACGATTTGGCTGCCTTTGACTCCCGTGGCGGGTTCGATCTCGTAGCGGGTAATCACAGGGCCCGCTTGGGCGGCCACGACCGTCACTTGAACCCCGAAGTCCGACAGTTTCTTTTCTATCAAACGCGAGGTGAACTCGATCGTCTCAGCAGAAACGGTTTCGACCCTGTCAGGTGGTGCATCGAGCAAACCCAACTCAGGCAAGTGTGCTGACCCTGTGTCCACAAATAGCGTTTGCTGCTTTTCTTTAAAAACCCGCTCCGATTTCTTCACGGTTGCCACAGCAGGCTCAATTCGAACAGGCTGCTCGTGAACGGTCTGGTCATGCAGCGCCTCAAGGTGCTCCTGTCTCTTCGCTTGCGCGACTTCACCCACTCGGCGATCTTGTCTTGCTTGATAGGCGTTGCGTAGCCAGATGACACCGCGCTCAAGCCAAGTGCCAACCACCTCACAAACGTGAAGCCACGAAAAAGCCAAAAACAAACTCAAACCAACCCCGACCATGGCGATCAATATGAGTGTGGCACCGGTGAACCCCACGGCATGCGATAGAAGCGCTGACCAAGCATAACCAATCACACCGCCAGAGCCGCTTAAATCAGCGGTTTGTCCAGGCAAGTCCGTACCCAATGAAGCCAGACGCAAGGATTCCAAGCCAGCCGCACCAATCAGCAACACAACAAAGCCCACCGCTTGTTCCCAATGCACGCGCTCTAGCCCCTCACTGCCGTCGCGTGTCACGTGATGAATCAAGCGCCGCCAACCGGCACGCACCCGATGCAAAAGTCCGAGCACCAGTAACCACGCTGAAAAGCCAAACAAGTACAACAGAATGTCGGCCGTGTAAGCGCCGAGCACGCCACCTCTATTATTTAGGACCGTTGCGCCCGACGAATGTGACCAACCAGGGTCCGTGGGGGACCACGTGGCCAAAACAAGGGCTAGCCACGCGGCGATAAAGGCAAAGAGAACCCAGCGCGCTTCGCGTAAAAAACTCAGCAATTTCAGCTGCATAGGCGATGGCCCCTTGCGCATGTTGCGAGAAGCCCGGGAGGCACGTGTGGCCCGCGCAGGGGCTGCATTAGCTTTTGACATAGACGCCATTATAATTTGGGAATAACACTTAGGGATTTATGAATATGTCTGATACACGTCACGCTCAAGTTTTGATCTTAGGATCCGGCCCAGCCGGCTACACCGCTGCCGTTTACGCCGCACGGGCTAACCTTAACCCAGTACTGATCACGGGACTCGAGCAAGGGGGTCAGCTCATGACCACCACAGAAGTCGATAATTGGCCTGCTGATGCTTTGGGCGTGCAAGGACCCGACTTAATGCAGCGTTTTCAAGACCATGCCAAACGGTTTGAGACCGAATTGATTTTCGATCAAATCACCCAGGTTGACCTAAGCAAACGACCCTTTACTTTAACCGGTGACGACGGCAAAACCTATACTTGCGACGCGCTGATTCTTGCCACAGGGGCCTCGGCCAAGTACCTGGGGCTGCCTTCAGAGCAGGCCTTCATGGGACGCGGCGTTTCAGGCTGCGCCACTTGTGATGGCTTTTTCTACCGCGATCAAGACGTGGTGGTGGTTGGTGGCGGCAATACCGCCGTTGAAGAAGCGCTCTACCTGTCAAATATTTGCAAATCAGTGACGGTGGTTCATCGGCGCGATAAATTCCGCGCCGAACCCATCATGATCGACAAAATGATGGACAAAGCCGCGAATGGCAATATCAAACTGGCACTTCACCGTGAGCTCGAAGAAGTCTTGGGTGACGAGAGTGGGGTGACCGGTGTCAGATTACGTAGCACGCAAGGTCAGGAGCCCTTGGAATTGGCCGTGACTGGCGCTTTCATTGCCATTGGCCACAGCCCGAATACCTCGATTTTTGAGGGACAAATCGAGATGGAGAACGGCTACATCATTACGCGTAGCGGTCTGAAAGGATTGGCTACCATGACCTCCGTCCCCGGTGTGTTTGCCGCCGGTGATGTACAAGACCATGTGTATCGGCAAGCGATCACCAGCGCAGGCACGGGTTGCATGGCTGCACTGGACGCTCAGCGGTGGTTGGAGAATGCGCAAGGATAAGCGCGCTGACCAGCCGCTGAGCCAAGAAGATGCTCAGTTGCTGGCTCAAGCGCTGGCCCAAGTGATTCCGCTCAAAGGTCGGCAGCGGGTGTTACATGAAACACCGGCGCCTCAGACCAGTCCGAATCGCCGGCGACACGCCGCAGAGATGCCGGTGGCGAGTCTGCCGCTATCCGATGGGGCGGCTATGGATCCCAGTGATGTTTTGGAGTCCTTCCAGCGCCCAGGTGTATCAGGCGAAGTACTACGGCGCTTGAAACGCGAAAGCATCAAGATACGCGAATCACTGGATCTGCACGGTTTAAATCGAGAACAGGCCAGGCTCGCTGTCGGACATTTCATCCAAAGCGCCGCAAGCCAGGGTATCAAACGCGTGCGCATTATTCATGGACAAGGGTTTGGATCTAGCCTGGGTGCCGGCTTATTACGCCAGCAAACACGGCATTGGCTGACCCAAATCCACGAAGTCTTGGCCTTCGTGGGTGCGCCCAATCAGGACGGTGGCAAGGGTGCGGTGTTGGTGCTTTTAAGGACGCCTAAGATCAGCGATCATGGCTAACGTCTGCGGTCCGGGACGCGCGGTTAAAAGCGACACCACGATAATCACACCAAAAGCCATCGGTATGCCAAACACCCCCGCCGCGATGGGTTGGATCCCCCACCATAAATCAATAGGCTCACTGCGCGGCGTACCAAAGATAAGCTCTCTTAACCAAGGCTGTGTGGTGGCCATATAGTAAAAAGTCATGCCAAGACCGGCCAACATGCCCATTGAAGCGCCCCATTTGGTCGCCCTTGACCAGAAAATACCCAATACCAAAGCCGGGAAAAAAGAGGACGCGGCAAAGGAAAACGCTGCGGTCACCATAAAAATGATATCTGCCGGTGTTTGGGTGGCCACCCAAGCCGCCAAAAAGGCAACCAACAGTAAAAATACTTTCGAAACAATCACCTGGCGGTTTGCGGTCATATCGGGAGATACCACGCGCACGCTGGTGTCATTTGATAGCGCATTCGAAATCGTCAGTAACAAGCCATCCGCCGTGGATAACGCAGCCGCCATAGCGCCTGCGGCGATCAGACCAGACATCACATAGGGCAACCCACCGATTTCGGGTCCCGCCAAAACCACCATATCCGCACCCAAGTGAATTTCACCGAGCTGAACGATGCCATCTGCGTTGACATCATTGATCTCCACCAAGGTCCGGTCCAAAGCAGACCAATCATTGACCCAAGCCGGCAAGGTACTAAAGGGCATGCCAACCACTTGATCGTAGATCTCATTTTTGACCAGTACCGCCAAAGCCGGTGCCATCAAGTACAAAATCAAAATGAAGAGTAATGACCAAAACACCGACTGTCGGGCTGCACTGACCGTCGGCGTGGTCAATGACCGCATCAAAATGTGCGGTAATCCAGCGGTGCCCAACATCAAACAAAGCAATAGTGCCAAAAAATTGTTGCGCGCTTGCACGTCACCAGATGCGCTATCAACAACAAACGGTTCCGTGTGTGAGCGAACAGGGGCCGCACGCCGCTCGTACATTTGTCTGAGCTGTGTCCAATCGCTCAATGCTTGCCGCGGACTCTGTGGATAATTCGCCAGTTCGCGCTCTAATTGGCGTACCTCAAGCATCGGCGCATCGTTTTTACGTGCCCGCCATAACGCGGTATCAAGTGCATTTCTCTCAGCCTCCCAAGAAAACGGCAATGCATCAACCCGTTTTTGCATCGCGTGCGCTTTGCCTTGCCAATAATCGCGCACGGCTTGCTCGGCAGGATCGGTTTTGATGGCGTTCTCGCGTGCTTCAATCACTGACAACACTTGCCCCGCCCCGACCTGCGGAATCAGTTTGTCGGTTTGACTGATAGACAGCCAAATCACAGGGATAAGGTAGGCAATGACCAAAATGATGTACTGACCGACTTGGGTCCACGTCACTGCTCTCATGCCCCCCAAAAAAGAACAAACGAGCATGCTACCGAGTGCGATAAAAACACCAAGTTCGAATGAGATGCCAGTCAATCGCGTGGTAATCAAACCCACCCCGTAAATCTGTGCCACGAGATAGCTAAATGAACAAGCCAATGTACAGACCACGGCCACGAGACGCGGAAAGTGACCGCCGTAACGGGCTGCCAAAAAATCTGGAATGGTAAAGCGGCCGAATTTGCGCAGGTAAGGTGCAATCATCAGCGCGAGCAAGACAAAACCACCGGTCCACCCGAGGATGAATGCCAGACCGTCATAGCCGGTCAGATATAAAGTTCCGGCCACACCTAAAAAGGAAGCGACCGACATCCAATCCGCTGCGGTCGCCATGCCATTAAAGACAGCAGGTACACGACGACCCGCCACATAATATTCACTTGGATCCGAGGTTCGACAATAAATACCGATCGCGGCATAGACCAGCACCGTCGCCAAAAGAAAAATGTAGCCTATCCATTCACGTGCCATACCCGCGCGTTCAAAGCTCGCAAGCAATCCAATCAGCAGTAAAAATCCAAAGGCATAGAAAGCGTAGCGTTGTATTAAGCTGGTATGCCAACGCTTGGTTTGCTGCGTGTTTGCCGCATCACTCATCGTGTGACTGATCTTGAGTAAGATTTTGGTCGGACGTGGCAGACATGTCTTTCATCAGCACCGCATCACGGCGCGCCATCACCACCGCATAAAAGCCAATGATGAACAAATAAACCAAGGGAATACCAAAAGCTGTCAGCGCGAAAGGCAGTGGCCATCCCAGAACGGTCCTTTCCGTGGGCACATAAGCCAAAGCAAAAGGCAATAAACTGATGAGCAGCCAGAGCAACAGCAAACAGCTGATCAGAAGCACGTTCCTGGTCCAATACTCTTTCAAGCGCGCTGGCCGTGTGAACATTACCTAGAACCTAGTAAAAAAACGGTCGACACATTTGTGCCGACCGCTTGGCTTTTGTATTTATTTTTTTATACAGCTTTTGACTCTTAACCGATGCTACCAGCCGAATCATGCGGGACTTGTCTCCCCACCCGCATAATTCGATTTTGCACCACAGTTGGGCGCAAAACATCGGGGAATGCCCTAAGTCGGCGCACCGGTTTTTGTCACATATTGTCGATCATCACCTGCCCAAAGCCAGAGCAAGACACTTGAGTCGCACCTTCAAGCAAACGGGCAAAGTCGTAAGTGACATGTTTAGAGAGAATCGACTTCTCCATGCTGGCAATCACAACATCAGCGGCCTCAGTCCAGCCCATGTGACGCAACATCATCTCGGCTGAAAGGATTTCTGAACCAGGATTGACGTAGTCTTTACCCGCGTACTTAGGCGCTGTGCCGTGTGTGGCTTCAAACATGGCAACCGAATCAGACAGATTGGCACCCGGGGCAATACCGATGCCACCCACTTGGGCCGCCAAGGCGTCTGAAACGTAATCGCCATTCAAATTCAGTGTCGCAATCACGTCATATTCTGCAGGGCGCAACAGGATTTGCTGCAAGAAAGCGTCAGCAATTGAGTCTTTGACAATGATTTCACGCCCCGTCTTGGGGTTCTTGAATTTGCACCAAGGGCCACCATCAATCAACTCTGCGCCGAACTCTTTGATCGCCAAATCGTAAGCCCAGTCACGGAAGCCACCCTCGGTGTACTTCATGATGTTGCCTTTGTGAACGATCGTGACCGAGCCACGATCATTGTCGATGGCGTAGTTAATCGCTTTGCGCACCAAGCGCTCAGTACCTTCGCGGGAGACGGGCTTGACACCAATACCGGACGTTTGCGGGAAACGAATGTTCTTTACCCCGAGCTTGTCTTGCAAGAAAGCAATCAACTGCTTGGCTTGATCGGACTCGGCCTCAAACTCAATACCGGCATAGATGTCTTCTGAGTTTTCACGGAAAATCACCATGTTGGTTTTTTCCGGCTCACGCAACGGCGAAGGCACGCCGGAGAAATAACGGACGGGACGCAAGCAGACATACAGATCCAATTGCTGACGCAACGCGACGTTCAGGGAACGAATACCACCGCCCACCGGTGTGGTCAGTGGGCCCTTGATTGAGACCACATAGTCACGCACCGCTTCCAGGGTTTCTTCAGGCAACCAAACGTCAGGGCCATAGACCTTGGTCGACTTCTCGCCCGCGTACACTTCCATCCAGTGGATCTTGCGCTTGCCGTCATAAGCCTTTTGTACCGCCGCGTCGACCACCTTGAGCATGACAGGTGTGATGTCCATCCCCGTACCATCACCCTCGATATAAGGAATGATCGGTTCGTTAGGCACGTTCAGCGAGAAATCTGCGTTGACCGTGATTTTTTGGCCTGCGGTAGGCACCTTGATATGCTGAAACGACATGAGATCTCCGGTAAAGTAAATGAACCAAAATGATATTTTATCCGTAATACAACTCGAGGTTTCAAGATGTTTGACCCGACTCGCGATCAAGTTCGTGAATTCTTCGCTAGTGCCTGGCAAAAGCGCCTCTCTGGAGAGGTCGCAACACCGCTTGAAACCCAAGCAGCGGCACTTATCGAATGGCATCCCGAGTATCACGCCGATCTGTTGGATCCGGACCGACTCACACGTGATTACAACGTCGAAGAGGGTCGCACCAATCCTTTCTTACATCTTTCGATGCACTTGGCGATTGCTGAGCAGGTCTCGATTGATCAGCCACCTGGCATACGGGACGCTTACCAAAGACTCGCCTCGCGCTTGAATGAACACGACGCTATCCACGAAATCATGGAATGCCTTGGCGAGGTGGTCTGGGAATCGCAGCGGTTGGGGCAACCGCTTAACAACGACACCTATCTCGATCTGATCCTGCGCCGGGCAACAAAAACCGGCCACTAGGGGCCGGTCAATTGGCCTGCTTTTACCCGTTTTTACTTGCGAACCGCCAGCGGTGATGGCAAAGATGCCAACCAGGCAGAGACATTTTCAATTTCTTGCTTGTTGAGCTGCATAGCGAAGGCTGCCATGATGGCGTTGTTACGCACGTTAGCCGATGGCGGCAAACCACGGGCGCCACGTTGATAAGACACCAAGGCATGCGCCAAGTAGTCGGCGTGCTGTCCTGCCAATATGGGATACGAGGGATCAATCGCTTTGGCGGCTTCCGCGCCGTGACAGGAGGCGCAATTCAAGCGTTCCCAAGTCGCTTTGCCTGCCTGTAAATCCGCGGCATGAGCAAAAGGCAAGTAAGCCATACTGGCCACCACAAAACATGTTTTTGCTAAGATTTTCATAAAGTCGCGCTCACTTCAAGTTGGCGTAGTAGGCGGCCAAGTCAGCCATGTCTTGTTCAGACAGGCTTGCCGAGATGGCGTTCATCGTTGGGTGGCTTCGCTCACCCGTTGCATAGGCGCGCAGCGCGACGATGATGTACTGTTCATTTTGACCGGCAATCATGGGAACGGAATAAACCTCGGGAAAACTGGCTTTGTACCCAGGGATGCCGTGGCATCCAATGCACATAGAGTTCTGTCCTCGACCGGACTCAATGTCACCTTTGATGGGCTCTTGGGCCCAAGCCGTTCCAACGGAACCCGCTGCGCTAACAGCGACAATGACCGCGGCGGCCCTGGCCGCACGGCGAAACAAACAGGTTATATCGTGTAAAAAAGACGTCATGGCATGGCTCATCTGTTAACAATACGCTCACGACTTGTCGAGTAATTCAACAGTCTGTACGGTTTCAGGATTGTACGATAATTGCATCGTGTGCAGGCTCACTCATTCATTTTGATGTAGGAACTCCCTTATGACCTCGGATTTGGCGCCCCCCGCTAACCCCAACCCCTTGAACACCAAATTTGACGGCACCGACCGCTATGTGGCGACAGATGACCTCAAGCTTTCGGTGAATGCGGCACTGACCCTGCAGCGCCCTTTGCTTATCAAAGGCGAGCCTGGTACCGGCAAAACCATGCTGGCCGAAGAAGTGGCGGCCTCACTTGGCAGGCCGCTGTTGCAATGGCACATCAAGTCCACCACGAAAGCTCACCAGGGCCTGTATGAATATGACGCTGTATCAAGGCTCAGGGATTCACAGCTCGGCGATGAAAAAGTCAAAGACATACGCCACTACATTTTGAAGGGCGTGCTTTGGCAAGCCTTCATTTCAGAAACACCTTCGGTTTTATTGATTGATGAAATCGACAAAGCGGATATCGAATTTCCCAATGATTTATTGCGCGAACTTGATCAAATGGCCTTTCATGTTTACGAGACCAATGAAACCATCACGGCCAAGCATCGGCCCTTGGTGATCATCACGTCCAATAACGAGAAAGACTTGCCTGACGCCTTTTTGCGGCGTTGCTTTTTTCATTACATCCGTTTTCCTGACCGTGAAACGCTCAAGGCCATTGTCTCGGTTCACTTCCCGGCCTTGCATGCTGAAGTGCTACGTGCTTCATTGGACGCGTTCTTCAGCTTGCGCGAGGCGCCCGGTCTAAAAAAGAAACCATCAACATCCGAGTTTCTGGACTGGTTGCGGCTATTGATCGCTGAGGACATCAGCGCCTCAGAGATCGATGCCCACAATGCGACTTCGGTGCCTATCCTGGCCGGCGCCTTGCTCAAAAACGAGCAGGATGTTCAGTTACTTGAGCGTTTGGCTGCCGTTACCCGTCAATCAACACGCCGCCCTTGATGAAGCCGTTTGCCCTCCCCCTCACCCCCTGCGTTCTCAGCCAGGGCAACGTGCAGCTCGAGCCACTGCAACTCGAACATGCGCCAGCACTTGAGCAAGTCGCGCAAGACGGCGCACTTTGGCGCCTTCGAGTGACATCTGTGCCCGAACCGGGACAAATGACGGCTTATGTCGAAACCGCACTCAAGGGTCAACGTGAGGGGCACATGCTTCCGTTTGTTGTTCGTCGACTAGATGACCAGCGCATCGTCGGTTGCACGCGTTACCATGATATCGAGGCATCCGTTAGGCGCTTGGAGATTGGATACACTTGGTATGCCAAGTCTTGTCAGCGTAGTGACGTCAACACAACAGCCAAGCTGTTGCTGCTCACCCATGCCTTCCAAAACGTGGCCGCCAATGTGGTGGGCTGGCGCACTGATAACTTTAACTTTGCCTCGCAACGCGCAATCGAGCGGCTAGGCGCCAAGCGGGATGGGATTTTAAGAGGTCATGCGCGGCGACGCGACGGCACCATTCGCGATACGGTGATGTATAGCGTGACGGCTGGCGAATGGCCTGAAATCAAAGCGCACCTTATAGACTTACTGAACCGCTATGCTCGTTGATTTTTTCTACCACCTGCGCGCCCAACAATTGCCTGTGAGTGTCAAGGAGTTCCTGACGCTACTTGAGGCATTGAGCCAACCGCTGATGAATCCGTCGCTCGAAGATTTTTACTTTTTGGCTCGTACGACGCTGGTTAAAGATGAATCATTGTTCGACAAATTCGATCGAGCCTTTGGCAGCTACTACAGAAGCCTTGAGAGTAAAGTTCCTGGCAAAAAAATTCCTCTTGACTGGTTGGTTAAAGAATTCGAAAAGCGGCTGACCCCCGAACAAAAGGCCGAGATCGAGCGATTGGGCTGGGACAAACTCATGGAGATGTTTCAGCAGCGCTTAGACGAACAGAAAGGTCGCCATGCCGGTGGCAGCAAGTGGATAGGCACTGGTGGCACGTCGCCGTATGGCAATGGCGGCTACCATCCCGAAGGGATTCGTGTCGGCGGACAATCGGCGGGCAACCGCTCCGCAGTCAAGGTTTGGGATGAACGGCAGTTTCGCGACTACGATGATCAATTGGAGCTCGGTACCCGCAACTTCAAAGTGGCCTTGCGTCGTTTAAGACGCTTTGCGCGCGAGGGCGCGGACCTGGAATTGGATTTAGACGACACCATCCGCAGCACCGCACGCAATGCTGGCTATTTGGATCTGCGATTGGTGCCCGAGCGTCACAACAATGTCAAAGTCCTGATGTTGCTCGATGTGGGCGGCAGCATGGACGATCACATTGGCCGGGTCGAGGAACTCTTCTCTGCGGCACGTAGCGAGTTCCGGCATTTAGAGGTTTATTACTTTCATAACTGCCCTTACGAGCATCTCTGGCAATCCAATCGAAGACGACACATGGAACGCTTTGAAACCTGGGATGTCTTGCGTAAATTCAACGCGGACTGGCGTTTGATCTTTGTTGGTGATGCCTCGATGAGTCCGTATGAAATACTACAACCCGGCGGTTCGGTCGAACACTACAACAAAGAGGCCGGAGCTCAGTGGTTGCAACGCATGATTCAAGCCTGGCCCAAATCGGTTTGGCTCAATCCCGAGCCACGGGCCTCGTGGCAGTATCGGCAATCGATTGCTTTAATCAGAGACATCATGCAAACGCGCATGTATCCCGTGACGGTCGCTGGTATTGAGCAGGCCATGCGCCTGCTTTCCAAGTGAGCCACTAAGCCTTTGACAGGTCGAGCGCGATTTTTCCCGTGACGCGACCGTGATGCAGGTCATCAATCGCTTGCGTCAGATGCCCCATGGGGTATACCTGACGAATACGTGGCTGAATGTTTTGTTTGGTCGCGAGTTGTTGGAGTGCGCGCATGAGCTCGCGCATGTCGGTCTCATGGCGGGCACGTTCATCGCTTGGCGTCCAACCGATGTACTTGCCAAAGAAAAAGCCCCGCAGCGTTAAATTCTTCACCAACATGATGTTCAGGGGTAATTGCGGCACTCGACCAGAAGCGAAGCCAATACTGATGATCTGCGCACCCTGAGCGGCCGCCTTAAAGGCGGTTTCCATGACTTCGCCACCCACCGGATCAAAAATCACACTCGCCCCAGCAGGACAAGCCGATTTGACGGCTGTCACCAAGTCATCCCGAGGGTCAAGCGCGAGCTCAGCGCCATGGGCCACTGCCACGTCACGCTTGGCTTGCGTGCTCGCACAAGCGATGACCCTGACCCCGAGCGCACTGGCTAAGTCAACGGCGGCTAAGCCAACGCCAGAGCCTGCGCCCAATATCAAGACCGTGTCGGAGGGTTTGATGCGAGCAATCCAAACCAGGGCCGCATACGCCGTCCCGTAAGACAATGGCAAGGGTAGTGCCGTCAACATGTCCAAGTTCCTGTCCATCGGATAGACCGTGTGTGCGCTGACATGGACCTGTTCGGCATAGCAGCCCCACCGCGATAGCGCCAAAACCGGATCCCCGGGCTTAAACGCTGTGACGTCCGGACCAACGGCCGACACGTGACCCACGAGTTCGGTACCCGGTATGAAGGGCAACGGCGGCTGGGATTGGTATTTGCCACGAATCAATAAATCAGTGGCGTGACTCACCGTGGCATAGGCCACATCGATGGCCACCATCCCCACGCCAGGCGCGCCAGGGCTTTGCACGTCGGTCACAAGGGCGACTTCTGCGGGCGCACCAACTTGATGGCAGACAATGGCTTTCATTGGTATTCCTTGGCTTGTTTGACCACGTTGCTGGCCAATAATTGATCAATCTGCTCTTGGTCGATGCCAAATTCTCGCAAAATCGCGACCGAATGTTCACCGATCAAAGGCGCCGCTGTCCCTTCGGCTCTAAACGCCGCGACGGGCGAGGCTGCACGCAACCATTCGCCGACAGTTGGTTGAGAGACCGTTTGGAACAGATTTAAGTGGGTCGCTTGCGGGTGAGACTGCACACTTTTGTAGTCGCGTACAACAGCGTGTAAGACGTCGTGCTCACCAAACTTGGCCACCCAATCGGCTGTGCTTTTCTCACGCAACAGCAGCGCGATCGAAGCATGCAGGCGGTCTTTAGCAGCCATGCGGGCTTGATTACTCGACAACGAAGGGTCTTCACACCATTGTTCTTGACCAATCGCAGCGCAAAAACGTTGAAATTGGGCGTCGTTGATCACGACCACCGACACGAGTCCGTCCGACGTTTCAAAGACCCCGTTTGGGGCACTCACTGCCCCAACAGGCTGTGTACCCACCATTGCGTGCTCGAGCAAACCCATCGCTTGGAATGCCACACACGATTCAAACAGGCTGGTTTCAATGTGCAGCCCTTTGCCGGTGCTTTTGCGTTGGTATAGCGCAGCGGATAAAGCTTGGGCAGCGTATAGCCCCGTCAAGATGTCAGCCATCAGCATGCCGACGCGTCGCGGTTGATTGTCCGGCGTGCGATTCATATGCATCAAGCCGCTGTCGGCTTGCATCACCGAGTCTGTCGCGGGCAAGGCCGCGTAGGGCCCGTCGGGTCCATAACCGGTAATTGAAAGATAAACCAAGCCGGGCGAGTGTGCTGAGAGCGATTCGTAATCGATACCGAGACGCTCGACCACACCCGGTCGAAAATTTTGCACGATGACATCAAACTGTGGGACCAGGGTTTGTAGAAGGGCGCGCCCTTGCGACGTGCGCGCATCCAAAGCCAATCCCCGTTTGGCTACGTTGTATTGCATTGACAGAGCGCTGTGTTCACCCGATGTCACGCCGACAAAGCGCCCCCAATCACCGCTTGGTGGCTCCACTTTGATAACTTGCGCACCCTGTTCGGCAAACATCTGGGCGCAAGAAGGCCCTGCAATACCCTGACTGATATCGAGAATCTTGATGTCTCTCCAAGGTTTATTCATCTCTGCCCCTCTCGCATTAATGCCCGTCAATCTACCGGTATGATGATTTAAATGATTGGAACCATTGTTAGGTTCAGCTATCCAACCCATCAACATTACCGCGCTTTTTATTGGATTAATCTATGTTCTGGTTTTTCAAACACCGTGCTGTTCGGCTGATCGCTGTCGTCGCCACTGCCCTGTTAACCACGCCTGTCGTAGCCATGACTTTACCGACTGGCGTGGAGGAAGTCACCTCGGTCGAAGGGGTCACTGAGTACAAGCTGACATCAAATGGCTTAAGGGTCTTACTTGTGCCAGATGCGTCCAAATCGTCGGTCACGGTGAACATGACCTATCTGGTCGGCTCGCGCCATGAAAACTACGGCCAAACCGGCATGGCACATTTACTAGAACACATGATTTTTAAGGGCACGCCGACCATTCGTAACGCTTTGGCTGAGTTTTCTAAGCGCGGGTTACGCGCCAACGGCACCACTTCAGAGGACCGCACGAACTATTACGCGACGTTTGCTGCTAACCAAGAAACATTGGATTGGTACTTGCGTTGGCAGGCCGACGCCATGGTCAATTCTCTGATTGCCCGCGAGGACCTCGATTCGGAAATGACCGTCGTGCGCAACGAGATGGAGCGAGGTGAGAACAGCCCCTTTCGTATGTTGTTTCAAAAGTCACATGCCGCCGCCTTCCAATGGCACAGCTATGGCAAAAGTATCATTGGGGCCCGTTCAGACGTCGAGGGCGTCGATATTGAACAGCTTCAGGCCTTTTACCGACTTTATTATCAACCCGACAATGCTGTCTTAACGGTCACAGGTAAATTTGATCCGCAAGACACCCTGACCGTCATTGCCGAGGCGTTTGGCGTCATCCCTAAGCCTTCACGCGAATTACCCCGGGAGTACACCGTCGAACCCGCGCAAGACGGCGAGCGTCGCGTGACGTTACGCCGCAACGGTGGCACGCCACTCGTCGCAGCCGTCTACCATGCACCACCAGCGGCCCACGAAGACTATCCTGCTATAGAACTGGCCACCATGGTTTTGAGTGACTCACCATCTGGTCGCCTTTACGAAGCCTTGGTACCCACTGGCCTGGCCAGTAGTGTGTTTGGCTTTAGTCGCGATATGTACGCCCCCGGCACCGTCATGTTTGGTGCGCAACTTGACAAAGACATGGATCCGGAAAAGGCGCTTGAGACACTGACACAAACCATCGAGTCTGTAGCGACTGAGCCGCTAAGCGTCGAGGCGCTTGAACGCGCCCGCAGCCAATGGCTCAACAGTTGGGAGAAAGTCTATAACGATGTACAGCGGCTAGGGACCGCATTATCGGAGCCCATCTCGCAAGGCGACTGGCGTTTGTTCTTTAAGCAGCGCGATCGCATCAAAGCGGTGACGCTTGAGCAGGCTCAGCAAGCAGCAAGTGCGTTTTTGGTTGCGTCTAACCGTACCGAAGGGGTTTACCTGCCGACCGAATCACCCTTGCGTGCGCCACTGCTCGCTCGACCTGATCTTGATGCGTTGCTCGAGGGTTACATCGGTGACGAACAATCCGTCCTTGCAACCACCTTTGACCCAACCCCAGCCAATATTGATCAGTTGACGCAACGCAAAATACTTAACCTGCCCAGTGGACCCGTTAAGCTCGCACTACTTCCAAAAGACACCCGTGGCGGTCAAGTCCGTGCCGAGCTAGCCATGAACTTTGGTGATGCGCAACAATTGAAGGGACAGGCCACGGTGTCAGAGATGGTCGCTGACTTGTTAATGTATGGCAGTCGCGACATGACTCGACAAGAAATCAACGATCGATTGGATGAGTTGAAAGCCAACCTGTCGATTAGCGGTGCGGGAACCACGGTGAATGTCAGTATTTCGACCACAGGAGAAAACTTACCTGCGGTGATCGAGTTGGCTTTGCACTTGATCAAAGACCCTGCCTTCCCCGAAGACCAACGCGAGGAGTATCTCTCGCAAGTGGTGACCAGTATCCGTAGTGCGATGACAGAGCCTGGAGCGCTGGCATCACGAACGTTGGCTCGCTATGAAAACCCATGGCCTTCGGACGACCTGCGTTATGTGCCGACGTTCGAGGAATCTATAGCCCGCTATGAGTCGATTGGCCGAGATGATTTGGTTAGATTCCACAAGAGGTTTTACGGTGGCGGCAATATCGTTCTAGCCGTGGTGGGCTCCTTTGACCCTGAGGCCGTCACTGAAACGGTGACTGCGTCCTTAAAAAACTGGCAGCAAGCGCCAAGCTACACTCGTGTTTCCAATCCGTATCAATCCGTGACCCCCACCCTAATCACGATTGATACGCCCGATAAAGCCAATGCCGTCTTTTTGGCGTCGATGCCTTTACCCATTCAAGACACCGATCCTGACTATGCTGCGCTAGTGGTCGGTAATTATCTGTTGGGAAGCTCGGCGAATTCACGTCTTTGGACGCGAATTCGCGAGCAAGATGGTTTGTCGTACGACGTGCGCAGTCGACTATCGGCATCAGCCTATGAGCCCAGTGGCAGTTGGTCTATCTCAGGAATTTTTGCGCCAGAGAACTGGGAAAACTTTCAAACCGCACTCACTGAAGAACTGGACCAAATGCTCACCGATGGCTTTACACAGGATGAGCTCAATCAAGGCGTTGAATCATTGCTCAATTTACGCACGCTTTATCGTGCCCAAGACGAAGCACTCGCGGATGCTTGGGTGGGTTATCTTCAAGAGAACAGAACGTTTGCTTGGTCAGCCGCATTCGATGAGAAGCTCAAAGCACTTGATGTGGAAGCGGTCAACGCGGCCGTACACAAACACCTAAATCCAGAAGGATTGGTGCGCGCCTTGGCCGGTGATTTTTAAGCCTGTCATTGCTAATCCACCGGTTCGGATCCTGCCTTCGGACCCGAACCGGTTTCAAGAAAAGAACTCTTTGACTCGATCTGTCCATGACTTGCTCTGCGGAGAATGGCGATCACCACCCTCGCCGAGTAACTGCTCAAACTGACGCAAGATATCTTTCTGTGCTTCTGTCAATCGAACGGGTGTCTCAACCACAACGTGGCAGTAAAGGTCGCCCGGATAACCGGCCCTGACACCTTTGATGCCTTTGCCACGCAAGCGGAAGGTTTTGCTCGACTGTGTCCCCTCCGGTATGGTGATTTCGGCTTTCCCGCTGAGTGTGGGTACTTGGATATCGCCACCAAGCGCTGCCGTGGTGAACGGGACGGTCAGCTCGCAATGCAAGTCGTCACTTTCGCGTTGGAAGATCTTATGCGGTTTCAAATGAATCTCGACAAACAGATCGCCCGGTGGCCCACCATTGACGCCAGGCTCACCGTTACCACTGGATCGAATCCGCATGCCGTCATCGATGCCGGCCGGTATTTTGACCTGCAGCGTTTTGTTTTGTCGGACTTTGCCTTCCCCGTGACACGCATTGCACGGATCTTTGATTTCTTGGCCGGAACCATGACATGTCGGGCAGGTCTGTTGAACACTAAAAAAACCCTGCTGCATACGTACCGCCCCAGCGCCACCGCAAGTGCGACAGCTAACGGGTGACGAGCCAGGCTTGGCGCCCGAACCATCGCATACACCACAAGCTTCCCAACTCGGGACACGGATTTCGGTTTCCATGCCGTTGGCAGCCTGCTCTAACGTGATTTCCATCGCATATTTGAGGTCTGCCCCACGGTAGACCTGCGGACCACCGCCACCGCCGCGCCGAGCACCCCCGAAAATCTCACCAAAGATGTCGCCAAAAGCATCCGAAAAACCTGCCGCTCCCGCGCCACCGCCCATACCTGCTGCGTTGGGATCAACACCCGCATGACCAAAACGATCATAAGCCGCCCGTTTCTGAGGGTCGGACAACACCTCATAAGCCTCTTTGGCAGCCTTAAATTTCTCTTCGGCTTCTTTGTTGCCAGGATTTCGGTCGGGATGCCATTTCATGGCGTGCTTGCGATAAGCTTTTTTCAACTCGTCGTCAGAGGCTGACTTAGAGACGCCGAGGACTTCATAAAAATCACTTTTAGCCATCTTTGCACTTTAGTTTTTGTTAACAACAACGCCCGGAAACTCATTTTTGAGTATCCGGGCGCGCTAGCAGCAACCGCTGTCGTTACGAGCCGTCGCGCTTGACTTCTTTGAAGTCAGCATCAACCACATCATCCTCAGGTTTGGCTTCACCTTCGCCCTGAGGTTGCCCTTGCGCTTCGGCTTGCGCCTGCATATCGGCATACATTTTTTCACCAAGCTTCTGGGAAGCTGCTGTCAAAGCCTCAACCTTACTATCAAGCGTCGGTTTGTCGACGTCATTTTTGAGTGCCTCTTCAACCGCTTGCAAGGCGTTTTCAATCGCCTCTTTATCGGCCTCTTCTAGCTTCTCGCCGTGCTCGGCCAACGACTTGCGTGTCGAGTGGACAGCAGCGTCTGCCATGTTACGGGCCTGAGCCAACTCAGCCACGCGATGATCCTCCTCGGCGTTAGCCTCGGCATCCTTGACCATGCGCTCGATTTCTTCTTCAGTCAGACCGGAGTTGGCCTTAATGGTGATTTTGTTTTCTTTGCCTGTGCCCTTGTCCTTCGCTGATACATGGACAATACCGTTGGCATCGATGTCAAATGTCACCTCAATCTGTGGCAAACCACGCGCGGCTGGCGGAATCCCTTCTAAGTTGAACTCACCCAACATCTTGTTGCCTGTGGCGATCTCTCGTTCACCCTGAAACACCTTGATAGTGACTGCCGGCTGATTATCATCGGCCGTCGAGAACACTTGTGAAAACCGCGTTGGGATGGTCGTGTTCTTGGTGATCATCTTGGTCATCACACCACCGAGGGTTTCAATACCGAGTGACAACGGGGTGACATCCAACAGCAAAACGTCTTTGCGATCACCGGCCAGCACCGAACCTTGAATCGCTGCACCGGCGGCCACGGCCTCATCGGGGTTCACGTCTTTGCGAGGCTCGCGCCCAAAAAACTCTTTCACCTTCTCCTGGACCTGAGGCATGCGGCTCATGCCACCAACCAAAATCACATCATCGATGTCAGCGACTTTGACGCCAGCGTCCTTGATCGCCATGCGGCAAGGTTCCATGGTTCTCTCAATCAAGTCCTCTACCAACGATTCCAGCTTGGCTCGCGTGATTTTGATGCTCAAGTGTTTAGGACCTGTCGCGTCTGCCGTGATGTAAGGCAGGTTGACTTCGGTTTGCTGACTTGAAGACAGTTCGATTTTGGCTTTCTCGGCTGCTTCTTTTAGGCGCTGCAAAGCCAACACGTCTTTCGACAAGTCAACGCCCTGCTCCTTTTTGAACTCACCAATCACATAATCGATGACGCGCTGGTCAAAATCCTCACCGCCGAGGAAGGTGTCGCCATTGGTTGAAAGCACCTCAAACTGCTTTTCGCCATCGACGTCAGCAATTTCAATGATGGAGACGTCAAACGTACCACCGCCGAGGTCATAGACCGCGATTTTGCGATCGCCCTTCTCGGTTTTGTCCAAACCAAAGGCCAACGCGGCTGCGGTCGGCTCGTTGATAATGCGCTTGACCTCGAGACCTGCGATGCGACCGGCATCTTTGGTTGCTTGCCGCTGACTGTCGTTAAAGTAAGCCGGAACCGTAATCACGGCTTCCGTCACTGGCTCGCCCAGGTAGTCCTCGGCGGTTTTTTTCATCTTGCGCAAGACATCTGCTGAAACCTGAGCCGGCGCCATGCCCTTCCCTTGGGCTTCGACCCAGGCATCACCGTTGTCGGCTTTCACGATTTTGTATGGCATCAAGTCGATGTCTTTTTTGACGGCATCTTCGCTGAATTTACGTCCAATGAGACGCTTCACCGCATAAAGTGTATTTTTTGGGTTTGTGACTGCCTGCCGCTTGGCGGGTGCGCCCACCAACGTTTCGCCGTCCTCTAAATAAGCCACAATAGACGGCGTGGTCCGGGTGCCCTCAGCGTTTTCAATAATTTTTACTTGGCCCCCATCCATCAAGGCGATGCAACTGTTTGTGGTGCCTAAGTCAATACCAATAATCTTGCTCATGATTTCGTACCTCTCAGTAAAACTGAATCTAGGGATATTTATATGTTTTTGTTGTGGGGATTAACCCAATAATTTCAAGGTTGCCAACCGAATCAGGCCACCCTTGGTTTTTAGGCTGCCACAGTCACCAAAGCGGGACGCAACACCCGATCCGTGATCAGATAACCTTTTTGCAAGACGGCCACAATCGTGCTTGCCTCTTGCTCAGAAGGGACTGTTGCAATGGCTTGATGGTGGTGTGGGTCAAATTTCTCACCCACTTCAGGGGCGATTTCTTTCAAGTGATTGCGTTCAAACGCTCCAGACAACTGCTTAAGCGTCGTCTCAATACCGGCGCGTAAGTCTTCGTTACTTTGCTCAGATTGCGACAATGCCGCTTCCAAGCTATCTCTCACGGGCACCAAGCTCTCAGCGAATGACTCGATGGCGAACTTACGGGCCTTGGAGATCTCTTCCTGTGATCGACGGCGAACATTCTCCATTTCGGCCGTTGCTCTGAGCGCTTGGTCCTGCAAAGCCGCTATCTTTTCCTCTGCCTGTCGGCACTGCGCCTCCCAATCCACGGCTTCGCCATCCGTCGAGGCCGCTCCTTCCATGGGGTCGCCCGTGGGTACGCTTGTTCCTTCGACCGAACCATCGGTTGGCGTCGGCTGTTGGGCGCTGTCGTCAAGTGGCTTGGAATCTTCCGGGTTCGCAGTCATTCAAACATCTCCAAAATATATGTGCGCTATTGTGGAAATGGGGGCAAAAAAAGACTTTTCAAGTGCTTTCTCGCCTGTCTTTTGAATATTGATTGCTTCTTATGAGCAGATCCCTTCAGGTTAATCCTTTTGGGTTTCCCTCCCCCTTGGATCCAAACGACTATGTTCCGGAAAGATCTGAAGCTTGTGTCGGCCAACCTTGAAGGTGGGTTTGCACCATACCGGATAAGTTTTCTAACCAGGCCAGGTCGTCATTAAGGCAGGGGATGTATCGGAACTGCTCACCGCCGGCTGCCATGAAACTGTCCTTGCATTCAATGCTGACTTCTTCCAACGTCTCCAGACAGTCCGCCACAAAGCCAGGGCACACCACATCGATTTTGGTGGTGCCACTCTGAGCCAAGGACTCAAGGGTTGGCTCGGTATAGGGCTGCAACCAAGCCGCTGGACCAAAGCGGCTTTGAAAGGTCACCAAAAACTCTTCGTCGGTTAGCCTTAATCGGTCGGCCAATGCCCGAGCCGTTTCGTAGCTATCTCGACAGTAGGGATCGCCGAGCGTCGTACATTTCACAGGCAAACCATGAAAGCTCATGACCAGTTTTTGCGGTTTGCCATTTTTTTCCCAAAAGCGCTCGATTTGCGCTGCGAGAGGATGGATATACGCAGGATCGACATGGAACCGTTTGATAAACCGCATCGCGGGTTGATTTCGCATGTGTGACGCCACACGCGTGACTTCGTCTACAACCGTTCCTGTTGTACTAGAGGCGTATTGAGGGTAAAGCGGCACTGTCAAGATGTGTTCACAGCCCTTCTCGTGCAAAGATTGAATGGCATGACGAATGCTAGGCTGCCCGTAACGCATAGCCACAGCAACCTCGACGTGGTGCCCTGCACCGGTCAGTTGCTCACGGATGGCTTCAGCCTGTCGTTTGGTGTAAACGAGCAGTGGCGACCCCCCCTCCATCCAAATACTGGCGTAACGGTGAACGAGTTTTCGTGGGCGAGACAACAAGATGGGCCCATTTAAGATCGGCCACCAGAGCAGCTTTGGGATCTCGATGACGCGCGGATCAGACAGAAATTCACGTAAATAGCGCCTTATTGCAGGCGCTGTGGGTTCATCCGGCGTCCCTAAGTTCACCAGCAACACGCCGACGGACCCTACCTTAAAGGGCTCTGGCCAGACCTTTAAACGGGTGGGTTTTGGTTCGGGCCAGTAACGCTGGCGGGGTTCGGCATCAGCAGACAACGGTTCACCTCGTGTTGTTAGCAATCTTCATCATTGGGACAGGGCTGTCACTGGCGATCGTGACTCGCTTGGCTTAGGGCATTGGACAACAAACGGGACGTGATGTCGACAATCGGAATGACCCGATCGTAAGCCATTCGCGTCGGCCCAATCACACCCAGTGTACCGACAACTTTCCCATCAACGCCGTAAGGGGCTGTGACCACTGAAAGGTCCTCGCTTGGCAGGAGCGACGAGTCCCCACCGATATAGATCTTTACCCCCTGCGCCCGACTACTGACGTCGAGCAATTGCAAGAGATCGGTTTTTTTCTCAAACATAGAAAAGGTGCGTCGCAACCGCGCCATGTCGGATGCCAAATCGTTGACATTGAGCAAGCGACTCTCTCCCGAGATCACAACCGAATCGAGCTCATCAGGCTCCTCGGCCCCGGCGTCGACAGCCGCTTGCATCAACCGTGACATGTCTTCGCGCAGCTGCTCGAGCTCTATCGCAAGTGAGCGCCTGACATCAGCAAAGGGCTTTCCAGAGAAGTGTTGGTTGAAAAAATTGCCAGCTTCCACCAACTCCACCGGAGAAAAGTCACGTGGGGTGTGTAAAATCCGATTTTGCACATCCCCATCGGGCGTAACAATAATCAACAAAATGCGCTTCTCCGAGAGTCGAATAAACTCCACTTGCTGAAAAATCTGGCTGCGACGCGGGGCCAGAACAACACCCGCAAATTGGGTCAGGTTGGACAACAGAGAGGCTGCTGCCGACACCGCGCGGCTAGGGTCAGCGGTTGGCAGCAAGCTACTGATTTCCTGGGCAGGCATAAATTCAAAAGGGTGCGAGGCCAACATGCTGTCAACAAACAACCGATAACCTTTGGGTGTTGGGACGCGGCCTGCTGAGGTATGCGGGCTTTGGATCAAGCCAGCCTCTTCGAGCTCTGACATCACGTTGCGTATCGTCGCCGGTGAAAAGTCAAACACTTTTGAGAGGGTACGCGACCCCACCGGTTGGCCATCGGCGATGTATTTTTCAATTAATGCTTTCAGCAATGAGTGGGCACGATCATCCATATTTTCTCTGAATCCTAGGGCAGCACTCTATAATTAATTCATTATCTAACGATCTTCACAATTAATCTAACCGGTAAGCTTATGCACTTTGCCACAATCGCGCTGATTGGTCGCTATAACGACTCCCATTTAGCCGGTCATTTGAGCGCGCTCGGCCAATTACTGAAGGAAGCAGGCCGCGAGGTACTGATTGAGTCGCAGACTGCCGAGCATACCGGATTGACCGATTTTGCGGTCGCCAACTACGAGCAAATCGGACAAAGCGCCGATTTAGCCATCGTGATGGGCGGCGATGGCACAATGCTTGGCGCAGCGCGCCATTTGGCCCCTTGGTCAGTGCCGCTAGCTGGCATCAACCATGGCCGTCTGGGCTTTATCACCGACATCCCCTTGGAAGACGCACAAACCGCGCTCGGTGACTTGCTTCAGGGGCGGTTTGAGGCCGAAGACCGCATGTTACTGGCTGGCGAGGTTACGCGAGGCGATAAACGTTTGTTTAGTGCGACAGCACTCAATGATGTCGTGTTGAACCGCGCGGGACGCGGCGGCATGATTGAGGTCCGTATTGAAGTTGACGGCGTTTATATGCACACATTGAGGGCCGACGGGCTGATAATCGCGACCCCCACGGGTTCGACCGCTTATGCCCTAGCGGCCTCAGGTCCTATCTTGCATCCAGCGGTCGAAGCCATGTTACTTGTGCCTGTGGCGCCCCAAACGCTTTCAAATCGGCCGATTGTTTTACCTGATACCGGGACCTTGGATCTAACGGTGATTGGCATGAGCCGCATCGAGTCTGGGGGCAATGTGCATTTCGATATGCAAACATGGTCTGATGTCCAAGCAGGTGACCGGGTCAAGGTCTATCGCGCGGCTCAAAACGCCAAATTTTTACATCCTACCGGGTATAGTTTTTTTTCAACGCTACGTAAAAAGCTCGATTGGAATCGTATACCAGCCACGGGCAATAACGGGGACTAAATCATGCTGCGGGAACTGGCGATCCGCGATTTCGTTATCGTGAAGGAACTGTCCCTGCCCCTTGAGAACGGGTTTAGCGTGTTGACGGGTGAAACAGGTGCAGGCAAGTCTATTTTGATTGATGCGCTCGGCCTGGTGCTCGGTGGACGAGCAAGCGGCGAGGTCGTGGCATCGGGCATGAAGCGCGCCGAGATAACCGCTGTCTTTGACCCGAGTGAGCCTGCGATCAACTGGCTCAAAGAAAACGACCTAGAGACCGACGAAGATTTGATTCTGCGCCGAGTGATCGATTCACAAGGCAAATCACGTGCATACATCAACGGGTCGATCGTCCCTCTGAATCAGCTGCGCGACTTGGGCGATCGCTTGGTTGATATCCACGGTCAACACATGCACCAGAGCCTGATGAAAGGCGACGTGCAACGGGACCTACTCGACGCACAAGGCCATTTGCTAAAAGCGCGTCATGCGGTTTGGCAAGCGTGGGAAGACTGGCAACAATCTCAGCGCTTGTTAACGACCGCCCTAGAAAGTGCGCATCAGGTCGCTGAAAAGAAAGCGCAATTGACTTGGCAATTACAAACGCTTGAGAAGCTCGCACCAGCACCGGGTGAATGGGAAAAAATATGCGATGAGCACAGCCGTCTATCGCATGGTCAATCGCTGCTAGAAGCCACGAGCTCGGCTTTGGTGGCGCTAGATGATGACCAAGCCGGGGCGCAGCGTTTGCTTGCCGGGGTACTCGAACGCATTCGAGGTGTTTTAAAGCACGATTCAAAACTAAACGATATCGAGCAATCACTCGAAGGCGCCAGTATTGCCATGGCCCAAGCGCGCTCAGACCTTTCCCGTTATGTCGACGCACTAGACTTGGATCCAGGGCGTCTAGACCAGCTTGAGCAGCGACTGAAATCGCTTTACGACGCCGCCCAAAAATTTCACTGTGAACCGGCAGAACTACCCGCCTTGGTGGAGCAAACCGAGCAAGCGCTCGCCGCAATCGATCAGGCACAAGATACCGAAGCTTTGGGGCAGCGCGTGGCGCAAGCCGCCGCGCGTTTCGAAACGCTGGCGGCCAGCCTTTCCTCCGATCGCAAAAAGAACGCTAAAAGACTGGCCAAGGCCGTCACGAAACACATGCAATCCCTGGGCATGCCTGGCGGTCAGTTTGACATCGCCATCGTTGAGGCGCCGGCAAGCTTCCATGGCGTTGATAAGATCACTTTCATGGTTGCCGGTCATGAAGGCGCGGCACTCGCGCCTCTTAATAAAGTAGCTTCGGGTGGGGAGTTATCCCGCATCGCCCTGGCCTTATCCGTGGTGGCAAGCGAAGGTGCACGTGTGCCGACTTTGATTTTTGATGAGATTGACAGTGGAGTGAGCGGCGCTGTTGCGGAGAAAGTGGGCCAATTACTCCGTGACTTGGGTCAACGCCATCAAGTGCTGTGCGTGACCCATCTCCCTCAAGTGGCTGCCTGCGGCAACCACCATCATCAAGTCACCAAATTCAAAGCGGCCGATGGCCACATCACTTCGACCGTAGAAACTTTAAGTGAAACGACCCGCGTTCAAGCCATCGCAGCGCTTCTAGGCGGCTCAAAAATTACAGCAACCACAAGACACCACGCTGAAGAACTACTTAAACAGCAACTGACGTAGTCCCTCGGGCTAAGCGCAAGCAAACGTCTTTTTATTTGCAATCAGCGCAAATACCGTAAAGCATCATGGCATGGCTCTCTAGGGTAAACCCGTGGTCAAGTGCGACTTTGTGCTGCCGTTCTTCGATCTGGTCATCCGTGAACTCCACCACTTTGCCGCAATGCGTACAAATGAGGTGGTCATGATGATCCCCATCATTGAGCTCGAAGATGGCCTTCACGCCATCAAACTGGCTGCGCGTCAAAATGCCCGCCTGCTCGAACTGGGTCAAGACGCGGTAGACCGTGGCCAACCCAATTTCAACTTTCTCAACCAACAAGGCTCTGTACACATCCTCAGCACTCAAGTGCCGGTGCTCAGAGCGCCTAAAGATATCAAGCACTTTCAGACGGGGAAAAGTAGCTTTTAATCCCACTGTCTTTAAATCACTTTGGTCGTTGTCAATTGCCACAAGTCATCCTATATCAGTGCGGTCTAGCGACCTTTGTCCTATGATAGCGTTTTTAGCGGCATTTTATACAGGGGTTCGTGTGCTGTTACATCACAACAAACGACGTTTTTATTGGATATTTGGCGTCATTCTCATCGCGGTCTTGACCACGGGGTGCGGCTCCAACCGCTGGGGGTTCCCCTACAAAGTCGGTATGCAACAAGGCAATTGGGTGACGCAGCAACAGGTCGGCCTATTGTATGAGGGGATGACACGCGAACAAGTGCGCTTCGCGCTGGGCTCACCAACGCTGACAAGCGTGTTACATGCCGACCGATGGGAGTACCCGTATTTTTACAAGGCACCGAACGGTAACGTTGAGGAACGACACTTGGCGGTCTTTTTTGAGGACGGCGCACTGGTTAAGTGGCAAGGTGACGAGCAGCCTGACAGGCAACCTTTCCAAATCGCTGAGGAAGAGGTCGAACGGTCTCAATCGATTGAAGAACAAGTCGAGCTCGATCAAGAGCGGTTAACGGGACCCGATGGGGTGTTAGAGATTGAACCGGGCATCGATTTTTCAACGGTGACCGATACGGTACCCAGCACAGACCCCGGGGCCTTGCCAGATACGGTAGACCAGACCCCCATTGAATTGAAATAACCAGACTGAATTTGTGAGATTTAAATGAGAATTGCCGTAACCGGTGCCAGCGGAAAAATGGGTCGCATGTTGATTGAGGCTATTCATCAGGAAACAGACCTGACCTTGACCGTGGCACTCGACCAAACCGGTAGTGCTCAAATCGGCCAAGATGCGGGCGCGCCCCTGGGTATCCAAACGGGCGTTCAAATCAGCGATCAACTCGACCAATTAGCCGATGCCGATTGTTTAATTGACTTTACTCGTCCAGAGGGATCCCTTGAGCATTTGGCTGCATGTGTCAGACATGGAACCAAAATGGTCATTGGTACAACGGGTTTTGATGAGGCGGGTAAGGCAACCATCACCAAAGCCTCAGAAAGCATTGCCATTGTTTTTGCGCCTAACATGAGCGTTGGTATCAACGCGACCCTGAAATTACTCGCGGTGGCGGCACAAATCCTTGATAGCGGATACGACGTCGAAGTGTTCGAAGCACATCATCGACATAAAGTTGACGCGCCTTCCGGAACAGCCATCAAAATGGGCGAAGTTGTTGCTCAAACGTGGGGCAAATCGCTCGACGATGTCGCCGCTTGGTCACGCCACGGACACACCGGGGCTCGAACGCCTGGAGAAATTGGCTTTTCAGTGGTCAGGGGCGGTGACATTGTGGGCGATCACACCGTCATGTTCTGCGGCGCCGGGGAACGCATTGAAATCACCCACCGCTCGAGTTCACGCGCCACTTACGCACAAGGCAGCCTGCGGGCCACCCGGTTCTTAAAGGACCACGCAACGGGCTTGTTTGATATGCAAGCGGTACTGGGGCTGTAATCAAACCCAGCAATTGGGTTCGATTTCCAACATCACACCAAACGTTTCGAGAACATCTGTTTGGACGGCATCGGCCAAAGCCAAAACGTCAAAGGCTTGGGCACCATCGGCATTAATCAATACCAGAGCTTGCCGGTGATGCATGCCAACCTTGCCAAGGCGACGACCCTTCCAGCCGCATTGATCAATCAACCAACCCGCCGCTAGTTTTTGGCTCCCATTGGCTTGTGGATAGGCCACAATGTCAGGATAGCGTTTTCTGAGTGATTCTAGTGTCGCCTGCGACACCACGGGATTTTTGAAAAAACTCCCGACATTCGGGATAGCCTCAGGGTCGGGTAGCTTGTGGCGGCGGACAGCAACAACTCGATCAAAGACCATCTGCGGTGTCACCGTGCCGCCATCACTCGCCTCGCTAACCTCGCTAACCACTAGCGACTTCAGGTCAGGGTAATTCAACACAGGCCGCCATGTCTGTCTTTTGGCTAACCGAAAGCAAACGCTCAAAATTAGTAGGCGTTTTCCCTGCGACTGTTTAAACAGGCTCTCGCGGTAGGCGAACTGGCAATCTACCCCTGAAATTCGGGCAATGGCGCCCGCATCAAAATCCCAAACCCTGACATGATCTATGCTTTGACTGACTTCGACGCCATAAGCACCGATGTTCTGCACGGGCGCTGCGCCAACCGTACCCGGGATCAAGGCCAAATTCTCCAAACCGTGCCAACCGGCCGCAAGGGCTGTTTGAACCCACTCATGCCACAGCTGCCCCGCCGCCACGTTCACCAAGACAAATGCCGCATCGTCTTGAATAACGTCGATGCCCTTCAAGGCCATTAAGATCACCCGATCGCGCAAATGCCGTGGCAGCACCAAATTACTGGCACTGCCTATCACTTTGTAGATCTCGTCCGGCATCAAAGCGGCCTGCAAGATGGGCAGTTCAGACTCGTCTTCAAGCACGAATACGCGATCAGCCGAGCATGGCAGGGCCAACGTATTTGGAATGGTTCTCGCACAAAAGGAGGCGACGGAAGATTCAGTTCTTTGGATTGACATCAAGCGTTGGAATTTATGCTAAGATTTCGGTCTTCGCGATATAGTACTAGATACCTATTTGTACTTTGTTTGGCGAATTTTTGCGGGAATAGCTCAGTTGGTAGAGCGCAACCTTGCCAAGGTTGAGGTCGCGAGTTCGAGACTCGTTTCCCGCTCCAAAATTTTTCAGGGGAAGCGATCGCTTCCCCTTCTAGTTTGTGACGGCGCAATGGCAGAGTGGTTATGCAGCGGATTGCAAATCCGTGTACCTCGGTTCGATTCCGGGTTGCGCCTCCATATCATCAGCGGGTGACTTGAAACAGGCTGTCTTGACATGACCCTACCCTCAGCCTCACCCGCGCACCGCTCAGAAAATGCAGTGCAGCAAATCACGTTACGCCTCTTTTTGAGTTTCGTAGCGGGTTATTTCATGTCCTATGCCTTAAGGTCGGTCAATGCAACGCTAGCCCCTTTGTTAGCGCAAGACTTAGACCTGAGTGCCAGCTCATTGGGTTGGCTGTCTTCGGCGTACTTCTTGTCGTTTGCCGCTGTGCAATGGTTTCTAGGCACATGGCTCGACAAGTATGGGGCAAGACGCACCGAGTCTGTTTTGCTGTGCACAGCGGCCGCTGGTGCGGTTATTTTGGCCATGAGTGAATCCCTCTGGGGCCTGTCCATTGGCCGCATACTGATTGGTTTGGGCGTCGCGTCTTGCTTGATGGCGCCTTACTCTTATTTCAGACGCTGTTTCGCACCAGAAAAACAAGCCCAGCTGGCCATGTGGATGTTAATTGGGGGCACCTGCGGCGCCTTGGCGGCGACCCAACCCACCTTGATATTGGCAGAGTGGATGGGCTGGCGAGAAGTTTTTTTTCTCGCGGCTGGCTTACTTGCGTTAAGCGCATTGGCGATTGCCTGGTTTGTACCGGATACTGACCTTCACATGGCACGCGCCGATCTGGCGCGAAACCAAGCCGAGCAAAATGCGCCGCCGATGCGATTACTGCCGCTACTCAGTCATCCCACGATGCTACGTATTATTCCGACGACAGTCTTTTTTTCTGGTGGTTTTGTGGCTCTCCAATCCCTCTGGGTCGGACCATGGTTAACCGAGGTATTGAAACTGTCGATACATGAAACGGGCAGAGCGCTGCTTTATTTCAACGCCGCTCTGCTGGTCGCCTATCTTTTGATGAGCTTTATGAGCCCGAAACTGAGCCAACGCGGCTTTGACTTGGCACGCCAGACCCGCTTTGGATTTGTGTGGTTTGTGGCCACCATGGCGCTTGTGCTGGTGTGGCGAACGGAAACAGCTTGGTGGGCATGGTTGATTCTTGCCCCAGGCATACCCGCGGTTATCCTGATGCAAACGCAGACTGCCTTGCTTTTCCCGAAGGCTATCGCGGGACGCGTTTTCACGACGTTCAATTTGATCATGTTTGCCGGTGCGTTTAGCGTGCAATGGGGCTTAGGGCTACTGATCGATGCGTTCATTGGATTAGGTGCGACCCGTGAGGACGGCATGTGGCTAGCCTTCGCCGTGCTTCTGGTCTGCCAAATAGCGAGCTTGTGGTGGTTTTTTTACAAAAAACTGCCCCCTGTCTCAGGGAGTCAAAATGGATAAGTCTGTACTCGATGCCTTGGCGCGTTGGCCCGATGTTCCGGCCGTCTACGGTTGGCTGTCTTTGTCTGGCCGCGGGTTATGGCGACTACATCCGGATGGACGAGCCATGGATGGCGGACCTGGGGAAGGCATACAAAACACTCAAATCCTCAATTTCATTGGTCGTAATTATGGGGTTGATGAACACGGGCAGTGGTTTTTTCAAAACGGTCCACAGCGTGTGTTTGTCCGTATTGATGCAGCACCGTTCATTGTGTTTGTAGATGATGCCGCTGGGGTTTTAACCACGCATACAGGGCAGATTCTCACTGCGATTAACGCCTGGTACCTTGATCCCGACGGGGGTCTTTTTTTGTTGTCTGACGCGGGACCAGGTCAGGTCACCGACAAAGACTTGATTCGGCTCGCCGACCATTTATTAACCCCCGATGGCGAGTCATTGCTCGAGTGGTGGGCTTGCTCACCCGACTCAAGCACCGTACTTAGTGATCCGAGTGAAAAATTTTCTGCATGTCGACTGCCTGCGCCATTGACGCGGTTAAACCCTCAGGATTCGATCAATCAAAAGCTATCATTTGTCAGCAATCCACTACCTGTGGATAAGGACGCTGCACTGAGCTAGCTTGGTCTAGAATAGTCGCCATGGATAAAAGCCCCGATTTTTACTTCCCTGCCCCTCGTTTAAGCAACTTTTGCAGTCAATGCGGCACGCCGATTACCCGTCGTATCCCGCCGGGCGATAATCGTGAGCGTGACCTGTGTGAGCATTGTGGCGCGATTCATTATCAGAATCCTCGACTCGTCGTGGGTACCTTACCGATTTGGAACGACAAAGTCTTGCTGTGCCTGCGCGCCATTGAGCCCCGTGCGAACACTTGGACACTGCCCGCCGGGTTTATGGAACTTGCGGAAACAACGGCGCAGGGCGCGCTACGTGAGACCCTGGAGGAAGCTGGGGTGACAGTCCGTTTGGGGCCCCTGTACACCGTTATTGACATTCCAACAGTGGATCAAGTGCACGTTTATTTTTTAGCCACGGCCGAAGACGGTCAGGTTGATCCAGGGCCGGAAAGCTTAGAGGCGCGATACTTCGGGTTTGATGAAATCCCTTGGGACAACCTGTCTTTCCGATCGGTTTCAAGCACCCTAAAGCACTACATCAATGACAAACAATCGGGACAATTTGAAACCCGCTACTACCCCTTAGAACCCAATCGCTAGCCCTAAATCGTTAGCGTCTCATCACTGATTGACCACCGGGTTATCCATACGGTATCTTGGCTTTGTGATGTGCATGCTCAACGTGAACGTTTATGCCGAAACCGTTACCCTGGGTAGAGCCACACGAAAGCTTGCCTGATCCTATGTATGCGTTGGACGAGCCCCCAGGCTTGGTCGCAGCGGGTCTGGATCTGAGTACTGCGCGATTAGAAGAGGCTTACACGAACGGTCTGTTTCCTTGGTTTAACGAGGGTCAGCCCGTACTTTGGTGGAGCCCCGATCCCAGAATGGTGCTCTACACGGATGAGTTACATCTTTCCCATTCTTTGCGAAAAAAGCTACGCCAGATCGAGAAACGCTCAGACAACGATGCCACTGGTCATTGGACGATCACGACCGATCTGGCCTTCGATTCGGTCATGCACGGCTGCGCGCAGCGTGGCACCGATCAAGTACAAGAGACCTGGATCAATCCAGCAATGCATGAGGTGTACCGTCAATGGCACGCGCTAGGTGTTGCTCACAGCATCGAAGTGTGGGCGAGCGGGGTACTTATTGGTGGCCTGTATGGCGTTGCGCTTGGGCGCGTCTTTTTTGGTGAATCGATGTTCAGTCGGGCTACTGATGCTTCCAAAGTGGCGCTAGTCTATTTGGTTCGCTACCTGCAACAACAATCGATTCCTTTGATTGATTGCCAGATGCAGACGGATCATTTGGCTCAGCTCGGTGCTCGGCCGATTTCACGAACAGCTTTCTTGGCCCATGTGCGAGTCGCCGTGAAGCAAACAGCGCCGACCTGGCTGGCCGGGCAGCTGCACCTTGACGGCACAGTCACACCAACCATGGTTTGAAAAAGGTCTCAAGCACAGCCACGCTGTCATCGGTTACGATAAGTTGCGATGAGCCAACTACACGAACTCCCCTTCTCTGCCATTCAGTTTTATGCCACGGCCTCTTACCGTTGCAGTTACCTGCCGCATCAGCAAGCGCGATCGCAGGTCGCCGCACCTGGGCACTTGATTAATGCACAGACCTACTCCGGGTTGGTAGATGAGGGCTTCCGCCGCAGTGGCCTCTTCACCTACCGACCGCACTGTGATCATTGTCGAGCTTGCGTCCCTGTGCGTGTTGATTGCAAGCGATTCGAGCCCAGTCGCAGTCAGCGACGTGCCACAAAAACACACGACCACTTGCGTGCCTTAGTGACGCAATTGTCCTGGTCGGCCGAACACTTTGATTTGTACAGTCGTTACCAACAGGCACGGCATCCCGGTGGGGGAATGGACGAAGACAGCCGCTCTCAATACAGTCAGTTTCTGTTGGCCAGTCGGGTCAACTCGCGCCTGGTTGAGTTTCGCGATGAAGCGGGCATCCTGCAGATGGTGGCCATCATCGATATGCTTGAACAGGGTCTGTCTTCGGTTTACACCTTTTATGACCCCACCGTACCGGGTAGCTTGGGTACATACGGTATTCTTTGGCAAATTCGCCAATGTCAGGCCATGAACTTACCTTGGCTGTATCTTGGATACTGGATCAAAGAAAGCCCCAAAATGGCGTATAAGGATAAGTTCAAACCGATGCAATACCGGGTCAACGGTCGCTGGCAAGACGAGGTGGCAATGGATGGATTTGACTCTCAACCGCCCCCGAGTCACCTCTCTAACTAAGACGAAAGAAGAACAACTCATGAGTGCGCTTTTTAATACCTATCCTCTGGTTCGTCGCACCTTGTTTGCCATGGAGCCCGAGCAAGCGCACGAAGCGACCATGTCAGCACTACAAAAGGCATACGACTGCAAGCTAACACGCACGCTCACACACCAGCTTCCGCTTGATCCCCTGGTTCTCATGGGTCTGCCATTTAAAAACCCGGTTGGTTTGGCTGCTGGCTTAGACAAGGACGGGGCCCACATCGATGCGTTGGGAAATCTGGGGTTTGGATTTATTGAGGTCGGTACCGTGACACCTCGGCCACAACCGGGCAACCCAAAACCACGTATGTTTCGCTTGCCGCAAGCAGACGCCTTGATCAATCGCCTCGGGTTTAATAACCAAGGCCTGACGCAGTTTTTACTTAATATCAATCGCAGTCAATACCGTCAAAATGGCGGGATTCTTGGTTTAAATATTGGTAAAAATGCCGACACACCGATTGAAAATGCCGCGCAAGACTATCTCATTGGTTTAGAGGGTGTTTACCCGCATGCGGATTACATCACAATCAACATTTCCTCCCCCAACACAAAGAATCTTCGTGATTTGCAAAGCAGCGACGCTTTGGACGCTCTGCTTGGCGCTTTAGATGAAAAGCGACAGGCGCTATCACAACAGCACAATCGGGCAGTGCCATTGACGGTCAAAATTGCGCCTGATGTGACATTGGCCCAATTGGATGCGATCGCCATCGCCTTAGACAAACACCACATTGATGGTGTGATTGCGACTAACACCACCCTATCGCGGGATACGGTGACAGGGTTAACACATGCGGATGAGGCCGGTGGTCTTTCTGGAGCCCCGGTTCATGAGTTATCACTGTGGGTCATTAGGGAATTGCGCCAACGACTCGGGCCAACCTTCCCCATTATTGGCGTTGGTGGTGTGATGTCAGGCCAACACGCTTTAGAGAAAATACAAGCGGGCGCCAATGCCGTGCAAATCTACACTGGCCTCATCTATCAAGGCCCTGCACTGATCGGGCAAGCTGTTAAAGCCATCAAGTCGGCCCGCTCGGCCACGGCCAGGCAAGCGTAAAAGGTCTTAACGAGAAAAAAACGCCTCACTGATTATCAGTGAGGCGTTTTTACGGGTCTAACTGGGCTTAAGGCAAAGGTGTCATTCATTCAAATCAATGAGCGCTCAACTTTGTCTTTCGCCTTTGGGTATTAACTTGCGCTGCGACGTGTGCGGCTGGTCGTCTTGCTTGTGGCGTCTGATGCGGCCTTAAACGTGGCGTCGGTCGCAGCATGCATGTTTTTCTCGGCCACGTCAGCGGCTTGCTTAGCGGCTTTGTTCATGCTTTCGTAAGCAGCGGTTGCCTGTGCCAAAGAAGACTTGATCATTGAGATCGTGCCTTCGGTGCCCGTTGGTGCGTTGCGTGAAAATTGGTCAACGGCTTGTGCCAGATGCTTTTGACTTTCAGCGACTTTGCCTTCGGCTAGCTTTGACAAGTCTGACTGCACGCCTGAGACGATGTCATACACGTGCTTGCTGTATGCCACTGCTTTCTCGGTTGAAGGCTGAACCATGCCTGACGTCATGGCAACAGCTTCTTGTGCGTCTTTTACACCCATGGCTTCCTGGGTTTTTTGCGATGCTTCATCCATGGTGGCTTTCATGACTTTCAAGTTCAAGTCAACCAACTTCTCAAAGCCACTGAAGACGGTACCTTGCACGGCCATCATGGCTTCTAAGGTTGATTTCTGTGACTCAAGCATTTCTTTAGGTATTTGGTTCATATCGATCTCCAGGTTGTCTACTGACATTCAAGCGGATTATTCAGCGTATGGTGCATTGCAACAATTAAATTTTAACCTTTGTGCGGTTCATGTCAAGCATTTTTTGTGCATTGCAACAATTTTTATCCTCACGACCGACCAGACTCAAAACCAAGTGTTTCTGATATTTCTTTTGCGGTTTCAACAAGCTTTGAGATCCAACCGTCCTGTAGGCGCTCCGCTGGAGCTGAAATTGACAAACCAGCCACCAAACGACCCGTATCATCATGGATACCTGCCCCAATGCAGCGAACGCCTAGCTCAAGCTCCTCATTGTCGCGCGCGTACCCAAGACGCCGTACCAGTGACAGCTCCTTATCCAAACCATCAAAGGACGTGATGCTATTGCGCGTACTGCCGGCAAGACCTGTTCGCGTCGCATATGCACGCACTTGACGCGGATCAGCCGCGCAAAGGAACAGCTTTCCGGTCGAGGTCAGGTGCAAGGGGGCACGTCCGCCAATAGCCCTGACGACCTGCATACCGGATCGCTCACTCCACGCCCGATCAACATACACAATCTCATCACCTTGCTGGATGGACAGGTTTACCGTTTGACCCGTCAATTTATGCAGCGCTTGCATGGCATCGACGGCAGCCTCTCTTACGTTTAACCGCTCGCGAACCAAGGACCCGAGCTCAAGCAACCGCATACCCAGTTGATATAGGCCGCTGTCTACCCTCTCAACGAACCGAGCGACCACCAAATCATTGAGAATCCGGTGCGCAGTCGACGGATGTAAACCCGTGGATGAGGCCAACACCTTGAGCGCAACAGGGTCACGCTCGCTTGCTAGCGCGTCTAGCAAACGAGCCGCTCGATCGATGACCTGAATAGCCATCGTATTTTGTTCACTGTTAACCGATGGGCTTAATACGGCCGGCTGATTGTTTTTTATTCTTGGCACGAATGTTGTCCTCGCTAGCGCGGTGCTGGGAGAAAAAATCAAATGTTGCGATGCAACATTTCAATGTCATATTAATGAAGATCTTGTCAAAAAACAAGATCCCCTGAGGAAAACTAATCGAGTGAGGCGCCTGAGCGAGAGACGGCCGCATCTATCCTGGCACCGAGCCCAATCGCTCGTTCTCTCAAAAATGACAAGGCGAAAGGCAAATGCTCACTAGGACCTTTGACTCCTAATTCAATGTGATGCGCACGGCGATCGTCGCCCATTGAGGGCAAGCTAAAAGCTTTGATGCTAGGCCAGCGTTCTTGAATCTCTTCTAGAGTCGGCGTGATTCTGGACTCTGGAATGTCATAAGCCAGAAAAGAGTGCTCGTCCTGTGTTTCCGGATGGTGCAGATCACCGTAACGATGGTCTAAGACCCACTCCACCATCGGCCATGCCATCACTGGGAAGCCCGGAACGAAAGCATGGCG
>CBFHKV010000007.1:87377-149365 GCA_965656505.1 Burkholderiaceae bacterium | reverse complement strand
CGATCACCGGTTGTTGGCCGAAATAGACCGCTTGAACCGCCTCATTCGCTTGAATCTCAGCAGGGGTGCCCGCCGCCATCAAGCGTCCCTGCGCCATGACAAGCACCCGATCGGCATAGCCAAACACCACATCCATGCTGTGTTCAGTAAACAAGACACCCAATCCTCTTTGTTTAGCCAAAGAACGGGTCAACGCCATCAACGCTTGGCGCTCGGCCGGCGCCATACCCGCGGTTGGCTCATCCATCAACAGCCAGCTCGGTTCACTGGCGAGGGCAAGCGCCAACTCAACCCGCTTGATATCGGCATAAGCCAACGTTTGGCAGCCGTCATGGGCGAGCGAACTCAAATCAAGTTGTTCCAAGAGGGTCAAGGCGTCCTCGCGACGATAGCGGTGGGCCTGTTGCAGCAGCGCGCCAAATCGGCGGGCCTTGGACATCAACACCATTTGGACGTTTTCTAGGACGCTCATTGATCCAAAAATCGCCGCGGTCTGAAAGGTACGCGACACGCCCAAACGCCAGATCGCCTGTGGCTTGAGTCCCAGCAAGGACTGTCCGTTTAGTGAAACGTCGCCTTCGTCTGGAGACAGTTGACCATTGATGATATTAAAGGTGGTCGACTTACCCGCGCCATTGGGGCCGATCAAAGCAACCAGTTCGCCTGGATTAACTTCAAAGGAAACCCCTTGTACGGCTTGCAAGCCGCCAAACGACTTGGACAAATGGGAAATGGATAGACCCATCATGCAACTCCTCGCGAACGCTCTCGCGCAAACCGCTCGCCAAGCCACACAAAATAACCTGCGATGCCTTGCGGAAACAACAGCACCAGAATCAAGATAATTGCACCCAAAGTTGCACGCCAGTAATCGGTGTACTGGGCCATCGTGTCATACAAACCCACGAATGTTGCCGCACCGACAACAGGACCTGCCAGCGTCTGAACCCCACCAAGCAGCACCATCACCAAACCATCGATAGAACGGGCCACACCGAGCACCTCTGGCGAGATGCTCCCTTTTGAGAAAGCAAACAAAGCGCCCGCCAAGCCCGCCACAGTACCTGCCAACACAAAAGCCATCCATTGGATACGGTGCACGTCGATGCCCACCGCTTGCGCTCGCAACGGTGAATCGCGTGTGGCTCGCAATGCATAGCCAAAGGCGGAAAACAAAACACGCCTTAATAACCACAGGCCAACAATCAGACAAATCAGTGTCAACCAGTAATAAGCCCGTGCCGAGGACAGCCACGCCGCAGGCCACAAGCCAATCAACCCATTACTGCCGCCAGTCACCGCATCCCACTGAAACGCAATGGCCCAAACAATTTGCGCAAAAGCCAGCGTGAGCATAGCCAAATAAACCCCGGACAAACGCACACTGAACCAGCCAAACAGCAAAGCACCAGCCGTTGCGGCCAGCGGCGCAAGCAACAAAGACCAAAACATCGGCAACTGCAACCCCGTTACTAACAGTGCGGCGCCATAGGCACCCAAACCAAAATAAGCAGCATGACCAAATGAATGAAGCCCGCCTGGCCCCATGATGAAGTGCAAACTGGCGGCAAATAAAATCGCAATCAGAATATCGGTGGATAGAAACAACGCATAAGGAATCCATTTCTCGACTGCAGGAAGAGCGAATAGCAGCAAAACTAGCCCTAGGCTTAGAAACCGCTGCCACTCACCAGGTAAGTGCAATTGGGGCTCTGGCCGGGCATGCATGGCCGCAGCTTGCGGTCGCCCAAACAGTCCCCAAGGCCGCCAAATCAAAACCGCGGCCATCACCAAGAACTCAGCCACCAAAGTCAGCTTGGGGAAAGCGAAATCTACGCCAAATAATGTCACGACACCAAGCCAAATGCAGATAGCCTTAATCACCGAAACCAAAATCGCCGCCACAAAAGCACCAGATAAGGATCCCAAACCACCCACCACAACGACCACAAACGCGGAGCCCAAAATAGACAGGTCCAACTCAAGGCTTGCCGGTTCCCGCGGTAGCTGTAGAGCTCCACCGAGCCCTGCCAAAGCAGTACCCAAGGCAAAGACAGCGGTAAACAACCAAGACTGATTAACCCCCAGCGCGCCAACCATATCCCGGTCTTGGGTGGCAGCACGAACGCACAAACCCCATCGGGTACGCCTTAACAAGACCGTTAGTCCAAGGAGCACCAATGGGCCCATGATCATTAAAAACAGGTCATAAGTCGGAAAGGCGCGTTCGCCGATCATGACAGCACCCTGTAGACCCGGGGCGCGAGGGCCCAAGAGCTCTTCTGGCCCCCAGATCAATAAGGCGGCATCTTTAATGACCAAGACGAGCGCAAATGTCGCCAGCAATTGAAACAATTCAGGCGACCGATAAATACGCCGTAACAGCAGTATTTCGACCATCGCTCCGAGTAATCCGACGGACGCGGCCGCTAGCACCACCCCAAACCAAAACCCCACAGGCCCAAACCACGATATCAACACCGCTGAGGCGCTGTACGCCACGTAGATGCCCAGCATGAAAAACGAGCCATGGGCAAAGTTCACCACGCGTGTGACACCAAAAATCAGTGAAAGCCCCACTGAAACCAGGAACAATGAGGAGGCGCTCGCCAGCCCATTCAATAGCTGTAATGAAAAGCTGGCTAAGGCGTCCAATATTGACGGCTTCCCTGTCGAGTGTTTGCGTTGTTAACTCAGTCCGCGGGACGCCGATTTTTCACTTCATCGGGCGATGGCAACATCGCTGCGCCGTCCACATACTCAAAATCGCGCATCACGCCTTGTCCATCGACTTGGGTCGTGCGTCCCACAAACCCCCCCATGGTTGACTGGTGATCCTCTGCCCGATAGGTGATTTCTCCAAATGGCGTGCTCACTGTTAAGCCACGAAAAGCCTCAACCAGTTTCTCTGGATCCACGCTGCCTGCCTTCTCAATACCGGCTGCCAAGGAGCGAATCGTGGCATAACCAACCACCGAGCCCAAGCGCGGGTAATCATCAAATTTGGCCTGATAGGCGGTCAAAAAAGCCTCGTGAGCTGGGGTTTCAATGCCATACCAAGGATAGCCGGTCACCAACCACCCTTCGGGCGTTTCCGTTTTTAACGGGTCCAAATACTCCGGCTCCCCTGTTAACAGACTCACGACTTCGGTTTGCTCAAACAAACCTCGGGTATTGCCCTCACGCACGAACTTTGCCAAGTCGGCAGCAAACAGCATGTTAAAGATGGCGTCAGGCTTGGCGTCTCCTAAGGCCTGAACCACACTACCGGCATCCAATTGCCCCAAAGGCGCGGCCTGCTCCGCCACAAATTCAATATCCGGCTGGGCCTGCTTCATCAACTGTTTGAATGTTTCAACGCCCGACTGTCCATACTCATAGTTTGGATACACCAAAGCCCAACGTTTTTTGTTCATCGCGACCGCTTGCGGCACCAACATCGCCACCTGCATGTAAGTCGAAGGCCGCAAACGGAAGGTATAGCGGTTACCGCTCTCCCAAACCAATTTGTCGGTTAAAGGTTCGCTGGCCAAGAAAAAAATCTTCTTTTGTTTTGCAAAATCGCTAACAGCCAAACCGATGTGAGATAAGAAAGTTCCAGCCAAGACATCCACACGATCACGTGTGACCAGTGCTTGTGCGACCCTGACGGCGTCGCCAGGGTTGGCGCTGTCATCTCTCGTTATCAACGCAAGCGGGCGGCCAATCACGCCACCAGCCGCATTGATCTCATCGAGCGCGAGCGCCATGCCCATCTTATAGGGCTCAAGAAAGGCAGGCAGGGCCTTGTAGCTATTAATTTCGCCGATTTTAATGGGGGTCTGCGCTGACGCGACCACTGTCGTTAAAAGGAGGCCAAGGCCTGCCAAACCACGCGCTAAAATGTGTTTTCTCACTTGAAATATCCCTTGATGATTGTCTTGGTGATCCAGACAATCAACCTAACTGCGGTTACAGTGACGCGTCGCAACCCTGGTTGCCAACGGCTGATTTTGATGGTTGCCTTAATGCTGTGATTGTTGCCCTAAAACAAGACCAATTAATGTAGTGATCACTACATTAATTAAACTGTATGCCAAGTCAAGCGCGAGCGCAAGGTCGCTGAACACCTGATGCTTTATTTAATGGAACGATGTCATGAGTGCTTTTAATGAAGAGCGGGTATTAACCGTTCATCACTGGACAGACAGTCTTTTTTCTTTCACAACCACCCGCGACCCTGCCTTGCGGTTTAGCAATGGTCACTTCACCATGATCGGATTGCGTGTCAACGATAAGCCTTTGTTACGCGCGTACAGCATGGCAAGCGCCAACTACGAAGAGCACCTCGAGTTCCTGAGCATTAAAGTTCCCGATGGTCCCCTGACATCACGCCTGCAACACATCAAACCAGGCGACAGTGTCTTGGTCGGTAAAAAGCCAACCGGTACCTTACTGATCGACTACTTGCTCCCAGGCAAGCGCCTTTATCTTTTAGGGACAGGCACTGGTCTGGCGCCCTACTTGAGCATTGTTCGCGATCCAGAGACCTATGAGAAATTCGAGGAAGTGATTGTGGTGCACGGCGTGCGTGAAGTTAAAGAGCTCGCTTATCGCACTTTCTTGACCGAGACGTTGCCTGAGCACGAGCTGATTGGCGATCGGGTTCGCGAACAGTTGCGTTATTACCCAACCGTGACACGCGAAGCGTTTGAGCATCAAGGGCGGATCACCGATCTGATCGAGTCAGGTCAACTCTTTAGCGACTTGGGCCTACCCGTTCTGGACCCCACCCAAGACCGAGCCATGATTTGCGGCAGCCCAGGGATGTTGCGTGACTTAAAAGCCCTGTTCGAACAACGACAATTCAAGGAGGGCAACACCACCCGTCCTGGCGATTTCGTGATCGAACGCGCTTTTGTTGAGCAGTGAAGTCCACCAAGCCACGAACGGCACATCAGGCACGAGCGCAAGCCACGCGACAAGGTCTGCTTGAAGCGGCCATTGAGATTTTTGCCGCTCATGGTCTGCATGGCGGCAGTGTGTCACGAATCGCCAAGCGGGCCCAATCACACGACCGAATGATTTACTATTATTTCGGCAACAAAGAAGGACTCTTTATTGCCGCCCTAGAGGAAATCTATCGACGCTACAACGATGCAGAAGCCGCGATCTCGTTAAATACCGAAGAACCTACCGAAGCGCTTGCCACAGCGGTGCGCTTTTTTGTGAGGTACTTTAGGGACCATCCCGAATTTGTTACCGTGCTCAATAGCGAAAATCTGCATCGTGGTAAGCACATTAGCCAATCCCTGCGTGCCAGCCAATACTCCAAACCGGCTATCGGTTTGGTCGATAGCGCGCTGACTTTGGGCAAACAACAAGGGTTAGTACGAAAATCGGTCACGTCGCGTGACGTCTATCTCATGATTTCAGCCATGGGCTATTTTTACCAATCCAACCAGTACACACTGTCGGCCTTTCTTGGAGAAAAACTCCAAGCACCACAGTCATACCAGCAATGGGAAGCGTTTGTGGTGGATGCCGTCTGGCGAACCGTCAGTGTCTAGTCCGCCCATTCAACCGACAGACTCACCTTTTGGAAATCACTTCGTATCATGAGCACGACTGAAATATTAATCGTTCGACACGGCCAAACGTCATGGAACGTTGATCGTCGCATACAGGGCTGGCGTGACATCGAACTCAACGAAAACGGTCATTCGCAAGCCAAGGCACTCGCTTCTTTTTTAGCGCTACAACACCAGCAACCAGAACAACGCATCGACGCGGTCTACAGCAGCGATTTATTGCGTGCCCAGCAGACCGCACAAGCCGTCGTGCAATCGCTGACGCTGCCATTACGACTCATGGAAGGAATACGTGAGCGAAACTACGGCATTCTTGAAGGTGTCCCATTCGACCGAATGCATGAGCATGACCCCGAGACGGCCAAGGTTTGGGCTGAGCGCGATCCAGATGGCGTCATCCCAAACGGCGAAACCTTGAGACAATTCCACCAGCGTGTGACCCATAGCTTGCAAACGGTCGCCTCAGATCACCCCGGACAACGTGTGGTGGTAGTCACTCACGGCGGGGCGATGGATATCATCTGGCGCCAAGCAACCGGTACGGATTTACAGGCCCCCAGAAAGGCACTGCTATTAAACGCCAGCATCAACAGGATTTGCATCACGCCCAAACCACCGGGAAGCACTTCGCCCGTGCCCGACACCTTTCACTGGTCGTTAGTCGATTGGGGCAATGTGGATCATTTGGCTCAAACAGACAATGACGTAGGGCACTGATTTGGCGCTAGTCAGCAAGACAATAAAGGCTAGGCCCTCTGGCGAGGCTTTCTGGGGGCGTTCTTAGCCAAACGATCATATAAGGCGTTAGGCAAGATTCGCATCAACCGGGAAATCAAACCCATTTGCCAAGGAATCACGGTGTAACGTCGCTTGGCATCAATCGCACGAGCCGCTCGACGCACGAAGGTTTCGGCTGGCAATAAAAAAGGCATCCGGTAAGGGTTCTCAGCGGTCATCTCACTTTCCACATAACCGGGTGCTAGGGTCACCACCGAAATGCCGAGTGGCGCGAGCTCCACGCGAAGGCTTTCGCAATACGTCGTTACCGCCGCCTTTGACGCACTGTAGGCACCGGCTCCAGGCAATCCGCGCACACCAGCCACACTAGAAATACCCACCAAGGTTCCCGCGCCTCTGACACTCATCGATTCGATGAATGGCTCAAAAGTTGCCATTGTCGCGGAAACATTCACCGCAAAAATACGCTCAAAGACCGCAAAGTCCGCTTGGCACTGCGTGAGAGTACCCGCGCTCACGCCTGCACAGGCAATCACGGTATCCACGACCCCGACCGCCTGCTCAAAGGCGTGCGCCGCCTGGTGCAAAGCCAATCGATCAGTGACATCAAGTAGGTAGATGTGGTGTTGCCCCGGCAGTTGCTCGCTGAGGTCGTGTAAGCGCTCGCCTCGACGGGCCACCAATCCCAGCGTATGACCCGCTTGCGCATAATGCTGTGCAAACGCCCGTCCTATGCCACTGCTCGCGCCCGTGATGAAAACAGCCACAGGCTGAACCGACCTAACCGAGCAAGGACGCGTGCAAGTCTTGTAAAGCATAGACTTGCAAACCACGGCCATGCCGCAAATAGTGCATCCCTTCAACCGCGGCCCAAGCACCGGCGATGGTGGTGTAGTAGGTCACGCGGTTGGCCAAGGCTTGCGTACGAATAGCACGGGAATCCGTGATCGCATTGCGACGCTCTTGCACACTATTAATCACCAAATCCACTTCGCCATTTTTAAGGAGGTCAACCACGTTGGGACGACCTTCAGCGACTTTGTTTACCGCCGTAACAGGCAGCGACGCTGCTTTGATGGCAGCAGCAGTGCCACGCGTGGCCACCAGCTTGAAACCCAGCTCATGTAGACGTTGAGCGACATCAATGGCTCTGGCTTTGTCTTGATCCCTGACGCTGATGAAGACGGTCCCCGATTCAGGCAAATTCACGCTAGCCGCCATTTGCGACTTCACGAATGCTTCACCAAAACTTTCACCCACCCCCATGACTTCACCGGTTGACTTCATTTCAGGGCCAAGGATCGTGTCCACGCCAGGAAACTTAACAAAGGGAAATACGGCTTCTTTCACGGAAAAGTAAGGTGGAATGACCTCAGCGCCTAGCCCTTGATCATCAAACGAGATGCCCGCCATGGCGAGCGCCGCGATCTTCGCTAGCGGCAAGCCCGTGGCCTTGGATACAAACGGCACGGTGCGTGAGGCACGTGGGTTGACCTCAAGCACGTACACCTCGTCATCCTGAACGGCGAACTGTACGTTCATCAACCCTTTGACGTTCAATGCCTGGGCCATCAGCGTCGTTTGACGCTTAATCTCATCAATCACACCCGATTCCAGTGAGTATGGCGGCAAGCAACACGCTGAATCGCCGGAGTGCACACCCGCTTGCTCAATGTGCTCCATCACCCCACCTATAAAGACCTTGTGACCGTCGCACAAACAATCCACGTCGACCTCAATGGCATGGTTCAGAAAATGATCCAACAAGACGGGGGAATCGTTGCTGACCTTGACCGCCTCACGCATGTAGCGCTCGAGATCATTTTGCTCGTGCACGATTTCCATGGCACGGCCACCGAGCACATAACTGGGCCGAACCACCAAGGGATAACCAATGTCTTGGGCGTGTGCGAAGGCTTCGGCTTCTGTGCGAGCGGTGCGATTGGCGGGCTGACGCAAACCGAGTTTGTGTAACAGTTTTTGAAACCGCTCGCGATCTTCTGCCATATCGATGGACTCGGGGCTCGTACCGATAATGGGCACGCCATTGGCCTCTAAGTCACGTGCTAATTTCAACGGCGTTTGACCACCGTATTGCACAATCATCCCAACGGGCTTTTCCTTGTGAACGATTTCGAGTACGTCCTCGAGCGTGAGCGGCTCGAAATACAAGCGATCAGACGTATCGTAGTCTGTCGATACCGTCTCCGGATTGCAATTCACCATGATCGTTTCATAGCCCGCCTCTCGCAAAGAGAGGGCCGCATGAACGCAACAATAATCAAACTCAATGCCTTGTCCAATACGGTTCGGCCCACCACCGAGCACAATGATTTTTTTGCGATGGGTCGGTTCGGCCTCACACTCTTCTTCATAGGTGGAATACAGGTAGGCCGTATCGGTTGCAAACTCAGCCGCGCATGTGTCAACGCGTTTGTAAACAGGTCGCACATTCAAATGATGACGCAATTTACGCACTTCGGCTTCGGTCGTATCGAGCAAAAACGCCAATCTACGATCTGAGAATCCACGTCGTTTTAATTGCCACAGCGTGGCAGCATCGAAGCCTGAAAGCGTTTTTTGCTCAAGCGCGAGTTCAATATCAACAATCTCTTTGATTTGCGCCAAAAACCAGGGATCAATTTTAGTAAGCGCATGGACTTCATCTAAGGTAAATCCTTGGGCAAAGGCGTCGCCGACATACCAGATCCGCTCCGGACCCGGCTCGCCTAACTCGACTTGTATGGTCTCGTGATCAATCGTCTTTTGATTAAGGCCATCAACGCCCACCTCTAAGCCTCGCATGGCTTTTTGTAGGGACTCTTGAAACGTGCGGCCGATCGCCATCACCTCACCCACCGATTTCATCTGTGTGGTCAATCGTGCATCCGCTTGGGGAAATTTCTCAAACGCAAAACGTGGGATCTTGGTCACGACATAATCGATCGTGGGCTCAAATGACGCAGGCGTTGCCCCACCCGTGATTTCATTTTTTAACTCATCTAATGTATACCCCACAGCCAAACGCGCAGCCACCTTTGCGATGGGAAAGCCCGTCGCCTTGGATGCCAATGCCGATGATCGCGACACACGCGGGTTCATCTCGATCACAATCAAGCGACCGTTCTCCGGATTCATGGCGAACTGCACATTCGAGCCGCCGGTATCGACACCGATCTCACGCAGCACCGCAATCGAGGCGTCGCGCATGATTTGATATTCTTTATCCGTGAGCGTTTGGGCGGGCGCCACGGTGATGGAGTCACCCGTATGCACACCCATGGGATCGAGATTTTCAATGGAACAAACGATAATGCAATTGTCGGCTTGGTCACGCACAACCTCCATCTCGTACTCTTTCCAACCAAGCAATGACTCCTCGATCAGTAGCTCGTTGGTCGGTGAAGCCTCAAGACCACGCCGACAAATGGTTTCAAACTCCTCTGCGTTATAGGCAATGCCACCACCCGAACCGCCGAGCGTGAAACTTGGGCGAATAACCATTGGAAAACCCATCGAACCCGTCTCTTGAGCGATTCGCTTTTGAACTTCAAGGGCTTCTTCCAGGCTGTGGGCGACACCGGACTTGGCTGACTCTAAACCAATGGCTGACATCGCAGTCTTGAACTTTTGACGATCTTCCGCTTTTTCAATCGCAGCCGCGTTAGCACCAATCAACTCAACCCCATGCTTGGCCAAGACGCCGTGCTTCTCCAAATCCAACGCGCAATTAAGACCGGTCTGTCCACCCATGGTCGGCAAAACCGCATCAGGTTTTTCTTTTTCAATGATTTTCTCAACAGCCTGCCAGGTCACTGGCTCGATGTAGGTCACATCGGCCGTTTCTGGATCCGTCATGATCGTTGCGGGATTGCTGTTCACTAAGATCGTGCGAAAACCTTCGGCTTTGAGCGCCTTGCACGCTTGAGCGCCCGAGTAATCAAACTCGCACGCCTGCCCGATGATGATAGGGCCTGCGCCGATGATGAGGATGCTTTTGAGGTCAGTACGTTTGGGCATGGTGTCTTCAGTGTTGGGATGCGTTGGCCATCAGGCCGATGAATTTGTCGAACAGCACAACGATGTCGTGTGGCCCAGGACTGGCTTCAGGGTGGCCCTGGAAACAAAACGCAGGGCGATCTGTCAGTTCAAAGCCCTGCAGCGTGCCATCGAACAAGGACACGTGTGTGACCCGCGCATTCGCAGGCAAGGTTTCAGCATCCACGGCAAAACCGTGGTTTTGGGCGGTGATGAACACCTGGCCCGTGCCTAAATCCTTAACGGGGTGATTTGAGCCATGGTGGCCTGTTTTCATTTTGACGGTGCCCGCGCCAACCGCTAAGCCCATGATTTGGTGACCCAAACAGATCCCGAACGTCGGTACCTTTTGTTCGAGAAACACTTTGGTGGCTTCAATCGCGTAATCACAAGGGTCTGGATCGCCCGGGCCATTGGATAAAAACACACCATCGGGCTTGAGCGAAAGAACTTGGTCGGCTGTGGTTTGCGCCGGCACTACCGTGACCCGACAACCGCGTTCGACAAGCAGTCGAAGAATGTTGTGTTTAACGCCAAAGTCGTAGGCAACAACATGAGGACCTTGGCCGCTGCCCGACGTAAAACCTTGACCTAGAGTCCAAACGGATTGAGACCAATCATGGGACTGTTGTGTAGATACCGTTTTAGCCAGGTCCTGCCCTGACATGCCAGCAAATTCGCGCGCCAACGTCACCGCTTGCTCGGTATCGTCGCCCGTCATCACGCAAGCGCCCTGCGCACCCTGACTGCGCAAAATCCGGGTCAACTGACGCGTATCAATACCCGCGATCGCCACGATGCCTTGCGCCTTGAGATAGGCTGGCAATGATTGCGTAGACCGAAAGTTAGACACCCTTAGTGCACAATCGCGCACCACCAACCCAGCCGCATGCACTTGGGTCGATTCGATGTCTTCTTCGTTAATACCGGTATTGCCGATATGGGGATAGGTCAGGGTAACAATTTGACCGCTATAGCTCGGATCGGTCAGAATTTCCTGATAACCCGTCATGGCGGTGTTAAAAACAATCTCAGCCACGCTATGGCCGTCAGCGCCGATGGAATGACCTCGAAAGATTGTTCCGTCTGCCAAGGCTAAAATGGCGGGGGAATGCGCTTTCGCATCTCCAGGAAAAATAAATGGCAGCACGCTAATGAACCCCAGTTTCAGAATCTCTATTCAAACCTTGGAAGTATAACGCCGATGGCTACTTTGCTCGATGCCCTGAAGAGAAATACCACTGTTGTGGCCGATACCGGTGATTTTGAAGGCATGCGCCGATTTCAACCGACCGACGCCACCACCAACCCCTCTTTGATTCTAAAGGCGGTTCAGCTGCCCGCCTATCAGTCCATCCTTGAGCGCACGGTGGCCAATGCCCCCGGGCAGTCCGCAGACTTGCTTGTGGACCATTTGCTGGTCGCGTTCGGTCGCGAAATATTAAATATCGTGCCCGGACGGGTCTCTACAGAGGTCGACGCACGGCTTTCGTTTGACACCCAAGCCACCATTGAGCGGGCGCAGCGCCTGATTGCACTCTATGAGGAGACCGGCATTGATCGCCAGCGCGTACTCATCAAAATCGCCTCCACTTGGGAAGGCATCGCTGCGGCGCACACCTTAGAGCAGCAGGATATCCATTGCAATCTCACCCTGTTGTTTAGCCTGACCCAAGCCGTGGCTTGCGCCAACGCAGGAGCAACACTGATTTCCCCATTCGTGGGCCGTATTTATGACTGGCATAAAAAAATGGCGGGATCAACGTGGGATGAACAGGCTCAGGCCGGATCAAATGACCCCGGCGTGCAATCGGTGGCCCGTATCTACGCCTATTACAAAACTCACGGCATTGGCACTGAAATCATGGGCGCTAGTTTCCGAAATAGCGGTCAGATCCTCGCCTTGGCCGGTTGCGATTTATTGACCATTAGCCCCGACTTATTGCACGAACTCGAGAGCACGACAGGCGACCTCGAACCTGCCCTGACGCCTGAATTTGCTCACGTTCAGGACACCCCCACCCTGGCATTGGATGAAGCCCGCTTCCGGTTTTTGATGAATGAGGATGCCATGGCAAGCGAAAAACTGGCTGAAGGCATTCGTGTGTTTGTTAACGACGCCAGAAAACTCGATTCGCTTTTGACGGCTTAACCCCCAAACGATCACACGCAGAGGCTTGGATGACAACAATCGCGTTTATTGGCCTTGGCAAGATGGGACACCCAATGGCTGGCAATCTGTTGAAAGCCGGCTTCAACATGAAGGTGCACGATCAAATTGCCGATTTGATGATCCCATTGGCTCAGGCAGGCGCGCAGGCTTGCGAGAACGCCTACCTTGCCTGCCAAGACGCACACGTGGTCATTAGCATGTTGCCCGCTAGCGAGCAGGTCGAAGCACTCTACCTTGGGGACACGGGGTTGTTGTCTATCTTACCGGCACAAACCCTGGTCATTGATTGCAGCACCATCGCCACCGCCAGTGCCCAACGCTTGCACCGGGCAGCTCAAGCCCGTCACTTGTCACTGCTAGACGCGCCGGTCTCAGGCGGCACAGCTGGCGCTGCAAACGCCACACTGACATTCATCGTTGGCTGTGAGGCTCAAGATCTGTCTCGTGCCAGACCCATACTTGAAGTCATGGGCAAAAATATCTTTCATGCGGGATCAGCGGGTGCAGGGCAAACCGCCAAGATTGCCAACAACATGATGCTCGGCATTCAGATGATTGGCACCGCTGAAGCCCTTAGTTTGGGCGTTGCCAACGGCTTGGACCCGAAAGTCTTGAGCGAAATCATGGCACGTAGTTCTGGACAGAATTGGGCTTTGGAAAACAAAAACCCTTGGCCAGGCATCCATGCCGAGCAGCCGGCTTCAAACGGCTATCAAGGCGGCTTTGCCGTGGCCCATATGCTTAAAGACTTGGGGCTTGCCGCAAAAGCAGCCTCGGAAAGCGGACAAATCACCAAAATGGGCGAGCTTGCACGCCGCCTTTATGCTCGACATGCGCAGCAAGGTCATGAAGACCTTGATCTCTCAAGCATTATCGAACTGATTAAGAAGGACTCAGTGGGTTAAGTCACTTTGCGCTCTAGAAGTGCCCATGCCACTGTGCCTGCGTCAACGTATTCGATTTCACTACCCGAAGGCACGCCTCTGGCAATACGCGTGACTTTCAGCCCCTTGTGGCGCAACGCCTCACCCAAATAATGCGCCGTGGTGTCACCCTCGGCGGTGAAATTGGTCGCCAAAATCACCTCTTGCACCTCGCCGTCGGTTGCCCGCTCAATCAATCGATTCAAATTCATTTGTTCGGCACCCATGCCTTCGAGTGGTGCAATGCGCCCCATCAAGACGTAATATAGCCCCCGATAGTTATGCGTCGACTCGATACTGTTCTGATCGGCATGCGTTTCCACCACACAAAGCGTGCTCACATCACGCTGCGCATTGGCGCATGTGACGCAGATCGGCATCTCGGAAAACCCGTTACACCGTTCGCAATGTTGAAGAGACGTTAATGCGCCCTCCAAGGCCTTGGCCAATGTTTCAGCAGCCTTGGGGTCGTGTTGTAGCAAGTGGTAAGCCATGCGACGCGCCGTGCGCACACCCACGCCGGGAAGCGCTTTGAGTGCATCCACAAGCGCAAGCAGTGGCTGCGGTTCAGGCAAGTGAGGATCCATGTTAGAAGGGTAGCTTCATCCCTGGTGGCAGCGGCATCCCCGCTGTCAACGAAGACATTCGCTCTTGCGAGGTGGCCTCGGCTTTTTTCAAGGCATCATTAAACGCAGCCGCCACAAGGTCTTCCAACATATCCTTGTCTTCAGTGAGCAAACTGGGGTCGATTTCCACCCGTTTGACATCGTGTCGGCAAGACATGGTGACCTTCACCAAGTTACCGCCTGCAAAACCCTCAACCAGCACATTGGCCAAGGCTTCCTGAGCTTTTTTGAGGTTTTCCTGCATTTCCTGTGCTTGCCGCATCAGGCCAGCCATTTGTCCTTTCATCATGACATCAATTCCTGTTTGTTGGGTATAAATGGGTTAATTGTTGATCTGAGACCGGTTTAACCGACCCCGGCACAATTTGCGCGCCAAACGCTGCAATCAATGATTGCACGAACGGATCCTGCTCGATGGTTTGTTCTGCGGCCGATTGCAAAGCTTTTTGGTCTTGCTCGGCTTGCCAATGCGCTGACATGCCTTCGGCCACCTCACCAACGCTTATTATTAGCTTAACCTCACGGCCAAGACTTTGGGCTAACACCTGCTTTACCCTCTCAATATGAGGGCCTTTGGCCAGTGCGTCAGTCGGTACCTGCAACCGTAATTCATCTGCCGTGGCAGAGACGCACGCTGATTGCAACACGCACTGCTGCGCCATCCCAGTCAGTGGTAATGCGGCTGCCATCGTAGGCCAATGAGATACAAAATCCAAGGGTTCAGGAGCCGCTACCTGTGGGGTCTTGTCTTCCATAGGTGGCGACTCTGCCACTGAGGCTAACTCAGGGGGTTCGTCGGTTGTTGGCGCGGGCGAGGCGTTTTCAAGCAGGGTGTCCTCACTCGGCGCACCTTCAAACGGGGCCTCTGCAACCGAATGACTAGTCTCAGCCTCACCCTCAGCCTCAGCGGCAAGCATTGGCGTCTTGGCTTCAGGTTTCAGGCTTTTTTTTTCAGCCAATGACGTGTCCGTTGAAAAGGACAGCATCTTTAAACACACCATCACAAAGCCCGCGTACTCGTCGGGCGCCACGCTCAACTCCAGACGGCCATGGACAGCGATTGTGTAGAAGAGTTGCGTCATGTCAGGGCTCAATTGCTGAGCCAGCGCATCGATTTCCGGGCTCGTCAGTAACAACTCCTCATCAATGACACCCACATGCTGATGAATCGCCACACGCGACAGCAACACGGCGAGGTCACCGAGTGCGGCACGAAACGACAACCCACGCGTTGCCAACGCGTCTGCCACGGCCAACACACCCTCGGCCTGACCCTGCGCTAGGGCCTGCAATAGCTGCACCAAATGCGTTTTATCGACGCTACCCAACATCCCTTGCACCGCATCGAGGGTGAGGTTGGACGCGCTGTAGGCGATCGCTTGATCCGTTAGCGAGAGGGCGTCACGCATCGATCCAGCCGCTGATTGCCCGATGAGGCTCAGAGCTGCCAGCTCAAAGCTAATCGCTTCCTGCTCTAAAACGTTTGCCAGGTAAGCGGCAATCGCGTCAGGCGGCATTTGTTTGAGATTGAATTGCAAACAACGCGACAGAATCGTTGGCGGAATCTTTTGAGGATCCGTAGTCGCCAAAATAAATTTCACATGCGGTGGGGGCTCTTCGAGGGTTTTGAGCATGGCATTGAATGCGTGACCACTGAGCATGTGAACTTCGTCGATCATGTAGACCTTAAAACGTCCCATTGCCGGCGCATAGACGGCTTGCTCCAAGAGGGTCGTCATCTCATCAACCCCGCGATTCGATGCCGCGTCTAACTCAACGTAATCAACAAACCGCCCGCTATCGATCTCCGTGCAAGCACGACACTGCCCACAAGGGGTCGCGGTAATACCGGTTTCACAATTCAAGGATTTAGCGAGGATTCGCGATAGCGTTGTTTTACCCACCCCTCGGGTGCCCGTGAACAACCACGCGTGGTGTAGTCGCTGTGTCGTCAATGCATGCGTCAACGCGCGAACCACATGTTCTTGACCAACCAGCCCTTCAAAATCACGCGGTCGCCATTTGCGAGCGAGAACCAGATAACTCATGTCACCTCATTTGACGCACGACACGTGGTGTCAAAAAACCGAAATTGATGGCGAGCCTGACTTCGGCACTGGCTCTGCACGGCTGTGGCTGCTTCGTTCCCGACCTGACCAGATTCACCGCCGAGCCATGCGAAGGGGCCCGCCAATATCATTCTAGCAGGCTCAGCCACTCACACAGGAACCCAGAGATCATCGCGTGGAAAGTAAAGTACCGCTTGAGCCGGTTTCCCGTCAAAGGCCTGTAACTGAACCATGTAACGTTGCAATTGGCCGCGGTATCGTGCCAACATTCTCGCCTCAAAGGCTGCCACAGACTCTTCAGGTGATGGTCGAGCGGTTTTGTAGTCCACCACCAACCATGAGTCCTCGCGATCAATGGCCAAGTCCATCACTGAAACCGTCTGACGCGAATCGAGTAGCGCCCATTCAACCTTGCGATGTGGTTGAGTGAGCAACCAACGCCCGTTGTCACTTTGAAGCATCGCCGCAAGTGCAGCCAATACTTCTTGGGCTGCCGCCTCACGCAGCGCGCTTGGCAACCCCAAGGCCTGGAGCTGTGAGCTGACCAAGGCCAGGTCTGGCAAATGGTGTGACTTGTCACTCCCGCTTTGATCTGCCCAGTGGGCCAGCCAAGCGTGAATCAACACACCCACCAAGCGCTCTGAAGACTCACGTGCGGGCCAACCGTAATGATCTTCGCCCACCCAGCTTTCGACAGTCACGGGCAACGCGTCGCCGGGCCGTTGACGGCGTTGCATCGGAGGCGCTCGCCAAACCGGTTTTTCTGGCGTCTCATCAGTTTCAGCTAACGACTGATTCGGATCAAACGCAGGCGCAGGTTCCGTACAGTATGGCCAAAGCCGCTCGAGAAGACTGTGCTTGACCGGACTCGCCCACTCACCCGATTCGGGATCTGGCTGACAACAAGCCACCAAGTGCAAACTTTCTCGCGCGCGTGTCACCGCCACATACACCAGACGGTCTGTTTCATAGGCCATTCGCATGGCCTCGCGCCGTGCCAAAAATTTCGCCAACGGGTCTTGCTCTGGATCGATTTGAGCCTTGACCGGCCCGAACAGCACACGCTCGCCTGACTGCTCGACACGAACCAAGGGCGGGTTATCGCTTCGCGGTTGACGCTCCAAGCCCAAAAGCACGACCGATTCAAACTCCAAGCCTTTGGCCTTGTGCATGGTCATGACATCAATGGCTCGTGTACTGGCAGCCGGTTCGGCATACAAAGCGTTCAAACGTCTTTCTAATACATCAATATCCAAAAAGCTGTGTTCCGCCGTTTGCTCAATCAAGCGAAACAACGCCTCTACATCATCCTTGTCGCTGTCATCACTCAGCAAGCGGTGACCCTCTAACGCACGCCATGTCTGCTCTAATCGACCCGCAAAGGGCAACACCCCATCATCATGGAGCGCACCGAGCAGGATTGGTGCAACTGCCAGCAAACGCTGGTTTTGGGTGGGGTCGATCATCCTATCGCCCAAGCCATTCGCCATGACATCATGCAAACACTGGGCCACTGTCCAATCAGGGTGTGTCATCAGCCAGCGGTGTAATGTCCCTAGCGTCAAACCACACCATGGGCCACGAAGGACACCAACCCAAGCCGCACGATCACCCTGGTGAAGTAAAGCACGCGCCAAAAACAGCACATCGTTGATCACCGGTCGTTCTTTCAGTGCCACCAACTCGATAGCGCGACAGGGCAAGCCAGCCGCCTGCAGCAATCGCGTCACCGATCCCAGGTGTGAACGCGAACGAACCAGGATGGCCATCGGTGCCGTGGATTGCGGATATTCTTGCCAAGCGTGCTGCGCCAAGCTCACCACCCGCTGCCCCATTTGCCCATCCTCAGGCAGCAAATGCCATGTCACCGCCGGCGCGTCACTCACCGGATGCCAATCCTGCGCTGGGGAATAAGCGATGGCACCCAAATCTGGATGACTCGTCGGTGGAAACAATTGAGCAAAGGTCTGATTAACCCACTTCACGATACCGCCTTGGGAGCGAAAGTTAGCGGTTAAGGTCAATCGTTTTAGTGGAATCTGGCCCAGACCTTCTGCTTGGACTTTGAGAAACAAGCCCACTTCCGCTTTACGAAATCGATAAATCGATTGCATGGGATCACCGACCAAAAATACCGTACGGCCATCCTCAGGCTGCCATCCCGCTACCAACAACTCTAATAACTGTAGCTGTGACAAACTGGTGTCTTGGAACTCGTCGACCAGCACATGCGCCAACTGTGAATCAAGCTTTAATAACAAGTCAGAGGGATCCTCGGCTTGACCCAATGCCTGAACAGCCCGCTGCGAGACTTCGATAAAGTCCACCTCACCACGCTGAGCGAACAACAGCAGCAGCTGAGCCGCAGCCAATCGCAGCGTGCAGAGCTGCGCCGCCAAGATCGCTGCCTGCTGCGCCGACAGTTCCGGCTCAGGCATGCTGCGCACCGCGTGTAAACGTTTGGCCCAGTCTGGCAACTCACCTGTCTGCGCCTGCGCCTCTAGCCATGGCATCAGTGCCAACTTCTGCGGCGAACCCGACCCACACCCTTGACGCTTATTCAAGGTCTTGCGAATCTCGCCCTTGTCCGTCAAGAGCATCGCCGCCAAAGCGCGCCATGGCGATATCAGAGCTGGGTCTGCCATCAGCTCTCCCGGCTGCCAGTCTTGCAAAGGCTCTAACAGACTGGCGATGGCTGACTTTTGATCGATCGCGTCCTGCACGGCTAACCGCACACTGGGCGCCAAGGTGATTTGCCAATCCTTTGGCATCGCTTGCTCAAGCATTGCCAGCTCATCGCTTAGGACAGACCATAAATTTTCTTGCAAACTTTCTAAATCATCACCGTGCTTTAGGAGCGGCAACCATTGGTCACGCTTACTAAGCATGTCGGCAAGCGCCTCGGTCGCGTTCTGTAAATTCAAATCCAAGTGGTTCAACAAATGCCGCACCGCTGGCTCTTGTTCGGCCAGGTCCAATGTTTGTCTGGCTGCTTCCAAATAAAGGGCTGGGGCGTCTTGGATAATTCGAGGCATGCCGCCCAACCCAGAAAACCAAGGCATGGCCTTAACCAAAGACGCACAAAAGGCATCAATGGTCTGAATACGCAATCGTGAAGGATGCGACAACAAGCCCCAATTCATTGCGTCATCCCGCGCAAGTGCTTCCCGCGCCAAACACCACCCGCCGTACTCATGGCCGTCGGTCGGTGCCGGCTCGGTCGCCGCCCGTTGCAACTTGCTCATGACACGGGTGTGCATCTCAGCCGCCGCTTTGCGGGTGAAGGTCATGGCAATGATTTGTTCGGGGCGATCAACACGGGCTAGTAAAGCCAAAATACGATCGGTCAACAGTGACGTCTTGCCAGAACCCGCTGGCGCTTGCACGATAAAAGATTTCGTCGGATCAACGGCCAAGCGACGCTGGGCAATATCCTCAGGTAAACGCTCAGCAGGATTCATCGGCGCCTTCCTCATACAATCGCAATAACGCAGGTATTGAGCAATATTTGAGGTCTTGATGGTTCCATACCACGTTGCTCGTCTCACCACGTATAAATGACGCGCCCAACTCGCCCAACAGTCGTTGCCACTGCGCCATTTGCTCGGGCCAAGGCAAGGCAGTCAACACCTCAACGTCCTCTATGCCGACTTCAGTGGCCGCCACACCCTTTAACTTAACCTCACTGGCGTGTAGGCGCGCCCACAATAAGCCGTCTGGTGCTTCGCCCGCCTCAGTCAACACCTGCCCATAGGCCAATAGCTGAATGTTTTTTAACCGACCCCTCATCCAATCTTTTTGAGGGTCTGGCAACTGCTTGCCCGTTTTATAGTCAATCAACAATCGCTGTCCGTCGGGTAACTGGTCCAATCGGTCAAGTGAAACCGAGAGTGATAAAGCACCCAAAGGTCCGATAGACAGATGATGCTTTTGCTCACACTCAACCACCACAAATGGTGGGCGCTCGGCCTCAAATGCCAACCACGCCTCAATCACTGAAATACTGCGATTAATCTCGAGATCCTTAAGGCCACGTGGCCAGTCAGCCAAGTAACGCTCACTGTGTTTTTGCACTGACCGCACTACCAACGGTCTTAATCGGCCACTGGCGCGCAGTTCAAGCAACGCGTCCTGTGTACCCAGCGTGCGCCAAACATCTTCCATCACCTTATGCAGCAAGTTTCCTCGATCGGTTGCTGTGTTGGGCAATACGGCATGCACTTTCAAACCGTCAACATCCAGTCTGAACGTGAAAAAAGCCCAACATGGGTTGATGGCCTGGCGCTCAAGCAACGTGACGCCGCCCTTGGGACGCTCTGTCGGTAATAAGGGGACCTGTGCCTCGTCTTCCCAAAGCTCCAACGCCAATGGTGTTGAGTCAGGGCCAGTCGAGCGCGAGCCATTGGCGCGGGTCACTGACGGCAAATCGGCAATCATCGGCGATGGTCTCAGCGGTTTGTCCCCATCGCGTTCTGGCCAACTGAAGATCATGCGAGGCGCCAAACCACAAAGCGCTTTAAAAAGCGAGCACGCCCACTCATACTCACGCGCCGGTGTGGCCCGTGGTGCTTGGGCCTGACTCAGGGCAGGCAAGGGAATCAAGGGATTGGGGCTAGCCATGGCAGGCAAGACCTCATCGGTGACGCCCATCACCCAGACGCCATCCCAATGTCCGCCTTCGGCCTCGAGTAAGCCCAGCACATCAAGACGGGCATGCCGATCCCTTTGCGGTTGGAAAGGGGTTTGACGCGCCAGACGAATCAGCATGTTTAGCGCCTGCGAGACCGTTGGCGCTGACAGCAAGTCATCGAGTCCCGCCAACTGCGACAGTAAGGTATCCAAGGCCCGCGTGGCTTGATAAGCAGCCGAGCGCTGCGCGACATCGCCGGGAAATCCAATCGCAACCAGTGTCTCGCGAAAGCGATTCGCCCAGACGAACCAAGGCGCCGTTTGACCCACCGTGGTTTGGTCTAACCGCTCTTGCCAAATGCTTTGCACCGAATCCCAGGCTTGCGCGAGTAATGGTAGACGCGCTAAGGCCGCGATCCAACGCGCATGGCTGACCTTAATCACCGCTTGACGCCGCCACTCAGCGTCTATCAGAGCCCGTGCGCCCGCTTCTGTATCAGCACCCACACAGCCTGCCGATAACAGCGTCTGACCAGCCAGCATCGGCGTGATGTGACCGTGGGTTTGAAACTTAACGACAACCGACAACCAATTCAACATCGCCCTGCCCAGTGGCCATTGCGCCAAGGAGGCGGCAACCGCGACATTGAATGCATGGCCGGTGAGCGTTCGTGACAACACACGGCGCGCCAGCGAGGCTTCGGATTGAAGGGCCGGCACCACAATGGCAAATCGACCGTCAGGCTGCTCGGATAATTGCTGTTGCGCCCAGTGCGCCGCGTGTTGCCATTGCGCCGCGGTTGAATCGAGGGCGATCTTCGCAAGCTCGGGCGGCTTATTCAGCTGCTGTTCGGTTGCCACCCCGGTTAGCTCTGCGAGCTGAACCGAGGCGCCTTCTAGACAGGCAAGCAACTCAGCCATCTGGGGTGCGTATTCGTTGAAACCCGCCAACACCACGGTGCTTGGCAAACGCAGGCCCCCTTCATCAATCCACCCCTTGATGTGTCCGACCAAACGCTCGCTATCGACCGCTACCAATTCCTTTAGGCGGTTTTCATAAGCGTCACGCCACTGTAAAAACCGATCGTAATCAGGCGTGCGCCATGCCTCGATAACCTTGACCTGCCATTGGCATAAGAGGACGTCAGCTTGTTGCGCCAAAAGAGCCACTTGGTCCACATCCACCAAAGGATTATCTGCTTCCGCCTGAGCAATGACGTCTCTCCACAATAGCTTTGATTGTGTCGAATCCAACACGCGTAACATCGATTCCGCGTTGGCCGCAAAACCACGTTCAAACGCCATCGCACTAAGCCACGAATGCCAGGGTTTTATGCCCGGAAGCTCAACCGTTTGATCCGTGAGTGTTTGCGCGAGTTGACTGGTGATCGTGCGTGTTAAGCGATTATTAGCCGTGAGTACCAATACATCGGCCGCCTTTTGTTGACGGAGGTCATCGATTCGCCAAGTGGGCCACTGGCCGGGCTTCATAGACTCAAAATCCACACATGGCTGCAATCGCTTCCCAGCTCAGGCGCATGCTTGGCGTCGTATATCCCACAAATCCGACGACCATCACCGCAAGTAACGACAGCCAGCCGACCAAGCGCCACGCCAAATTTGGTCTGACTCGGTCAACCGTGGTTGTGAATTCGTCGTTTGGTGAACGCTGCACAATAAACCCCCGCCGGATTCGCTCAGTTAAGCGGGCTTTACGCTAACAGGCTGTGTTAGCGGTTGCTCGCGGATGGGCAGACAAAGGGCTCCGGCAATCAAAGACAACGCCACACCCATCCACCAAACAATATCATAATTGCCCGTCATGGCCTGCACTTTGCCACCGAGCCAAACGCCTGTAAAACTGCCAATTTGATGACCCAAAAAAACCATCCCTGACAAGGTGGCGGCAAAACGCAAACCATAAATTTGCGCAATCAAACCCTGGGTTAACGGCACGGTTCCTAGCCAGAACACGCCCATCCATGCCGCAAACACGTAAACAACAAGAGGCGAAATGGGCAGGATCATCAGCCAGAGCATCCCAACGGCTCTTAATGAGTAAATCGCAGCCAATAGATTCTTCTTACTATAAGTGCCACCCAAACGACCCGCCCAATAAGAACCAAAAACATTAAATAAGCCGATCAAAGCAATCGCAATCGCCCCGGTGCTGGCATTTAAACCACCGTCAATGACAAACGCGGGCAGATGGAGCGTGATGAATGCGGTGTGAAAACCACATACAAAGTAGCTCCAGAACAAAAAATGAAACGATCGGTGTTTTAGCGCTTGCCCAATCGCGGCCCGCATTGACAATTGGATGCCACCGGTTTGGCTAGGCTTACCACGCAAGTACCACGCCATGGGAATCGCACAAGCCAAAAACAAGGAAAGCACCCAGTACGCACCCGTCCAATCCAGCGTATTGATGAGTACTTGACCGGTGGGGACCACAAGGAACTGCCCCAGCGAACCACCCGCGCTGGCAATACCCATGGCCGTGCTGCGATAACTTGGAGGCGCCGATCGGGCCACGACGGGCAAAATCACCGCAAATGTGGTGCCTGCCTGTCCCAAACCTACCAACACACCCGCTGATAAGTAAAGCTCAAGCTCAGTACCCGCCAAACGTGTTCCCACCAGACCGAGCGCATATAACGCCGCCGCCAAAGCCACCGTGCGCCCCGAGCCGAAGCGATCAGCCATCATGCCAGCGGCAATGGCGCCAAAACCCCACGTTAAGTTTTGTAGGGCGAAAGCCATCGAGAACACTTCACGAGACCAGCCAAACTCAAGACCCATGGGCTGCATGAAAAGACCAAAGGTGGCGCGAGTACCCATGGCCATCAGCACAATCAGCGTGCCCACAATGATGGGGCGCATTTGAACGGCTGCTTGGCCTTGACCGAGGCCTTGATCTTGGGACATGTGTTCGTCTACCAGGAAAAAATGGCGCCGCCGGCACGATTCGAACGTGCGACTCCCTTCTTAGGAGGAAGGTACTCTATCCCCTGAGTTACGGCGGCAGGTTCGCTAGTTTAGCAACAACAACCTGTCACTCGGGCGTCAGCCTCGCGGATGGTGCCGCGCATGCAGTTGTTGCAAGCGCTCGCTCGCAACATGCGTGTAAATTTGGGTGGTCGAAATATCAGCATGGCCCAGAAGCAGTTGCACAACCCTTAAATCAGCGCCGTGATTCAACAAGTGCGTTGCAAAAGCATGCCGCAATACATGTGGTGATAACGGCGCGCGGATACCAGCAACAATGGCGTATTTTTTGATGAGCAACCAGAAAGATTGACGTGTCATGGGTTGCCCACGCCCAGTCACAAACAAAGCGGGGCTGACCCGCTGCCCAAGCAAGGCCACCCGTGCGGTCGTTTGATAACGCTCAATCCAGTGCGCCGCCTCGTCACCGAGTGGCACCAACCGGTCCTTACCCCCCTTGCCCTGCACCACGCGGACCACCCCATCGGCCAAGCTCAGGTCCAACACGCCCACGTTGACCAATTCAGACACGCGCAAACCAGTGGCATACAACAACTCCAACATGGCTCTGTCTCGCAAACCCCGGTCGGTATGCACAGCAGGGGCTTGCAGTAACCCTTCAATTTGTTGTTCGGTTAACGTTTTGGGCATACGTACGGGCTGTTTAGCCGCGCGCAAAGCCATGCACGGATCCACTTTGACGCGACCCATGCGACGAGCCCACTGAAAGTAGCGGCGCAGCGTCGCTAGCCGACGATTGGCTGTACTCGATTTTGAATTCGCGTGACCCTGAGCTTGCCAAGCCAGTACATCTGCCTCTGTGGTCTCATCGAGCGAGCGGTCCTTGCTATCACCAAGCCATTGCTCAAAGGCACTTAAATCCCGCCGGTAGGCCGACAAGGTGTTGCTGGCTAATCCATCCTCAAGCCACAAAGCGTCAATGAAAGCACTGACGGTAGGCGACACTGTCGTACCGGGATCGATTTTTTTCATGGCACCACACTCGGGCAGGAATTCCGTCACAATACCATCACCGTGCTGAAGCGATTGTTCGCCACCGAGCTTAAGAGATGTCTGTCACCTGGCTGGTTCTACCTGATTTTTTATTGATTTTACTGGGTTGGCTCCTACATCACCGACTCGGGTTTTCGCGAGAGTTCTTCACTGGTTTGGAGAAACTCGTCTATTACGTGTTGTTTCCCGCCTTGTTGTTTCAGTCGATTCTCAAAACTCCCATTTCTGCAGTCACCGCTGGCGACACCTTGCTGGCCACAGCGGGTTTGGTGATCGTGGGTTTCTCTTTGGCCCGCCTCGGCGGCTGGTTGTTCAAGGCCAGTGACGTGGCTCTGGCCTCGAGCACCCAATGTGCGTTTCGCTTTAATACTTACCTTGGGCTTGCCCTAGCACCAAGCTTGGGCGGTGCCAGTGGTCAAACCATCATGGCTTTGATCTTGGGCCTATCGATTCCCATGGTTAACATTGCCGCGGTTTACGCCCTCGCCAAGCACCAAGGCACGAATATCCTAGGCGCCTTGGCCCGTAACCCATTGTTCTTGGCAACCGTTTTGGGATTGGTCGGTAATTTGGCTGGTCTACAACTCCCGGGACCTGTCGATGCCACCGTGGGTCGCCTGGGCGTGGCCGCCATTGCGTTGGGTATTCTCTGTATTGGACCGAGTCTAAGCTGGCAAGGGGGACAAGGCGCGGGCGGGTTGGTGACTTGGATGGTCGCCGTCAAGCTCCTGATCATGCCGGCCGCCGCCTGGTCACTGGCGTTGATCATCGGCTTTGATGCCGTGTCGACCCAAATGCTGGTGCTGTTTGCCGCCCTGCCATGTGCTACCGCAGCCTACGTACTCACCATCCGGATGGGTGGTGATGGGCGTCTGGTCGGCTTTGTCATCACGGTTGGCACCCTCCTAAGCGCGATTACTATTCCCATTTGGATGACGCTCGTGCGTTAAAACCACATCGAAACCGTCAAAGTGTTGCGAGATGACCACACCTGAAAATCGCCTGTTCCTACCCAATGAAGCAGCCACGGACGCCTTGGCCATGTGTGTTGCTGACCTTGCCCTAGACGCGCTCAATGCCAGCGCAACCCGCATAGACAAAGACGTCCGACATGAAACCGGCATCAGCATTCACTTACAAGGAGACCTTGGGACCGGTAAAACCACTTTTGCCCGGGCGTTCCTGCGCCGGTGTGGCGTCACGGGTCGAATCAAAAGCCCAAGCTACGCTTTACTTGAGTCTTATAAAGTTTCGAGCTTATACTTTTATCATATTGATTTTTATAGATTTAGCGATCCGAGGGAATGGGAAGACGTTGGATTTCGTGAATTGTTTCGCGCTGACGCGTTGGTTTTGATTGAATGGCCGGAGAAGGCCGAGGGTCACTTAGCCACGCCCGATTTACTCGTTTCATTGCAAACAGAAGATGACGGTCGCAGCGCCACACTAACAGCGCAGACCGAGCGAGGGCACCAATGGATAAAGAGACTCAACAGCAAGCCGCCCCCCCTGTAAGTCGAGGAGGACCGGTATCGCGCCGTCAAATACTCAGCGCGGCAGGTGCATTGATGCTTCTTCCCGTGTTCCCGCGTATCGCCTCTGCTGCCAGCGTACTCGCCGTAAGAACATGGCCCGCGCAGGAATACACCCGAGTCACGCTCGAGCTCGACAGCGAACTCAAAGCAGAACACTTCACACTAGAAAACCCACACCGAATGGTTGTCGACATTGATGGTCTGCGCTTGAGCCCTGCGCTTGAGAACCTCGTGCGCAACGTCAAGGCAAACGATCCCTACATCGAATCCTTGCGTGTGGGTCAGAACCGCCCCAATGTGGTGCGTATCGTCATTGACCTCAAACAAGCCGTGGCACCTCAGGTCTTTACGCTTAAACCCGTGGGTGACTATAAGTACAGGCTGGTACTCGACCTCTATCCCCTTATCGCTCAAGATCCGCTTATCGCTTTCCTGAAAGAACAGCCCGACTTTGGCGATGACGACCCGTTAGCCAAAGTGCTTGAAGGCTTAGGGCAAGACCGATCAAGCGCACCCGCGCTTGCGGCACCTTCAAAGTCTCCTGCCGCACCACAGATCACCCGAAAGGAAAATCGCCAGCGCACACTAACGATCGCGATTGATGCGGGGCACGGGGGCGAAGACCCTGGGGCTGTCGGGAAAGGGGGCACTTACGAAAAAGATGTGGTGCTGGCGATTGCAAAAAAAGTCAAAGCCAAAATCGACGCCACACCCGGGATGCGTGGTTACCTTACCCGTGATGGTGACTACTTCGTACCTCTACACGTCCGTGTCGAAAAGGCTCGCCGCGTCAAATCTGATCTTTTTATCTCTATACATGCGGACGCGTTCATCCGACCAACGGCAGGCGGGAGCTCGGTTTACGTTCTATCCGAACGTGGCGCCTCGAGTACCTCAGCGCGCTGGATGGCCAAAAAAGAAAATGCCTCGGATCTGATCGGTGGTGCCAACCTCGGATCAGAAAACAACAAGGTTGCAAAGTTGCTGTTGGATTTATCCACGTCAGCGCAAATTAAGGACTCCAAGCAAATCGCACAAGTTTTGTTAGGCCAGCTCGAAAGCGTTTATCGCCTCCACAAACCGCAAGTTGAATACGCCGGCTTTGCGGTCTTGCGCTCACCTGACGTCCCTTCCGTCTTGGTTGAGACCGCCTTCATCAGCAATCCAAAGGAAGAGCGGCTTTTAAGAAACAACAAATACCAAGATCGCTTTGCTAACGCCATCCATCAGGGTGTACAAAAGTTCTTCGTCAGCAACCCGCACCTGGCGCGTGCTGACTAAGTCACGGCAATAAAGGGAATCGCCGTATGCAAATCTGATAAGCGCCCACTACAATGGATGCTTATTTTTTTGGTTTGCCATGCCCGCTCAAACATCACGTATCGCCGCTCTTCCAGATCAGCTCATTAGCCAAATCGCGGCTGGTGAAGTTATCGAGCGACCCGCTTCCGTACTCAAAGAGCTTGTAGAAAACGCCATTGATGCCCACGCGCAAACCATTGAGGTGCGCTTGGAAGCCGGCGGCATCCGCCGGATTGCCGTGATCGATGACGGTCACGGTATCGCACCTGAAGATCTGCCTTTGGCGCTCACGCGTCACGCCACGAGCAAGATCCGTTCCCTAAGCGATCTTGAAAGCGTTGATTCTATGGGGTTTAGGGGAGAGGCCTTGGCATCCATCGCCTCGGTGGCGCAACTCACTGTGATTTCAAGAACCGCACAGAGCCACCACGCTTGGCAAATCAGTCCACCCGCAGCCGCCAGCCCAGCAGCGGGTGCCGTCGGTACCGTGGTCGATGTGCGCGGCCTATTTGATAACGTGCCTGCCCGCCGTAAATTTCTCAAAGCAGAAGGCACCGAATTTGGTCACTGCATCGACGTCATGACCCGACTCGCCCTTTCTCATCCAGACATCGCTTTTCGGGTGTTTCACAATGAGCGTGCGGTCAAACAGTGGCCCACGGGTTCCATGCTAAAGCGCATCCGCGATGTGCTTGGTGACGAATTCTCCGAACAAGGCGTAATCGTAGAGACAACCGCTGGCCTGGTATCGATCAGGGGTTTAACCGCGCGACCGCACGCCGCACGGGCACGAGCCGATAAACAATTCCTTTTTGTGAACGGCCGCCACGTGCGCGACCGCACCGTATCGCACGCCATCCGTGCTGCCTATGCGGATGTCTTGCACAGTGACAGGCAACCCGCCTACGTGCTGTTTTTACAAGTGGATCCCCAAACGGTTGACGTAAACGTTCACCCGGCCAAACAAGAGGTGCGGTTTCGTGAAAGCGGCGCCATTCACCGGTTGGTTCAACAAGTCATCAGTCAATCACTGGCCTCTAGTGCGGTCGCCTCACCGGGGCCAGCAGGACCCTCGGTGTCCCCAAACACATCAAACACGCCCGCCAATCCCAGCCTCAACAGCCATACCCAGTCCCGTCTCTTTTTGGCCGAACCGGTGACGGGGTATGCGGTTCAAGCGACACAACAGCCTGGCCACCCTCACCATCCCCAGCAACCTCACCACCCTCAAAAACGGTCAGCCCCTTTCGCGACCCCGCACATGGGTCAAGGCTGGGAACAAGCCCACCGCCCGGCATCCGAACCGCCACCCATCAACGCGTCACCCACAGACGACAGTCATGAGGTCTGGCCCTTGGGGCGTGCTGTGGCACAAATCCATGGCGTTTACATCCTCTCACAGACCGCTGATGGTCTGATACTTGTTGACATGCATGCGGCTCACGAACGGGTTGTTTACGAACAACTCAAAACCGATCTGGATACGCAAAATATTGCCACCCAAGGCCTACTGGTGCCCTTGGTCATGACCGCTTCAGAACGTGAGGTTGCCCTAGCGCAGTCACACGAAGCCGCGCTTCGCGACATGGGATTTGAGATTCGCCCCGGTGGACCACAATCAATGGTTATTCGACAGGTGCCTGCCTTATTGGCTCGCGGCGATCTGGAAAGTCTGGTTCGACAAATCCTACAAGACATCGAGGAGATCGGCGTTAGCGCCTTGATGACTGAACGGCGCAATACTTTGCTGGCAACCATGGCTTGTCACGGCGCCGTCCGAGCCAACCGCCAATTGACCTTGCTGGAAATGAATGCACTCTTGCGGCAAATGGAGAAAACCGATCGCGCCGACCAATGCAATCACGGCCGGCCCACATGGGTCGCTTGGAGCATGAACGAGCTAGATAAGCTGTTCTTACGCGGCCAATGAACCCCTCCAAGCGCCCTCTGCTGTGCCTGGCGGGTCCCACGGCTAGTGGTAAAAGCACGGGCAGCATGGCAATCGCCGATCTTTTGCCCATCGAAATCATCAATGTCGACTCCGCCACCATCTACCAAGGCATGGATATCGGAACCGCCAAGCCCGATGCCAATGACCGTGCCCGGGTCCCTCACCACCTACTTGATATCATCGACCCCTCGCAAGCCTATTCAGCGGCTCAGTTCTTAAATGACGCCAAGCGTTGCATAACTGACATCCAAGAACGCGGCAAAACCCCCGTGCTTGTGGGTGGCACCATGCTGTACTTCAAAGTCTTGCAAGACGGCATCGATGACTTGCCTAGCGCGTCAGCCGCGATCAGGGCGGACATCCAAGGTCAAGCCCAATCAAAGGGCTGGCCTAATATGCATGCCGAATTGGCCCGTGTTGATCCACTGACTGCCAAACGCCTGGCGCCAAATGATCGCCAACGAATCGGGCGGGCACTCGAGGTCTACCACAGCACGGGCCGTCCGATTTCCAGTTTTTTTGATCCAAACCGCGCATCTGGACGCAAACTGCACTTGATCAGCCTCGAGCCTTCGGACCGCCAAATCTCGCATCAGCGCATCGGTGAACGTTTTGATCTCATGCTCGAAAAAGGACTGGTTGCCGAAGTGCAGACCTTGATGGCCCGCGGCGATTTAAAGGATGACTTGCCATCGATCCGCTGTGTTGGCTACCGGCAGATTTGGGCCCACCTCCATGGGCAAGACAGCCTTGCCCAAGCACGAGAGAAAGCCATTATCGCCACACGTCAGCTTGCCAAACGACAGCTCACCTGGTTGCGCAGCATGAACGAGCGTCACGTGATTGACTCGCTAGCGCCTGACGTCTTAGACCAATTGCGCGAGCAAGTCGAAAAATTCACTCGGCAATCCACCTGATCACTCGACGATGGTCTGCACCTCACCTGGCGCACAAGCGGCAATTTCACCCAATGCAAAAACGGTTTCACCCGCTTGGGTCAGGTGTTCGGTCACAGCCTGCACTTGTGCAGCTGACACGACCAAGACCATACCAACACCGCAATTAAACACCCGATACATTTCCTGACTTTCAATCCCACCCGCTTCTTTGAGCCAGGCGAACAAAGGCGGCATGGCCCAAGCGCTGGCTTGTATGCGAGCCTGGCAATCGGCTTGTAGAATCCTCGGGACGTTATCCAGTAGGCCACCACCCGTAATGTGCGCCAAACCCTTGATCGCCGGACCAAACGCGGCCAATGCCGCCAAGACCGGCTTCACATATATTCGGGTTGGGGCCATCACCACGTCAGCCAAAGGTTGCCCCTCAAAAACATCATCTGGCTTGGCGTTTGTCCGGCTAAGGACTTTGCGCAACAAAGAGTAGCCGTTGGCGTGAGCACCACTTGATGCCAAACCCAAGACTTGGTCGCCCGGGGTAATGCTGCGGCCATCAATCAAAGCCGATTTTTCAGCAGCGCCCACGGCAAATCCCGCCAAGTCATATTCACCGTCGGGATACATGCCCGGCATCTCAGCGGTTTCACCACCAATCAACGCACACCCAGCTAACTCACAACCCCTGGCGATACCCCCCACAACCTCGGCAGCCACATCCACCGATAAGCGCCCACAAGCGAAGTAGTCAAGAAAAAATAAGGGTTCTGCCCCCTGTACCAAAATATCATTCACGCTCATGGCAACCAAATCGATACCAACCGTATCGTGCCGTTGCCATTCAAACGCCAATCGCAATTTGGTCCCAACGCCATCCGTGCCCGACACCAATACTGGCTCACGGTAACGCTTTGGCACTTCAAACAAGGCCCCAAAGCCGCCAATGCCATTTAAGACCCCTTCGCGAAGGGTCTTGGCCGCCAAGGGCTTGATTCGATCCACCAGCGCCTCACCGGCATCAATATCGACACCGGCGTCGCGATAGGTCAAAGGGGATTGGGGTTTGCTCATGAAAATACGCCAAGTCAGTCAAAAGGAGTCCCGCCGATACCCACACATCACAGTGTCTGCAATGTGTGACAATGGCATGGTTTTAGATCATCTAGCCGTCATTTTACGACGAGTGCATGGCCCAACAACTGATTCTCGATATATTGCCGCCTCCGGCACCCACATTTGCCAATATGGTCGTCGGCGCCAATGCCGCGGCCATCATGGGCGCTCAAACTCTTCAAGCGGGCCAAACCCTCTATATCTGGGGCTCGCCGGGCAGTGGTCGAAGCCATTTGTTGAAAGCGACAACCCATCACCACGGTGGTTTTTACGTCACTGGCGATCAAATCGCCATCATCGAAGATTGGTTCACTCACGACCAGACCATCCCCCCTTGCGTGGCCATTGACCACACCCAAGTGCTGAACGCCGATGGCTTGACATTGCTGTTCCGACTGTACAATCGATGGCGCGAGGACGCTGCTGGGCCCGACGCCTTTCGATTGATTGTGTCTGGCGACCACCCGCCTATGCAAGTGCAGTGGCGTGAAGATCTCAGAACGCGATTGGGTTGGGGTGCGGTCTATCGGCTGCAAACACTGTCTGACACAGAAAAACTTGCTGCCTTGATGTCTCACGCCCGAGAACGCAGCATGCCCTTGTCTGAAGACGTGGTGCGCTGGTTGTTGGTTCACGGATCTCGCGATACCCGAACGTTGTTTGGCTGGATAGATGCTTTGGACAAATATGCACTTGCACAACATCGATCCTTGACTTTGCCATTGTTGAAGTCATTACTGGCCTCACAGGCGTCCGACAGTCCGGCGCAAGCGCCGCCTTTTGAGAAAGATTGAGTCACCCATGTCCCCAAACCCCTCTCGCCTTGTTCTCTTTGATCTTGATCACACCTTGCTGCCTTTAGACAGTGACTATCAGTGGGCGGATTACCTGGCGCGCACCGGTCGAGCAGGCGACCCCGTGGCCGCACGTGCACGAAACAACGAGCTCATGACACGCTACAACCGCGGTGATCTCACCGCCGAGCAAGCCGCTGAATTCATGCTCGGGCTACTGGCTGCCCACCCACCGCATGAGCTCGCGCACTGGCACGAGGCTTTTATGCAGGAAGTCATTCGACCACAAGTCACGCCGCAAGCCATTGACCTGGTTAACCAACATTTAAGCGCGGGTGATCTGTGCGCTATCGTGACCGCTACCAACACGTTTGTAACCGCCCCCATCGCCCGGGCGTTTGGCATTGAACACTTGATTGCGACCAATCCCCAGTATCACGCTGGCCGTTACACAGGACGCATCGAAGGCACCCCCAGTTTCAAGGAGGGCAAGGTCCTTCGTGTCAACGACTGGTTAACCGGTCAAGGTCGGCGACTCGATGACTTTGAAGAGAGCCACTTTTACAGCGATTCGATTAACGATTTACCACTCCTCGAAGTCGTCACGCACCCTATCGTGACCAACCCTAGCGCCGATCTGCGTGCCATCGCAAAACAACGCGACTGGCCTATCCTGGACCTCTTCGCTCAACCCTTGGATCAAAAATCCTAATGCTGGCAAATACCATCAAAGGACTGGTCAAACGACTGGTCAAACCCAAGCCAGGTCAAATTGAGCGAATCGCTAGAAACGAGCATCGCATTGACCGCAGCCGGGTCTCGCGACATGCCATCAAGGTCTGCGAAGTCTTGCAGCAAAAAGGGTTTGATGCCTACATCGTCGGTGGCGCGGTCCGCGATCTCATCATCGGTCTGGAACCCAAGGATTTTGACGTTGCCACCAACGCCACCCCCGAACAAATCAAACCCTTGTTCCGTCGAGCCCGAATCATTGGCAGACGGTTTCAACTGGTTCACGTGGTCTTCGGGCAAGAAATCATCGAAACGTCGACCTTCCGTGCGCCGGCGTCAGACGGACACATGACCGATGACCACGGTCGCATCTTGCGCGATAACGTCTTTGGTTCGCAACAACAAGACGCCGAACGGCGTGACTTCACTATCAATGCCCTCTACTACGACCCAATAACCGAAACCGTCATAGATTTCCACCGTGGCGTACGTGATCTCAGAAAAGGACTGATTCGTATGATTGGTGATCCCGCCCTGCGCTATAGGGAAGATCCCATTCGTATGCTCAGGGCCGTGCGTTTTGCGGTCAAGTTAAATGGCCACATCGACAGCGCGAGCCAAGCACCCATCGCTGAATTAGCGGACTTGTTGAGTAATGTGCCCGCGTCCCGGGTCTTTGACGAAATGCTCAAACTGTTGACCTGCGGACAGGCCATGGCGTGCGTGAAGCAACTGCGCAGCTACGGCTTGCACTCAGGTTTACTGCCTTTATTGGATGTCATACTAGAGGATCCCGAAGGACAAGCATTTATCGAGCTTGCACTGGAGCGTACTGACAAACGCATCCGAATCGGTAAATCCGTCAGTCCAAGCTTCTTGTTCGCAGCACTTTTGTGGCCTCAGATCCGTAGCCAATGGCAAAGCCTTTGCGCCGACGGCGAATTGCGTATTCCCGCCTTAATCAAAGCCGCTGATCAGGTGCTTGATGCACAAACAGAAAAGCTCGCCATCAACCGAAGATTTAGCTCGGATATACGCGACATTTGGTTCATGCAACCTCGTTTTGAGAGGCGAGTGCCGCGCGCCATTTATCGCCTGTTTGAACAACCCCGGTTTCGGGCAGCCGTTGATTTCATGCAAATGCGGGCCGCATGCTCTGAAGTGGACAGCGTACTGGCGCAATGGTGGATGGATCTCGCCGATGGCAATGATGAAACGCGTAGTGAGATGATCGCCGCGCTAGCCAACGAACCCAAAGAAGCGGGAGCGGCCAACAAGCGGCGCCGTCGTCCCCGTCGACGAAAGCCAAGCGATGCCGCGGCCGCGCCCCGCAACGATGTCTGACGCCACCGCCTTCATTGGCCTAGGCGCCAATCTCGGCGAGGCGACTCAGACGTTATGCAAAGCCCTCGACGAAATCAGCCACCTAAATGGCGTGAGTGACTGTTGCAGTTCAACGTTTTTTGGTTCGGCACCACTCGATGCACCCGGCCCCCATTACATCAATGCCGTGGCGCGTATTCGCACGGGTTTGGCACCGTTAAACCTTTTGAGCGCGTTACAACACATTGAACTAGAACACGGTCGATTGCGTGGCGAGCGTAATGCCCCACGCACCCTAGATCTTGATCTGCTTTGGTATGACAACCTGACTGTCAGCACCCCGAGGTTGATTCTCCCACACCCCAGAATGACTGGCCGAGCCTTTGTGTTGAAGCCGCTAGCCGAACTGGTCGAGAACTTCCGCATTTCAGGTGAGCCGCTAGACGCACTGCTTGATCGTTGCGCCGATCAAGCGTGCGAGTCACTCAACTTCGGCTGGCCTAAATCGCTCCCTGACTTTGCAGCTCATTGATTTGTGCTTCAGACATACCCAGTTCAGACAAAATTTTGTGGGTGTGCTCGCCTAGAGCCGGTATGGGTGTCATCTGCGCATCAAACGCCGAGTTGGTCCCCGGCGGTAAAAGCGCAGGCAGTTGCCCCACCGGGCTTTCCACAGCCGACCATCGGTCACGCGCAGCAAGTTGCGGGTGAGCCCAAACCGCTTTCATGTCGTTGACACGTGCATTCGCGATTTGCGCCTGCTCCAGCCGATCAGTGACCTCCTCAATCGTCATCTGGCTAAACCGCTCCACGATTAACGCACGCAGTTTTTCACGGTTCGCCACTCTTTTGGAGTTCGAAGAAAACGCCGGATCTTGCCCCAAGTCGGGTTGCTCCATCAGCTTTTCACAAAAAATCAGCCATTCGCGCTCATTTTGTAAGCCGAGCATGATGGTGTTGCCGTCCCCGACGGGAAAAGGTCCATAAGGAAAGATCGTGGCATGGGCCGCCCCCGCCAACGGTGGCGGCTCAGCACCCTCAAAAGCGTAATACATCGGAAAGCTCATCCACTCCACCGTGCTTTCGAGCATCGACACATCCACTCGGCTGCCTTCACCCGTTTTGCCCCGCAGCAGTAGCGCATTCAAAATACCCGAATAGGCATACATGGCAGCGGCGATATCAGACATGGAGCAGCCCGCTTTGGCTGGTTGCCCAGGTGAGCCCGTGACAGACAAGAAACCACTTTCACTCTGTATCAAAAGGTCATAAGCCTTCTTTTTTTCGTAGGGACCGCCTTCACCATAGCCAGAAATATCGCACACAATCAACTTGGGATATTGCTCATGCAAGGCTTCAAATGACAATCCCATTCGAGCGGCGGCACCAGGCGCCAAGTTTTGCACCAGCACATCAGCGGTTTCAAGTAACTGATGCAATGCCTGCTGCGCTTGGGGATGCTTTAAATCAAGAGCCAAACTCTCTTTCGAGCGGTTGGTCCAGACAAAGTGCGACGCCATGCCGCGTACACGCTCATCGTAGCCACGCGCAAAATCACCCACCTTGGGTCGCTCCACCTTAATCACACGGGCACCCATGTCTGCGAGCTGACGCGTACAGAAAGGCGCAGCAATGGCGTGCTCCAAACTGACAACCGTAATGCCATCTAAAGGTCGGATATTTTGCTTCATGCTTCAAACCTCAATTCTGCTTGATGAGCCAATGTATCGTCTTGTGCCGCCCACAAACGGGCCAGCCCTTGCTCGACCTTTTGCCCAGCTGCCACAAACGGCTTGGGTGCAATCAAGGGTCTCAAGCCTCGGTAAGCCAGATGTTCAATACGCGCCTTCGGGTGTGCCTGCCGAAATGATTGCACCATCATGGTGGCAATCAACGGACCGTGAACCACCAAACCCGGGTAGCCCTCTGTTTCTGTCACGTAGGGGTAATCGTAATGGATTCGATGACCATTAAAGGTCAAGGCCGAATACCGAAACAATAAGGTAGGGCTTGGTTCAACAGTCATCTGCCACTCGGCCTGAGGAACCGGTTCCGTGCCCTGGAGTTTGGGTGGGCTCGGCAGACGGTACACAATATCTTGCTCTTCGCGAATCACCCGTTGACCGTTTTGAAAGACTTCATGTGCCACGGTCACAAAAAGCAAAGACCCTGTCTTGCCTTGCTTCTCGGTGATGTTGGAAACCGTTGAGGTCTTTTGTGCTTCGATACCCGCAAGCAGTGGACTATCAAAATAAACACGCCCGCCTGCCCACATGCGATTTCGCCCTTCTGCTGGCGGCAAGAATGTGCCCCGAGCAGGATGGCCGTCGTTACCCAACGCATCCATACCGACCGCTTCCAAGAAAAAACACCAGTGCCACAGCTCAGGCAACGGCTCACCTTTACTGGGCGCAGGTTGACCCAATGTGGCGGCCAAACAAGCGGCATGGCCCAAATCAAAGGCGTCTGTTAGGGTCTGTGTCCGTCCGATCCAATCATCCAAAGAGGCTTCACTCATCTTTTGTATCCTTATGCCGTCAGGCTCGAATGAGCCCGTTGCAGGTGGTAATTATTGTCGCCCAATAACAAGCCGACATACGTCAGACGTTTGAAATAGTCGCCTACTTCTAACTCATCTGTGACACCCATGCCACCGTGCAATTGCACCGCTTGCTCACCCACAAAACGAGCCGCTGCAGCCACTTCTGTTTTGGCCATGGAAACGCGCTTGGTGCGAAGCGGCGGGGGATCCTGTGCTACAGAAACAGCCGCCACGTAAGCATGCGACATCGCCATCTCTTGCTGAATAAGCATATCAGCCACACGGTGCTGCAATACTTGGAAATTAATCAATGGCTGACCAAACTGGTTACGGGTTTTTAAATAGTTGGTCGTGGCTTCAATCAGGTACTGCATAGCGCCGCAAGCATGTGCACAAAGCGCTGTCACCGCAAAATCCAACGCCTGCTCAAAAAGTGCGCTTGCTACAGGACCTCGCGCCAACAGGGCCGTGCTGTCGAGTCCGACTTTTTCGAGGGTGACATTGGCGCAACGCGAGAAATCGAACGTCGGAAAATCCTGCATGGAGACGCCCGTCGCGCCGGTTGGCACCAAAAACAATGCCATTTCGCCATCCAGCAAGGCCGAAACGACCAAGGCGTTGGCACTCGCCGCATGCCAGACGTGGCGCTTGCGACCCGTTAAAACGAAACCGTCGCCTTTCGCGACGGCTTGCGTCACCAAAGGAACCACCGAAAATCGCTCACCTTGCTCTTGCCAAGCCACCGACACAATGGCCTCGCCTTCCGCTAGGGCACTCAACCATTGTGACTTAACCGCCCCATTGTCAATACCGGACAACAAGGAAACGGCCATCACCGCACTCGGAATCACCGGCTCACTGACAATGCCGCGACCAAGCTCCTTATGAACCGCCAGCATGGTCGCGGTGCTTTCACCAAAGCCACCATAAGCCTCTGGCACCATCAACCCTGTCACCCCCAACGACGCCAAGCTTGCCCAAGCGGCTTTGTCTAACTCACCGCTCGCGCTTCGCTCGCGGCGTTTTTTAAATGTCCAGCCCTCATCCATCACGCGACGAAGGCTGTCTGTCAACATGCGCTGTTCTTCTGAGTATGCAAAATCCATGATCTTTTCCCGTTATGACTGAAACGACAAGCGAGCGTTACACCCCGATGATGTGCTTGACGATGATTCCCTTCTGAATCTCATTTGTGCCGCCGTAAATCGTCGTTTTACGCATATCAAAGTATGACGCGGCCGCACCCACATCGAATTCGCCACCGGGACCATGAAAATCGTTGTCGGCCCGCATCCATTGCGGATCGTAGGCCCACGCTTCTGGACCAGCCACTTGCATTTGCAAGCGAGCAAGCTCTTGTTGCAATTCAGAACCACGGATCTTGAGAATCGAGGCCTGAGGGCCAGGTCCAGCCGTGCTGTCAGCCGCCACGCGTAAGAGCAACATCTCCAAAGCCAAGACTTGTGCCTCGATTTGATTGATCGCATCCATCGTGCGCGCATCGAGGCTCAAAGAATCCTGCCCGGCCATGGCTTGTTCGGCCATGCGTTTAAGAATCGCCAACTCTCGGTGACAGTGGCCGATACCTGCGATACCTGTGCGCTCATGGCCCAATAAATATTTCGCGTAAGTCCAGCCATCGTTTTCCTCGCCCACCAAGTTTTCCAGGGGTGCTTGCACGTTCTCCAACCACACCTCATTGACCTCCGCCCCACCATCCAATGTTTTGATGGGGCGTACGGTCACACCGGGCTGGCGCAAGTCAATCAGAATCATCGAAATACCGCGCTGGGCTTTCACTGACGGATCGGTGCGCGCCAGACAAAACATCCAGTCGGCATGGTGCCCAAGCGTGGTCCAGGTTTTTTGCCCGTTGATGATGTACTGATCGCCCTGACGTTCGGCGCGGGTTTTTAGTGAAGCCAGGTCCGAGCCCGACCCAGGCTCTGAATAGCCCTGGCACCACCAATCCTCCACGCGAATAATGCGCGGCAAGTAGTAATCTTTTTGCTTTTGGCTGCCGAATTTCATCAGCACCGGACCAATCATGCTCAAGCCAAACGAAAGCAAGCGTGGCGCACCAGCCTTGAACGTTTCGATTTCAAATAGCAGTCGCTCAACGGCATTCCAGCCGGTGCCGCCGTACTCTGTTGGCCAGGTAGGTGCGCCCCAGCCATGATCGGCCAAAATCCGATGCCAGCGAAGGTAGTCGTCTTTGGACAAACGCTGATGATGCATCTGCTTGTCGCGGATGTCTGTTGGTAAGTTTTTTTCTGTGAAGTGACGCACTTCCTCGCGAAAGGCGGCTTCTTGATCAGTCCAAGTCAAATCCATGATCTCTCTCCTAATGCCTTACTTTAACAAGGGTCACTAAACCGGTGGAATCTGTCTTTTTGGAATGTCGGTTTCACGGCCAGCGAATGCAATGCATATGCCCGTCCTGCGCTTGCCAAAAATAAGCGTAACGCATGGCGACGTGTTCGGCGAGCCACCAGCCATGGCATCTTGCCAAACCCTGCCCTTTCCAAACGAAAATACCTGAGACAGTGTGCTACGGTTTATCCTATTTAGGTCGCGTTAACAAAAACAACACGGGAGAAAACAATGAGTGGCATGTTGACTGGCAAGGTGGCGGTGGTGACGGGCTCCGGCGGGGGAATTGGTCGTGAAATTGCATTGGCAATGGGTGCCGCCGGCGCCAAGGTGGTGGTTAATGATATTGGCGCTGCGTTGTCTGGCGAGGGCCTAACCGGCGCCCCCGCCCAAAACGTGGCCGATGAAATCAAAGCCGCAGGCGGCATCGCCGTGCCCAACACCGATAGCGTCTCCACACGCGAGAGCGCCAACGGCATTATCGAGACTGCCGTCGAACACTTCGGGCGCATTGACATTGTGGTCAATAACGCGGGCAACCTGCGCGACCGCGTGTTTCACAAGATGAGCGACGAAGAGTGGAGCCAGGTCATTGATGTGCACTTAAATGGAACGTTCTTTGTGAGCCGGGCGGCTGCCAACCATTTTAGGGAGCAGGAATCAGGCACCTTCGTCCACATGACATCCACCTCTGGACTCATCGGCAACTTCGGACAAGCCAACTACTCGGCTGCCAAATTGGGGATCGCTGCGCTTTCGAAATCAATCGCACTCGACATGAATCGCTACAACGTGCGTTCGAACTGTATTGCACCGTTTGCTTGGAGTCGCATGACCAGCTCGATTCCCGCTAATACCGATGAAGAGAAAGCCCGCGTGCTCAAGCTGCAAAAGATGGAGGCTAGCAAAGTGGCGCCCATGGCGGTGTTTTTGGCCTCTGACAGCGCAAAAGAAGTCAATGGTCAAATTTTTGCTGTCCGTGCCAACGAGATCATGCTGTTTAGTCAGCCCAGGCCTGTGCGGTCGGTGCACATGAGCACCGGATGGACGCCCGAAGCCATCGCTGAGATAGCCGCGCCCGCCATGAAGCATCACTTCATGGCGCTCGAACGTTCACCGGACGCCATTGATTGGGACCCCATTTGAGCGCGCCAGCGGGTAGCTTTGTCCAGGTGTCTGATTTGAAGACGCCTATCTAACTTCTTTCAGGAAATCGCATGACCTTGCCCAGACGCGCACCACTCGATGGTGTGCGAGTCCTCGACTTGTCCCGTGTCTTAGCGGGCCCTTTTTGCGCACAAAACTTGGCTGACCTTGGTGCCGATGTCATCAAAGTAGAAAGGCCGGGCACAGGCGACGATACCCGTGCCTGGGGTCCGCCTTACTTGCGCGATGCGCAGGGTCAAGACACTTCCGAGTCGGCTTACTACTTAAGCACCAACCGCAACAAACGCTCTATTGCCATCGACCTGGCCACCCCGCAAGGGGCGGCCGCTGTGCGCAAGATCGCCAGCCAGTGTGATGTTTTGATAGAAAACTTCAAAGTGGGCGGCCTAAAGCAATACGATTTGGACTACGACAGCCTAAAGAAAGAAATCCCGGGCCTCATCTATTGCTCGATCACCGGCTTTGGGCAAGACGGTCCATTTGCCAACCGGCCAGGTTACGACTTTATGGTTCAAGGCATGGGCGGTCTGATGAGTATCACCGGAGAACGTGACGGCATGCCGGGCGCCGGGCCGCAAAAGGCTGGCGTGGCCGTCACCGACGTCATCACAGGCTTATATGCCGCTTTGGCGATCATGGGTGCCATTGAAGAACGTCATCGCAGTGGTTTGGGGCAATTTATTGACTTGGCTCTGCTTGATTGCCACATCAGCATGCTGGCCAATCAGAACCTCAACTACATGACCTCAGGCGAAGCCCCAACACGCGCCGGCAATGCCCACCAAAACGTGGTGCCCTATCAAGTCTTTGAGGCCAAGGACGGTTATTTGATTGTGGCCGTGGGCAATGACTCCCAGTTTCGTAGCTACAGTCAAGCCATCGGACAGCCCGCGCTTGCCACAGACCCCAAGTATCAGACCAATTCCAGCCGAATCACCCACCGGGCTGAGTTGATCCCATTATTAGAGGCCATCATGTTGACTCGAACGCGTGACGAATGGATTCACGCCTTAGAAAAGGTGGGTGTGCCATGCGGACCCATTCAGTCCATTGATCAGGTTTTCGACCACCCACAAGTCAAATCACGTCAGATCTGGCGCGAAATACCGCATCCCGTGGCTGGCGTCTCACCGACCACGGCTAACCCCATCAATTATTCCGACACGCCCATTCAGTACACTCGCCACGCCCCAGGGCTTGGCGAGCATACCGATGAAATCCTGCGCGAGTTTGGCTTGAAAACCGACTAAGGCATCAACTAAGGCGCCTTAGTTGGCTGCTAATTAAGCGGCAGATTAAGCGGTCATCACAGGAATGCCCGCGATCTTACCGGCCCATTCCTTTGGGCCGGTTGTGTGAACAGACGTACCCTTCGAATCGACGGCCACAGTCACAGGCATGTCGACCACGTCAAACTCATAGATCGCCTCCATGCCCAGATCCTCAAAGGCCAAGACCCTGGCCCCTTTGATCGCCTTAGAGACCAAATAAGCCGCGCCGCCGACAGCCATCAAGTAGGCAGACTGGTGCTTGGCAATCGACTCAATGGCAGCCGGGCCCCGCTCGGCTTTACCCACCATGGCAATCAACCCCGTTTGTGCCAACATCATTTCGGTAAATTTGTCCATCCGGGTCGATGTGGTCGGACCGGCTGGGCCCACCACCTCGTCGCCCACAGGATCCACGGGGCCAACGTAATAGATGATTCGGTTTTTGAAGTCGACCGGTAGTTTTTCGCCTTTGGCCAACATATCCTGAATCCGCTTGTGAGCCGCATCCCGACCGGTGAGCATCTTGCCTGATAGCAACAAGGTCTGACCGGGCTCCCAACTTGCCACCTGCTCTTTGGTCAAGGTGTTTAAATCCACCGGTAACGAGGCTTTATAGTCCGGCGCCCATTTCACGTCAGGCCAATCAGACAGTGACGGCCGTTGTAGATGTGCGGGTCCCGAACCATCAAGCACAAAATGGGCATGGCGCGTGGCTGCGCAGTTAGGAATCAGCGCAATCGGTTTGGATGCGGCGTGCGTGGGGAATGTCTCTATTTTCACATCTAAAACGGTGGTCAAGCCGCCCAAGCCTTGCGCACCAATGCCCAGCGCGTTGACCTTTTCATAAATCTCAACGCGCAGTTCCTCTAACGGCGTTTTGGGACCCCGTGCCAATAGCTCATGCATGTCGAGGTCTTGCATCAAAGAGTGTTTGGCCATCAGCACCGATTTCTCGGCGGTGCCACCGACACCAATGCCGAGCATGCCCGGTGGGCACCAGCCAGCACCCATGGTGGGTACTGTTTTTAAAATCCAATCCACAATCGAGTCACTGGGATTGAGCATTGCCATCTTGGCCTTGTTCTCCGAACCCCCACCCTTAGACGCCACTTGGACATCAACGGTATTGCCCTGAACCATCTCGACCGACAAAATACAGGGCGTGTTGTCTTTGGTATTTAAGCGAGTGAATAGCGGGTCCTCAATCACCGAGGCGCGCAACGGATTCTCAGGATTCAGATAGCCACGGCGCACGCCCTCATCACAGATGGCCTGCAGATCTCGCTTGGTCTCAAAGCGAACATCCATACCCACTTTGAGAAACACGTTCACAATGCCGGTGTCCTGGCAGATGGGACGGCGACCCTCAGCGCACAACTTGGAGTTGGTCAGAATCTGCGCCATGGCGTCCTTGGCAGCGGGACTCTGCTCGCGCTCGTAGGCTCGGGCCAAGTGCGCGATGTAATCGGCTGGATGGTAATAGCTGATGAATTGGATCGCATCGGCGATCGACTCAATCAGATCCTCTTCTTTAATCACTGTCATGTTGCTATCCTCTCAGTGTTAATCAATACGAAATAAGCCAAAAAAACGAAGTAAAAACCAAACAAAACAAAACCCAAGCGCTCTGGGTATTTACTTACCACGCCAAGTCGGTGCACGCTTTTCTGCGAAGGCACGTGCGCCCTCGCGGGCATCCTCAGACTGCAAAACCTGTGCCATAAATGGTGCTTGACGGGCAAACATCTCTGTCTGGGGCCAATCCACACCTTGGCTGACCACTTGCTTGGTGAGCTGAACGGCGAGCGGTCCATTGGCCGCGATTTTCTGCGCAAGCACACGGGCTTGAGCCAATGCCTGCCCCGGCTCGCTCAACAGATTAACCAAACCATAGGCATGCAACCTAGACGCGCTGATATGTTCGCCGGTTAACGCCGCTTCCATAGCGATGTGAAACGGCAAATGCTTTGGCAGGCGTAACAGCCCTCCTGCGCCCGCGATCAGGCCGCGCTTGACCTCTGGCAGGCCAAAGGTCGCGTTATCAGCCGCCACGATCAAATCGCAGGCCAGCACCATCTCAAAGCCACCCGCCAAGGCATAACCCTCCACAGCTGCAATCAAAGGCTTGGTTGGTGGTGCCTCCGTAAAACCGGCAAAACCCTTGCCGTCCACACGCGGACGGCGTCCTGAAGCCGCAAAATCTTTCAAATCCATGCCGGCACTAAAGTGCCCCCCTTCACCCGTCAGAATACCCAAACGGATGTCGTCATCGGCATCGAGTTGCTCGAAGGCCTTCGCCAGCGCCTGAGCACACTCGTGGTTGACCGCGTTGCGGGCTTGCGGCCGATTCAAAGAGATGATTAACACCGAACCCTCGCGGGTTGTTTTAACCCAATCTGTCATTTTGTTTCCTTATTGAGTCGGGTGCCGCTTTGCGATTCCCTGTTGCAATGATAGGCGATTCGCCGACCTGATCACAGCAGAAACGGACGCTGTCGTTGGTCGCGTTAAAATGCAGAACAAATTGGCAACAGACACGACAACCGATACGACAACCGATACGACAACCGATACGGCAACTTCAAACAGGCTCACGACACTATGCTCACTTTCCAGCAAATCATTCTGCGTCTCCAGCAATACTGGGATCAGCAGGGATGTGCCTTACTTCAGCCCTATGACATGGAAGTTGGCGCCGGAACCTCTCATACCGCGACGTTTCTGAGAGCGATTGGCCCAGAGCCTTGGCGCGCTGCCTACGTTCAACCGTCACGACGCCCCAAAGATGGCCGTTATGGCGAAAACCCCAATCGCCTGCAGCATTACTACCAATATCAGGTCGTGTTAAAGCCTTCACCACCTGAGATCATCGACTTATATATCGGCTCACTCAAAGCCATTGGCATCGACCCCACCGAACACGACATTCGGTTTGTTGAAGACGACTGGGAAAACCCCACACTTGGCGCCTGGGGTTTGGGCTGGGAGGTTTGGCTCAATGGCATGGAAGTCACACAATTCACTTATTTCCAGCAAGTGGGCGGTCTCGATTGCACCCCGACCACTGGCGAGATCACATACGGCTTAGAGCGTCTGGCCATGTACCTGCAAGGCGTCGAAAGCGTCTACGATCTCGTTTGGACCGAACGCGCGGATCAAACACTGACCTATGGCGATGTTTTCCATCAAAACGAGGTTGAGCAATCCACCTACAACTTTGAACACGCCAACGCCGCGGTTTTATTCGGCCACTTTGATGATTACGAGGCACAAGCCAAACGACTCATTGAGGTGCCGCTTGCCCTACCGGCCTATGAAGCCGCTTTGAAAGCCGCCCATACATTTAATTTACTGGACGCCCGCGGTGCCATTAGCGTAACCGAGCGAGCCGCCTATATTGGTCGTATTCGACAGCTCTCCAGAGCCGTGGCACAAGCCTATTTTGACTCGCGTGAAGCTTTGGGCTTTCCCATGCTCACTGCGCAACCCGTCACCATCGGGAGCTCTGAATGACCGCCATCTGCACGGCCTCACTGTTAGTCGAATTGTTGACAGAGGAATTACCGCCCAAGGCCCTTAAAAACTTAGGTGAAACGTTTGCGCAAACCCTTGCCGAGAACCTCAGGCAAGCGCACCTGCTCAGTGATGAGAGTGTGGTCACCCCACTAACCACGCCTAGGCGACTCGCCGTCCATATCAGTCAGGTGAAATCCCAAGCGCCAGAGCAACCGTTCACAGAAAAACTGATGCCGACCAAAGTCGGATTAGACGAGACTGGACAAGCCACACCGGCGCTATTGAAAAAGCTTGCCGCCAAAGGGCTAGCGCACCTGAGCGTGGATCAATTGCAAACCATCGACGACGGGAAGCAGCCGTATTTGATCGCCACTGGCACTGCGGAGGGTATCGCCTTGACACAAGCAATGAACGGCGCGTTATCGGCGGCGATTCACGCGTTGCCAATTCCAAAGGTCATGCGCTATCAGTTGGCTGACGGTCACACCACGGTTAGTTTTGTGCGACCGGCCCACGGCCTGGTCGTGTTGCACGGTGATCAATTGATTGACGCACAAATCTTGGGTTTGTCATCGCGTCGCGAAACCGACGGTCACCGGTTTCTAACCCAAACACCGGTGACGCTGACCGCAGCAGACAATTACGAGACCGAGCTCAGCGAACAAGGACGGGTAACGGCAAGCTTTGCACTGAGACGGGCCTCTATTGAAGCCGGCTTGGTCACCAAAGCCGCGGAGCTCGGCGCGACCTTGGGTGAGGATGCAGCGGTCGACGCGTTGTTAGACGAGGTCACCGCTTTGGTCGAAGCGCCTGCCGTTTATGTCGGCGCCTTCGAATCCCGGTTTTTGGCGGTACCGCAAGAGTGTTTGATTTTGACCATGCGTCTGAATCAAAAATATTTTCCACTGTTTGACTTGCAGACCGGGCACCTCACCCATCATTTCTTGATTGTGAGCAACATGCCCATCAGCGATCCCTCGGCCATCATCACCGGTAACGAGCGGGTCATCCGCCCTCGCCTAGCGGACGCCGAGTTTTTTTATCTGACAGACAAACGAAAACCGCTGATTGATCGCTTGCCCGCCCTAGAAAACATTGTCTATCACAACAAGCTCGGTACCCAGCGCGTGCGCATTGAACGCATTCGACAGATCACGCAATGGATTGCAACGGCTTTGGGCGTAGACGGATCCGAAAGTGATCGAGCGGCTTTACTGGCCAAAGCAGACTTACCCACGCAAATGGTCGGCGAATTTCCCGAGCTGCAAGGGGTGATGGGCAGTTATTACGCCCGCGCCGACGGCGAGTCGACTGGGGTGGTCAATGCGATCAAGCACCAATACCAAATCCGGTGGCTACAAACGGCGCAACCTGAGCATCTGGCCGGTCTGATTCTGTTCATGGCGGAGCGCGCCGAGACCTTGGTCGGTATCTGGGGCATTGGTTTGGCACCTACCGGCGAACGCGACCCCTACGGTTTGCGTCGGGCGGCCCTCGGGTTGATCAGTGGTTTCGAGCGATGGCAAGCAGGTGGCCAACTGCCGCTGTCAGGTAAACACCCCCTCACGCTAGAAACCCTGCTGCAAGCCGCCCGGGACACTTTCGATGACAGCCTTGGCCTTGCCGAGACGACGGTCGAGGACGTGTCGCGATTTGTGCGTGAGCGCTATCGCAACCAACTTTTAGGTCAGCAGTCACGTGAAGCGGTGGATGCGGTTTTGGCGCTCGAGCCTGCCTTGCAACAGATCACCGCCCGTATTCAAGCGGTGCAAGCCTTTATGCAAACCCCAGAGGCGCCAAGCTTGGCAGCAGCAAACAAACGCATTGCCAACCTCCTTAAAAAAAATAACGCGCAAGCCACGCAGCTTGATATCTCGGCATTAAGCGATGACGCAGAAAAGAAACTCTGGGGGCAAGTGCAAGCCATCTCGCCTGTGGTTGAGCAACACATGGCACAGGCGCAATTTGAGGCTGCTTTAAACACCCTCGCGACCCTGAAAGAGCCGGTTGACCGCTTCTTCGATGAGGTGATGGTGATGGCTGAAGATCCATTGGTCAGGCAACAACGGCTTTGCCTGCTGGCCCATTTGCACCGCCTCATGAATCAAGTCGCGGATATCTCAAGGCTAGCGACGTGAAACTCATCATTCTCGACCGCGATGGGGTCATCAATACCGATAGCAAAGACTACGTTAAACACCCGGACGAATGGCATCCCATCGAAGGCAGCTTAGCGGCCATTGCCCGTTTGTACCAAGCGGGCTGGAAAATTGTCGTGGCCTCAAACCAATCGGGGTTGGCGCGTGGTTATTTTGATACGGCGACACTGCACGCCATGCATCAGAAATGCCTCAGTCTGCTCACACCACTTGGCGGCAACATTGACGCCTTTTTTGTGTGTCCACACGGCCCTGACGACGGCTGTCGGTGTCGCAAACCCGGTACGGGATTGTTTGACGACATCGCCAAACGATTCGACACGTCACTGGTTGGCATCCCAGCAGTCGGCGACTCGTTGCGTGACCTACAGGCATCAGCCGCCGTGGGTTGCCAACCTTGGTTGGTCCTCACGGGCAACGGTCCCCAAACAGCCAAACAACCCAATCTGCCGGCTAGCACTCGAGTGGCCAAGGATTTATCTGAAGTGGCCGATCAACTCCTCACGCAAGTTGAGAGCACCTAATGGCTGTGATCCGGGCAACGCTTTACTACCTTTTTCTAACACTGACCGTCATTCCCTACGCGTTTTTGTGTTTAGCTTGCGCCCCTTTGCCGCTGCACTGGCGCTATCAAATCACAATGGGTTGGCCCCGTTTAGCCATTTGGGGTGCGCGTTGGTTTTGTGGCGTGCGTTGGCAAGTGGAAGGTACCGAGCACTTACCCGATGGCCCCGCGGTGGTTTTGGCGAAGCACCAGTCGGCTTGGGAAACCCTTTTTTTGCCTAGCCACCTGCCACGTGAAGTCTGTTTTGTGTATAAGCGTGAATTGCACCGCATTCCCTTTTTTGGTTGGGGACTCGCATTGCTGCGCATGATTCCCATCGACCGTGCCAAAGGCAAAGAGGCATTTGAGCAAGTCGTGCAAATAGGACAGAAACGCTTAGATGAAGGTCGCTGGCCTATCTTGTTTCCCGAGGGGACGCGTATCGCCCCTGGGAAAATGGGTCGTTTCAAAATGGGCGGTGCCTTGCTATCCGGGCGGACCAATAGCCCGATTATTCCGATTGCGCACAACGCTGGTGAGGTTTGGCCACGGCATGCCTTTACCAAAAAACCGGGATTGATTACTGTACGTATAGGTCCACCCATCTATCCCATGGGTTTGTCGCCTGAGGCACTCAATGACAAAGTCGCTGCTTGGATAGACACACAAATGCGCGAGCTCAATCCTGAACGCTACAAAAAGTGATGAAATGGTTCAGATGAATCAGCAGTTATCCTTTGATCTCGATCTCACTCGCGAAACCAAGAAGCGAACGCCAGAGATCGGCTCACACGATCGCAGCGTGGTGCATCGAGGCGTGACTGTCAGCTACCGATTGCAACGATCCCGACGCCGCTCAATCGGCCTTACCGTGGCCGAAGAGGGCCTGCGCGTGAGCGCGCCCTCTTGGGTCGGTTTGCGCCAAATTGATCAAGCCGTGATTGAAAAATTCGACTGGATACAAAAAAAACTGCAAGCGCTACAAGCCAGACAACACGACTTGGCGCACGCGCAAAGCCAGTGGCGCTCTGGCGGGCAGCTGGCATACCTCGGCTGCCGGATCATTCTGCGCAGCGGTGTGGCCTCCCCACAAAACACTGACAACACACAAAGCTCACAAAGCACCATTTGGTTTGAAGGCGACCCCGACCAACCAACCCGCGACCAGACACTTTGGCTCGCCCTGCCCGAAGATGTCGACAGCGCACGGCTCAGGGACTTGGTGCAAACCTGGCTGCAACAAAGGGCCAGCGCTTGGTTTGGACAACGATTGGCCCACTTTGAAGCCGTCACCGGTTTGGCACCGAGCAGTTGGAAACTTTCTTCGGCTCATACGCGCTGGGGCGTTTGCAATAGCGACAAACGTATTTTGCTGAACTGGCGCCTGATTCATTTCGCGCCGAACGTCATCGACTACGTGATCGCCCACGAACTCGCCCATCTAAAAGAAATGAATCACAGTCCAGCCTTCTGGGACACCTTAAAGTGCATCTATCCCGGCTATCTCGAAGGACACAAAGCCCTTAAAGGCTTGGCCCCTGGCGATACGCCAAGGTTATGATAGTTAGTCATACGTTTTAATAGGAGTCTGCGCCTTATGAGAATTCTGCACACCATGCTACGAGTCGGTGACTTGGACGCTTCCATCGACTTCTACACCAATGTTTTGGGGATGCGCCTATTGCGTCGTCAAGACTATCCAGGCGGCAAGTTCACGTTGGCTTTTGTGGGCTATCAAGATGAGCGCGACGGACCGGTGATCGAATTGACACACAACTGGGATACCCCATCCTATGATCTCGGCGACGGCTACGGCCATATTGCCCTACAAGTCGAAGATGCTGCCGGTACCTGCGAGCTCGTTCGACAAAAGGGCGGCAAGGTGGTTCGAGAAGCGGGCCCCATGAAACATGGCACCACGGTAATTGCATTCGTGGAAGATCCTGACGGTTACAAGATTGAATTCATTGAACGCAAAGCCGCTTAAGTCCTCGAACCAGATCCCGAGCACACCATGTTAAACGGTCTCTGGTTAGGTTTTTTTGTTATCGGTGCCGTCGCTGGTCTGATCCAATGGCTGCTGCTCGGTGACGCACAAGTGTTCTCTCGGATGGTGGCCAGTCTATTTGACATGGCCAAGCTATCCGTGGACGTGATGATCTTGCTGTTTGGCACGCTAACCCTTTGGTTGGGGCTTTTGCGGATCGCCGAACAAGCCGGCCTGGTCCGCACACTCGGTCGATGGCTCGCCCCTCTGTTTGCCCGCCTCATGCCTGGTGTGCCTCGCGGGCATCCCGCGCTTGGCCTCATCACAATGAATTTTGCGGCTAACGGATTGGGCTTGGATAACGCGGCCACCCCTGTGGGGTTGAAAGCCATGCGCGAGTTGCAAACACTCAATCCTAATCCGAGTGTGGCCACAGACGCACAAATCTTGTTTTTGGTGTTGAACACCTCGTCGCTGACGTTACTGCCCGTGACGATTTTTATGTATCGCTTGCAACAGGGTGCGCCAGACCCCACCATGGTCTTTCTGCCCATTCTGCTTGCGACGGGCGCCTCGACCTTGGTCGGGTTTCTAGCCGTTAGCTGGATCCAGCGCTTGCCGCTACGCGACCCCGTTGTCTTGTTGTGGTTAGGTGCGACGGTCCTATTGCTATCAGGCATCATGGCCGCCACAGCTACGATGGCGAGCGTGGCGGTGGCCGAAGTGTCTAGCCTCACAGGCAACTTGGTGCTGCTTGGCATCATCCTGCTGTTCCTGGTGCTTGGCGCTTGGCGCAAGGTGCCTGTCTACGAATCGTTTATTGATGGTGCCAAGCAAGGTTTTGAGATTGCCAAGGATCTCTTGCCTTATCTGGTGGCGATGCTGTGCGCTATAGGGTTATTGCGCGCCTCTGGCGCCATGACCTTCGCGCTAGATGCGATACGCTGGACGGTTGACGTGGTTGGCGGCGATACACGTTTCATCGACGCCTTGCCAACGGCTATGGTTAAGCCTTTGTCGGGTAGCGCCGCACGAGCCATGATGATTGAAACCATGCAATTTCATGGTGTCGACAGTTTTGCGGGGCTACTTGCCGCGACTTTACAAGGCAGTACCGAAACCACTTTTTATGTTTTGGCTGTCTACTTTGGTGCCGTTGGCATCCAGCGGGCCAGACACGCCGTTGGTTGTGCACTGCTTGCGGATTTTGCTGGGATCGTGACCGCCATTGTGGTTTGTTATCTCTTTTTTGGCGCCCTTTAGCGCGAGTCAACGTCATCATGAACATCGTCATCGCCCCCGATTCATTTAAGGAAAGCCTGACTGCCCTTGAAGTGGCGCAGTCCATTGCACGCGGCGTGCACCGGGTTCTGCCTGATGCGCAGACGGTTTGTGTACCCATGGCAGACGGTGGTGAAGGCACGCTTGTCACCGTCCTTGACGCCACCGCCGGCCAAGTCCGTCGTGCGCAAGTGTCTGATGCGCTCGGACGCCCTATCAAGGCCCAATGGGGTTGGTTACCCAACCAAACCGCTTTGATCGAGATGGCCAGCGCGGCCGGCTTGGAGCATATCGCCGTCGACGATCGAAACCCACTGGTTGCCGATACCTTTGGTGTGGGAAAGTTACTACTGGCCGCCTTAGATGCTGGTGCCCGCAAAATTGTACTAACCGCGGGTGGTTCGGCCACCAACGATGGTGGCACGGGGATGCTCCGGGCATTGGGTATGCGTTGGCTCGATCGCCAGGGGCAACCGCTGGCACCTGGCGGCGCGGCACTGGCCCACCTTGAGCGCGTGGACGTGAGTGGTCTTGACCCACGACTGGCTCAAATCGAGCTGATCATTGCCACCGATGTGAACAACCCGCTATGCGGCTCAAACGGCGCTTCAGCGATCTTTGGTCCACAAAAGGGCGCCACGCCAGAGATAGTGAACCAACTCGACAACGCACTCGCGCGCTTGGCTGACGTCACTGCCCAAACCCTATCGCAAGATGTTCGGGACGCGGCGGGCGCTGGCGCAGCGGGGGGACTGGGTTTTGCGGCGATGGCCTGGCTTGGCGCTCAGATGAAACCGGGGGTTCAAATGATCGCCGAGCTCGTCAAGCTAGAAGCGTCGATCCGGCAAGCGGACTTGGTCTTCACGGGCGAAGGGCGCATGGATGCCCAAACGCAGCAAGGCAAGACCCCCATGGGTGTCATACAAATTGCGCAACGGCACCACGTCCCTGTTATCGCCTTGGCAGGGCAACTTGGTGAGGGTTATCAATGCCTGTACGAAATGGGATTAACAGCGGCTTTCAGTTTGGCCAACGGGCCTTTATCGCTCAAGCAAGCCATCGAACAAGGTTCGGATTTGCTCGAAAGTCGGGCCGCTGACATTATGCGGACATGGCAGAAGGCGGCAGCTGTGGGAACAGCGCGTCGCTCAACCGAATAAATCCGGCCACATCGACCTGCTCCGCCCGTGCCGTTGGTGCCACGCCAATGGCGTCCCACGGAACCATCGTTGCCCAATCACCCAACGCACGTCGCAGCATTTTCCGGCGTTGAGAAAAAGCGCGCTGCACCACGGCCGCAAATAAACCATCGTGCCGTGCCCGTGGTCGGTCTGTATCAAGCGGCACCATACGTACCACTGCCGAGACCACCTTGGGTGGCGGCTCGAAAGCATCAGGCGACACATCAAACAACTTTTCTAGTCGATAGCGATACTGCAGCATCACCGATAAACGGCTGTAGTCAGAGGAACCTGCGCGGGCCACCATCCGATCAACCACCTCTCTTTGAAGCATGAAATGCTGATCAATCACCTGATCAGCCGCTGATAAACAGGCAAACAGTAGTGGCGTTGAAATGTTGTAGGGTAAGTTACCCACAATCCGTAAGTTCGGTCCGAGTTGGGCAAAGTCCACGCTCAAGGCGTCTTGCTCGATGACCGTGAGACGCGATTCTGGATATTGGCCGCGCAACTGGGCCGCCAAATCGCGATCGATTTCAATCACGGTTAAGTGATCCAACTTCGACAGCAACGGTGCCGTTAAAGCCGACAGACCCGGCCCAATTTCGACCATATGCTGATCACGCTGTGGTGACACGGCTTGAACGATTTGGTCGATTACCGATAAATCAACCAAAAAGTTCTGGCCAAACCTTTGCCTTGCCTGATGTCGCCCTTTGCTTGGGCTCATTAGCGTTGCGGCCGAAACATTCGATTGTCGATATAAGTTTGGTTACGGACCTGCTGCAACCACGCATCAAAGGCACTGGCCGCACGCTGTCTAAAGAGCTGCTGACGCGCAATGTTGCGGCGGTATTGATCGGCCATGTCTTGGGTCCGTCGCTCTTGCACTTCAATGATGTGCCAACCGAACTCGGTTTGAATGGGTCGACTGATCTCTCCGACTTCCAGCTCCGCCATGGCCCGCTCAAAGGCCGGCACGGTCTCGCCCGGATTGAGCCATCCCAAATCGCCCCCTAGCGGTGCGGAACCATCATCCGAAACCGCTTGAGCCACCGTGGCAAAACTTTCGCCGCCCTCAACAATACGCTGCCGAGCGCTATCCAAACGTTGGCGGGCCTGATCATCACTCATGATCGCATTGGTTTCGATCAGAATGTGCCGTGCCTTGGTTTGATCGACCATCATCGGCCCATCCGGCATGGTGAGCCGTCCTGGTTCTGGCGGTGGTGGGGGTGCAGGCTGTGGACCACCCGCGCGGCCCAACACTTTCAAAATATGGAAGCCGGCGGGACTTTTCAACACCGAGGATATTTGACCGGATTGCAACGGGCGCGCCGCCCGCAAAAATAGTGCTGGCCATCCCTCAGCTGGCCGCACACCAAGGTCGCCCCCATTTGCGGCTTCTGGTCCTTCAGAGAACTCCTCAGCCAAAACCGCAAAGTCTTTTCCCTTGCGCAACTCGGCGCGAATGCGGTCAATTTCCGCCTTGCTTTGCGCCACCTGCTCTTCGGTTGCCGACTCCGGCACTGCAATAAAAATCTGCGCAATCTGTAACACCAACGGTTGTACCGGGCGGGGTTTGGGCTTTGGCGGTGGTGGCGGTGGAGGGGGTTTCAAACCACTGGCCTCACGCGCTTCTTCCTCACGCAAGAACGCATCCACATCGGCGTCACTCACCCGCACACCGGTCTCAGCCATGCGCTGACGAACGCGATCCACCACCATCTCATTACGTAGGCGTTTTTGATATTGCTCCCAAGTCAAACCCACCCGCTCAACCTGCGCTCGTAATTGGGCCATGCTGACATTATTTCGGTTTGCCACCGTTTCAAGGGCCCTCGCGAGGTCTTGGTCGCTGATACGCACACCCATCATTTCGCCTTCCTGGCGAATCAACGATTCGGTGATCAAACGATCGAGCGCCTGCTTCTTGAGTTCATCCTCTGCTGGCATGGGCCTTCCACTATTGCGTATCTCGCCGGCCATGACCTGCGCCTGCTGATCGACTTCAAGCACCGTGATAACCGCAGAGCCAACCACGGCTGCAATACCATCAACGGGGATGTTGGCTTGTGCGTTACCTTGAACGCCGCCGCGCAGACCCTGAGCTTGCGTCACGCCCATCGCTATCAAGAAAAGTAAGACTGCAAAAATTCCAGCTGATCGCTTGGTGACTGCCATTATTCATACCTTTCAAATTTGCCAACCGGATTAATGACCGGCGTAATATTCTGAAAATTAGGAATGCTCTGACCAAGCAAACCCATGGGGTCTTGACCCAATTGCCCTAAGCCGGCGAGCTCTAGCTGCAAGAAGAATGCACTATTGGCCTGATCGGGGTCAACAGCGTATCGCTGGTAAACCACTCTCGCCGCCCAACAACAATCACCCTTGTACTCCAATCCAGCAATGGCCTGGGTCACCCTGGGCACGGCGTTCCGTCTGGGGTCGTCAAGTAAGGAATAATCCACCCGACCCACCGAGTAAACACGCTGTGTCAATGGCCATTGGTAGGACAAACTCACCTGTTCTTGCCCCTGAGGCTGGAATCGACCCGTCGGATTGCGTTGATATCGATACGAGGCCGATATGCTCGCCGCTCGTTTGGGATTAAAGCGCGTCACAATTTGCGCCCTGTCCCAAGAATCGTCATACGGGTTGTACTGCAGGTCAATTGTCGCACTTAATGAGTCGGTTAAGGCGGCGCTGGCATTGATCAAAAACTCGGACCTGACATCGGTGCGCGCGACCTCGCCAGGCAGGGTGACCTGTTGATTTTCAAAGTAGATTCGCTGTCCGACAGAGAGTGCCGCCCGCTCGAATCCCGATTGCTCATCAAGCATGCGAGATGTCAGCGCCATGGTCAGCTGGTTGGCATTGGCAATCCGGTCCCAACCGCCTGTATAGATATTTTCTTGAAACGCTTGTGCAAAACTGAAATCTGACAAGGAGGTGTCATAGACGGGTAGACTCGATTGGTCCCGGTACGGCACATTTAGGTAGTAAACCCGCGGTTCTAACGTTTGAATGGCATCAAGACCAAAAAATGAGCTCGGCCGCTCAAACGTCATCCCGGCTTCAAGCGAGCTAATCGGCAAGATTCGGCTGTTACTGGCTTGCCGGCCATTCACACCCGCCAAACGGTACCATTCGGTTTCGTAATGGGTCACGTGTAAGCCCACTTTGGGCGTGATAAACCAGCCTGGCCGAACAATCGGATAAGCGATCGTGTTGTACGAAACCAAGCGCTGTCCATCCTGGCCATAGGGCTGACCGAATTCGTTCAGTGGTCGGTCAAACCAGATGGCGGTATTCTCAGACCGCAAGTCAAACCCATATTGGTTATACCGGGCTCCATTGAGGGAGAGAGCGGGCACTTTGTTGTATTGCGGTGCGATGTCCCCAAGCGTTTGATAAGTGCTGTAATCCACCCTTGCTTGCCAGTCACGGTTGCCCCAACCCACAAAACCCGTGCGCGTGAGCGCCGTGGTCGTGGCCTCGTTAACCCCTAAGATTGAAAAGTCTTTAAAGTAATCGTCATCAGACACCCCGCTGATGCTCCAACCACCATAAAAACCCCTGCCAAACCGCTGATTGTGTTGTGTTGAATACAACCAACGATCCGTCTCGGTTTCATAGTCGTTATTGATGTAAGTACCCGCAACCGTTCCATTAAACGATTGGCCAAGGTAGCGGAACTCACCGCCGAGTTGCAAACCGCGTTTGCTCATCGGACGCAACGTTACCGTTGCATCATAATTGGGCGCTAAATTCAAATAGTAAGGCAGTGAGAACTCCATGCCCGTTTGACTGGTTGTCGCAAAGGTAGGCGCCAAAAACCCAGACTTGCGCTCAGCACGGATGGGAAAGGTCAAATAAGGCGAAGCCAATATAGGCACGCCCTTAAAAAAGAGCACACCGTTACGCGCCACGCCCTCGTTCGCATCGTTGTCGATATCGACTCGACTCGCATCGATATACCAAGCGGGATCAGGGCAAGGACAACCGCTGTAGGTCACATCGTTGATGGTCATTTCATTATTATTGGTTATCTCGGCTTTGCTACCCACGCCAGCACCGCCGTTAGACAACCAGAATGAGGGCGAGTCCACCTCGCCTTTTTCCGTCTCAAAGTTGTATTTCATACCGGGGCCAACAATCACATTGCCGTTGCGTATCAAACGCGCATTGCCCCTGACAGTGACTTCGTCGTTTTTTTGGTTGTAAAGCAAATATTCGCCACTCAGCACAGCGTCAGCGCGCCTCACCACACCCTCGCCTTTAAGAACCAGGTTGTTCTGTTGATCGCCAACCATCTCTTGGGCGCGAAGATAAGCCGGCAACTCATCCTCTGAGACTGGCACCGGCGATAGCAACGGGGATGTCGTCAGGCCGCGTAAAATGACGCCGGTGGCGGCCGACGAATCAGAGTCAGCCGTCTGCGCCCAAGCGAGCGCCGTCACCGCTAGCCACATCGTGACCAGCACAGCCCGAGTGACAAAAGCGCTCCTCACAACCAATACCCGCTAACCAACTGCATCAAACACTCTCTTAAACGATGTGGCGCACCCGAGGCAACGCAAGACACTCTATTATAGAGACCGGTCCATCCGTCACGACAAACTTGCCATGAGCTATTCAGAACCCCCAAACGCAAACATCACCCATATTAATCGCGATCGCGCCCTGACTCAGTGGCTCAACAGCTTGGATCCTCAGCTTGAGTTGAACCTAGCGAGCTTGGCACCGGCCTCATCCGACGCGAGCTTTAGGCGTTACTTTCGGCTCAAGTCTGGAGAAAGCACCACAATCGTCATGGACGCACCGGCACCGCAAGAGGACTGCCGACCGTTTTGTGATGTCACAGACCGCCTCTTGGCCGCCGGGGTGACCGTTCCGTGCATTTTAGCCAAGGATCTGGCGCAAGGTTTTTTGCTGCTGACCGACTTGGGTCGGCAGACCTACTACGACCAGATTCAAGAAGGCTTGCCTGAGGCTTCACTCCAAGCGCACTACCGAGACGCCATCGCGGCCTTGGTCGCCATACAAACCGCGGACACTCAGGGTCTGGCCACCCTAGACGCCGAACGACTGGGCGCCGAATTACAGCTCTTTCCGGAATGGTTTGTCGAGAAGTATCACGGGGTATCGCTCACCACCACAGAGAGTGCGCAACTACAAACACTTTTTCAACACTTAACCACCGCCATTGCGCGTCAGCCCACCGTGCTCGTGCACCGTGATTTTCATTCACCGAACCTGATGGTCTGTGACGACCCGGCGGTTGGCAAAAACCCCGGGGTTTTGGATTATCAGGATGCACTTGTGGGGCCCATAACTTATGACATCGCCTCCTTGGTCTTTGACGCCCGGACCACCTGGCAAGAGCCACAACAGCTAGATTGGGCAATCCGCTACTGGGAGCAAGCCCGCGCCGCGGGACTGCCCGTAGAGGCGGATTTCGCCACTTTTCATGAGCAGTATGAATGGGCTGGGCTTCAAAGAAACCTGCGTATCCTCGGGGTGTTTGCCCGACTGCATCTGCGTGACAACAAACCGGCCTATCTCAACCATATGCCACGCGTTTTGCAATACGTGCGCCAAGTCGCGAGCCGATATGGCGTCTTCAGGCCGCTTTTGAAGCTGCTAGACCGATTAGAGGGCATCGAACCACAAACACGCTATACCTTTTGATGAAGACGATGATCTTAGCGGCAGGGCGTGGCCAACGCATGCGACCCCTGACCGACCACACCCCAAAACCCTTACTGTCTGTTGGCGGGCAGCCCTTGATCACTTGGCATCTCAAACGGCTGGCCGCAGCCGGTTTGCAGGATATTGTGATCAATCATGCTTGGTTAGGCGAACAGATCGAGAAACGGCTAGGCGATGGACGTCAGTGGGGTGTCTCTATAACTTACTCACCGGAGACCACAGCACTAGAGACGGCTGGCGGTATTGCACATGCCTTGCCTTTATTGGGCAACAAGCCATTTCTTGTCATCAATGGCGACATTTGGTGCGATTGGCCGCTACAGAGGGCGTTAACCCTCTCGCAACAGTGGTGCGATAGCGGTTCACCGCTGGCGCATCTGGTGCTCGTCGCTAACCCCGCGCACCATGCCGCCGGTGACTTTGCCATCAACGAACAAGGCCAATTAAGTGACTTGGCAGAACCGCGCCTGACCTACTCGGGTATGGGCATCTACCAGCCCGCCCTATTTGAATCTTTGACCAGGCCGGGCGGGCCGCCAGAACCGGCCCCGCTTGGGCCTTTGCTCAGGCAAGCCATGGCTGCCGATCAAATCAGCGGTGAAGTGCACCGAGGCCAATGGATGGATATCGGGACACCCAAACGGCTTAAGCAATTGGATGAGCAGCTCAATCACGCCAATTTGCAACCAAGTACTACACGACGCTGACGGGCGGTTTTCATTAACGTTATCCTATGCCTCTCAGGCAAAAAGATTTGTCTGACATTTTTCGCGACACAAAAAGTAAAAAGGAAGTGACTTCATGGGAATGTTTGGGCAATCACGGCGTCAGGTTTTTAAGCCGTCTCCCTACGACACGCGCAGACGGTCGAAAGGCCTGCCTCGCTGGTTTATTCTGCTGCTGCTGGGCATCTTAATCGGCGGGGGTGGCGTTCTCATCCTACAAGCCAGTTACGGTCCGAAGCGCCTATCCATGATGGAATCTCAGCAACTCACGGATCAACTCGCTTCGATCACGCTGGAGCGCCAACAACTGCAGTCGAAGCTGACCACCCTAGAAAGCGAGCTCCAAACCACCCAGAATCTCGCCAATGAGTCTGCCGACGTGCTCAAAGCAGAGATTGCAGCGCTCAAAGGCCGCGTCGAGCCGTTGCGTGAAGAAGTCGACATGTTTTTGGATGCCATCACCAGCAACGTAACATTTGACCCTGTGGGGATTTCAGGTGCTCGCTTCACACAAACCTCAGGCGTCGCCACATTGGACTACCGGGTGTTGATCGTGCAAGAAGACGACCAACAGCCTGTGTATGACGGTCGTATCGAGGTGACCTTTGAAGGGCGGTATCCCAACGGTAAAAGCGGCGCGATCAAGGCCTTGGTTGAGCCATTCTCTGTCGGGCACTACCAGCAGCTAAGCGGGACCGTCGAATTTCCAAACCAGTTTCAAGCCACTCGAGCCACCTTGCGAATCTACCAGGCCGAGGGCGAGCGTGCTTTGAGTTATCGCACCTTCAAAGTCCAAGACCCCAGTTAAATCAGCCCCTGAGACCCGACCGGATAACATCCTTACGCAATCGATGCCAACCAGCCTATTTGGGTTGGTCGTCCCGGTAGCGCGCCATATTGGCCTCGTTGGGCGGATACAAGCCGGGCAAGGCTTCACCTTCATGTACCTTGGACATGATCCACGTTTCTAGGCGCTCTTGCTCGAGCGCCAAAACAACAATGTCATCAAGCAGGGCCGCTGGAATCACCACCGCACCATCGTCATCGGTCACGATGACATCACCCGGAAAGACCGCAACGCCCCCACAACCAATCGGTTGTTGCCAGTCGACAAAGGTCAAACCAGCCACCGATGGCGGCGCCGCCGCGCCGCTACACCAAACGGGTAGACCCGTCTGCAAAACGCCCGTTAAATCACGCACAACCCCATCCGTGACCAGAGCACTGACCTCTCGCTTGACCATGCGTGCACACAAAATATCGCCAAATATGCCCGCATCACTGACCCCCATGGCATCCACCACGGCAATGCAGCCCGCTGGCATGGCTTCAATCGCTCCCCGAGTCGATGTCGGCGATGTCCAAGAAGCCGGCGTGGCCAAATCTTCGCGGGCGGGCACAAACCGCAACGTAAACGCTCGCCCCACCAAACGGGGCTGACCCGAACGGATAGGACGCGTGCCGCGCAACCAAACATTACGCAGCCCTTTTTTTAGCAAAATGGTGGTCAGTGTGGCCGTCGAGATACTTTCCAAGGCCTTGACTACGGTGGGTGACAGGGTCATATCGACGTCATTTACAGGTAACGTGGTCACGATGGCTCTCCTTCTTAGGCCAGGTCGCTCAATCGTCGTTGCTGACGCTCAAGCAAATAATCAATATCGGCGATATCTTGCGCGGACAATGTCGCACCCGGCCGACGTAAAGCGGCGCAGGCAATAGCACCGCGTTTGGCAAGCACATGTTTTCTGACGGCCAAGCCAATACCGGCTTGCTGCTCGTAACGGGCAAAAGGCAAATAAGCGTCAAACAAATCAAATGCCCGATCGCGCTGTCCCGCCGCATGGGCTTGGCACACTTGAACCATCATTTCCGGGAACGCAAAACCGGTCATGGCACCATCAGCCCCACGCTCAAGCTCCTCCGGCAAAAACAACCCCCCGCCATTACCGGTCAGAATCGAGATACGCCGCAAGGTTTGCTGTGCCTGCGCACCCCGTATGGCTGATAACTTACCAAGACCCGGGCTATCCTCATGCTTTAACATCACACAACGTGGCGACTGGGCAATGACCTGCATCACCACCGAGGACGACATCTGTACACCAGTTGCGTTGGGATGGTCTTGCAATACCCATGGCACATCCGGGCCCAAGGTTTCATTGACCATTGCAAAATACGATCGAATTTGGTCATCGCTGCGTAAATTCGGCGCAGGCGCGACCATTACACCAGCGGCTCCGCTGTCCATCACGCGCTCGGTCAATTCACCCATGGCGGCAAACCCCGCAGCCGATGCTCCCACCACGACGGGCACTTTGCCGTTGACCCTAGCCAGCACCCGCGCAACAAACTGAGCTGACTCGTGGGCCGTGAGTTTTGGGGCTTCACCTAAAATGCCCAACACCGTCAGACCATTGACGCCGCGCTCCAAGTAAAAGTCGATCAAGCGATCGGTGCTTTCAAGATCCAATTCACCGCTTTCAGTAAAAGGGGTGACAGCGATAAGGTACACACCACGGGCGTTTTCATCAAAGCTTTCAGTCGGTTGCTTTGTTGTTTGCTTTGTTGTTTGCTTTGTTGTTTGCTTTGTTGTTTGCTTTGTTGTTTGCTTTGTTGTTTGCTGCGTCGGCTGATTCATCGCATCTTCCTCACACTGTTTTTTGAATTTGCAAGGCCATGTCATGGCCGCTTAGATAGGCTTGCTCGACCCGGCTATGCGTCAGTCCATCACCACAAGCGCCCAAGCGCAGTGATGCCGACCACCAGCTGGGGTCTTCGGCAGGTAAGCTCGGCGTGCGGCGCGCATAGAGCCAACGATGCGCCATGGGCGATTCAATCACCGAACACGATTGAACCCCCAATTCCGCCAAGAGCGCGCGCTGTAAGGTTTCTATCACCAGAGCCTTATCCGCATCTAGGTTCTGCTCGGTCCATGTGGCACTGGCTTGCACCACCCAGTCTTGCTGACCGGGGTGCTGCGTTCGACCCGGCTTGCTGTCGTTACGCGCCCACCAAGCAATGGGTCCCGATGAGGGTTGACCGGCCTGCTCGTCAACGTCGAGCGTTGCGGTGCTCAGCATCAGCGTCCAGCAAGGCTGTAGCGCGATAGC
>CBFHKV010000007.1:85523-87277 GCA_965656505.1 Burkholderiaceae bacterium | reverse complement strand
GGCAACGTACCAAACATCGGTTTTGCGCGGTGGCGTGCGCATCACGGGAGACCATTGGGCCACGGTGCCCCCGGCGATCAAGCCCTCAACCCATTGCTTAAAGAGAGGTTCGCGCGCAGTGAAGTACTGTGCCCCATGGTCGAACTGCGCCCAATCGACTCGCCGTGTCGAGAGCCTTCCACCCACGCCGCGCGACTTCTCAAAGACCGTGACCTCAAAGCCCATCGACTTGAGCTGCTGTGCGCAGGTGAGGCCGGCAAGTCCCGCCCCCACCACAGCGATATTTGTTATCGACATTGCGTCCTCTATCTACCTTGATCTTTATCCTGCCCTTGTCGGTGTATCATAAATTAGCCAACAAGGCTTGCCCCACTTGCGACGTGCCGAGATCGCCTCCCATGTCGCGGGTGACCTTACCCTCTTTGATCGCCAGACGCATTGCTGTTTCAAGTCGATCAGCCGCCTCAATAAACTCAGGTTTGCCTTCGCGCTGTCCAAACCAGCTTAACAGCATGGCCGAAGACCAGACTTGGCTAAACGGGTTGGCCACATTGCGTCCCGCAAGGTCTGGCGCAGAGCCATGCGCGGCTTGAGCCATGGCGAAACCATCGGACGCATTGAGGGAAGCGGCCATGCCTAGGCTACCTGCCAATTCAGCCGTTAAATCCGACAAAATGTCACCAAACATATTGGTCGTGACCACCACGTCAAAGCGCTCGGGCTCGCGCACCGCGAGCGCCATCATGGCATCGACAATCACGTCATCCACTGTCACGTCCGGAAATGATTTGGCCACGGCCTTACAGGCTTCGATGAACATGCCATCACCGAGCTTCAAGACGTTGGCCTTGTGCACAATCGTGACTTTCTTGCGACGCGTCATCGCCAATTCAAACGCCCGCCGGGCAATCCGCTCGCAGCAGGCACGGGTGATGCGCCGCAAGGACACCACCACATCTTCGGTTACGAGCATTTCACTGCCACCTGACGCCATATTCCGATCGGCATAAAAACCTTCGGTGTTTTCACGCACGACCACCAGATCAAAGGGGCGGATCCGGATGGGCGCCCCCTCAAAGGTTCGCGCGGGCCGGATGTTGGCGTACAAATCAAAATGTTTTCTGAAATAACGTGACGGATTGATCTCACCGGCCACGCCATGGCGCAAATCATGGGTGGTCATGGGACCGAGCAACAGGCCGTTCGCGCCCTCGACCTTTTCAACCAATTCATTCCGAACCGTGGTTCCGTGTGTTTTTAAACTCTCGTGCCCCGCCGATTCGGGAACCAGCTCTACTTTGGCGCCGGTACGCTCGGCAACTAGCGAGAGCGCCGCCACGGCTACGCTGACTGTCTCTGGACCAATGCCATCACCCGGTATCACGACTATTTTCATTTTTCGCCTCTATGTTGTACGCGTGGGGGGGTTATCGCTTTGATTTCCGAGCGGCCGAACCCCAAAAACGGTCGATTTCGGCTGGTGAAACCATCATAACCCGCTGCAAGCCCTGCGTAATAGCGCCCCTTTTGTGGCCGGTCTCTGTTCTAATCAAAACAATGTTTTTGCAACCTAATTTGTATACTTATGCCGCTTGCTTCATCCCTAACACTCGCAACCAAACGTTGGCTTTTACCCGTTGGCGCGGCTTTGGTGCTGACAGCTTGTAAAGAAGCGCCCGAAAGCCCCGTTAGCCAAAACCAGCCTCCACTGGTTAAAACCATGGCAACCGAAACCGCGGTCGACCCCCAACTGG
>CBFHKV010000007.1:69728-85513 GCA_965656505.1 Burkholderiaceae bacterium | reverse complement strand
CAACCAAACGTTGGCTTTTACCCGTTGGCGCGGCTTTGGTGCTGACAGCTTGTAACGAAGCGCCCGAAAGCCCCGAAAGCGCCGAAAGCGCCGTTAGCCAAAACCAGCCTCCACTGGTTAAAACCATGGCAACCGAAACCGCGGTCGACCCCCAACTGGTTCTCTCCGGTACCATCCAAGCCGCCCGTCAAAGCCCGCTCTCCTTTCAGGTGGGTGGCCGAATTGATAGCCGAGAAGTCCAGTCTGGCGAACAGGTCAGTCAAGGTCAGATCCTCTTTACCTTAGACACCCGTGACCTAGAGCAGGCCTTGACCTCGGCGCAGGCACAGGTCCTTGCCGCCCAATCTGCCTTGAAAACCGCAAAAGACAAGCTTCGCAGAAGCCAACAACTGTCTGAATCCGGCTTTATCAGCCAGCAGGCCCTCGACCGGGATTTATTGGAAGTCCAAGAGACGCAAACACGCTTGGATGCCGCACAATCGCGTGCACAACAAGCGAGCAATGCCCTCGCCTATGCCACTTTAACCGCCCCTGACGATGGAACAGTGACCGAAACCATGGCTGAGCGCGGCCAAGTGGTGATGCCGGGACAAACCGTGGCCCAGTTCGCCCATGCGGGACCGCCCGATATTGAAGTCTTTTTGCCCCAGGGGGTTGTCGCACCCGCGAGCGGGGTCGTCACCAGCGGTTCGCGCGCATGGCAAGCCAGCTTGCGTGAAGTCGCTGGGTCAGCAGACCTTGCGTCTCGTACCATCAGAGCCCGTTACAGCTTGGTTGGGCAAGATTTTGATTTGCCGCTGGGATCAATTGCACAACTCACGGTCACGACCAGCGCGTCAGACACAAACGTGGTCCGTGTGCCGATGGGGGCACTCGATGAACGCGGACAAGGCCCGCAAGTCTGGATCGTGGTCGAGGGTCGTGCACAACCGGTGCAGGTCCAAGTGCTGTCCTTGTCCACAGAACGTGCGCAGATCCAATCCTCGCTGGAGCCGGGCACACCCGTCATCGCCATGGGCACCCATCTCCTTCAGCCTGGCATGGCCGTGCGAGTTCAGGCGCCAGGCTCGGCACCATGAGTTTTCCGAACCTTTCCGCGCTGGCCGTTCGCGAACGGTCGGTGACGCTATTTTTTTTGATTCTGTCGATAATCGCGGGACTCTACGCCTTCAATTCATTGGGGCGCGCCGAAGACCCCCCTTTTACCGTTCGCGTGATGGTGGTTTCGGTGGCGTGGCCAGGCGCCACCCCCCAAGAACTACAAACACAGGTGGTTGATCGGTTAGAAAAACGCATCCAAGAGGTCGACTATTTTCTAAAGCTTGAAACCACGATACGGCCCGGACGCGCCGACATGATGGTGGAGTTTGAAGACTTTTCTCCAAGCGAGATCGTGCCAGACCTTTTTTACGAGGTCAGAAAACGGATGCTTGACGAGGCCCCTGGCTTGCCAGCCGGAGTGATTGGGCCCATCGTCAATGACGATTTCTCTGATGTCTATTTTTCAATGATTGCCCTTTCCGCCCCGGGATTGCCTCAATCGATCTTGGTCAAAGACGCTGACGGCATCCGGGATCGTTTACGACGCGTAGACGGCGTGCAAAAGGTGTTCTTGCTCGGCGAGCGCGAGCAGCGTATTCACATCAACTTTGATCAAGCCAAGCTAGCCAATCTGGGCCTGTCACCCACGGCGGTTTTATCGGCTATTAACGCCAACAATCAATTGGTTCCAGCAGGACAACTAGAAACCGAAGGGGCACGCGTTTACGTTCGTATCGATTCGGATCTACCTGACCTGCAGGCGCTGGCCAACGTGCCTTTGCGAGTTAATGATCGCTTAATCCGCCTTGCAGACATCGCCAATATCGAACGCGGCTATCAAGAACCACCCTCTTACATGATTCGAGCGGGCGGCCAAGACAGTGTGCTTTTGGGGGTGGTTGCCGCAGAGGGTGAGGATGGGCTGGCCGTCGGTGAGCGATTATCGGATTTTTTGGCGGCTGAAACCAACAACCTGCCGCTTGGCATGACCCTGACGCAACTCACCAACCAAGCCGATGCCATCAAGCAAGCCGTCGACCTCTTTCAAATCAAATTTCTGGTCGCCATGGCAGTGGTTGTGGCCGTCAGCATCCTAGCCATCGGTTGGCGCGCCGGTCTGATTGTGGGCCTGTCGATACCGCTCACCTTGGGCTTGACCTTCGTGCTTATGCAGTTGACCGGCGTGAACTTGGACCGAATTTCTTTGGGTGCCCTCATCATCGCGCTGGGCCTTTTAGTCGACGATGCCATCATCGCCATTGAAATGATGATTGTCAAAATGGAGCAGGGCTGGGATCGCGTTCGAGCGGCTTCTCATGCATGGAACGTGACGGCCGCCCCGATGCTATTTGGCACCTTGGTGACGGTTGCGGGGTTTGTGCCGATTGGTTTTGCACAATCTGCCGTAGGTGAATATGCTGGAGGCATTTTTTGGGTGTTGGCTTACGCCTTGCTTGTGTCTTGGGTGGTAGCGGTTACCTTCACGCCTTACTTGGGTGTGAAACTATTGCCCCAAATCAAAGCCCATCCGACAACGGGGCACGATTCTGCCACCGCTTTGTATCAATCCGCGGGTTACCAACGGCTGCGGCAAGTGATCACCTGGTGTGTGACCCGACGAAAACGGGTTGTGTTAATGACACTTGCGAGCTTAATCCTTAGTATTGGCGGGATGGTAGGTCCTGTTGAAAAGCAGTTTTTCCCAAGCTCGGATCGCCCTGAGGTCCTGATTAGCGTCTACCTCCCGCAAGGCACCGCGATTGGCAATACGGATCAAGTGGTCCGGCAACTTGAACAAGACCTTGTCGGTCGTCCCGAAATCAATACCTTGTCTGCCTACATTGGTGCGGGTGCCCCGCGGTTTTTTATTTCGTCAAATCCTGAGCAACCCAATCCAGCGTTTGCCAAGCTGATTGCAGTGACAAAAGACGTGCGTAGCCGCGAGCAACTCATCGAATTCATTGAAGAAAGGGTGGCTCAAGGACAATACCCGCAAGCGCGAATTCGAGTGGCTCGCTTGCTATACGGCCCCCCCGTGGACTGGCCGGTTAGCTTCCGTGTCACGGGTCCCGATCCCGATGTCTTACGTAAAATCGGACATCAGGTGCGCGAGGTGATGCTGCAAAACCCAAACACGGTTGACCCCAACCTTGAGTGGGATGAACGCGCGCCCAGCCTAGACCTTCAGATGGACCCCAAAACTTTACAGACGTTGGGCCTGACGCCCAAAGATGTGGCCCAACAGTTGCAATTCCAACTCGATGGCGTACCCGTCACCGACGTGCGGGAAGGTACCCGCAGCATTCAAATCAGGGCGCGAATGCAACCCAACGAAGGCGCATTGCTCGAAGGCATCGAGATCAACACGCCGACAGGTGGCAAGGTACCACTCACCCAACTCGGAACGCCAGTCGTTGCCTTCGAAGAGCCTGTGATCAAACGCTACAACCGCCAACCTTTCCTTTACATCAACAGCGATGTGACATCGGCGCAACCCCCTGATGTCACCATGGCGGTTTGGCGCTCACTCGAACCCGTACGCGCTGATCTACCGCCAGGCTATCAAATCAGTATTGCTGGTTCTATTGAACAGTCCGCCAAAGCCGACGCCTCGATTCAAAAATTGCAACCCTTGATGGTGGGCTTGATGCTGGTGTTCATCATGCTTCAGATGCGTAGCTTTTCTGGGACCTTCATAGTGGTCGCCACCGCGCCCTTGGGCTTAATTGGGGCAGTATTGGCGCTACTTTTATTTTCTCAGCCGTTCGGCTTTGTGGCCTTGTTGGGTTTGATTGGTTTAGCCGGCATCTTGATGCGCAACACCTTGATTTTGACGCAACAAGTGGCTGACAACCGAAGTGACGGCATGAAATCCCATGAGGCCATTATTGAAGCCGCGGTTCAACGGGCACGTCCTGTGGTCTTGACGGCCTTGGCTGCGGCTTTGGCATTCATCCCCTTGACCATGGATAGTTTCTGGGGGCCGCTGGCTTACGTTCTGATCGGCGGTGTACTTGTCGGTACAGTCATTACGCTTTTGTTCGTCCCCGCGCTCTATGCTTGGTGGTTTCGTATTGAAACCGCGAAATGATCGCACACGGGGTATTTTGCGGCACAATAAACACTGAATGTCAGTTATCAAGGCCATAAAAAAGAGAACAGATGGCATCACTCGTGGCAAGCCATCCCAATGGCTATGCTCACTCGCCACCTTTCACTTTAAAGATAATGCAACACCATGACGCAACTCCGTGACGATATCAACTTAGACATCCTGAACCAACGCTCAGGGGACAATTTGCCTGGCCTACTAGGGGTTGAACTCACCGACTTGGCTGCCTCTGAAGTACACAGCCGCATGAGGCTGACAAGTATCCATTTCGCACCCAACACGTATTTGCATGCCGCTAGCGTGATCGCTCTGGCTGACACAACCTGTGGCTATGCGACCGTGGCCCACTTGCCAGCGGGCGCTCTTTCTTTTACAACCATTGAACTCAAAAGTAACTTTTTAGGAACCACGCGCGGGTCTGCAATTCAGTGCATTGCGAGAGCTCAGCATCTTGGCAGAAACACGCAAATATGGGACGCTGATGTGCTTGATGCCGAAACCGGCAAGAAGATCGCCATTTTTCGTTGCAGCCAAATGGTACTTTGGCCCAAACCGAAGGACAGTAAATGACCGATACCGTTCGTATTGATATGGTTTCCGATGTGGCCTGCCCCTGGTGTGCCATCGGGCTGACCACCGTTGAAAAAGCCATTGCGCTAACCGAGCGCCTGTCTGGCGGACAGATTACTGTCGATCTGCGCTTACAACCTTTCGAACTCCACCCCGACATGCCAGAGGGAGGGGAAGAGGTGATCGGCTATATCGCTCGCAAATACGGCATCTCCGAACAGCAAGCCCGCATCAACCAACAGCGCATCTATGATCGTGCGACAGAAGTAGGCTTTCCCTTCCATCCGGAAGGTCGCAAGCACGTCTACAACACGTTTGATTGCCACAGGCTGATCCATTGGGCGGAAACAGAAAATGGGCCTGAGGCGGCGTTGCGCCTGAAAAAAACGCTGCTTGGCGCGTATTTTACTGATGTCGACAATATGGATGAGGCCTCAACCCTGTTGGCAGCGGTCAAAGCCGCTGACTTGAACGTCGAACGCGCCGAACAAGTCTTAACCGACGGCGAGTATGAGCATCAAGTCCGCGCTGCTCAAACACGTTATAAGATGTTGGGTATTCAAAGTGTGCCTGCCTTCATTCTGAATAACAAGTTTCTTGTCGAGGGCGCGCAGCCCGTTGAACACCTCGCTGCGGCCATTCAACAGGCTGCCAAGCGAGGTCAGGATGTTGCCACGCCATGAGTGATATGCGCGATATAAGCGAAACCGACGATTAATCAGACACGTATGGAATTGGGTTATTCAATCATCCATTAGCGAACAACGACATCAAAACAAGCAATAAAAATCAACTTTAGGTACAGGGGAACAAGTCATGACTACGGAAACCACTCTAGCACTTGATGTTCGACCGATGGCTGGCGCCATCGGTGCAGAAATCCATGGTGTGGATTTGACGCAAACACCATCGGATGATTTGATGCAGGCTATTCGAGATGTGTGGCTCTCCTATGGTGTGGTTTTTTTCCGAGATCAACCGCTTAGTCCCGATCAGTTTCAAGCGTTTGCCGAGCGGCTCGGTGATGTGGTTGAGTACCCCTTTGTGAAAGGCTTACCCGATCACCCAATGATCATTCCTGTCTTGAAGCTACCTCATGAGCGTCACAATTTCGGTGGTGTTTGGCACACCGACACGGCTTATTTGGCAGCACCACCCATGGCCACCTTGCTTGTTGCCCGGGAGCTGCCACCCAAGGGTGGCGATACCCTGTTTGCCAGCGGGTATGCCGCCTATGAGGCTCTCTCCCCTGGCCTGCAAGCCACACTAAGCACCCTGAAGGCAGCCAACAGTTCAGCCAAGGCCGAGGTAACCAAGACGCGCGAAGACCGTGTGGCTGACTCCGCCACTGACAAGGCTAACCAACCCTTGGTCGGTGAACACCCCGTTATCCGGACCCATCCGGAGACAGGCCGACGCTCGCTGTATGTCAATCCAGCACACACCACGCACTTTGTGGGTTGGACCGAGCAAGAAAGCCAAGGACTGCTTGATTTTCTCTTTGCTCACCAAGTCAAGCCTGAATTCACTTGTCGCTTAAGCTGGCAACCGGGCTCGATCGCGCTTTGGGATAACCGTTGCGTGCTGCACAACCCAATCAACGACTATCATGGACACAAACGCCTGTTACATCGAATCACACTAAAAGGCGATATCCCAAGTTAAGGCGCGTATTTTGACGTCCAACACAACCCCAAGTGTTCCAGTCGAGCCCATCGCGTGTTTTGACACACCGTTGATGGCCGATTTGCCTGAGGATATTCGCGTGCAGTTGCTCAAGACGCAGACAAAGGTCGGCTTTGTGCCAAACGTGATGTTGCTACTGGCCCGTCGCCCAGCCGAATTCAGGGCCTTCATGGCTTATCACGATGCGTTAATGGAAGGCGATAGCGGATTAAGCAAAGCCGAGCGCGAGATGATTGTGGTAGCCACCTCTGGCGCCAATCACTGCCTGTATTGTGTGGTTGCACATGGCGCGATTTTGCGCATACGTGCCAAAGACACCACCATTGCTGACAAGTTGGCAACCAATTATCGTCACGCGGCGTTATCTGCTCGCCAGCATGCCATGCTCGATTACGCCATGAAAGTGTCTCAGCAAGCGGACCAGCTAACTGCACGAGACCGGCAAAGCGCATTAGACGCTGGGCTGTCAAATGAAGACTTGTGGGACATTGCCAGCATTGCCGCATTTTTTGCCATGAGCAATCGCTTGGCAAGTGCCACCGCGTTAGTGCCAAATGCCGAGTTCTACAGCATGGGCAGGTAACGCTTGTTTATTGCACGATCTTGGCTTCGGCTTGCAAGCCCTGGACATATTCAGCGAGTTGCTTTTGAGCGGCTGCTTGGCGCAACTGATCCTTGACGTCAGCAAGCGCAGGCGGCGTAAAATCGCGCACTTCATCAACCCGAATCACATTCCAACCCGATTCGGTTTGAATCGGTACCGCACTGATTTTACCCGGCGACAAGTTAGCGACCACATTGCCGACCGCCGGCAACATTTGCTCAGGCAGTAACCAATCGACCTGTCCGTCGCTCTCGCGACTGCCGTCAATAGACTCTTCACGCGCAATCGTGGCGAAAGCATTTTTGTCATCCGTTGCTCGGAGTTGTGCGGTGATTTCTTTGGCTCGCGCTTCAGTAGGCACCACAATAATAGAAAGCTTGTATTGTTGGGCGTCTTCAACATTCTCTAAAAAGGCCTGATACTCTGCCTCGATTTGCTCTTCAGTCACGGGGTTTGTGGCGTTGTAATTATTAATCAGTAGCGTCGCCAAAAGATTTTGTTCGACCTGAAAGAGCTGTGCTTGTGCTTCTGGTGTTTGGTCTAACTTCAGTTTTTTGGCTTCTTGGGCCAATACCTCACGGCCTACCAGCTCGCCCCTGATCGCCAGACGCAAATTGGGACTGTCCAATCGGCCTTCCCTGACATTGGCTCGTATGTTCACGTCGAGCAAGGCTTCGGGAAGGGGCTTGCCGTTCACCGTCGCAAATGCTCCGGCCGGCGGCTTGGGCGGCACTTGCGCCAAAGCTTGGGCGCCCATGACGCCAAACCCGACTAACAAAGAAAGAGCCAAAAGATGCTTTCGAGCGATGTGCTGCATGGAATTCGTGTTGATCATTGGATTTTGATTCGCATTAAACAGAATGGAAAAGGCTAACACCAATTTTCGGGCTTTGACTATCTTTTTACACCCCAGTTCTACCAACGTTCAGCCCAGGGCCGAATATCGAGCTCAAAGGTCCAAGCATCGCGTGGCTGCTGGTGCAAATACAAATATTGTTGTGCCAGATGATCCGGCGCGAGCAATCCGTCTGGGCCCGCTGCCACGACGCGTTCGGGCTGCTGCTCTCGAACACGCAGTGAGTCGATGATACCGTCGACGATCACATGCGCCACATGGATGCCTTGCGGTCCAAACTCTCGCGCCAAGCTTTGCGCAAAAGCACGCAAGGCCGTCTTGGCCGCCGCAAAAGCAGAAAACCCCGCACCACCGCGCAAACTAGCCGTAGCACCCGTGAACAAAATCGTGCCGCGTTGCCGAGGCAGCATGACGCGTGCTGCGCTTTGTCCCGTCATAAATCCCGCGAATGCGCTGGTTTGCCAAACATCCTGATAGGTCTGGGGTGATGTTTCCAATACACCGGTGCGCACATTGCCACCGACATTAAAAATGGCAACCGCTATTTCACCCACTGACGCTTCGACTTCGTCGAACACCCGCGACAACGCGATCGGATCCCGAGCGTCGGCCGCAAAAGCATGCGCGGCGACGCCCAACGTTCTGACCTCTTCGAGTAGGGTTTGCGCAGCGTCAGCGTGACGCCGAACCAAGCAAATCGTAAAGCCCGCTTTGGCAAACGTACGCGCCAAACCAGCGCCTAGGCCATTACCGGCACCAACGATCAAACACACGGGTGAGTTTGGCATTCGAATTCCTCTAAATCTTTAAAGACTAAGCTCTCGCCGTTGGACGAGCACACACCTGAGCGTACCACCGGCTCACATGCTCACAATGAGTTGGGATCGGTGTTCCCGTGGGTTTGGCCATCACCAGCGCACATTGCAAGACGATATCAGCCATGCTGTAGTGATCGGTTGCCACAAACGCACGGTCGGCTAAACATTCGTTTAACCATTCGTAGCCCTCGGCGGCACGTTCGCGCCACCAGTCTCCAAACGCTGGGACTTGCGGGTACTTGCCTTGCCAATAGGCCCCCGTGTGCTTAAAGGCACTCGTGAGCGGCAATACCATTTCAGACTCAATACGGCCTATCCACATGTCAATCACGGCCTGGGCTTGAGGGTCCGATCCAAACAACGGCGTTTCTGGATAAAGTGCCTCTAAATATCGGCAAATGGCAATGGATTCACTGATGTAGGAGCCATCATCAAGTTGCAATACCGGTAGCTTACCGAGCGGGTTAATCGCCAAAAAGGCGGACGTACGGTTCTCGTTGGCGGACGCGTCAACTGCTTGGCGTGGGACATCAATACCTTTTTCTGCCATAAAAATTCGGACACGCCGCGGATTCATTGCCGTTCTCATGTCGTAAAGTAACATCGCTGTCTCCTGAGGGTTTTGCTGTAGCGTACCAAGAATGCGCACCGCTACAACGCCTACAGACCATTGAAGGCCATTGAAAATCATCCAAGCCAATTGAACTCAAATTTGATTTAGGCCTACAATCATGCCTATGGATTGGTATGTCGTACACACAAAGCCTCGGCAAGAGGAAAGAGCGCGGTTAAACCTTGAACGTCAAGGTTTTGATTGCTTTTTACCCACCTTCGCAAAGAAGAAAGTCACGAAGAAATCGCTTGAGATCGTGCGCGAACCCCTGTTTTCTCGTTATTTGTTCATTGAGCTCGACATGCAGTTGTCCGGCAAAAGTTGGGCACCGATTCGCTCCACCTTGGGTGTCAGCAAACTGGTTAGTTTTGGTCTTGAACCTGCCAAGATAGATACCAAACTGATTGAATGGTTGCGCGTGCAAGAAGCGGCTCTATCGCAAACGCCACGCAGCCTATACCAACCGGGTGAACCGGTTGAAATCCAAGAAGGTCCTTTTAAAGGGGTGCAGGCCATTTATCAGATGGACGATGGCGAAAGCCGCGCCATGATTTTGATCGAACTGCTGCAAAAGCCCACCAAAATGCAAATACCGCTTAATCAACTGGCGCCTGTGCGTTAAGGGCTGCGCGACGACCGCGGTCAAGCTTTATAGGAAGGAGCAATAACAGCCCTCCCAAAAACAGAACACCTGTGATGGCGATGGCCAAACGCTGATTCCCGTCGGTCAGCCACGTAACCGACCCATAGAGCAAAGGACCGATAATGCTTGCAATGCGTGTTGCCAATGTCCATAAACCATAAAACTCAGCCAACCGATTGGCCGGTGCCAACAGACCCACCATGGCGCGGCCAACAGACTGACTCGCACCCATGCATAAACCGGCAATCGATGCGGCCACCCAGAATCCGCCTTTCGTGGTAACCCAAGCGGCGAGCAAACAAGTCCCCAACCATCCCATGAGCGTGAGCGCTAACGCCAATCGATGACCCAACCAATCCTGGCCGTAGCCCAACAGCAAAGCACCAACCACCGCCGCAATATTCAAGACAAAAATGAGTGCCATGGTCTCTGCTTGCTCAAAACCAATCACTTGCTCGGCATAAATCGCGGCCAAGGCAATGGCCACGGCAACCCCCCCCATATAAAGGACGGTGCAGGCCAATAGCCATAAAAAATCTTGAAATTGCTTGGCGTGCTGCCACGTCTCATAAACACGTGCCCACGCGTGGCTCGCGCGCACACGTGTCTCAGAGGCTCCACGCTCTTTGAGTAACGACAATGAAATCGTCGCCGCCACCGCAAATATGCCTGCAGTGATCCATAGCGTTACCGGTACAAACGTATCGGCGGACTCACCTTGGGCTTGCGCATGCAGGACATAGCCCAAAGACAGACCTAACGTCAGCATGCCTCCCACATACCCAAAACCCCACCCCCAGCCACTCACGCGACCCAAGGCTTGAGGTTGGGCCAATGACGGCAAAAAAGACGAGATCAGCGATTCGCCCCAACTGAAAAAAACATTCGAAACAATCACCAAGGCGATGGCCAAGCCCATGGCTCCCGGCCCTGCAAACGACAGGGCTGCTGTGCTGATCACACAGCCAAAGGTGGTTACCCAAAGCAGTCGACGGCGGGCGTGATGCTCGTCGGCCCACGCACCGATAAACGGCATCGTAAGCATGACCAACAAGTGTGAGGCGCTGAGCGTAAGCGTCCACCACACGGTTCCCATGGCAGCATCCCCCACCACGCCACTGACAAAATAAGCAGAAAAAACCGCCGTTAAAACGACGGTTGTGTAGCCCGAATTAGCAAAATCGTATAGCGCCCAGCCAAACACCTCGCGTCTTTTGACGCCTGGTTGTCTTGTTTGGCTAAGCCTGTTGCGCATCATGCCGATTGTTGTCTAGTGATGCTTAGGTATGGATCGCACAACAAACCAACTAACTGTAGCTGCCGCAATAATCAAAAAGGCAGGACTTAAGTCATCGCCTGTACGTTGCACCAGCCAAGTCGCCACCATGGGACTTAAGCCACCGGCTAATCCAAGCGTGATGTTGTAAGCCAAACCCGCTGCTGTGCAACGCACATTTGCAGGGATGATTTTCACCATGTACGCAGGTTGAGCGCCCAAGTAGCCACCAATCACTAAGGCAAAACCAAATTGACCGGCCATGATGGACCAGATGTTGTCACTGTGTAACAACCAAAACATTGGCCATGCAAAAATGCCAATCAGTGCCGCTGAAACCAAAAGAATCAAACGAGCACCCACCTTATCAGATAGCCAGCCTGAGAAGAGCATGACCACCAACAAAAAAACCATGCTTTCGCTATTGATTTCAAGAGCTGACGAGGCCGGTATGCCATCAACAAGCTCAAGCCAACTCACAACATAGACAAAGATCAGATAAAAAACCACGGCGTTCACTAGGGACAAGCCGCTTATTTGCCATATGGCTTGGCGGTGTTCCCTCCACGCGGTCTTAAGCGGATGCTCTGTCTTCGGCTCTTGCGGTGTCTGCGCTTCGTTTTGTCGCCTTAACCACAAACCCGCCAACCCAAGGAACAAACCACACCAAAACGGTATGCGCCAGCCCCATGACTGCAGTTGCTCCTCGGATAGCAAAGCAGCCAATAAAGCACCGACCCCCGAACCCATCAGGATCCCAAGCACCGCTCCACTCACAGCAAAAGAGCCCACAAACCCACGCCGATGCTCAGGCGTATTCTCAATCATGTAAACGACGGATGTCGTATATTCACCACCAACCGAGAGCCCCTGAATCATTCGCAAAATGAGCAAAAGGATAGGAGCGGCTAAGCCTAAGGTCGCGTATGTCGGCAAGCTGCCAACCAAGAACGTGGGTATAGCCATGGCTGCCACTGAAATGAGCATGGCCTTGTGCCGACCATACTTGTCACCAACGTAGCCGAGCAAAACGCCGCCAATGGGTCGCATAAGAAAACCAACGGCAAACACACCAAACGCAGCAATCACCTGCGCAACAGGGTCCACGGCCGGGAAAAAAAGCTTGCCGATAGTGACTGCAAAAAAACCATAGACCGCAAAATCAAACCACTCAAGCATATTCCCCGCGATACCGGCGAGCAGTAATCGGCGAGACGAATTCGATGCAGACGTCATTGCAATCCTTTTTTCAAAAATCAAACACCATCGTGCCGCTTGAGCGCTGCCCGAATACGTTCGATGGTTTCCTCTAGAGGCGCTTTACGCGATATCTCAAGACCAAGGTCACGGGCGATCTCATTGATGCGGCTCGGATGCAAGGGCAAACCGCCACGATCTAAGGCTGCGATCAATTCACGCGCCCTATCGTACTCGGTATTGGCACCTCCCGCAGGCGCGGATTTAAACCAATTGCGCCATATCGTCATTTGTTCTTCCTGTTAAATCTCAGCTCACGCGAGTAGCTCCCGCCCCACACCTGTCAAAGCAAAGCAAGCGTACCCCTTGCAACAATTCTACCCATCTAAACGTAAAGCCTAACGATTCACCCACCCGATCGTGCACCTTGCGCTTCGTTGCCAGATTCACTACGCTTGCACCACGAATAACTTAAGCCCACACCATGACAATCGACCAGCACACCCTCTCGCCCACCAGCCTTGAACACGCGATCACCTTGCTTGACGAAGAGTGGTTGCTTCACGATCCGGTCCTTGCACCCGTCATGCCTGAAGTGCTTGGGCGCGGCGTGGGACAGGACTGGCATAAAGCAGGCACCTTTCGCCACCACCTCATCGGCGTGGCTCGAACCCTCACACTATGGAAACAATCTGACGCGGCAAAGTTACTCGGATTGCTACACAGTGTTTACGGTAATGCTCAGGTCGACATCGTTAAATTTGACCCTCACTCGGAACGTGGGCGCGTCCAAGCCTTGGTTGGTGAAGACATTGAACGACTCATTCATCTGTACTGCGTCGTACCGCGTGCGCCATTCGTTAAAGCCGTTCTTGAGGTTGGCCCGAATGAGAAGGGTGAATTGACCGTTCCCGTGGATGGTCAGCCGATGGTACTCACTGCCCGCGACGTCGCCATCTTTACCGTGGTGACGATGGCCGATATTTGCGAACAGTGGTACAGCTGGCAAGACGACATTTACTCAGGCTATCCCAACAACGCACCCCGCGAGACTGAGACCTACTGGGCGGCCAGTCTTTGGCCAGGTCCCATGCGACCAACCGCTTACCGAATCAGTCAGATCTCGCGTCTGGGAAAGGTCTTGCAACATCCCGCGCTTAACGCCTTCGAACCGATGCCACCAGTCTTTGACGGCTGTCAGCACGAGCTATCAGAAGCCAACGAAGCGGCTGCTTGCGCGCTCTATTGGTCGGTTATTCAACAAAACCAGCCTTTGGTCTCAAGCGCTACCACCCGTATGACGCTAGAACAAGCGATTCGATTAAATCCTTGGGTGGCTGAACCTTATCTGCTGCTTGCCCAGCTCCTGCTCACCGAGAAAGCCTACGAGAAAGCCCAACAAGCCGCTGCCAGCGGCCTTCACCTGCTTTGCTGTTGGGGTAACACGTGGGACAAACGCGTTGGCTGGGATGCTTGGGTCTCTTGGGGTCGGATTCTTATGCAATCGGCAGGCAACCGACAGTGGCCTGACACCTTACACAAGCTCAATAACGTCGCGCTCAAACCCTGACTGAAACGTTAGCCGAAGAACCGCTGAATTTCCTCGGCTAGCACCTCCGGTTTCTCCTCTGGAATGTAGTGTCCCGAATCGATGGGTCGACCCGTCACGTTGGTCGCCACGACCGCCCAATCTTTGAGCGGCACAAAGCACTTTTCAATCATGCCATGCTGGCCCCACAACACGCGTAACGGCATGGCCAATTGTCGTCCGGCCTCTCGGTCAGCCCGATCATGCACCAGATCGATCGTGAAAGACGCCCGATAGTCCTCACACATCGCATGCAAACAAGCGGGGTTTTGAATGCCTGCCAAATAGCTTTCCCACCGCGACGTCTCAAAGATATGTCGGCCGGGATAGCGCTTCACCATAAACTCATTCATAAAAAAGGCCGGTTGTTGTCCGATCAACGTTTCAGGCAGTGGCGCCCCTTGTATCAAAAAGAACCAATGCCAATAACCGGCCGCAAACGTCATGCCTGTTTGCTCATACATGGCCAGCGTGGGTGAAATATCGAGCAACATCAAACGCGTCACGCGTTCAGGATGATCGGCTGCCAATCGGTGCGCCACCCGCGCACCCCGGTCATGACCCACCACGCCGAATTTCTTGTGGCCTAGCTTATCCATAAGCGCCACCAAATCATTGGCCATGGCCCGCTTGGCGTAAGTGGCGTGCAAAGGGTCACTATCCGGTTTGGGCGAGGCGCCGTAGCCACGTAAATCAGGCATCACCATAGTGAAATGAGAAGACAAGGCCGATTCAATAGGCTCCCAAATGGCACGATTCTGCGGAAACCCATGCAACAGCAGCAAGACTGGACCTGTCCCACATACGTCATAAGCAAGCTCCACGGGCTTGAGTGCCTGATCGATTAAAGCGCTATCAGGGGTTTGAACAGTGCTGTCAGTCATAAAGGATCCTCACGATGAGATTGTTGAATAAGTCAAAAACCGCTTTTTTACTTTTATACTCACTACAGCGTGTCGTTTAAACCAAGAGCACCCTGCCACGAAAAGTCAAAGGCGCATCAAAAGGGAACTAAACCACTCGATAAGATATCTTAGTTGCATAGGTTTCTCGCATAGTGGTTTTTGTTCACGTTTTTTATACAGCTTCCCCGTTGTTTCACCCCAGTGCCCTGTCTTATCGAGGGAGTCATGTCGGTTTTGCCATTACGTCTGCATCAATATCTGTCTACTGACTCCCCAAAGCGGGCGCTTGGCGAGGCGTCCCTGTTGTATCTCGCGATTCTGGCGATCAGCGCGGTGGCGGCCCTACAAACCATCGATTTACTAGGACTCTCGGTTGTTACTTTGGCGATTGCCAGTTTGCTGGTGATGGGCGCAGTGGTACTGATCCAACTGCCTCGGCACTACCCGTTTGGCCATTTTGGGCTGTGCAATGCCATCACTTTAAGTCGCGCCGCGCTGGTCTGCTGGTTAGCTGGGCTCATCGCTGCCCCTCAGTCCCTGTTTGTTGCGCCTTTTGGTTGGGCTGTGGTTGGTGTGGCCGGATTGACCCTACTTTTGGATGGCGCCGATGGCTGGGCCGCCAGAAAAAGCGGTTTGATGTCCAAGTTCGGGGCACGATTTGACATGGAAGTCGACTCTTTATTCGCTATTGTGTTGGCGACTTTGGTTTGGCAGAGCGGCAAAGTGGGTGCCTGGGTTCTTCTTTTGGGATTCTTTAGACCGCTTTTTATATTGGCTGGCTTGGCCATCCCAAAACTCACCGGCTCGCTGCCCGACTCCTGGTTGCGTAAGCTCGTCTGTGTGATTCAAATTGCCGTGCTCGCCGCGCTCTTGGCT
>CBFHKV010000007.1:22228-69629 GCA_965656505.1 Burkholderiaceae bacterium | reverse complement strand
CCCATCATTGTCGGGCCGCAAGCGTTATGGCTGGCTGCTTTCGCGCTATCTCTATTGGTGCTGTCATTTGCACGCGACGTGACTTGGTTAATTCGTCGATGAATCGAAGCGCGATCAGCACGTGCTTATGGAAAGGGTTAGCACTGGCGTTAGCCGCCCTAATCTTGAATCTCACCCTGATCACACCCAACCACCCACATGCGCTAACCCTCGACGCGTTACGCATGGTGCCGCTCGAATTGCCTGTCATTCTTTTAATCTTATGGGTGTTGCCGGCACAAGCTCGGGGAACGCAGATCGTTCGTGCTGCGATCGTCACATGGTTGATGTTTCTGACGGTTGCAAGACTGGCCGATATCGGCACTTTTATCGCCTTTGACCGTGGCTTTAACATCATGGTCGACTGGAATCTGATCGTGGCGGGCTTTTTGACCGTTTGGGCGACCATTGGCGGCTTATCCACTGTTCTGGCCATGATGGGTCTGTCAGTGGCGCTCGTGTTATTAGCCGCTGCTTTGTGGCTAGCCACAGGAGCTTGGGCCGAGCTCAGTGCGGGCTTATCTTTGCGACGTACGGTCAGCGTAGGGCTGTTGGGTAGCCTTTTCTTGGTCGTCGCCGACACAGGCTATGCCTTGCAACGGTGGGCATGGGTCGCACCGACCCCCGGTGACGCCTACAGCACGAGGCAAACAATCAGTTATGTGAGTCAATGGGTAGGCGCCTTTAAAGGTTTGCGTCAATTTAATCACATGGCACGCTTGGACCCGTTCGCACAAAATCAAAACCGCTTGAACCGGCTTGACCAACGAGATGTGATGATTATTTTCGTGGAAAGTTACGGCCGCTCCAGTTTTGATAACCCACTCTACGCGCCCACCCATGTCGAAACGCTTAACAAAGCGCAACAAGCTCTCGCAGAAAAAGGCGTGGCCATGCGCTCTGGCTGGTTGACGGCTCCCATGGTGGGCGGTCAAAGTTGGTTGTCCCATGGCACGCTGGCAAGTGGCTTGTGGGTCAGCGATCAAGGCCGCTACCGTGCACTTATGCAAAGTGATCGGCAAACGCTATTTCACTACGCCCAGCAAGCCGGGTTTCGTACCGCCGCCATCATGCCCGCCATACGTATGAATTGGCCAGAGGGTGCATTCTTTGGTTTTGATGCCATCTACGACGCCGATCAACTCGGCTATGAAGGGTTACCTTTCAACTGGGTCACCATGCCGGACCAGTTCGCACTCAACGCGTTGGATAGACTCGAACGACAGCCACAACGCCCCCAACCCTTGTTCGCACAGGTGGCCCTGTCATCAAGTCATGCCCCATGGTTACCCATCCCACCGGTCATTGACTGGACGACAATTGGTGATGGCAAAATCTTTAACCAATGGGCCATCTCCGATGAAACCCCTGAGCAGGTTTGGAAAGATCAGAACCGCGTCCGTGATCAGTTCCGACAGGCGGTTGATTACAGCTTACAAACCGTGTTTTCTTATGCGCAACGTCACGCAGACGATCCGCCGCTGATCATTATCCTAGGCGATCACGAGCCCGCTCGCTTTGTCTCACAAAACCCCAATAAAACCGTTGCCATGCATGTATTGGGTCCGCCTGAACTGGTTGCCCACATCGAGGACTGGGGCTGGACACCCGGACTGATACCAGATCCCGATCTGGCGCCTTGGCGCATGGATACGTTTCGCGACCACTTTTTAAGTGCCTTCAGTGATGACGCTAAAGCGAGTCCGCTGCCATGATCCGAAACGCACTGCCTTGGTTAAAACAGGCCTTGCGCGTTGCCTTCCCGGTATTGTTGCTTGGCTTACTCTGGCATTGGCTGGACGGCCAAAAGATATTGACTTGGCTTAAGCAAGCCAATGGCTGGTGGCTGCTCTTGGCTTTTGTCCTACTCACCACGCAATTGATCAGTTCGGCTTTACGCTGGCAACTCACCGCTCGCCAACTGGGACAGAACCTGACCCGCAAGCAAGCGGTCAATGAGTACTACCTGTCGATGCTTTGCAACTTGACTTTGCCGGGTGGGGTACTCGGTGATGCCTCACGTGCTTGGCGCGGCCGAACCGAAGTTGGCTTAGGCACTTCGGCCAGTGCAGTGGTCATCGAACGCCTGGCCGGTCAACTGGCCATGATTTCGATACTTACCCTGGCCATCACGCAAACAGCTTTCGGTAATCACTGGGCACTGGGTTTGACTGCCGTCATCATCGTCGTCAGCCTGCTGCTTTGGCGTGGCCCAAAATGGATCAAACGCTTTGGCAAAGCCATCCGACAGGCTTGGTTTACCCGCTACGCATGGCCACGCCAACTGTCCTTGACCGTTTTGATCTTAAGTTGCAACCTCGGTGCGTTTGCGGCTTGTGCCGCCGCCATCGGCGTCTCTTTTTCCTCTTTAAGCAGCGCCCTTATCGTTTTACCGTTGACCTTGATGGTCATGGTACTTCCCGTATCCGTTGCCGGTTGGGGCCTGCGCGAGAGCGCCGCTGCAACGCTTTGGCCCATGGCCGCCATCAGCAGTGAAGCCGCGGTGGCCGCCAGCATCTTGTATGGTGTGATCGCGACAATGTCAGCGTTGCCTGGCTTGGCTATACCGCTAGGGTTGCGCCCCCGCGAGCGTGCGGGCGCGCCCGGTTAACCCACACCCAAGCTGATCGTCGCTAGGCCGACAGGTTCAAATGATCGGTCTCACCCCGCTGACGCAGTGCAGCAGAGTCACCCGACCAAATGACACGACCCTTTTGCAAAATCACGTGGTGATCACAAAGGGTCAATAACTGCTTGACGTTTTTGTCAGTCAATAGAATTGAGAGCCCTTCGGCACGCAAACTCGCCAACGCCCGCCAAATTTCTTGGCGAAGCAACGGTGACAAACCCTCTGTCGCCTCATCGAGAATCAATAACGCTGGATTGGTCATTAACGCGCGGCCAATCGCGAGCATTTGTTGCTCGCCGCCTGATAACTGATAACCAAAATGTTTGCGGCGGTCAGCGAGCTTTGGGAACAAAGCCAACACCCTGTCTAAAGTCCAAGCCATTCGACCATCGTCGCTGGCCTGTGGTTTGATCGCCGTTGCAACCAAGTTTTCCCAAACGGTCAGGTTAGGAAACACTTGGCGTCCTTCTGGCACAAGCCCAATACCTAAACGGGCTCGTTCAAAAGGCTCTCGTGTGAGCATATCCTCGCCACGCCACTGAATACGGCCTTGCCAACAAGGCAGCCATCCCATAATCGCTGCAATCGTTGTTGACTTACCAACACCATTGCGCCCCTGCAAACTCACGCACTGACCCTGAGGCACAGTCAACGAGACATCAAACAGGGCTTGGCTACTGCCATAACCCGTCTGCAGATGACTGACTGTCAGTAAAGGCTCGCTCGCTGTCATTCGAATGCCTCATCACCCAAATAAGCTTGACGGACGACTTCGCTTTGGCGCACACGCTCTGGGGTGTCACACAGCAGAATCTGGCCGTACACCAACACACTGATTCGATCGGCAAGCGCAAACACCGCTTGCATGTCATGTTCGACCAACAAAATGCCATAGCGTTGGCGCAACCCGTTCAACAAGGCAATCATCTGCGTCGATTCCGTCGGCCCAAGTCCAGCCATTGGCTCATCAAGCAACAACAGAAGTGGCTCATTAGCCATAGCCATGGCCACCTCAACCAAGCGTTGTTGACCATAGGCCAGGTCGCTGACCGGTTGCTCGCGACTCTGGTCAAAACCCACTTCATTTAACAAGGCGTGGGCCTTTTCAACCATGTCGCGTTCCTGCATAACAGGTTTGAAAAAGTGAAAACTATGTCCCTGCGCCGCTTGCACGCCAAGCAGTACATTTTCAATGGCGCTAAACGTCGGTGTTAAAGCGTTGATCTGGTACGAGCGCCCCAAGCCAGCACGGGCTCGTTTGGCCACCGACCAACCGGTGATGTCTTGATCCCCGAAGGTGATACGTCCCTCATCGCACGGGGTGATACCCGTGATTTGATTAATCAAACTGGTCTTGCCCGCACCATTTGGGCCAATCAAGGCATGAATTTCACCTTTTTTCACCGACAAATTGACATTGTCGGTCACCCTTAACCCACCATAGCTTTTCACCAGCGAGTGAACACTTAACAGGGGTGTGTCTTTTTGATGGTTTTCTTTTGATATTGACATCAGGGCTCCTTTACCGATGAGCCTGAAGACGATGCTTCATTTTTACCCGCCAAGATTCCCCACAAACCTTGCCGGAGGCCGAGAACCGCCAAAACAATCAATGGGCCTAAGATAAGCGGCCAATGCAAGGTGATGATCTTTAACCCGTCCTCAATCAGCAAAAGACCAATTGCACCCACCACGGGTCCAAAAATCGTCCCCATGCCGCCAAGCAACACCATTACCATGAGTTCGGCTGATACCAGCCAACTCATCAGTGAAGGCGAAACAAAGCCGGTTAAGTTCGCCATAAAGAAACCTGCAATGGCGCAGATCTGAGCCGACAGAACGTAGGCGACCAAACGATAAGGTTGGCTAGCGGTGCCCAAGGCATCTAGACGTGCAGCGTTAAAACGCGACGCCGCGAGCACTAACCCAAAACGCGAACCGATCAACCGATGGCTTAACCACAACACCAGTAACACCGTGATCAATAGCGATAGGTAGATGGCATATTTGTTGTCTGTCAGTATGCCGAAATCACTGACTTGGGCAAGGCTTAAGCCCTCGTCACCCCCGAAAGCACGCAAGCTCACAAACACATAGAAAAACAATTGCGCAAAAGCCAAGGTGATCATGATGAAGGCCATCCCATGGGTACGCAATGCGATCCAGCCCACCGGTACTGCGACAGCACTGGCCACTGACACCGCCACCATCAAATGCAGCCAACCGTTGGTTAACCCCCAGGTTGACATCACACCCACGGCATAGGCACCCAGCCCAAAATACATGGCGTGCCCCAAACTGGCCATGCCACCAAAACCCAAGATCAAATTCAAACCCAAGGCGGCTAGCGCAAAAATCAATGCCCGACCAAAGTACGTCAAGACATAGATATCATCTGCAACCCATGCATAGACAGGCATCAGCGTCAAGATCAGTAATACCAATCCAGCTACCCAAAATTGACGCTTGTTGGGTGTCTTATGTGTCTTAGCGATAAAAGCGGTCCGATTCAAGTGCCTAACCCCTGGCGCGAATGGGAAATAGCCCATCAGGTTTGAACGCCAAAACAATGGCCATGAGCAAATAGACCAACATTGAAGCGAGCGCTGGACCGACTGCTGTGGCCATGGCGGGATCGAATGTCTCGCGCAGCCAAATCGGCAAAAATACACGACCCATCGTGTCGACCAACCCGACCACGAGCGCCCCGAAAAAAGCCCCTCGAATTGAACCGATACCGCCGATCACTATTACTACGAGAGTCAGGATCAAGACCGGCTCGCCCATACCTGCTTCGACCGAGACGATGGGACCCACCAAGGCGCCAGCCAAACCCGCCAGCCCCGCACCAAGAGCAAAAACAAATCGATTAAGCCAGGCAATATTGACGCCAAGCGCCGAAACCATCTGCCGGTTACTTGCACCCGCCCGAATCAACATGCCGATACGTGTTCGTTCGATCAAAAAGTACAAACCAATCGCAATTAATAGGCCGGCCACAATAATGGCAAACCGATAGGCCGGATAATTAAGACCCAATAAATCAATAGCCCCCGAGAGATACTCGGGGGCATCCATGTATATCGGTGCGTTGCCCCAGATGATGCGCACGAGTTCGTTACTAAAGATAATCAGGCCAAAAGTTGCGAGTACCTGATCTAGGTGGCTGCGCCGGTGCAAAATTGACAAACCAGCCTTATCGAGCAGCAGCCCCAGTAGAAAAATCAGTAACAGCGTCAGCACGATCGCCAAAACAAACGAGCCACTGTGTGCAGCGATCGTGGCCGCAAAGTAGGCCCCAAACATATAGAGTGACCCATGAGCCAAATTCACAAAGCTCATGATGCCAAACACCAAGGTCAACCCGGCAGCCATCAAAAATAAGAGGATGCCAAGCTGAAACCCGTTTAGGGCCTGTCCAAGAACCAGACTAACTGTCACTCGATCACCGTCTTAGAGCGGACACTGCCCCACATAGGCGTCCTGATGATTGGGCAACGTTTTTTGTAACGTGCGGTGCGAGACACGATCCTTGTCATCGACGGCGACTTCAAAGACATACATGTCATGGATGGGAAAGCCATTTTTATTAAAAGCAAAATCACCGCGCACAGAGTCAAATTCGGCTTGACGCAAGGCAGCCATCAGTGCCGCCTTGTCCTGATACTGACCACCGACCTGTTCGACAGCCTTGTTTAACAACGCCGCACCATCGTAGGCTTGAGCGGCATATTGGGACGGAATACGACCGTACTTCTCTTCAAACGCTTGTACAAACTTTTGGTTGGTGGGGTTATCGAAGTCTGGCCCCCAGAACGATCCGGAAATCGCGCCTAGGGCGGTTTCTTTTAAAGCCGGCAGTGTCGAGCCGTCAAAGCTAGAGACTGAAAGCAAGGGAATCTCACCGAGCAACCCAGCCTGACGGAACTGCTTGATAAAGTTAATGCCCATACCGCCAGGATAAAACACGTAAACCGCATCGGGGTTGGCGGCCTGTAACTGAGCGATTTCTGCCGAATAGTCGGGTTGGTTGACGCGTGTGTAAACTTCACCGGCGATGTTGCCCTGGTAATAGCGCTTAAAGCCACCAACGGCATCCTTACCCGCCTGATAGTTTGGCGCCATCAAATAAACGTTTTGATAGCCACGGTCAGTGGCGTATTTGCCAACCCCCTCGGCTTGTTGATCGTTTTGATAAGACACAAAGAAAAAGTTGGGTGCACATTGCTCACCAGCCAAAGGCGCTGGTCCGGCATTCATGCCCATAAAAATGGTATCGGAATCAGCCAGTGGTTTGGCAATCGCCATCATGACATTAGAAAACGTCACGCCGGCCACAATATCAACCTCGTCTCGTTCGATAAAACGATTCACGGTTTGTACAGCCAAATCGGGTTTCAGTTGATCATCTTCCCGGATCACTTCGACCTCAACACCACCAAATTGACCGCCCGCATGCTCAAGACCAAGCATAAAGCCGTCATACATGTCCTGACCCAAAGCGGCGGCAGGCCCTGAGAGGGTGGCCATAAAACCGACTTTGATCTGCGCCGAAGCCGCTTGACTCCACATCAAAGCAGAAACAATGAACGCTGCTGACGCACCACGCAAGAAAAGAGAAGTTTTAATCATGAGCAAATCCTTTTTTTGTTGATCGCTCGGCGCTCGCAATCTTGGCTCGCGCACGCCGTATGATGAGGGTATTAAACCCCGACTTTGAGACCCGCAGACGCCATTCTCACCGAAAAGTAGTCACTCGTGCGATTCGCTTTGACTTTTCTGACACGAAACTGACAGAATAAAACCGATGCACAGGTGCATGTAGAGGCCCAATGACCCATGAAAAACAACAACCTCGAGACCAATCGCCTGAGCGCCACTGCCATCAGCGAGATGGTAAGACAAGGCCAACACACCGCTGAGCACTTCGCACAAGCGTTTCTTGCCTACGCCAAACCCATTGAAAAGGGCCTCAAGGCGTTTACATATCTCAATGATGACGCGGTGTTGGCCCAAGCACGCCGTTTGGATAAAGAACGTGCGCGCGGCGTTGAACTGGGCTGTCTAGCGGGCGTACCCGTTGCACTCAAAGATGCCATCGACACCATCGACATGCCAACGGCATTTGGTTCGGCGAGCTTAGCGGGCCGACAACCCACGTGGGATGCTCACGTCGCCAAACAGTTGCGCGACCAAGGCGCCGTAATCTTTGGTAAGACCACCCTGCCGGCTTTTTGCTTGGGGAAACCCGCTGCGACTTGCAACCCACACCATCCTGAATACAGTCCCGGGGGCTCCTCGAGTGGTAGCGCGGCAGCAGTGGCCGCTGGTATCGTACCGGTTGCAATTGGCACGCAGACGGGTGGCTCGGTCATCCGCCCGGCCTCCTTCTGTGGTGTGATTGGTTTCAAACCGACGCGTGGACTGATTTCACGCAGTGGATTACAACCGCTTTGTGAAACCATTGACCAAGTGGGCGTGTTTGGTCGCGATATCGAGGATGTCGCGCTCGTCACACAAACCTTGATCGGCGCCGACACGAATGACGCATCCACGTATGGGGTGCTCCCCCGTCACCTCACTGATGTGGCCTTGCCGACACCGCCTTTCAAACCCAAGTTCGCTTTTATAAAAACGCCTTTTTGGGGTCGGATGGCGCCTGACACGCGTGCTGACTTCGAGAGGCTTGCCGAGTGCTTCGGTGATGGCATGCAAACCGAGCAGCTACCGCCGATGGCAAACCAGGCCAGTGATAACTTACGCACCATCATGGACGCCGAATTCGCCATGGCGATGGACGAACACATGACATACGCGGGTGATGATTTGGACGCTCGCACCCGAGACATTGTGATGCGCGGACGACACGTCAACGCCCTAGAGTATTTGAAAGCTAAGCGGGCTATCGAACCCGTGACCGCGAGTTTCGATACGCTTTTCGAGCACTTCGATGCCATCTTGACGCCAGCGAGCCTAGGACCTGCACCCAAAGGTCTCGGTAACACGGGAGACTCCATCATGAATGTGTTGTGGTCTTACACCGGCATGCCAGCCATCAGCCTACCGTTGCTGCAATCAGAATCCGGTTTACCGGTTGGTATCCAACTGGTCGGTGCGCGTCACGACGACGCAAGGCTTTTGCGAACCGCCAATTGGCTGATGCGTCACTTCAGTGATATTTGGAAGCCATCCTGTTAATGAGGTAAGGCCATGAAAGCTTACTTCCACCCCAAACAAACACTGCACCACCCTCAGAGTTATCTATCGCGAGGACAAATGCGCGAGCCTCAGGAGCTGCCGATCCGAGCCGATAAGCTCCAAGAGGGCTTCGCTCGCATGAAAAAAACGCTGATTGAACCGAAAGATCACGGCATGGCCCCACTCTTCGCGCACCATTCCGGGGAGAGACCCGCGTGGTTATCGAGGGCGTAACACGCTGGATTACGGCCAAAGCAAACCCGCGGATACTCACGGACGGCTCGGTTGTGTGGGAAGGCGTTCTGACCGACATCACCGAGCGCAAGCTCGCCGAGCAGTCTTTGGCACGCGCCAAAGCGCACGCTGAAAAGCTCGAACGATTAAAGACCGACTTCTTGACGCAGATGAGTCATGAAATCCGTACCTCTGGCAAATTACTGACAGGGATTGTGAATTATATTTTAGACCTGTCAAAAATCGAAGCCGATCAGCTGATCACGGAAGAACGACCTTTTAACTTACAGTCGGTTGTAGAAACGGTTGAGACACTTCGAACGTCCATCACGAACCCAGCTGTCTCGCTCATCGTGGAACCACCAAACAACTCTTTTCCACTTTTGATTGGTGATCAGCGTCGCATCGAACAAGTCCTGGCCAACTTGCTGTCCAATGCCATTAAATTCACCGATCAAGGGTCCATCAAGGTGACCTTTGATTGCCGACAGGTCACGCCTTTTACAGCGGCGTTGAAAGTCACGGTGCAAGACACGGGCATCGGTATCGCATCCTCATTCATCCCCCAACTCTTCACGCCGTTTAGACAAAGCGACACAGGTGTCACACGGCAATATGGCGGCACGGGTCTCGGTCTTTCCATTAGCAAGCAGCTAACAGAGCTGATGGGAGGTCACATTCATGTGCTGAGTGAACCCGGGACAGGTAGCACCTTCTGGTTTGAACTTGCGTTAAGCGCTGATGGTCGCAAACGATTGCAGACGCCAGATGCCCCAAACACAACACAGGCGACTCGCCAGCGATTGGTCGATCTGCGCATTTTGGTGGTTGATGACAGCCTAGCGATTCGAGAACTATTACAACAACTTTTAACGCACGAAGGCGCTCAAGTTGAGCTCTCTGCCGACGGTGCTCAGGCATTGGCGGTTCTGCAACAAGCAGATAAACCCTTTGACTGCGTCATGATGGACATCCAGATGCCTGTCATGGATGGTTTGACCGCCACCCAAAACATTCGAGCTATCCTTCGTTTCGAACAGTTACCCGTCTTCGCGATGACCGCTGGGCTCTTGGCGGAACAACAAACGCGTGCCCGCCAAGCGGGCATGACCGATGTGATTCCCAAGCCAATTGAAATCGACGACATGATGAACCAAATATTGGTTGCTGTCGGACGCAACCATGCGACCTTCGAATCAAACAGTGGTAACCGTCCGAATGTGATGCCGCTAATTGCCGGCATTGATCGCGATTACGTCCATCGCGCCCTCGACGGCGACATCAAATTATTCGACAAACTGGTGCTGATATTTGTTGAAGAATTCGAAGGGCTTGAAGATCGTATCTGCGAACGGCTAGTCCCTGAAGCACACCCCACGTCACTTAAAGAAGCCATCCGTTTCAGTCACAGCTTGCATGGTGCCGCGAGAGTCAAATCGGTGCCATCGAGCTCTGCCAGGCTGCAGCCGCACTCGAGCACGCATTGGAAAGCGAGGAGGATATTAACCTGGCCAAACTCGACACCATGGGAAAACTGCTCGCTGATTTGATCGTCTCGTTAAAAAAATATTTGTCCAGTCGTTAATCAGGTTAGAAGAAGGTTTGAAGCGGGTTTAGAGCGGGTTTGGTCATGCCCGCATTTGGCGTTACAGTTGTTACTGTCACTGCAAATCGTCGAACGCCGGCCAAAACCCAATCCCTTACTTTAACGATGGACATCGCCATGATCTTCACGTCAAACGTTTGTCGCCCCCATTGGCGCCAAGTCACGTCAATACTTGCCCTTACCCTCTTAGGTCTTTTTATGTCTAAACCCCTGCCTGCCCAGCCGGTATTACTCGAGAACTTTGACGATGGTGCGCAAGACCGCTGGGAATACATCGCCGATACAGTCATGGGCGGTGTATCTGAAGGACGTGTGCAATTTATAACCGTGGATGATCAAACGGTCTTGAAGCTAAGCGGCACGGTCAGCACCAAAAACAATGGGGGCTTTATACAAGCCAGACTACCCCTGCAAAAAGCCCTGCCAGAAAGCGCCAAAGGCATTTGGTTAAAAGTCCGCGGGAATAATCAGCCGTACTTCGTCCACTTAAGGACGGCAGGTACCTTGTTGCCCTGGCAATACTATCAAGCCAAATTCGAGGTGAGTGACTCTTGGCAAGTGGTGCGTTTGCCTTGGTCTGCCTTTGAGCCCTCCGAGGGCTTTTCGAGCCTATTGCTGCGTGGAACGCCGCTTGCCGACAAAGTCAAATCGATTGCGATTGTAGCGTTTGGACGTGACCATCAAGCCGATATAGAGGTAGCTGAAATCGGCTACGAGTAAGCGCGACCGGCTTTTGGATGAAATTAGTGTTTTATGAAATGAGTGTCTTGCTTGGCCTTGTGTTGTGGCAAGATGGCACAAAAGACAAGCACTTATTTTTATTGCGGGAGACCCCTCGTGAATCTGTATGCCAAGCTGCGCGAACGCCAATCCCAAAACCAACCCTTGCGCATTGGACTGATCGGCGCCGGTAAGTTTGCCTCGATGTACTTGGCTCAGATCCCCAAGACCCCAGGTATTCATTTGGTTGGCATCGCTGACCTGTCACCAGACAATGCCAAATCCAACTTGGCTCGAGTCGGTTGGGCTCCCGCCCAGTTTGCCGCCACATCCCTAGATAACGCCCACAAAAACGGCAACACCCACGTTGGCGAAGATTGGCAAGCACTCATTGATCACCCAGGGGTCGATATCGTGATTGAGGCCACGGGCAATCCCATCGCCGCGGTTGAGCATTGTTTACATGCGTTTGCCAAGGGCAAGCACGTTGTCAATGTCACGGTTGAAGCGGATGCCCTGTGTGGACCGATGCTGGCGCGCAAGGCCCAACAAACCGGTGTGGTTTACAGCTTGGCTTACGGCGACCAACCCGCGCTCGTGTGTGACCTAGTGGACTGGGCAAGGGCCGCTGGCTTTACGGTCGTCTCAGCAGGGCGTGGGCACAAGTGGCAACCTTATTTTGCCCAATCTACACCAGAGACAGTCTGGGCTCACTATGGCTTGACGCCAGATCAAGCTGAAACAGGCGGGCTAAACCCCAAGATGTTCAATTCGTTTTTGGATGGTTCAAAGCCAGCCATTGAGTCAACCGCCATCTGCAATGCCACCGGCTTGGTTGCGCCGCCCGATGGGCTGACCTATCCGCCTGCTAGCGTTGACGATATCCCGTTCGTTTGTCGTCCAATCAATGAAGGCGGCGTGTTACATCAAAAGGGGCAAGTGGAAGTGGTTTCCTCACTTGAACGCGATGGACGGGCGATTCCTTATGACATTCGGTTTGGTGTGTTTGTGGTGTTTGAAGGTGATACGGATTACATCCGCCATTGCTTCAAAGAATATATGGTGCATACCGATCCCACGGGGCGATACGCCTGCCTGTATAAGCGGTGGCATTTGATTGGTTTAGAGGTCGGTATTTCAGTCGCCTCAGTCGGTTTGCGTGGCGAGGCGACAGGGTCGCCCACTTGCTTGAATGCCGATGTGGTGGCCACGGCCAAACGCGATTTAAAACCGGGCGAGTTACTTGATGGCGAAGGGGGTTATACCGTAGTGGGACGGTTATTGCCTGCCGAGAAATCACTCGCCATGGGGGGGCTGCCACTGGGTTTGGCGCACCACTTAAAAGTCATCCGTCCTGTCAAAGCAGGACAGCCACTGACTTGGGGTGACGTGTCGGTGAACGAAGACCTACAGGCTTATCGTTTGCGTCGTGAGATGGAGCAAACATTCGCGACGTCAACTGACATGCGCTAGTCAATGGTTTGCTTGCGGTATCGGCTCGCCTCAAAAACAAACCACAGAATCAAGATTGGAAATCCAATCATGGCCAAACCAAGCACCCATCCGATACCCAATTGGTCAACAACGATTGCGCCCAAGTACACACCAACGGCCTGACCGAGCATCAAGCAAGATGATGACAGCGATACAGCCGTGCCACGCAAACGTGGCGCCATTTGCGTGGCGTGCGTCTGTAGGACCGCGTGGACAAAGTAATAACCGAGACCCGTGGCAGCACTTGCGAGTAACGCCCATCCCCAACCCGGTGCAAACAAATACAAGACGTAGCACAGGCAGACAATGATGCCGCCTAATCGAACCATGGGAATTTCTCCAAGCCTAGCCACCAGCCATCGGGCGTTGAACACATACACAAAGGCCCCAATGGCAAACAATCCCGCTGTCATGCCAGCGGCTGAAGGGCTCATCCCATGGCGCTCTTGTAAGAACGCCGGGATGTATGACAGCACCCCAAACACCAGAGCACCTTCGAGCAACACCGTCAACACAACCACTCGCGCCCAGCGCACACTCAAGACCGTCGCGATGGGTGTCACGACGGCACGCCAACCTGTCGACGCCGTGCGAGAGGGGGATTCTTGCGCCAAAGAAAGCTTGGACCACAAGATCACCCCAACAATGAGGTAGAGCACCGCCAGAAAATAAAAGGCCCCCTGCCACCCCACCGTGTCCGTGAACACACCACCGATGAACTGACCGGAGGTGATACCCAAAATAGTACCAATGGTGAATTGGGCCAGTGTGGCTTGTCTCTGCTCGTACGGAATATGATCGCCGATCCAAGCCATGGCCAACGGCACAATGGCTGCACCGGTCACTGCCGAGACAACCCTCGCAGCGAGAAGCCACTCAAAACCAGGCGCTAGTGCGGTCAACAGGCTACTTGCTGAGCAAGCCAAGGTAGCAACCGTCAATGTCCGATACTTGCCAAAGCGATCACCGATCGGCCCAAAAACGAACAGCATCAACCCATACGCGACCGCGAATACAGTGACCACATTGGCCGCCTGTCCCGTGGTGATCTCAAATTCCTGCGCCAGTTGCGGCAACGCAGGATCAAGGACGCGAACGGTGGCGGTGCTGGCAAACGAGGCGAGCGCCAGCAACCAAACCATGCGGCGATCGGGTCTGGTCTGTTGGCGTGTGTCAGTGGCACTATCGGGCATGGGTCACAAATAAATACGTTGATATGGTTTTACCCCACTGGCGCGCTTGCCCTTACATATATTTTAAGGAGATTCGCCAATCGCTTCTTTCAGACGACGGGTTTGGTGATGTCCCTAGCGCGGATGCTATCCTAATCAAATGATTTATTACCTGCTCAAGCGGGTCTTTGGTGGATTGATGATGTCAACACATTCGCGATCACGCGATCTTTTTAAATCAGTGACTCGATTCTCATTACTGGTCACGACCGGCATCTTACTCACGGCATGTGGTGGCGATATCTTCCAACATCAGCCTGACAAAGCGGCTGAGGCTGCCGTCGCGACGCCGCAAACCTGGCAAGCCATGAGCCGAACGGCCACAGGTATCACAGGCGACATCACGGTGACCCCAAATAAGCTGATATTTCAAAATGGCGCCTCAATAAACATACAGCGCGTCGATCAAACTGCTCAGCAAGGCATCACACTCTATCAAGTCACCTCAAAAACCAATCCGGTTTTACGCCATGGCAACCTGTTGTGTGGCCAAGCGCCCGTCGACTATCTCACGTTGAAGAAGGTTGGTAGTGGCCGCAGCGTCGACCTTTCCATGTCGATTTACTACTATCCTGGCGAGCTGCGCTTAGCAGACCTGCCGTTGCAGGATCAATCGAGTACGACACGTACTTTGTGCGCGATTTATAACTACGTTCAATAAACTGTTGGGCAGTTGCTGGTAAGCGTCGATTCCGAGTTCAAGAGCCTTGCGAAACAAGACTCTTGACAGCTCAGCGACCCTTGAAAACCGGCGGTCGTTTTTCCATCCAAGCCGCCCGACCTTCTTTGAAATCTTCTGATGCCATGGTAGCAGCCATATCCTGTGCACAACCGGCCACGTCTAGGGTGCCTTGCGCAAGATGCGTCAAATGTTTTTTCATGCCCAAGAGCGCCAGTGGTGCCATCGTGTTCAATGTATGGGTTAACTCATCTCGGGTGTCTTGCAAGCTTTTGTCGCGACACAAATGCGTCAAGTAGCCGACACGCATCATTTCTTCGGCCTCGATTCTCTCGGCGGTTAAAAACAAACGCTTGGCTGTGTTGATGCCCATGCGCTGCACATACCGCTGCATACCCGAAGCGTAGTAATGCAACCCTAAGCGGGCAGCGGGCATGAACATATTGGTGGCCACGGCACCAAGCCTGAAATCACAGGCCAAGGCCAAGTCGGTTGCACCGCCATAGACACCCCCTTGCAAAACCGCCATGGTGACTGGGCGAGCCAATTCCAGCGCGTTAACGACACTCTCAAATGCCATCACCCCACCACCGCCTAGCTCATTGATGTCAAAGCCGCTACAGAAGTACTTGCCCGTTGACTCCAACCGCAACACATGGACCTCTTGTGTGTCGTTGATTTGAGTCAGGTAATCATAGATGCACTGCAAATCATCGGCACCCAGTCGGTTCGCTTGTTCTGGCCGCTGTAAGGTGATCACGGCGACATGACCTTCGATTGTGAGTGTTGGGGTTCCCATACTTATTCCTGATAAAAACCGACTGGTGGGTACAACCTACCAGTCGGTTCTGGCGGTTCTGGCGGTTCTGGCTTTAATTAGCCTTGATTAGCCTTAATTAGCCGACTTGGCACGTTTGACTCGTTCGAGTGTAAAAGCGCCGTTATCCTTGGCGAAAGCATCAAAAGCAGCCGCTGATTCAAACGCCCCTGCTTCACTACCAGATGCCAGCAATTTTTTCTGTACCTCAGGGTCTGCCAAAACCGCTGAGACAGTGTTGGTTAACTTTTCAGCCACGTCTTTGGGCAAACCCGCTGGGCCAAATAAGCCAAACCAAAAGCTGTAGTCAAAATCGGCAACGCCGGACTCCGCAATAGTCGGTATATCAGGGGCCACAGCTGACCGCTCGGCCGTCGAGACAGCCAACATTCGAACTTTATCGCCTCGACCCAACGGCAACACTGACGGTGCAGTGCCCATAGAAAAATCAACATCACCTGCTGCTACCGCGAGCAAGGCAGGCTTACCGCCTTTATAAGGCACATGCGTGAAGTCTGCGTCCATAAAGTCTTGCAGCATCACCGCAGAGGTATGCGGGGAACCCGCCACACCAGAAGACGAATAGAACATCGACCCCGGATTGGCTTTTGCTTTTTCTAGGAATTCTTTAAAAGTTTTGGGTCCTTTTTCTGCATTGACCGCGAGTATCAGTGGGTAACTGGCCAGGCGATTAATCGGCGTGAAGTCATCGGCCGTGTAAGAAACGTTATAGGCAAATTGGTCAACCCCATAGATATTGCCTGTTGCCAACCCCAGCGTATAACCATCTTTGGGTGCATTGGCGATCGTTGTTGAAGCAATGGTACTGCCTGCACCGGGTTTGTTTTCGACCACGATGGATTGGCCCAATTTCTCAGCCATGGCCGCCGTCACAATACGAGCAATCGTATCGCCTGAACCACCCGCGCTATACCCCACCAACACTTTGATTGGGCGATCTGGATAGTCTGTCGCGTGGGCCGCACCAACCACAAATAGGGCGCTCGCCGCACTTATTAATAAACGTTTTTTCATGTTTGTCTCCACTCAGATGAGTGCCCCGTCTACAAACGACTGTCGCCATCAACGGGCGATCTTATTGTTGGGGCTTCTTCTGGTGTAAACAAAAAGGCAGCCGGCGTCCAGAGGTTTGACAAACCACGGGTGAAACAATCAGCCGTTATCTCAGCCGTCAAAGACCTGTGCGGTCCTAACGCTGGAAGATATATGTCTCAGGGTTACCAACACACGGTGCTAAGCCACAAGTCAGGACATCCGATGTCAAATTACCCAAAGCCAATATCAAGAAAAAGCCAATCAAGACGGTACCTAAGACGGTTTGGATAACCACGTTTGAGCCAGTCATGTGTTTGCGATCAACCATTAGCATGAAAGCACTGAAAATAATCGTCGACATAAAAGCAATGAATCCCCAGGTGTACATGTGGTAACCAAAGATCGCTGATCCAAATCCTGTGTCACCTGGCGCGATATGCAAAAGTATTTGTCTGAGCGACACACCGGCGCCCGTGATCGCCGATAAGATGATGATGGCGTAGTGAACCGCCGACGGCCCAAACCGGATGTTCATGGCGAACCCCAATCCGACCAACGTGAGCCCAACGCGCTGCAACATGCACAAGGGACAGGGGATTTCGCCCAAGGCCAGTTGAAAGAAAAAAGCCACCAATAAGCTGACACAGATACCCGCTAAGGCGAGCATATTCAGAACATAAGACGGGTATGCGCTAACCCTCATCGTCGGCACACTAGACATGAATTTCCCCTTTAAAGACTGATCTGCAGGACATCATCCATGTGATAGTGCATGGCACCCAACATGAAGATCAAGGCAAATACCCAACTCGTAACCGCTAATTTACGGTTGCCTTTGAGTGTCATGAAGACCGCCAGGGTGGTGAACAACAGCGTGGGTAAGATAATCATATAGAGGACGATAGAAATGGAAATTGTTGGTTTTTATTTGGCCGCTCTTAGTCAATCATTGGTCGGCGCTCAAACCAGCTGACAGTAGCCTAACAGCCTATCATCAACACTGGGACTGCACGCCGGAGCTGAACACTTAAACGGAACTTGGACTGTTTCGCTATGACTATTTTGACAGCGAAAGTATGGTTGGTGCAAGCTAAAGTAGCCTTGCTTTGTGCATACAAGGCCTTTCTCCGCGGTTTGTTCTCTACCCAAATACTAAGATAGCGTGGCCTCGTTTATGATGGGAGTGAACGACCTCACCCCCTTTTTTTGACCTCGCATGCCACGTCCACAACATCCCGAACCTTGGCGACCTTTTTTTCATACCCACCCCTTATTCGCCGGCTTGCATTCGATTTGTGCGGACTTGAAGGGCTCAGCGGGGGGGCCGGGCTGGCCCTCGCTTGACCAGCTCAATGAGATAGCCGCGGCTCGGCAAATCACTAATCAAGCAGGGCAGCCTGTGCGATTTGTGTCGCAAAGCGACCGTTTAAGCCAGCGGGCCTACGAACAGCAAATCGGGCAAACTGGGACCGTTCCCACGAGAACGGCGAACTGGCATGACTTTTTGAATGCCTGCGTCTGGCTGGCCTATCCTGGCTTAAAAGCAGCAATCAATGCCGTGCATTGTGCCCAGCCCCCAAGTTCGGTTCGTAGCAAGGCCTCAGATGCGGCCACTGTTTTTGATGAAAGCGGGGCTGTTCTGCTTGGGCCTGATCCGCGCTTGGCCCGATGGTTACGCGAGCACAATTGGCAAGAAGCATTCGTCAATCACCGTGATTTGTGGCGGACTCACCGCTTACTCGTCGTCGGGCATGCGGTCCTAGAAAAAACCTTGCAGCCCTACCCTGGCATGATCACCAAAGTGCTGTATCAACCCTGGTCCAAACTCGACCTGTCTGCCAATGGCGGACCACCAGAGGCACTCGATTCGACCCTTGCAAAGCGTTGGTTGACTGGCGAATTTGAAAGCGCAGCAACGCTCTTTGCGCTACCCGTCTTAGGTGTACCAGGGGTTGACCCAGCCAGTGAGCAGCCCAGCTACTACGACAACACAGCGGTTTTTCGGCCCAGACGAATCACTGACCTGAAAACCCGCTGCATTTGAAAAGCAAGACACCTCAACTAGTCGGTGATCAGGCGTCCTAGCCTAACCATGGTGGTACCGCGTTCCCATTGATTGGCCACGGCGGGCATGATCAACACCGCGTTGTCATAGGGTGTCTCCACCACTTTGTCGCCATTGCGTGCAATGGGCGTGCCTGCTTTCTCGATGATTTCTAGGCCTTTGTAGGGCTCCACAAATTCGAAAGTATCTGCCTCAGCCACGATAGCCGTGGTCACTTCGACGACTTTGACGTCCTTCGCGTGAATGGCAGGGTTCAAATGTGACGCCACTGTCTCTTGAGCGATCGTGCCCATTTCAATCAAAAACCGCAACATCGTTTCGCGTGCAACATCGACTGAGGACTTCTCCCAATGCTGACCGCACTCGATCAAGATTGCCGTCTTGGGATTGTTGGGGTCAGCAAACTGGGGACGCTCAATCATGCGCGGGCCCGAAGGATGGCCTGTGTCATACATCAAGTACTCCGGTAGACCGAGACGCTTGGACAAGGCAACGGCTTTGTCCGCCCCCTTACCCACGGCACCACAAACCATCAGCGCCGCACAAGGCTCTCGCATGGAGTGTAGATCCAATAAGAAGTCCGCTTGGTCAACGAATGGCAAGATCGCTCGGGCGCGCTCGAGTTCCACTGAAGTTTTATCGCTGTTGAGGTACTCATCTGACCAGACACGGTTCATGTCCTCATCGACATAGCGCCCAAGCTGAGGGTTCTCTGCATCCCAGCGACTGAATGCGGCCAGGTTGGCAAAAGACAACGTCAAAATCCCCGCTTGCGGTTTGAACCCTTGCGTCAGGAACCAATCCATGGCGATGGCACCACATATTTCATTGCCGTGCGTCAGGGCTTGAACCATCACCTTGGGCCCAGGCTTGCCCGAATCAAATTGCCAAACGTAATCGACACCCGTGTTACCCGCTTGCCAGCGGCTAATGTCGGGGGCTTGTATTTCTACGCCATATTTATTCATGTGGTCTTTCCAAATAGTGTGGCCGAACCGCAGTCTGCCGGCCAATTAAAAGCATGTACTTGGTGGATATTATTCTTAACCGTCGGGCTGAGTGCAAATCGTTTCAAGACAACACGGCCTCTGGTTAAGAAAAACGCGATTTCTTTTGTTTGCGCTCTCTCTCTAAACCACGGCGAGAAAACGACAGATAACATGCTTATCCAACGTCAACATCGAACTAAAATCAACTGGTGGCGCCCGACCTTGCTTGTCTCGTTGCCTAAGCCAAGGAGTGATAAATGCATTTATTTGTTTACTACAAATTCGACAGCGTACTTTCTGAGCGAGTACACCGCAGTGCTCAACAGCTACAGCAGACGCTTGCTGACGAGTTTTCCTTATTGGAAATGGCTCTCTTGAAGCGGCCCAACACGGTTAAGCAACAAATCACGACTTGGATGGAATCCTATCGGATCGATGCTCGCGATGAGAATCGGTTTCAAGAAAGGCTACAGGCGTTGGCAAGCACACTGGACTTGCCACAACCCCGACACATGGAAGTCTTTGTGCCTGTTGCCTAGCCTTGGATGAAAAACCGAACGTTTATCGAGCCATCCCGGGCTCGGTAAAGCCTCGCCCGACAGCAGCGGCACCCGTCACCTCTCGCTGGCCAACAAGATCAGCGAGCTGATGGGCGGTGATCGCCGACAGTGTCCAGCCTAAATGACCATGTCCAGTGTTGTAAAAGACATTGACCAATTTGCCCGCACCAACACGCGGCATCATATTGGGCATCATCGGACGAAGCCCAGCCCAAGGCACCGACTGTCTGGTGTCCACCCCCGGAAAACACGTCTCAACCCACTGCGTTAACGGTCGGATGCGGTCGGCACGAATGTCGAGATTGAAACCATTGAATTCGGCCGTGCCCGCTACTCGAAACCTTTCCTTTCCGAGGCGACTGCTAACGATTTTGGTGGCGTCATCGAGCAAACTGACTTGCGGTGCCGCCTGCTGACTGATCTCATCGGGCAGATTGACCGTGATGGAGTAGCCTTTAACTGGGTAGACGTTTAAGCGGTCGCCAAGCTGGGCGGCCAAGGCGCGGCTTTGAACGCCGGCACAAATCACCATCGCGTCAAATGAAAGCGTCTCTAGCGCTTGCTCGGGGTGGTCCACGCCATGCCTGCCATGGTCCACCTTACGCACAACGACCGTGGCCTGATGACCGTCAGCGGCGACTTTCACCACATCAGTCTGGGTCAGAATAACCACGCCCATGCGTTCACACGCTTGGGCCAATCCGGTGGTAAACCGGTGTATGTCGCCGGTCGTGTCACTTTCAGTGAAGAAACCACCGTAATACTGACCCTTTAGTGTGGGCTCAATCGCGACCATTTCAGAAGGTGTCACCGCACGGCGATCTAAACCCCCTTTGGCCAAAAGCGAGGAGACCTTGGCGGCCCGATCAAATCCGGCCTTGTCACGATAGATATGCAAAATACCCGCGTGCTGATGGTCAAAAGAGATGCCCTCCTCGGCCGCCCAGGCATACAAATGCTCACGCGCCTCAATCGCTAGACGGGTCGTGGTGATGGTGTTCTCTGCATACTTGGGGATGGCAGCCACAAACTCAGCCATCCAACTCAATTTGTGCCAGCTTGGTTTGGGATTCATGAGCAAGGGGGCATCGGCTTTGAACATCCACTTCAAACCCTTGATCAAGGTGGCGGGATGGTTCCATACCTCGGCATTGCATGCCGACAATTGCCCACCATTGGCAAACGAAGTCACCATACCGGGGTAGCGTTGTTTTTCAATGAGTGTGACGCGATGGCCTTGTTTGGCCAATGCATAAGCGGAAGTCACGCCTGTGATGCCGCCGCCAATCACTGCATAGTGTGTCATGTCGATGCCCTCTCTGTTCAATCCTTCAAAAGTGGTACATGCCCAAACCGCTGGTTTGCTGGCATGACCCCCTCTGTGTTGAAACCTGAGAGATTCATCTGGCGCGTGCCAGATTTGCTCCTTCGGTGGGCGGATTGTGAAATCCAACCGCTCTTCAGAGTGTGCGTGAAACGGACCGGTCCTTTTGCCTGAGAGTTTCCGGGGCGGTTGCTCCTTCGGCGCTGCATGTAAAGCAGTCTCTCCCGATGCGTCACCCCTAATATACAAGAAAAGGGCTTTGTCTGGTAATCGCTCAGGTAACCGCACGCACGAGCGATCAGTGCGGTCAACGCTATACGCTTTATGAACGTGCCGCCCTTTATTCATTCGGTCTTTACGACACCGGGGTGCCAAGTTTAAAAAGGGGTTTAAGACAAGTCTAAAAATACCTGTGTATAAACCCATTGGATCTGCCCCATGAGCCTGCCCGACAACGACCCGCACTGCCCCTTTTGCGCTTTAGCCAGCGAACACTACCTCGATCAAAACGATGTCGGGTTTGTGGTTAGAGACTTATTTCCCGTCAACCCGGGTCACACCCTCATCATCCCCAAGCGCCACGTCGGGTCGTTTTTTATGCTGAACCGCGGTGAAGTCGATGGACTGTGGCAACTGATGGGGCGTGCCAAAGCACAGATCGATGAGGCGTTCGCCCCCGTTGACTACAACATCGGTATCAACGACGGGCCACATGCGGGTCAGACGGTGCCTCATGTGCATATCCATCTTATGCCCAGGTATATAAACGACACCGCCGATCCACGAGGTGGGGTGCGACGCATCATCGCCGAGCGGGCGATTTATCGAGGTGACTAAGACACAGCAAGATGACCTACGCACCACAAAAAACAACTGTACCTGAGCAGGTCAAACAGGCATAAAAGGATACCAATGACTTTGTCGTCATTCGTATTTGCATACAACAGGGAAGATAGAAGCCATGACGCAAAACCTACACCGCTTGCCCGCCCACGTCGCTGTGGCGCAAATCAGCCAAGGCAAACTCAAACCGTCTGCGCTGATGCAAGCGTATGTCGCGCGCATCACCGAGCTTGAGCCAACCGTGGGGGCCTTTGCCACGTTGGATACCGAGTCCGCCTTGAAGCAGGCCCGTGCCCTGGATGATCAGCCTGCTTCTGGTTTGTTGTTTGGCGTGCCACTCGGTGTCAAAGACCTGATCGACACAGTCGATATGCCAACCACCTATGGCTCGGCGATTTACCCCCATCATCAACCGGTCGCCGATGCGGTGTGTGTGGTGCACAGCAAAGCCCAAGGCGGGATTATCTTGGGGAAGACGGTGACCACCGAATTCGCCTGGCGCTATCCTGGCAAGACAGCCAATCCCCATGATCTCAAACGCACACCCGGCGGCTCTTCAAGCGGATCAGCCGCCGCCCTAGCTGCGCACATGCTGCCCTTGGCCTTTGGCAGTCAAACCTCTTCCTCAATTTATCGTCCGGCATCCTATTGCGGCGTCGTGGGTTATAAGCCGAGCTTTGGCACCATCAATCGGGTCGGGGCAAAGCCGCTCGCCGATAGCTTTGATACGCTCGGCGCCATGGGCCATTGCGTGGCCGATGTGGCTTTGTTAGCCGCCGCGTCAGGCCGTCGGCATGATTTGGTTTTGTCGGCTGAACCGGTTGACACAACACCGCGCGTCGGACTGTTTCGCACGGCCGAATGGGACCATGCTGATGCCGACTCACAAAAACTCGTCTTGGCTTGCGCCGAACAGCTTAGCGAAGCAGGCATCAGCATCGTGAATGTCGACGTGCCACCGATATTTAAATCCCTGTTGCAAGCGCAGATCGATATTATGGAAGCCGAGGCTGCCATGTCGCTTAGCGATGAGTACAGTGCGCACAAAGACCAGTGCTCAGATCGGCTCGTCAAGGCGATCGAAAGAGGCTACGGCATCGGTATCGAGCGCTTATTTGAAGCCCACGACGTCGTCAAAAAGTCTGTTGCCGCCCTTGAGGCGATCTTCAAAGACGTGGATGTGCTGCTGGCTCCTGCGGCGGCGGGCGAGGCCCCTTTGGGTCTAGACGCCACAGGCAACCCAATGTTTGGTCGCATCTGGAGCGCACTGGGCAACCCAGGGCTCACCCTGCCGTATGGACAGGGCAGTCAGGGTCTGCCCATTGGCGTGCTCTTGGCCGGCGCTTTTGGCAAAGACCGCGCTTTTCTTCAGATTGCGCAAGCACTAGAGGCCAAACTCGGGCTCGCCCTCAAAAACGCCTGACGGTTGCTTGAGGAATCTGAGGTGGCGACAAGACACCGATGTTGCCAGCTAACGGGGAGTCGATTTGCGCCAAGACTTGATCGGCATAGGCTTGTAAATCCGTGCCGGGTTTGAGACGCATCTGAATCGGTGCGGCATTGGCATCGGCTAGCGTGGGCTCGCGATCACGCAATACAATGCCTGTGGCTTTTAATGCCTGACAAATCAACGCAAACCGCTTGGGTTTGTGGCGTAAACCAGGCAGGTAACCATGGATCTGTGCATCGGACAAAAATCCCCGTTTGATCCCGTATGACAATAGCCGAGCCAAATGAATGCGGTCCGTTTGGCGAGAAGGTTGGCTCACAACCGAACGGTGTCTTTGCCGATGCTCTGATTTGCCACATAGGAGTTTTGCGAGCATCAAATAGCCACCCTCTTGGGCAAGCATGGCTGCGGTCTGTTTGGCGCTGTTCCTTAAATCGACATCGGCCCCGTGGCGCAAGAGCAAGAGACATAGACTCAAATGCCCCATTGATGCCGCGAGCATTAAAGGCGTCAGGCCATCAGCGAGAGGCTTGTTGACAGGATGGCCACGGACCAAAAAGAATTTGACGTCTTCTAGCTGCCCTTCTAGGCACGCTGATTCAAAAAAAGTAGGCATTGCACACTCACGCAGAACGAATCAAGCCGCGCATTGTGTACCCAAACCCTGTGGTTGAAATCGCGGGCCGGTTGAAAGTAGCCATGGGTAGCCACCGCAATCGGCCCGCTGACGTGCGTCAGAACAGGATGACTAGACAGCCTGTGCGGATTGACCGGAAGCGAGGGCTTCTTTCACAAGGTCACAGGCCGCTTGGGTTACTTGAACCGTCGTGGCCAAACCGCCCAAGTCACGGGTGTGTAGCAAGGGATTGGCGGTGACTTGTTCAATGGCTTGCATGGCTGCGGCTGCGGCACGATCTTCACCCAAATGCTCGAGCATCATCACCACCGACCAAAACGTCCCAATCGGGTTTGCCAGTCCTTTGCCCATGATGTCAAACGCCGAGCCGTGGATCGGTTCGAACATGGAGGGGTAGCGCCGCTCAGGGTCAATATTACCGGTTGGGGCAATGCCCAGGCTGCCTGCCAAAGCGGCGGCCAAGTCACTCAAAATATCGGCATGCAAGTTCGTGGCCACGATCGTGTCCATTGAATTCGGTCGATTCACCATGCGCGCCGTCGCCGCATCAACCAGCTCTTTATCCCATTTCACATCTGGAAACTCAGCAGCCACCTCGGCAGCAATCTCATCCCACATAACCATGGCATGTCGCTGGGCATTGGACTTAGTCACTACTGTTAACTGTTTGCGTGGCCGTGAGCGGGCCAGTTCAAAAGCGTAGCGCAGGATGCGTGTCACCCCAGCTCGAGTCATCATCGACAGATCGGTCGCGACCTCGATCGGATGGCCTTGATGTGCACGCCCACCCACACCGGCATATTCTCCTTCGGAGTTCTCTCGGACGATGACCCAATCGAAGCTACCCGGTTCGCACCGACGCAGCGGGCTTTCGATGCCAGGCAAGATTCGTGTCGGACGCACGTTGGCGTACTGGTCAAAGCCTTGGCAAATTTTTAATCGCAAGCCCCATAAGGTGATGTGATCGGCAATATCCGGATCGCCTGCAGATCCAAACAAGATCGCATCGAAGGGTTTAAGGTCGGACAGTCCATCTTCGGGCATCATCACACCATGGGTGCGGTAATAGTCACCACCCCAGTCAAACGCCTCAAAAGAGAACTCGATATCAGGCATGCCCGCCGCGATGGCTTCTAAAAAGGTTTGGCCAGCCGGGATCACCTCTTTGCCGATGCCGTCACCCGGAATGCAAGCAATGCGATAGTGCTTCATGATAGTTTCCAGCAGTGGTTGAAAATAGCTTCAAGTATACAGAGGCTACAGACCTTCCATGGCGCGCTTTGGCATCTCCGGGTCAGCCATCATCTGGTAGTAGACCACTGCGCAACCCACCGCAGCAGGAATATTGGGATAACGGCTTTTGGCGAACTCTCTGGCCAAAGCGCCATTGGATACGCCGCTCGCTAACAATGCGCCAAGCACAGAAGCCCCCTCTTTGGGATCAAATGCCGCGCGGGCAAAACGCTTTTCTGTAGCAGCACAAGACGCATCAGCAGACTCATTTAACTGCGGATAGAAAAAAAGCGCCGTCAACAAAACCAAGAATGTAATGAGCCATTTCAACTGAGGTCTCCTCTCACTTGTGTGAGAGACAGTATACGACCCGTTAACCACGTGTGGGCGACATGTTGGTGACGTGTTAGCGAGTCGTACGGGTAAGCGACGGTCTATTGGCTTGCTGCGCCACTTCAGTCACACTGGTTATGGCGACGCCACATCTCGGCGTTATGACCCTCTGGAACCGCAACGCAAGGGTCTTGCGTCGTGTAGCCTCGCAAAGTGTTGTAGCGTTCTATTTGTTCAGGCGTCAATAATGGCGGCGTTTCCAAATGGCGCGACAAATGCACGTAACGTAAGTCGGCACGTGCTTGCGCGGCCGTCGTGATCAACTCGCGCAGCTTTTCGGGTGACAACTGATCTTGGCGAAACCCAGCCTCGATGGCAGCCTCCGCCTCGATATAACGTTCGCCAGCAAGCTGCGCTTGGGCTTTCATCTCGGCATAGATCTGCTCAATGGCAGTGACTTGTTCAGGGGTCAGTTGCAAAGGTTCGCTAAGCTCCAACAAGTGCGACGGACCCGGCTTTCCATTGAGCTCGGCAGCGAGCGCTAGCCCCCAGCCCGAACCTTCACGCAACTCAACCAAGTCTTGCTCCGACAAGCTCTTGATGTCACGCTGCTCGAAACCCGCGTAAGGCGTGGCAGCGGCTGCGTTGTCTCCGTGGGCGTGAGTTGAATGGCTGGTTTGGGCGCTACCTAAAAGAGGCACACACAGGGCAGTCATGATGATCAAAGGTCGCAACATCGGGAGCATCCTAATACATTTTTATAGCTATCAGTGTTGCAGTCTCTAGCCGCTGCGCATATGATCGAAATCATGTCTGCCACTCTTTTTGCTTTGTTCGATAGCGCCCCCGTCACAACGCTTGCGCCCGGGCAAATGCTGTTTCTTACTGGTCAGTCGATTAGCCAGATGTTTTGGGTGTTGGAAGGTCAACTACAACTGCGCCGCCACACACCGCAAGGTGACGCCTTGGTACTGCAAAACGCCAATGCGCACTCGATTCTGGCCGAAGCGTCAGCCTACTCGTCCCGTTATCACTGCGACGCGGTAACGGTCCTCTCATCCAAAGTGGCCTCGATCCCTAAAATAAGCTTCCTGCAGGCCATGGACGCGCAGCCTGCGTTGGCCCGCGCGTGGGCCTGCCAACTCGCGCGCAGTGTGCAAGCTGCCAGGATACGCGCCGAAATACGCTCGTTGCCTACGGTAAGCGCGCGATTACAAGCCTGGCTAGATGAAGGCAACATCCTCCCAGAAAAGGGTCACTGGCAGGCGCTCGCTGCCGAGCTGAGCGTCACGCGCGAAGCGTTGTACCGCGAACTCGCCAAGCGCAGATCCTCTCACACTCAGTCAATCAAAAGGCCATAAAGGTTGTACTCTCCCAATACCTTTCAATTTACCTTTAAATTCGTCTGCGCCCCATGAAAAAACCCCTGATCGTCACGGCCTTACCCCAAGAGCTTGCTGACCAGCCGCTCGGGCACGATATTCCAGTTGTTTTTACGGGTATCGGCAAACTCAATGCCGCATTAACACTCATGGATGCCATCCAGACTTATCAACCGAGCGTGGTCTTAAATTTTGGTACGGCCGGACGACTTTCAACTGAAATCAGTGGTTTGGTAGAAGTCGCCGACGTCTTGCAACACGACATGCAGGCCGAACCCTTGGCACCGAGAGGCTTCACGCCGTTCGATGACACGCCTAGCGTGCTGCACTCCGGCTACGAAGGCGTGCGTTGCGCCACCGGCGACAGTTTTGTCACCGCCACGCAACCATGGTTAACCGCTCAAAACGTCCAAATTGTCGACATGGAGCTCTTTGCGCTGGCCTTGGCCTGCCACCGCAAACAAATCCCATGGCGCTCATTCAAGTACATCACTGACGACACCGACGAAAATGCCGGTCAACAATGGGCTGAGAAAATGCACCATGGACGCGATTTGTTTTTAACGCAACTACAGACGCTGCAACTTATACCTTGATGGCAAACGGATCGCGCGCCATCTCCGAGTAGTCGATCATGACGTTTTTGGGTGCCAAAAATTCGAATGGAAGAAGTCTTACAAACCTACTTAAACTGAGGCATATGACCAATACCGCAAACGGCAAACGCCCACATACCGATCCCTCTCACCCGGCCAGCCATTCAGTACACGCCAAGCTGTCTGATTCACTGCTCAGTGCCTTACATCAGCACTGTGAGCGCACTGGTGAGACGGTCGATCACGTGATCCAACGCGCCCTGTCGCAGGTGCTTGCTGTCGAACATCACACCCTTTATCAAGTCTCAACAGCCAACGCCCTGGTGCAGGGGGTTTATCAAGGGTGCGTCACTGTGGGCGACCTTAAAAACCACGGTGATTTTGGGTTGGGCACCTATGACTCGCTCAATGGCGAAGGCCTAATGTTGGATGGACGCATTTGGCAAGCCTTGTCTTCAGGCAAGGTCACTGAACCAGCAGACTCGACCACAGCGCCATTCTGGGTGTGTACAGAGTTTGTAGCCGATCGCCACAGCACGCTAGAAGCCGTTGATGGCTGGGACGATCTCTTGGCACAGCTTGATCAACTACGTGAGTCAGACAATCTGTTTGTGGCGTTTCGCATTGATGGCGAGTTCGATGAAATTCATTACCGAGTGGCTTGTCGATCTGAGGCCGGCACCGATCTTGTCAAGGCGACTAGTCATCAAGCAGAGTTCACTTTTGAACGCTGTCGAGGCACATTGATGGGGTTTTGGTCGCCAACCTATGCCCGCACATTCAATATACCGGGCTATCACTTGCACTTTCTAAGTGCCGACCATCAGCACGGCGGTCATGTGCTCTGGGTCAAAGCCTCGAACTTAACGGTACAAGTCATGGACGTACAAAACGTAGTCATGGCATTACCCGAATCGCCGGCTTTTTTAAAAGCCGACTTGTCGGGTGACCCAACGGCGGCACTGAGCAAGGCCGAAGGCTCTCGTGGCCCTGCTGAGTGAACGCTGTTATTACACCTTGATGGCAAACGGATCGCGCGCCATCTCCGAGTAGTCGATCATGACGTTTTTGGGTGCCAAAAATTCATCGAGCGCCCACTCGCTGCGTTCACGGCCAAAGCCACTTTCTTTGAACCCACCAAACGGCGCTTGTACGGCAACTGCGCGATAGGTGTTCACCCAAACACTGCCAGCGTGTATCGCCTTCGAGACACGCATGGCACGATTCAAGTTAGTGGTCCAGATACCAGCGGCCAAACCATAGCGTGAGTCATTGCCAATGGCAATCGCATCTTCTTCTGTATCAAACGGAATGATCGATAAAACCGGACCAAAGATTTCTTCCTGGGCCAGTACCGAGGCGTTATCAACGTCTTTAAAAATTGTCGGTTCTACAAACAAGCCTTTGCCTAAATTACCGCCCTTGGCACGGCCACCACCGGTCATCAACTTAGCCCCTGAGGCCACGCCCGCTTCAATCGATTGAATGACCCGGTTGAATTGCGGCTCGTTGGCTAACGTACCCATTTCGGTCTTGTGATCGGTTGGATCTCCCAACACAATGGTCTTGGACTTTTCTACCAACTGTTCAACCACTTGCTTGTAGATCGATTTCTGGACCAACAAGCGTGAGCCTGCAATACATGTTTGTCCGGTGGCGGCAAAGATTCCCGCAAAAGCACCCACCACGGCTTTGTCAATATCGGCATCATCAAAGATGATGTTGGGTGATTTGCCACCCAACTCCAGTGTCACTGGCACAAGCTGCCGGCCCGCTTGAGCGGCGATCTCACGGCCCACTGCCGGACTACCGGTGAAACTGATGCGATCGATTCGGCCCGAGGTCAACAACGCCTTACCGACGCGGTGATCGCCTGTCACCACGTTGAACACCCCTTTGGGAAATCCCGCTTTCTCTACGAGCTTGGCAAACTCCAAGGTGGTGACCGAGGCATGCTCGGAGGGTTTAACAACCACACAGCAACCGGCCGCCAACGCGGGAGCGAGTTTGTTGGAAAGCAGCCCCATCGGCGAGTTCCAAGCGGTGATTAAAACCGCCACACCCAACGGCTCGCGGGTGGCGTAATCGAGAATGTTGGGCTGATCCAATGGAATGACTTTGCCCCACAACTTGTCTGCGCTACCGGCAAAAAAGCGGTATTGGCGAGCGGCAAAGCCCATTTGGCTTTGCGTTTCTCTGATCACCTTGCCATTGTCAGTACTCTCCAAAAGCCCCATGCGTTCGGCATCGGCTTCGATCAAGTTAGCGAGCTTATTCAATAACTGGGCACGGTCTTTGCCAGAGGTCTTAGACCAAGTCGTATCGAATGCCTCACGGGCCGCGCCGATGGCGCTCGCGACCTGGGCTTCAGATGCGGTCGGGACTTCGGCCCAGACATCCTGCGTATAGGGGTTGACCGCTGGAAAATATTCTTGCTGACTATCCGACACCCAGCGACCGTCAATAAACAATTCATACTTCATCAGTAACACCTTATTAAAGTTTGATATCAAAAACACGGGTTGACCGCCACAGTCGACGGTGCAATGACGGTGCAATTAAAGTGGCACGAGGCCGTGACATCTTGCCGCCAGACCAAATCACGACAACGCACCCCACCCTCTCAGCCGGCAGGCGAGCGTCTGTGGGCTGGTTGAGATTTCAATACCCGATCTTATAACGAGGGATGGCGACACGAAAGAGCGCCCCTACAAATCGGAAAAGATATCAGTGCTAGAGCAGCGACAAGAACACTCGGTCAGTCAATCATCACGGCAACTCAGACCAAGGCACGACCTTGAAGCGTTGCTCAAGTCCTCGATGGAGATACGCCATGTGCACGGGTGTGATTTCACAGCACCCGCCCACAATACTGGCGCCGGCATCGATCCATTGCATGGCCCAGTGGGCATAAGCCTCAATGGTCACGTCTTCTCGACGTTCGAGTGCGTCCACCGTCGCACCACCCGGCAAGGCCTCCACACTCACAAAACCATTGGCGTAGGCACCAAACGGCACACCGCAGACCGCCAATGTCGGCATGACTTCAGTGGTGATCTCAGGCTCGCTGCAGTTAATGAGAATCGCCGATGGCTTATAGATCATGGCCTGCTCAATGGTTTGCGTCAGCGATTCGCCAGATCGTAATTGGCCATTGGGCTCGACGCGCAATCCCAAGGTATAAGGCAATCCCGTTTCAAAAGCTGCCTGACAAGCGGCCATCGCTTCCCGACGATTGGTCATGGTCTCGATCAGAAACAAATCGACCCCCGATTGGGCTGCACACAGTCGACGGTAATCGTTGAGCAAGATGTCATCCGTTAGGGGCGGCGTTTCACGATAACTCCCCACCAGAGGTCCGAGGCTACCGGCAATGTCGATGGTTTTGCCGCAGGCGTCAATGGCGGCGCGGCAAATCGCGAACGCCAATTGATGGATGTCTTCTAATTCATCCTCAATGCCCTCGCGCGCCAAGCGTGGTGGCGTGGCTGCGTAAGTATTAAGGGTGCATACATGCGAACCGGCGTCGATGTAGGCGCAGTGCACGGCCTGAACCACTTCGGGTTCACGGCGCATGACTTCCACAGACCACAGATAGGTATTTGCTGTGGACGCTCGACGGTAAATTTCTTGACCAAGACCACCATCAAGCAAACAGATATTTTTAACAGTTGGCACATAGGCTCCCGGTGCGGTGCGTACCGATCACTTGATGATCTCAAGGGTTTGAGGCTAACGCAATCAAAGAAAGAACAAAACAAGAAAGGACTTTAACCAGCACGCCAGGCCACGCCCTTGGTGCACAGCCACAAGCCGACACCCACTGTCATCATGCCCGCACTCACCCCCAAAAAGATGCCACTAAGGCCCCAGCCCAACCACACAGTCACCGCACACGTGAGTGAAACCACACACAAACGGATGAAGCCAACCGATACCGGCAACAGCATCTTTCCCGTACCTTGCGAAGCAAAGTAAAGCACTTGTCCCGCCACAAAGACGCCATAGAAAGGCGCCACAATTTGCAGATAATGGGCACCGGCTTGGTAAGGCGCTGCTTGCGTCGTAAACCAGGACAACCACAACCCTGGCCAAATGGCCAATGCCACGCCAATCGGCGTGAAAATGCCAAACGCGATGCCGCCACCAAGCAACGCAATGAATCGTGCCCGGGCGTGCTGGCCGGCACCGATATTTAATCCCACGGCCGTGGTGAGCGCGCCGCCAATACCAAAGGCAATGGGCACTAACATCAACTCAAGTCGACTACCCAAGCCGTATCCACCAAGCGCTTGCATTCCGTAGCGGCCAATCACCCCGGTCACCACCACCACCGCAAGCACAATCGTGACACTGTTGAGCATGCTTAATCCACCCACCCGAAGGATGTCCGTCATGGCAGACCACCGCGGGCGTTGGGGTTTGAGTTCAAGGGCGAGTCGCCCTCGCAACACGTATAACAAAAGCCCGAGTCCAGCCGCCCCCTGACAAACCACCAAAGCAACCGCAGGACCCAAAACACCCAACGAGGGAAACACGCCCAAGCCGAGCGTCAAACTTGCCGATAACGAGATCTGTGCCGCCGTGATGATCATTAACGCCACCGCCGGCGCCCGCATGTCACCCGCGCCGCGGCAAATGGCAAACAGGGTAAAAAATAACCACGAAGCCGTGGCACCGCCAAAGGCCACGTGGGCATAACGAACAGCCCCATCGAGTGACTCACCTGAGCCACCCATGGCGGTAAAGACCGTTTGCGCAAAAAAACCAAACACCACCACAAAGAAAACAGACATCGTCACGCCAATCAGCAACGCATGCCACGCGAGCAGACTCGCTTGGTTCTTATCACCACGTCCAAGGGCCCGTGATAGGGCCGAGGCAATGCCGCCACCCATGGCCCCATTACCGAACATCTGCATGAGCATTTGAAACGGAAACACCAACGCCAAGCTGGCCAAAGCCGTGGTGCCGAGCTTGGCCACAAAATAGGCATCAAAAATCGTCACCAGCGTGATCAACGCATTAGAGACAATGTTGGGCGCCGAAAGCTTCCAGATAACACGCCCAGCAGGCCCTTCAAGCGCCAATTTCACCGCTGGCGATGGGCTCGCGTTTGCTACGGCCATGCCATTGCCTCCCTGAAAGTCATCAGATTAGCGCAGATCCTGGGCCGAGCCCGTGTCCAATCGAGATGGGGGGATGCGTGAAGATTAATTGGTATCTTCAGTATTGGACCGTTGATCTTTGATCTCAGCAAATTTAGTTGCCATGGTTGGATTGTTCTTGGTCAGCTTTTTGATGGTGACGTCTTGCGCTTTGTCATTGGCTAGGCGCAGATTACGGTCAGTACCAAGCAAAGCATCTTTGGTCTTTTGCAGGTGATCGATTGATTTGTCGATTTCGTCGATTGCGGTTTGGAACTTTCTTGAAGCCAAATCAAAGTTCTTACCAAATGCGGATTTAAAGGTTTCTAGCTGATCCTCAAAATTGGTGATATCGATGTTCTGGGCGCGCACATGGGCCAGTTCGGTTTTGTATTGAAGAGAATTCATGGCGGCATTGCGCAGCAGGGTGATGATTGGAATAAAAAACTGTGGGCGCACCACATACATTTTGGGGAAGCGGTGAAACACATCAACGATGCCCAAGTTGTAATACTCACTATCTGGCTCTAGAAGGGAGACCAGCACAGCATACTCGCAGCCCTTTTCTGATCGGTCGCGATCGAGTTCTTTAAAAAAATCTTCATTCTTCTTTTTAGTGGCCGTGGTATCGATTTCGTTTTTCATCTCGAACATGATGGAAACGATTTCGGTGCCGGACTCATCAAGATCTCTAAAAATATAGTCGCCCTTACTGCCGCCACGGGCGTCATTATCCTTCTCAAAATAAGCGCGAGGAAATGCCGTGGCCCGAATGCGGTTGAATTCGGTCTCACAGTGTTGCTCTAGCGTTTCACCGACCATTTTGGTGGATAAGCGGGCTTTCATTTCGCGAAGACGACCAATCTCTTCTTCGCGGTCTTTGATCTGCACCTCGTATCGGTCTTTAAGGGACTGAAACTCAAGCTTAGAGGTCAGTTGGGCTTGCTCCAGTCCAGTTTTAAGTTTGACAATCTCTGCTTCTTGAGTGGCAGTGGCCTGTTGCAGTTGATTCTCAAACTGCAGACGGGACATTTCTGCGGCGGCTTGTTGGGCTTCTTTAAGTTGCGCCACCTCATTGGCCAAGGTGTCGCGCTCTTTTTCTACGGCTCCAAGGGCTTGTGCCACGGATAATTGGCGCTCGACCTCACCAGCTTGGAGCTTGGCTTTGAGATCCTGAATCTGCTGGTCTTTGGCGGTCGCTGTCTTTTGAAGTTCACGTTCGGCCTCAGAGCGCGCCAAAGCGACGGCATCTTTTTTTTCTCGCTCTGCGAGCGTTAACCGCTCCTGCAACTGCCTTTCAAACTCATGATCGTGCACTTGCTTAAGGATGTCGGCATAGCCGGCTTCGTCAACCTTGAATGCCTTTTGGCAATGAGGGCAGATAATGTCATTCATGGTGATTTCCGTTGGCAGTTGTGTGTTGTGTAAGTCATTTTTGTGGCTGAATCCGCCTGGCTTTCCCAGTGCGCATGTTGGAACAGCTTATCTGTGGTGGTCACAATGTTCTCGATTTCCGAGCTTCCTTTTGCTTCGAGCAAAGGAATTGTGTTGATGAGCATGGTTTGATTAGGTATCAGTTCAGCAGCCTGCTTTAACTCGGCTAGGGCCGCTCGGGCTGAGATACATGCTTTCAGCACTGCTTTACTTTCTAGGTCTTGAAGTGGCGGCAACGGCGCAAGGCTGTTATGTGGTTTTTCTGAGTGCCAAGACATTGCAGCATTTCTCATGATTTAAAAAGACAAATTTGTAGACACGTCCAATAGTAAGACGCCACGGGGCAGCATCTCAACAGAACGTGTCGATATTTTGCTTTTTTATCGACACGTTTAAGCGACATGTCGATACGAGCGACATGTCTACAAAACGTATTCTGGCTCTCACCATAGCACTTCGCACTTGAATCTTAGGTCACTTTTAAAAGACAAGTGGCGCAATAACGCCTTTTCAATCATGTGGACACTGCGACCCATCTGCCTTGGGGTTTCCCTGAGGGCGCCGAGCTATGCAAACCTAGTCTGCTCGGTTAAAACAGATCGGACCCTTGCGATTCCAGCCGTTCGGCTGCTGATCGCGTAGACGGAGAAAAGTCATGACAAGTGCGACCACTGACCCCATTGGCATGCAGGCATTGCCCCAATACGAGATTTACGCTTTACGGTATGCCACCAGTCCCGATCGTCGGCGCGCAGACAACTTTATCGCCAGGGATCCGCATGACGAACCCATGCCCATGGATTATTTTGTTTGGCTCATTCGCGACAACCAACGCACCTGGCTTGTTGATACAGGATTCAACGCGGCGGGGGCCGCAGCCCGTGGGCGACAGTTTCTACGCTGTCCGATCGAGTCTCTGAGCCTACTGGGACTGAGCGCCAGCGATATTTCGCAAGTCATCCTGACGCACTTGCATTACGATCATGCGGGCAATATCGACAAGCTGCCCTATGCCACGTTTCACGTTCAAGAAGCAGAAATGTATTACGCCACTGGGCGTCACATGTGCCATGGGGTGCTGCGCCATGCGTACGAGGTTGAAGACATTGTTGACCTGGTCCGGCGGGTCTATGCCGATCGGGTGAAATTTCATCGTGGCCGCAGCGTCTTGGCGCCGGGGCTCGAACTCATCTTGATTGGCGGACACACCCAAGGGTTGCAATCGGTACGCGTTCACACCGCGCGTGGCTGGGTGGTGTTGGCTTCGGATGCCAGCCATTATTATGAAAACATGATGCGCGCGTCACCCTTTCCCATCGTTTTTAATGTGGGTGACATGTTGTCGGGTTTCGAGACGTTAAGGGAACTGGCCCAGACACCAGACCACATCGTGCCGGGCCATGATCCTGCTGTTCGTGAGCGTTATCCGAACTGGCGAAACCCGCAAGACGATATTGTGGCGTTGCATCAGTCGCCAACAACTCGGCGAACCGAATAATGAGTGAATGGCGTGATTTATTCGGTCAGGTCTTTAGCTGGATGGTGAAATTTACGCACCAAATAAGTGGGGCGACGCTTGGATTCCATGTACATGCGGCCCACGTACTCACCCATGATGCCTAGACCAATGAGCTGAACGCTCGAGAAAAACAAAATGGCCGTGAAAAGCGAGGTGTAACCAGGCACGTCATTGCCAGAAATCAGCGTCCTGAGCACAATAAAGATGCCGTAGAGCAAAGTGACCAAGGCGCCAACAAAGCCCACATAGGTCCAAATACGTAAGGGCAACGTACTGAAACTGGTAATGCCTTCAATCCCAAGATTCCAGAGCCGCCACCAAGAGAACTTGGTACTGCCCGCATAGCGCGCTTCACGCACATACTCAATTGTGATCGCCTTAAAGCCGAGCCAAGCAAACAGACCTTTCATGAACCGCTGGGTTTCGGGAAGAGAGGACAGTGCCTGCACCACTTGACGTGTCATTAAGCGGCAATCGCCAACATCCTGCGGGATCTTAACGCTCGACAAGATGTTGTGAATTCGGTAATAAGCCGAGGCGGTCATCCGTTTGGTGCGGCTGTCGCTAAGACGATCCCGACGCTTCGCCAAAACCACGTCCGCATCACTTTGCTCCCACGCAACGAGCAACTGCTCGATTAGTGAAAGCGGATCTTGCAAGTCTGCATCGAGGGTAATAACCAAATCCCCTTTGACCATGTCTAGACCGGCCGAAAGGGCAGCCTCCTTGCCAAAGTTACGACTGAGTTCCAGTACTTTGAAACGCTCGTCGTACTGGGTATTTTCGAGTAGCTCAGCTAAGGTATTGTCTTGGCTACCATCATCGATGCAAATGACTTCAAACTGATAATCAGTCAACCGTTCGAGTTCAGCGGTCAGTGTGGTGTAGAACTTCTCAACCATACCCGACTCGTTAAAAAACGGGCAGGCGATACTGACAAGTAAGCGATCATCCATTCGGTGGGCGGTCCAATTGTTTGGTTCTTATACTCTGGCGAGCGCATAAGCTGATATCAACTTATCAAATCAGCCATGTTTATTGGCTTATTGAAGCACGTGAGGCAACAAAAACCAATCCTTACTTCAAACCGCACTTCAAACCTTACTTCAAACCGCACTTCAATCCGTAGGCCGTTGATTGCTATGAATATTATGAGTAAAGTTTTATTTAATTTCTGCCAGGCTTGAACCAATAGAACTGATAACGCAGGTTTTCATATTGAGGCTGCCCCTCGCTTTGAACCCAGTCTTGGTCGAGCATGGGGTCTTCCTTGGGTATCGCCACCCAAAGCGAATCACCCGCTAACACCATTTGTTTGACATCACCAGGACTAATGGCTCGTGCCGACTCTGCCGAATAAAAGCGAGCTGAGAACGGGACCTCGTGAAGGTAATGCAGTTGGTCCGATGCATCAGCGTTCTCTTGAAAATAGGCCACCAGCACTTTCTCGGACTTCACCAGATTGGGATTAATTGCAGTGGCAGATACCACCGTTGCAATCAATGCAGGCGCAACCAAGGTCAATCCCATGAGCCAGCCCAACCGTTGATCTGAAACCGACCATGGCCAGTTTTTGAATGCCAATGCTCGGGCCAGTAAGATCGCAAAAGCGGGCATAGCCGGTAACAAATAAGTCCAGAGAATGTTGCCGGCGAAGGTGAAAAACACGGGTGTCAATACAGCCCAAACAAAAAAATAGGCCATGTAGGGATCGACCGCAGACTGCCTTAGGGCTAGCCGGGCTTTGCTTGAAGCCAAGGCGATGATCAACAGCACCACTGCCACCGGGCTCCACGGTAGAGCCGCCTGTAACCAAAACGGCCAGATCATGCCGAATGTTTCACGTTTGGCGGCACCGTACAGGTCTCCCGACCAACCCGGTTCGATAAAACGCTTGAAGTGTTCACCGACAATAAAGTAATCAATGAAACCCGGTGTCTTGAGTTCAGCCAACACATACCAGGGCAGGCCCAGCACAATCAGCAACAAAATGCCGCTGACCCATGGCAGACGGTTCCAAAAGATACGGGACGCTGGGTAAAACAGGTAGAACAGCGGCAACACGCCCCCCACCAAAACAAACACCAAGGGACCTTTGGCCAACAGGCCGATCGCCAAACCCACAAAAAAACCGTAACCCCACCACTTGGAAGCGCCCTGACTGACCAAAATCGGCGCCACCATGCACAGCGTTGTGCCAAGGGCAAAGAACGGATCGGTGAGCACGGCCCCACCCGAGATAAAAACCAACGCGCACGAGCCATAAATCAAAGTCGCGCGCTGCGCCGTGAGCGTGCCAGCAACCGCATCAGCGGCCCGATAGACCAGAAACAACGAAGCCAGCGTTGCAAGCCAAGACGGAAATCTAACCGCCCACGCACTGATACCGAATAAATCAAACGATAAGGCTTGTGCCCAAAACGAAAGGGGCGGTTTACCCCAAAAGGGGACCCCTGGCGAAAAAAACGGCGTAATCCAATCGCCGTTCTCGGACATCAAGCGCGCAGTCGCCGCGTACCGTGGCTCAGAGGTGTCCGCCAAGGGAAAGAAAATCATCGCCAGAAACTGCACGATGAATAGCACCCCCAACAAGAGGACAAAACGGTGGCTGCGCTGCATAGTGATTCACTTAGGTGTTAAATACGCGTCAGTGTAGACCAACACAACCAGACACACCCAACCAGACAAACACAACTGCTAGCCGTTCGTCACTTCCATGCCTCACGGTCCACATCCAAATCAGGAAACTGGTCTGGATCAAAGCATGGGACTTTCTCGCCACGTTTTAACTGCGGCCGATAGTCGTCTAGCAAACGCAACACGACCGGCAGCAAAGAGACAATCACCATCAAATTAACCACCGCCAACAAGCCCATAAGGGGATCTGAGAACAGGAACACCACCGTTGCCTCGGGCGCGCCTGCCCCCAACATGACGCAAGCCACCACCAATACCCTCAGGATCCATTTGGCGTTTTTCGATGGACTGAACTCGGCCAAAGCCATTTCATCCAAGTAATAGTTGTATATGATGGTGCTCAGAGACAATAAAATAACAACACCATCAACAAATACTGCGCCCACGCGCCAAAGTGGGCTGACAGCGAGGCTTGTACCAAGGCGGCACCCGTGATTTCAGCACCCGGCTGATAGACAGGGCTCAACAAAATAATAAAGGCCGTACAAGAACAAATCACCCACGTATCGATGAACACAGAGAGAGGCTGCACGATGCCTTGAGACACAGGGTGCTTCACATCGGCGGTTGCCGCCACATTGGGCACCGAGCCAAGACCGGCCTCATTGGAAAACAAGCCGCGTTTGAAACCGTCTGCCACAGCCGCACCCATGCCCCCTGAAACCGCCTCTTCCAAACCAAAAGCATTGGCAAAGATCAAAGCAAAGACCTGCGGCAACTGCTCGATATTCATCAAGATGACGACCAAGCCCATCAGCACATACATCAGGCACATCAAAGGCACAATGACCTCAGACACTTTGGCAATGCGGCTTAGCCCCCCCGCGACAATTCCTTGCAGCGAGCCACGGTGGCGGGCTGACATAGGAACTGCTAAGGGATGGTGGGTATTGGCGCTGCCGAGACTACGCGGGTTGTAACTCAGCGCTTTCGATGGCTTTGAACTGGCCAATCAACACACGACGTGCAACCTCGGCGTGCTGCTCGGATAGTTTAGACGCCAAAGCGGTATCGCCACGATTGATGGCTTTCGCAATGGCCTCATGTTCATCCCAAATGCCTTCTCGACTGGTGCTACGCTGCAAAACAGCGCCCATCAGCAAGCGAAAATGGACCCAATGCAAGTAGGCGTTTTCCGCGATCAAAGGGTTACCGGATGCTTCGTAAATGGCTTGGTGAAACGCCATGTCGGCATCGATCATCAGATGCACATCAGCCCCCCTGCTCACTTGCCGACCGTGTTCAATCAGCGTCAAAGGTATTGTCTGTTGACGCTCGGCGGCTAGTTTAGCTGCCAAACCATCGAGCGCGCCCCGGATCTGATAAAGGTGACCAATGCGCTCGGGATTCAAGCGCGTGACAATCAGGCCGCGACCCGGAGCCTCTTCCAATAGGCCTTCTTTTTTTAACAAACGCAGGGCCTGTAGGACGGGCGAACGAGACACGTTCAGGCGGGTGGCCAAATCTTCCTGCGTGATCCGCTCACCTGGGTGCAAAGTGCCATCGCTAATGGCATCGCGCAAGTTAGTGTAGACAAGATCCACAAAATTGGTACGGCTTGGTAATTTACTCAGACTCACAATGCATTCCGCATAAAAGGATACCGACGGCCACGTTGTTTACGCGAACATATCGGGCTGTGTCTTGACGAGATGATCATAGATTGGCTGAAAGTGTAACCAACCGATGTACTCAGACCCCACATGCTCTCGACTATAACGCGCGCGCTCGGGGCTTACTAATTTGGGCGTTTGGCCGGTGGCCTCGACGGCCAGTTGCTGTTGGCAACAACGCTCAAGCGCCATGAACCAAAAGGCCGCTGACTCGATGCTGTGTCGACTCGATGTAAACAACCCGTGGTTTTGATGGATGGCTGCTTTGACGCCCGTAAACCAATCGCACACCGCAAGGCCTGCGTCTTCTTCAACGGCAACTTGACCCGCCTCGTCAGTGATCACCACATGATCCTCAAAAAAGGCAGCCGCGTCTTGTGAGATCGGTGCCAACGGTTTACCCAGGGCTGCAAACGCCGTGCCGTAAAGCGTGTGTGCATGGCACATCGCCAAAATGTCAGGATGGGCTTCGTGTACCGCGGCATGCAACACAAAACCTGCGCGGTTAATGGCGTAATCACCTTGAACCACATGGCCTTTGTGATCCGCCAAAATCAGATTAGATAATTTGACTTGCCCAAAATGAACGCACATGGGATTGGTCCAATAAAGCTCGGGATGCTCGGGGTCTCGAATCGTTAAGTGCCCCGCAAAGCCATAGTCAAGCTTTTCTAATGCAAAGGCACGACAAGCCGCCACCAAGCGCTTTTGCCGATGCAAGCGCTCTGACTGTACGTTTTCAAAGGTGGGGATTTCCGGGAAGATACGACCGGCCTGAGTGGGCTGATAGAGCGATACGTTTTCTTTTTGGGCGGTTGTTGCTTTGACGGTGTCCAACATGGCTGATTCCTTTATCAAAATCTATAAATCGAGTGAAAGAAAAGCGCCTTTGGCTCGTGACACGCATGTCGTCAAGCACACTTGCTTTTCATCGTCGCTCAGGATGTAGTCACGGTGCTCCACCTCACCGTCAAGGTAATTCACTTTGCACGTGCCACATAAACCAGACAAACAAGAGGTCGGGACTCGGCCACCGTTTAATTCGATCGCGCGCACAATGCTCTGGTCTGGTTCGACCGTGATGGTCTGGCCGCTTTTAACCAAGTGAAGAGTGAAGGACCCGTCGTTCGCGGCTACATCACTGTCTTGTGCAGGTGCTTTGAAATACTCACGATGGACGTTGTCGCTGGGCCAATGGGCACTGGCTTGCTCACAGGCAGCCATAAATCCCGGCGGTCCACAATAGTAAACATGTGTGCCCGGTGCCGGCTCGGATAATAGGCCGGCAATATCGAGGCCCCGCTCAGGGTCACCGCCGTCAAAATGAAAATGCAAACGATCCGCCGGCACCAAGCTCTTCAGCTCATCCACAAACGCCACATTGGCTTGACCACGTGCGCAATAGTGCAACTCAAAACTGGCATTCGATCGAATTAATGCATGGCTCATGGCCTTGATCGGCGTGATCCCAATGCCACCCGCCAAAAGTATCGAGTGGTCTGCGTTGGCTGCCAAGGGAAACGCATTGCGTGGCGAGTCAATGCGCAGACTTGCGCCTACGCGAACGCGCTCATGCATGGCTCGCGATCCTCCAGTGCCATCGGCCTCACGCAGCACACCGAGTTGCCACCGCTTTCTGTCATCGGGATCGCCCGCTAAAGAGTAAGACCGCACCAGGCCACCGGGCAAATGCACGTCAACATGCGCGCCAGCCTCGACAGGGGGCAGGTCTTCACCACTGGGGTGAACCAACTCGAAGGACAAAATGCGCTGGGCTTCGAGGCGAATCGTGCGCACCAACAAGTCGATAGGGGTATGAGCGACCATATCCATAGCGATTAAGCGTGGCGCTTTTGCAGCACGTCTTGCTGCAGCCTTTCCATGCGCTGCGACACAAACGTCGAGCGCTCGTCGCCTTTCATTGTCTCGGCTTCGGTCAAGATCTTGACCACCTCACGCGCGAGGTAACGTCGCAGATCGACTTCTTCCTGAGCGGTTCGCCCGACCGGCAAATCAAAGACATTACCGGAACAGTAACTGTTGGGCTGCCCACCATGGTCACGCATCCATTGCGCAAATTGCTCTGGACTGGCTTGGGGGTTGCTACCGCGCACGGCATCGCGCAATAGTTTCCTGAAAATAAACACGCCGGCGTCAAACTTGGTGGGATTCTCTAAAGCATGCACAGCAATCGGACGCTGGCTAATGATGGCCTCATAATCACCTGGGGCGTATTGACAGTCCTTATAGTTTGCGCGTGCGCGGTGATCCGTCGGCAGTGGCGGGAGGTCTTCGAGTTTGTACTTGCCAAACCGCTCGGGACGACGCAACGACACTTGACCTTCCAGAAAGTCGATCGTCTCATACCCAACCAAACTTTTATCGCCCACCCCGCGTGTGTCAATCGTAGGCCCCATGACGCGCCAGCCAATCATTTTTGCATTGTGATCATCCACAGGGACGGTCCAACGAACCATGTGAATACGGCTAAATAGTTTTTTCTTTTTGCCGTCCTCAGAAGTGTACGCGTGCATGCTGATATTGGGCAAGATTTGGTGTTGGACACGCACAAACATGTGTCCGTCATCCGATCGCCTGGCACCTGCAGAGGCCAAGCTGCGCCCGCTCTGGACTGGCACAAAATGCATATCTGGCGGAACCTCCATTGACGCGGCACCCACTTCATCAAATGTGGTGCCTTGATAGTGCTCGCCGGTGACTTGACGCTTGGCGTGTAATGCCATCGTGTGATAGTTATCGGCCGAGTTGTCTTGCACCTGCAGCCAGTTGCAGTGTTGGAAATTGCTATATGGCACGAGTTCGTCGCCCTCAGCCGCCGTGAAGTCACCCTCCCACTCAGGAAACAGAGGCTCTTGGTCGGGGGGACCCATGTAGGCAAATACAAGACCGTTGCGCTCAAATGCCTTGTAAGCCCCTTGCTGGATCGAGCAACGATAACGCTCACCTTCTTCTTCCTCACCCTCTGGAAACGGCACGCGCAAACAGGTGCCATCCACATCAAATTCCATGCCGTGATAACAACAAGAAATACCGCGCTCTAGGATCTTTCCATATTCCAACGAGGCGCCGCGGTGTACGCAGTGGGCATGCAGCACGCCGACTTGACCAGAGCCGTCACGGAACGCCACCAACTCTTCACCCATTATCTTCAGAAACCGCGGTGTGTCGGTTAATTCTAGAGACATGCAAACAGGATGCCAAAAGCGTCTCATGTACTCCCCAAGTGGTGTGCCGGGCCCACACTCCGTTAATTCCGGGTCATGGCCGGGCACCCGATTGGCGTAGTAACCGCCAAACGGTACTAACTTTTTCTCTTGGGTTTCGCTTTCGTTAAAAGAAGGATCACGCGTATTCATGGTGTGAGTCGCCTTGTTTTGAGTGGACTTGTGTGATTGGTTCGAAGCCAAAGGTCTTTCTGTATTCTGTATACAAACCTTATCGTCATGAGGCGTCGTCTTAAAACCCCGTACTTACCCTTGGTTTAACGGTGGGCCCAGACGCCAAACCCGCTTGAACAACGCATGGCTTGGGTTCCAAACCCATCAAACCATCATCGTTTGCGTTTGAAATAATTTGCAGTACGCTGATTGAACAGATCGCGTCGGATGCGATGTCCCGGCAAGGCGTTGCGATCCTGACATTTAAATGTCACAAAAGGAGTTCAGCATGCGAATTCATCAGAAAACATTGGTGTTGTTAGCAGACGGTCAACGGGCCGCGTTTTTGCGCAATCAAGCCCAAGGCGAAACCGTCTCACTCGAAATTCTGCACAGCATGGCCTTCTTCAATGAGGCCAATCGAGACATGCAGGCAGACCGGCCGGGGCACACCAACGTCGGCATGAGCGAACGTCGCACGTCGTATGAACAAAATGATATCCACCACGCCAATGAAGTGTCTTTTCTACAAGGGGTGATCGACGCCACGGAACCCGTCATGGCGCAGCACGATCTCAATCAGATCCTATTGATTGCCGAGCCTCGAGCCTTAGGTGTCATACGCCAACACATGCCGAGCGCCTTGATGGACAAAGTGACCTTGCAACTGGATAAGGACTACACCAAAAATCCATTGCCCGAACTTGAGAGCATCTTGCGGCAATACGAGGATTGAAGCCTGTCTGTGCTTGGCCTTGGGCCCGATCGCGAGTCTTTAGCAGCTTGACTGACCGTTTTCATGTAAACGTGTTCAAATTCGAGGGCGTGTCTTTTGCTTAAACAGGATGCTTACCCATGAAAACAATCGCTTGCTACGCCAACAAAGGGGGCGTTGGAAAAACGGCCACGGCGGTTAACTTGGCATATGCCCACGCCGCCGACGGTCAGCGCACGCTTTTGTGTGACCTAGACCCACAAGGGGCATCAGGCTTTTACTTCAAAATCAAACCTTCAAAAAAACTATCGGCTGACCGTTTTTTTAAAGACGACGCTCGATTGGTGAACGCCATCCGGGAAAGCGACTACGTTGACCTCGATGTATTACCTGCGAACCTGTCGTTCCGTGATTTCGATGTGCTGCTGTCAGATTTAAATAACAGCCAATCCAGGCTCAAGAAGTCGCTTAAAGCGGTCAAGGCCGACTATGACGTGGTCATTCTGGACTGCCCGCCGAATTTATCTACACTTTCTGAAAGCGTATTCAAAGCGTCCGATATGATTGTTGTGCCTGTGGTGCCTTCACCGCTTTCGGCACGGACATTCGTTCAACTGATGGCGTTTTTTGAACAACAACAGCTCGATGCTCAAAAAATAAAAGCCTTTTTCTCCATGGTGCAATCGGTCAAAGCGCTACACACGGACACCATGGCTGAACTGGTCATGCAATACCCAGATCGTTTTTTAAAAACCACGATCCCCTTCGCTGCTGACATCGAAAAGATGGGCGCACACCTTGAACCGGTGATCCACACATCACCCTCTGGCACGGCGGCGCTCGCTTACCAGGGGTTGTTCGATGAATTACAGTAGGATCTACTGACAAAATACGGTTACTCGTTCATCAATGACGAATACCGCCAAATGGCTGGCCAGCGGACCGCAAAACGGTGCGTCGCGTCAGTCGTTTATTCCAGCCAACCCAGCTATTTTTTGTGAGTCTGTATGTCAAACGAAACCAACACCCGCAAGCTCTCCATCGGCCAATACTTGATTGAACGGATACAAGCCGCAGGCGCGGATCACCTATTTGGCGTGCCTGGTGACTTCGTTATCGGCTGGATGGCCAAGGTTGAACGCTCTGATCTCAAACTCATCACCACGAGCGATGAACAAGGCGCCGGCTTTGCCGCGGATGCATATGCCCGACGCCGCGGATTCGGTGTTGTGGGCGTGACCTATGGCGTCGGTGGCTTAAAAGTGGTCAACAGCACAGGCCAGGCTTACGCGGAGCAATCGCCCGTACTCATCATCAGCGGTGCCCCAGGTGTCTCTGAGAGCCAGATGCACGCCATGATTCATCACAAAGTGCGCTCGTTTGAGTCCCAGTTAAACGTATTCAAAGAGATCACCTGCGCGCAGGCGGTGATCAACAATCCGGTGACGGCTTGCCAACAGATTGATGCCGTCATTGCGCAAGTGCTGTTACACCAACGCCCGGGCTATATCGAACTGCCCCGTGACATTGAAACCATGGTCGTTGAACCCCCTGCCGAAGATACACCCAACGCTTACATCCCCCCGGGCGCGGTGACACTGCCAGAGAACCTCTCCGCCGCCATCACTGAGGTGGAAGGCATGTTGGTCAAAGCCAAGCGTCCAGTGATTGTGCTTGGCATACAACTCGTTCGCTACGGCTTGCTAGACCGTGTCATGGCATTTGCGCAACGGCTCGGCATACCGGTGACCACCACGCTTTTATCGAAATCGGCCATCGATGAAACCCACCCACAATTCATGGGTGTTTTTGCCGGCAAAATGAGTCGTGATGAAATCTCCAGTTATGTTGAAAACAGTGACTGCCTGTTGATGTTAGGCGCCTATATCAGTGACATGGATACTGGGGTCTATTCGGCCCAACTCGACACCCCCAAGGTGGTGCACGCCACGAGCGAGCGCTTGGGCGTGGGCAGACACGTGTACGAGCAAGTGGACTTTATTGACTTTGTGAATCGGTTGGCGGATTTATCGGTTGAAGCGTCTTTTGAGACGCAGTACCCGTGCATGAACCAATTGAGCCCAGCCCCTTCTGGTGAGGATACCGACGCACTCACCACCTCAACGCTATTTGCTCGTTTGGCGAGCACGCTCACCCCCAAAACCGTGGTAATTGCTGACCCTGGTGATGCCTTGTTTGGTGCCATTGATTTACCAACCAAAGACAGCAAAGACTTTTTGTCTTGCGGCTATTACGCCTCACTCGGTTTTGCGGTACCAGCAGCGATTGGGGTGGCCACGGCTGATGCCAACCTGCGTCCCATTGTGCTTGTTGGCGACGGTGCCTTTCAAATGACCGGAATGGAATTATCGGTGGCTGTGCGCTACGGGTATGACCCCATCGTGATCGTGCTCAACAATGAAGGCTACTTGACCGAGCGGTTGATTCTCGAGGGTGACTTTAATGACATCACGCCTTGGCACTTTGCCAAATTACCCGAGGTGCTAGGTAGCGGTCATGGTGAGCGGGTTCAAACCAACGGCGAATTTAGCCAGGCTTTGTCTGATGCGCTTAAGCGTCGTGGCCAATTCACCTTGATTGAAGCGACTCTAGACAGCAATGATTGCTCGGATGCCTTGCGGCGCCTTGGGCAAGCCATGCACAACATTGTGTCTAACTAGGTTGTGTCGGTTTACGATCCCAATAACGCCCTGACGACGCCAGAAGGAACAGGTATGCCCATCAAGTCTAAAGTCCGTACA
>CBFHKV010000007.1:0-22135 GCA_965656505.1 Burkholderiaceae bacterium | reverse complement strand
CGTACGATTCCCAACTATCCAAAACCGGGCATTATGTTTCGCGACATCACGACCTTGCTCAAGGACCCCGTGGGATTTCGGCTCACGATTGACACCTTGGCTGAGCGATACGCGCCCATGGATATCAAAACTGTGGTCGGTATCGAATCTCGCGGCTTTATTTTGGGCGCCCCCTTGGCTTATGCGCTAGGTGTCGGTTTTGTACCCATTCGCAAGCGCGGCAAATTGCCCGCGGCGACCATCGGTTGTGATTATGAGTTGGAATACGGTTCGGATCGCGTCGAAATCCACACCGATGCCATACAAGCCCAAGACCGCGTGCTGTTGGTTGATGACTTGATTGCCACGGGCGGTACAGCGCTTGCTGCCGTAGCATTGATTGAGCAGATGGGCGGGCTACTCGTAGAGGCTGCCTTTGTGATTAACCTGCCTGACATTGGCGGCATGGCGCGGTTGCAAGCCCAAGGTGTGGCTTGTCATGCGCTGACTGCGTTTGAAGGCGACTGAGGACGACTGATGGCGTATAAACTGTCGACGTCTATCAAACGGTCAGCCTGACGACGTGTTTGCTCCGATGTGTTGACAGGCAACGCCAAAAGAACCCACCACTCAATGAGTCTTTTCTTTCACTTCGCGACAAAGAAGAACATCCGGCTGCTCAGAAGTCTTTCGGACTCGAGTGTCAAGAGACAGCTCCTGCAATTGGCCCTCGCCCTCATGATTTTGTTGGCCGTGCATACATTGGCCATGCGTTACATCGAGGGTCTGAACTGGGAGGATGCCATTTGGCTCACTATGACCACAGTCACCACCGTTGGCTACGGTGATTATTCCGCAACGACCGCATTAGGGCGCTTAGCCACGATTGTCTTGCTATATGGCGCCGGTATTGCCGTGCTCGCCCAAGTAGCCGGGCTTTATTTTGAGTATCGACAGGGACGCCGCGTGCGCATCCTTAATGGCAACTGGAGTTGGGAAATGGAAGATCATCTGGTTTTTATCAATAGCCCGAACGAAGGCGCAGAGCGCTACTTTCAGCAGCTGATGTCGCAATTGCGCCGCAGCGCCTTGCCCGTCGGTCAAAAGCCGGCTTTGATTGTCACCAATCACTTCACCCAAGGTATTGCACAAAGCTTGCGCGCCTTAGATGTGGCTCACGTTAACCAAAGTGCGACTGAAGAGACTGCGCTGACACGCAGCAGCTTGTCGCGAGCCGCAATAATCGCTGTGCTCTGCCCAGACGCCAACGACCCACTGTCTGACAGCATCAACTTTGACATTGTCACTCGCGTACGCGAAGCCAATGCCCACGCCTTGGTGATTGCGGAAGCCGTTGCCGATGAAAACCGCCATCGTTTAATCAAAGCGGGCGCTAACCACGTGGTGCGTCCGATTCGAAGCTATCCAGAGCTGTTGGTGCGAACCATTCTCGCTCCGGGTACCGAACAAGTCATCGAAGAGCTATTCAATAGCGATGGTGAGGAGTGTGTTCGCTATGAGTTGAACATCAAAGGCAAATGGGGTGATATCGCCGCCAAACTCATTCAAAACGACATCGGTATACCGCTCGCGTTTATCAACCCAGCCGGCCAAGTGGTGTCTAACGCCCCACCCAACAGCGAATTTGAAGCCACCACCCTTTTTGTCGTGGTCCGAAAGGGCAACCTCAAATCCACTCACTCAGTGAAGACACTTCTAACGGACTAGCTGGGTCTGGCCTCATGTTTTATGTGGGCATGATGCGATACAGTGGTGTCATTGTCCTTGGAGAAATCGCATGAATGAAAATCTCAATGAGCCCTTGAGCGAAGAAGACATCGACACCCTGGATGCATTCCTGGCAAGTCTGGATAGCGAGGTAGCCAGCTTTGAAGCGCTAGACGGTTTATTTTGCGCGTTGAATTGTGCGCCAACGTTAGTCTCACCAAGCGACTACCTACCCGTCATTCTGGGCGATGACGACGGATTCGAGGATCTCGAACAAGCCAAACAAATCCTGACACTGGTCACGCGCCACTGGAATACCGTGGCGTCAGGCTTGCGCGAGGCGCTCGAAGCGGAAGACCTCTATTCGCCTATCTTACTTGTCGACGAAAACGGCAAAGCCACCGGAAACGAATGGGCTGAAGCGTTTCTTGTTGGTGTCTCCATGACAGAGAATGACTGGCAAGATTTCATAGAAGACGAGGAACTGGGACAGTTGCTGGTGCCTATGATGGTTTTGGCGCACGAGGATCACCCCGATCCCAACATGCGCTCGGCAGAAATTTCGCCAGATAGCCGTGAGGAGTTGTTACAAATGATGTTCAACAGCTTGATCTTGATCTTTGCCTACTTTGAAACGCAACGTCAGGGACCTGACGCCTAGACACACAGGCTGTGGGCCCATTGTTTGGGTACGCGCTATGTTGACCTATGATTAATCAATGAGCCAAGACAAGACCGACCACGAGCAAGCTGCGCAATCAACCACCCAAGAGGTCGCTGTCTTTTTTGATGGCGGTTGTCCCATGTGTACCAAAGAGATTGCCTATTACCGGCGCATCGATACCGGTTGTCGCGTGTTGTGGGAAGACGCGGCCTCAGACAATCCTAGCTGCCCGGTGGGTTACGACAAAGAGACGTTACTCAAACGGTTTCACGTCAAAGACTTGAGAACCGGTCAGATTTACGACGGTGCAGCCGGGTTTGCCCATTTGTGGTGCGCCTTGCCACAGCCTTGGCGGTCCGCTGGTCAGGTCGCCAAGATTACTCCTGTGACTTGGTTGATGGAGATGGGCTATCTCGTCACCCTGCGCATCCGACCTTTTATTGCACGCCACTTCTTCAAGGCACCGTAATGCCAGTCGCAAACGACACCCCTAGCCGTATCGCTTCCATGTTTTTACTTTTCCTTGGTGTCGTCGATTTGGTGCGCGGCATCCTGCACACCTATTTCATTCATTGGTCCAATGACACGTTTGCCCATTTAGACTTGAGCGCGAATGGACAAGACCAGCTGGTGTTGTTGAGTGCTTTCGGCATTTCCAACTGGCTAACCGGCATGCTGTTCATTCTCATAGCAATCAAAGCGAAAGTTCTTGCTGATGCGGCCTTGTTGTTGATCTTGGTGGCTTATGCCGTGGGTTGGTTGGGTATGCAGTATGCCGGGGTCACGCCAAATGCCGACTTCTATGGCCGCTACATCATGTTCGGTTATTTTGGTGTGTGTGTTTTAGGGCTTGTCTTGTCAGCGTATGACAAGAAACAAAAAAAGAGTCATCGACGGCTGATTTAATCGTTGGCGGCGGCAATGGTCGATTCCATTTCCGCATCGACCCCTGCTTTTGTTAGCGCCATGAATTCTTTGGTGTATTTCAAGAAATTTTCACGGTGCCGGCGGTAATAAAGTAGACCTTCTTTCAAACTCTCGACGCTGGCGCCACGTTCTTGCATTTTGTCCCACAAATGCCAGTCTTCCTGTGGATGTGCACCGTCCTCATGGCGTTTTTTGTAGCCGATTTCTTGCCCCAAGGACGCTCGGTACATCATGGAACCATGGTGCTGTTGTTGGCGATCCCAGTACAAATCACCTCGGTAGGGCCGTGTTTGGCCGGGAACACGAGTGAGCATTTCTTCTTTCAACTCACCCGTCACCACAATGTCGTAAGTCACGATATCTGCGGTAGCGCTCGACAGGAGTTCGATGGCGTCAGAACGCAGCCAATTGTCAGCACCAATAAATAGCACGTACTCCGTCTCTACACGCGACAACATGTCCTGAAAGTTGTCTACCGGACCAAGATTTTCCGGACGCAAGACATAGTCAATGGTTGGATAGAGACTAGGCAAATGGTCACAATCGCCCGCGCCATCATCGACGAAGTAGATTTTTGTAGGTGCAACCGTTTGCGATAATAAAGACTCGATGCAATGTGCCGCGAGGTGCCCGTATTTGTACGAGGCAATAATGACTGTAATCATGATGGTTCGGATTAAAGCACGAATTTGGCTGTTATAGCCACATCAAAGGCCTTTTGCTTAAACAGCCCTCGAGGTGAATGGCTGGGAACCAATGACCATTAAAACGATCAGTGCTTGATATTGACAAAAACATGACAAGTCACTTTTGCACTTTGTCCGGCTTTTGTGTGTTGTTTGTCTTTTATTTCTTATCTACAAAAAATTAGCGACAATCCCATTAGCGATTAGCGATTAGCGAATATCAGGAGTCTATGCATGACCGCCCTCACCAAATCTCGATTACTCAAACGACGCCGCTTGTTAGTGGGTGCCCTTGGCATGGCACTAATGCCCTTTCACGCCACAGCCGCTTTGAAGCCTAAATCGCTCACGGTCTGGAAAGACCCGAATTGCGGTTGTTGCGGCGACTGGGTGACCCACTTGGAAGCAAACGATTTCTCGGTTAAGACCATTGATGAAGGCAATGCGGCAGCACGTGCCAAGCTCGGTATGCCTGAGAAGTTTGGCTCCTGTCACACAGCCCTGATTGATGGCTATGTGATCGAAGGTCATGTGCCAGCCGCAGACATTCAGCGTTTGCTCAGGGAGTCGCCAGACCCAGCGAAAGTGTTGGGGCTTAGCGTACCTGGGATGCCCATCGGATCGCCGGGTATGGACGGTCCAGCCTATGGCGGCCGACAAGACGCCTACCAAGTCTTGCTGATTATCCGCGACGGCACGGCACAAGTCTTTAGCCGCTATGGTTAAGACGTGAGTTGGTTGCAACCGAGTGACATCTACTGCGAACGATTGGATCCGAGCTTTTGGGCGGAGCCGGCCAATGCCATCACCAATATTGCTTTCGTGATAGCCGGGCTAATCATTCTGGTACACAAGCAGCAACCGGCACGGGTGCTCGGTGCCTTGATTATCTTGATTGGTATCAATAGCTTTCTATTTCATACTTTCGCCAATCGTTTAACAGGGGCGCTAGACGTTGTGTCTATCGGCATCTACCTCTTTACCTATGCGTGGCTTTGGCCTAAGTGGGTTGGGGTTGGGGTTGGCACTACTGGTCAACGTATGCAAGCGCTGAGCGCGGCCACGTTATTGCTGGCCATTGTGCTCGCTATTATCTTGGCATCTGCTCTTAAGCCGATAGGGGTCGATTTACCCCCCGGCACCTACCTTGGGGCTTGGCTTTATGTGGTCGGCTTAGCGGTATTGAACGCCTCTCAGCAAAAACGCGCCAGCCATTGGCTTTGGGCCACGGCCGGTCTCTTTGTGCTTTCGTTAACGGCCCGTCAGCTCGACATGCCACTTTGCGAAAGCTGGGGTGGTCTACATTGGCTTTGGCATGTCCTCAACGCCCTGGTGCTCTACGCCAGCGCGAAGGCGCTTTTGATTGGGGCGAGTCAATCCAGAAAGGTACAAACTTGAACTCAAACAGTCGTACGCAACCACTGCATATAGTCATCAAAGGCGGCTGGCGGCATGAATTTCGGTGCATAGCCCAATTCGCGACTCAAGCGATCGATCGAGAAACAAGGTCTCGATAATGGAGTCACACGACCAATGGTTGCTTTTTCCTGATCATCAACCATGTCGTAAGTAAAACCAGGGCATGTTTGCGCCAATCGCTCACACCAGTTTTGGACTGACCAAGCGCGACCGGTACCAATTTGGTAAACGGGGCTAAGTGGCACTTGGGCATCAAGCAGTAGGGAAACCGCACGCGCCACATCGCCGGCATAGACCCAGTCATTGGGTAGACCCCGATAAACCGTTGCATGTGCTGACTTAAGGGCCAATTGACCCAGAGCCAGTGGGGCACTCAAGGTATCACGCAGCCCAGTGTCGTGTTCATAACGTCCAAACACAACGCCGAGTCTTGCCACAACCACATCTAAAGCTCGGGTCTGACGGTAGCGCACGGCCACCCGCTCGGCTGCGTATTTCGAGATGCCATAAAGCGTATCGGGTTGAGGGATGTCCACACACTCATCTAGCGTCCCACCTGACTTCACGGCCGAACCAAAAACCGAGCCCGTCCCTAGCGACACCACACGCTTAACACCTGTCGCTAACGCGGCTTCCAACACGTTGATCGTTCCAAGCGTATTGACCGCCAGGATATCGGTTGCCGACGTGGTTTCACGCGTTTGGCTGGCTGTGATCGCCGCGCCGTGTACGATCCCGTCAATGTTGTATTGAGCGATAGCCGCCGTGATCTGTTCGGGTGACAACACGCTCCCCGTGTGCACGGTCAGCCCCTGGGTCCCATCAAAATATGCCGTTGGCTTGATGCCACCCAGATCGAAGGTCACCACCTGGTATCCAGCGTCCATCAACTCGCGGGCAATGTTGAGCCCAACAAATCCTGTCCCACCGGTGATTAATATGTTCATGTCAACGTCCGGCCCAGCGTTTGCATCAACTTTGCATCATTTCGCATGACAGCAATGGCGTTGCGGTCTGGCATTTGGTCCGCAAACCACTCCAATTCAATAGGGACACCAGGTAATGCACCGAGCGTCGTTTCAACCAAGCTTGACCAATCGAGCGTCCCCTCGTTTAACGGTGCACGACGCGGTAGGTTGGTTGCAGGATCGAGCAATAAATCGCAGATCTGCACCACAGCGACTTTGCCGCACTGCCCTTGGCAAGCCGCCTCAAGACTCGGGTCCCACCAGCTATGAAAGAGATCAATGTTTAGGGCCAACTCTGGGATGTCGGTTAGCCACTGAGCAGCCTGTGCCAATGTGTTGACACATCCCTTGGTGCGGGCCAACAAGGGATGCATAGGTTCAAGCAGGAGTCGTGTGCCCTTTGCCTTAGCCATCGCCGCCAACTCACCGGCCTGCTCCAACGCTTGATTGCGAGTTTGTGCCAAAGGCAATAGTGCACTTGACCCCACGATCAAGTTCACGCCATTGGCCGCCTCGAGTTCGGCAGCCGCATCCAGTAAGCGTTGGTTTAACGCGGACTGCTTAGCTGCTGCCGCTTCCGCCTCAAAAAAATAACCAGCCGTATTGACCGAGGAAACGCCTAGACCGCGGGCTTCAAGCGCTTGCCGAATTTGAACGACCGGCATTTCATCAAGCGCACGCACCGTCAGTCCAACGTTCGTAAAGCCAGCCTCTACGATTTCATCGAGGAACGTCAACAATGACATTTCACGAGGACAAACGTAATGACTAACCGAAATATTGACAGGGCTTTTTTGCTGCATCCGTGGCTACCACCTAAAGCAATTCAAAGAATGACTGTATCCCCGGGGTGAGTGCGATAAAGGCCAGGAAAATGGTCAGAATAATCACGAAGGGAATACACCCGCGAAACACGCGCATCACCGGTATTTTGGTGATCGCACTGATCGTAAAAAGATTTAAACCGATAGGTGGCGTGATGACGGCAATTTCCATGTTCAGCACCAAAAGCACCGCAAAAAATACCAAGTCAATTTCAAAGCCCGCCAACACCGGAATGAGAATAGGCATGGTGATGAGGATCATGGAGATGACCTCGAGAAACATACCCGCCAACAAGAAAAACACCATGACAGCAATGATCAGTTCCGTGCGGGATAATTCGAGCGAGGAGATGAAAACGAACATTTGGTGTGGCACACGCTCGTTGGTCAGTAGATAGCCAAACAACTGTGCACCGGCCAAGATCAGCATGATGACCGAGGTCATTGAGGCCGCACTCGTGAGCATGGGCAGGGTTTCTTTCAGGCGCTGTCCGTACAAAAGAGCCAGAAAAATCGCATAGACGCAGCTGACAGCGGCTGCCTCCATCGGCGTAAAAATACCGCCGTAAATACCACCCAAGACGATCACTGGCGAAAGCAATACGCCTAAGCCTGACACAAACGCTTGTCTGATTTCTTTGAATGTGGCGCGAGGGCGCGGCTCAACACCAGAACGGCGACCGTAGATATAGGCCACCGTTGACAACAGGATCGTCAGGGCAATGCCCACCACGCCCCCCGCCGCAAACAGCGATGCGATCGACGTCTCGGTAACCATGCCATAGACCACTAGGGGCACCGATGGCGGAATCAAAATCCCCAGACCACCGGCCGTGGCGATCAGACCAACGGCAAACAAACGGTTATAGCCGCGCTTGGTCATCTCTGGAATCAGGACCGTTCCAATCGCAGCGGCCGTCGCCACAGAGCTGCCGCAAATGGAAGAAAACAATGCCGTGGCCAGCACACTTACGACGGGCAAGCCACCGCGCGTATGGCGCAATAGGGTGTCTATCAAATGGATCAAGCGCACGGTGGCGCCACTGCGGCTCATGATCTCTGCCGCCAAAATGAAAAACGGAATGGCCAGCAAACCCGACGAGTTGAGCGACGAGAACATTTGAGAAGCCAGCGTGGGGGCAGCCGCGCCTTGCATCAACAAATAAATTAATCCGCAGGTGCCCAGCGCGAACGCAACGGGCACACCGCCTACTAAAAGACCAAAGAAACTAGAGATTGCGCCGATCATAGGTGCCCTGTCTCTGGTTCGTTGGTCTCATTTTGCGCATCGTCGGGGGCATTACTGAGCAAAAAGACCAGACGCTGTAGCAAGCGCACACTGAGCAAGAAACCACCGATCGGCAAAATAGCCTGCGGTATCCAAAGTGGCAGGCGCAACATGGTCATGGTCACTTCACCAAAAAACAAGCTCTCTTGCATGAGAGCCCAACCAGAATAGGTGAGGTAGCAGGTAAAGATCAAAGACACGGCCGTCCCAAGCGCGTCGAGCCCCCTGGCGGCCATGGGCGGTAACAAGTAAAACAGCACATCAATACGCACATGAATGTTGCGTTTGACACCAATTGACGCCGTAAAAAAAACACTCCAAATGACAGCAAAAGAAGCGATTTCGTCAGCACCAATCATGGAGTAGGCGAAGAGATTTCGCCCAACGATCTCCATTACCACAATGACAACGGCAAGGGTCAGGAACAGGCCGCCAATGGCCATTTCAACCTTGTCCCAAACCCTGCCGATTTGTCGTAAGACACCTAGCATCTGGTGTTATTTGTTCAGTTGTTGGATTTGACGAATACGTGCTTGCACAGGCTCGGGCTGCTCTTTGTAAATGGGTGCCATCAACTTGCGCCAAGCGGCCAGCTCTTCGGGGGTTAAGTCAGCAACCACCACCCCGTTATCTTGTAACTGTTTCTCGTTATCAAGAATGTTTTGCGCGGCGACTTCGTGATTCCAGGCGGTCGCTTCATTCAGGGCACGCGTAACAACTTCTTTGTGCTCATCGCTTAACTTTTCCCAGCTGTCTTTGTTCATGACCACGCCATAGCCGCCAATGAACATCGTCATGCGGGTCATGGCTTTGAGCACTTCATCCCATTTGGCCGGACCGGCATACGTCACCGCCGTAATCACCCCTTCAATCGTGCCCTGCTGTAAACCCAAGAAGACATCGGCCGCAGGCAGTGACACAGCTATACCGCCCGGTGCACGCACGGCGGCCTCAAGCGGCGCAGAGGGGAACACACGGATTTTTTTGCCGGCAATGCCGCTAGGATTGGTGACCGGCGTTTTGCGCATAAATAAATAGCCGGGACCGTCGTGCCAGATACCCATGCCTTGCAAGCCAAACTGACCGAGTTCGGTCAACATCTCTTGCCCGACGGGGCCCTGTAGTGTTGCCATGCCTTGCTTGGCCGTATCGAACAACATGGGCTGGTAGAACACATCCCACGCAGGATCCAAGGGCACAAAAAAGCTTGTTTGTGGCGCAATCATATCGACTTGACCGCGAATGGCCGCGCGCATTTCGTCACGAGAAGCGAGCAATTGGGCATTTGGGAAAACATCGATACGCAATGTGCCGTTGCTATATTTATCGACTTTCTCGGCAAACATCGTGGCGGTCTTGCCCTTGATGGCTGTCTCTGGCACTTCATGAGAAAACTTCAGTACCACTGGGGACTGGGCATACGCTGTGCCTATGCTGGCAACAACAGCCACTAGGCTCGTACTAACGAGACGTTTCAAAGAAACCATGGTGAGACTCCTATTGGTAAGGGTTTGGTACTTTTGCGCCGATTAACCTTTGTACTTGATCACTAATATTTGACAACAATGTGTTTGACAACAAATCGTGGCAGCCGCATCAACCTGAATCTGTGATGCTTGTGATTCAACTTGATACAGCGTCAAGCAAGAGAAAAACAAACATTCATTGATCAATACGCGTTAATCGACAAATCAGCCTTACTAGAAGTAGTCCCTATCCGGAGTTACTGCAACTCTTTTTTTTTGCGCACTGCATTGACGCACAAGGCACGAAGCGGTGCACAAAGTGAGGCACTAAGTGAGGCACCAAGCGATGCACTCATTCAGCCCCTAAGTATTAAGCGATTCGATTCATCAGTCACCAAAAAATCGATCATTTGCCAACACGTTGGCCCCGCTAGGCCCACGTTTGCAGCTCGGTCAATAAGGCGTGCATCATTCGCTCATCGAACATATTATGGCCAGCGCCCGCGACGGGCACCAGGCGCGCCTGTGGCACAGCACGCTGGATAGCCAAGCTGTTGTCAAACGGACACAAGGCATCTAGGTCGCCATGGACAAGCGTCATATCAACGGCGCCTAACTGGTCAGCGTTTGCCAAGATCGTTTGATCAACAAAGCAGCGGTGTTTCAAGTAGTGCACGTGCACTTGGTAACGGGGAATCAAGGCATGACCGTCTGACCGGCTTGTGGATAAGACGGGTGCCGGCCAGGCGTCCATTGACGCCTCGTAGTTCAGCCACGCCAATGCAAGCCGGCTCTGGGCATCAACATCATCCCCTTTACACAAGGTTCGATAGCTGTACTCAAGAATCGATGTTGTCTGATTTTGGCTTGGCTGAGTTGGGCGGCACTCACTTTCAAGCCGCGCCCAAGCCGTCTCACATCCTGACCGTGGCACATACACAAAACCATCAATCTCTTGAGAGGTGCATAAAAAAGGACTGCGCAACAGCACTCGGGCAACCCGATCAGCGTGAGCCTGCGCGTAGATCAAGGCCAACGCACTTCCCCAAGAGCTACCCACCACATGCCAACGGACCAAGCCCAAGGCCCGCCGCAGCCGCTCAATATCGGCCACTAGATCAGGGGTGGTGTTCGCATGCGTGGCGCCCTTGGGCTCACTTAAACCACAGCCCCGTTGATCATATTGAATGATAAAAAAACGATCTGGATCTAACAGACGCCGGTGCGTTGGGATTGCTGAACTGCCCGGACCACCATGGATCCATAGAACGGGCACGCCGTTAGGGTTACCGCTGAGTTGCCAATACATCCGATGGCCATGGTCAAGTTCGAGCAACCCTTTTCTAAAAGGCTCAATACTTGGAAACAGTGTGGCTCCAACGGGCGTCAAACTCAATTCCACCAAACATCGGATGGCGGGTAACTGCCTGCCATGATGTGAACTAATAACATGGCCGCTCCTTTTTTTGGCTTACGGTTCTGAATGCATGCTTGCTGGGACTCTTCCCCGTGGCTCATCGCCGTAACTACTTTCACACACAAGACCGCTCAACTTCGAGTGTATCTTGTTAAAAAAGTCTCTTTCAGGCGTAAGGTGCTGATCTGACTGAGGATCAATGGGGACCCCCGCTCTTGGTGTCACTTTAAAAGACAATCATCAGGTGTTCGACTTCGTTGCGGCCACACTTTTGGGTGTTGACATTACTCTGACAATCAATTTTGGTTTAACCAAGGCTCAATCCTGTTTTTTAATTATCCCAATGACAGGCCCAAGCGTCTTTGGAGTTTGCGTGAGGCCAGCACAACCACCGAGACCAAGGCCAGATAAACAACGGCGGCAAACAGGTAGGCTTTGAAGAATTGGAAGTTTGTTGCGGCGAGTTCTTGGACCCGTGCAAAAAATTCAGTGTATTGAATGAGAAAGACAACGGAGCTGTCTTTGACGTTTGAGATCACTTGATTGGTGAGCGCGGGTATCGAAGTGCGCAGCACCTGTGGCAGTGTGATGAAACGGAACACCTGTAACCCTGAAAAGCCTTGCGCGCGTGCGGCTTCGAGTTCATTTGGATCGAGACCGTTGTAAGCCGTGGTGAGGTAGGCGGCGTTGTAAGCAGCGACATTTAACGTAAAGCCCAGCGCCGCGACCTCAAAAGGCGATAACCTGATACCGAACTGGGGCGCACCGTAGTACATCAGAAACAACAGCACAATCAGTGGCATGCCAATAAAAAATGAAATGTAGCTTTTGGTGATGTAGCGCACCACTGGGTGCCGGCTAATACTGAGGTAAAGCACCACGCAGCCCAGCAAAAGACCAGTCACACTGACCGTTGACGCAAGCAACATCGTATTGAGTAGACCCTGCCATATCAACGGCATTTGGTTGAGCAGGTCCTGCCAAAAAAAAGCCCAGTTCGTCATGTCAATCGTTACTCATGGGTGGGATCTTGTGGGACTCATTGCCGCTGAAAAAAATTCGCTATCACACGGTCGTCGATGCGTTCTGATAACTCTTGGACTGAGCCAGTGGCGTGAACGTATCCCTCGTGTATGAAGGTGATGACCGGTGACAGGTTCTGGGCCAGGTTCAGGTCGTGTGTCACGCAGATAATCGTCACCCCTTCTTGACTTAAGCCATTCAAAAGTTGCGAGACTTCTCTAGATTTGACCGGATCCAGTGCAGAGGTGGGCTCATCCATCAGCAGGACTTTGGGGCTCATGGCCAAAGCCCTTGCAATCGCCACGCGCTGCTGCTGACCGCCAGACAGTTCTGCCGGATACTTGTCCACGTGCTCGATCATGCCAAACTTGGCCAACTCATGCTCGGCTTTGGATCTGGCCTCAGCGCGCGACACGCCGCGCAGCTTGCGCAAAGCCAGACTCACGTTCTCAATCACCGTTAAGTGACGAAACAAAGCGTACTGTTGAAAGACAAAGCCTATTTGCTGTCGCAACCACAAGACGTCGACATCTGGGCCTGTGATGGATTGGCCGTCAAACTCAATCACGCCGCTAGTGGGTTCGATGAGCCGGTTTATACAGCGCAGTAAGGTCGACTTGCCGCAGCCCGATGATCCCATCATGACTTTCATTTGTCCTGGTGCGACTTCAAAGCTCACACCCTTAAGCACGAGCGTATCGTCAAATTGTTTGGTCAGGTTGCGTACGCTCAAAAGGCTAGACATGGTTAGGGCGGCTGGATGGTCCGTTGAAATGTTCACTATAGGGCAGTCACGCCAGGAATCCTGAAACGCCGCTCAACCATTCGAGCGAGCACCAATAACGAGCGGTAAATGAGGAAGTACAGAATGCCCGCTGCCAGATAGATTTCTACGCCTCGAAGCGTTTCACCCGCTAGCACCGTCGCTTGCTTGGTGATCTCAGGAATACCCACGGTGTAGGCAAAAGGCGAGTATTTCAAAATCGAGGTGAATTCATTGAGAACACCTGGGGCGCAAAACCGCAGCATTTGCGGCACCTGTACGTAGCGAAACACCTGCGTGGGCGACATGCCCATGGCAAGTGCCGCCGTGACTTCATCTGCTTGAATCGAGTCGAGTGCACCACGAAACACCTCGGTGACATAAGCCCCACCAATAAAACCCAAGCTCAACGCCATGGCCACCAGTGGTGGGACTTTAATGCTCACCATGGGCAAACCGAAGTACACCAAAAATAGCAAAACCAAGACAGGCACACCGCGCAAAAAGTAAACCACGGCATCAACCACCCACTTCACCGGGCGCGGGCCCAGTGTGCGAATGGTGATCATCACCAACCCAAAAGCCAAGGCGGTTGCGCTACAAACAAGCGTGACCAAAAGCGTGTAGGCCACGCCGTTGGAAAGTAAAACCATAATGTCTAGCAATTTCATAGAATGCAACAGGTTTGCATAAAGGTGGTGCGCCTAAAGTCTCGCATTAATATTGTAGAAGCTGATCTTATTTAGAGGCGTTGTTGATCATGTCCTCAAGCTTTTTCGGTCCCAATTCCGCCAAAAACTTATCGAAATCCTTTCTCATATCAGAACCCTTGGCAAAGGCAAAGCCCAAGACATCCTTGCCGTTGAATGCGTAAACGCTTTTGATTGGCAACTTGAGTCGATTGATATAGTCAGTCAAGACTGGCTTCTCAATAAACGCCAAGTCAAGATTGCCGTTTTGCAGGTCAGTGACGACCTCAGTGTACGTCGGATAGAGCTGCACCTGTGACAAGGAATAGTAGCCCTTGGGCTCAAGTTCGTTTTTTATCAGGTCACTGTAAGCCATGCCACGTGGATAACCAATGCTTAGGGGCTTGAGGGTAGCCAGGTCTGTGATGGGCTTGGCGTTCTTGGCAAGCGCGACCAGGTACCAAGTGTTGTCGTAGTAAGGTGTTGAAAAGTCCATGACCTGCTTACGACGGTCTGTGATCGAAATCCCGGAAAACGCCACATCAGCCTGTCCGCTAGCCACCGCGCCAAGCATGCCTTGCCAATCGTAAGCGGTGATGTCCATGGTGCAGCCGCGACTTTCACAATACGCACTAAAGATGTCGTAATCCACGCCTTTGATTTGGTTGTCTTGCTCATAGAGCATGGGTGGCGAGGCGGGTGATACAGCCACCTTGACCACGTTAGTTGACTGGGCCTGTGCGCCGCTGGCCAGCACGGCACTGGTTGCAAATAGCAACCCCAGAATATATTTACGCATTGATCCGCTCGCAAGTGAAAAGGGTTTAGAAAGTCTCTAATCGGCTGGCAGTGCGAACAGGATTCGCCTCAGGAGAGTCAATCTTTTGCAACAAACGTTTGCAACAGTTTATGCCAGATCAAACGGGACGATACCCAACGCAAGACAACCGATAGACGTAATTTCTTTATTATCCGGGGTACTCGCGGGAGAAAGGTTGCAAAAGGTTGCAAAAGCTTTCACGGGGCAATCACGTGACGATCCAGTGCCAGCGGGTCAAATGAAAACTTCAACGGCTTACTGCGCCAGTACATTCCCAAAAAAAGACCCTTGTCGTCCGTGACCACCGTTAAACTTAAAATGATTCAAGATCTTATTAATCACCGACCACGAAAACGATTAGGATTTAAAACGCCGCACGAAGTGTTTCACCAGTCTTTAAAACGTGTTGCACTTCGTACTTGAATCTAAGAAAGCATTTAAAAGGTCAACCCGTGAAAATCGTCGAAATCCGAGAAAAGTCAGTCCCCATCAGTTCATCCATTCGCAACGCCTACATCGACTTCAGCAAAATGACCACGAGTCTCGTGGCTGTCATCACAGATGTCATCCGAGACGGCAAACCTGTGGTGGGCTATGGCTTTAACTCCAATGGCCGCTATGCGCAAGGGACATTAATGCGTGAACGGATTATTCCGCGAATCATGGAAGCCGATCCCGAGACCCTGATCGATGAAAGCGGTGACAACTTAGACCCACACAAGATTTGGGACTGCATGTACACCAATGAGAAGCCAGGCGGTCATGGCGAGCGTTCTGTGGCGATTGGCACCATTGACATGGCGGTTTGGGACGCGGTGGCTAAAATAGCCGACAAACCCCTCTTTCAACTGCTCGCCGACCGCTACGGCGACGGTAGCGTCAATCGGAAGGTTTTTGTTTATGCCGCCGGTGGTTACTACTACCCAGGACAAGATCACGGCAAGCTCAAAGATGAAATGCGCAGCTACATCGACCGTGGTTACACCGTTGTCAAAAAGAAAATTGGTGGCGAATCACTCGACGAAGACTTACGTCGCATTGACTCTATCTTAAGTATTTTGCAAGACGGCCAAAAGCTTGCTGTCGACGCCAACGGTCGCTTTGATCTAGACACCGCCATTGCCTATGCCAAGGCGCTGTCAGCCTATGATCTCTTTTGGTATGAAGAAGCCGGTGATCCCTTGGATTTCGAATTACAAGCCACGCTACGAAGCTACTACAAAAATCCCATGGCAACGGGTGAGAATCTTTTCTCAATGCAAGATGCCAGAAACCTGATCCGCTATGGTGGCATGCGCCCGGATCGCGATTGGTTGCAATTTGACTGTGCATTGAGCTATGGCTTGGTCGAATACCTCAGAACACTCGACATGCTCAAAACGCATGGCTGGTCGGCAACCCGCTGTATCCCTCACGGCGGTCACCAAATGTCCCTGAATATCGCAGCCGGTTTGGGTTTGGGTGGCAATGAGTCCTACCCTGACTTATTCCAACCCTACGGCGGCTTTCCCGATGGCGTCAAAGTGGAAAACGGCTACGTCACCATGCCCGAAGTGCCAGGCATCGGCTTTGAGTACAAAGCCGATCTATTTGCGCAAATGAAGGCATTGTCGGCTTAAGTATTTACTTGAACTTCAGCCTGATGCGGCTTACGTCCAAATGGCCACCACGGCCATGAGGACGAAGCCGGCGACGGCGGCAGCAAATTCCTTGGCATTGCAGCAGCGTGAAATCAGTGGACTCGCCGCAAGACCATGCAAGGTCCCAAAAAATAAAAATGTCCCTGCGGCGACGGCACTAAAAATCGCCTCAACCAGCGGATGCGCATCCGTCATGTGACTGACAGCCTGCCCAAGTCCCACGCCAATCGGAAACATCACCACGAAAAACAAAAAGAGCTGCCACTGTTTGGTCTTGGGCATTGCAGAACGAACCAATTCAAGACCTAACGCAAAACTCGCTGCGCCTTTGTGTGCCAAGACCGCCACAAACACCGCTATGGCCAAGGAAAACGAGGTGGTAATACCAAACGCCGCCCCCATCAGAAGCGAATGAATCGAGAGCATCGCGACGGCGATCAGTGGCAACACATGAGAGCTCTGCCCAGAGCGTTGGGCCATCAAGTGCCCAAGATGCTCGGCCCAAAGCAGCAGTAACAACACCGCACCGCACAACAGCGGCGCATATGGGAAATCGATCCCTTGCGCATTAAATGTTGCGTCCGCATCGCCAAGCATGTGAATTAAGCCCGCACCCAAAAAAACACCCGCGGCGAATGCCTCGCCTAGACCCAGCGCCAAAGAGGTGGATTCGCTGCGGTCACTTCGGAACGCCAAACGACCGGCAAGTAAAGAAATACCGACGACGAGCAACGTAAGAGATATCTTCAAAAGCATGGTGTGGATTGAGCCAAAAGAGAGCGGGAAACGAGGTCATAGTACACAAGCAGTCAACCACTCAACGGATTAGAGCCCCGTCTTTGAGCTTACAGCTAGGGCCTCTTTGGCTGCATGGCGTTCCTCACGCCATTCCCTGAAAGCCTGCTTCAAGATTTGAACCGCAGACCAAAGGAAAAGGCCTGCCATCGCCGCTGCAACAATTAGATCAGGCCACGCACTCGCCGTGAAAAAGACAGCGATGGCTGCAAACATCACCGCGACATTACCAATGGCATCGTTACGACTGCAAAGCCATACAGATCGAACATTGGCATCGCCATCCTTGTACTTCATGAGTATCAACACACTCAATAAATTGGCCAGCAAAGCGAGTACGCCAATCAAACCCATCACCTGAGCTTGCGGCACTTGCAACACAAACACCTGGTAAATCGTCGCCCCCAAAACCCAGAGGCCCATTGCCCCTAAGCTCGCGCCTTTAAAGATGGCCGCAACAGACCGAGTGGCAACGCTTTTACCGATCACCCAGAGGCTTATGCTGTAGGTAAAAGCGTCCCCCAGAAAATCCAGCGCATCAGCTTTCAGTGCCTGAGAACCTGCCCATGCGCCCGCCCCCATCTCAACACCAAACATGACCGCATTGATAATGATGACTAGCCAGAGTGCATTGCGGTAACGCGGCGAGACCCCATCAAACTTTGGCGTATCACCAGAACAACAAGCCCCCATGTGCTTTTCTCCAAAAAACCTGCTGGTTATCGCAAGCGAAGTGATTACTCAAATCGTAACGCGGACCAACAGCCTCAAACAAGTTCGATGCACATTACTCCGGTGATGAGTCGTCATGACGCGCCTACAAAGCACGATGATGGCGTATATTCGATGAAAATCATAACGAAAGCTCAGTATGTAGCCGGAGACAAAGCGCACATGAACACACCCATTCGGTTGACAGGGCATAGGCACAGGGTTGTCCGCTGGAGCCCATGGCCATGATGAACAAAACCATTGATTCCCTGAGGCAGGCGGTCGAAGGTATCGAAGACGGTGCCACCATTCTTTTAGGGGGGTTTGGCACATCCGGTCAACCGATCGAGCTGATGCAGGCTTTGCTTGATCAGCCCGTCAAAAACCTCACGCTGGTCAGCAACAGTTCGGGCAATGGTCCAACGGGTATTGGGCCGCTTATCGAAGCGGGCATGGTCAAAAAACTGGTCTGCTCATTCGCCCGTTCACCGAACTCTAAAAACCCGAGCGCGGCTGCCTTTGAGAAAGCGTTCCGTGCAGGACAAATCGAATTGGAAATTGTGCCTCAAGGCACACTGGCTGAGCGTCTGCGGGCCGCAGGCGCTGGGATAGGTCCTTTTTTTACACCCACCGCTTTTGGTACCAAACTGGCCGAAGGCAAAGAAACGCGCATCATTGACGGCAAGGGCTACGTTCTTGAGAAACCCCTGCCTGGTGATGTCGCCTTTGTTAAAGCGCATTTGGGAGACGCCAACGGTAACCTGACCTATCGCTACGCCGGTCGGAACTTTGCGCCAGTCATGGCCATGGCGGCCAAACTGACCGTCGCCCAAGTGGATCGCATCGTAGACGCTGGCGATATCGCACCAGAGTTTGTTATGACGCCTGGTATTTTTGTGCAAAGAGTCATTGAGTGTGAACATGTCCCCCTTAACCCGTGATCAATTGGCCCGTGTCGTGGCAAACGACATCCCACCGAACAGTTACGTTAATCTCGGCATTGGCATGCCAACCCTGGTTGCGCCGTTTTTGAAGCCTGAGCAAGGTGTTGTGCTCCATAGTGAAAACGGCATCCTGGGTATGACGGGTTTGCCAGAAGGCCAAGCGCCTGATGTGGATCTCATCAATGCCAGCAGAGGCGCCGTTGCCTTAACGCCGGGCGCCTCCATCAGCGACCACGTGGTGTCATTCACAATGATCCGCGGCGGTCATTTGGACGTCACGATCTTGGGAGGATTCCAAGTCGCACCCAACGGTGACTTGGCCAACTGGGATACGGGTGAGCCCGATGCCATCCCAGCGGTTGGTGGCGCCATGGATCTTGTTGTCGGCGCCAAACAAGTCTTTGTGATGATGCAACACGTAGACAAAGCAGGTCGTCCCAAACTCGTCGAACAGTGCAGTTATCCGCTCACCGGGGTTGGCGTAGTGACTCGCGTCTACACCGACCTCGCCATCTTGGATGTCACTGACAACCGCTTCGTGGTTCGAGCCATGGTTCAAGGCATGGATCTGCAAACGCTACAAGCGAAGTCTGACGCACCATTGTCTATTGCAGCCGATTGCTCAGTCATGGCACCGTGAGCGCCCAGATCGGCTTTGCAAAATGCTCCCGTTGTGCTGTCAAAGCGATGCCATCATGTCGCGGATGATTTTAATCACGGCCGCAGGTTGCTCTGCGCAGGGAATGTGGCCGGCGTCTTTGATGATTTCAAAGGTTGCACCAGGAATCAGATCGGCGGTTGCTCGAACCACCTCGGGGGTCGTCGAGCCGTCTTGATCACCCACCACACAGGTCACGGGTACTTTGATATCCCCAGCCTTTCCTTGATAGTCAGCATCACGAATGGCGGTACCCGTTCCGATGTAACCCTCAAGCGGCGTGCGTGTGAACATGGCAATAAAACCATCTAAGTCCGCGCGTCGGTTTTGATGAAACGCCGGTGTGAACCACCGCTGCATATTGGCCTCGACCAATGCTTCTAACCCACCCTCTCTGGCTGTCGCCAAGCGGCTATCCCACATCTGTGCATTTCCAATCTTCGCTGCCGTGTCACACAAAATAAGGGCTTTCACCAAATCAGGGCGAGAATGATAAACCCCTTGCGCGATCAACCCACCGACAGACAAACCCACAATCACCGCACCGCTCAAATTCAAATGGTCCATTAAGCCAATCAAATCATCGACGTGCCCTTGGATTTGGTAGGGCGGCGTGTCTAGACCAGACAACCCGTGACCCCGCTTGTCGTAGAGCAAAATACTGAAATCAGCGGACAAAGCGTCCACACAGTCCTGCCATATCCGAAAGTCTGTCGCCAACGAATTAGAAAACACGATTAACGGCTTACCCGTCCCCGCATCAATATAGTTGTAGTGAATCGTAATCCCGTTGATGGTAATAAATTTCATGATGGCCTCATATGTGGTTGTCGTGGACAAGCCGTTATCAATAACTTAGACGTTATAGCAACTACTGGCGCATACCGCCAGAGATTCATCACCCCCCCGCCAGCGATAGGGCAGTCGCTATTGAGAACGACAAGCTGGTAGGATTTGAACAAGTCCTTTTTTATCGAGCACGTAAGCAAAGACGTCTAACGCACGTCCCTGGTTGATGACCACAGCGGTGGTCATCGCAAATTACCGTGTCACTAAACACAGATCGCCTAGGATTTGTCATGAATGTTCAGCCTCTCACCGGTGATTCAGCCGCAGCCCAGCCGCTGGCGAAGGTGTTCGGCCACTACGCGAGTCAGATCGTAGACGACGTTCCCGATGATGTCTTACTCAAAATAAAACCCTATGTCTTGGATACGCTCGCCGTCATGATGGCAGGGTCGATCGCCTCATCGAGTCAGGTGATGTTGGCGGCCGTGGCACGTTTTGCACCTACGCCATCGGCGACCGTGGCCGGTATGGGCCGCTACACCGATGCGTCGCATGCGGCGTTGCTAAACGGCGCCTTTGCACATGCCCTTGAGCTTGACGACGATCATCGGGTGGCGGTGCTTCATCCAGGGGCCGTCGTTGTTCCCGCTGCGTTAGCGGCGTGCGAGTTATCCCAATCCTCGGGGCGGGTGTTTCTCGCCGCTGTACTCGCGGGCTACGAGTTTACTTGCCGTCTGGGGCTTGCCTACCGCGGCAGTCATTTTGATCATGGGCTGCACCCAACAGCGATTTTTGGAGTTTTTGGTGCCGCGCTTGCCGCCGCGGTGGGCATGCGTCTTGGCCCGGTAGCCACCAGCCATGCGCTGGGTATCGCAGGCACACAAGCCAGCGGCTTAACCGAATGGCGAAGTGACGGCTCATGGATTAAGCGGCTTCACCCAGGGCGGGCGGCGCAATCGGGCTTTTTGGCAGCCTGCCTGGCCGACGCTGGCTTTACTGGACCGGAAACCATTTTTGAAGGGCCGGGTGGTTTTTTTCGTGCGATGGGTCATGGCCAAACCATCGACATCGCCGCTATCCATGCAGACTTACCCGGCACCTTTCATGGCTTGGATACAGCCATCAAACCCTACCCTTGCTGTCGATTTATGCATGGTGCGATCGATCTCGCACTGCAAGCCTTTGAACAAGGCATTGTGGCGGATGACATCTCGCGTATAGACATTCGCATTTACGAAACCAACGTCTTGACCTACCATCAGCGCCCGCTCAATAACGTCGATGCGCAGTTCAACGTTCCTTATGGCGTGGCGTGCGCCTTATTGCAGGGAAGCTTGGGTTTGTCTGACTACGAGCCACTGAGCATTAATCGCCAGGAAATTCTTTCGCTATGTGATCGTATCAACGTCTGCACCTATCCACCTTTTACCCAAGCCTACCCGGATGTCTACAACGTTGAGCTTTTAATCACGCTTCGCAACCAGGACACACGACGCTTACACAGCATGTGTCCTTCTGGAGACCCGGAGGCAGAGATCTATCAATCGGATCCGACAAGACTGGCCAGAGAAGTCGAGAGCAAGGCACAGCTACTGTTGGATGAGTACGGCTTTGAGGGTGCTGGCGAGAGCCTGATCGAACAGGTCCATCGGCTCGACGAACAGCCAAACATCAGTGACCTACTGGATGCTATTTCAAGGAGGCAAGTATGAATATTTCGGAACACCAAACACTCCAGCAGGACGAGCCGTCTATGCGTCCTTCCCAGTTTGTGAGCCATGACCGATTAAATAAACGCTTGGCCGACATGGCCAAGATCGGCGCCACGCCTGGTGGAGGCGTCAATCGTGCAGCCCTCTCGCCTGAGGATGGCCAAGCACAATTGCAACTAGTGCAATGGGCGACCGATCTCGGGCTGACGGTCACGCGTGATGCCA